>NZ_JBMOWE010000005.1:0-342955 GCF_049310725.1 Pantoea sp. BJFS-204 | reverse complement strand
GGAGAGCCCGCAGGACGCGGGCGAAAGGCGGGGCGGCACAGGATGTGCCATCCCCGGCGGTCCGTCAGGCAGAGGAATGAAGTGAAGGAACCGCGCAGCGGCGCGAGGACCGCCAGCCCCTGCCCGGCACCAGACTGCGTTATCACCTGTCGCTTAACTGACTGACATTACCGCTGTGCGGGCCTTTTTTATGGGAAAGATGCTGATTTGCGAGGCGTCTTCCGTCAGCTGATGAGCAGCGCTTCCAGCTCGCCCAGCGATTTGACCTGCCAGGTCGGCTTAATATGTTCCGGCAATGGCCGGGTGCCATGATCGAGCCAGCAGGTTTTAATACCGGCATTCATGCCGCCCAGAATGTCTGACTCTGGCGTATCACCCACCATCAGCACCCGCTCACGATCCGGGTTGCCCATCAGATTCAGTGCGTAATCAAAAATCTCTGGCGCCGGTTTTGGCTGGCCGACCTGCTCGGAGATTACCAGCGCCGAGAAGTAATCGCGGAAACCGGTGCGCTCCAGACGCGTCTGCTGCAGCGCAGTAAAACCGTTGGTGATGATGCCCATTTTCACCCGGCCATGCAGCTGGTTCATCAGGCTGACCGCGCCCGGCAGCGGCGTGCAGATCTCTCCCATTGCGCTGAGGAAGCCGCTGTTGAGGATCTCCGGCGCAACGCTGAGCTTTTCGCTCCAGTGGTTGAAACGCTGAGTCTGCAGCTGTAACGCGGAGATAGCACCGTTCTGATAATCGACCCACAGCGGCTTGTTTATCGCCTGATAATCGCTGTAATCCTGGTCGGTGAACTGCACGTCATAACCGGCGAACAGGCGCTGCAAACCGGCATAGGCGTCGAAATGAAAAAGGGTATCGTCGGCATCAAACAGGATGCAATCCCAGTTATCAATCATTAAAGCTCCTTAACACCGCTACGGCGTCAGTGCCATGAGAATGGCATCTTCACGGCCGCTGGCGGTGGGATAATAGTTGGGGCGACGACTGACCTGATTGAATCCAAGCTGCTCATAGAGCGCGATGGCGGGCAGGTTCGAGGCCCGCACTTCCAGCCACAGCGTCAGCACGTCGCGTTTGATCAACTCATCGATCAAATGCTGCAACAGCTGGCGGCCCAATCCCCGGCGCTGAAAAGCGGGATCGACCGCGATGTTAAACAGCGAGGCTTCGTCCAGTACCACCTGCGTAATCGCAAAGGCGGCCATTTTGCCGTCAACGTCGAGACGTAAATTGATAAAGCGCTCGCCCTGATTGCTGGCAAACGTCTTTTCACTCCAGGGAAACGCGTGACTACGACACTCAATGGCGAAGGCCTGCGCCAGATCGTCAGGGGTGAGTAAAGAGATGGCTGTCATGGTTACACATCTGTTGCCAGAGCGCGCGTTTGGCGACGCCGCTGCTGATCAGTTCATTAAAAGAGGCGCTGGTTAATGCCACGCCATTGAAAGTCTGTTCGCTCTCTACGCCGAGCAGCCAGCCCGCGCAGTTTAGCGTCTCCGGCAGCATTTGCAGCTGATCCGGTGTCACGGTCATTACCTGAGCGGGTTGCAGATTGAGGGCATGCAGCACATCGCGCATCAGCGGTTCATGTAAACCGGGGGGCGCGTCAGCGACAATAATTAACTGCGTGTCCGGTGCCAGCGTGACGGCAATTTCGCCCTGAAGCACGCGCGGGCGGCGCAGTTGGTACTGCGTAATTCCCATTTGCTGTAAAAGCCAGTCGCGCCTGGACGTCATGGTGTTACCTGTTCTGCTGCCTGAATGCGACGCTATGCTAGCAAACCCATCGAACATGCGCCAACAAACCACTATAATCCCCGCTCAGATCTTACAGGAGCCCTACATGTCTGCTTTTACCCCGGCCAGCGAAGTCATTCTGCGCCACAGTGATGAATTTACCGCCCGCCATGTTTTATTTGCTGGCGATCTGCAGGATGACCTGCCCGCTCAGCTGGAAACCGCCTCATCGCGCGTTCACACCCAGCAATATCATCACTGGCAAAACCTGAGCCGCCGTATGGGCGAGCAGGCGCGTTACGGAATGGTTGCGCAGGCCGAAGATGTGCAGGGCTGCGATACCCTGGTCTACTTCTGGACCAAGAATAAGCCGGAAGTGCAGTTCCAGCTGCAGAACCTGCTGTCGCTGCTGCCGGTGGGCTGCGACGTGTTCGTGGTCGGTGAAAACCGCAGCGGCGTGCGCAGCGCCGAAGGCATGATGGAGTCATGGGTGAAGCTGGAGAAGATCGACAGCGCGCGTCGCTGTGGTCTCTACCACGGTCGCCTCGACAAACAGCCTGAATTCGATGCCAGCACTTTTGGTCACCAGTATCAGCTCGATGGTCTGACGATTCATACCCTGCCTGGCGTCTTCAGCCGTGACGGTCTGGATAGCGGCAGCGCCCTGCTGCTGTCGACCTTTACCCCACACACCAAAGGTAAAGTGCTGGATATGGGCTGTGGCGCGGGCGTGATTGCCGCCTCGCTGCCTGCCCGTTCGCCTAAAGTGCGTCTGTGGCTGTGTGACGTGCATGCAGCGGCGATTGAAGCAAGTAAAGCGACGCTGGCCGCCAATGGCATCGAGGGCGAAGTCTTCGCCAGCAATGTCTTCTCTGACGTGACCGGTCGTTTCGACATGATTATCTCTAATCCGCCCTTCCATGAAGGCACTCAGACCAGCCTCGACGCCGCACAGGCGCTGATTCGTGGTGCGGTGAAGCACCTGAATACCGGCGGCGAGCTGCGTATCGTTGCTAACACCTTCCTGCCCTATCCGCAGGCGCTGGATGAAGCCTTCGGCAGTCACGAAGTCATCGCACAAACCGGGCGCTTTAAAGTTTACCGTGCCGTCTATGGTCGCGGTGCCAAAACGCGCTAAGGGTTTTTCCTGCCGTTAACTGCTTTGCCGGGCTGAAAACGTTGTTTTTTACAGCGATCGTTTCAGCCCGACGAAATAGTTGTTGACGCAAAGAGTAAAATCTCTAGAATGCGCCTCCGTGGTTGTAACATTCTCAAGGTGTTACGGGTATGCGAAGGTGGCGGAATTGGTAGACGCGCTAGCTTCAGGTGTTAGTGTCCTAACGGACGTGAGGGTTCAAGTCCCTCTCTTCGCACCAAAATCACAAGTTTCATATCGCGAGCACTGCGCGAAGGTGGCGGAATTGGTAGACGCGCTAGCTTCAGGTGTTAGTGTCTTAACGGACGTGAGGGTTCAAGTCCCTCTCTTCGCACCATTGCGGTGATATGAACAGACAACTCGATGCGAAGGTGGCGGAATTGGTAGACGCGCTAGCTTCAGGTGTTAGTGTCTTAACGGACGTGAGGGTTCAAGTCCCTCTCTTCGCACCAACGTTGTCATCTTCAGGCCTTTCCCGCTCATCTCTTCTGTTCCCCTGTAGTTTCGTTTTACCCCCTGCTCGTTTTACCTTTTCCAGTTGTTCTGTTTTTCGGTCGCTTTACCTTTTCCAGCCGCTTCACGCCGTTCGCTGGTTTTAACCATTCCGCTTATGTTAATTCAGATGAAAATTCACAGAGACAGCCGCCAGTCCGCCCGCTAACGCCAGACAGGATGGCAACAGCAGATAGTGACGCAGCCGCTGGTTAAACAGCATCACGACAGTCAGCAGCAGCGCAACCGTCATCACCATCCGCCACTGGCTGAAGCTCGGTTCCCATAAGGCGAACAGCGGCAGCGCAATGCACGGCAGCAACACGCCCCACGCACTATCCAGCTTTTTACCCAGTGCCCAACTGACTCCCCACAGGCCGCAGGCCGCGATAATCGCTATCCCCATGACACCAACCTCAAATGATAAGCATTCCCATTATCATATGACAGTTTTGCCTGCTCTGCAGCCTGTTTTTGTCACGCCCGGCAACGAAGATGACAGACCAGTTGGAAAATGCTAGATTGCGGCCGATAACACCTTTAATAACAGCAACAGCAATAATTTGCTCATTGTCTGGCAGAACCTGGTTTTGCCGGCGTGCGCTTTGGTATTTCAGGGTCGTCACGAGTACTTATAATGAAATTACAATCTTATGAAGAACTGAAACAGAGTAAATACCGGCTTTCAGTGATGCTTTTTCTGTTTCTGAATATCGCCGTTTCGCTATTTCATCTGCTGCCAATAATGAGCAGTGAGCAAAGTGAGACGACCCTGCCGGTAATGAGTGTCGCGGCCTTTAGCGTCATCATGTTAATTTCTCTTTTAATATGGCCTAAAGTAAAACTTCCCCTGTTAAATCCTGTGGCGCTGCTGCTGGGAATGCTCTGGGCCTGGCATATTAATTATCGCTTTCATCAGGTGTTCTATTTTGATGGTGGCTTTCTTATTATCAGTTTGATTAGCGTGTTATTTATCAGTGCCATCGCCCTGAGCGACTATCTGGGGGCTTTTTGTCTGCATGTCACGCCACCGGTGCTCACCGTTTTATTGCTCGACAATGCACAGCACCTGCCACTGATCCTGCTGACCATTACGCTGCCACTGATTGGTTTTTCACTACAGCATCTGATGCGCCGCCGTGCCGACAACTTTACTCTGCGCCTGATGCATCAGCTCTACGAAGAGAAAGAGACATTCAGCGACCTCAGCATGCTCGACCCGCTGACCGGGCTTTATAACCGTCGTGGTCTTAAGAACCGGCTGGATAATATTCTGGAAAACCATGCTGGCAGCCACTACGTGCTGCTGCTGGATATCGATCACTTTAAGTCTTATAACGACAATTACGGGCATGCGATGGGCGATCAGGCGCTGGCGCGGGTCTCTGTCGCAATTCGTGATGCGGTGCGTTCACGCGATGTTGTCACCCGCTATGGCGGCGAAGAGTTTCTGGTATTGATGACCAATGTGAACAGTTCCATCGCCATGAAACTGGCAGAGCGAATCCGTCAGTACGTGCTGGATTTAGAAATTCCTCATCTTTTCAATGAAACCGTTTCAACCCACGTCACCATCAGTGCCGGCATCGCGCCTATTTATGATAATGAATTTGACCTGGCGGTCGCCAATGCTGACAGCGCATTATATGTGGCTAAAAATCAGGGCCGGAATACCATTCTCGCCTGGGAAGATTTACCCCGAAAACAGCATCACGCCGCCAGTGAACATGCATAATTAAACGTAACGCTATCGGTAATCACTGAGGCTTTGACTCGATAAGCCCGGCTCTCTGCTGCTCTGTCCGATCGGATAACTGACCTCAAACCCGCCGTTTTCCCACCCGCAACGACGATTTTTTACACGACTTGTAGAGTTAATCAATAACGATTATCATTTGCTTTCTTATCTACACTTTTCGCGAGTCGTCATGGCAACCGTTTCAGCTCAGGAACAGCGTTTTAACGCTCAGTCGATGATCTTCCGGCAGAATGACCGTCCACTGGCGGAAAGTCTGCATGAGCGGCTGCAACAACAGCGCAGCTATCTGCTTGAATCGACGAAGCTCAGCCAGCCTGCTCCGCGCGACACGCTGACCCTCGCCGCCTGGTCACAATCAGAAGCCTTTACCCCAATTATTCAGCGCTACAGCGATTATCTCTATCGCGATCATCCTGATGCGGTTCGTGAAGCGAAACCGGTGCTGTCACTCTGGGCGCAATGGTATTTTGGTCTGCTGCTGCCCACACTGATCATGGCGCTGTTGCAGGAGTCGCGTGCGCTGGACTGCTCGCCAGAGCATATCCGCGTCGGTTTTCATGAGAATGGTCATCCGGCCACTTTCTGGATCGATGTGCAGGAGGATGAAGAAGCGCGCTATCTTAACCCTCAGCAGCGTATCGATCGGCTGATTCAGCAGCATCTGATCCCGGTGGTCAATGGTATTACGCAGCATGGTGATATCAACGCCCGACTCATCTGGAACAATATGGGCTACTCATTTCAGTGGTTCCTGGGTGAGCTGAAAAGCCAGATCGATGAGTCGCTGGTGCTGCAACTGGAGCAGGCGCTGTTCTTCAACCAGCGGCTGCTGGATGGCAGCGAAAACCCGCTCTACCGCACCATGATCCCGCGCAACGGCGAACTGGTCCGTCGCAGCTGCTGCCAGCGTTATCGCATTCCCGATGTCGAACAATGCGGCAACTGCACCCTGAGCGGCAGCTAAACAGACTTAATTACGCTGAATTCTCCGTTTATCTCGTTTACAGGCACTGAGGCTTGTGGCAATTTTTACGCCTTCGATCAGCCTGGAGAGAAAGATGAGCCTGGAGTCCGTGCGCCAGTTCTTCGCCGAACACGCCCCTGAAATTGAAATTATTGAACTGGCCGAAAGTACTGCGACGGTCGGGATGGCTGCCCGCGCCCATGGCGTGACGCCAGGAGAGATTGCCAAAACCCTGTCACTGAAAGTGAAAAACGACGTGGTGCTGATTGTGACACGAGGCGATGCCCGGCTGGATAATCGCAAGCTGAAAGCGGCGCTGGGGGCGAAAGCGCGAATGCTGAGCGTGGACGAGGTGATTAACTGGACCGGCCATCCGGTGGGCGGCGTCTGTCCTTTCGGTCTTGAGAATCCGCTGACCGTTTACTGTGATGTCTCACTACGCAGTTTCGAGGAAGTCCTGCCCGCCGCCGGCGCTATCCACAGCGCCGTCCGCATTACCCCACAGCTGATGGCTGAACTGACTAACGCCCGCTGGGTCGATGTGTGCGAAGCAATGTAATGCCGGGTATCAGCTCACACAAGCCCTGCACCTTCTGCCCGCGTCCTGATGCTGCTGATAAACTGACGGATACCGTCAGCGTTTGATGGCAACAGCGATCTTCAGGAAACCGATCCACCGCCGCCAGCACGCGGGCGAGTTAATCGCCCACGATATCAGGATGTCAGGCGCATAAATGCCTGTTCAATAATCGACAACAGCAGCGTGTTATCGACACGATGCAGCACATGTACCGATGCGCCGCACTGCTCAGGCACGCCGACAGTGAGCCGAAGGGGCTGACGATAACGCCAGCTTTTGCCGCGCGTCGCACCGGGACGCAGTTCGATATCCACCCGGTAATCGATGCCTGAAGCGACCCGCTGATTCAGCAACCAGGCGACCACCAGCGCATCGTGGATCCAGCATCCCGCCAGCTGCCGGGTCGCCATCGAATAGTCGATCCACGGACGCAGCGTATCGCGCACAAATTCGGTCAGTGGATGATCGACGGCGGTCAGGCGGGTCAAATCCTGCTGGGTCAGCAGCGTCTGCGTGGTGACATCCATCGGAACCAACGTTACTGCTGCACCACTGTGCAGCACCTGATGGGCCGCTTCCGGATCCAGGCCAAAATTGGTGTCTTTGATATAATCATCCAGCGTAAACACGCCGCCCATGATGACAATTTCCGCCACAGCGTCGGCCATGGCGGGATAGCGCTGCATTGCCAGCGCCACATTCGTCAGCGGGCCAATCGCCACCAGGGTAATCTCGCCCGGATTGTCGCAAATCAGTTTGCCGATAGCGTCAGCAGCATCAAACGCATCCGCAGCAACATCCGCTGGCTGGCGCACGCCCTGCCACATCTTACCCAGCGCAAGCTGATTGACCCGGTTATCCAGCGTCTCGCGCCACGGCGCAGGATCTTCCTGTAGCGCCTGCGTAGCACCCTGGATTACCGGGATAGATAATCCCAGCCGGACGATCAGATCTTTGGCGACGCGCGCGCCAACTTCACATGGCGTGTTACCGGCCACGGTGGTGATCAATTCCAGCGACAGTGCAGGTGAAGCTAAGGCCAGCGCAATCGCCAGCCCATCATCGGTGTTGGCACCCGCGATACCGTTGCCGGGATCGCAGTCAATAATAATTCTTTTCATATTTTTATAGGCTAACTCTGGCTTTGCGGCTCACAGCCGCAGGATTCACCGATTTCAAGGTAGTGTGGAAACTCCTTTAATTGCGCTTCGCTCTGTCCCTCTTTCAGCATATGAATCGCAGAGCGAGCCATCTCACGCAGTGGCTGGCGCACGGTCGTTAATGTCGGGACGTGAAACGACGAGTGATTGGTACCGTTAAAACAGACCAGCGCCACATCCTGCGGCACACGAATCTGATGTTCGGAAAAGGCGCGAAGCGCGCCAATCGCCTGACCTTCGTTGCTGGTAAACAGTGCACGAGGCACACGACCCCGGGCGATCATGGTTTGTGCCGCAGCGTATCCGCCCTGCGGGGTGTAGCTGGCGGGAAACATCAGCGATTCATCAATCGGCAGCCCGCGATCCTGCATGGCATCACGCCAGCCCTGAATACGATCCTGCGCGTTAAGCATATCCACCGGGCCGCTGATTATGCCGACCTGCTGATAACCATGACTCAACAGATGTGCCGTCACCTGCCAGGCGGCCTGACGCTCATTGACCCGCAGCATGTTAACGCCCGGCTGAGGCTCAACCCGCTCCAGCATGACCAGTGGCGTACCGCTGGCTTTAATCAGGTCAATGTAAGGATGGCGATCGACGCTGTTGTAAAAGAGTCCATCGACCTGCCGATTCAGCAGTCCCTGAATTAACTCCAGTTCGCGCTTCCGGTCATCACCTGCATCACCCAGCAGCATAACGTGGCCGTGATTCATCGACTCCTGCAACAACACGTGCGCCATTGAGGCCACAAAAGGATTGCCGATGTTGGGCACCACCAATCCGAAGGTTTTGGTGTTACCGGATGCCAGTGCGCGTGCTGCCGCATTTGGCCGGTAACCGGTGGCTTTAATCGCCTCCAGTACCCGCTGACGGGTCGCCTCGGCAACCGGGCGAGGCCCGTTATTGATGACATAACTGACAACTGCCACTGAGGTGCCTGCCGCTTTCGCAACTTCACTTCGGGTCACTTTTCCCGTTAACGACTTAGGCACATCACGTTCCTCCATAAAAAAACAGGCCGCTTTACACGGCCTGCTGCTTTTCGCGCTATCCTGGCAGATGGCATCCTCAGGCAAAGCTAGATGGCATCTTCAGGCAGATTGAGATCCCGCCCTCGCGTTTCAGGCGCGACAAAGGTGGTAAAGAACCCAATTGCGGCCATCGCCGAGAAATAAACCGCAATCGGCCACCAGTGACCGGTATAAGAAAGCATAGCAGCGGCAATAAGTGGTGCGGTTCCGCCGGACAAAATGGAACCCAGTTCTTTAGCCACTGCCATTTTGGTGTAGCGATGATGAACGCCGAACATCTCCACGCCCCATGCCGCCTGCACACCAAAAATACCCAGCGACGCCAGCGCCATACCGACCACGATAACCGGGATCACCAGCATCGGTTCACGCGTGTCGAGCAGCGTAAAGGCGGGCCAGGCGTAGAACATCAGTAACAGACAGAACACGCGATAAACCACCCGGCGACCAAAGCGGTCAGAGAGCCAGCCCGCTAAAGGAATGATCAGGAAACCCAGCAACGACGCGAGGAACACCGCAGTGGTTGGTACGGACTTGTCGACCATCAGCACCTTCGCGACGTAACCGACGATGAAGCCCTGCGCCAGATAGGAGGGGCCATTTTCGCCGATACGCAGGCCAACCATGGTCCAGAAGGCACGGGTACGCTGGAAGAAAGGCCGCTGATCCACCACCGGAGCGGCCAGTACGCCTGCGCGTTCCGCTTCCATCTCCGCTTTTCTGCGCTCAAACACCGGCGTTTCGCGCAGATGACGTCGAATCCACAAGGCAACCAGCGCAATCAGTGCACTGCTGAGGAACGGAATACGCCAGCCCCACTCCAGCAGGCTCTGCTGATCCATTTGTACCACCAGCAACCAGACCAGCGAAGCCAGCAGTGTGCCGCTGTTAGAACCCAGCGCGATCACGGATGAGATCAGTCCGCGACGCTCTGTGGGCGCATATTCGCCCAGCATCACCGTGCCGCCCGATAACTCCGCGCCAGCGCCGAAACCCTGCGTAAAGCGCAGCAGAACCAGACAGGCAGGAGCCCAGACGCCAATAGAGGCATAGCTCGGGATTAAGCCGATCAACGTCGTGGAAGCGCCCATCAGAATGATGGTGGAGATCATCACCACCTTTCGGCCTTTGCGGTCACCGAGCCAGCCGAAAAAGAGTGCGCCGATAGGCCGGGCAACAAAGCCGACTGACCAGGTAGCAAAGCTGGAGAGCAGTGCCATGGCAGGGGTTGATTCCGGAAAGAAGACGTCGCCGAAGATAATACCGGCCGCCAGACCATAGAGCGCGAAATCCGCGTACTCCATTGCCGTTCCGAGCCAGCATGAGAAAGTGGCGCGCCAGAAATCTTTGCGGCCTGAAGGGGTGTTAAACCGCTCATCGGCGGCTGAAGTGGATGACAGTGATGCCTGCTGATTAACGGAGTTGTGTGCCGTCATAACCCTATCCCTGAATGAGTATGCAGATCGATAAACGCCCGTCCATGGGTCGATTCCCTGATAAAAGCGGAAATTCCCCGGTGACGACGTTCAGTTGACTAACCATGATGAAAGGTTAAAGGATTCCCTGGTGTTGGAATCTTGTTCTTCGCCCCATTTCGCCGGTGTATTTTTCACCGGTCGCTTAAACTGAGCGAATGTAACTTAACAATCGATGGGCCTACTGTGCATCGGGCACCGTGAGCAATCACTGGGGACCTAGTGTATCTACGCGCGTAGATAAATCAATAGATCCTGATGAAAATTATTAGTAAAACTTCACTATCACATCCCGTCATCACGCATTTTTAGCGCAAATTCAGCCAGTTACCCGCAACACATTGCCTGAAAAAAATCACCATCGACTATAAATTACCATTTTCTCTTATGATTAAGCGTTATAAGACTGACTAAAATCCTTTCATCGGGCTCTGTTGTCGCACACGCCTGTGACCATGAGATGACACGTGTATTTATTCTGAAAAATCGCTGTAAGCGCAGACAATACGTTACCCTGACAAAAAGGGCGGACAGAGATGCTATGAAAATTATCCTGATGCGACACGGTAAACCTGACCACCAGGCTGCGGGTCGCCAGAGCGTGCAGGCACTGGCAGACTGGTGCGAAGCCTACGATCTGTCACAGGTTAGTGACGGACCGCCGCCGCGCAGCATTGAGATTGCACGTCAGGCCGCGGTGATTGTCTGTAGTCCCCTGCCTCGCGCACAATCCTCCCTGAGCCAGCTCGGTCTGCAGCCCCATGAGGTTGATGCCGTGTTCAGCGAAGTCGCCGTGCCACTGCTGCGAACCGGCGCGGTGCAGTTGCCTACCCTGTGCTGGCTGGCCCTGTTGCGGCTATTGTGGTTCTGCGGGTATGCGGGTGAAGCGGAGTCGCTGCAACATGCGCGCAGCCGCGCCTCCGCGGCGGCAGAGAAGCTGATCGATCACTCACGGCATGGTACGGTGCTGCTGCTGGGTCACGGCATCATGAACAAGATGATTGCGCGCGAATTACGTAAACGCGGCTGGCAGGCGGAGAAGCACGCCAGCAGCCGCCACTGGAGTTCCGCGATCTATCATCGTCCGTTTATCTGACCGATCGGAAAATAACCCAGCACCTCACAGCCCGTTCCGACACGCGGCGTGGCAATCACTTTACGCTGCGCCAGATCGATGACGCTCAGCGTGCCATCATCCTGATTGGCAATCAGCAGCTGTTGCCTGTCTGGCGTAAAACAGCCATCCATCGGCATGTTACCTACCCGGATGTCGCCCAGCGGATTCAGCAGATCGTCAAACAGCGTCACCAGCGGTTCCTGATCCCCTATCGCCACCAGCTGCTCGCCATCGGCGCTGAAGCGTACCACCTGACAGGGCCGCTCATGACCCGGCAGCGTCAGGCGCTGGCGAATGCGGTGGCTTTGCCGATCGATCACATAGAGCAACGGTGCATCAGCGGCGCTGGCGACCAGATAGGGGTGCTTCGGAGAGGCAGCGATGCCCGCAATCGGACCGGGCAGCAGGATGGTGTCGATGACCCGCCCCTCTGTTTCACAGAGATCCACCACGGTGATGGTCGCATCCTCTTCGTTATCGGTGAACAGCTTGCGGCCGCTGGGTGACAGCGTCAGGCGATGCGCGTTGTGAGAAGGAACTGGAATGATTTTTTCCACTTTGTCGCTCTGCGGATCGATCACCGCCACTGCGGCACTCTGCTCACAGCAGAGATAGACTTTGCCATCGCGGCCCAGCTGCCCGCTGTGGGGTGCCCGCAGCGGCGACAGATCGATAAAGCCACTGATCTCCCGACGCTGTAAATCGATAATCGCCACTTTGTGACCCGGATGCGGGTTATTACCATGAACGCCGTCGCCAAAAATGGGTACATAGGCTTTACCCCAGGGGGCCAGCATCAGGAGTTCATGCGGCCGCGGTGGAAAAGCGTTCAGTTCCCGCTCGACCGCGAAGGTTTCCGGATTAAGAAACAGGACGCGATTACCCTGCTTATCAACCGCCAGTAACCCGTAAGATTCACTCTGCATGCGCGCTCCTTTCTCAGTAAGTTCTTCTTAAGCGTAGACAATCCTCTTCAGGCTGTCTGATTCCGCGGATTGATGAGCCGGGCTTACACCACCAGTTAAGTACAATAGCCACTGTTCCTGTGGCCCGGGCCGCAGGATAACGCGCAGGTTAAGAATAATATTCAGATATTCCTTAACTGCGTTTATTCCCGCATTTAAATAAATGATTAACAGTGACGACATTATTATTTTCATAACGTGACCGGATTATTTCCGTATTATCCTAAAGTCAAAAAAAGACATAGCTAATGTGTAAATAATGTTTTATTAAAAAGGTGCAGTGCAATTAAACAGCCGTGAGGAAACTATCGCGCGCTCCAGCACTGCGTCGCCACCAGGGAAAACTATTCATTAATTCCCGCACTCATCGGGATTGCAGTCAGTATGTAATTCCGGCCGTTCCCGCCGCTGGCGGAACGGGCAGAGCCTGCACTATGACGGGAAAATAAAAATAACAGGTGTACCATGACTTCACATCGCCAACGTCCAGCGCATAAAATCTGGCGTAACTGGAAAAGAATATCGTTCAGTAGCCAGATGTTATGGAATAGAAAACAGCAGAAACTCTGTCGGGCACCGGAATATGATCCGGGTCAGGAAGATAATGTCGTATTGATCGCGCAGCAGAAAGATCTGCCGGAGATTCCAAAAATCGTCTGGATGGTCTGGCATAACGATCACCTGCCTGCCTCAATGGCGCTGAATATCAGTAAAATCCGGCGGGACAACCCCGACCACCAGGTTTATCTGATTACGCAGCGCACCCTGTCGCAGTGGCTGCCCGATCTCAACTTTATCTCTTCCGATCTGACGCTGGCACATAAAAGTGAAATCATCCGGCTTGAGCTGATTCACCGTTATGGCGGCATCGGCATTGATTGCAGCACATTGCTGTTTGAGAATCTCGCCTGGGTGCATCGCGTTCACGAAGCGCGGTCAATGGATCTCATTGGTTACTATAACGAGCAATCGACGCTGAATCTGCTTGCGCCGGTCACCGAGAGCTGGTTTCTTGCTGCCGCCCCGCAAAATCCGTTTATCCGCGAATGGCTGAAACAGCTGGCACCGGTTAAAAACGTCGGTATCCGCAACTATTTCCATGAGCTGAAGAAGCGTGATGATTTTCCGCTGATTGTGCAGAATATGGAGAATCCGTCTCGTCAGCTCCTGTCGCTGGCGCAGCAGGTTGCGATGCGGGAATACCGGCGGGCGAATCTCTATCTGCGTAAAAGTGAAGCCAGCGCCTGGTTCTATCAGCGCCTGCATGCCGACAGCAGCAGCGCCTTTGCGCAGTCTGTGATGTTTCAGCAGCGGCCACAGACGCCGCCACCCATTATAAAATTAACCGGCAACGAGCGGCTGCATCTCGACTTCAATCTGCGGCTTGGTTTATATAACCGCAGCAGCCTGATTGGCGAGATGATGCACACCACGCCACCTGCGCTGGCATTGCCTTCAACGGTCAAAGCGCGCGCGTAGCCAGTGTGTAAACGTGGTGACCGCGCGGGGCACCTGCGCCGCCCAGGGTCGTACGATCCACAGGCGGGCGGCAAAGGCCTCAACCGGCTGCCACGCAGGCAACACCTGCTGCAATGACCCTGCTGCCAGCGCCTCCCGGGCGCTGAAATCGGGCAGCATAGCGATCCCTAACCCCTGCAGGGCCGCATCGCGTATCGACTCGCTGTTGTTAGTGGCAAAGCTGCCCTGAATCCGTATCTGGACCTGTTCGCTATCCGCGGAGGTGGTAAATCGCCAGCGCGGTGATTCGACGCCGCGTGGATAGTAAAGGCAGTTATGCTGCGCCAGATCCTGCGGCGTATGAGGTATCCCCTGTTCATTGAGATAGGCGGGTGATGCCACCAGCAATGTCCGCGTGTCACACAGCGGCAGTGCCACGTGGGTTTCCGGCAGGGTGTCGCTGTGTCGAATGGCCAGATCAAATCCCTCACTGCTCAGCGACACAATGCGGTCAGTCACATCCAGCTGCAGACGCACCTGCGGATAATCACGCAGAAACTCACCGATAATCGGCACCAGTTGCTGACGGGCAAACGCCACCGGTGCGGTAATGCGCACCAGGCCACGCACCGGCCCGGCGGTGTCCCGCACGCTGAAAAAACTCTGTTCGATGCGGGCAAAAGGCTCGCGTAGCTCCTCCACCAGCTTCTCACCGGCAGAGGTCAGCCGCACGCTGCGCGTAGTGCGTTGTACCAGCAACACACCGGCCATCTCCTCAAGCTCTTTGATTTTCTGACTCATCGCCGCCTTGCTGACGTCGAGCCGCTCTGCCGCGCGGGTAAAACTGCCCTGCTCTGCCAGTACGGTCAGCCAGTGCAGATGATCCCACAGCGTATCCGTTTTCATCTCTTTCATCGGGATTGTTCACTATAGTGAATAATCATTTCAGGCTACGCGCTTTTTCCCGCCGGATAAAGGGGTCACCATAGGGTTCTTAATCACCGGGAGGAATCCGCTATGCCACTGCTGCAATTTGATGTTATCCAGGGTCGTTCAGAATCAGAGCTTCGTACACTGCTGGATGCGGCACACCGCGCCGTGCTCACGGCCTTTAAGGTGCCGGAACGCGATCGCTACCAGATTGTTCAGGAAAATAATCGCTATCAGATGGTGTTTCAGGATACCGGACTGGGATTCAGCCGGAGCGATAATCTGGTGATGGTGCGGGTCTATACCAGCCCACGCAGCAGTGAACAGAAACAGCTGTTCATGGCCGAGCTGGCGCGTGAGCTGCGTGAGCATTGTGGTGTGCAGGGCAACGATTTAATGATCAGCTTTATCACCAATGACAAAGGTGACTGGAGTTTTGCCGACGGCGAAGCACAATATCTCACCGGCAAACTCTGAAAATCGCCCTGACTTCTGCTCTGCTGACGGTGCGCGCCAGCCACCGTCACGCCTGATAACCTCACTTCTGAAATGACAATAAACCAATCTGCTCTTCACCGCACAAATCGGGCCGGATATGTTGCAGCCGGATTACAGCCAATATAGATTGTCGAAAAACCATCCCCCGAAGGTGGCCGGTTGCGTGAAGCCTCGCGTAGCCCTGAAGAGAGGATTTGCCGTTGTCCGAATTGGTGTCCGTCGCGTTGTTTCTGGCCGCTATTGCAATCTATTCCTGTAAAGCCGGGCGTAACAAATTCTGGTTTATTGTCGTTCTTATTCTGCTGGTGCTTTTCGTTGTGCTGAACGCCACCCTCTATGCCAGCAACTATTTTACCGGTGACGGCATCAACGATGCGGTGCTCTATACCCTGACCAACAGTCTGACCGGCGCGGGTGTCAGTAAATATGTGGTGCCGGCGATTGGGCTGATCATCGTGCTGTTTCTGCTGTTCTGCCTGCTGTCGTGGATTCTGCGGCGGCGTAAGCGTCCGCATCACATGGGCTGGTCGCTGCTGGCCGCCGCCTGTGCACTCGGCTCGGTGCAGACTACCCCGGCCTTTCGCCAGGTCGCGACCCTGATTGTGTCGCATACCCAACTGGCAGATTCTGACTTCGACAACTTCTATAAAGTGCCGCGTAATCGCATTGAACAGCCGCACCTCAACGTGGTTTACATCTATGGTGAAAGCTTAGAGCGCACCTATTTTGACCCTATCGCCTTTCCCGGCTTAGCGCCGGAGCTGAGCCGGCAGAAAGAGCAGAGCATCGACTTCAGCGAAACCGAACAGCTGCCAGGTACCGATTACACCATTGCGGGCATGGTCGCCTCACAGTGTGGCATTCCGCTGTTTGCCCCATTTGATGGCAATGCGTCAGCATCGCTCTCCAGCTTCTATCCTCAGAACGTCTGTCTGGGCGACATCCTGAAAAACTCCGGCTACCAGAACTGGTTTATTCAGGGTGCCGATCTGCGTTTCGCCGGGAAAGATGTCTTCCTGAAATCACACGGTTTTGATCCCGCTAACCTTTATGGTTCGCAGGAGCTGAAAAGCCGCGTCGCCGATCCCACCTACCGTAATAACTGGGGTTATTACGACGATACGGTAATGGATGAGGTGTTTGAGAAGTATCAGGAACTCTCTCAGGCCGGTAAACCTTTTGCGCTGTTTACGCTGACCGTCGACACCCATCATCCTGACGGATTTATCTCACGCAGCTGCGATCGCAGGAGCTACAGCATTGAGGGCAAACCGAATCAGTCATTCAGTGCGGTCGCCTGCTCGCAGGAGCATGTGGCACGCCTGATTGCGCGCATTAAAGCGTCGCCGTGGTTCAAAAACACCGTGATTGTGGTGAGCTCGGATCATCTGGCGATGAACAACACTGCGCATCCGTGGCTGGTCAAACAGCCCCGTCGCAATCTTTTCATGGTGATCCGTGGTGACAAGCCGCAGGCGGAATTGATGGAGGCGAAGCGCAGCACGCTGGATAACGGCGCCACGCTGCTCGATATTCTCGGCGGCGATAACGCGATTGGCCTGGGCCGCAGCAGCCTCTCATCGCTTTCACTCTCCACCCAGTTCGACGATATGAAGAGTAAGGTGGCGAGCTGGAAGCCCGACATTATCCAGCTGTGGAACTTCCCGAAGAAGATAGACAACTTCACGGTGGATCAGGCGAAGAATATCTTCAGCTTCTCGGGGACCACCTTCAAATTGCCGATTCTGTTCCGCATCAGTGATAAGCATGTCGAGCCGATGCCGGAGGGGGAATATTCGGCACCGTTGCGCTATCAGCTGGCGGATTTCGCCTCAGCCGATAAATTCCTCTGGGTGGATCGCTGTTTTAAGATGGCGCGACTCTGGCAGCCTTCGCTGGCACTTTCCGGCGATCTCTGTGTGGCGATGGGACAGCTCGGTGGCACGCCGTCGGTGACGCATGTCGACAAACCGCAGTGGAAAGGCAAAGTCCGTTTCCCGGAGGGCGCTATCAGCGATGCGCGTTACCAGCAGAACCTCGCGCAGATCCGTATTGAAGATAACAACATTCGCTACAGCGCCGATAGCTTCAGGCTTGACGTGCCTGGCGCACCGGAGAGTGTTAAAAGCTTCAGCGGCATCTCACGGCCAGAGAGCTGGGGACGCTGGTCTAACGCTAATCTCGCGCCCGAGGTTCATATCGACTATATCGATGCGCTGCCCGCGAAGTTCGATCTGGTGATCACCGCGCGTGCGTATGGCCCCAATGCGCACCGGGCGATTCCGGTTCGGGTGGGCGATCAGCAGCAACTGCTGTCACTGAGTGAAGAGATATCGACACATACCCTGCATTTTGATAACCCAGGCGCCAGCCATCGTCTGGTGATTGCACCACCTGAACCGCAGCTGAGTAACACCGGCAATATCACCGGTCAGGATCCGCGCAAACTGGGCATCGGCATGGTTGAAATTAAAATCGTGCCACAGCCCTGACGCCCGCTTTTCTCTTTCCGACTCTGCGGATTTCCGCAGAGTCGCCTCATCCTGCCATCAGCTAAATGTTGCGAGACAGCCCGCACTCTGTTGCACGTTACTTGTTGTACTAATTGATATTTTTCGGCGAGGCGCGCAAAATACAACCGGCTTAGTGGCGATACGTCTTTTGCCTGTCATGATGCCGTTATCGCTGAAGTGCACAGGGAGGTGTCGTGATGACAAGCACAATGATGAGTACCCACAAAGCCTTTAAAGCGCTGCAACAGGCAGGGATCGACGATCAGCAAGCGGAGGCGATGGTGGAGGTGTTTACTGATATGCAGCAGAGGCAGCCAGGCGGACAGGTTGGAAAGCAACTCGGTCAGATTCAGACCAAAGCCAACCATATAGACATTCGGCTCGGCCAGCTTCAGGCAAAAGCCGACCAGACAGACGATCGGGTCAGTCAGCTCAGGACCAACGTCGACGAAACAAACGATCGGGTCAGCCACCTTACGACCAAAGTCGAGCAGATGGATGATCGACTCGGCAAACTTACATTGAAAGTCGACCAGACAGACAGCCGGGTCAGCCAGCTTTCAATAAAAGTTGATCAAATAGACAACCGGCTCGGCCAGCTTACAATAAAAGTTGATCAGATAGACATTCGGCTCGGCCAGCTTACAACCAAAGTCGATCAGATAGATGGGCAGCTTGGTCAGCTCACAACAAAAGTACATCAGATAGACGAGCGGCTTGGCCATGTTGAAAGAAAAACAGACAAACTGGCCATCCGTTTTAATCAGTTAGAAGCCAAGGTGGATAAGCTGGATGTCGCTCTCAGTGAAATGAATTTCCGATTAACTTCGGCTGTGGACAGCCTCAGAAATGACGTTGTTACCCTGACCACCGATATGCGCTGGATCAAACGATTATCAATTCTCATGACCACCACCCTGCTGGCGGCGGTCCTGAAAGATATTTTAATGTGATCCCGTTATCACCCGGTCAGGGTCTGTCGCGCAGCGCCTCCAGCTTTTCGCGCTGCTGACCGTCGGCGGTAAAGTTCTCCTCCGCCAGCCAGCGCTTCAGGCCCTTTTTCACCTGCGGCCATTCGCTATCGATAAGCGAGAACCAGCTGGTGTCACGTGAACGCCCTTTGTAGACGATCGCCTGACGGAAATCGCCTTCATAACGAAAACCGAGACGTGCCGCCGCCTTACGGGAAGGGGCGTTACAGCTATCACATTTCCATTCATAACGGCGATAACCCAGCGTCTCAAAGGCGTAACGCATCAACAGCAAATGCGCCTCCGTTGCCATGCGGGTCTGCTTCAGCCGGGCCGAAAACATGACATGCCCGACTTCCATCACGCCATGTTCAGGCTGGATGCGCATTAACGACAGGCTACCCACCGCCTGCTCAGTGGCGAGATCGATCACGGCAAAATGCAGCGGATCGCGACTAATTTCAAGCTGTGCGGCATACGCCTGCCATGCCGGACGTTCGGTAAAGGGACCGGCAGGCAGGTAAGTCCAGTCACGCCCATCTTCAGCCAGCGCCCATGCCTCAAACAGTGCCTCAGCATGACGCGCCACACTGAACGGCTCCAGCCGACAAACTTCGCCAGTAAAAACCTGATGCTGGGGAAGAGGCCGGGGCTGCCAGTCTGGCATTGGCTCACCGACCGGCTGTCCGTACTGATTGGTATGTTGTGACATGTTGCCTCCTGGCTGCAGATTATCTCTGCAGATTGCCACGATCATAATTGATTAAAAAGGACCAAAACTGGCGAAAATGATAGACCCATTGCCTGCGAACGCATCAGCCAGGCGATATACCGGTTACCGGGCTGGCCGGGTTAACCCTATTATTTCCCACTGATGAGGCTGGCCGGTGCGGCAATGGACTGGCGAATCATCAGACGGGCATCAAAGCGCGGCATCGGTCCGACGGCTTCGCCGCGTATCTCTGCGATCAGGCGTCGTGCCGCTTCACGGCCCATCTCATACACCGGTTGCGCCACCACCGTCAGCGGTGGCGTGACAATCTCACTCCACGGAAAATTGTCATACATCACGAATGAGAGATCGGCAGGGATTCGCAGTCCGCGCTGCGTCACTTCGCGCAGCAGCCACATCGCCACCACGCTGTCAGAAGCCACCAGCGCAGTAGGCGGCTGCGGACGCTGCCACAGCTCGGCCACGATACGGGCAATCTCCGCTTCGTCCAGCGCATTCACTTTCACCATCGTCGGATCAAATTCCACGCCCGCGGCAGCAAATGCCTGCATCATGCCGCCCACGCGCTGGGCGACCGGCGTCAGGCCAAAATCGCCTGGTGTGCTGTAGTCGGTTGCCAGTGCCATGCTGGTGATATAAGCGATGTGGCGATGGCCCGCTTCCAGTAACTGCGAGGTTGCTTCTGCAGCCACTTCGGTAAATTCGCAACAGATCGCCTCCACATCAAGGTCAGTTACTGCGCGATCAAATAATTTCAGCGCTCTGCCCTCTTCCAGTACCTGAGTCAGGTGACTGTTGTGACGGTGTTCTGAACAGCAGGGCGCAACGATGATGCCGTCGACCCGCTTTTCCAGCATCACCCGCACCGCATCCTGCTCAGCCTGCAACTTCTCATCGCTGTTACTGAGCAGCAGATGGTAACCGGCAGTGCGCGCCACATCCGCCATGCCGCGCAGCGCAAGACCGAAATGGGGATTCTCAATGTCGCCGACAATCACACCAATGGTATTGGAACGTCCGGTGTTCATACTGCGGGCCAGGGCATTCAGACGGTAGCCCAGCGCGGAGGCCGCGCTGTTGACCCGCTCCTGCACCTCATCACTGACCGCCCCATAGCCACCCAGCGCACGCGCCGCCTGGGCTTTGGATACTTTTGCTGCGCGCGCCACATCCGCCACGGTGGGCGCTTTAGATTGTCGTTTCTGGCTGGTCATAATTATTTTGAATCACAGGTTGATGACAGGAATATTGACGCCGAAAAAAGGCTGTGCTTAAACTCATTGTAACCCCTTGAGACCGGTCTCACAACATCAGTGTCTTAAGGTGCCACCTGTGTTGAGACCGGTCTCAATAATAATCGCTGGCTCAACAGTCTCTGATGTTTAAACCTGCAAAAACGGATGAGCTATGAAATCGCAAACCACCCTGGGCAAACTGCTCGGCACCACGCTCGCACTCTGTTCACTGTCGTTCTGTACGCTGGCTGCCAGCGATAACAATCCCTATGGGCTGATCGAACCGGGTCAGCTACGCATCGCCAGCGTCGGCGACTCAAAACCTTACACCTTCACGGATGCCAGCGGTCAGTTCACCGGCTTTGACGTCGAATTCTTCAAAGATGTCGCCCATCGTATCGGGATCGATAAGGTCGATTTTATTGGACAGGACTTCTCGGCCATCATGCCGGCGGTGGCCAACGGTCAGTATGACGCGGCGGTGGCGGCTATCGGCATCACCCCTGCGCGTGAAAAGACGGTGGATTTTTCAACCGGCTATCTGGCGGGATTTCTCACCGTTCTGACCCGCCACGACAGCGGCGTGAAGAATGTCGCCAGCCTGGCAAAACACCGGCTCGGGGTGGTTCAGGGTACGCTGCAGGAGAGCTATGCCGTCGAACACTTCACCCAGACCGATCTCGTGCGCTTCCCGGATAACAACAGCGCAGTTTCTGCGCTCAACAACGGTACGCTCGACGCGATCTTCCTCGACTACGAGGCGGCAAAAAGCTACGCCGACCGCTTTAAGCTGGTCTCTGCCGCCGACATCCCCTCGTTTGATGCACCGGCCGGCATTGCCATTGCCAAAGGCAAACCCGCCTTCAAGGCCGCGCTGGACCGCGCCATTAAAGCAGCCATGCAGGATGGCACCTGGCAACGGCTCTATCAGAAGTGGTTCCCCGGATCGCCGATGCCAAAACAGTATCTGCCTGGCGGGCAGTAAAGATGCGGACGTTCGCGTCCTGAGTTAACCGGGGGATCCCCCACCCTGCATGGAGACGGCGATGGACTTGCTCACGATTCTTTCCCGCACCTTCTTTGATTTTCCATCAATGATGGAAGTACTGCCGCAGATGCTGACCACCGGGCTGGTCAACACGGTGATTATCTCGCTGGCGGCAACGCTGCTCGGCACGCTATTCGGCCTTCTGCTGGCGCTGATGGGCATCTCGCCCTCACGCTGGCTGCGTCTGCCTGCCCGGCTCTATACCGATCTGTTCCGCGGTCTGCCATCGATTCTGACCATTCTGCTGATTGGTCAGGGCCTGGCGCGCTTCAGCTATCAGCTGTTCGGTCCTACGCCCTATCCGCTGGGGATCTTCGCCCTCAGCCTGATCGCCAGCGCCTACATGGGCGAGATTTTCCGCGCCGGTATTCAGAGTGTTGAACGCGGCCAGATGGAAGCCTGCCGTGCGCTGGGGATGAGTTATGGCCGGGCAATGCGACTGGTGGTGATCCCGCAGGGGATCCGCCGCGTACTGCCCGCCATCGTTAACCAGTTCATCGCCATCATTAAAGATTCCTCGCTGGTTTACCTGCTGGGCCTGATGACACAACAACGGGAACTGTTTCGCGTGGGCCAGGACGCGGCGGTGCTCACCGGCAACCTCTCGCCCCTGATGCTGGCAGGGCTGTTCTATCTGATTATCACTGTGCCGCTGACGCACATGGTCAACTATGTCGATGTGCGTTATCGCACCGGCCGACGTCGCCTGACTGCCCCGCAAAGTGGCTTAAAAGAGGTGGATGAAGTCAGAGCGCCCGGCGGCGCACTGATCACTCATCCCCGGATCGGAGGCAACCATGAATAACCTGAACAGCACCACTGCCGCGAGCTGGCACGGTGCCAGCCTGGAGCTGCGCGATCTGACTCTGGCTTATGGCCCGATTAAGGTGTTGCGTAACGTCTCGCTGCGGGTCGCGCCCGGCAGCACCACCTGCATTATCGGGCCATCCGGTTCGGGTAAGTCGACGCTGCTGCGCGGCATCAACCGGCTGCATGAACCGCAATCGGGGGATGTACTTCTGGCTGATCGGTCAGTGTTGCGCGACAAGCCAGATGCGCTGCGGTTACGGATCGGCATGGTGTTTCAGCATTTCAATCTCTTCCCCGATCACAGCGCGCTGGAGAACGTGGCGCTGGCACCGTGGCGGGTTAAAGGCCTGCCCAAAGCGCAGGCGATGGCGATTGCGCGTCAGCGGCTGGAAGAAGTGGGTCTGGGTCAGCGCGCCGATCACCGGCCACGCGATCTCTCCGGCGGCCAGCAGCAGCGTGTCGCGATTGCCCGCGCGCTGGCGATGGATCCCGAGGTCATGCTGTTTGATGAGGCAACCTCAGCGCTCGATCCCGAACTGGTGAAAGGTGTCCTGACGCTGATGGCGGATCTCTGTCGTCGCGGCATGACGATGGTTGTGGTGACACATGAAATGGGCTTTGCGCGCAAAGTGGCGGATCAGGTGGTGTTTATGGACGAAGGCGAGATTGTTGAAGCCGGGCCGCCGGGCGCCATTTTTGATACGCCACAGTCGCCGCGACTGCAACGTTTTCTCTCTGAAGTGCTGTAACTGAGCAAGGAACCTGATAATGGCGGTAAAAACTGAAATGAAAGTAGTTGTACTGGGCGGTGGCGTAATAGGTGTCTCGACGGCGCTGGAGCTGACAAAACGGGGAGCGGCGGTGACGCTGGTGACCGAAGCCGCGCTCTGTTCTGGCGCATCGGGACGTTCACTCTCCTGGCTCAACTCGGCGGGTGAACGCTCCCGCCCCTATCACGCGCTGCGCATGGCGGGCATTGATCGCTATCGCACCCTGTTTGCTCAACAACCTACCCTCGACTGGCTGCGTTTTGATGGCGGGGTCTGCTGGTTCAGCAATGATGCAGCCGGAACGCAGGCGCGGCACGCCTATGAGAAAGCACACGGCTACGACTCACAACTCATGACACCTGATAACGTGGCACAGGTGGATGCGACGATCGATCCCGACGCGCTGCCGTCGCAGGCGATTTTTAACCCCGGTGAAGGCTGGGTCAGTCTGCCGCACCTGTCAGAGTATCTGGTGAATCAGTTCCGGGCGCGGGGTGGTGAAGTGATTGAACACGCCGGTAAAGCCAGTGTGATCACCGATCAGGGCCGGGCCTGCGGCATTCGCAGTGAGCTGGGCGAACTGCGGGCAGATGCGGTGGTGGTCGCCTGCGGGCCCTGGACACCGGATGTGATTGCGTCACTGGGCGTGACGATTCCCAACGGATCGCCCGTCTCCATGCTGGTGATCACTGAGCCGGGCAAACATGAACTCAAGGCGGTGCTGAACACGCCCCGCGCCGCCATCCGGCCAAACCCCGGCAACCGTTACGCCCTGGATCACGACTGGTACGAGGCTGATATCCAGAAGCTGGCCGGAGGCGATTACCATATTGATAAGCAGGTTGTAGCAAAGCTGGCCGAGGAAGCGAGTCAGCTGTTACGGGGTGACGAGCCGCTCAGCGTCCAGAGCTGGAAAATTGGCCTGAAGCCGATTCCAGGCGATGGCGATCCGGTGCTGGGGCAACTGCAGAAGGTGCCGGGCTGTTATGTGGCGTTCACGCATTCGGGCGCAACCCTGGCGCTGATTGTCGGTGAATTACTGGCGGAGGAGATTGTAAGCGGTGAAAAGCATCCGATGCTGGCAAGCTTTGGTGCTGAGCGTTTCAGCTAAAAAAAGCCGGTCATCACGACCGGCTGATTTTTACCGCTTATTTTAACCGCGCTTATTTTAACCGCGGAAGAAGATATCGCCCGATTTACCCATGACGATTTTGCCGGTGTCATTGGTAATAAGAATGTAGTTGGCGTTGATATAGGCCCAGTGGGTATTTTCCTGCGGAGCAGGCAGATTACGCTTTTGCCACTCATTGATGGTGTACGTTTTATCGGTGTACTTCTCTGGCACTGTGTCACCGATTTGGTACTGTTTGTAGTCGATGATGATGGTGCTGAGGTCGTAATTAGGGTGCGCGCCATTGGAAGGTGCCGGCGTGGTCGGCGTAATACCATCATTAGATTGTGAGCTGGTCGGCGCCTGGCTTTGCGCGGCACCGGCATCCGGCTGAACGCTGCCCGTATCAGGCGTAGCGGGCTGCGCATCCGGATTAGCAGGCTGAATCTGCGGCGGTGGCGGAACGGTATCCGTTGCTTCGCCAGCGGCTTGTACAGCGGGGATCAGGCTCAGCGAGCCAACCAGTAATCCCATTGATAAAAGTACACGTTGAGTCCTGCGCATAATGATTTCCACGTTGAATTTTGACAGTCAGGCTAAAGACAATGTTTATCGCACTTCAGTTCCGGCGCACTGACGCTAT
Source organism: Pantoea sp. BJFS-204 (assembly GCF_049310725.1). NCBI lineage: Bacteria > Pseudomonadati > Pseudomonadota > Gammaproteobacteria > Enterobacterales > Erwiniaceae > Pantoea > Pantoea sp. BJFS-204. The sequence goes on along the minus strand of NZ_JBMOWE010000005.1, from coordinate 317,787 downwards.
GTGTAAGGAAAAACAGCGCTATTCACTTTACTGCACACAGGCCAGGTAGCGGATCACTGTCCGACCACTTTATCCTGAGTTGCCAGATCGACCAACAACGCAATGCCTAAATAGTTACTCCAGTTAAAGCCGTTCTGCAGCACCACAATCGCATTGCCGTTACGTTTATCGTAGCCGATAAAACTGGCATAGCCGCCGATATAGCCCACCTGATAGGTAATCTGCTGCTCTTCGAAAGTGTCGGTCACCCAGGCGATATTCTGCGCCTGCGCGCCCTGCTGATACCACGCCTGATCTACCGCCGCGAAAGCCCGGTCCCGCGCAGCATCACCGGTAGCGCTGAGATGTGCGCGCAAATAAGCACTCAGATCGCGCGCGTTACTGTAGAGACTGGCCGCGGCCACCATGTTGCCGTGAAAATGCCAGTCAGGCGTCAGCGTGCCGCGGCGAATAAATTTCGGCTGATCGCCTGCATGGCCCAGCGCACGCAGCGGATAGCCCGTCAGCGTTTCCGGTACAAAACTGCTTTGGTTCATCTTTAACGGTGTGAAGATAAGCTGTGATGCCAGCGTCTGAATGTCCTGATGAAAACGCGTGCGCAGGATATAACCGAGCAGCGCATAGCCGAGGTTGGAGTAGTGTGGCAGGCGTACCGAGGGCGCAGAGAAGTCCGCCAGATAACTCAGCAGCTTGTCGCTATCAAGGTTGCCATAGAAGTTCTCGCCGGTATCCAGATAACGAACGAACTGCTGCAGCATCGTCAAATCCATATCCTGTCGCGGCAGACCCGAGGTGTGCGTCACCAGCTGCAGCAGCGTGATGCGCTGCGCGTCAGCGCTGAGGTGAACGCCTTCCGGCAGAAGATCGGCCAGGGTATCGCTCCAGCGCAGTTTACCCTGATCAACCAGCTGGATAATCACTTCTGCCGTCACGCCTTTACTCAGCGATCCCAGCGCAAACAGGGTATCGGGCGTGATCGGATAGCGATGCACACGATCGGTGACGCCAAAAGCGTAATAGCGGGTCGGGCCACCGCGATGAATGACCGCAATGCTGATGCCGGGAACCTGCTTCTGTTGCATGTAATGCTGCACGATGTCGTCGACATTTTCATGAAAGGTGGCGTGTGTCAGATAAACGCGGTCGCCCACCGGGGCGGAGGTTTGCGACAGGGTTCCACATCCCGCCAGCAGGAAGATAAAGGCTGGCATGAATCGCGTCATTAATCTGCTGATCCACTGGCCGCCAGGGGTCAGCCGTGCAAGGGAGACTGCAACAGCCGGCCTGCCAGTAAATCCATTTTTCATATATTAATCATTAACTTATTATTATTTAACACGCAACTGTCTGGCTGGAGCGCAAAAATGTACCATAAAGTGCTGTGGGCTATCGCCTGCACAACGGGGTGAAAGTGGTGCTAAACGCGGTTTAATCACCGCAGCATGCCCGAACAGGGTTAGCTGTGTTGCAGTCCACAAGGGTGTACACTGCTGCGGTTTTAAGGCTCAACGCCGCTGAAATTTTTGAAATGCCCGGGAGGCAACCGCATGAAAGAAGGCCCACTGTCCGAAAAAGAGCTGCAATGGCTGGAAGATATGCTGGAAAAATATGGCAGCGAAGCATCGATTATTGATGTCTCCGAGCTCGACGGCCTGCTGACTGCCGTACTCTCCGGTCCCGTCACCGTCGAGCCAAGCCAGTGGCTGGTGGCACTGTGGGGTGGCGAGAAGCAGATCCCAAAATGGAGCAACGAGCGTGAAATGACGCGCTTTATGTCGCTTTGCTTCCAGCATATGAATGATGTGGCTGACCGCTTATCTGAATTCCCTGAGCAGTTCGAACCGCTGTTTGGCATCCGTGAAATGGAAGGTCTGGAATTTACCGTGGTGGAAGAGTGGTGCTTCGGCTACATGCGCGGTGTCGCGCTGACCGACTGGACTGCCCTGCCGCAGGACCTGCAACCCGCGCTGGACGCCATCGCTCTGCACGGCGTGGAAGAGAATCTTGAAAAGATCGATGCCATGACGCCGGACGAGATGGAAGCCAGCATTGAAGCTATCCGTCCTGCTGCGCTGGCGCTGCACGATCACTGGATCTCCCAGCCTGAAGCGATTCCCGTTCCCCAGAAGCCTGTCGCGGCAGAGAAACTGCCCGGCCGCAACGATCCCTGCCCGTGCGGCAGCGGCAAAAAATATAAGCAGTGCTGTCTGCACTGATCGGCTGCTTAGCCTCACGATCTGCCGGGCGGCGATTCAGCCCGGCATGCTTCTCTCACGATCCACGACAGTTTGACCTGCATCACTCTACCCACTCCCTTACCTGAATAGACTGCTCACGACTTGAACAGCTTCGTGCTTATCGCTAAGGTAAGCGCGATTTTACCCGCCAGGAATAAACATGATCACCATCGCGCTTATTGACGATCACCTTATCGTCCGCTCCGGCTTTGCCCAGTTGCTGGGCCTGGAATCGGATTTCCAGGTCGTAGCGGAATTTGGTTCTGGCCGTGAGGCGCTGGCAGGTTTACCGGGCCGGGGCGTTCAGGTCTGTATCTGCGATATTTCGATGCCGGATCTCTCCGGGCTGGAGTTGCTGAGCAAGCTGCCGACGGGCCTGGCCACCATCATGCTGTCAGTCCATGACAGTCCGGCACTGGTGGAACAGGCGCTTAATGCCGGTGCGCGCGGATTCCTCTCTAAACGCTGTCGTCCCGATGAGCTGATCGCGGCGGTGCGCACGGTCTCCACAGGCGGCTGTTATCTGACGCCAGAGATTGCGATCAAGCTGGCCGCCGGTCGGCAGGACCCGCTGACCCGACGCGAACGTCAGGTGGCGGAAAAACTGTCACAGGGCATGGCGGTAAAGGAAATTGCCGTTGAGCTGGCGCTGTCACCGAAAACCGTACATGTCCATCGCGCGAATCTGATGGAGAAGCTCGGCGTCAGCAATGATGTGGAGCTGGCGCGCCGCATGTTTGATGGCTGGCAATGAGCCCCTGTGTTTCGCGGCTGATCTCCGTTGTCGCCAGCTTTTTCATCTTCTCGGCGGCCTGGTTCTGCCTGTGGAGTATCAGCCTGCACCTGGTGGAACGCCCGGAGCTGGCGGTGCTGCTATTCCCGTTTGGCCTGCGTCTGGGGCTGATGCTGCAATGTCCACGCACTTACTGGCCGGTGTTGCTGGCAGCTGAGTGGATCATGCTGATCTGGCTGGCGAAGGTGGTCGCGCTGGCGCATCTGCCGCTGTTAATGGCAGGCAGTGTACTGACGCTGCTGCCGGTGGCGCTGATCTCCCATTACCGCCATCAGCGTGACTGGCGCACGCTGCTGAGCCAGGGCGCGGCTCTGATCGCCGCGGCGCTGCTGCAGTCCCTGGCGTGGGCGGGACTGCAGGAGATGCTGAACGCCCTGCTGCTGACGCTCACCGGTGGTCTGACGCTGGCCCCGACCTGCCTGGTCATCTGGCACTACCTCACCAGCACCCGCTGGCAGCCGCTGGGACCTGCGCTGGTCTCGCAACCGGTCAACTGGCGCGCCCGGCATCTTATCTGGTATCTGCTGCTGTTTGTCATCAGTCTCTGGTTGCAGCTTGGCCTGCCCGCTGAACTGTCACGCTTTACGCCATTCTGTCTGGCGCTGCCGATTATTGCGCTGGCCTGGCACTACGGCTGGCAGGGTGCGCTGATCGCGACGCTGATGAACGCAATCGCGCTGATCGCCAGCCAGACCTGGCACGATCATCCGGTCGATCTCCTGCTCTCGCTGCTGGCGCAAAGCCTGACCGGACTGCTGCTGGGTGCCGGTATCCAGCGGCTGCGCGAGCTGAATCAGTCGCTGCAGAGTGAGCTGGCGCGCAACCAGCGCCTGGCGGAACGGCTGGTCGAGACAGAAGAGAATGTGCGCCAGGAGGTGGCGCGCGAACTGCACGATGATATCGGTCAGACGATTACGGCAATCCGCACCCAGGCGGGCATTGTGCAGCGCCTTGCGCCGGAAAATGGCCGGGTGATCCAGGGCGGCGTCCATATTGAGCAGCTCTCTCTTGGCGTCTACGATTCAGTGCGGCGACTGCTGGGACGTCTGCGACCCCGTCAGCTAGATGACCTGTCACTTGAACAGGCAGTTCGCTCCCTGATGCGTGAGATGGAGCTGGAGGATTGCGGCATCGTCAGTCACCTTGAGTGGCGTATTGATGAGGCGCTGCTGAGCGAAGCGCAGCGCGTCACGCTGTTTCGCGTCTGTCAGGAGGGGCTGAACAACATTGTGAAACACGCCAGCGCCAGCGCCGTGACGCTCAAAGGCTGGCAACAGAATGGTCGCGTTTTGCTGGTGATTGAAGATGATGGCTGCGGTCTGCCGCCAGGTTCCGGTCAGCAGAGCTTTGGTCTGGTCGGGATGCGCGAACGCGTGAGTGCGCTGGGCGGATCGCTGACTATCTCCTGCACCCATGGAACCCGCGTCAGCGTGCATCTGCCGCTGCGTATGGCCTGAGGAACCACCGTGTTTAACTTTCTGAAAACGCCCGCTAACGCCGCTCCGCTGCAGGACAAAAGTGAGATTGACAGCCGCTATCGCTACTGGCGACGGCACATCATGTCGACCATCTGGATCGGCTATGCCCTGTTCTACTTTACCCGCAAAAGCTTCAACGCGGCAGCGCCGGAAGTGATCGCCAGCGGCGTGATGATGCGCACCGATATCGGCCTGCTGGCGACGCTATTTTACATCACCTACGGCCTGTCGAAGTTCTTATCCGGCATCGTCAGTGACCGCTCCAACGCCCGTTACTTTATGGGGCTGGGGCTGATCGCTACCGGCGTGGTGAATATCCTGTTTGGCTTTTCCACCTCACTGTGGGCCTTTGCGCTGCTGTGGACCATCAACGCCTTTTTCCAGGGCTGGGGCGCGCCGGTCTGCGCGCGCCTGCTGACCAGCTGGTATTCGCGCAACGAGCGCGGCGGCTGGTGGGCACTATGGAACACCGCGCACAACGTTGGCGGTGCGGTCATCCCGATCGTTATCGGCGCAGTGGCGCTGCACTATGGCTGGCGAATCGGGATGATGATTGCGGGCAGTTTAGCGATCCTCGCCGGACTGTTTCTCTGCTGGCGTCTGCGCGACCGGCCTCAGACTGTCGGCCTGCCCGCGGTAGGCGACTGGCGACAGGATGAGATGGAGATGGCGCAGCAGCAGGAAGGCGCAGGTCTGAGTCGCAAAGCGATCCTGACCCGCTACGTGCTATTCAACCCCTACATCTGGCTGCTGTCGTTGTGTTACGTGCTGGTCTATGTGGTTCGCGCGGCGCTTAATGACTGGGGAAATCTCTACATCTCCGACACGCTGGGGGTAGATCTGGTCACGGCCAACTCGGTAGTCACCCTGTTTGAGCTGGGCGGTGTGATAGGTGCGCTGGTCGCGGGCTGGGGCTCGGACAAGCTGTTTAACGGCAACCGTGGCCCGATGAACCTGATTTTTGCAGCCGGGATTTTGCTTTCCGTCGGCTCACTATGGCTGATGCCCTTTACCAGTTACGTGATGCAGGCAGCCTGCTTTTTTACTACCGGTTTCTTTGTCTTTGGCCCGCAGATGCTGATTGGTATGGCGGCAGCCGAATGTTCCCATAAAGATGCGGCGGGCGCGGCAACCGGCTTCGTCGGCCTTTTCGCCTATCTTGGTGCGTCACTCTCCGGCTGGCCGCTGGCGTGGGTTATCGACGTCTGGCACTGGAGCGGCTTCTTTGCGGTCATTGCCACGGCGGCGGGGATCTCCGCCCTGCTGCTGCTGCCGTTTTTAAATGCTCAGGCACCGCGCCCCCTGCCTGAAGCGTGATACGCCTCTCCTTTTTGCCCCGAGTGGGGCAAAACTAAGAAATTTTCCTGGTTTCGCCTGGATGCTGTCTCAGGCCAGTCTGGCGGCAGGTTTTTACAATGCCAGCCATTCGCTGCCCATTGCAGCTATTCCAACCAGGAGAATCCCCTTCCATGCTGGCATTCCTCAAACAGGTGCGCAGACCGACGCTGGATCTGCCCATCGAACTGCGGCGCAAGATGTGGTTCAAGCCATTTATGCAGTCCTATCTGGTGGTCTTTATCGGCTACCTGACCATGTATCTGATCCGCAAAAACTTCAATATCGCGCAGAACGATATGATCACCACCTACGGACTGAGCATGACGCAGCTGGGGATGATCGGACTGGGCTTCTCCATCACCTATGGCGTCGGGAAAACCCTGGTCTCCTATTATGCTGACGGCAAAAACACCAAGCAGTTCCTGCCGTTTATGCTGATCCTCTCGGCCATCTGCATGCTGGGTTTCAGCGCCAGCATGGGCACCGGTTCCGTCAGCCTGTTCCTGATGATCGCCTTCTATGCCTTAAGCGGATTCTTCCAGAGTACCGGCGGCTCCTGTAGCTACTCCACCATCACTAAGTGGACGCCGCGCCGCAAACGAGGTACTTATCTTGGCATGTGGAATATCTCCCACAACCTCGGCGGTGCCGGTGCGGCAGGCGTTGCGCTGTTTGGCGCCAATGTGCTGTTCAACGGCCACGTAATTGGGATGTTTATCTTCCCGTCTATTATCGCGCTGATTGTTGGTTTTATCGGCCTGCGCTACGGCAGCGACTCCCCGGAATCTTATGGCCTGGGCAAGGCCGAAGAGCTGTTTGACGAAGAGCTGAGCGATGAGGACAAAGAAGCCGAAGATGAGTCGATGACCAAATGGCAGATCTTTGTTGAGTACGTACTGAAGAACAAGGTGATCTGGCTGCTCTGCTTCGCCAACATCTTCCTCTATGTGGTGCGCATCGGGATCGATCAATGGTCAACGGTTTATGCCTTCCAGGAGCTGAAACTCTCTAAAGAGGTGGCGATTCAGGGCTTTACCCTGTTTGAAGTGGGCGCACTGGTGGGCACGCTGATGTGGGGCTGGTTATCCGATCTGGCCAATGGCCGCCGTGCGCTGGTGGCCTGCGTTGCATTAGCGCTGATTATTGCCACGCTCGGGATCTATCAGCATGCCAGCAACCAGTATGTCTATCTGGCGTCGCTGTTCGCCCTGGGCTTCCTGGTCTTTGGCCCGCAGCTGTTAATCGGCGTCGCCGCGGTCGGCTTTGTGCCGAAAAAAGCGATTGGCGCAGCGGATGGTATCAAAGGCACTTTCGCCTATCTGATTGGTGACAGCTTCGCCAAACTGGGCCTGGGCATGATTGCCGACGGCACGCCGATATTTGGCCTGACCGGCTGGGCAGGCACCTTTGCCGCACTGGATGCCGCCGCTATCGCCTGTATCTGCCTGATGGCGCTGGTTGCGGTGATGGAAGAGCGCAAGATTCGCCGCGAGAAACGATTGCAGCGTTTGAAGATGGCGTAAAGATAAAACCTGGCCCGGCGTAAGCCGGGCTTTCCCGCCAGATTCCGCCCTCAGCCATTGTTGTAGCCCCACCAATCGGATCACTGCCAGTCAGCCCGCCAAACCCTCCCATCCCCTTTCACTTATTCTTTCATCTCGTCCCCGATTATTTAAGAAATTCACTGTCAGGTGGTCAGCCTGACCACCAGGTTGTGGCCATGTTTTAATATTTACATGGCATAGTGCCTTTGTTTAGATGATAACTGACAAGGCGAATAACGGATTAAGCGGAACCTGATGATGATGAAGGCGCTGACTGAACGGCAACTGACGATTATGCGACAGCTTATTTCTCATAACAGTTATGTGAGCCTGCACGCTATTTCAGAAAAAACGTCTATTACACCCAGAACTCTACGCCGCGATATTGCCGACATTAACGAAAAACTTTCTGACCAGGGAATCAATCTCAGCGGAAAAAGTGGGAGAGGGATCACAATTAAATTCGCTGATGCGCAGTCGGAAATAGCCGCGCGCCGGATTTTCTCAACCGAGGTGGATGATTTCAGCAGCAACTTCAGGATGCTGAAAATAGCGTCTGATTTATTAATGCTGTCACCAAAAAGTTCATCCATCAGCGAACTGGCGGATAAATATTTTATCAGCCGCGCTTCGATAGTGAATGATTTAAAAACATTAGAAGCATGGTTACATCAGTTTGATTTAACCTTATTAAAAAGCCGCGCCGGAACCAGCATAAAAGGAAGCGACCATAATATTCGCATGGCGATGAAAGCGCTGGTGTTAAAATCGATTTATAACCGTCAGGACATGATGGAAAGCCGTCTGGATGAAAGCACGCTGCAGGAGCTTTCAGAGAAGTTTGGTCAGCAGGCTGTCCATTTTACCCTGCAATTAATTAATTTTATTGAACAGCAACTGCAATATACGATAAGCGATCCTTACTACATCAATTTATTTACGCATATTCTGGTACTGATCCACCGCAGTCACTCGCCGATGCACAGGACCGACGCCCGCGCGGTGTCGATGAACCGGGTGAGCGACCATCACGCCTGGCAGGTGTCACTGGCGGTGATAGAGCGCATTGAGACTGCCTACAACACGGTACTGGTGGCCGAGGAGTCTCACTCCATCTATCAGTATCTGGTCTCTTCCGGTAAGGCGGGCGGTGAGTCACCACAGCACGATGACTCCCTGATTTCAGAGCGTGAAACCCGCTTTGCTGAGGCGCTGATCGCCCGGGTGGCGCAGCGCATCAACATTGAAATCACCACCGACCAGAACCTGCAGGCGTCATTGTCCTCGCATATCAAGCCGATGCTGAACCGCCTCAGATATCACATCCGGATTAAAAATCCGCTGCTGCATGATATCCAGACCGAGCTGGGCACGGTGTTCGCCGCCGTTAAAGCGGTGATCAGCCAGCTGACGCAGGAGTACAGCCTGGATGAAATCAGTGACGATGAGGTGGCTTATCTGACGGTGCACATTCAGGCAGCCATCGAAAACAGCATCAAGGTAAAACGGGTCTTGCTGGTCTGCTCCAGCGGTCTGGGCACCTCGCAGCTGCTTTACGGACGGATCATCCGTGCCTTTCCCGACTGGAAAATTATCGACATCGTGCCAGGGAAAAATATTGCTGACTCCCTGAAACGACATGAGTGTGACGTGGTGATTTCCACTATCCGGCTGGAGCCGCTGGAAAAACCGGTGGTGTATGTCTCTGCCCTGTTCTCGGCGAAAGATATCGCAAGAGTAACGGAGTGTCTGGTATCGAATTCGATTAATTAATGATAATGGAGAAGCAAAATGACGACAGCCGTGGCTATTAACGAAGTATTAAAAGAAGAGTGCATTATTCTCGATGTCGATTGCCAGACCAAAGAGCAGATTATTTCTCAGCTGACCGACCTGCTCTGCCAGACCGGGGCCGTCACCGATAAAGCCGCTTTCCTGAAAGATGTCTATCTGCGTGAGGAATTAGGCTCTACCGGATTTGAAAACCATATTGCTATTCCACACGGTAAATCTGCGGCCGTCGCCAAAACCCGTATTGCCGTCGGTCGTTTACGCCAGGACATTCCGTGGGAAACCATCGACGGCACCAAAGTCCGGCTGGTTATTCTGTTCGCGGTAAAAGAGTCCGATAAAGATGTGGGCCATATCAAAATGCTCGCCAAAATATCCATTGCGTTAGGCGATGAGGATGTCGTCGAGCAATTGCTTAATGTCCCGCATCGCGAAGAAATGTTTCATTTACTGTTATCCCGATCGGGAGCCTGAATAAACCGGAGAGCAGCATGAATTAAAAATAAAGGAGGTATTCCAGGTTGTAGCCATCCCTTCAGACCGAAAAACATAAATATAAAATTTTCACTGGAGAACATTTATGAACATTATTGCCATTACCGCCTGTCCTACAGGTGTCGCCCACACCTACCTTGCCGAAAGTAATTTAAAAAAAGCGGCTAAAAAACTGGGCCTGAATGTATTAGTTGAAACCCAGGGCGCGATTGAAAGCGAATATATTTTCAGCGACGACGATATTCATCGGGCGGACGTCGTGTTAATCGCCGCAGATAAAAAAGTTGAGATGGCGCGCTTCCAGCACAAAAACGTGATTGAGGTGCCCGTTACCCGTGCCGCGAAGGATGCTGAAGGCCTATTAAACGCCATTGTTAACGGCGAACTGGCTCCGAGGCTTGCCGACTCCGCCCCACAGGCCAGTGCATCGGAACCGGCTAACAGTGCCCGTGAGACGTCGGGTTCCCGTTCCTGGATTTCAGAGATTTATGTGCACCTGATCACCGGCGTGAACCTGATGATCCCGTTTGTGGTGGCGGGCGGCATTCTGATCGCGCTGAGTTTTTCATTCGGGATTACGGCGGCCACACCAGGGGACGCGAACTTCAGCCCGATAGCGAAGATGCTCTCTGACATCGGTGGCGGTTCCGCCTTTGCCCTGATGCTACCGATTCTGGCGCTGGGGATCAGCCAGTCTGTCAGCGGCAAAGCGGGCATCGTGGCGGGCGCCGTGGGTGGGATGATGGCGATCCACACCGGCTCCGGCTTTCTCGGCGCGCTGATTGCCGGCTTCCTGGCCGGATACATCACGCTGCTGATCAATAACCATATCCATCTGCCCAAAGCGGTCGCCGGACTGAAACCTATTTTAATCGTGCCTCTGTTAAGCGTGCTGCTGACCGGCGCACTAATGGCGCTGCTGATTGGTGAGCCGATCAAAATGCTGCTCGGCTGGCTGACCGACTTCCTCAGTTCGCTGGGTAACACCAATGCGGCCATTCTCGGCCTGCTGTTCGGCATGATGGTGGCCTTTGATATGGGTGGCCCGCTGAATAAAACCGTCTGTATGTTTGCGATTGGCCTGATGTCGAGTGGGGTTTACGGACCGATTGCCGCCTGTATGGCGGCGGGCATGGTGCCGCCACTGGGCATCGCGCTGGCAACCACCCTCTTCCGCCGCAAGTTTACCGAGCAGGAGCGCGAGACCGGCAAGGTCACCTACATTCTCGGTCTGTCATTCATTACCGAAGGCGCGATCCCCTACGCGGTCGCCGATCCGCTGCGCGTCATCCCGGCCATCGTCGCGGGTTCCGGATTAGCAGGCGCCCTCTCAATGATGCTGGGCTGCGCTTCCCGCGCTCCGCATGGCGGCATTTTCGTCATCTTCATTCCTAACGTGATCAGCAATGTCATGGGTTATCTGTTTGCGATTGCCGCAGGCAGTCTGCTGACGGCGCTGATCCTGCTGTTCCTGAAAAAAGATATCTCCGTTCCTGCAAAACAAGGATAAAACCTATGCTTTACAACATGAAAGATCTGCTCAGCGTTGCCCGACAGCATCAGTTTGGCGTTGGTGCGTTTAACATCGCCAGCGCGGAGTTTGGACGGGTGGCGGTTGAGACTGCCGAGCGACTGGATTCACCGCTGATTCTGGAGATCCATCCTGAAGAGATGGCCTTCACCGGCCCGGAATTTATCGGTTATCTGCGGACGCTGGCGATTCAGGCGCGCGTGCCGGTGGTGATCCATCTGGACCATGGCCGTTCGCTGGAAGAGGTGATGAAAGCGATCTACGCCGGTTTTACCTCGGTGATGATTGACGCCTCGTCTCACCCTTTTGAGCAGAATATTGCGCTGACGAAGAAGATTGTCGAGATAGCGCACACGATTAATGTCTCTGTGGAAGCGGAGCTGGGCACCATCGGCGTGGCAGAAGGCAGCGGCGAAGGCGGCAGTAACGAGATTCTCTATACCGATCCGCAGCAGGCCGAGACCTTTGTGCGCGAGACCGGCACCGACACGCTGGCGGTCGCCATCGGCACCTCGCATGGCCTCTACCCCAAAGGGAAGCAGCCGAAGCTGGATATCGAGCGCCTGCAGCAGATCCGTAAGTTGGTTGATATCCCGCTGGTGCTGCATGGCGGTTCGGGCAACAAAGACAGCGAGGTCGCGGAATCAATTCGTTATGGCGTCGGTAAAATCAATATCTCCAGCGATATGAAGAAGGCGTTTTTCGTGGCGCTGGAGCAGGAGCTGAAGCTTGGGGGTCACGAGCCTAATTCCCTCTTTGTTAAACCGATGCAGGCGGCAAGTGAAGTGGTCGCGGCGAAGATGGCGCTATTTAGTTCGGTTGGGAAAGCGGCGTTGTATCGGTAAGGGGTTGTGTGGCGTGGATGGTGGCTTGAAGACTGCCAGGGAGGCCGGGAAAAGGCACCGATGAATAGGTGCCTTTTTTAGATGTTGTACAACCGGATAACGCGGTCGTAACGTTTTTCGAGCATGGATGGAGGTCGTCACTAGATCCCCCATTACACCCCGGTAACGTTTTAATTAGTGCTTCACTGCCAAGGAGAACTTAGCTATACCACAGGAAACAGGATTTTAATCTCAGGACCGAACATTCCAGTCATCCGTATACTGCACATTACCATCAACGTAACGCCAGGTGATTTTGTCGTACATCAGGGAAAGGCTTTCCATATGGTTGATCTGCGAGTTTCCTGCCATTTTAGCATTTGGCATCCCCGGATTAATGCCAGTCACCTTCACCCCTTCGATAGTCATAACAAAATAGCATTCCTCTTGCCCGGCATGGTTAATGCGATACCAGCGAATCTCCGCACTTTTCAGCGTCTGACCAGTAGCAACGGCTTTGTATAAGTATGGGCTGGCGCTATCAAACTCTTTTTCAATCATAAAGGGAGAGTGTGATCGCTTGCCGGTGATTTTACCGTTGGCACTATCCACTGGAATATTTAAACCGTGACTGAAGCCAACAATTTCGATAGAACCATCACGATCCTGAACGTCTACAGATCCCTTAATATCTGCACCGCCGTCATCTTTAAGCCACATGTAAGCTGGAATAGGCATTTTACAAACTCCTTTTGAATGTGCATTTCTTCATAATAAAGTAATAGCAGAAAAGGGCTAAAATCAGGTTGAAAGCCATAAGTGCAGCCATAGCAACATCTGAAAATTTTTCTATGTCCGGAAAAACAGCCTGGTAAGGTACAAAGCGGACGAATAACCAAAGCAGCATTACAAAAATGATTATTTTTATCAATCGTCGCACGGTAGAGAAAGCCCACTCTTTAGGGAGGCAAGATGGGGTCACTTTGTGAGTAAGGCCGTTAAAAAGGGTGATAATCGCACTCATAACCGGAATGCTGATTAGAGTATTAATTAAAATAGAAAAGTAATCCCGCAACGACTCCCAGGCCTCTAAGTCAGGTTCACCCAGAATGAAATGGGTAACGTTCAGAGCGCTTTGGAAATCAAATAAGGCTGTTATAGAGTCAACTAATCCATCATAGGGAACTTCTTTAGCAACGAACAGCATAATCACAGTAAAGAGCGCCAATTTTATAAAGAGACTAAGGACATGTTTTGCCATTGGCAATTACCTCAATCGTTCCATAGGCCTTTAACTTCCTCATACAAGGAACCTCTATTTTCTGGGTCCTTAATAATGCATTGCGTAACAGGGAAAAATCAGAATCATGCGGAAGTGTGATACAACCCTCAGAAAGAACGCCGGGGTGCAAACGAAAGTTACCACGCTTAACGCTATCAACCCAGGTGTAATCATCAATTGCCCAATCATCCCGCCATATTGCAAACCATTCGGAATGCCTGAACGTAGCACCGCTGGCAAAATGATTATAAATATCCCTTACACCGGCATTTAGTTGTGATCGGAGGCCTCCCTCAGGACGGTCAACAATCCAGTATTTACCCGCTGGTACAGGCCCCTCTTTAGGAATCATTCCACAGGCACCACGATTACGATAAGCACCATTGCCAGAGAACGCTAAAAACGTTCCCACACCCGGAAAGGATAACGGTGAGTAGTCAGCATCATTAATAACAAACTTTCCATGTAGAGCCATTGATAATCCTTGCATCTATAATCCTTTGTGCGCTTATCCTACGCTGGTGAAAAGAAAATGAGCAATAATTTTTCCTGGAAAAAGTCTGAGTTTAAGAAATAGGATGATTATGTTAGTAATAAGTCACTTAACAGATGTAATTAATATGCGTTTATGGCTTGTTATTTAACCTGAGAGTAACAGAGATGTTATAGCTCAAAAACCATGTATAAATGACAAGCTTGTAACAAGCTTACTATTAATTAATATTCCACGTGTACTACATGGCGGTTCGGGCAACAAAGACAGCGAGGTCGCGGAATCGATCCGTTATGGCGTCGGTAAAATCAATATCTCCAGCGATATGAAGAAGGCGCTCTTTGTGGCGCTGGAGCAGGAACTGAAACAGGGCGGACACGAACCTGATTCAATGTTTACGAAACCGATGCACGGGCGATCGTCCTCGTCAGTCGGGTTCTTGCTGGCAGAGCATTTGATTACAGCAGAGTGGCTGGGTCGGTGAAGGATTAAGGGTGATAAGGTTTAGTTACTTCCCGACTGCAACGTCAGCTGGCGGCGCTGAAAGAATAGCGCAGCGTTTATCCAGCAGCGACTCAACGGACGCCCGATTGCCCTTATCCCAGCCGCGCCGGGTAGTTAGCAGGATAAACCCTTTTTCTCCCGAAAACGTCGCCGGGATGAGCGCCACACCAGACTCTGCCAGCTGCGGCGGGGACAGCCGGAAATGGCGCGCTACGGAGGAGACAGGATAGATCCCCATCGCCGTCGGCTGCATAACGCGACGGGCATAGTAGGTGTGGTTCAGCAAACGGTCGGGCAAGGGTCGCCAGTCATTATTAATATAGGGGCGCTCGGCCTGAAGCTGGCGATAGACATCTTCCCGCAGGCAGGTCAGATGAATATGCAGTTGATTCTGGCTGCGGCCATAAGCGGAATTCAGCGCCATGCCGAGGCGATCCTCAGGCACTTTAGCGCCATAGGCCGCCATCAGACGATAACGCATTAACCAGGCGTAGCCGAAATAATCGGGACGTCCGGGGCGCGACAGCGCAATGCTCTCAATGCCGGACATCGCCACCGTCGGCACCAGAATAAAGTGCAGCCTGTGGCGAGGATTCTGGATGATGCTGTAGCCCTGTGTGCTGTCCTGCGGCAGATAGAGTTGCTGGCAGGGAGACGGATCCCGACGGTAGTGATAGTTATTCATGCAGAGGTCATGCGTGACCGTCCACAGCGCGTCAGAGCGGGCGCATCCCACCAATAGCAGCGCGATGACCAGCGGCAGAGACCGGCATCGCCACAATAATTTCCCGTTCAGCGGATGGCGTCCGGTCAGGCGACTCAATGCAGGTACAACCTCATCAACAAGGGTTCATATTGGGGGAGCGTTTATCCAGTTTAGCACGGAGCCAGTGGTAACCAGCTTCGGGTTGGTTAGTATAGCGCTGGTGTTGCAGGGTGGTTAGGGCAACTGAGTGAATGTTCTGCCTCCTTATTCTTTGGAATAAGAAAAATCAGCCGTGACTAAATGCGACGCTGATTTATCAGATTGAACATCATAGGCGAAATAGTAACGCTCTCCCGTTGTGAACTTAAATCCGAACACAGGAAGGCACTCACCTTTTGGAACATAAACAGGTTTGTCATCAAAAAACTTGTGAAGAGAATTGCTTTTATCGCTGTTGATTTGAATGGCAGTAATCCTTTCTTGTGGCTCCAGTGGCGACACCACACAAACTTGCTTGTCTTTGATAAATGCCGCTGTAGATTCTCGCTCCACCATTCGGTCGCCAGGCCCAGGGCATCCCGTTAAGAGAAATACGACACCCAGCATCATCTTGTTTTCATGATTAACGACCCTTGCCTGTTACGGTTTTCTGATAAAGCGATGGGACATCCTGCAACATATCATTGCCCCTGTACATCCCCATGCGCCCTGGCCTCTGGTAGAAAGACCACTTACTCATCCCATAAACCAGTAGTAACCAATAGACAGCTAAAATAGAGACTTGCTGTTCAGGAGAGTAATCAGGTTACTGGCCTACTTACACGACCTGATGTGCCTCCTGCTGATTAACACTCGCTTGTCATCACCTATATGGCCAGTGAAAGCGCAGGCGTTAAGCCGGCTGCAGGGTTGACCTGAACGTTTGCCATCAGGCCCTATATCCGAAACCCACAGGGGTTAGCGCAGCAGAACTGACGACCCGATAACGCCGGGTAGCCGAAGGGGAGCATGAGCATCAGGATTTAAAAACCGTCTGCAGTCAGATACTGACTCGGTGCCTGTTTAATTACGCCTGCCAGCATGAGTTTTGTTATGAAAATGCTGCTGTCGGTTCACTCCAGTCAGCAATAACTTAAAATCGCGAATCATTATTCGAATGTTCCTGCTGTCCCCGCAGATTTTTGTGAATCCCGATAATTCATCTGTAGTCTTGTAAGCTGGTCTTTCCATCCGTTTTGTAAAGCAAAAATATCCAGGATATTGCTGGCAGATGTGATTTGCACTGTCCTTTAACTGGTTTAAAATACGATTAGCAACAGCTAACGAAGCGGATTATACTGGTTTATCCACTCATCCCGGAGGTAGAAACTGACGTGAAGGATACATACTACAACGATACAAGAATCAATTTGTTAATCCAGAATGAACTGAATGCATTCTTTGAGGATTACAAGGGTATTATCTATGCCTACGCCATTATGAACAAGAAAGACCCTTCACAGATGCGTATTATTAATAACAACCCTGAGTGGTTCGACATATACCTTGAAAGAAAATATCAATTTATTGATCCTGTCATTATTCAGAGTTTACGTTGTGTTGAAGATTTTTTTTGGGAAAACAACGTCATTCTGTCAGGCGGCTACAATCTCACGCGAATTTTTAATGAAAGCTTTCAATATAATATTTTCCAGGGACAGACATTCCCTCTGCATGATTACCTGAACAACCTGGCTTTGCTATCCATTATTAGTCAGAAAGATTCTGGTATTGACATGGAAAAAAATCGTTCAAAAATAGTTAGCTTTCTTATTAATTTGCATCAGAAGACGCTTAACTTATACAGTCAACACAATCAGAAAAAGAACGTTTTTTTGTCACCGCGTGAGCGGCAGATACTTAAGTGGGTCGGCGCCGGGAAAACATACGCCGAAGTTGCGGTCATTTTATCTATTGCGGAACGCACCGTAAAATTTCATATGGGCAACGTCATGAAAAAGCTCGGAGTGAATAACGCCACACATGCGGTAAAACTTGGAACGGAGCTCCGGCTGCTGGACAACTGAGTCAACATTACTGGTTAAAGATGGCGTAAATGTCGGGACATCTCACGAAGCCAGCCACTGGCTTTGTCCCTGGTAATAATATCTTCCACGATGCTCATGCTGGCAGGCATGAAAATGTAGTAGATAACTTCCCCTTTTTCAGAAAGGCCTTTCTGAATAACTTCTATTTTCCAGTTCGCATGGCGAAATATTGCATACATGCCGCGACTTGCCACAGCGTACATCCCCCGATAGTTTTTCTTCATGCAATAAAAAATCATTGCAAGGAATAACACTTTACTGGCGGGCAAGCCATGAAGGCCTGCAGAGTCACGTCTATCTTTATCTAAAAACAGCCGGCTAATCTCACAACAGGGGATATCTGTGGGGAGACCACTTATACCCTCGAAATATTCATGAAAAATTTCGCTCATCATCGTCGGCTGCGTCGAATCTATAAACCGTGCACCACATAGCAACTTCCCGTTATGCATGCCCAGCAGGTAAGTTGTATTTTCGTTGTCAAATTGATCCTTTTCCATGCCATCAATGCATTCGACTTTCCAGTCGAGCCTCTCACGAAATGTTTTTCTTCTGAGCCGGTAGAGTTCGGTTGATAATTCTGGCGGAAATTCATCGTAATCACGCAAAAAAAACTCAATAGCAGAATTCATTGATTCATTCCTGATAATCACATATGGGAACTATTACCCCTGTCTTTTAAGACAGCTTTTATTACACCTGCGCAGACCCTATACTTAAAAAAGTACCTGACCACCATGCACTCACCATGCTTAGCGGTCAGGAGGTCAAAGACCAAATCAACACCAGGGAAAACCCACCCGCGATTATCTGATATTTCAGGTACCGGGTACAGAGTGCAATAAGCGCTCAAACGATAATTATATTAAAATACGAAAAACATCAATTAACTATAGTTTAATTATTGCCCTTTATAATTTTAAGGGGCAAGCTTTCCTGTTGCATTGACTAAAGCAACTGTTATCTAATCTGTGATACAGGTTAACCGGGGCTTTCCCCACCTGACACTAATCAGTTGCTGAAGACATCGCCACCAAACTGTTCAGCCGTTATACGAAACCCCTCACTATTATCGTTACAGATACCGCCAGCAGCGAGTAACGGCCGACGTTTTTGATGTTAAGCGTTCCGTAGGTTAAAGAGGCTCGCGAGGATGTAGTCTGAAATTCCCTCGTTCTACTTTACGCGTCCTGACATTTAACCGCTCCCGAAGCGATGTCGGGAGCGGTTTTTCATTCAGGCGACTTTCTGTTTACCGGCAATAACCTGAATAAACTCCTGCACCTGCTTTTGTTTCCGCGCCGACAACTTGCATACCTGGCGCAGCGACTGCATCAGTTCGCTCTCCTGCCGGGCGGTGAGTACGATACAACCTTCCATTACCTTTACATCGACTTTTGTGCCAGTGGCAAAACCGGCAGCTTCCAGCCATTGTCCTTTCATGGTGATGGCGGGTATACGGCTGTAATCCGGATAGCGGCTTGCATAGCTAACGGTTAATTGCCGGTTATCTGCAGGAGAGACTTCTGGTTCAGTCGGTTGTGCAATAGAATGGGCGTCAGTCATGATTACTATTCCTTCTAAATAGTGATTGTGATTAGCGGCGCGGGTGTGTTGGCGCACATCCGCGCCGCGCTAAATACCTGTATATATCATCAGGAAAGAGAAGAAAAGTCCAGCTAAAAACAGAGTGAAATAAGTAAGTTATAAAATCATTTTATTATAAAGCGTAAGGTTTATCTGGCAGGAAATAATAAGAAACACGCCAGAAAAATTGCTCAAGAGCATTAGCCCTGGATATCATAAAATCACCAACAGCTATTTTTCCTGACTCAATAAATAGAGAGTTATCAGGGAGAGTTTAACTTTCTTCCTCATTGTATTCTCCCCAGGTTACTGCACTACTCCTTACAATCTCATATTGTTGCTCATGAGATGGTGTTTCAATACATTTAAGAATTTTCCCGGCCTCAATTTTTCAGTGTATGGCTTAAAGCCGATTTATCCCAATTATCGAGGTTAAAATTGTTGCCGTGATTCAGTCAGGTTTCCATTTAATGCTGCAGCCAGTACAACTCACTCAAACCAATACCTTCAACCCATGCTTCTGCACTACGGTAAGCAATTTCAGCGATAATCCACCTGGACGCTTTACCCCACTTTCCCATTTCTGCACCGTTGACACACTGGTGTTCAGATAGCTGGCAAAAACGGGCTGGCTGACGTTCAGCTTCTCACGCAACGCTTTAATCTCGATGGGTTGCAGCTCATCCACATTGTTGAGGCACGCTTTATCAAAGTTGCGCATCGTTTCCTGCGGGATAGCATCGACGCTTAATAATCGAGAAGCCGCGCTGTGGATGGCCTCAAAGGCAGGACTCTTAAATTTACTTTTTGCAGTCATGGCAAATCTCCACCAGTTCTTTACTCTTAATCAGTGCCGTGATCTTTTCATCGCTAAGAGCAGTATAGTGCTTTGCTAACTCGCGAAATCCGGCCAGCTCGCGATTATCAATATTTGCCATATCCTGTTTGGCATAAAGGAACGTGTAAAACCAGTGCTCCCCACCTTTCGCCAGGATAATGGCGCGATCGCGATTCTGGCTCAGGCGCTTCTTGTAAAAACCACCACCAGGATGATTGGTATTTTTCCTGTATGACCTCTCTGTCAGAGGTGCCAGAAAATAATTTACATTTAATCCCAAAATACCTTTTGATTAGTCGCCTGGATATCGCCAGACACTTCACTCTTCGTAAATGAAGGGATAGTCTTAAACCTCACTCAACATGGGTCGTTTTGTAAGCTGTGTGCAATGGTAGCGCTAATAGGGACATTATGCTTCATCACTATCAGGCAAAATCACTGGATGATATCTACCTTGATGACTTCCCCAACATCATCCACCCGAATACGGCAGCGCATTACCTTGAGGAGACCGCTCGGCCAAATAGAATCATCCGGGAGTGGGATTTACCGGGCAACTATGGTCTTTTTGTCAGCCGATATCGTCAGTTCCACTTTCAGCAGCCCTGGATGGCGTACCGGGACGTGCTGGATGACATTCGATCCGGGAAGGTTGTTTTACTGGGAAATGACGCAATTGGTCATGTCATTACGGGGGTGCAAACATCCTCTGGCAACCTCCGGAATGACCTGCCTTTGTTCCTACACTCCCGGCTTAGCTACCTGATCTCACATCAACTAAAACGCCCGGTATACTACGTTCGCCCGTTAGTGCCCATTCAACATGCTCAGTCTACAAAAGCCATCAACAGTAAAGCAGCGGGTCGGCTTCTGGCCGCTGGGGGCATTTACAACGGCAATATTGAGGGATTCAGGAAGACCGCAGAGCAACTCGGCGGGGATGCACCAGCGGGTTACGAACAGGTCATGGATAACATGGGGTTACTTATCACCGGTGCATCTGTTGCTGCCGGGCTAACAATGGGAAGAATGCGATTTCCTGAGTTAGAGAAACCAGAAGCATTCGGGGCTAAAGGCACATTTACGTCAAGAACATTTGACCCAGAAAAAGCAGGTGGGGCAATAGAGCACCTGACAACAGACGGAATAAAAATCACTCATGAAGGGATCCAAATCGTAGAAAAACACATATCACGGTTTGCTCCCGATCCTGGCAACGACTTTATGGTTTCCAGATTGAAAAAAATTGCAAACGGTGAAATACCTCCTGAAAAAGTAGACTTGAATTACTATACTCATGAGTGTCGAGAATATCAGCGTTACTGTAATTTAGGTTGGGAAACAGGCAGGCCAGCCGATGACATTGAATCTTATGATTTATGGAACAACACGCACACTGCAACTCTCGAAGATTATAGAATAACTGGCGATGACCTTTATCATCCGGATACCCCATCATGGTAAACGACACTGAACTAAACATTCTTAAGCTGTTAGCTTCAAGAAATGACGTAAATTGGAATTGGTATAATCTTGATCGCGCTATGTCAAAGCGAAAAATGGATGGAGTGGGTAATGTTGCACGGCTTATTAGGGGCTTATCCGAAGCGGGATTAGTTGACATAATACCAAGAACCCCAGCAGGTATGGATCACTATCAGATATCAGAGCAAGGCTCTCGACTTCTGGAAGAACTTGATCATCAAGATTTAATCCAGACCGATTTATCATAACAGTCGTTTCAGGAACCGCCTCAGAAGCTCTGTTGGCGGTTCAGCCATTCATTTTTGGTTAATGGCTTGATGAAGTATCTCGCCTTAAAACATTCCGGGAAGGCGTCATTCACAATTGACATAATCTCTCATGATATCAAAGAAATACGTGTTAACCACTACAAAGCTCAACGTCCTGAAAGTCATGGCAGAAAAAGACATAGACTGGACATGGATGATACTGGATCGCACCCTTGCTACACGGGGTATTCCCGGATTTAGCAATGTTGCGACGATAGTAACCAACCTGATGAACGATGGAATGGTAGATACTGTTTATAACGAAACCTCATCAAAACCAAAGTATCGCGTATCTGAGCAAGGACACCAGTTATTGGGACAAATCGGCAAGGCTATAAATCCATCAGATATCCCATGATTTGTGGCTAATTATCATGGGTATGAGACACTCAGACTTTGCTGTACGGGCCTTCTGACCTGCCCCCAGTATTAGATACAACGATCAGTTAGTAATGTCGGTTTGTTTACCTTCTGATTTTCCATTTCTCCAGCCTGCTGCAAATTCAGCTGGAGTCTGGTAATTCAACGATGAATGAGGTCTGGAGACGTTATAGTCCTGCCGCCAGTCATTAATAATTTTCCGGGCATGAAGAACATCGCTGAATCAGTGCTCATTCAGACATTCATCCCGAAAGCGGCCATTGAAACTCTCAATAAATCCATTCTGCGTTGGCTTACCCGGCTGGATAAGTCGCAGCTTTACACCATGCTCAAAAGCCCATTGATCGAGTGCGCGGCAGGTAAATTCCGGGCCCTGATCGGTACTTATCGTTGCCGGATAGCCATGAAAAAGCGCGATGCTGTCCAGAATACAAGCGACCTGAACGCCTGAAATACCGAAAGCGGCGGTGATCGTCAGACACTCCTTCGTGAAATCATCCAGGCAGGTCAGCCACTTAATCCGGCGGCCGCTGGCAAGTGCATCCATGACAAAATCTATCGACCATGTAAGGTTGTTGAAGTGCCATCTCTGTGATGCATAAAGACAGCTGCGCGTCAGCAGCCGGACGCTGAGCCGAATAACGGCAGGTCGACAGGGACAGGTCTGATGCAGGCTGCGTGTGAAATGGTTGTGGCGGAGATAGCGCGGTTTAGTTCAGAGGGGAAAGCGTCGTTGTATCCGTAAGGGGTTGTGTGGAGGCAGAGAGGCTGGGGAAAGTCACTGATGGTGAGCGTCTTTTTTTGGGTTGGGGAGAGTTTATTTTGAACTTGCAAGGCATATCAGGACAAGAGGAAACAGTTTTAGATGAGATGGTTAAATGAGCGAGTAAAACGCTCCTAAAACGTTAAGCTTACGATTTAGGTTTTCAGATAAGTTTTTGAATTAAATAGAATTATACCCCGCACCAAATTCAGGGAAAAACGCCAAAAAAAGTGAAACTGCTACGTAAAAAAAGATGACAAAAGACTATAAAACGTTTATTTTTACGTAAAATGAATATTACTTCTAGGTAACCTCTGTATGGCGAAATTCGACACTGACTATTGCTACTCTTTCCCCGCTGTCAGAGGAATCCAGGCAGGCAGACCGTTTTATATTGCTACCTGCCCAATGCGTATAATCCCCAAAATTTTTAGTTTTGACGAAAATGAAGTACCACCTGAGTTGCGCGCACAAAGAACGTTAAACAAAGCCCGTATACCTGAAATGGTCCGCTACTTACTTGAAAATCCAAGTGATTATGTTTTTTCAGCTCTAACTGCTTCCATTGCAGTAGATGTGCAGTTCGATGAGTATTCGGGTTCCAATAACTTAGGGACTTTGCGGGTGCCCATGGAGGCACAAATTTTAATCAATGATGGGCAGCATCGCAGGAAAGCGATAGAAGACGCACTGGATGCAAGGCCTGAGTTGGGACAAGATAATATTCCCGTATTATTTTTTGTAGATGAAGGGCTTAAACGCAGTCAGCAAATGTTTGCTGATTTGAACAAATATGCCATCAGGCCAAGCCCTTCTCTTGCTACACTTTACGACCACAGAGATATCAGTTCGAACTTATCACGGTATCTGGCTATGAATATCGAGCCTTTTATCGGACTAACTGAAATGGAAAAATCCAGCATCAGTAAGTTTTCAAACAAACTCTTCACCTTAAGCAGCATCAAGCAAGCTACGCGTTCTCTGCTGGGAAAAGAACCTAAAGCCAATGATGTTGAGCAGTGTTCTGACCTTGCGGCCCTCTACTGGCAGGCGATATTTCAGGTCATGCCAGACTGGCAATTAGCTGCCAAAAAAGAGGTATCTCCTGCTCAACTTCGCCAGGAGTATGTTCATGCACACGGCATAGGTCTTCAGGCTCTGGGTTTACTGGGTCACTGCCTGCTCTCAGAGCACCCTGACTCATGGCAAAAAATAATTTGTGAGCTTAGAGAGTTCGACTGGCGTAAAAGCAGCCCAGAGCTTACCAAACGTGCAATGCAACATGGTAAACTCAGTAAGACGACGGCATCTATCCAGCTTACCTGCAATGCTCTTAAAATCGCCTTATCGCTCCCCCTTTCAAATGAAGAACAAGAGCTCGAAGCTCAAATGGTTATCTCATGAGTAAACTAATTCAGGCCCACGATCTGGCCGATTACGAAGATTTTATCAACCAGGAAAATTTTGCCGGGCGGCCCCTGGCAGAATACGTATCTGAAGTACAACGTATCTATTGTGCCGATAAGCGTCCATGGGTGATTGGTTACAGCGGGGGTAAAGATTCCAGCGCTGTTATTACTTTGGTATATCTTGCACTACTGGGACTACCGCCCGCTATGCGGCAGAAAGATGTGTTTCTTGTTTCGTCCGACACATTGGTAGAGACACCAGTCGTAGTGGATTTGATCAAGAAGACCATGCAACGAATCGAAGCCGGTGCTAAACGCGCTGGGCTTCCAATCACTCAGCATGCTGTCATGCCAAAGACCCACGAAACCTTCTGGGTCAATCTGCTAGGTAAAGGTTATCCGGCCCCTACCCGTAGTTTCCGCTGGTGTACTGAGCGCATGAAAATCAACCCGGTAAGCGATTTTATTAAAGATAAAGTCAGCCAGTTTGATGAAGTCATCGTTGTACTTGGATCACGTAGCAGCGAAAGCGCATCCCGCGCGCAGGTCATAGCCAAACACAAAATTGATGGTACCCGCCTGGCGAGGCATACCACTCTTGCAAATGCATTTATCTATACCCCTATCGATACCTGGGACACTGAAGACGTCTGGAAATTACTCAGAGGTGCATTCCGTTATTCTCCAGATGATATTGATGAGTGGGAAAACCCATGGGGTGGTAACAACCGTCCATTGTGGACACTGTACATGGACTCTTCAGCACAAGGCGAATGTCCACTCGTTATCGATGACAGTACGCCATCTTGCGGTAGTTCACGCTTTGGATGCTGGACATGTACCGTGGTTACAAAAGATAAAGCAATGGAAAGCCTGATCCAGAATGGTGAAGTCTGGATGTCTCCATTACTGAAGTATCGCGATCTTCTGGCGTTCACCACTGATCCAGCAAATAAAGACACTTACCGTAACTATAAGCGCCGTAGCGGCAAGGTCAGTTATCAATACGCCAAAGATGGCGAGGAAATAAGTGCTGAACGTAAGCATGTTCCAGGACCTTACTGGATGAAGTATCGTCAGCAATGGTTGAAAGATTTACTGGAAATTGAGCGAGATATGAATGCTCAGGGCCACACCATCACGCTTATCACTGAACCTGAACTACATGCTATTCGCCAGGAATGGTTAAAAGATCCGAATGAGCCCGATTGGTATGATGCCCTGCCGGGTATCTATCGGGAGGTCTACCAAAAAGATTTGGATTGGGTTGTAGACGACCAGTCAAGATTTGATGCCAGTGATGCTGACTTGCTAATGCAGATATCTCAAGGGTTTGATGTTGAACCTGAGATGGTCATGAAGTTAATCGAACTGGAAGTATCGATGGAAGGCCTGAGCCGACGTCAGGGGATCTTTGACAAGTTAGGCACCATCCTGAGACAGGACTGGGGCAGTCTTGAAGAAATTAAGCTGCAACAAGAAGCATTACAGAAACGAAACGATCGGGATATACATCAGGGCGAAGTCGCTCAGTTAGAAGCCGAACTCCAGATATTGCAGCGCAGAATTGCCGAAGTAAGTGACTCGTCTCTGCTTACCAGTGAGGAAAAAGAACATGTTAATTAAACAGCTGGTTTTGCAAAACTTTAGAGTCTTCAGAGGAGAGCACGTTATTGAATTGGCGCCAAGGAAACGCCAAAACAATTCTAATCCTCGTCCAATAGTTTTATTTGGTGGACTAAACGGGGCTGGGAAAACATCCATTCTATCGGCTATCCGAATTGCCTTATACGGCAGACTTGCGTTTGGTTCCTCAACCCAACAGCAAGAATATGTTGAAGAGCTTAGTGCATTAATTCATAACGGCTCCACTTCTGGAGAAGATCCGAGTGAAGCATCTATCGAGCTCAGCTTTACTTATAACAAAGGTGGTTATGAAGCTGAATTCACCGTTACACGTTCCTGGAAAAAAGGTAAAAAAGATCAGCTCTCGCTTCAGCAAGATGGCCAACCTCTGAATGAGCTGGATTATGATCAGTGCCAGGGATTCCTGAATGAATTAATTCCACATGGAATTGCAGATTTGTTCTTCTTCGACGGCGAAAAAATTGCAGAACTTGCTGAAGACGATTCAGGAAATATTCTACGCACAGCGGTAAGACGCTTGTTAGGTTTAGATCTCATTTCGAAACTTCGAAATGATTTGATGATATTTGTCAAGCGTCAACAATCAAGCCAGTTAGAGGTTTCAAAACAGCAAAAGCTTTCTGATCTTGAAGAACAGGCTAAAAATTTTTCTTTCCTGGCGGAGCAGATTTTAGAAAAAGCTGATTTTACAAAAATGCGCATCGATTTGCTGACGAAAGAAATCATGCGATATGAATCCCTTCTCAATGCAGAAGGTGGTGCTTTTGCCCAGACTAAAACACAAGAAAAACAGAAAGTTGATACGCTTTTAAAAGAAAAAGAGCGCCTTGAAAAAGCCTTGCGCCATGAGTGCGATGGCTCATTGCCATATGCTTTAGCACCTAAAACTTTAAGCCGTTTGCTGGAACAAATTAATAAAGAGATGCAAATCAAGCAAGCGAGCAGTTTTGAAAAAGAATTGAATCAATTCCTCGTACAGCTAAAAAATGATATCTCATTCCGTTCAGGTACTACAGGTCTTATTGCTGCCGAAGCGATTGAAGATAATCTAAAAGATTTCCTGGCTAGTAAACCTAAAGGGGAATTATTGTTTGACATCTCGGAACGGGAAGCTGGGATGATTGAACAGTCCATCGAGCAAGATAGTAAGAAATCCTGGGAACGTTTTGATCTCTATCGTACCCAATTAGCAGAAGTTGAAGAGCAACTTGAGCAAGCGGCAGCAAACATCGCTCGTGCACCCGAAGATGATCAGCTCATAGATATATTTGAAAAACTTCGAGAGCTTGACCGGCAACGCGAGAGTAAACGCCAGGAGTATCGCCTGCTTCTGGAAGAAGCAAAGCAAACTAAACAACAGCAGCTTGAATGTGCTCGCCAGATACAAAAAACTCATGACCTGGCTCGTAATCAGCATAACTCCGATAGTGCATTTAATAATGCGCAGGAAACGATCAACCTGCTTGATCGATATAGTGAACTTTTAACAAAAGCCAGGGTGAAAACGCTGTCAGTCAATTTTGGCGATGCTTATCGCAAATTAGCTCGTAAAGAGGATTTACAGCTCAATGCACATATCAATCCTGAAACGTTTGATGTGGAATTGATCGATGAAAAAGGCACAGTAATAAATCGTAAGCTTCTTTCCGCTGGTGAAAAACAAATCTATGCAATAGCAATACTTGAAGCTCTGGCGAAAACATCTGGTCGTGATTTGCCAGTGATTATAGATACGCCACTGGGCCGTTTAGATTCTCAGCATAGAGATAAATTGATTAATTATTACTTCCCGTTTGCTAGTCATCAGGTAGTGCTGCTATCAACAGATACAGAAGTCGATGAGCGATATTTTGTCGATCAATTGCGAGATGACATCTCTCATGCTTATGAAATCGTTTTTAATGCGAACACTAAGTCATCAACTTTAAAACCGGGATATTTCTGGGAATTAACTAAGGAGGCAATTTGATGCTCCCTAACAGAATGCAGCTCAGTCGCCAGACTGAAGAACAGCTTAAAAAGTTAAAGGGATATACTGGAATTACGCCCAATGTCGCTGCTCGACTGGCATTTTTCCGTTCGGTAGAGAGCGAGTTCCGTTATTCGCCTGAGCGGGATACCAAGAAGCTGGATGGCTCGCTGGTACTGGATAAAATTACGTGGCTGGGGGAGACATTACAGACTACAGAATTGGTGTTGAAGATGCTTTATCCACAGATGACGCAGAAGGATATGATTAAAGCCTGGGCAGCACATGTTGAGGATGGGATTGCGGGGTTAAGAAACTATCGCTCGGTAAAAGATTTTGTATATGGAGTATACAAATAATGGAAAATAATAAGTCGATATTCACCGCATCTTTGCTAACAAAGCATGAAAATGGCACACTAACAACGGTAATCTGTATTAGTCGCGACTTGATCTGACATATGGTAATCCCCCCGAAAAATCGATGCAGGCATAAGTAGAATTTTCTCCTAACCTGAATGCAGGGGGGATTACCAGTGCATATAACAACATCAAAGGATTATGAGGGGCCCTTTAGTCCCCTCGCCGCCAGCACGAAATTAACTAAATTTTTCAGAAAGCTACGATCCATAGACCTACCAGGCTCAACCCTTAGAATTGTTCAGGCGGGATAACATGGAGGAAACCTTCACTTTCTTAACACTCATCTTCAACTGACCGTTATCCAAATGGTAGCCAACTGATAAACACTGCCCTTTGGATAGGTCTCCTAGTTGCTTTTCCCACTCAGCCTGCTTTGTACCTGGCATGCTCAGTTCAAGAATTTTCGCGTACGTCTTTGTCTCTGTTTTTGCTGGTGCAAAAATCAGCTTGTGACACGCCTGGAATAAACGATCTTGCTCATCTTTACGCAGCATACTTAGCGTTTGAGTCGCCAGAATTAGGGATACCCCAAACTTGCGTCCTTCCGTTAACATTTTGCCCAATGGGCTCTCCAGGCGATGATCGAGGTTCTGCACTTCATCCAATACAATAGGAATCGGTTTTTCCTTACTACCGTAACTACATGCGTAGGAGTATAGATCCCAAAGTAAAAACTCAGTACAAAGCATTGAAATATCGTGGTTAAGCGACGCAAGTTGCATAATTGTCGAGCGGTGATGTTCACTCTCAAACACATCATTCCAACTTTTATCACTGTCAGATGAAAACAAGTTAGACTTAACAAGAGGAGCCAGCTTGCTTGCAAGTGCTGGTCCTGCAGTTTCTTCCTCGTTTAGGTCATCCAACATATTCTGTAAGCTATAAGCACTACCATATCGTTGGACACCAGATTCAATCACTTCATTGAGCACTGCGATCTGGCGCTCGCCAATTGTCGAATATACCTTGTTAAAAACAGAGGCTACCCTTCCAGCCACCATATGAGGCTTCTCTTCGAGAAAAATCCCGCCAAAATCTTGCTTTTGAGCTCTAAATGGAGACATACCAAATGGCTCATTACAAAGAATATTGGATTTAGGATTTGTTCGTTCAATAAACTCCGGCTCAAGGTGATTCGGCAAGAATCCGTTTGTATAATCAATCACCAGCGACCGAATTTGAGCATCGGCCAAGCTCATCAACAAACCTTGTATACAGTAGGTCTTACCCTGCCCTGAGCTACCAAAAATGATCAGGTGACGGTTTGCTAAATCCTTGTGCCCGTACTCCCAGAAAACTTTTTCGCCGGTAAGCGTATTCTGACCAATTTCAACTCGGCATTCACTCGCATAATCTGGAGTTGGCTCTGCAGCTAACTTTGACGGCTCCTCTGTTTGGAGGTTCGGTTTTAAATCCTCTGGCTTTTCGACCACAACGTCTAATGGAACGAGCGACTCTCTTTTTTTCAAAGCTGTCTGCCCCACCAACATATACTCCGCCGGCACATGGCAGATCTGTGCGATGTCCTTTTCGTTCATTAATACTTGAAGCGGGTGTTGCACCAGTGAAGGCAGCAAAGACATAGGAAGGTCAACCTTCAACACGCCATCCTGCATGTTATAGCCAGGTTCGAAACAGCTTCCGCTTTCAAGGTGGCTAACCACTAGACCTGCTGGATAGTTCTCAAGCTCCGCAATCGCGTATTTACCGCGCAGCCACTCTTCTTTCTCTGCCAGCAGGGCTTCGAAATAGTCATTGCTGAATACGTTGTACAGACGGTATTTGTCGATTTGCATCAACACTTGGCGCATAAACAAGCCTCGGTATAGCTTCGACGCCAGTGTCTCGTCGCTCAAAAGCTCTGTTAGATAGCGGCGAAGCTCATTCGCTTGCTGTACTGCTTTTTTGTAGTCTGGCGTGGAGCCTGCTTTCACTTCGACAGGAAGCAAATAAAGGTTACCCTCTTTAAAGCCCACCAGCAGTATATCATCTGAAATCGCGCCTTTTTTATATCTCTGCACATTGCGTGAGAAGTCACTGTCGGTCATTTTCAGGCCGATGTTACCCGACACGCGGATCATTTCACCAACTGAGAGCGGAACCCAGGTGATATCAGATTGGTGCACCAGACACGTCGCAAATTTATAGGCGCCGATAATGCCAGTTCGCTCTTTGCGAATGGTGTCGTTGCAAGTCAACATCTTCAGTAGCCAATCACCATTGAAGGCATTGAACTCGTTAATGTGCTTGCCGCCACTTTGTGCAACCACCCTTTCGAACAAACCACGCTGTGCCGTCACGGTTATCGCATCGTAGCTGGCTGAGCTGGTGTACTGATCAGAATAATGAATAAGCACGATACATTGATTGGCGTGGAAGAAGTCTAGCGTCACTTTCGGGTCGATGATGGTGGTCCAAATCGAGCTGTCATAAGAGCGCGCTAGCAGAGATTTAAAGTCTTCACTGACCGCAAG
Organism: Pantoea sp. BJFS-204; assembly: GCF_049310725.1. NCBI lineage: Bacteria > Pseudomonadati > Pseudomonadota > Gammaproteobacteria > Enterobacterales > Erwiniaceae > Pantoea > Pantoea sp. BJFS-204. The sequence continues at coordinate 287,401 of NZ_JBMOWE010000005.1, read as the reverse complement.
AGCAGGAGCATTGGCCCCCGTGTATTGTGTGCTGGGCTTAAATGCTGGTTCTATTAACGAGCCAACATACTTCGCTATTTCCAAGTGTGGTTGGTTACTATATTGAACGTTTTGCAAACCAAATGCAGTGAAGTATGAGCCTTCATCACTTTTAGAAGCGTCGCCCGTCAGCAGACCATCACACGCAATACCACTAGGCATGTCGTCAACGCTCAAGGTCGTTAACTTCACGTTGTCGTTGTTTCTGAAAAAAGACAGGTGCGAGTAGGCTTGCCCTTCGCGTTCACTTTGAGCATTGGTAAACTTGCTGTAAGTTAGCCGGGTTCGCAGAATATCGATAATGGTGTCGGCATTTTCTCGCACTTTCTCTCGGTCCAATTCCAACCAAGACTTTAATTCTTCGTAATTGAACGTTTCTGCAAACTGGTCAAATGCATTGAAAACCAGCTCATCATCGTAGAGGTTGACATGAATTGATGCCGCTTTATCGAGGTTATCTTTTACATAGTCAACCAAACCGAGGAATAACTCTTCTGCACGATCTTGATTCACGGCATTCACCAACACACTCTTCTCTGAGCCGGTAAACAAGTGGCGAAACGCTTTTTGGAACTCGTTGATCTTTTCTTTAACCAGCTTGCGAACGAACTTCAGACAACTTTTCTGGTGAGGGACACTTTTAACCCAAAACCCGTTTTCTGTTACTTGCTGGTTGTAGGCAAACCCATGCTTGGGATGATAGACATACGGAAGCAGTCCACTTGGCCCCAAGCGATTGAACGTGACAGTTGGCAAGTCAGCAAAGCTGTCATCTTTTTGCATTTCATTACAAAGATTTAAGTAGTAAGCCAACACCATTGGGTGGAATGGCGAGTAATATTCTTCACCATTCTCGCGAACCAAACCGATTTGCATCACAAGCTTTTGCTCTTTGGTAAGCATGCCACCAGTTGGGATCGCGTTGAAATAATCAAGGAATGCATCCACGGTCGCTTTCACGAGTGCCGTAAATATAGGCCCCCACGAAACCAACGAAATAGTTGTTCGTCGGCTCGCTAGATAGTCAAACAGTGCTTGGTATGCTGAGTGAAGACCGTCATCAATAGACCTTAACTGTTCCAACGCCATGCTGTTGGATTCCGCTAGGTAGACTTGCTTTTGCTGAACGAAACACTCTTCCCAACGAAGTAGGCTAATGCGCGGCTCCATGACGCGAAATTCACTATGATCGATCACGACAACGTCTTTACTCGGATAAAGCTCGCCAAACACGTGATCGTCAAACAATTTGTGGAAGCGAGATTGGTTAAGCAGCAATGGGAAGGACAGGCTGCTTTCTACCTGTTCACCCTCAATATAAAATGTCAGGGAATTATCACCTGATTTCACCACAAAGCTGATTTCTTCTGACTCGTTGGCCAAAGATTCAAAATCGACAACACCAAATTCTGCGCGGTCAACCACTTCACCGACATCATCTAGTCTTCGGTTTGCAGTTAGCGCCGGGTTAATAACCAAGCTGCTGTCTACCGTTTTCAAGGTAAGGCGTTTTTTTGAAGGCTCAACGGCGAAAATGTTTTTGAATGCCTCGAGGTGAAACTCGCCTTTTCTGACAACCAAGCAACGGAAGTTATGGTGTTCAGAGGTATTGTCACGCTTCAATGCTAGCGTGAAAAACAAAGGCTCATTGGCATAACTAGCTGCTAGAGTAGCGTTTGCCCCTTTACTAGTTAGGCGCGTGCTGATGACTTCTTGTTTGCCAAGTGCATTCGCTGGCGAGACTTTAAACTGCTCTTTTCTTAAATCGCTGATGCCAGAAAAGCTCAGTTTAAGTTCAAACTCACTTTGCCCTTCTTCCAGTGCAATAATCAAGTGACGGTCACGCAATCCTGCTTTAGTTTCTTTTGGGTAGCGACCAATCACTTGCGCATTATTGGTCTCGTCTTCACCTTCATGCTTAAGGTTCTGAATCTTATTCCTTTTGATCTCTTCTCGATAAGTTTCAAACTCCACATCTTTCCAACCATCGTCAGAAAAATGTTCTTTGATAAACCTACTACTAAAGCCTTTCAGCCTTTCTTCGAGTTGCTGACCAAAATGCTCTACTTCAAACGACAACTCTTGGTAAAGCGTACGGTTTTCTTCTAGGCGCTGTTTGATCTGTTTTTTATTGCCCGATAACTCAGCAACAAAAGGATCCTCAAACATGCCTAGCTCGCTGAAACACAGCTCGCCATCCTCAACTGCCTTGTATAAAGACTCGAAACCGAACATGGTCGCACCATCTTCCAAAATCGCGTCAAATTGGTCGTCCAAAAGGCAAAGCGAAACGTCTCGAGATTTGTCAGATTGCTCAATAAAGCCACTAAGAGCGAATTTGATTTTCCCTGGACTCCACACCTGGCCAGACTGGCCAAGATCTTCCGCCGAGTTGATGAGAGTATCTAGGCGACTATTGTGAATCACCACCAGTGCACAGCCCTTCAACGGACCTTCCTGGCTTGCTATTTCGTCACGCAAATTAGAGATGTAGTTTTCGGTAAAGCCCGTTTCACACGCATCTTCGCTATGAAGCACTGGCACCACTTTGCAGTCTTCTAGGTCTAAATAGCTCAGCGCTACACCATTGCGAGCTTCGCTCTCTCCTCCTTTTCGCGCTAAGAGCGCATCGAAAAGTCGCTGACTATTAGCATGGTCAGGAGAGTTAAACTGGTAGCGATAGCCTGCGCGGATGTTTCCTTTCGCGTGCAGTAAAAACTGCTCAACCAGAAACGATTCAAATTGTTTTGCGCACATACACTGCATCTCCACTATCACTCATGCGTTCAACGTTGCCAATTCGCTCATAGAACTTAATAAGCTCTTGTTCTGTATGCTTATCAACAAAAATCCCCCTTTGCTGTAAGCCAATTATCAGCTCATGGAAGCGAAGCTTTTCTTCCTTACCCACCACCAGGTTAGTAAGCAAAATAATGTGGTCTTGAGTGAGTACTAACACCCGACCAGAGCGACCACGAGCTTGCACGAAGCCAGTAGCCATGTTTTCTTCAACCGCTTTAATATATTTTTTGATAGTCCCCGGACGGTCGGTTTTAGGGTCTCTGAACTGTTCTTCAGCAAGCTTCAAAGCATATTCCAACCAATCAATTGCGGTTTCTGCTTTTTCAGGTATTGCTGTTTCAAGTTTTCTGTTGTGGCGAAACATTTTTGCGTAATTTTCAATATACCCAGCTAGATCACTCCGCTCTGAACTCTTAATATCCTTTGCCAATTGCCACAAAGGTTTTTTTAATTTTTCTGGGTTTGGTTGAAGATTTTCCAGCATAGAGAGGAAGGGAAACAGCTTGAAAGACGATTCGCTAAAAAGCTTGTAACCGTGCTTTTTGATATGGATACGTTCACTGCTGGCGCGCTCATGATCCATGATGAAATACAGCGGTTTCGCGGTTGGGGCTTCACCTGTTTTCCAATCCGACAACGATAGGCTTAATTGAGCCGTGTAAGCAAAGCCATAAAATGCCAAGAAACGCTCGAACTCATCCAACAGGTATTTCGGATAACCAGTTAAAAACTCGAGGTCACGTTTAAACGCCTCTGCTATATAGGGCAAATATGGTGACTCGGTCACTTGGAAGTCCTTGTCACGATCTGACTTTGTTTTGTCTAAAAGCGTTTTAAGAAACTCCTCTTCGAGGAAATTCAAGTTAGATTCAAATCGTTCAATTTGCTGTCCTTGAAGTAAGTTAATAAACAAGGATGCCATTCGCATGTCGCGCGTGTACTTGTTATCTTGACTCTTCTGGCTCTTAAACAACAGAAACTCAGGGGTTACCGAGAATATATTTTCATTAGTGAAATACATATCTTCAAGTACACTCCAAAATTCCTCTTCACCCAATTTGTTTTGTAAGTTGTTTTTGCAATCCGCAGTAAAATCTTGGTAATTGTACTTTCCTATTTTTTTACAAAGTAATCCACGCAGGACTAAGCCCACGACTGATGACCAGTCAAAATCATTGCCTTGCGTACGAATGGGAATGTAACTGCTCAACGTATTCTTATTTTGGAACTTATCAGCTACCGTTTGTGGCAAACCGGCCTTTATCGGTAATGTGAAATTATCGGTCGTCATTAGTGCATACCACTCACTTCAAAATAGTCACTTTCTTCTTTCACGATTTTGTAGCGCTTATCACCCTTGAGAATAAAAAAGGTCTCTTTTTGCTTAGCTACTGTCAGTATCTGTTCCAATGCTTCATCAAGTAACAAAACAGCATTTTTGTCGTGCTTGTTAGGGCGATACCCCTGCCCAATCTTGACCAAAATCTCAAGTAGTTTGACGCTAATTGGCATTGGCTTAAGCGATTGTTCATCGACTTTCAGATACACATTGAAGGTGCCTATTTTTTCGAGTGTACTGTTTTGTATTGCTGAAAAATCGGCCTTAACTTCAAGAGACACCGCCGTTTTGTAGCCATTAAGCTCAGAAACTAAATACTCGTCTTTGTCGAGTGTTGGGGCATGACGATTACAATAGCGGTGAAGCGCTGCGATCAGCGTTTCTTTGTAGAAACTGCCAAGCAGTTTGCGCATCTTTCCTGAACCATCGAAATCACGATGTCGCATCCAGACAGATGCATAGGTTTCTACCAGATTGTTTGTGAACTCGTTTTGGATAGGCGTTACAAACTCATTGCTGAGCTCTTTGTCACCCCGAAGCAAATAGAAAAGGCGAAGAAAAGACGTTGCTTTGGTTACCTCGTAAAAACCAAGCTCGTTAATTTTAGATCTAAACGCATTGAAACGCTCATCTTCAATGCCCAGCTCATGCTGAAGCACAAACTCATCGACGGTGCGCGTGTGCAGATTACTTGGGTCAAAACCCTGTATACGGGATAACAGCTCGTTATCACTGCCTGCAAACAAGTTGTCGAACAAGTAGCCATCCGCCGCGAGCAACTGGAAAATGAAATCCAGTAACGCTCGGGCCGTGAGGAACTGATCTTTGATAAGACGGGCTTTGAGTAATAAGCCGATCAGAGATTCCTGAACTGAAGGGCGACTCAGCAGCGCATAGTTTGCCGTCAGGCGAGTATGACCTAGAGATTTGAGCTCTTTGTCATAAAGCGCATAGAAAGGATTCTCAAGCGTTTGTGCTGTCAATCTTTTTAGAAATTTTTCTGCAAAGTCTGATGCACAGCCCTCAGCATTGAAGGTGAATTTTGGATAGTCTTCAAAATCCAAGAATACGTACTGCTTTGGAATTGCTGATCGCTTACGAGAGAGAAAGTCTCTGAGCACCTTTTTGATGTCGCTATGCTCTTTGGAACCTTCTTCTGCATAATTGCCGAGCATACCAACGTTAATACCCACAACAAGTGGTTTATGACTTTGCTTGAACTGGGTGAATCTTTGATCAAGAGCTTGAATGGCTGTCTGGCTTGGATTGAAGCTGTGAGTCGCATCCAAATGGAAGTCATGAGTCACTTTGTGCTTTTGGCTGTACTGCGTCAAGATCTCAGACTTGCCATCACCACTACTTCCGCATAGGAAGATGACTTGATTGGACTTAGCAGATAGGAGTGCTTTTTTAAAATCCGCTTCTATATCTGTCGTGATGTATATGTATCTCTTGAATCCAACGAGGTGATCTTGATAGTGCTCTCTCTCGGTACTAACCGCATACGGAGAAGACTTTGAGAGAATGCTGAGAGCTTGTGCAAATTTCAACGGTCATTATTCCTTGAAATAATCAATAGGTTAAATATTACTAAAAAATGCACTGTATTACTGTGATTTCAATACGAATATAGAGTGTCATCATAATGGACAAAAATCGATGAAAGAGACTGTAATTTAAATTGTGTATCTGCCTGTTTTTGATATGTTCCTCCTGTGACCTGCTCCCCGGTTTATCTTCGCATAGTCAAACGGCGTAATCCCTTTCTCCCGGTTCGCATCCAGAAAATCAGCCCACCACTGCAACATCAACTTGCGCTCATCCAGATGTTCCGCTTTATGGATATACGCCGCCCGCACCGAATTGCGTTCCATATGGCTCATCTGCCTTTCAACCGCGTCCTTCGACCATAGCCCTGACTCAATTAACGAACTACAGGCCATTGTACGAAAGCCGTGACCGCAAACCTCAGCTTTAGTGTCGTAACCCATAACCCGTAGGGCACTGTTAACCGTGTTTTCACTCATGGGTTTACGCGGGTCGTGATCGCCAATGAAAATCAGCTCGTGCTCCCCACAAAACTGTTTTATCTGTTTCAGGATCGCCAATGCCTGCTTAGAAAGCGGAACCAGATGCGGTGTGCGCATTTTTGAACCGCGATGAGAATGTTTCACTCCAGGAATAGGCTCTCGTTCCGGCGGGATTGTCCACATTGACGTTTTAAAATCTATCTCTGACCAGCGAGCAAAACGCAGCTCACTGGAGCGAATAAAGATAAGCAAAGTAAGCTCTGTTGCCCTGCGGGTTAGCGGCCTGCCGGTATAGCCATCTATTTTCTCAAGTAACTCAGGGATGCGCTTTAACTCCAGTGCCGGACGATGTTGCCTGTTTCCAGAAGCAACTGCCCCAGCCATCTCCTGAGCGGGGTTATAATCAATCAATCCACTCTGCACAGCATAACGCATGATTGCTGTGGTTCGCTGTTGAAGACGGGCAGCAACCTCAAGACGTCCAGACATCTCCACGGCTTTAATAGGTGCTAATAAATCGCGAGTCTTTAATTCCGTGATATTACGCTCCCCGAGCTCTGCGAAGAGATTATTTTCCAGGCTTTTTAGCACACGATGGGCATGATCTTCAGACCACTTTTTATTGGTGCTATGCCACTCAATCGCCACCTCTTTAAAAGTATGGGCTTTTCTCTGCTCAACCTTATCACTTTTCTTTTTGTCTCCTGGATCGACGCCATTCGCCAACAGCTTACACGCTTCGTCGCGGCGTGATCTAGCATCCGCCAATGTGATTTCAGGATATACCCCAAGTGCCAGCATCTTTTGCTTGCCGTCAAAACGGTACTGCAAACGCCAGTACTTAGAACCATTAGGATGGACGAGAAGATGCATACCGTTGCCATCGGTCAGCTTATATTGCTTATCCATTGGCTTGGCTGTTCTGACTTTGATATCTGTTAAGCCATGCTTATCCCCTCCCTGTTGGTACAAGCATTATCGAATCGGAAATACCATCATCTGTACCAACAGGTGTTGGTAAATGTACGTTGAAGTTGGTTGGCCTTGAGAGAGTTAATATAGCGGGAATGATGGGTAAATACTGAATTTCAGGCACAAAAAAAGACGTCCGTTGACGTCTATTGATGTTCCGATGGTGCCGAAGGCCGGAATCGAACCGGCACGCCTCGCGGCGGTTGATTTTGAATCAACTGCGTCTACCGATTTCGCCACTTCGGCACTGAAGGGTATGCGGAAAACGTTGAGGATTATACCGTTACCCCCTGTTTCCGCAACCCTTATCAGCAGGCGAATGTGCAACTGCTGAAAAAACCGTCTCTTGGGTTCTCAGGTTCACCTGCTTAACCCGAAACAGGCTTCACATCCGTTACCAGCGTGGGCAGATCCCAGGTGCCGCCCGCATGGATATAACGGCACATACCGGTCCCGCCGTCATAGCTTTTGCGGAAAGCCTGACCATCCCATACCCAGCTTTCCTGGCTCATACAGTCACCGATCCCCCGGCCTTTCTGCACATTGGTAATCTCGCCCTTGTCATAATCAGACCCGGAAATCGTCACGAGCACTGGCGTGCCTTTGAGTTGGTTATCAATGACCCAGTAACCATATCCTTCGTTATAAGCCGCTCGCCAGCAGAGTGCTGAAAGCAAAACGTGTGTGTCATCCAGTGGCGTAAGCGTGAGTCCGTCAGTTTCCGGATCGCTGTTTTCTGCAGGTGAATACAGGCTGTCGCACGTGTCATCGTCATTATGATTGACCGTTGCAAGCAGTCGGGTTTTCAGCGCGTCCATTTCCGAGGCGGTCAGCAAACGGGGTTCGCCGCTGAGGGTTTTTGCCGCCTGAATAACCGGTGCGGGCACAGCCTTAGCCACGCTGCTTTCCGTTTTATTGCCCTTTTTGGTGAGCGCACCTGGCGTGCCGATACGGCCCTGCACGTCGTCCGCTTTCAGCAGCACGGCATAAGCACCTTCGCCGGAAAGCAGGAAAGGCTTTGTGCCGCCTTTAAATTCGACTTTACCGCTGCCTTTGACGGCACTGATTACCGCGGAGGTCTGGCTGGCAGACAGCCGCCAGTTATCATCAGCCGCCACCAGATCGCCTGCTGATTTCCCGTCGATCCACAGCGTCAGTTTTTCCGCCGGCGTGCTGTCATCTTCGGTATCACCCAGCGTAACTTCTCCCACGGTCTCCGTTCCAGGTCCAGCGGCACGGGTGAGCAGGATCGAGCCAGACGGATCCTCTTCTTTGGCATAACCTGCAATGCGGCAGGTCAGGGTGTTATCACAGACAACTTCCCAGTCTTTGTGCTCAAGCGTTTTTCCGCTCTGGGCGGCCTGGGCCGACAGGGAGAACGCCGCCAGCACGAAAAGCATCGGTTTACAGTTCACTTTATTCCCTTATGTTTTATTCCTGCCTGGCCTGCGCAGATATTTCCTGATTATACCGAAGAAGATATGACGCCGTTGTCCGTTTTTTACTGCCCCACACACGCAAAAGAGCCAACCTCACGGTTGGCCCCTTCTTGCATCATGCATGCTCAGCATCGGGCATCAGCGGTGCCCATTAGCGCCTGTTGTTGTCAGGATAAGCGCCTCAATGCGAGTGGTCGTGCAGTTTGTTCCCGACCTTATCCTTCACTTCGCTGGCTTTTTCACTCACCTTCTCAGTCAGGCTCTCTTTGTGGTCACGGTTATGTGCACCTGGTGACTGCGTGCCTGCTGCGGCGGTCGCAGGTTTTACCCCTGCGGTCGTACCCGGAAGTTCGCGCTCCAGACCACCTCGTGCATGGTCGATATCCACTTCCTGACGACGCACCGTGTCGTTAATGGTCTCGGTACGATCGCTGCCGTCGGTACGCACCACCACTTCTTCTTTCACGTGGGTCGTTTTGTTGATCACCGGCTGCTCATGGGTCTCAGCGACCTCGACGGTTTTCTCGGACCAGTCCACTTCACCAGCCAGCGCGGGTTCATTCACCGAACGGCGGAAGATGTCAGCGTGCTGCTCATGCAGCGAGATATCTTCAGATACGGTATCGGTCACGGTATAGCGGCGTACGCGGGTGGAGCCTTCGCTCACCAGACGTTTACCTACTTCCACCTGCTCTTCGGCAAGACGCAGAATGTCAGCTTCGCTCTCATCACCGGTCAGTGAGGTGCGTCGCGGTTCAACCTGGCGGTCGTTGGTCTCACCGGCAAACTGCTTGCCTGCCGTCGTCGGGTTGATGCCCGGCGCGGTGGTGCCATTCTCAACTGAGCTTTGCATACGTGACGGAACGTCCACCGAGTCATGAGAATGGAGAATGGTCATGGCGCGAGCCAGCTTCTCCTCTTCGGTGCGGATGGTCAGCACTACGCCGCCCTTGTCCATCGCTCTGGTGTAAACATCGGCCTGCTCTTTATCAACGGAGTGACCAAACAGACGCTGCCAGATGCTTGGATGGCGGATAGAGTGTCCTTCCTCCTGTAAACGTTCTCCACTGATAAGACTGATGTCCCGATCAGAAAAGCCTGCTTTCACGAGATTTCTTTTCGCGGCCTCTGCCTGATTTGCAGAATCGAACAGTGTTACGATTTTTTCATGTGCCATGATAGGTTCCTCTCTGTTAGCTAATTTGATCGTCATCTCTTTCAACGTTCACCTGCTGCTCACGTCGGGTCACCACCTCCTGAAAAGGAACATTCTCCTGCACTTTTCGGATGTGGATCTCCTCTTTAAGCACCAGCTTTCTGACGATTTGGATTTCTTCCTCTACTACCGGGACAATCAGTACACCGTTCTCTTCCCTGATTTCGGGCATCGTTTCAACGGGTTGCGCTTTCGCTACATGCTCAACCTCAACCTTCTCCCGGTTAAGCAGTGTACTGATGACCTCGTCATGCTCAGTTGTGGAACGGGTAACACGGACATGTCCATCCACAATCTTTTGCTTCGTCAGGGCTATTTGCTCTTCAGCGAGTTTAAGCGTGACCTCTGCATTATTATTGTGCTCTGGCTGTCCAGCCATAATATCGCTCCCGTTAAATTAAATATCTGCCACAACTGCCTGACACAGTGATTAAGCATGAACACTCTGGCTGATTTCGCAAGCCAGAATAATAAAAAATCCTGCCAACTTAATTTAATTACGGCACAGAAAATCACATCAACAAGCAGTGGTACGGCTTAAATCACCGCTACGCTAAAAATAAAAATTAACTAAAATACATGAAGTTATATAAATTTAATTCCTCAGGTAAATATTACCAACCCAGACGCAAGCGCTTAGAAAACACGCTATAAGCAAAGCGGTAAGTTTAATTTAAACCAGGACAATTCCTGATAAACATGGTGAGGATATTAAATAATGTTTCAGCGGGATGTGCTTATTACTGCCTTCAGAAAATCACTTCACAGAATAATAACCCCCACAAGCATCTGAATATTTTATCGCTCTTATTACAGAAGATTCCCAAAGTGCTATTTAAGACGCTATTTATAAAAGGAAGTCAGGAACTTTCTGCCCGTCAGCCTTTCTTAGGAAAACTGAATAAGCACATACCGAGGTTGAAATGAAGCAAGCACAACGCAGTGCGTGGGGATGGGGACTGGCGGCACTTCTGGTCGCAGGCAGTGCATCAGCGGCAAGCTGGCAGGATCAGCTGAGCAGTGCAGCGTCACAGCTCAGCCAGCAGAACAACGGCAGCACCACCGGCACCACGCAGCAGAATAGCGGCATGTCGCTTTCTACCATTACCAGCATGCTGGGTGGCGGCGATAAAGCGGTCAGCGCCAACAGCATGACCAACGCCGCCGGTGTGATGCAGTACTGTGTCGAACATAACGTGGTGAAAAACAATGTGCAGTCGGTCAAAGACCAGGTGCTGAGCAAGCTCGGTCTGAACACCACCACTGCGCAGGAACAGAAAACCGATTACACCCAGGGCGTGGCCGGTCTGCTGAATACCGGTAACGGCCAGCAGTTGAATCTGCAAAGCCTGAGCAACTCGCCGATGGGTGAGAAGCTGAAAACCAAAGCCTGTGACGTGGTGCTGAAGCAGGGCAAAAACTTTATCTCCTGATCTCCTTCCCTTCTCTCTCCCCTCTCTGCTCTGAGGGGAGCGTTAAACGCCCCCCATGCTGTGACGCCTGACATTCCCTTAACCTGGGGTTGAGCGCTATAGTGTTGTTTTGATTTCTACAGGACAGCACGCATGAAAGGCATCAACATCGCACTTTACTTCGACCCCGATCAGATTCAGGCCTGCGTTCACGAACAGGACGACAGCTATGTCACCAAAAAATTCGAGTATGACGATGGCGTGATTGAAGAGATCTACCAGTGGCTGGAGCAGTACGAACCCAAACGTACTCACATCTGCGTGATTGAAAACGAAACCGCCGAGCTGCTGGCCGATGAACTGGTCGACAGCGGCTTTCGCGTCCACCAGGTCACCATGCATCAGCTGCTGAGCTGGTTCGCCACCGAGCCGCCATCCACGCCAGACGGCACGCCGATGCGCGCCATGCTGCGTTTCCTGGAAGATGAACATCCGCGTGAATATGAGTCGCGCACGCCGCAGACCGAAGCGCTGATGGAGATGTTCGACGAGCTGGACGCGCTGGAGATGGTGGATGACGCCGACGACGAAGACGCGCTGCCAGGCGATCTGCTGCGCGCCATGAAGAAGCACAAAATCACCGCCAGCGCCGCGGCCCAGCGTCTGCTGCCGGACATCAACGAGCGTATCCGCGAGCATCTGATGCAGTATCCCGAATTGATGACGCCTGAAATCCTGCAGGACTTCTTTCCGGAACTGCTCGAGGCGCTGGAGCGTCCGAAGCACTAATCACCACGGAAAAGGCGATTTGTCATGCTGGAGTTAATTAAAGCAGTCAGCCTGGGGCTGGTGGTGATCCTGCCGCTCGCCAATCCACTCACCACCGTGGCGCTGTTCCTGGGGCTGGCGGGTGAGATGAACTTCCAGGAGCGCAACCGACAGGCGCGCCAGGCTTCAATCTATGTCTTCGCCATCATGATGGTGGCGTGGTATGCGGGCAGCGCGGTGCTGAATACCTTCGGCATCTCCATTCCTGGCCTGCGCATGGCGGGCGGCCTGATCGTCGCTTTTATCGGTTTTCGGATGCTGTTCCCGGCTAAACCTGCCGGCCATTCTGTCGAAGCAAAGCAGAAACTGGATGAGCTGGATGAAGCCAAAGAGCCGGTGAATATCGCCTTTGTGCCGCTGGCGATGCCGAGCACGGCGGGGCCGGGTACCATTGCGATGATCATCTCTTCCGCCTCGACGGTAAGAAGCGGCGTCGACTTTCCGGCCTGGGTCATCACCGTCGCGCCAGTGCTAATCTTCCTGCTGGTGAGTCTGATCCTGTGGATTTCACTGCGCAGTTCGGGTGCCATCATGAAGCTGGTGGGTAAAAGTGGCATTGAGGCGATATCGCGCCTGATGGGATTTTTACTGGTCTGTATGGGCGTGCAGTTTATCATTAACGGCGTGCTGGAAGTGGTGCGCACCTTTCACTAATCCGGGATTTCCCCTCTCCGAACGGGCAGAGGGGAAAGCTCGATTACTTCAGCGTTTTACGCACTTCAGCAACCTGATCTTTGCTCACCGCTGGCGCGGTGTTGCTCCAGCCCTGACGAATAAAGGTCGCCAGCTGCGCCACCTCTTCATCACTCAGACGCTGACCAAAGCCTGGCATCGCCAGTTTCGAAGGGGCCTTCGCGGTGGAAGGCTGCTGTGCGCCGGCCAGGATGGTGTGGATCAATCCGGTTGGATCCTTGGCATTGACGATCGTCGCCTGATCCAGCTCAGGGAAGATCCCCGGGGCGCCTTTGCCGGTCACGAAGTGACAGGCACCGCAGTTATCCAGATAAAGACGCTCGCCTTCGCTCAGGTTCTTCGCGGCAGTGAGTTTCGCTTCCGTTGCCTGCTGCGCCTGCACGTTATACGCCTGCAATGGCGGGTTGCCGCCCAGGAACTTCAGGTAGGCCGCGATGGCTTTCAGATCGGCGTCGGTCATGTGTGAGCTGCTGTGCTCAATCACCGAGGTCATCTCGCCGCCCACCGCCGCTTTATCGTTACGGCCGGTCTGCAGGTAGTCCACCACTTCCTGCTCGCTCCAGCGCGGCAGGCCACGCAGTGACGGCACATCCCAGTTGTTCAGGCTGCCGCCTGCCAGGAATTTATCGTCACCGCTATCCAGCGCTTTCTCGTTCATGCCCAGACCGCGCGGCGTATGACAGCTGCCGCAGTGGCCAAGACTCTCCACGATATAGGCACCGCGGTTGACCTCTGCTGACGCACCACCAATCGGCTGGAACGGCTTATCCGAGGCGAACGCCCAGTTCCAGAAACGCATGCCCCAGCGCTGGCTGAACGGGAAGCTCAGATCGGTTTCCGGCGGCTGTTCTGCGCTTGGATGCACGCCTTTCATGAAGTAGACGTAAAGCGCGTGGATGTCGGCATCACTGATTTTGGCGTAATCAGGATAAGGCATCGCCGGATAGAGATGCGAACCGTCCGGTAATACCCCTTTGCGCACCGCGTCAGAGAACTGCTGCTCGCTGTAGTTGCCAATACCGTGCTGCTTATCGGGCGTGATGTTGGTGGAGAAGATGGTGCCAAGGTTCGACTCAATCGCCAGCCCGCCTGAATAGTCAGGCTTGCCAGGCAGTGAGTGGCACGCCATGCAGTCGCCCAGCCGCGAGAGATATTCGCCCTGCTTAATCAGTTGCGCTTCATCTTCGGCGTGAGCCGGCAGCGCAAATCCGCTGGCTAACAGCACCGCGTTGGCAAAGATAAAAGACTTCAGTTTCAGCTTATTCATGCGCTTATGCCTGTACCAGTGGGCCGGGATTTTTCAGATACTGATCTTTGATCGCCTGTGCCGCCATCAGGGTGATCGCACCGATGGTATCGGTCGGGTTCGCCTGGAAGTTCTGCGGGAAAGCGTTGCCGCCCGGCACAAAGACGTTATGCACGTCCCAGCTCTGCAGATACTTGTTCAGCGCCGAGGTTTTCGGGTTATCGCCCATTACGGCACCGCCCACGTTGTGGGTAGAGACATATTTGGTCAGATCGAAATCCGCGCCCATTGGCAGGAAGCTCATGCTCATGCTGTCAGGGTTCAGCTCTTTCGCGATATTGCCGACGATGCCTTTCAGGTGCTGCTGCAGCTTCAGCTCATTCTCTTTCCAGTTGAAGGTCATGCGCAGCAGTGGCAGGCCACGGTGATCGTTGTAGTTCGGATCGAGATCCAGATAGATATCGCGGTAAGACTGACAGGTGGTGGTAATGCTGATCTTCATCGAATGACCGTACCACTCCTCCAGACCTTCCTTGTATCCCATACCCCAGGTCGGCGTGCCTTTTGGCAGCGCGGTGCTGATCGGCGTACCGGTCGCCTGTGAGCTGTGGATCTTCGCGCCGCCGAGGAAGCCAAGTGATGGGCCGTCGAAGTTGCCTGGCGAGATATCGTTAAACATCTGGCCGGTCGCGCCCGCCGTAGCGTACGGATTGAAGTTTTTATCTTTGAAGAACAGCGTCGCGCCGCCGTTGGACAGGAACGCGTAGTTACGCCCTACCACACCCTCTTCGGTAATCGGGTTGTAAGGCTTGCCGATGCCGGAGAGCAGCATCAGACGCACGTTGTAGAGCTGGAAGCTGCTCAGCACCACGATTTTCGCTGGCTGGAAGCACTCGTTGCCCTGTGCATCGATGTAGATCACGCCTTTCGCGGTTTTCTTATCATCGTTCAGCACGACCTTGATCACTTCCGCATTCACTTCATAGGAGAAGTTCGGCATACGCTTCAGTGAATCCATTACGGCGGTCTGCGGCGACGCTTTGGAGTAGTTCAGGCAGGGATATTTACTGCAGTAGCCGCAGTAGTTGCACGGCGCGATCTGGTTGCCGTACGGGTTTTTCCACGCACGTGACACACAGGCCGACGGGTTCGGGAACGGATGGTAACCGAGTTTGGTCGCCACCTCTTTGAACATCACGTTGTTCAGCGTGTCATCCAGCGCAGGCAGCGGATAAGGCTCAGAACGCGGGCCTTCAAACGGATCGCCGCCTTCCAGAATTTTGCCGCGCAGGTTGCCGGTGTTGCCCGACTGGCCGCAAATCAGTTCGAATTTGTAGTAGTAAGGCTCGATCTCTTCCCAGCTGAACGGGAAGTCCATCACCCGCATATCATCCTGCAGAATGCCCGGCTTGTAAGCCTCGTCGACATAGGTCTTCAGTTTGATATCGGTCGGTGTCGGACGGATCAGTACCGCCGTCCAGTGCAGGCCGGAACCGCCTACGCCGGTGCCCGGTGCAAACGCACCCCATTTACGGGTTGGCAATGCCGTCTGGCTGCTGTTGTAGCGCACGGTGACCGCCACTTCGGCGGGAGTGGCAAACACTTTGTTGCGCACCGCATAGGCGTATTCATCCGCCGGTTTCGGGTAGGCGAACTCGTCATAATCGCGATCGCCGCCGCGCTCAAGGGCGCGCACGTCCAGACCTGCCAGTGCCAGCTCAATGCTCATCAGCGAGCCTGCCCAGCCGAGGCCGCAGACCACGACGTCGACTTCTTTTTTAGTAACCTGTGCCATGATAATCCTGTTTCAAATACCTGATGTGGACGCGCCCTACGCGCGTTCGCCCTTCACACTGACCGGACCCAGCGGATAAGGAACGTTGTGCTGTTTCACCCATTCGGTGAAGCTGGCACGCGCGCCGGGGAAGCCGATGGCGATCCAGGCTTTCATGCCTTTATTACCGCCGTACATCGGGTCAGCAAGGTAGCCATGCTTGGTATCGGAAAGCAGCTGGCTGAAGAAATGCGCAGGCTTAAGATCGGCTTCGCCCAGTGCGGCAAAGTCGATCTCGTTTTTGTTTACCTGGGTCAGTACCGCATCTTTCTCTTCCAGCGTCAGTGCATGAAACGCTTTCTGATGGGTGTTCTGCGACCACTGATTAATCAGCCGGATACCGGTCTGATACATCTGCTGTGGGCGGAACGGGATCTGGTAACCCATGGTTGCGGGCGCCTGCGTATTGAACGGCCCCTGCATGTAGATTTCGCTGCCAAACGCTTCGCTGTGCAGCTGCTGATCGATAAAGATCGGCACGTTAGTTTCCAGCGCGCCCGGCGCTTTGCCTTTGCCGCCTGCCGGAATCAAACGGTCAGTGGCGGCCAGGATAAACTGCCACTCATCGGCACTAAAAAAGATCGGTTTGTAATCGGCTAACTCCGGTGCGGCCATCTCTGCCGCCTGTGCCGCAGTAATGCCTTTGAAGACCAGTTCACTTAATGGCAACGCCAGCAGTGAACCGAGCAAAAATTTACGCCTGGTGGTGGGTTTTTCTAAAAGCATATCCGCACGACTCTCATCTGCTAAATACCCGCTTTATTTGTTATGAAGCTGAAAGGCTGAGTGCAGGCGGAAAACTCCCCGCAGAGATCAACGCACGCGGCACAGACGACGGCAGAACAGACAAGGGCAGGTAGAATTATGGTTCGGTGACTAACGGAACTTATCGGTTAATAACCTGGCAATCTTAGGGATATAGATATGTCTGAATGTAAAAATTGAATTTAAGATGTGTCTTAGTGAAAGTTTATCATGGTGTTGCGAAAGAGTTGCGGAGAGGTAAAAGATTTACAGCGCGGAAATCGGGGGTAAAACCGCATAAACATCGGGTATTTAACTCTTTTAACGCAGGAATGAGGGTTATTATTTTCGCCCTGACATCATCACGCCAAATAACCGATAAAAAAATATCATACTTCCATACAAGAGAATGATTCTCATCGTTAACACTATAGTGACTTTGATAGTCATACAATCAGACTGTGCGCAATTTGTGATCGGCTGAGTAAATCCGGCTTTATTCCGCCCGCTGTAAAATGACAATAAAATAATTACTTACCGTCATTATCTTATTTTGTCTCTTTGCCTGAATGACTACGCTAATAATTGTGCAAAGCTCATAAGAAACCCGCATTTGGAGATTATCCGGCGCCCGATAGAGTAGAGCTATCAACGACTCAGGATAACCCTCCATGCGAAAAACACTCTTGTCCCTGTTTACGGCTCTGGCACTGGTTCATCCGGCACACGCCGCCACGCCTGGCGACACCCTGGTGATTGCCGTTCCGCTTGATGGCATCATCAGTTTCGACCCGGCGGAAAGTTTTGAGACCGTCAGTAACAGCAGCCTGCGCAATATCTACCAGACGCTGCTGGAGCCGGACCATCAGAATCCGCAGCAGCTCTCGCCGCTGGCTGCCACACGCTGGCAGGCAGGCAAAACGCCTCACAGCCTGGTGTTTGATCTTAATCCGCAGGCCCGCTTCGCCAGTGGTCATCCCGTGACCGCTCAGGATGTGGTCTTCTCATTAACCCGCGCGGTAAAACTCAATAAAGCGCCCTCTTTTATTCTGGGTGAATTTGGCTGGACGCCAGAAAATATCGATCAGCAGTTCACGGTGATCAACGACCACCAGCTTGAGCTGCGCTGGCCAGCGGAGATCGGCAGCGATCTGGCGCTGCGCCTGCTGACCGCGCCGGTCTCCTCCATCGTCGACAGCAAACTGGCGCAGCAGCACGCCAGCAACAACGATTACGGTAATAGCTGGCTGAAGGTGCACTCCGCCGGCAGCGCCGCCTATGCCATCAAACAGTTTGTCCCGCTGCAGGCGCTGGTGCTGGAAGCCAATCCCAACAGCAGCCAGAAGCCGCATCTGAAGCGGGTATTGCTGAAAGGTGTGGCCGATCCCGGTAGCCGCCGTCTGCTGATCCAGCAGGGCGATGTGGATGTCGCCTATCAGCTCGGTCCGGATCAGATTACCGCGCTGAAGAACACCGCCAATGTGCGTATTGATGCCTTCCCGTCCAGCCTGGTTTACTACCTGGGCTTTAACACCCAAAGCCCGCAGCAACCGGCGCTGGGGAATCCGGCGTTGTGGCAGGCGGCGCGCTGGCTGGTTGACTATGACAGCCTGGCGAACCAGCTGCTGAAAGGTCAGTACCGCATTCATCAGAGCTTCCTGCCGGACGGCTTCGATGGTGCGCTGAACACGACACCGTTCCATTACGATCTGAAAAAGGCGCAGGCGATACTGCAAAAAGGCGGCATCAAACCTGGCACCCATATCGCGCTGACGGTGGTGAACCAGCCGCCTTACATTGATGTGGCGCAGGCACTGCAGGCCAGCTTTGCCAAAGCGGATGTGCAGCTTGATATCCAGCCGGTGGCGGAATCGGAGCTGTGGAGCAAAATGCGCAGCCGGGACTTCCAGGCCATCTTTACTTACTGGGGCGCGGACTACATCGATCCCAACACCAATGCCAGCACCTTTGCCTATAACGTGCCGGGCGGCGGCAAAACCCTGGCGTGGCGCGTCGGCTGGACGATTCCGGAGCTGAGTGCACAGACCCGCGCCGCTGCCGGAGAGAGCGATGCGGTGAAACGTCGTAACCTCTACACCGGGCTGCAAACCCGCATCCAGCAGGATTCGCCGTTTGTCATGCTGTTACAGGGCGCAACCCAGGTGGCGGTGCGCAGCAACCTCAGTCACCTGCAGCAGGGCATCGGGGTCAGCCTGCTCAATTTTGAAGAGGTGCAGAAGTAAACCACTGTTGCAGGCCGCTGCTCCCCGGGCAGCGGCCTTTTTTTGGTGAATAGTTCTCCTCCTGTGCCGCTCCGGCTTGCTATCCTTCAGGCATAACCCAATGCCTGAGAGTGGAAAATCATGACTTCCCCGCTACTGATTGCCCGTACGCCAGACGTCGAACTTCATCTGTTGCCGCAAATGGCCAACCGCCACGGTCTGATCACCGGCGCGACCGGCACCGGTAAAACCGTTACGCTGCAGAAACTGGCTGAATCGTTCTCCGCCAGCGGCGTGCCGGTCTTTATGGCTGACGTTAAAGGCGATTTGACGGGCGTGGCGATGGCTGGCCAGTCCAGCGAAAAACTGCAGGAGAGGCTGGCGAAAATCGGTGTCACCGACTGGCAGCCGCAGAGCAATCCGGTGGTGCTGTGGGATATCTTCGGCGAGAAAGGCCATCCGGTTCGCGCTACCGTCTCCGATCTCGGGCCGCTGCTGCTGGCGCGACTGCTGAACCTTAATGAGGTGCAGAGTGGCGTATTGCAGATTATTTTCCGCATCGCCGATGACCAGGGTTTGCTGCTGCTGGACTTCAAAGATCTGCGCGCCATGACCCGGTTCATCGGTGACAACGCCAAAAGCTTCCAGACCCACTACGGCAACATCAACAGCGCCTCGGTCGGCGCCATCCAGCGCGGGTTACTGACGCTGGAGCAACAGGGCGCGGAGCACTTCTTTGGTGAACCGATGCTGGATATTGCCGACTGGATGCGTGTCGACAGCAACGGCAAAGGCGTCATCAACATCCTCTCTGCTGAGAAGCTCTACCAGATGCCGAAACTCTACGCCACCAGCCTGCTGTGGCTGCTGTCGGAGCTTTATGAGCATCTGCCGGAAGCGGGCGATCTCGATCAGCCAAAGCTGGTGTTCTTCTTTGATGAGGCGCACCTGCTGTTTACCGACGCACCGCCGGTGCTGCTGGAGAAAATAGAACAGGTCATGCGGCTGATCCGCTCCAAAGGGGTCGGCGTCTGGTTCGTCACCCAGAACCCGGCAGATATTCCCGATCGGGTGCTGGGCCAGCTCGGCAACCGCGTTCAGCACGCCCTGCGCGCCTTCACCCCTAAAGATCAGAAAGCGGTAAAAACCGCCGCCGATACCCTGCGCGCCAATCCGGCGTTTGACAGCGTCGAGGCGATTCAGGCGCTGGGCACCGGCGAAGCCTTGATCTCCTTCCTGGATACCAAAGGCAGTCCGTCGGTGGTGGAACGGGCCATGGTGATCGCCCCCGGCTCACGTATGGGTCCGGTCACAGGCGATGAGCGCAACGGCCTGATCAATCATTCACCGCTCTATGGCAAATATGACAGCGAAGTTGATCGCGAATCGGCATTTGAGAAGCTGCAAAAAGGGTTTCAGGCCGCCAGCGATCAGGCCAGTGCGCCTCCGGCGAAAGGCGACGACGTCGCGGTAGATAACGGCATTCTCGGCGGGCTGAAAGAGATCCTGTTTGGCCGAACCGGCCCGCGCGGCGGCAAGCACGATGGCGTGGTGCAGACCATGGCGAAAAGCGCTACGCGCCAGATTACCAATCAGATCATCCGTGGCGTACTCGGCAGCCTGCTGGGTGGTCGTCGCCGATGAAACCGGCTCTCTGCTAAGATCAGGATATGGATAAACAACACGAACTGAAACGGACGAAACGTCTGGCGCTGCTGCTGTTACTGCTGGCTGCAATTACCTTTATCGTTACGCTTTTTCTGCCGCCCGGCTTCTGGGTCAGCGGCGTAAAGGCGATAGCAGAAGCTGCGATGGTCGGTGCGCTGGCGGACTGGTTCGCGGTGGTCGCCCTGTTCCGGCGCGTGCCGGTGCCCTTTATCTCGCGTCATACCGCCATCATTCCGCGCAACAAAGATCGTATCGGTGAAAACCTCGGTCGCTTTGTGCAGGAGAAGTTTCTTGATACCGACTCGCTGCTGAATCTGATTCGCCGTCACGATCCTTCCAACCTGCTGGCGCAATGGCTGAATGCGCCGGGCAATGCTGACCGCATTGGCCGCCATCTGCTGCAGGTCATGCGCGGCTTCCTTGATCTGACCGATGACACACGGATCCAGAATTTCATGCGCCGCGCAGTACATCGCGCCATCGACAAGGTCGATCTCAGCCAGACCAGCGCCCTGCTGCTGGAGAGCCTGACGAAAAACAACCGTCATCAGGCGCTGCTGGACGCGGCAATCGAACAGCTGCTGAAGCTGCTGCATAAGCCCAGTACCCGCGAGTTTATTGCCATGCAGCTGGTGCGCTGGCTCAAACGCGAGCATCCGATTAAAGCAAAAATGTTGCCGACCGAATGGCTGGGCGAGCACAGCGCCGAGCTGGTGGCAAACGCGGTCGATTCACTGCTGGATGATGTGGCGCTGGATCAGGGCCATGAGCTGCGCCTCGGCTTCAATCGGGCGGTCGACAAGCTGATCGTTAAACTGCAGAACGACCCGGAGATGGCAGAGCGTGCCGAGGAGATCAAAGGCTGGCTGAAAGAAGATGCCTCATTCAATCGTTACATCGGCGAGCTGTGGAATGATATGCGCAACTGGCTTAAGGCGGATCTCAGCAGCGATGACTCACGGGTGCAGGAGAAAGTGCGTGGTGCAGCCTTATGGCTGGGCGAAACCCTGGCGGCCGACCCGGCGCTGCGTGACTCGATGAATCAGCATCTGGAACAGGCCGCACGCAGCGTTGCGCCAGAGTTTGCTGGCTTCCTGACGCGTCATATCAGCGACACCGTGAAGAGCTGGGATGCACGCGACATGTCGCAGCAGATCGAACTTAATATCGGCAAAGACCTGCAGTTTATCCGCATCAACGGCACGCTGGTTGGCGGCACCATCGGGCTGATTCTCTACCTGTTGTCGCAGCTGCCCCAGTTACTCCCGCTGCTGAGCCGATAACCGCCTGGTTTAGCCGGATTGGGGTGGATAGAGGCCAAACTCGGTGATAATGGCGCTAACAAAGCTGCGGATTTTCACCGTCTGGCGGCGGCCCGCCGGGATCAGAACATGCATGGGTCGTGCTGGCCCGGCATAATCGGGCAGCACCTGGACCAGCCGCCCCTGTCTGATCTCTTCAGAGAGAATGGAGGCCGGCCCCAGGGTAATGCCATAACCCTCCAGCGCCGCATGCAGGAGCGCTTTCCAGTCATTCGATCGCATGCGCCCCTGCGGATGTACCTCTTCAACCTTACCGGCCTGGCTGAATACCCAGCGGCAGGGTTTTGAGGGCGACCAGATGCCATAAACGAGACAGGCGTGGTTCACCAGCTCCGCTGGCGTGGCGGGCACACCGTGCCGCGCCAGATAGGCTGGCGACGCGCAGGCTATCAGCCGGTAGGGCTGCAGTGGATGGGCAATGATCGAACTGTCCGCCAGCGCACCAATCCGGATCACCACCTCATAACCCTCTTCAAACGGATCGACCAGCCGATCGCTGAGTTCAAGATCGACCTGCGTTTCCGGAAACCGGTCAAGATAGCGGGTCACAAACGGCGCCAGGCTAAAAGAACCAAACGTGACCGGGGCGCTGACCTTCAGCGTACCGGACGGCCGCTGCTGCATATCCAGCGCGATCGCATCCGCTTCCTGCACCTCTGCCAGCACGATTTTGCAGCGTTCGTAATAGTTGCGGCCCACATCCGTCAGGCTTTGTCGTCGGGTGGTGCGATGCAGAAGCAGCGTACCGAGATGCTTCTCCAGCATGGCGATATGCTTCGCCACCATCTGCGGTGAGATTTGCAAATGCCCGCCTGCGGCGGCAAACGAGCCCGATTCCGCGACGGTAACGAACACGTTCATGCTGGTAAGCCGATCCATGATTCCCTCCTGTTGGTTGTTTATATTGCGTCTGTTTGTCGATTTATTCACCTCCTGTTTTTAATTAAGGTCAGTGCGTGAAACTCATCGAGGAGAAACGTATGAAAATAGGCATTATTGGCGCAGGCTTTGTTGGCCGGGCGATTGCAAAACTGGCGATTCAGGCGGGACATCAGGTGATGCTCAGCAACTCGCGCGATCCACGAACGCTGTTCAGCCTGAAACCGATGATTGGCTGTGAAACCGGCACCGCCACCGAGGCCGCAGAGTTCGGTGACGTGGTGGTGATTGCCGTGCCGCTCACGGCAACGGAACAACTTCCGGCCACAGAATTGTGGGGAAAAATCGTGCTTGATGCGGTCAATTACTATCCCGACCGCGATGGCGAAATTGAAGAGCTGCTCAATGGCCGCATCAGCACCAGTGAACGGCTTGCCCGCCTGCTTCCTGACAGCCGCGTCACCAAGGCATTCAATGCCATCCGCATGACCGATCTTGAAACTCAGGGCCTGCCGCCGGGCGATGCTAACCGGCAGGCGTTACCGCTGGCGGGGGATGATAGCGAAGGGAAAGCGACCGCCACGGCATTATATGAAGCCTTTGGATTTGATGCCGTGGATGCGGGATCGTTAGCGGAAGGCTGGCGTTTCGAGCGTGCGACGCCCGCCTATTGCGTAGCCCTGAACAGAGAGCAACTTATCAGGACACTGAAAGAGACGACCCGGCACTCCGCATAAACAGGGCGTCAGCGCAGAATAAAGCCGCTCCCCGCGCTGAAACCGACTCTTCCAGACGACGGCTAAACGTAAAGCGATGGGAGCCTGCTCTGAGCCTGAACACCGGTCACAAAAAAGGCCGCTTGCGCGGCCTTTTCTTCTACTGCATTCATTGCGCTTAGCGCCGCTTAATCAACATAAACATACTGATAGCGAAGAACGCAAAACTCGGCAGAATCGCTCCCAGAATCGGCGGCAGACCGTAAACCAGGCTCAGCGGACCGAAAATCTGGTCCAGCACGTAGAACAGGAAGCCAAAGCTGATACCGGTTACGACACGCACACCCATCGACACGCTACGCAGCGGACCAAAGATAAACGACAGCGCCATCAGCATCATCACCGCCACCGACAACGGCTGGAAGATTTTGCTCCACATATTCAGCTGATAACGTCCCGATTCCTGGCCGCTCTGCTTCAGATATTTGCTGTAGCTATGCAGACCGCGAATCGATAACGCGTCTGGATCCAGCGCAACCACACCCAGCTTATCCGGCGTCAGATTCGTTTTCCACTCGCCACTCAGGCTCTGTGAACCGGTAATCTGCTTAGGATCGGTGAGATTAGACTCATCAACCTGAGACAGTATCCAGCGCTTCTTAGCCGCATCCCAGGTCGCCGTCGCCGCGTAACGCACACTCTGCAGACGACGCTGATCGTTAAAACTGTAGATGCTCACGCCATCAATTTCGTTGTCGCCTTTAATGCGCTCGATAAAGATAAAGCTATTGCCATCTTTCGCCCACAGACCGTTCTGTGTTGAGACCAGCGCACCGCCATAAAGCTGCTGCGCCCGGTAGTTACGCGCCATCTGCTCGCCCGACGGCGCAACAAACTCGCCAATCGCCATGGTCAGCAACACCAGCGGAATCGCTGTTTTCATCACTGACAGCGCAACCTGCATGCGGGTAAAGCCCGCCGCCTGCATCACCACCAGTTCACTGCGCTGCGCCAGCGCGCCCAGTCCCAGCAGCGCGCCCAACAGGGCCGCCATCGGGAAAAAGATCTCAATATCTTTGGGTACGCTAAGCAGGGTGTAGTAACCGGCGCTCAGCGCGTTGTAGCTGCCCTGGCCGGTCTTGCGCAGCTGATCGACGAACTTGATGATGCCGGAAAGCGACACCAGCATGAACAGCGTCAGCATAATGGTATTGAAAATGGTTTTACCGATATAGCGGTCAAGTACGCGAAACATCAGACCGACCCTCCGCGGGTAAAGCGGGCGCGAATCCGACGCATCGGCACCGTATCCCACAGGTTAAGGAGCACCGCCAGCACCAGATAGCTGATATTCACCACCCACATCCAGAGCGCCGGATCGAGCCGCCCTTTCGCGCCGCTCGACTTCAGCGAGCTCTGCAACAGGAAGAAAATCAGATAGAGCATCATGGCGGGCAGCATCGACAGCACGCGCCCCTGGCGTGGGTTCACCACGCTGAGCGGCACCACCATCAGCGCCATCACCAGCACCGAGAACACCAGCGTCAGACGCCAGTGCAGCTCGGCCTGAAACTCAGGTGTCTTATTCGCGAACAGGTCGGTCAGGCTTGCCTGTTCTGCATCGTTAGGATCGAGCGTTGCCGCTTTATAGCCTACGATTGCCTGATAATTGGTGAAGTCGGTGATACGGAAATCACGCAGCAGAGCGGTGCCCTCAAAACGGGTGCCTTTATCCAGCGTCACCACCTGCGAGCCATCTTTATGCTGCTCCATGTGACCGCTGTCAGCCAGCACCACTGAAGGCCGCGCGTTGCCCTTTGGCCGTAACTGCGCCAGGAACACGTTACCAAAGTTGTTGCCCTTCACATCCTCGACAAACAGCACGGCGCTGCCGTCGCTGGAGGTCTGGAACTGTCCGGCGGCCATTGCTGCCGCACCCGGGTTCGCTTTGGCGTTCTGCGTCACCTCATCCTGATAGCGGGATGACCACGGCCCCAGCCAGATGACGTTCACGGCCGCCACTATCGAGGTAAACAGCATCAGAACCATCGCCGCTTTTACCAGGACGGCCTTACTCAGGCCGCAGGCGTGCATCACGGTAATTTCACTTTCCGTGTAGAGCCGCCCCAGCGTCATCAGGATCGCCAGAAACAGACTTAAGGGCAGTATAAGTTGTGCCATTTGAGGCACACCGAGTCCTAACAAGGTCAGAACGAGGTTTGTCGGCACTTCGCCATCCACCGCGGCACCCAGGATCCTGACTAACTTCTGACAAAAGAAGATGAGTAGCAGGATAAACAGGATAGCCAGCTGGCTTTTGAGCGTTTCCCGAACCAGATATCTAATGATGATCACGCTTAGTACGCCTGTGAAAACTTGTCTTTTTGCAGGAAAATCGCTAGTTTCAACGCTTATCAGCCATTTTTCTTCATCAATGGCCGTCGCCGTAGCTAAATTTGTATGAAAAACGCGTCCGGGTGGTGAAAAAACAACATCTTGTCACCCTGATTCATTATGACCTCCAGCAGCAGAATGTCATGCTGCGACGATGAATAAATGGGTCATGAGCGCGCTACATTCTAGCGGCAGCAGCGGCCGTTGTCTTTAAGATTCAGGAGAGTGCATGGAGTTCAGTGTAAAAAGCGGAAGCCCGGAAAAACAGCGCAGTGCCTGCATTGTCGTTGGCGTTTTCGAACCGCGTCGTCTGTCACCGATTGCCGAGCAGCTGGATAAAATCAGCGACGGCTACATCAGCGCCCTGCTGCGCCGCGGCGAGCTGGAAGGAAAAGTGGGCCAGACACTGCTGCTGCATCATGTGCCAAATATCCTGTCCGAGCGTATTCTGCTGATTGGCTGCGGTAAAGAGCGTGAGCTGGATGAACGCCAGTACAAGCAGGTCATTCAGAAAACCATTAACACGCTCAACGACACCGGCTCAATGGAAGCGGTCTGCTTCCTGACCGAGCTGCATGTCAAAGGCCGCAACACCTACTGGAAAGTGCGTCAGGCAGTAGAGACCTCAAAAGAGGCGCTCTACAACTTTGACCAGCTGAAAAGTAACAAAGCGGAGCCACGTCGTCCGCTGCGCAAGCTGGTCTTTAATGTGCCGACCCGCCGTGAACTGACCAGCGGCGAACGGGCTATCCAGCATGGATTAGCGGTCGCAGCCGGTATGAAAGCGGCTAAAGATCTCGGCAACATGCCACCTAATATCTGTAACGCCGCCTATCTGGCGTCACAGGCGCGTCAGCTGGCGGATGCCTTCAGCAAAAATGTCACCACCCGCGTCATCGGCGAACAGCAGATGAAAGAGCTGGGCATGAACGCCTATCTCGCTGTCGGGGCCGGATCGCAAAACGAATCGCTGATGTCGGTAATTGAATACAAAGGCAATCCGGATGCGGAAGCACGTCCGATTGTGCTGGTGGGCAAAGGGCTGACCTTTGACTCCGGCGGCATCTCCATCAAGCCTGCCGACAGCATGGACGAAATGAAGTATGACATGTGCGGCGCGGCCGCCGTCTATGGCGTGATGCGTATGGTGGCAGAGCTGAATCTGCCGCTGAACGTAGTCGGCGTGCTGGCAGGCTGTGAAAACATGCCGGATGGCCGGTCGATGCGTCCAGGCGACGTGCTGACCACCATGTCTGGCCAGACGGTTGAGGTGCTGAACACCGACGCCGAAGGTCGCCTGGTCCTGTGCGATGCGCTGACCTATGTTGAACGTTTCGATCCGGAAGTGGTGATTGACGTGGCGACGCTGACCGGTGCCTGCGTGATTGCGCTGGGTCATCACATCAGCGGCCTGCTGTCGAACCACAATCCGCTGGCGCATGAGCTGATCAGCGCCTCGGAGCAGTCAGGCGATCGCGCCTGGCGTCTGCCAATGGCGGATGAGTTCCAGGAGCAACTGGAGTCCAACTTTGCCGATATGGCGAACATTGGTGGCCGTCCCGGCGGCGCGATTACCGCCGCCTGCTTCCTGGCACGCTTTGCCCGCAAATATAACTGGGCACACCTGGATATCGCCGGTACCGCCTGGCGCTCCGGCAAGGCCAAAGGCGCCACCGGACGTCCGGTGCCGATGCTGTCGCAATTTCTGTTGAATCGGGCAGGATTGAACGGCGACGATTAAGCGCCCTCTTTTCTGACAGCAAGGGCGGATATCATTCCGCCCTTGATCTTCTGATGAGCAAACCGATGAAAAACGCAACCTTCTACGTGCTGGAAACCGATGCAACGAGCGATGGCCTTAGCGCCGTTGAAGCGCTGGTGTGCAATCTGGCGGAAACACGCTGGCGGGCCGGAAAGCGGGTGTTGATCGCCTGCGAAGATGAACAGCAAGCCATTCGACTTGACGAAGCGCTGTGGCAACGACCGGCAAACGCCTTCGTGCCGCATAACCTGGCGGGTGAAGGCCCGCGCTACGGTGCGCCGGTTGAGCTGGCCTGGCCACAGCGTCGCGGCAGTTCACCGCGTGACCTGCTGATTAGCCTGCTGCCCCACTTCGCAGATTTTGCTACTGCTTTCCATGAAGTGATAGACTTCGTTCCTTACGAAGACACGCTCAAACAACTGGCGCGCGACCGCTATAAAGCGTATCGCAGCGTTGGATTCCAATTGAATACGGCAGCGCCACCACAGCCGCAAACGACATAGCAGAAATGGAAAAGACATATAACCCGCAAGATATCGAGCAGCCGCTTTACGAGCATTGGGAAAAGCAGGGCTACTTCAAACCGAATGGCGATACCAGCCAGGAAAGCTTTTGCATCATGATCCCGCCGCCGAACGTCACCGGTAGCTTGCACATGGGTCACGCCTTCCAGCAAACCATCATGGACACCATGATCCGTTACCAGCGCATGCAGGGGAAAAATACCCTGTGGCAGGCAGGTACTGACCACGCGGGCATCGCCACGCAGATGGTGGTTGAGCGCAAAATTGCGGCTGAAGAGGGCAAGACGCGCCAGGACTATGGCCGTGATGCGTTCATCGACAAAATCTGGCAGTGGAAAGCAGAATCCGGCGGCACCATTACCCGCCAGATGCGCCGTCTGGGCAACTCCGTCGACTGGGAGCGCGAGCGCTTCACCATGGACGACGGCCTTTCCAACGCCGTGAAAGAGGTGTTTGTTCGCCTCTATAAAGAGAACCTGATCTACCGTGGCAAACGCCTGGTGAACTGGGATCCAAAACTGCGTACCGCAATCTCCGACCTGGAAGTGGAAAACCGCGAGAGCAAAGGCTCGATGTGGCATATCCGCTATCCACTGGCTGACGGCGCAAAAACCGCCGACGGTAAAGATTATCTGGTGGTCGCCACCACGCGTCCGGAAACCCTGCTGGGCGATACCGGCGTCGCCGTTAACCCGGAAGATCCACGTTACAAAGATCTGATCGGCAAATTTGTGATGCTGCCGCTGGTTGGCCGTCTTATCCCTATCGTTGGCGACGAACATGCCGACATGGAAAAAGGCACCGGCTGCGTCAAGATCACCCCGGCGCATGACTTCAACGACTACGAAGTCGGCCGTCGTCACAAACTGCCGATGATCAACATCCTGACCTTCGACGGCGATATCCGCGACCGTGCTCAGGTGTATGACACCAATGGCGAAGCCAGCGATGCCTGTTCCGATGAGATCCCGGCGGCTTTCCAGAACATGGAACGCTTCGCGGCGCGTAAAGCGATTGTTGCCGCTGTCGATGAACTCGGCCTGCTTGAAGAGATCAAACCCCACGATCTGACCGTGCCCTACGGCGACCGTGGCGGCGTGGTTATCGAGCCGATGCTGACTGATCAGTGGTATGTGCGTACCGCACCGCTGGCGAAAGTCGCGGTTGAAGCCGTTGAAAACGGCGACATCCAGTTTGTACCGAAGCAGTACGAAAACATGTACTTCTCCTGGATGCGCGATATTCAGGACTGGTGTATCTCCCGTCAGCTCTGGTGGGGTCACCGCATCCCGGCGTGGTATGACGACAACGGTAACGTCTACGTCGGCCGCACCGAAGACGAAGTGCGCGCTGAGAACAACCTGGCCGCCGATGTGGCGCTGCGTCAGGATGATGACGTGCTGGATACCTGGTTCTCCTCAGGTCTGTGGACCTTCTCCACCCTGGGCTGGCCGGAAAACACCGAAGCGCTGCGTACTTTCCATCCGACCAGCGTGCTGGTCAGCGGCTTCGACATCATCTTCTTCTGGATTGCCCGCATGATCATGCTGACCATGCACTTCATCAAAGATGAAAACGGCAAACCACAGGTACCGTTTAAAACCGTCTACATGACCGGTCTGATCCGTGATGAAGAAGGTCAGAAGATGTCGAAATCCAAGGGCAACGTGATTGACCCGCTGGATATGGTCGACGGCATTTCACTGGAAGCACTGCTGGAAAAACGCACCGGCAACATGATGCAGCCACAGCTGGCGGAGAAAATCCGCAAACGTACCGAGAAGCAGTTCCCGGACGGCATCGAGCCATCAGGCACCGATGCGCTGCGTTTCACCCTGGCGGCGCTGGCCTCTACCGGTCGCGACATCAACTGGGACATGAAGCGCCTGGAAGGCTATCGCAACTTCTGTAACAAGCTGTGGAACGCCAGCCGCTTTGTGCTGATGAACACCGAAGAGCAGGATTGCGGACAGAATGGCGGCGAAATGACGCTGTCGCTGGCAGATCGCTGGATCCTGACCGAGTTCAACAACACGGTGAAAGCGTACCGTGAAGCGCTGGATAGCTACCGTTTCGATATCGCGGCTAACCTGCTGTATGACTTCACCTGGAACCAGTTCTGCGACTGGTATCTGGAGCTGACCAAGCCGGTCATGAACAGCGGCAGTGAATCTGAACTGCGTGGCACCCGTCATACGCTGGTTCACGTGCTGGAAGCGCTGCTGCGTCTGGCGCATCCGATCATTCCGTTTATCACTGAAACCATCTGGCAGCGCGTGAAGGGGCTGAAAAATATCAGCGACGACACCATCATGCTGCAGCCTTTCCCGCAGTACGATGCGGCGAAAGAAGATGCCGAAGCGAAAGCGGACATTGAGTGGATGAAACAGGCGATCGTGGCGGTGCGTAATATCCGTGCCGAGATGAATATCGCACTGAGCAAGCCGCTGGATGTGCTGCTGCGTGACTGCTCGCCTGCGGCACTGCGTCGCGTTGAAGCTAACCGCAACTTCCTGTCGCGCCTGGCGCGTCTGGAAAGCCTGACCATTCTGCCTGCGGGCGAGAAAGGTCCGGTGTCGGTGACCAAACTGGTTGAAGGCGCAGAGCTGTTGATCCCGATGGCGGATCTGGTGGATAAAACCGCTGAGCTGGAGCGTCTGGCGAAAGAGCTGGTTAAGCTGGATGTGGAAATCGAGAAGATCGAGACCAAGCTGGCGAACGAAGGCTTTGTTTCGCGCGCCCCGGAAGCGGTGGTGGCGAAAGAGCGCGAACGCGTAGCGGACCTGCAACAATCAAAAACAAAACTGATTGAACAGCAGGCGGTCATTGCGGCATTGTAAGCGTCTTAGCTGACAGCTTATTCATAAAGCCGGGCTTGCCCGGCTTTTTTATTGACCTCGTACAAATCCGGAAGAGATGATGACGACCAGCGCCACCCCGCTTATTGACCTCCAGGTGCGGCCGATTACTGCCGCCGATAATCCGCATATCGCCCAGGTGATCCGCGACGTTTCCGCGGAGTTCGGCCTGACGGCTGACAAGGGCTACACCGTTTCCGATCCGCAGCTCGACCAGCTGTTTGAGCTCTACAGTGCCGAACAGAGCGCCTACTGGATTGTTGAGTATCAGGGCAAGGTGGTCGGCGGCGGCGGTGTTGCGCCGCTCGCCTGCAGCGCGCCCGATATCTGCGAACTGCAAAAGATGTACTTTCTGCCAGAGGTACGCGGTCAGGGTCTGGCTCGCGAACTGGCATTGCGGGCGATAGAACATGCACGCAGTCACGGCTTCCGTCGCTGCTATCTGGAAACCACCGCCAGCCTGACGCGGGCCATTAAACTTTATGAGTCACTGGGCTTTGAGCATATCAACAGCGCGATGGGCTGCACCGGCCATGTCGACTGCGAAGTGCGCATGCTGAAGCCATTGTGAAACAGGGGCGGATTCCGTAAACGCGTCCGAATCAGAACGCCGGTACGCCGCTGTGAAAGCGTAATTCGTTGTCGGGTTCGCTGATTAACCGCCCTTCTGTTGCCCCAATCACCTGCACCCGCGGCGTGATGTCTCTGGTGGCAATCTGCGCCGCCAGGGTTAAATAGTCCTGATAATGCCGCGCCTCTGAGCGCAACAGCGACAGATAGAACTTCGCCAGTTCGTCATCAAGATAAGGTGCCAGACTGGCGAAACGTTCGCAGGAGCGCGCCTCGATGTAAGCGCCGCATATCAGCTTATCCACCAGCGTTTCCGGTTCATGGGTGGTGACTTCGCGCAGCAGCGATTTGGCATAGCGGCTGGAGGTAATCTTCTGATAGACCAGCCCGCGCGACTGCATAATTTCCCACACCTGATAGAAGTGATGCAGCTCCTCTTTAATCAGCAGCACCATCTTCTCCACCAGCTCATCCGCCCACGGCAGCGCATTGCGCACGATGATACGTTTTGTCAGGTTCTTATGGGCGTTGATAAAGTCGCTGTCGCCATCTTCGCGGAAGATAAAATCTTCATAAGGTTTCAGCCACGCCAGAATGGCGTCGCCACTGGGTTTGTCGGCAACATATTTGCGGATCAACCACACCGCGGTCTGCGCGGCTTTCAGTTCGCACACCAGATGGTCGGTTAACAGCAGGGTCAGATTTTCCGGCTTGCGCGCCTCATCAATCCAGGCCTGTGGCGTGCGGCAGTGCAGAAACTGATAGATCGGTTCAAGTAAGGGTGCGTAGTTCATGATGTTAAAACAGGTGGCAGGGGTGACAGGCGGAGAACTCTCCGCCCCGGCTACTTAGTGGCGAATACCATCATCATCTTCATCTTCGATGGCGTCGTCATCTTCATCTTCGGCATCGGGATCTTCGAAATAGGTGCCCCAGCCGTCGTAATCGACGTTGTACTTACCAATCAGGTTCACCAGCTGCTCAACCTGCACATCGATCAGTTCAGGCTTCAGGGCGGATTCGCTGATGATGTCGACGCACATCACGGTGGTGCCATCTTCCAGCTCCAGCTCTTCCGGCTCGGTCACTTCATAACCCAGCTTGAACGCATCAACGGCCGCTTTTTCCAGCGAATCAAAATTATTGCATGAGAGATGGTGCTCGATGGTATAGAGCGCATCAGGATCGCTGCCATCCTCCAGCAGCTCTTCAATAATCTGCCGCGTCTCTTCCTGCTGCTCTTCCAGTAATGCTTCATATGCCATGACGATATCCTCTCTGAGTTCGGCAATAATCAATTATTTTCCCATACTGCCCGTCGCGCCACTACACAAAACGAAAAGTTTATTAGCCCCGCACTTGAAAATGCATATTCATACGGTTAGATTGAATTTTAATTCACTTTAATGATTACCGGAGTGTTGTATGAGTCAGCTGTATCAGCGCCATTTCCTCAGGCTTCTGGATTTTACGCCCGCCGAGATTGATCACCTGCTTACCCTTTCCGCTGAATTGAAACGGGCGAAAAAAAGCGCCCAGGAAGTGCAGCATCTGAAAGGTAAAAACATCGCGCTCATCTTCGAAAAAGACTCGACCCGCACCCGATGCTCTTTCGAAGTTGCCGCTTACGATCAGGGTGCGAACGTCACCTATCTTGGCCCGAGTGGCAGCCAGATCGGCCATAAAGAGTCGATGCGCGACACCGCGCGGGTGCTGGGCCGGATGTATGATGGCATTCAGTATCGCGGTTACGGTCAGGAACTGGTGGAAACGCTGGCGGAACATGCCGGTGTGCCGGTGTGGAACGGCCTGACCACCGAGTTTCATCCGACCCAGCTGCTGGCCGACCTGCTGACCATGCAGGAGCATCTGCCGGGCAAAAAACTCAGCGAGATGACGCTGGTTTATGTAGGTGATGCGCGCAACAACATGGGCAACACCATGCTGGAAGCCGCCGCACAGGTGGGGCTGGATCTGCGTCTGGTGGCACCAAAGAGCTGCTGGCCAGAGGAGCAACTGGTGGCGCAGTGCCGTGAAGCCGCGCAGCAGACCGGCGGGAAAATTACCCTCACCGAACATATTGCCGACGGCGTGAAAGGCGCTGACTTTATCTACACCGATGTCTGGGTGTCGATGGGCGAAGCCAAAGCGGTGTGGGCCGAGCGTATCGCGCTGCTGCGTGACTATCAGGTGAACCGGGCGATGCTCGATCTGACCGGCAACCCGCAGGTTAAATTCCTGCACTGTCTGCCCGCCTTCCACGACGATCAGACCACGCTGGGCCAGCAGATGGCAGAGCAGTACGATCTGCCCAACGGCATGGAAGTGAGCAACGAGGTATTTGAGTCACCACACAGCATTGTGTTCGACCAGGCTGAGAACCGGATGCACACGATTAAAGCGGTAATGGTGGCCACGCTGGGCCAGCGCTGACCGACCAGCATCGCGCGGCTGAGGACGCTGAGTCGCGCCCGCTCATACCGGCCTATTCATCCGCCGGATCTGGCCTGGACACCGATCGGCCAGGCAGGCGCAAACGTTTTCCTCTTGCTGCCCCACCGCGAACGGGTATAATGCGGCCCAATTTGCCGGAGGAAATATGCTACAGCACAGCGGACAATTTGACGCTCAATCACGCCTGACCGCAGGCGGTGCTACTGTTTCTTTCGGTCATCGACCCGATCTTAAAAAAGCCCCTTAAGCAGGGGCTTTTTTTTGTCCGCAATCCGGCCGCGCAGAGGAGAAAGCTATGGCTAACCCGCTATATCGCAAACACATTATTTCAATTAACGACCTCAGTCGTGAAGAGCTGGAACTGGCGTTGCACACCGCCGCAAAGCTGAAAGCCCACCCGCAGCCGGAACTGCTGAAGCACAAGGTTATCGCCAGCTGCTTCTTTGAGGCGTCGACCCGTACCCGCCTGTCGTTTGAAACCGCCATTCATCGCCTCGGCGCGTCAGCGGTGGGCTTTGCTGACGGCAGTAATACGTCGCTGGGCAAAAAGGGCGAAACCCTGGCCGACACCATTTCAGTGATTAGCACCTACGTCGATGCGATCGTGATGCGTCACCCGCAGGAAGGCGCGGCGCGGCTGGCGACCGAGTTCTCCGGCGGCATCCCGATTCTCAACGCCGGTGACGGCGCGAACCAGCATCCGACCCAGACGCTGCTTGATCTCTTCACCATTCAGGAGACGCAGAGCCGTCTTAATCAGCTGAATGTGGCGATGGTCGGCGACCTGAAGTATGGCCGCACCGTCCACTCCCTGACCCAGGCGCTGGCGAAGTTTGACGGCAACCGCTTCTTCTTTATCGCGCCCGATGCGCTGGCGATGCCGGCCTATATCACCGACATGCTGGATGAGAAGAATATCAGCTGGTCACGTCACGACAGCTTTGAAGAGGTGATGCCGCAGCTCGATATCCTCTACATGACGCGGGTGCAGAAAGAGCGGCTTGATCCGTCAGAATATGCCAACGTCAAAGCGCAGTTCATTCTGCGCGCCGCCGATCTCGCTACGGCGCGCGACAATATGAAGGTGCTGCACCCGCTGCCGCGCATCGACGAAATCACCACCGATGTCGACAAAACCCCGTATGCCTGGTATTTCCAGCAGGCGGGTAACGGCATCTATGCGCGCCAGGCTCTGCTGGCACTGGTTTTAAACAGCGAACTCGCCCTGTAAGGAGATACCCCCATGACGCAGGACAACAAACTGCAGGTCGAAGCGATCAAACGCGGCACGGTCATCGACCATATTCCGGCGCAGATCGGCTTTAAATTGCTCTCTCTGTTCCGGCTGACCGAAACCGATCAGCGCATTACCATTGGCCTGAATCTGCCCTCGGGCGAGATGGGCCGCAAAGATCTGATCAAGATTGAGAACACCTTTCTCACCGACGATCAGGTGAATCAGCTGGCGGTCTATGCGCCCCATGCCACGGTCAACCGCATCGACGACTATGAAGTAGTTGCTAAGATCGCCCCGACGCTGCCGGACCACGTTGAACGGGTACTGACCTGCCCCAACAGCAACTGCATCAGCCGCAGCGAGCCGGTCTTCTCCAGCTTTGCCGTGAAGCAGCGCGCCGACGATGTGCATCTGAAGTGCAAATATTGCGAAAAAGAGTTCGCCCGCCATGTGGTGCTGGGTCACTGGTAATCGCCCTGCCCGACCTTATAATGGGCAACACCGGCGGCATCGCCGCCTGACGACGTAATCAAAGGAGCAATGATGTCTCGTGAAATCAGTACTGAAAAAGCCCCTGCCGCTATCGGCCCCTATGTTCAGGGTGTCGATCTGGGCAGCATGATCATCACCTCTGGCCAGATCCCGGTGGATCCGGCGACCGGCCAGGTGGCGGATGACGTTGCCGCACAGGCGCGTCAGTCACTGGAAAATGTGAAGGCGATTGTTGAAGCAGCAGGTCTGAAGGTCGGCGACATCGTGAAGACCACGGTGTTCGTAAAAGATTTAAATGACTTCGCCACGGTCAATGCGGCTTATGAGGCGTTTTTCACCGAGCATGAAGCTCACTTCCCGGCGCGTTCCTGTGTCGAAGTGGCGCGTCTGCCAAAGGATGTGAAGATCGAAATCGAAGCGATTGCCCTTCGTCGCTAATCTCCGTTGTTAACATCTATTGTTAACGAGGGCGCCCGCCTCTCTCCGGCTATCCCGGAGAGAGGCGGTGAATCGCTTAACGCTTAGCCGGTCGCCACAGCCACAGCAGCGCTATCGCCAGCGCAAACAGCACGCCAAAACCGACGCCCGTCGCCACCGCAGGTGCACCCGTCTTGATCGCCAGTGTATAGAGCCCCAGCATGATCAGCATGGCGCTGTTCTCACCCAGATTCTGCACCGCAATCGCATTACCTGAACCGACGCTCTCTTTGCCCCGCGCCTGCAACAGCGCATTCAGCGGCACCACAAAGAAACCGCCCAGCGCGCCAATCAGCATCAGCACCAGATAGGCATTCAGCAGAGAATGCTGCAGCGCGAAGACGACGACCATCACACCAATCAGCACACCGGCTGGCATACAGCGACGCACCGTTTCAAGCGTCACCAGCTTCGCCGCCGCCGCCGCCCCAATCACAATCCCGATCGCCACCATGGCATTCAGGGTCGTTGGCGTGGTGTTGTCACTGATGCCCAGCGCCACCGGCACCCACAGCACCAGCAGAAAACGCAGCGTCACGCCTGCGCCCCAGAACAGGCTGGTGCCGAGCAGCGAGAAGCGCGTCTCCGCATCACGCCATAGCAGCGCGGCAGCACTGAAAAAACTGCGTACCATCATACCCAGCTGCCAGCTCTGACCAGGACGCGCCGCCTGCAGTTTCGGGATAAACAGGTTGGCCACCACGGCAATGCCGTAGGTCAGCGCACAGATCCCCAGCGCCGCCAGCAGATGCCAGTCAGCCAGCATCCCACCCGCCACTGAGCCGAGCAGAATGGCGGCGATGGTCGATCCCTCCATCAGCCCGTTGGCTTTCACCAGCTTCTCGCCGTGAGTGATCTCACCGAGGATGCCATATTTAGCCGGAGAGTAAGCGGCTGCGCCCGCGCCCACCAGGGTATATCCGAGGAAGGGGTTGAAGCCGAAGCAGATCACCAGCGCGCCCAGCAGCTTCAGGCTGTTGGCGAGCATCATCACCCGCCCTTTTGCCATGCTGTCCGCGACCTGACCGACAAACGGTGCCAGCAGAATGTAGGCTGCGACAAAGAGCATCTGCAGCACCGGCTGACTCCAGTCGGGATAGAACTGGCTTTTCAGCACGGCCAGCGTGGCAAACAGCAGCGCGTTATCGCCGAAGGCCGAAAAGAACTGGGCGATAATCACGGCGATCATGCCGCGTGACATCAGCGGCGCATTACGATCAAGGCTCATGCCTGCTCCTCTTCCGCCATTTTTTTCAGCGTGACGTAATCGGGTTTACCGCTGCCCAGCTGCGGCAACTGCTTCATCACCCGGATATCACGCGGCAGCGCCAGTTCTGGCGCACCCAGCTCGCGGGCCGCTTTCTGCAGGCTGTCGCGCGCCAGTTCAGCGTCGGTGGTGAACAGCACCAGCGCCTCACCACGCTGACCATCCGGGCGCAGCGAGGCGGCATGTTGTTTGTCCGGCGACGCTTTCAGAGCGATCTGCTCGACGATCTCCAGCGACACCATCTCACCGGCAATCTTCGCAAAGCGTTTGGCACGCCCCTGAATCTGGCAGAAACCGCCGTCATCAAAGCTGACGATATCACCCGTGTCATACCAGCCCGCTTCCTGATTGCCTTCGCCATCGTCGGCGACCGGCACTTCCAGCACGCCTGGATTCTCAACCCGCAGATAGCCCTTCATCACGTTCGGTCCGCGCAGTTGCAGCCGTCCGCCCTGCTCAATGCCCGGCACCGACATCAGCCGCGAATCCATGCCCGGCAGAATGCGTCCGACGGTGTGCGCCTTCGCCGCCATCGGCACGTTAATCGCGACCACTGGCGCGCATTCGGTTACGCCGTAGCCTTCAAGAATGCGAATGCCATACTTCTCCATGTAGAGCTGACGGGTGTTCTCCTGCAGCTTCTCCGCCCCCGCCACCACATAGCGCAGGCGGGCAAAATCATAGGGCGCGGCAAAGCGCGCGTAGTTGCCGAGGAAGGTCGAGGTGCCAAACAGTACGGTGCAGTTGCGGTCATAGACCAGCTCCGGCACGATGCGATAGTGCAGCGGGCTGGGATAGAGGAACACCTGCGCGCCGGTCATCAGCGGCGTAAACAGCCCGACGGTCAGACCAAACGCATGGAACAGCGGCAGCGCCGACATAAAGCGGTCGCGCGGGGTGAAGTCGGCGATGGTGCGGATCTGTTCAACGTTCGCCAGCAGGCTTTTATGCGAATGCACCACCCCTTTAGGATTGCCTTCCGAGCCGGAGGTAAACAGTACCATCGCGGCGTCTTCCGGCTGCTGGGGCAGCTGTGCGCGATGCGGCATCAGCAGATGGGCGACGATCCACAGTTTGTCCTTACTGGTCACGGTATCTTTCAGATCTTCCAGATAGATCCACTGCACATCATCGAGCCCCTGTGGCAGATGCCACAGGTTGCCTTTGTCCAGGAACTGGCGCGACGTGAAGACCGTTTTGATCTGCGCGGCGGTCAGTGCCGCCCGCATGCCGTTCACGCCCGCCGTATAGTTGAGCATCGCCGGAACACGTCCGCGCAGGGATGCCCCGAAAATCGCCGCCGCCGTGACGGTGGTATTGGGCAGCAGCAGTCCTACCACTTCGCGCGGCTGGCTGTAGCGCTCCAGAATACGGCCCACGCCCAGCGCCTTCTTCAGCAGTCCGTTGTAGCTGTCGGGTTTGAAATTGACATCTTCGATGCAGCGCTTAAACGCGCCATAACGCGTACGCGCCGCCAGAAATGCCTCAAACAGGGTTTCACGCGGACGCACCGCCATACGCGCTTCCATCATCACATGATGCAGATGCTCACCGGCCAGCACGCGCCGATCGCGCGCCCGTTTCGCCTCCGGCATCGGAATGCGGGTGGCGGGCAGAATCGTCAGGGTGATGCGCGGGAACAGGCGACGTTTAAACACGCCCGCCAGACGGCCAAACGGCGTGTACTCTGCGCCTTCAATGCGCATCGGCACCACATTCGCGCCCGAACGCGCCGCGACAAAACCCGCCCCGCTGTAGATCTTCATCAGCGATCCGGTGACGGTAATGCGTCCTTCCGGGAAGATCACCACCTGACGGCCACTGTCGATCAGCCTGACCAGCTGTTTGAGCGCCATGGGTTTGGTGGGATCGAGCGGCACATAGTCGATAAAGGGTTTAACCAGCCGCATAAACCAGCTTTCGCTGATGGTCGAATAGACCGCATAGACCGGCTTAATCGGCAAAAATAGCGCCAGCAATATGCCGTCGAGAAACGACATATGGTTCGGCGTGATCAATACCTTCTGCTTATGCAGTTCGGCGACGTCGCCACGCAGTTCGACCCGCCATAACAGGCGAAATATCAGGCGCAATAGTGTGAAAACCATGCCGGCTCCTTAGCATCGTGAAAATAGCCCCTCACGATGCAGGATTTGACGCGGTTCGACAACAGAATTATCGGTAACCTGACGCCGCCTTCAGGGTGCCTGCCAGCCACCGCCCAGCGCGGCAATCAGCGCCACACTGCTGACCCACTGCGTGCTCTGCAGCGTCAGCAAACTCTGCTGCGCGCTCAGGCGGCTGTTTTCGGTGGTCGCCACATCCAGATACGTAATCATGCCCGCCTCATACTGCAAACGCGTTACCCGCGCCGAGGTCTGCGCCGCGTCGGTGGCGCGCTGCTGCGCGGCGATCTCACCCTGCAGCGTGTTCAGCTCCACCAGCTTATCTTCCACCTCCTGCATTGCGGTCAGCACCGTCTGACGATAGGTCGCAACGCTGGCATCCCAGCCCGCTCGTGCCTGATCGACCTGTGCTGCGGTCGCACCAAAATCCAGCAGCGTGCCGCTCAGCTCCGGCCCCAGCGACCAGACGCGATTCGGCAGCGAGAAGAGCGAATGCAGCACGGAAGAACTGACGCCACCGCTGGCGCTCAGGGTCAGGTCGGGATAGTAACCGGCCACCGCCACGCCCACCGCAGCATTGGCGGCGGCCATGTTACGTTCGGCGTAAGCAATGTCGGGACGGCGCTGCAACAGCTCGCCCGGCAGGGCTGCCGGAATCGCGGGCAGCGTGGCCGTCAGCGGCGCGGCGGTCAGGCTGAATTCAGCGGGTGCTTTGCCGACCAGCAGCGCAATGGCGTGCTCCATCTGTGCACGCTGCCACTGATAATCCTGCGCCGAGGCGCTGGCGCTCTCCAGCTGCAGCTGCGCCTGAGCCAGGGTGGCACGCGACGCGGTGCCCGCCTGATACTGGCTGGTAATCACTTTCAGATAGCGCTGATAAGCATCAACGCTCTGCTGATAGAGCGCGATTTTCTGATCCATGATGCGCAGCTGGAAATAGTCCTGCGCCAGTTCAGACTGGGCGCTCAGGGTGATATTGGCCAGTTCCGCCGCGCTGGCCGAGGCGCTGGCGCGGTTCTCCTCCAGCGTGCGTCGCAGTTTGCCCCACAGATCCAGCTCCCAGCTGGCGCTCAGCTCCGCCTGATGGCTGCTGCTGGTGGTGCGAACGCTGCTGTCAGTCGCGTGGCTGCCGCTGCGCGTCGCGCTGCCGTCATAGCCCAGCGAGGGAAACAGCGCCGCGCGTGACTCACTCGCCAGCGCCTGTGCCTGCCGGTACTGCGCGGCATAATTCGCCACGTTCTGGTTCGAGATGCTCACCTGGTTCAGCAGGCCGCTCAGGGTGGCGTCGTGATAAACCGCCCACCATTCGCCTTTGCTTTGCGCATCAAGCGGCGTCGCCTGCTGCCAGCCTCTGGCCTCTTTATAGTGGACCGGCATCACCATCGCGGGGCGCTGATAGTCGGGACCGACGCTACAGCCGCCCAGCAGCAGCATCACAACAAAGGGGATAAGCGGTTTCATGGATCAGGATTCCGTAGGGCGCAGACGACGCCATTGACGTTGAGTGGCACGGCCCAGACGATCGAGCCAAAGATAAACAACCGGCGTGGTAAACAGCGTGAGCAGCTGGCTGAGCGCCAGTCCGCCCGCAATAGCGATGCCCAGCGGGCTGCGCAGATCGGCATCACCGCCGCTGCCCAGCGCCAGCGGCAACGCGCCGAAAAAGGCGGCCAGCGTGGTCATCATGATGGGCCGGAAGCGCATCAGGCACGCCTGGGTGATCGCCTGCTGTGGCGACATGCCCTGCCGCCGCTCCGCGTCGATGGCGAAATCGATCATCATGATGGCGTTCTTTTTCACGATGCCGATCAGCAGGATGATGCCAATCAGCGCGATCACCGTGAGCTGCGTGCCGGTCAGCAGCAGCAGTAACAGCGCGCCGACGCCCGCTGACGGCAGGGTCGAAAGAATGGTCAGCGGATGGATGTAGCTCTCATAGAGCACGCCGAGCACGAGATAGACCGCCGCCAGCGCCGCCAGAATCAGCCACGGCATGGTCGCGGTCAGCTGAGAAAAGGCGGCGGCGGTGCCGGCAAAACCGGCATGAAGGGTCGATGGCAGGCCCAGCTTCGCCATCGCCTGTTTTATCAGTTCCTGCGCCTGTTCCAGTGACACCCCCTCGTTGAGATTAAACGCCAGGGTGCTGGTCGCGGACTGGCCCTGATGCGCCACCGACAGCGGCGCGTTGCCGCCGCTGAAGCGGGCAAAGGCGGAGAGCGGCACGCGGTCACCGCTATCGTTAATCACATAAAGCTGCTGCAGCGTCTCGGGATTGGCGGTGTCGCTATCCTGCAGTGACATCACCACGTGATACTGATTCAGGGTGTGATAGAGCGTGGCGATCTGCCGCTGGCTAAACGCATTGTTCAGCAGCGTATCCAGCATGTTCACGTTGACGCCCAGCCGGGTGGCGCGATCACGATCGATGGTCAGCTCCAACTCCTGGCCGCCGGTCTGCGAATCGGAGTCCACGCTGTTAAGCTCGGGGATCGCCGCCAGCGCCGCCTGCACTTTCGGCGTCCAGGTGCGCAGCAGATCGAGATCGTCCGCCTGCAGGCTGTACTGATACGTGGCGTTGGCGCTGCGTCCGCCAATGTGCAGGTCCTGCGCCGCCATCAGGAACATCTGCGCCCCGGCGATGTGACTGGTTTTTCTCGTCAGCCGGTTGGCCACCTCGGTGGCGGTCGCATCGCGCTGATCAAAATCTTTAAGCCGCACAAAGAAGTTGGCGCTGTTGCGGGAGCCAAACATCCCGCTGCCCATCGACGACATCACACTCTCTACCGCCGGGTCTTGCTGAATGATCTGCGTGAACATCAGCATTTTCGGCTTCATCGCCTGGAACGAGATGTTCTGATCGGCGCGCAGCGCACCCATCAGCAGCCCGGTATCCTGATTGGGGAAGAAGCCCTTCTGCACCACGACGAAGAGAAAAACATTCAGTAGTACGGTCAGCAGCAGGCTGAGCAGCGTCAGTTTCTGATGGCACATCACCCAGGCCAGCCCGCGCCCGTAGGCGGCCAGCAGGCGATTCAGCTGGTTTTCAATCAACTGATAAAGCGGATGCGGCCGCTGGCTGACGGGCGGCTTTGGTTTCAGCAGGCGGGCGCAGAGCATCGGCGTCAGACTCAGCGAGACAAACAGCGAGATCAGCAGCGACACGGTGAGCGTCACGGCGAATTCGCGGAACAGCCGCCCGACAATACTGCCCATCAGCAGGATCGGGATGAACACCGCGATCAGCGACACGGTCATCGACAGCACGGTGAAGCTCACCTCCTGCGCCCCGCGCAGCGCTGCCCGCAACGGGCTCAGCCCGCGCTCAATGTGACGGGTGATGTTCTCCAGCACCACAATCGCATCATCCACCACGAAGCCGGTGGCGATAATCAGCGCCATCAGCGACAGGTTATCCAGGCTGTATCCCAGCAGATACATCACCGCGCAGGTGCCGATCAGCGACACCGGCAGTGCCAGCGCCGGAATGATCACCGCCTGCAGATTGCGCAGAAAAATAAACACCACCGCAATCACCAGCAGCACCGCGATCAGCAGCGTCTCTTCGGTGTCATACAGCGAGGCGCGCACGCCAGGCGAACGGTCAACCACCACGTTCAGCTGGCTGTCAGCAGGCAGACTCTTTTCCAGCTGCGGCAACTGCGCTTTTATCGCGTCGATGGTTTCCAGCATGTTGGCACCCGCCTGACGTTTGATACCGATCATCACCGCCGGTGTGGCATTCAGAAACCCCGCCTGATAGCGATCTTCTACCGAGTCATAGACCGTGGCGACGTCGCGCAGTCGCACCGCGTTGCCCTGCTGATAAGTGATGATCAGATCGCGGTAGCTGGCCGCCTTCTCCAGCTGGCCGTTGCTGTCCACCAGCCACGACTGGTCACTGCCCTGTAAGATCCCTTTAGGCAGATTAGTGGTGCTGTTGGCGACGGCGGCACGCACCGTCTCCAGCGAGATGCCGTAATGGGTCAGCTTCAGCGGCTGCAGATCAATCCGCACCGCCGGTAAGGCGCTGCCCATCAGCGACACTTCGCCAACGCCCTGTACCTGCCCCATCGCCTGTTCGATTTTGCTCTCCGCCAGATCGTAGAGTTCGCCTAGTGTGCGGGTGGCAGAGGTCAGCGCCAGCATCACTATTGGCGCGTCTGACGGGTTGGCTTTGCGATAGGTCGGCAGCGAGGCCATTGCGCTGGGCAGCAGGCTGCGCGCCGCGTTGATTGCCGCCTGAACGTCGCGCGCCGCGCCATTGATATCGCGGTCCAGTTCAAACTGCAGGATGATGCTGCTGGAGCCCTGCGAGCTGCTGGAGGTCATCTCACTGATACCGGCAATCTGCCCCAGCGAACGTTCCAGCGGCGTAGCGACCGTCGCCGCCATGGTTTCCGGGCTGGCGCCTGCCAGGCTGGCGCTGACCATGATGGTAGGAAAATCGACCTGCGGCAGCGGTGCTACCGGCAGCAGCCGGTAGCCCAGCGCGCCCAGCAGCAGGATCGCCAGCGTCAGCAGCAGCGTCGCCACCGGACGAAAGATAAACAGCCGGGTCAGATTCATTGCCCGCTCCGCGCCCGCTGCTGACGGCGTTTCACCCAGGCGTTACCGCGCTGCGCCAGCCCATCAAACAGGAGGTAGATGACCGGCGTGGAGAAGAGTGTCAGCACCTGACTGACAATCAGCCCGCCGACAATCACCAGCCCCAGCGGCTGACGCAGCTCTGCCCCGGAGCCGGAGGCCAGCATCAGCGGCAGCGCACCCAGCAGCGCCGCCATCGTCGTCATCAGAATCGGGCGGAAGCGCAGCAGGCAGGCCTGATGAATCGCGTCGCGCGCGCTGAGCTGCTGATGGTGTTCCGCCTCCAGCGCGAAGTCGATCATCATGATGGCGTTCTTTTTCACGATGCCGATCAGCAGTATCACCCCAATCAGCGCAATCAGGCT
Source organism: Pantoea sp. BJFS-204 (assembly GCF_049310725.1). Classification (NCBI taxonomy): domain Bacteria; kingdom Pseudomonadati; phylum Pseudomonadota; class Gammaproteobacteria; order Enterobacterales; family Erwiniaceae; genus Pantoea; species Pantoea sp. BJFS-204. The sequence goes on along the minus strand of NZ_JBMOWE010000005.1, from coordinate 242,890 downwards.
GAATTCGGTGCCCGCCAGCAGCAGCGTCAGCAACGCGCCCACCGCCGCCGACGGCAGCGTAGAGAGGATGGTCACCGGATGGATAAAGCTTTCGTAGAGGATGCCGAGCACCACATACATGGTGATCAGCGCCGCCAGAATCAGCCACAGCGTGTTGCCGGTGGCGCTCTGAAACGCCGAGGTTTCCCCCTGATAACGCAGCGTGGTGCTCTCCGGCAGATGCAGCTGCTGCCGTACTTCCGCGATCGCCCGCTGTCCATCCTCCAGCGAGTAGCCCGGATTAAGGTTGAAGGAGATCATCACCGCCGGAAACTGATTCAGCCGCATGTGCATCAGCGAACCGGTGCGCTGGTGGATAGTGGCGATAGCAGTGAGTTTGACCATGCCGCTGCTGATCGGGCTGGCGCTGGTGTCAGAGGCTGAAGTGGACGTCGACGAAGACGACGATGTTGACGAAGACGTTGACGCTGATGAAGCCGTGCTGGTGGATGACGACGCCGAACTGCTGCTGCCGGACGATTGCAGCCAGACATCATCAAACGACGCCGGACCCTGCTGGTATGCCGGAGCCACTTCCAGCACCACCCGATACTGATTCGACTGGGTGAAGATGGTCGAGACCAGCCGCTGACCAAAGGCGTTATAGAGCGCGGTGTCCACGTTCGAGGCAGTAATGCCGAAGCGCGCCGCTTTATCGCGGTTCAGCTCAACGTAAGAGACGCGCCCCTGATCCTGCAGGTTACTCACCACGCCATTAAACTCGGGCCGCTGCTGCAATGCCGCCACCAGTTTCGGCGACTCGCTGACCAGATTTTCGCTGTCGGCATCATCGAGGGTGAACTGATACTGACTCGGCGAGACCTGATCGTTGACGGTGAGATCCTGCGCCGGTTGCAGATAGAGCCGGATGCCCGGCACATCGGCGGTCGCCTGTTTCAGCTGGCTGATCACCTCGCTGGCGCTGAGATCGCGGGAGCCAAACGGCTTCAGGTTGATCTGCAACCGCCCGCTGTTAAGGCTGGTGTTGGTGCCGTCGATGCCGATCGTCGATGAGACGCTCTCCACCGCCGGGTTTTTCAGGATCCGCGCCGACAACGCCTGCTGCCGCGTTGCCATGGCGTTAAACGAGACGTCCTGTGAGGCGACGGTAATGCCCTGAATCAGCCCGGTATCCTGGGTCGGGAAGAAGCCTTTCGGCACCATCATGTAGAGCAGCGCCGTCAGCCCGAAGGTGGCCAGCGCCACCAGCAGCGTCAGTTTCTGATGGTTCAGCACCACGGTCAGCAGCCGGTCATAGCCGCGCACCAGGGCATCAAACAGCTCGCCGCCCTTGCGGGCAAACGTCGACTGCTGTTCAGGCGGAATGTGGCGCAGCAGATAAGCACACAGCATCGGTGTCAGGGTCAGCGACACCAGCATTGACACCAGAATCGCCACCGCCAGCGTAATCGCGAACTCCCGGAACAGTCGCCCGACCACATCGCCCATAAACAGCAGCGGGATCAGCACCGCAATCAGCGAAAAGGTCAGCGAGATGATGGTGAAGCCAATCTGCTGTGAGCCTTTCAGCGCGGCTTCCATCGGTGACTCGCCCTGCTCCAGCCGCCGGGAGATGTTCTCGACCACCACAATAGCGTCATCAATGACAAAACCGGTGGCGATGGTCAGCGCCATCAGCGACAGATTATTCAGGCTGAAGCCCGCCAGATACATCACACCAAAGGTGCCGACCAGCGACAGCGGCACTGCCACGCTCGGAATCAGCGTGGCGGCCACGTTGCGCAGGAACAGGAAAGTCACCATCACCACCAGCGCAATCGACAGCATCAGTTCAAACTGCACGTCGCTGATCGAGGCGCGAATGGTCTGGGTACGATCGGAGAGAATGGTCATCTTCACCCCCTCCGGCAGCGCCGCCTGCAGCGCGGGGAGCTGCGCCTTGATATTGTCCACCACCTGGATCACGTTCGCGCCCGGCTGACGCTGCACGCTGATCACAATCGCGGGCTGGTTGTTGGCCCACGCCGACTGGAAGCTGTTTTCCGGGCCCTGTTCAATGTGGGCGATATCTTTCAGGCGCAGCGCCGCGCCATTCTCATAGCTGAGGATCAGGTTGCCGTACTCGGTTGCGGTGCGCAGCTGGTCGTTGGCGTCAATGGTCACCGAATGATATTTACCGTCAAAGCCGCCTTTGGAGCCATTGACGTTGCTGTTACCAATCAGCGTATTTACCGCCTCCAGCGTCAGATGATGCGCCGCCAGCGCCTGAGGATTCATCTGCACCCGAATCGCCGGCTGGTGGCCGCCCGCCAGCGTCACCATCCCGACGCCGGAGATCTGCGACAGCTTCAGCGCCACCCGGGTGTTGACCAGATCCTGCACCTCAGTCAACGGCAGCGTGCTGGAGCTCGCCGCCAGCGTTACCACCGCGCTGTCCGCCGGATTAACCTTTTTGTAGGTCGGCGGATTGGGCAGGTCGTCGGGCAGCAGGTTATTCGCCGCATTGATCGCTGCCTGCACCTCCTGCTCGGCGACATCCAGCGACAGATCGAGGCTGAACTTCAGGGTAATGATCGAGGAGCCGCTGGCACTGGTGGAGCTCATCTGGCTCAGCCCCGCCATCTGCCCTAACTGGCGCTCCAGCGGTGAGGTGACCGACGATGCCATCACATCCGGGCTGGCACCCGGATAGAGCGTGGTGACCTGAATGATCGGATAGTCGACCTGCGGCAGCGCCGAGGTTGAGAGGAATTTCCAGGCAAAAATGCCGGCGATCAGCACGCCGACCATCAGCAGAATGGTGGCGACCGGACGCAGAATAAACAGGCGCGACGGGTTCATTTCGACACAGCACCCGCAGCGGCGGGCGTCTCATCAGCCAGCGACACTTTGCTGCCGCTGGTCAGACGATCGATCCCTTCCGTCACCAGCCGATCGCCCGGCGAAACACCGCTGAGGATCGCCTGCTGATCGTCTCCGAAAGCGGGACCGGTGGTAACCGCTTTGCGCGTAACGCTGTGATCCTGATTGATCACAAAGACAAAACTGCCGTCGCTGCTCAGCTGCAGCGCCTGGGCCGGGATCACCGTCGCGCCTTTCAGCACCCGGGTCTGCAGCCGCAGATTCACAAACTGATTGGCAAACAGCGACTCATCCTGGTTAGCGAACACCGCTTTCAGCGCCACGGTGCCGGTGGCGGTGTCGATCTGGTTGCTGATGAACTTCACTTCGCCGCTGCCGAGCTGATGCTGGTTGTCCTGATCATACAGCGTGGCGGGCAGGCTCTGTCCCTGATGCAGCACGCTGACCAGCGTCGGGATTTCGCTTTGTGGCACGCTAAAGGTCACGGCGGCGGGCTGCATCTGGGTAATAGTCACCAGGCCGGTGCTGCTGGCACTCTGAACCATGTTGCCGGGATCGACCTGACGCAGGCCGACGCGCCCGCTGATCGGGGCGGTGATCCGGGCATATTCAATGCTGAGTTTCGCACTGGCGATCTGCGCCTGATCGGCGGCGACGGCACCGCGATACTGCCCGACGGTGGCAATCTGGCTGTCCAGATCCTGACGCGCCAGTGCATCCTGCGCCGCCAGTTTGCGGTAGCGCGCCAGCGTCAGCTCCGCACTTTTCAGCAGCGCCTGGTTTTCGCTGAGTTCGCCCTGATACTGGTTCAGCGTGGCCTGAAAGCTGCGCGGATCGATCTGCGCCAGCAGCTGCCCGGCGCTGACTTTCTGCCCCTCAGTAAAGAAAACCTGCTCCAGCTGGCCGTCAACGCGGCTGGTCACCGTGACGCTGGCGTTGGGGATGACCGTGCCGAGCGCATTCAGCCACACCGGCACATCCGCCGTGCTGGCGACACCGCTGTGAACCAGCGTCGCCCCTCCGCCCATCATGCCATGCACACCCGGTCTGCCCGACGGCATCCCCTCGCCCGGCCCGTGACCTGCCGCCAGCAGACGCCAGATAACCCCAGCGACAATCGCCGCCACCAGCAACAGGAGCAGCCATTTAAGCCCAAAGGAACGCGTGGGGCGAGAAAGGTGAGTCATCGTCGAACTCTTCAGATAAGCAAAAAAAGAAATCCCGGAACGTGCGGAATGCGGCAGTGAGCGGCGGCGAGCAAAAAAGCGCCAGGCTTCACGGCGGCCATTATCAGTGAAAGGCGACGCGCCTTTCTATTGGCAAACTGTCAGGGTTTCGTTAAGAACGATGTTGATTTAGCGGGGGTTTTTACAGCGGTAACGGCAGGCTCAGGCGAGCAGGCAAAAAAAACCCACGCATCTGCGTGGGTCGGTGTAATAACAGGGTCTCACTGCCGAAGCGGTGTTGTTTTCACACCCATCAATACCTCTGGGACTGCTATCCTCGCACTGATTGACCGCGCGGAGACAGCAGGAAAACGCAACCGAATTCGGGGAAGTGCAACGAGGTGTGAATATCCTTCACGCCTCGCTTACACTCTGATTTGTCTAAGATTTATCTGAAGGAGTGGCCGCCGGTTTGGTGTAGATGGCATCCGGTGCAATATTCATGTGTTTCAGTACCGGTCCCATGATATTGCCGAACACCGGCGCAGCAACCGAGCCACCGAAGTGATCGCCCGCCGTCGGATGGTTGATCATCACCACCAGCGCCACTTCAGGATGGCTGGCGGGAGCGAGACCGGCGGTGTAGTTGACGTAGCCGCCATCATACTTGCCGCTGGTGCCCATTTTTTCCGCCGTACCGGTTTTGGTTGCCAGACGGTAGCCCGGCACCGCAGCTTTCAGCCCGGTTCCGCCCGGCAGGACGTCACTCTCCAGCATGTGCACCACCTCTTTCACCGTTTCCGGGTTGGCGACCTGGCGTCCCATGACCGGTGGCGTAACGCGGGTGATCGACAGCGGACGGTAAATGCCATAGGAGCCGAGCGTGGCGTATTCGCGGGCAATCTGCAGCGGCGTCACACGCAGGCCATAGCCAAAGGAGAAGGTGGCCCGCTCGATATCTGCCCAGCGGGTGCGGTGCAACGGAAAGTAGCCGACGCTTTCGCCGGTCAGCCCTAAGCCGGTTGGTTTGCCAAGGCCGAACGCATGATAGGTGTTGACCAGCGCTTCGGCGGGCATCGCCAGCGCGAGGTGTGACACGCCAATGTCGCTCGATTTTTGCAGAATGCCGGTCATGGTCAGGCGCGGCCAGTGGCCGACGTCGCGGATCAGGTGGCCGTTAACGCTGTAAGGCGTGGTGTCGATCACCGAATCCGGGCGCACCAGGTGGCGCTCCAGCGCTTCCATCACCACTAACGGCTTGACGGTCGATCCCGGTTCGTAGCTGTCATTGATGGCAGAGTTACGCATCTGCGCGGGCGTTGCCCCTTCATAGTTGTTGGGGTTGAACGACGGATAGGAGGCCATCGCCAGAATCTCGCCGGTGTCGATTTTCACCAGCACGGCCGCACCCGAGTCCGCCTTGTTGATCAGTACGCCGTCGCGCAGTTTGCTGTAGAGCGTGTACTGGTCATATTTGTCGATGCTGAGCTGTACCGTCGGCGGCTGGGTCGGCGGCTGATAGTTGATCATCGCGATGATATTGCCTGCGGCATCCTGCCGATAGACCTCTTTGCCCGGCTCGCCCTGCAATACTTTATCAAAGCCCTTTTCCAGTCCGTTCAGGCCGACATTATCCGCCCCGACGATGCCGATCAGCGGCGCAGAGGCTTCGCTCATCGGATAGAAACGGCTGTCATCATAGACTTCGCTGATGCCTTTCAGCTTCAGCTCTTTAATATCTTTGGCAATGCCCAGCTCGACTTTACGCCCCAGATAGAGGAAGCGACGTTTCGGGTTGGCGGTGATCTGCGCCGCCAGCTCTTCGGGACGGGTGTTGAGCGCCGCCGCCAGATAGGCCCATTTGGCACTGGTAAAATCGGGGTTGCTCTCCAGCACGCGCTGCGGATCGGCAATCACGTCGCGCGACGGGACGCTGAGCGCCAGCGCTTCACCGTTACGATCCAGCAGCGTGCCGCGACTGGTCGGCAGCGTCACGGTACGCAGCGATCGCTGATCCGCTTCGTGCTCCAGCATCGGCTGATTCAGGAACTGCAGGTCCGCGACGCGCGCCAGCAGCACCACCAGACAGGTCGTGACACCCAGGCAGATCAGTCGGAAACGAAAAGGGTTAAACGGCGCTTTTATCTGGTCTTTTCCCAGTAGTTTTTTAATCCGGGGCATGGCATTCCGCTGCGCAAAATAAAGAGAAAGGGGCTGGTGCCAGCAGTTATAAAGAAAGCGCTGGCCGTATAACAGGAAAACTGTGTATCAGTTCGTTATCGACGGCCGATTTCTGGCAAAAAAAAACCTGCGCATCTGCGCAGGTTGGTGTAATCAAGAAAATCTATTGATGTTCACCCATCAATACCTCTGGGACCCTGAATGTAGCAAGAGGGATCGATCGGCTGCCATCTCTCAAACGCAACAGTTACCGGCAAAATGTAACCAGCCATGAGATCCTTACGCTATTGTGCAATCCTGATGTTTTTTGATTTCCACCAGGCAGCTCATGGCGTTTGGCCCCTGCGTCAGCGACGAGGTGCCGATGTCGAGCGTCAGCACGTTGGGGTTACCCGCGCGATCGTGCGGCTGCCACGCCTTGCCAAAGCCGGGATCAAACCAGGCGCCGGTGGCGATAATCACCACGCCCTGCGTCACGCCATCGGTGATCCGCACGCCCGCCAGCATCACGCCGCGTGCGTTGCTCACCTCTATCTCGTCGCCCTCCACCAGCCCGCGCGCGGCCGCATCCTGCGGATGCATGTAGAGCGTTTCGTGTCCGGCGGTTTTATTGCCCTGCACCGTTTCTGTCGCATCCAGCTGACTGTGTAACCGGTCGGAAGGCTGAATTGAGATCATGTGCAGCGGATAGTCGCGGCTGACCGGCGAACCAAGCCACTCCTGGGGTTCACGCCATTCCGGATGGCCGGCGAAATCGTCCAGCTGGTAGTCTGCAATGGTCTGGCTGAAGAGCTCGATTTTGCCGCTGGCGGTTTTAATCGGATTGGCCTGCGGATCGGCACGGAAATCATCCATAAACTGATAGGGTTTGCCCCCTTCGGGGATCTCCACAAAGCCGCGCTGCCAGAACTCCTCAAACGACGGGAAATCGATGCCTTTACGCTGATGCGCGGTCGCACACTGCTGATAAAGATGGGCGATCCACTGCATCTCGTTGCGCCCTTCGGTGAAGGTATCGCGGTAGCCGAGGCGCTCCGCCAGGTCAGCAAAAATATCGAAGTCGTTGCGCGCCTGATGCTGCGGTTTAATCGCCTGATGCATCGCCAGCACAAAGCGGTCGCGTGAGGAGCCGCCGATGTCATTGCGCTCCAGCGTGGTGGTCGCGGGCAGCACGATGTCCGCCATCTGCGCGGCGGGTGTCCAGACGATATCCTGCACCACGACCGTATCGGGCCGCTGCCAGCCCTCCACCAGCCGGTTGAGCTGCTGATGATGATGGAAAGGATTGCCGCCCGCCCAGTGCACCATGTGAATGTCGGGATAGTGCAGGGTTTCGCCCTGAAAGCGGTAAGGCTGGCCGGGATTGAGCAGCATATCGCTGATCCGCGCCACCGGAATCGACAGCCCGGAAGGATTGGGGCCGGTGCTCATCATCGGAGCCGGCCCTTCCTGGCGCGGGTTGCCGACGCTGTTCATCGAACCGTGACCAAAAGAGAAACCTGCGCCCGGCAGGCCTGGCTGGCCGAGCATCGACGACAGCGCAATCATCATCCAGTAAGGCTGCTCGCCGCGATGGGCGCGCTGAACGGAATAGGAGCAGGTAATAAAGCTGCGCTTGCCGGTGAGCTGCTGCGCCAGCTGCACAATGCGATCGGCCGGGATGCCGGTGATACGGCTGGCCCAGCCGGCGGTTTTCGCCACGCCGTCGGTTTCGCCCAGTAGATAGGCGCGCAGCTGCGGCCAGCCGGTGCAGTGGCTGGCGAGAAACGCTTCGTCAACCGCGCCGCGCTGGGTGATCTCATGACCCAGCGCCAGCATCAGCGCCACGTCGGTGTTGGGGCGAATCGGAATCCACTCGGCGTTAACAAATTCCGGGCAGTCATCACGCATCGGGCTGATGTTGATCACCGGCGTGCCTTTGGCGGCCAGTTGCATCAGCGCCGGTTTCAGGCTGTGCTGCCCTGCGCCCCCCGAGGCAACCTGGGCATTTTTCAGCGCCAGCCCACCAAAGGCGACAAAAATTTCGGCATGTTCCACCACCTGCGGCCATTCGGTGACGCGCCCGGTCAGCGGCATGTAGGTGCCAATCACATAGGGCAGGAAGAACTGCGCGGCGCCCCAGCTGTAGTTACCCTGCTGATCAACGCCGCCGCCGCCCTGAAAGTAGAAGCGACGAATCAGGGTGCGGGCATGGTTAACACGTCCGGCCGATGACCAGCCGTAGGAGCCGTTGAAAATGCCCGATGCGCCATAGCGCTCGCGAATGCGGCGATTCTCCTCCGCCACCAGATCCAGCGCGGTTTCCCAGTCGACGGCAACAAAATCCTCCCGGCCACGCAGCGTACGGTCGCTCTTTTCGCGTGACTTCAGCCACGAGCGCCGCACCATCGGCTGACGAATGCGTTTGTCGGAATAGACCAGTTCAGGAATGGTGTGGATCATCGGTGACGGATCGGCATCGGCGAAGAAAGGTTCGCAGCCAATCAGGCGATCGTTTTCAGTGACGGCGGTAAAGGCGCCCCAGTGCGCCAGATGTGGCACTTTGGTTTTCATCGTTGTTTTTCACGGTAGCCAGGTGGGAGATTGAGCATAGCATGGTGCGACGCCTCAGCAGAAGACGTGCAGCAGTGACCGTTTTTACCCCTTTTTGCGACGACGCTGGCATTCTGTCGGGTTGATGTGTCAGCCCTTTTCCGTAACACTGATGCGATGTGTAAACGTTTTCCCCAAAGCAGGTCAACGCATGGCTACCATAAAGGATGTTGCGCGACTGGCTGGCGTTTCTGTCGCCACAGTCTCCCGTGTAATCAATAATTCTCCCAAAGCCAGCGACAGCTCCCGACAGGCCGTAGGTCAGGCGATGGAGCAGCTTCAGTATCACCCGAACGCCAACGCACGCGCACTGGCGCAGCAATCGACCGAAACGCTCGGCCTGATTGTCGGTGACGTCTCCGATCCCTTTTTTGGCGCAATGGTTAAAGCCGTGGATGAGGTGGCAGGTGACACCGGTAACTTTTTGCTGATTGGTAACGGTTACCATAATGAGCAAAAAGAGCGGCAGGCGATTGAACAACTGATGCGTCACCGCTGCGCGGCGCTGGTGGTTCACGCCAAGAAAATCCCCGATGCAGAGCTGGAAGTGCTGATGAAGCAGGTGCCTGGCATGGTGCTGCTGAACCGGCTGATAAAAGGCTTTGAAAAGCGCTGTATCGCGCTCGACGATCGCTACGGCGCCTGGCTGGCAACCCGTCATCTGATCCAGCTTGGCCACCAGAATATCGCCTTTATCTGCTCGACCCACACCATCTCCGATGCAGAAGATCGCCTGCAGGGTTACTACGATGCGCTGAAAGAACATGGCCTGCCGTGCAGCGATCGGCTGGTCACCTGGGGCGAACCAGATGAAGTGGGCGGTGAGCAGGCGATGACGGAACTGCTGGGTCGCGGCAAGAATTTCACCGCCGTCGCCTGCTACAACGACTCAATGGCCGCCGGCGCGCTGGCGGTGCTGAGCGATAACGGTGTTCGGGTGCCGGAAGAGATGTCGCTGATCGGCTTCGATGATGTGCTGGTTTCGCGCTATGTGCGACCGCGCCTCACCACCATCCGCTATCCGATTGTCACCATGGCGCAGCAGGCGGCCCAGCTGGCGCTGGCGCTGGCCAACAATCAGCCGCTGCCGGAAGTGACCCACATGTTCAGCCCGACCCTGGTGCGCCGCCACTCGGTCAGCGGCCCGGCCTGAGGACGCTATGGCCGGTTAATCCGGCCGCAGCGTTTACTGAAAGGCGCGCAGCAGCGTCTCCAGCGGCCTGACCAGCGCAATCACTGTTTCATCCTGTACCTCTGCGGCGGCATCCAGTGTCGCACGCATCTCCGCCACTTCACTGGCACCAAACGCCTGATTGCGAACGTAAGCATTAACCAGCGCGAGGCCCATGGCGCTCAGCGCCTCGATCTGCTGCACGCTCTGTGCCAGCGGCTTCAGCGTTGCACTGGCGTTAATGATCGGCAGCACCGCACTGGTGTTAGCCTGCCAGCGCTGCAGCGGCGCGCGAACCGCAGAGGCGGCAGCCGGATTATTACGATTGGCGATTAACACGGCGACCTGCTGCTCCAGCTGACGTACCGCCTCACTCTCAGCGGGCAGTACATCTGCCAGCCGGTTCAGGGGTTCATGGTAGTCGTAATGGCCCGCCTGAAACTTGAGATGCTGACGCGTGTAGTATTGCGCCGGTTCCAGCACCTCGGCCAGTACCCGCAGTGGGGCGATGTCATGCCCACTGGCCAGCCGCATCATCTGCTGCTCCGTCTGCGCGTGTTGCAGCGTTCCGACCGACACGCTGCTCCAGCGATCCATCGCCGCCAGCCGCGAATACATCGAGTCGGTATTGGTGACATCCTGTGCCGACCATAACCGCTCGGCCACCACAAAGGCGCGCGGCCACAGTTTGGTATCAATAATCTGGCTGTTGATGTTTTCCGCCCACAGCGCCGCCTCGCCACCCAGCAGATTTTGCTGCACCTGCGCAGGTGTGGGCAGCGCGGGCGCGATGCCCGCAGGCGTCTGAGCCAGCCGTTGGCCGGTGGTGGGATAACGCACGTTGCCTACCTCTGCATAACCTTTGAGGGCGTTCTGTTGCAGCGTGAACACCGGCTGGAACGGCCCCATCCAGCTATCCACGCTAAACCGCACCTGCTGCGTCGAGAGCCAGTTGATCTGACTGACCATCCGGCGGGCTTTGCCATCGAAGTCGATAAAACCGCGCCAGCCTGGTTCTCCCTGTATCAGCGTAAAGCTGCCCTTTACCGGGCTGCCTTTCAGCCGCGGCATGGTGAATGACCAGCTCTGCGCCTGGTCGCCTGGCCGCAGACGATCCTGGCCGTTGAGGTCCTGTGGCGTGACCTCATTGCGGTAGTGATAGCTGGCAGGCTGAGGCTGATCAAGGTAGAAACCGGTGGAGAGGATGCCGCGGTAGTTCTCTTTTGCCAGCGCGCTCAGCGCATCCTGGCCCTGCCACGACTGGATCAGAATGCTGCGCGGCAGATCGGGATGGGCAATCTCATCCCAGCCCACCATCTGACGGTGATGGGCTTCCAGGATCTTCTCTACCCGCTGATTGAAATATGCCTGAAGCGCATGGGCATCTTTCAGATCGTGGTCGCGCATAAACTGCTGGATAGTGGGCGAGTCGTTCCACTGTGTCGGATCCACCTCATCGCCGCCAATGTGCAGCCAGGGATCGGGGAAGATCGCCGCCATCTCACCCACCAGCGTGTCGATCACCTGATAAACCTGTTCGTTGCTGGGATCGAGCAGCGGTTTAAAGACGCCCCAGCCGCGCTCCATCTGCCAGGGGCCGGGTGCGCTAATCAGCTCTGGCATCGCCACCGCCAGCGCGGACGCATGTCCCGGCATATCCAGCTCGGGCACCACACGCACCCCGCGATCGGTGGCATATTTCACGATCTCCCGCATCTGCTGCTGGCTGTAATAGTTGCCATCGCTGGCTTTCTGCTGCAGCTGGGGATAGTGGCTGGAGGCGAAGCGCCAGCCCTGATCATCGGTAAGATGCCAGTGAAAGACGTTCATTCGCGCGGCGGCGATGCCGTCGATCTGACGTTTAAGCGTCTCCACCGGCATAAAGTGACGCGCCGTGTCGATCAGCACGCCGCGCCACGGAAAGCGCGGATGATCGTGGATGGTGACGTAAGGAATGGTTGTCCCCTGTGCGCCGTTTTGTATCAGCTGCAGCAGGGTTTCCATGCCGCGCATCGCGCCGAAACGGCTGGGCGCGGTTAACAGGACGCCGTCGCCATCGACCTGCAACTGATAGCTCTCATCGCTATCAGGCAGCGGCAGCGGATCCACCGCCTTCGCAATGACGATGCGGATAGTCGGTGCTGCTACCGGCTGGGTGGCGGGCAACAGCGGCCAGCCGGTCTGATTGCTGATGCGCTCCAGCCAGCGCGCTTCGGCACCCGCCAGATGATCGCCGGCGATTTGCAGCGTCAGCTGCGGCGTCAGGATAAGCGTGCCGCCGCTGGCGGGCTGTTCCACCTGTTGCGGCCAGGGCATCAGCGGCAGCGAACTGGCCAGGGCGATTGGGCTGAGGGCCGGGAGCAGGAGCAGGAGCAGGAGCAAAGAACGGGGTAACCACATTGGCGGGCATCCTTGTAACGTCAACGTTTTGACAGGGCAGAACGTTGATTAAAGTTGCTGCACGCCAATCCGCCAGTGGATCCTGCAGGAAACCTGAACCAGCACCCGATTTTTTACATCAGCCAGAGTTTTCCAGCGGGTTGAGGCTTCCTTGTTTCAGGTCAAATCTGATCGCAATAATTCTCAGCAATCACTACATGTAGCGAATAGAATCCTTTCGACCCCTATATGTAGTTTATGGAGAGAGAAATGGCGACGGTGGTAATCAAGCGTGATGGATGCCGGACAGGCTTTGATGCGCAGCGTATTGAGCAGGCCGTGGCGGCGGCGGCACGGGCAGCCGAAGTAGAAGACGCGGCCTGGTGCGCGCAGGTCGCTGAGCGCGTGGCATTGCGGCTGGCCGATTGTCCGGAAGTGGATATCCGTGAAATTCAGTGTGCGGTTGAAGAAACGCTGATGGCGGGTCCTTACCCTCAACTGGCCCGCGCCTACATTGAATACCGCCACGATCGCGATGTCGCCCGCGATCGTCAGAGCCAGTTACATCACGCCATCCGCGGGCTGGTAGATCAGACCAATGCGGCGCTGCTGAACGAGAATGCCAACAAAGACAGCAAAGTGATCCCGACGCAGCGCGATCTGCTGGCCGGGATCGTGGCAAAACACTACGCACAGCAGCAGATCCTGCCACGCGATGTGGTGCTGGCGCACGAGCGCGGCGAGATCCACTATCACGATCTCGACTACTCCCCTTTCTTCCCGATGTTCAACTGCATGCTGATCGATCTGAAAGGCATGCTGACCAACGGTTTCAAAATGGGCAATGCTGAGATCGAGCCGCCTAAATCGATCGCCACCGCCACCGCCGTGACGGCGCAGATCATCGCGCAGGTCGCCAGCCATATTTACGGCGGCACCACCATTAACCGTATTGATGAAGTGCTGGCCCCGTTTGTTGAGCAGAGCTATGCCCGACATCTGGCGATTGCGGAGCAGTGGCAGATCCCGCAGGCCGAGCAGTATGCGCGCCAGCGTACGGAGAAAGAGTGCTACGACGCCTTTCAGTCGCTGGAGTATGAGGTGAATACTCTGCACACCGCCAACGGCCAGACGCCGTTTGTCACCTTTGGTTTTGGTCTGGGGACGGACTGGGCGGCCCGGCTGATTCAGCAGTCGATTCTGCTTAACCGGCTGGCCGGACTGGGTAAAAATCGCAAAACGGCGGTGTTCCCTAAACTGGTGTTCAGCATTCGCGAAGGCGTCAACCGCCGGGCGGGCGACGTTAATTACGACATCAAACAACTGGCGCTGGAGTGCGCCAGCAAGCGGATGTATCCCGACATCCTCAATTACGATCAGGTGGTTAAAGTCACCGGCTCGTTTAAAACCCCAATGGGCTGCCGTAGCTTCCTTGGCGTTTATGAAGAGAACGGCGAGCAGATTCATGAGGGCCGCAACAATATCGGGGTGATCAGCCTGAACCTGCCGCGCATCGCACTGGAAGCGGGCGGGGATGAAACGCGCTTCTGGACGCTGCTCGATGCGCGACTGCAGCTGGCTAAGCGGGCGCTGATGACGCGGGTGGCGCGGCTGGAGAAGACCAAAGCGCGCGTCGCGCCCATCCTCTATATGGAAGGCGCCTGTGGCGTTCGGCTGAATGCGGATGATGAAGTCGGCCCTATTTTCCGTAATGGCCGTGCGTCGCTGTCGCTGGGCTATATCGGCCTGCATGAAACCCTGAATGCGCTCAGCGGCGGTCATCAGCATCCTTACGATGACGCGGCTCTGCGCGCCAAAGGCGTGGAGATCATTGCTTACATGCGCGATGCCACCGAGCGCTGGAAAGCTGAAACAGGCTATGGGTTCAGCCTTTACAGCACGCCAAGCGAGAATCTGTGCGACCGCTTCTGCCGTCTTGATGCGGCGCAGTTTGGCCTGGTGCCAGGCGTTACCGACAAGGGCTACTACACCAACAGCTTCCATCTCGACGTTGAGAAGAAGGTCAATCCTTACGACAAAATCGACTTTGAAGCGCCCTATCCGCCGCTGGCGAATGGCGGATTCATCTGTTACGGCGAATACCCGAATGTGCAGCACAACCTCAAGGCGCTGGAGGATGTCTGGGATTACAGCTACGACCGCGTGCCCTATTACGGCACTAATACCCCGATTGATGAGTGCTACGAGTGCGGCTTCAACGGCGAGTTCACCTGTACCAGCCGCGGCTTCACCTGTCCGAATTGCGGCAACCACGATCCGGCGCGCGTCTCCGTCACCCGGCGGGTCTGCGGCTATCTGGGCAGCCCGGATGCGCGGCCCTTTAATGCCGGTAAACAGCAGGAAGTGCAGCGTCGGGTGAAGCATCTGTCTGAAGGACCGCTGGGATGATGCATATCCATCGCTACTATGATGTGGATATCGTTAATGGACCTGGCACCCGCTGCACGCTGTTTGTCGCTGGTTGCGAACATCAGTGTCGCGGCTGCTACAACCAGAGCACCTGGCGGCTTGATTCCGGCGTGCCCTTTACGCTTGCGATGGAGGAGCAACTGCTGGCGGATTTGCAGGACACCCGCATTCCGCGCCAGGGATTGTCGCTGAGTGGTGGCGATCCGCTGCATCCGCATAACGTGCCGCACATTCGCCGTCTGGTGAAACGGGTGCGACAGACGTGTCCCGGTAAAGATATCTGGCTCTGGACCGGTTACCGGATGCAGGAGCTGAATGCGGCGCAGCGCGCTGTGCTGGCCTATCTCGACGTGCTGATCGATGGCCGTTTTGTCGAAGAGGAGAAGGATGCCACGCTGCAATGGCGCGGCAGCCGTAATCAGATTATCTGGCAGTTACGCTGAGTGGCGCGGGATTTCGCCGGACTCAATGATATTGACGCTCTCACTCCCCGGCGTAAAAGCCTGCTGGTGCAGACAGCGTGCCACGTCGTGCGCGCTGACCGCCCGCCAGTTGCCCGGCAGCAGCGAAAACAGCGGTCCCGCCAGGCTTTCACCCCGGCGCTTCTGCGCACGATCCCCAAGCAGCAATGAAGGCCGCACCAGCGTCAGGCGCGGCCAGCCCTGATGGCGCAGCGCATTCTCCATTTCGCCTTTGACGCGATTGTACAAAAACGGCGAGTGACGACTGGCCCCGTGCGCACTGACCACCAGCATCTGCTTCGCCCCCAGACGTAATCCGCTTAACCCGCTGTCCACCACCAGGGTGTAATCAACGTGGATAAAAGCCTGTTTACTGCCCGCCTGCTTACGCGTGGTGCCCAGGCAGCAGAACACCGTGTCCAGCGAACTTTGCAGCGGCCCGAGGACATCGGTGAGATCGGCCTCAACCGGATTCACCACCTTGTTCATCGCGGGCAGTGGCCGACGGGTTGGCGCGATGATCTCATCGACGCGTGGATCCTCAATCAGTAAGCGCAGCAGATGCGACCCGACTAAGCCGGTGGCACCGGTCAGTAATACGCGATTCATCTCAGATTCATCCTTATTTCACTGCTGACTGGTTAAAAGATAGCTGATCTTAACGGGCTGGCTTGCGTTCTCACTCTCAGCGACCAGGCTTATAGCGTTATCCGGAAAGCGCGTCTCGCGCTCCACATGCTGAAGGAGGAAAAAATGAGCAAGAAAGTGGCGGTTTTAATTACCGATGAATTTGAAGACTCAGAATTTACCTCACCTGCGGAAGTTTACAAACGCGCTGGTTTTGAGGTGGTTACCATTGAGAAACAAGCCGGTAATGTCGTTAAAGGCAAGAAAGGCGAAGCGGAAGTGACCATCGATCGCAGCATTGATGACGTCAGCCCGGCTGAATTTGACGCCCTGCTCCTGCCTGGCGGTCACTCGCCCGATGCCCTGCGCGGCGACGATCGTTTTGTTGCTTTTACCAAAGAGTTTGTCGCCAGCGGCAAGCCAATTTTTGCCATCTGCCACGGGCCACAGCTGCTGATTAGCGCTAACGGCGTGCGCGGTCGCAAGATGACAACCGTTAAAGCCGTTGCCATTGACCTGATCAATGCCGGTGCCGACTTCCATGATAAGGAAGTGGTAGTAGACGACGATAAGCTGGTCACCAGCCGCACCCCGGCCGATTTACCGGCCTTTAATCGTGAATCCCTGCGGATCCTCGAAGCGCTGTAAGCCGCGACGCCCTTTTCTGCTGAAAAGGGCGTTTCTATTTCTCCCGCTGCCAGGCAATTTTCTTGCCGAATCCCAGCGCATTATCCGTCATCTTCACTTCATCCAGCACAATCTCCCACAGCGGTGCCGACACTTTGCGTGAGACCGGAAAACGTTTCTGGTAAGCGGCTCTGGCGATCTGCTCTGTTGACTCTTCCAGCCGTTTGACATGGCCACGATACTGCACGCCTTTAATCAGCAGCACACTTCTGGGCTGGCCATTGACGGTGCCCGCAACCTGCGGATTCTGCACCATTAACTCACCGTGGCGGGTATCGGGTTCCGTCATGATCCAGAAGGCCATGCGCGTCTCGTCAAAGACGTAGTAGCAGTTAGCGCACCACAGTTGATCGTCGGCGGTACAGCAGAGTGAAAGCACATGCTGCTTTCTTAGATAGCGAACCAGATGGGCGTGATCGGACAAGATAAACTCCTGGCGGTGCACCGGAGAGTGAAGCGCGCTACACTGCCCGGCACCTTTTTTTGGGAAATGATTGCGATGAGTCAGCAGTGGCAACTCTACATCGTCCGTACGGCGAAAGGGAGCCTGTACACCGGTATCACCACGGATGTGGTGCGTCGGGTCGCTCAGCACCAGAGCGGACGCGGCGCCCGCGCGCTGCGCGGCAAAGGGCCGCTGGACCTGGTGTTTCACTGTGACGCGGGCGATCGCGCCAGCGCCTCCAGGCTGGAGTATCAGGTCAAGCAACTGACCCGCCAGCAGAAATTACTGCTGGTGGCGGGCCAGCCCGGCTGTCTGGAGAGCTGGCTGGGTATTACGGCTGGCGATTAAAGGGTTCGGCGTAGTCGATCTGCCCTTCCGCCCCGTCATACGCATTATCGGCCAGACGGTAGACCTGGAACGTTGCCTCTGTACCCGGCCAGCGGCTGCGCAGGCCGTGGCGTGCCGCCGGTTCAAAACCAAAACGGTTGAACAGCGCCGGATCGCCCAGCACCACTACCGCGCTGTAGCCAAATTCATTGAGCGTATCCAGCCCCTCATAGATCAGCTTGCTGGCAATACCCTGACCGCGCAGCGTCTCATCGACGGCCAGCGGTGCCAGCCCAACCCAGCCGCGATCTTCACCCTGAACGCTGACCGGACTGAATGCGGCATAACCCAGCACCTGTCCCTCGTCATCCGTCGCGACCACGCCTAAGGTCAGCAAGCCATCTTCACGCAGCGCCTGAGTCAGTTCCGCCTCTGCAGAGGTACTGAAGCAGCGTCTGAGCAGCGCGTCGATGCCTGCGGCATCCACGCCAATTTCACTACGAATCAACATGCAGCACCTGCGCGCGCCTGAGCGGCCTTCGCGTCCTGTTTCATGCCGGCGTCGACAAATGCCGCCATCTGCTCAATTGCCGTGCGTAACGCGGTGGGCATAGCCTCGGGTTCAATAGCATCCATTACGTTCTTCACCTCAAGTCCCAGTTCAGTGTCACCTTCAATCACCAGCCGGCGTTGAAAGAACAGCATGTCGGGATCTGCTTTACGTGCTGCCACCAGCAACAGATCATTGGCATTGCCCCGAAACCAGACATCCGCTTCGGACTGTTGCAATACCGCCAGTCGGCCGTCCTGCAGCGTGGTTATCCATTGCAGATTGAGATCGGCAATTTCAATACCCAGCAGGCGACCATCCAGAAAGTCTAACTCACCTTCAGCCAAAGCATGACGAAATTGCCAGTTTAAGAGTTGTTGCAGAAGCAACTTTTTGATCGGGAATGGGGTGAACGCAGCGGGTAACCCTAAGATTTTAGGACCGTTTTTCACACAATGGGCATGTATCCGCTCTAACACTTTCGTCACTCCCTTCAGAAAATTTTACGTATATTGCCATATCCTTTTCTGCGCGCCTCCTCTGAGATCAATAAAAACCGCTGCCATGCAGGTAAAAAAAGCGCCGCCGGGCGGATGAATTTGAATTTCACTGCCCCAAATCAACACGCAGCCCGGACCAGATGCCTAGACTCGACGCCCATCTGCATGTTGAGAGGAATATCTATGGAACTGCTCTGCCCGGCAGGAAACTTACCCGCAGTGCGCACCGCTGTAGAGAATGGCGCTGATGCGGTGTATGTGGGGCTGAAAGATGACACCAATGCCCGTCATTTTGCGGGTCTGAATTTCACCGATAAGAAACTAGCCGAAGCCGCGCGTTATCTTCATCAGCATCGCCGCAAACTGCATGTCGCGATCAACACCTTTGCCCATCCGGATGGCATGGGCCGCTGGCAGCGGGCGATTGATGTGGCGGCGCAAAACGGAGCCGACGCGCTGATCCTGGCGGATATCGCCACGCTGGAGTATGCCGCGACGCGCTATCCCCAGGTTGAACGTCATCTTTCTGTACAGGCTTCGGCAACCAATCTGGAGGCGATTCGCTTTTACCATCGCCACTTCAATCTGCAGCGTGTGGTGCTGCCGCGCGTGCTGTCGATTCACCAGGTTAAACAGCTGGCGCGCAGCACGCCGGTGCCGCTGGAGGTGTTCGCCTTTGGCAGCCTGTGCATCATGGCGGAAGGCCGCTGCTACCTCTCTTCCTGGCTGACCGGTGAATCACCTAACAGCGCCGGTGCCTGCTCTCCGGCGAAGTTTGTGCGCTGGCAGCAGACGCCGCAGGGCATGGAGTCACGTCTTAATGAAGTGTTGATCGATCGCTACGCCCCGGACGAAAGCGCGGGTTATCCGACACTTTGCAAAGGACGCTATATGGTTAACGACAAGCGTTATCACGTGCTCGAGGAGCCCACCAGTCTGAACACGCTGGAGCTGCTGCCGGAACTGCTGCGGGCTGGCATCGCCTCGGTGAAAATCGAAGGCCGTCAGCGCAGCCCTGCCTATGTCGCTGACGTGGCGTGCGTCTGGCGTCAGGCAATTGATCGCTGCAAGGCGCAGCCGGAACAGTTTGAAGTTGCACCACAGTGGATGCAGACGCTGGGCGATCTCTCAGAAGGTTCGCAAACCACGCTGGGTGCTTATCACCGTGAATGGCAATAAGGAGTCATGATGCAATATGCCCTTGGGCCGGTGCTCTGGTACTGGCCGACCGATACGCTGGAAGATTTTTACCAGCAGGCTGCCCGCAGTAGCGCGGATATTATCTACCTTGGCGAAGCGGTGTGCAGTAAACGTCGCGCCACGCCCTATGCCCGCTGGATGGCGCTGGCTCGTGAACTCGCGGCCAGCGGCAAACAGGTGGTGCTGAGCACGCTGGCGCTGCTGCAATCGCCCTCTGAGCTGAAAGAGCTGCAGCGTTACGTAGAGAACGGTGATTTCCTGATTGAAGCCAATGATATCGGCACGGTAAACATGGCCGCTGAGCGTCATCTGCCCTTTGTCGCGGGTCCGACGCTCAATGTTTACAACGCCGACACGCTGCAGCTGCTGGTCAAAGAGGGCATGACGCGCTGGTGTATGCCGGTGGAGATGTCACGTGACTGGCTGCTACAGCTGCTGGAGCAGTGCGAGACGCGGGGTATCCGGCAGCAGTTTGAGGTGGAGGTGCTGGGCTACGGTCATCTGCCGCTGGCGCTCTCAGCGCGCTGCTTCACCGCCCGCTCGGAAAACCGCGCGAAAGATGATTGCGAAACCTGCTGTATCAACTATCCGACAGGCCGGCGCGTCAACTCCCAGGAGGGGCAGCAGGTGTTCGTCCTCAATGGCATTCAGACCATGAGCGGCTACTGTTATAACCTGGGTAACGATCTGGCTGGTATGCACGGCCAGGTCGATTGCATACGGCTCTCGCCGCAGGATGTGACGACGCTGGCAGAGATCGACCGTTTCCGCGCCAATGAAAACGGTCACGCTCCGCTAATGGTCGCGAAAGGCAGTGATTGTAACGGTTACTGGCGCAAACTGGCGGGCATGACGCTGGCATCCTGAATAAAAGCACATACCGGCTATATTCCTGCTGAGGTTAGCAGTTTTAATATAAGGAATGATGCGTAATACTAAATGGTGCAGGCTTTAACTTAACGCCTGCGCCATACAACGGGAGTAGTCATGTCTGATAAAAAACCTCTTCGCCTGTCCGTGCTGGATCTCGCGCCGATTCCACAGGGCGCGACCGCTCGGGATGCGTTCCATAATTCGCTGGCGCTGGCGCGTCAGGCTGAAAAACTGGGCTATCAACGCTACTGGCTGGCTGAACATCACAACATGACGGGGATTGCCAGCGCAGCCACCTCCGTGCTGATTGGCTATCTGGCGGCGAATACCGAGACTCTGAAGCTGGGCTCCGGCGGCATTATGTTGCCTAACCATGCGCCGCTGGTAATCGCCGAGCAGTTTGGTACGCTGGCCTCTCTCTATCCTGGCCGTATCGATCTCGGCTTAGGTCGCGCGCCAGGTTCTGACCAGCGCACCATGATGGCACTACGCCGTCATCAGGCCAACATGCACATCGACACGTTCCCCGAGGATGTGGCTGAACTGATTAGCTGGTTCGATGCCGAAGCGGATGCGCAGCCGCCGGTGCAGCCGGTACCCGGTCTGGGCCTGCAGATCCCGGTCTGGCTGCTCGGCTCCAGTCTCTACAGCGCACAGCTTTCAGCGAAAATGGGCCTGCCGTTTGCGTTTGCCTCCCATTTTGCCCCTGACCAGCTGTTCCAGGCGCTGCACGTCTACCGCGAAAACTTCCAGCCATCGGCGCGTCTCGACAAGCCTTATGCCATGGTCTGCATTAACGTGATCGCCGCAGACAGTGAGCGTGATGCGCGCTTCCTGTTTACCTCGCAGCAGCAGCAGTTTATTAACCTGCGTCGCGGCAAACCGGGCCCGTTACCGGCACCGGTTGAAAACATGGATAACCTCTGGTCGCCATCAGAACAGTATGGTGTACAGCAGGCGCTCAGCATGTCGCTGGTCGGCGATACGGACAAAGTGCGTCATGGGCTGGCCTCGCTGATGCGTGAAACCCAGGCGGATGAAATTATGGTCAATGGCCAGATTTTTGATTCCGAAGCGCGCCTGCGCTCCTTCGCCATTGCGATGGAAGCGGCTAACAGCCTGTAATCAGTTCTGCGGTGGGCGCAATCTCTCCGGGCTCACCGCCAGCTGACGACTATCCCTGGCCGGAGATTGCCCATACAGGCGGCGATACTCCCGGCTGAACTGTGACGCGCTCTGATACCCCACCCGATAGCCTGCCGTACCGGCATCCAGCTTTTCCACCATCATCAAACGTCGCGCCTCATTCAGCCGCAGTTGTTTCTGGTATTGCATCGGCGTCATAGCCGTCACGGCTTTGAAGTGATGATGCAGCGAAGAGATGCTCATGCCGACACTGCTGGCGAGCCGATCGATCTTCAGCGGCTGATGAAAGTTTTCCCGCAGCCAGCGGGCAGCCTGCGCGACCCGGTTGCCCGGCCGCTCAGCCAGCGCCATATTCAGGATGCGCGAACCTTCCGGCCCGGTCAGCAGCCGATAGAAAATCTCCTGCTCAATGAGCGGGGCCAGCGCCTCAATGTCCTCAGGATGGTCAAGCAGGCGTACCAGCCGGATAACCGCATCCACCAGCAAAGGTGAGACCTTATGCACGGTGACGCCGCGTTCACTGTCTGGTGTCACCAGCGGCAGCGTCGGGGGAAACTGTTCGAGGTAGCGCATCAGCCGGGATTCATTGATGGCAATACCAATCCCCAGATTGGGTTTTTCCGGCGTGGCGACGGTGACGCAGGCGCGCACCGGCATATCCAGCGTCACCAGCAGCAGATCGCCCGGACCATAGTGCAGCACCTCATCACCGATATGCAGCGCCTTACCGCCCTGTGCCACCAGGGCAAAACTGGCCCATTGAGCAAAGTGCATTGGCTCAGTCGGTGCTGAAACCCGGCCAAAAAACAGGCAATCTATGGCGCTGGAATGCCGCCCATCCTCCGGAGCATGACGGGCAATTAACTGCGCCAGCCCCTGCCACTTCTCACTCTCTGTCACTGTGTTCTCCCCTCCCGCTATCTGTGCTGATATTACCTGACGCTGAGCGGAATACCTGGCCCGTTGCGTTACTTTTGCAGGATCGTGCAAGAAGCTTGCAGGATTGCACTACCCGCTTTTCGGCACCAGCGCGCATAGTCTTTCGACGCAATCATTACGGCGGAGAACAACATAATGAAGGCACTGCAGAATAAAATCGCGCTGGTAACAGGCGCCTCAAAAGGCATTGGTGCGGCGATTGCCATCGCTTTTGCCGCGGCTGGCGCCCGCGTCGTGGTCAATTATCGTCAGGATGAAGTGGGAGCGGCTGACGTGGTCAGCGATATCGCCAACCTGGGCAGTGAAGCCGTGGCGGTACAGGCAGATATCTCTCTCCTGCAGGATGTGGAACGGCTCTTCGCCACCACCGCAGAGTGCTTCGGCGCGCCCGACATTGTGGTGAACAATGCGGGCAGCTTTCATCACGGCGAGTTTGCGGCGCTGACGCTGGAAGAGATGCAGCAGCAGATTAACGTTAACCTGCTGGGTACGCTGATGGTCTGTCAGCAGGCGATTCATCACTTCCCGGCGCACGGCGGCAGCATTATTAATCTCAGCGCCCTGAACAGTAAAAACAGCACGCCAGGTTCCGTGCTCTGGGCGGCAACCAAAGGCGCAGTGGATACCCTGACCCAGGGACTGGCGCGCGAGCTGGGCGCAAAGAACATCCGGGTTAACGCCCTGGCATCAGGCATGATTCTGACGGAGGGATTACTGGCCGCGAAGAGAATGAGCCCACAGCTCAAAGCGCAACTGCTGGCAGCCACGCCGCTGGGACGCTTTGGTCTGCCGGAAGATGTGGCGCAGGTTGCGCTGTTTCTGGCCTCTGAAGAGTCCGCCTGGGTCAGCGGCGAGCGCGTGATGATTAGCGGCGGTGCCTGACAGGCATAAAAAAAGGGAAGCCATTGGCTTCCCTTTTTGTTACGACGCTAAGTCGTTATGCATCACGACGACGTGGAGCGGCGGCTGCGCCCTCTTCACGACGTGGACCACGGCTACCTTCACGGTTGAAAGTACGTCCGCCGCCTTCACGACCACCTTCACGGCGTTCAGAAGAGAAGCGACGACCACCTTCACGGTTAGCTGCGCCCGGACCGCCTGCACCTGGACCGCTGCGACGCTCACCGCCAGCACCAGCTGGACGACGGTCACCACGGCCTTCGTTCGGCTGTGCATCACCCAGTAACTGCATATTCATCGGCTTGTTCAGAATACGGGTACGGGTAAAGTGCTGCAGCACATCGCCTGGCATGCCTTTCGGCAGCTCGATAGTCGAGTGGGTACCGAACAGCTTGATGTTACCGATGTAACGGCTGCTGATGTCGCCTTCGTTAGCGATAGCGCCAACGATGTGACGAACTTCAACACCATCATCGCGGCCTACTTCGATGCGGTACAGCTGCATTTCGCCAACATCACGACGTTCGCGACGTGGACGATCGCCATCACGGCTTTCGCGGTTTTCACGCGGAGCACGAGAATCGCCACGCGCTTCACGGCTGTCACGACGGCCATCACGCTCGTCACGATCGCGGTATTCGCGACGTGCCGGACGCGGTGCTTCTGGTGGCAGAATCAGAGGACGTTCGCCCTGTGCCATCTTCAGCAGTGCGGCTGCCAGTGTTTCCAGATCCATTTCGTCTTCTGGCTGCATTTTAGCCAGCAGAGCACGGTACTGATCCAGATCGCTGCTTTCCAGCTGCTGCTGAACTTTAGCAGCAAACTTAGCCAGACGACGCTCACCCAGCAGTTCTGCGTTAGGCAGTTCTACCTCAGGAATGGTCAGCTTCATGGTACGTTCGATGTTACGCAGCAGACGGCGTTCGCGGTTCTCAACGAACAGCAGCGCACGGCCAGCACGACCAGCACGACCGGTACGGCCGATACGGTGAACGTAAGATTCTGAGTCCATCGGGATGTCGTAGTTAACAACCAGGCTGATGCGCTCAACGTCCAGGCCACGGGCCGCAACGTCGGTTGCAATCAGAATGTCGAGACGACCATCTTTCAGGCGCTCAAGCGTCTGCTCACGCAGAGCCTGGTTCATATCACCGTTCAGCGCGGCGCTGTTATAGCCACTACGTTCCAGTGCTTCTGCCACTTCCATGGTTGCGTTTTTGGTACGCACGAAGATGATGGCAGCATCAAAGTCTTCTGCTTCCAGGAAGCGAACCAGTGCGTCTGTTTTACGACCGTAAGCGGTCCAGTAGCTCTGGCTGATATCAGGACGCGTGGTCAGACTTGACTGAATACGCACTTCCTGTGGATCTTTCATGAAGCGTTTGGTGATACGACGAATCGCTTCCGGCATGGTTGCAGAGAACAGCGCGGTCTGATGATCGGCTGGAATTTGCGCCATGATGGTTTCAACGTCTTCGATGAAGCCCATGCGCAGCATTTCGTCTGCTTCATCCAGCACCAGGCCACGCAGGTTAGAAAGGTCTAACGTGCCGCGTTTCAGGTGGTCAAGCAGACGGCCAGGCGTACCCACAACAACCTGTGGTCCCTGACGCAGTGCGCGCAGCTGCACGTCATAACGCTGGCCGCCGTAAAGGGCAACCACGTTCAGGCCACGCATGTGTTTAGAGAATTCGGTAACTGCTTCAGCAACCTGTACCGCCAGTTCGCGGGTAGGTGCCAGCACCAGGATTTGTGGCGCTTTAACAGTAGGATCAATGTTATGTAACAGCGGCAGAGAGAACGCCGCGGTTTTACCACTCCCGGTCTGCGCCATGCCTAACACGTCACGGCCCGCCAGCAGGTGAGGAATACACTCAGCCTGGATTGGGGATGGCTTTACGTAGCCCATGCCATTCAGTGATTCAAGGATGTCGGCGTTCAGGCCAAGGTCAGCAAAAGTGGTTTGAATATCAGTCATGTAGTACACGTGCCTCTTAGATTGCGGCGGCCAGTCTACATAACTCGTCGTGAAAACTTTCAGTCATTTTCATCAAAAAGTGTGAACCGGCTCAAATTAAAAGTTTTGACGAACAGAAAAGCCTTCATCCTTTAAGATGATGACTTAACAGGTTTTACAGGCAAATTAAGTTCGTCAGCTATTGCTGGTCAGATTCTGATAAATCGTCTTGTGCCTGGCCGAGTTGCGCCAGTTCCAACAATGCGTATCGGTGTTCAACAAAGTTATTGACGTTGTTGGCCACCGCCAGTTTGAACAACGCTTTCGCGTCGTCCTTCTCCCCCAGACTTAGGTAGTACTTACCTAAATAGAAGTTGGTTTCACTGAGATGTTCAGCGAGCGAGGTGTTATCCGTTGCGTCCGCCTTGAGACTTTCCATCAACGTTTTCTCGTTGATATCTCCAAGGTAGAACTCGACAATATTCCATCCCCATTGATCTCTGACCGCTTTGTCGTGACGCTGTTGAAGCGCGACTTTTGCCTTGTCGACATCCATCTCACGTTCAACGAGATAGAGCCACAAACTGCGGAAAGGATCGTTAGGATCGTCTTGATAAAACGCCAGCAGATCATCTTGCGCTAACTTGTATCGACCGCCGTAATAGAGGGCGATGCCACGGTTTAAATGCGCATAGTTGTAAGTTGGATCAAGCTCAAGTACAGAATCAAACGCTTCATAGGCGGCATCAAAGTTGCCCGCCTGCGTTAAATATATGCCTAAGTAGTTAAACACTTCGGGCATATCTGGTCTTATAGACAGCGCTTGCGAAAAATCGTTCCGCGCTAATGCCCGCAGACCTAAACTATCATACAACACTCCGCGCTCATATAACAGCTGTGCGCGTTCATCATCGGTGAGAGCGCGACTGGCAAGAATTTGTTCCATGCGCGCCAGTATCACTTCCTGCTGCAGTGTGGGCTGTAAAGGCACTGCAAGAACTTCGTTCTTACGCCAATTGGAGTTGCTGCATCCTGCCAGCGTCAAAGCTGTCGCAACAAAACACCAGCGCAGAAAAGGCTTCATTTCCCACTCCCGAATACAAACATTGGGATAACCATCCTGTCATCCGCCTGCTGTGCACAAGGATTCCCGCCCTCGCGATGATACAAACGCCCCTCTCTGCCAGGCAGAGAGGGGCAAATCAGCAACGACTTATTCAGCAGCGTCAGGCGTGGTCACCGCGACAGCTTCTTCAGCCTGCGGCTTAGATTCTGTCGCTTCTTTGATGCTCAGGCGTACACGGCCCTGGCGATCAACTTCCATCACCTTAACCGGTACTTCCTGACCCATCTGCAGATAGTCGGTCACTTTCTCAACGCGCTTATCAGCGATTTGTGAAATGTGAACCAGACCTTCTTTACCGCCGCCGATTGCAACGAAAGCGCCGAAGTCAACGATACGGGTCACTTTACCACTGTAAACGCGGCCCACTTCGATCTCTGCGGTAATCTCTTCGATACGACGAATCGCTTCTTTCGCTTTCAGACCATCAGTCGCAGCGATTTTCACGGTGCCGTCATCTTCAATTTCAATCGTTGTGCCGGTCTCTTCGGTCAGTGCACGAATCACTGAGCCGCCTTTACCGATCACATCTTTGATCTTGTCAGAGCTGATTTTGATGGTGTAAATGCGTGGTGCGAATTCAGAAATCTCAGTACGCGGCGTGCTGATAGCCTGTTCCATAACGCCCAGAATGTGCAGACGTGCACCCCGGGCCTGGTTCAGCGCTTCCTGCATGATTTCACGCGTGATGCCTTCGATTTTGATGTCCATCTGCAGCGCGGTGATACCTTCACGGCTACCGGCTACTTTGAAGTCCATGTCGCCCAGGTGATCTTCATCGCCCAGGATGTCAGACAGAACAACAAACTTCTCATCTTCTTTCACCAGACCCATTGCGATACCGGCAACGGCGGCTTTGATTGGCACACCTGCATCCATCAGCGCCAGTGAGGCACCGCAGACAGAGGCCATTGAAGAAGAGCCGTTAGATTCGGTGATTTCAGAAACAACACGAATGGTGTAAGGGAAATCTTCCGCTTTAGGCATTACCGCTAACACGCCGCGCTTCGCCAGACGACCGTGACCAATCTCACGTCGCTTCGGCGAACCTACCATGCCGGTTTCGCCGACAGAGTATGGAGGGAAGTTGTAATGGAACAGGAAGCTGTCGGTACGTTCGCCCATCAGCTCATCAAGGTTCTGCGCATCGCGGGTCGTACCCAGCGTTGCAGTAACCAGTGCCTGCGTCTCACCACGGGTGAACAGTGATGAACCGTGTGTACGTGGCAATACGCCAGTACGCACGTCCAGACCCCGGATCATATCTTTTTCACGACCATCGATGCGTGGCTCGCCATTCAGGATGCGAGTACGAACGACGGTTTTTTCAAGGCTATGCACGATGTCGCCGATTTCTGAACCATCCAGCGTTTCATCTTCAGCCAGCAGCGCAGCGATGGTTTCGTCTTTAATGACGCCAACCTGGGTGTAACGCTCCTGCTTGTCAGTGATGCGGTAAGCATCGCTGATGCGCGCTTCTGCCAGGGCAGCAACGCGAGAAATCAGTGCGGTATTGGCCGCTTCTGGCTGCCAGTCCCAGCGTGGTTTGCCCGCTTCAGCAACCAGAGCATTAATGTTTTCGATAACAATCTGCTGCTGGTCGTGACCAAAGACCACGGCGCCCAGCATCTGCTCTTCTGACAGGATCTCAGCTTCAGATTCAACCATCAGAACGGCATTCTGCGTACCGGCAACCACCAGATCCAGACGAGACTGTTTCAGCTCATCTGCGGTTGGGTTCAGGACATATTGATCGTTGATGTAACCAACACGCGCAGAACCAATTGGGCCATTGAACGGCAGACCAGAAAGCGCCAGTGCAGCAGAAGCACCGATCATGGCAACGATGTCCGGATGAACCTGTGGGTTCACAGAGACAACAGTGGCGATAACCTGAACTTCGTTAACAAAACCTTCCGGGAACAGCGGACGAATCGGGCGGTCAATCAGACGCGAAATCAGGGTTTCGCCTTCGCTTGGACGGCCTTCACGACGGAAGAAGCTGCCTGGGATACGACCAGCAGCGTAAGTACGCTCCTGATAGTTCACGGTCAGTGGGAAGAAATCCTGACCTGGTTTAGATTTTTTCTGACCTACTACAGTGACGAATACTGCAGTATCGTCCATGCTCACCATAACAGCGGCTGTCGCCTGGCGAGCCATCATGCCGGTTTCCAGCGTGACGGTATGTTGACCATATTGGAATTTGCGTACGATCGGATTCAGCAAAATCAAAGTCCTTAACTTCGGGGCATGGCTATCTGTAGCCCGCCATTGATTACCAATCTTCAGTTGCATCCTCGCGACTAATGACAACCCTCGACCGCCCCTGCGGTAAAGCCTCTCATTAGCCGCGCGAAATTCTGCAAACTAAAGATCACACTAAGCAACAATACATCAGTTTGGTCCGGATTGCTGCCGATTGCTCGAAAAAAGGGGCCATAAAGGCCCCCTCTTCACGAAACTCGCACAAATCTGATCGTAAGCTGCACAGAGTGCAAAAGCCCGCATAATGCCCCGACGATCAGATTCTTCAGACTTAGCGACGCAGACCGAGACTTTCGATCAGGCTGCTGTAGCGTGCAACGTCTTTACGCTTCAGGTAGTCCAGCAGCTTACGACGCTGAGATACCATGCGCAGCAGACCGCGGCGGCTGTGGTGGTCTTTTTTGTGCTCAGAGAAGTGACCCTGCAGATGGGTAATCTGCGCGGTCAACAGGGCAACCTGAACTTCAGTTGAACCGCTGTCGTTAGCACCACGGCCATATTTAGCAACGATCTCTGCTTTAGCTTCTACGCTTAGAGACATAATAAACTCCAGTAATAAATGAATGTATGGGTGCCGATCTCTAATTCAGCATCCCGATTTAAAGCCGCGCTATTCTACTCTGCGCCCGATAGCAACGCAAATGCCCCATCAGCGAAAAGTGAACGCCTGGCTCAATCCTGATACTCAACCACTAAACGACGTGGCGCAAGCCGGCCATCGTCGGCAATTTCTGCCATACCGATAAACTTACGCGCTTCGCCTTCCGATACCCTTACCAGCCCCTGCGCAGGCGCATTGCTGGCCTGTACCGGCTGTCCCTGGCGGAAGAAATCTGCCACGGCAGGCGGGATATTCACTTCAGGGAAATCAGAGGCGGGGCTGTCCATTGGCAACAACAGCGGATCGAGCTGCGTTTCCAGTGGAATGCCGGCTTCTGTGGCTTCCGTCAGCAGGGTGTTGAGCTGTTCCAGCGTCACCATCCTTTCAT
Source organism: Pantoea sp. BJFS-204 (assembly GCF_049310725.1). NCBI lineage: Bacteria > Pseudomonadati > Pseudomonadota > Gammaproteobacteria > Enterobacterales > Erwiniaceae > Pantoea > Pantoea sp. BJFS-204. The sequence continues at coordinate 213,117 of NZ_JBMOWE010000005.1, read as the reverse complement.
ACGGATAACGGGCAACCTGAACGCGACGCAGCATAATCACGTGCGCACCGCATCCCAGCTTTTCGCCCAGGTCATCGATGATGGTGCGGATATAGGTGCCTTTGGAGCAGTGAATTTCCAGCTCCAGCTCGTTATCCTGCCAGCGAATAAATTGCAGTTCATAGACAGTGATCGGACGCGGTTCACGCGCAATCTCAATGCCCTGACGCGCATATTCATACAGCGGGCGTCCCTGATGCTTCAGTGCCGAAAACATCGAAGGCACCTGCAGCGTTTCGCCACGGAAGCTCTCCAGAGCACTGTCCAGATCGGCCTGACTGAAGCTGACCGGACGCGTCTGCACGATGTTGCCATCGGCGTCTGACGTGTCGGTCCGCTCGCCCAGTCGGGCAATCACGCGATAGCGTTTGTCGGAATCGAGCAGATACTGCGAAAACTTAGTCGCTTCACCCAGGCAGATCGGCAACATGCCGGTAGCCAGAGGATCCAGCGCGCCGGTATGTCCTGCGCGATTCGCGTTAAAGATACGCTTCACTTTCTGCAGGACATCATTCGACGAGACGCCTTGTGGCTTATCCAGCAACAACACGCCATGGACGTCGCGACCGCGACGACGCGGACGACTCATTACGCCTCCTCGTCATCGCCAGTGGCGTCCGGACCACGGCGTTCAGTATCGTTCTTCACGACGCTGGTGACGAGATTGGACATGCGCATCCCTTCGACTAACGAGTTGTCGTAGAAGAAAGTCAGCTCAGGCACGATACGCAGACGCATCGCTTTGCCCAGCAGAATGCGGATATAACCTGACGCTTCTTTCAGCGCTTTCAGGCCATGTTTAATCGCTTCTTCATCTTTGTCGTTAAGGAAAGTCACGAACACTTTTGCGTAAGCGAGATCGCGTGAGACTTCAACGCCAGATACGGTGACCATCATGCCAAGACGTGGATCTTTGATCTCACGCTGCAGGATCATCGCAATCTCTTTTTGCAGCTCTTGTGAAACGCGCTGCGGGCGACCAAATTCTTTCGCCATCATTATTTCTCCCAAATAATTCGGGAGGCCAGAGGCCTCCCAAATTGCAACACATCAGCAGTCTATTACTCGATGGTGCGTTTAATTTCGATGATTTCAAACACTTCGATCATATCGCCAACGCGAACGTCGTTGTAGTTCTTCACGCCGATACCGCACTCCATGCCGTTACGCACTTCGTTGACGTCATCTTTAAAGCGACGCAGAGATTCCAGCTCGCCTTCGTAAATTACCACGTTGTCGCGCAGGACACGGATTGGATTGTGACGCTTGATGTTACCTTCCGTCACCATACAACCGGCAATCGCGCCAAACTTCGGTGATTTGAACACATCGCGCACCGCAGCCAGACCGATGATCTGCTGTTTGTACTCTGGTGCCAGCATGCCGCTCATCGCCGCTTTAACTTCGTCAATCAGGTTATAGATGACAGAGTAGTAGCGCAGATCCAGGCTTTCTGCGTCAATGACGCGACGCGCAGAGGCATCGGCACGAACGTTGAAGCCAAGGAGGATGGCGTTAGAGGCAGCAGCCAGGGTCGCATCGGTTTCGGTAATCCCGCCCACGCCTGAACCCACAATCTTCACCTTCACTTCGTCGGTGGAGAGTTTCTGCAGGGAGTCGGAGATTGCTTCCACAGAACCCTGAACGTCCGCTTTCAGAACGATGTTCAGTTCAGACACTTCGCCTTCGGTCATGTTAGCAAACATGTTCTCGAGCTTAGATTTCTGCTGGCGAGCCAGTTTAACTTCGCGGAATTTGCCCTGACGATAGAGCGCAACTTCACGTGCTTTCTTCTCGTCACGTACCACGGTCGCTTCATCACCCGCAGCCGGCACGCCGGACAGGCCCAGAATCTCAACCGGGATAGATGGACCCGCTTCCATGACTTCGCGACCCAGTTCGTCACGCATTGCACGAACGCGGCCATATTCGAAACCACAAAGAACGATGTCGCCTTTGTTCAGCGTACCTTCACGTACCAGCACGGTGGCAACCGGACCACGACCTTTGTCGAGGAACGATTCGATCACCACGCCGCTCGCCATACCTTCACGGATAGCGGTCAGCTCCAGCACTTCCGCCTGCAGCAGGATAGCGTTTAACAGGTCATCAATGCCGGTACCCGCTTTCGCAGAGACATTAACGAACATGTTTTCGCCGCCCCACTCTTCCGGAATGATACCGTACTGAGTCAGTTCGTTTTTAACACGATCCGGATCCGCTTCTGGCTTATCGCACTTGTTCACTGCAACCACAACCGGCACTTTAGCGGCTTTGGCGTGCTGAATAGCTTCGACAGTCTGTGGCATCACGCCATCGTCTGCTGCAACCACCAGGATAACGATATCGGTCGCCTGCGCACCACGTGCACGCATCGCGGTAAACGCGGCGTGGCCCGGGGTATCCAGGAAGGTGACCATACCGTTGTCGGTTTCAACGTGGTAAGCACCGATGTGCTGAGTAATACCGCCCGCTTCGCCAGAGGCGATTTTAGTGGAACGGATATAGTCCAGCAGGGACGTTTTACCGTGGTCGACGTGGCCCATGATGGTGACAACCGGAGCACGAGACTCCTGCGCAGCATCAGTATCACGATCGTCCATTACCGCTTCTTCCAGCTCGTTCTCACGACGCAGGGTCACTTTGTGGCCCATCTCTTCGGCAACGAGCTGTGCAGTTTCCTGGTCGATGACCTGGTTGATGGTCGCCATGGCGCCCATTCTCATCATCGCTTTAATGACCAGAGAACCTTTCACCGCCATTTTGTTAGCCAGTTCGGCTACGGTGATAGTTTCGCCAATCACAACATCGCGGTTAACGGCCTGCGCTGGCTTGTTGAAGCCCTGCTGCAGTGCGCTAGGTTTGCGATGCTTGCCGCCTTTACCACCACGAACCTGCGCACGCGCTTCTTCACGGTCAGTTTTGGCTTCAGAGTGTTTGTTGCCTTTTTTCGCCGGACGCGCAGCTTTAGCCGTAGTACGCGCACGCGCACGACCTGCTTCAACCTGACGGTCGTTTTCGTCTTCCGCCTGACGGGCATGGGTCGAAGTGGTGACGTGATAGTCGCCTTTATCCTCTTCTTCCGGTTTTTCCCATTCAGCTGATTTCTCTTCAGCCAGACGGCGGGCTTCTTCTGCTACGAGGCGGGCAGCCTCTTCAAGCTTACGGCGGGCTTCTTCTTCAGCTTTACGCTTCAGTTCGGCAGCTTCAGCTTCGCGACGGGCTTTGTCTGATTGCGCAGCCCTGGTCACTTCGTCGGTAGGTTGATTTGTCACTTTTTCATTTTCCGCTGCTGCACGTTTGGCCTTGTCAGCGGCTTCGCGCCTGGCTTTATCTTCGGCTTCACGTTGCGCTTTCTGTTCAGCTTCGCGACGGGCTTTTTCTTCAGCCTCGCGTTGCGCCTGCTCTTCCGCTTCACGCTGCGCCTCGGCTTCAGCTTCTGCCTGAGCTTGCTCAGCCTCTGCATCACCCTTCACATAGGTACGCTTTTTGCGGACTTCAATTTGCACCGACTTACTTTTACCCCCGGTGCCTGGAATATTCAAGGTGCTGCGCGTTTTACGCTGCAGCGTCAGCTTAGCTGAACCGACCTGACCGTGTTCACGGTTCAGATGAGATAGTAAGGTTTCTTTCTCTTGCTGGGTCACCGCGTCATTTTCAGACTTAGGGATCCCCGCATCAGCAAATTGCTGTACCAGGCGATCGACCGGAGTCTGAATTTCTGCGGCCAGCGATTTTACGGTTACATCTGTCATGCTGTTCCTTCCTGTTATTACGCGTCATCGCCGAACCAGCAGATATTACGTGCGGCCATAATCAGCGCGCCGGCTTGTTCATCAGACATGCCTTCAATATCCGTCAGATCGTCAACACCTTGCTCAGCGAGATCTTCCAGCGTGCAAACGCCTTTCGACGCCAGGCGGAACGCCAGCGCACGATCGAGGCCTTCAAGATTCAGAAGATCCTCAGCGGGCTCCTGATTTCCAAGACTCTCTTCTTTCGCCAGTGCCAGGGTGGTTAACGCATTTTTTGCTCGTTCACGCAGGGCTTCAATGGTCTCTTCGTCGAGGCCGTCGACTTCCAGCAGCTCGTTGATTGGCACGTATGCCAGCTCTTCCAGCGAGGAGAAGCCCTCTTCCACCAGTACGGTGGCGAACTCTTCGTCGATGTCGAGATGTTTAGTGAACATATCGATCGCTGCATGTGCTTCAGCCTGATGCTTAGCCTGCAGATCATCGACGGTCATCACGTTCAGCTCCCAGCCACTCAGCTGTGAAGCGAGACGCACGTTTTGGCCGTTACGGCCGATCGCCTGAGCCAGATTGCCAGCTTCTACGGCGATATCCATGGTGTGGTTATCTTCATCAACCACGATTGACGCCACATCGGCCGGAGCCATGGCGTTAATAACAAACTGCGCCGGGTTATCGTCCCACAGCACGATATCGATACGCTCGCCGCCCAGTTCACTGGAAACTGCCTGAACACGCGCGCCGCGCATGCCCACACAGGCACCCACCGGATCAATACGTTTGTCGTTGGTTTTGACTGCAATTTTAGCGCGCGAACCCGGATCACGGGCAGCGGCTTTAATTTCAATCAGTTCTTCGCCAATTTCTGGCACCTCGATGCGGAACAGTTCAATCAGCATTTCTGGTTTAGAACGCGTCACGAACAGTTGCGCGCCACGCGCTTCCGGACGTACAGAGTAGAGTACGCCACGAATACGGTCGCCTGGACGGAAGTTTTCACGCGGCAGCATATCTTCGCGCAGAATCACCGCTTCGGCATTGCTGCCTAAGTCGAGGGAGATGTTGTCGCGGTTAACTTTCTTCACCACGCCCGTGATAATTTCGCCTTCCTGCTCACGGAACTGATCAACCACCATTGCGCGCTCAGCTTCGCGCACTTTTTGCACGATAACCTGCTTAGCGGTCTGGGTGGTGATACGGTCAAAGGTGACCGATTCAATCTGATCTTCGACATATTCGCCCAGATTGAATGCTTCATCTTCGAAGCGGGCCGCATCCAGCGTGATCTCGCGCGTCGGCTGTGTCACCTCTTCTACGATTTCCCAGCGGCGGAAAGTATCGAAATCGCCACTGCGGCGATCAATGCTGACGCGTACCTCAATTTCCTGCTCGTACTTTTTCTTGGTCGCAGTCGCCAGCGCGCTCTCCAGCGCTTCGAAGATTTTCTCACGCGGCAGGGCTTTTTCGTTAGAAACGGCTTCTACAACAGCTAAGATCTCTTTGTTCATCCTGGTTAGCCTCAATCCGGACTTTTAAAAGTGGGGGACCAGGTTCGCTTTCTGAATATTACTCAGTGCGAACACTTCATCGCTACCCTCAACGTGCACCGTGATCATCTCGCCATCAACTGACTTAATGGTTCCCTGCCATTTACGGCGGTTCTGCACGGCCATACGCAACACCAGACTCACTTCTTCACCCATAAAGCGGGTGTAGTGTTCTGCAGTGAACAGAGGACGATCGAGTCCCGGTGAAGAGACTTCTAGGTTGTAAGGGACCGTAATGGGATCTTCAACATCCATTACCGCACTTACCTGGTGGCTGACATCGGCGCAATCATCGACATTGATGCCATCTTCACTATCAATATAGATGCGCAGGATAGATGTGCGACTACGAACGAATTCAATTCCAACCAGTTCGTAACCCAGCGCTTCTACGGGAGCCGATACCAACTCTGTCAATTTTTGCTCTAATGTGGACAAGCCCACCCCCAAGACATAAAAAAAGGGCCTATAGCCCAGTATTACGATTCGCTAATAACAAAAAACCCCGAATATTCGGGGCTTTTAATCACTGGACCCTGTATGCCGCAATGCGGCCCGGACTCCATCCAAAGAATTTTCTTTCAAAAAATAACCGTGAATGCGTCCGTCGATGCATACAGTATATTTGAAAAAGAACTCAAAGGGAAAATTGGTTGCGGGGGCCGGATTTGAACCGACGACCTTCGGGTTATGAGCCCGACGAGCTACCAGGCTGCTCCACCCCGCGTCCGAAAACGTGGCGAATAATACGCCAGACCTGCATAAAATGCAAGGGATACTGCTATTTGGTACCGAGGACGGGACTTGAACCCGTAAGCCCAATCGGGCACTACCACCTCAAGGTAGCGTGTCTACCAATTCCACCACCACGGCACTGCACTGACCACAACGATTCGTTGTGCTGACGACCTTACTTAGGAATATCGCTGCCCGGCGTTACCGGTTGAGCTGGCTTTTCAGTCTGTTGAGAAGACTGCGCCGGCGCAGAAAGATTTTCCCACTCGCTTCCTTTAGACGCTTTATTGCTGTTCAGATTACCCAGAACCAGGCTGATGATGAAAAACAGCGCTGCTAAGATGCCGGTTGTACGAGTCATGAAGTTACCTGAACCCGAAGAACCAAACACCGTACCGGATGCGCCTGCACCGAATGAGGCTCCCATATCAGCGCCTTTGCCTTGCTGCAGCATGATCATACCCACGAGGGCGATAGCTACAATAAGGAAAACTACTAAAAGAGCTTGGTACATATCATCCTGTTCCTTGCACGGTAATCGTACAGTTAAAGCTTCAACCAGTATTGATGGGGAGTCTCGTCATCACCCATCAGAAGCGGGTGTGAATACTAACCAAAGGCGCATATCTCTGCAAGTGCAATTTTTACTACCCATACTGTTTGCAGAAAAAAACGCCATCCCGGTGATTTTACAGGCAGTTCAGCACCCTGCAGACCGCCTGTTACTGTCTTAAACGGCCTTGACCTGGTCGGCGATGCGATTCGCCAGTTCGGTGACCTGCGCCTCATTTTCGCCTTCGACCATGACACGAATTAATGGCTCAGTACCTGATTTACGCAGCAGAACGCGTCCGCGACCCGCCAGCGCTTTTTCCACTTCAGCCGTGACAGCTTTTACCGCGTCACTCTGAAGCGGATCATGTTCGCCCGCAAAGCGTACGTTAACCAGAACCTGCGGCAGCATCTTCATGCCACTACAGAGATCGTGCAGGCTCATGTGATTACGCACCATCGCAGTGAGCACTTGCAAACTTGCAACGATACCGTCACCGGTTGTGGTTTTATCCAGCAGGATCACATGACCGGAGTTCTCTGCACCGAGACGCCAGCCCTTCTCCTGCATCTTTTCCAGTACATAACGGTCACCGACTTTGGCACGGGTAAACGGAATGCCAAGCTGTTTCAGCGCTAACTCCAGCCCCATGTTACTCATCAGCGTACCCACCACGCCGCCACGAAGCTGTCCCTGACGCAGGGCCTCACGCGCAATGATGTAGAGGATCTGGTCGCCATCAACTTTGTCACCCAGATGGTCAATCATCATGATGCGATCGCCGTCACCGTCGTAGGCCAGGCCGATATCGGCCTTCTCCGCCAGCACGCGCTGCTGCAGCAGTTTGAGATCGGTGGCACCGCACTCTTTGTTGATGTTCATGCCGTCTGGCTGGACACCGATAGCAATCACCGTCGCGCCCAGTTCACGCAATACATTCGGCGCAATGTGGTAGGTGGCGCCATTGGCGCAGTCGACCACAATTTTCAGGCCATTCAGATTCAGTTCGCTGGGGAAAGTGCCTTTGCAGAACTCAATGTAACGCCCTGCTGCATCGACGATGCGGCTGGCGCGGCCTAACTGCGCTGATTCAACGCAGGTAATCGGCTTTTCCATCTCCAGCTCAATCGCCTCTTCGACGTCATCGGGCAGTTTGGTGCCCTCGGACGAGAAGAATTTAATCCCGTTGTCGTCAAACGGGTTATGTGACGCTGAAATCACAATGCCCGCCTCTGCGCGGAAAGTACGGGTCAGATAGGCGATGGCTGGTGTCGGCATCGGGCCGGTAAAGGCGGCCGTCAGGCCTGCTGCGGCGAGACCGGCTTCCAGCGCGGACTCCAGCATATAGCCAGAGATACGGGTATCTTTACCGATGATGATCTTCTTTGAACCGTGGCGCGCCAGCACTTTACCTGCGGCCCAGCCCAGCTTCAGGACGAAATCGGGGGTGATGGGTGCTTCACCGACTTTGCCACGAATGCCGTCTGTACCGAAATATTTACGATTACTCATGATACTCCTTTTGCTCTTCGGGTCGCTTCGACCACGCGCATCGCTTCAGCCGTCTCTTTTACATCATGGGCGCGAATAATCTGCGCGCCCTGCATAGCAGCAATCACCGCGCAACTCAGGCTGCCGGTTAAACGCTGTGACGGGCCGACGTTTAACAGCTGGCCAATCATCGATTTACGCGACATCCCCACTAACAGCGGCAGGCCGAAGTGGTGAAAATCGCCAAGATGAGCCAGCAGTTCATAATTGTGGCTGAGATTTTTACCGAAACCGAAGCCCGGGTCGAGTATCAGACGCTCTTTTTTAATGCCCGCTGCTTCGCAGCGCGCTATCTGCTGAGCGAAGTAAGTGTCCACTTCGCTTAAAATATTTTCGTAAACCGGTGCCTGCTGCATGGTGCGCGGTTCGCCCTGCATATGCATTAAACAGACGGGCAGCCCGGTCGAGGCGGCGGCTTCCAGTGCTCCGGGTTCGGAAAGTGAACGCACGTCGTTAATGATGTGAGCACCCACTCGCGCGGCTTCCCGGATGACATCGGCTTTAGAGGTGTCCACTGAAATCCAGACTTCGAAACGCTGGGCAATGGCATCGATGACCGGAATCACCCGCTCCAGCTCCTCCTCCACACTCACTTCATCCGCGCCAGGACGGGTTGATTCCCCACCCACATCAATGATGGTTGCGCCTGCATTGACCATCTCATTGGTATGCGTCAGCGCATCGACCAGCGCGTTATGCTTTCCACCATCTGAAAAGGAGTCCGGCGTGACGTTAAGAATGCCCATCACATGTGGAAAAGATAAATCGAGATGGGAATCACGAGCGAACAACTTCATGGTGGAAACTCCTTGCTGATCAATATCTGGATGTAAAAAACCCCGGACCAGCCGGGGTTTTGTCTGACGATGTTGCGTCTTATTTGTTGTACTGCTCTGACATGGTATTGCCTGGGTTTGGCGTACGCGGTTCATCAACCGGACGTGGCGCCTTTGGCGTACCGTTGCTGTCTGAGTTGCTGCCTGGATCTTCCCAGCCCGCTGGCGGACGCACTTCGCGGCGCGCCATCAGGTCGTCGATCTGCGGTGCATCAATGGTTTCATACTTCATCAGCGCGTCTTTCATCGCGTGAAGGATGTCCATGTTCTCACCCAGAATCTGACGAGCACGCTGGTAGTTGCTGTCGATCAGGTGCTTAACTTCCTGGTCGATGATGCGGGCCGTTTCATCAGACATATGTTTCGCTTTCGCGACAGAACGTCCAAGGAACACTTCACCCTCTTCTTCTGCATAGAGCAACGGGCCCAGTTTTTCAGAGAAGCCCCACTGCGTCACCATGTTACGTGCCAGATTGGTCGCAACTTTAATATCGTTGGACGCACCGGTAGAAACACGTTCTGCACCATAGATGATCTCTTCTGCCAGACGACCGCCGTAAAGCGTTGAGATCTGGCTTTCCAGTTTCTGACGGCTGGCGCTGATCGCGTCGCCTTCAGGCAGGAAGAAGGTCACACCCAGTGCGCGACCGCGCGGGATAATCGTTACTTTATGAACCGGGTCATGCTCTGGCACCAGGCGACCAATAATGGCGTGGCCTGCTTCGTGGTAGGCAGTTGACTCTTTCTGCGATTCCGTCATCACCATGGAGCGACGTTCCGCACCCATCATGATTTTGTCTTTCGCTTTCTCGAACTCCACCATCGAAACCACACGCTTGTTTGAACGGGCCGCGAACAGCGCTGCTTCGTTAACAAGGTTGGCCAGATCGGCACCCGAGAAGCCTGGCGTACCACGTGCAATGATTGCTGCATCAACATCAGTTGCCAGCGGCACACGACGCATATGCACTTTCAGGATCTGCTCACGACCGCGAACATCTGGCAGGCCAACAACAACCTGACGGTCAAAGCGCCCTGGACGCAGGAGCGCAGGGTCCAGTACGTCAGGACGGTTAGTTGCGGCGATAACGATGATACCTTCGTTACCTTCGAAACCATCCATCTCAACCAGCATCTGGTTCAGCGTCTGCTCACGTTCGTCATGTCCACCGCCTAAACCGGCGCCACGCTGACGACCGACTGCGTCGATCTCATCGATAAAGATGATGCACGGAGCCGCTTTTTTGGCCTGTTCGAACATGTCACGCACACGAGATGCACCGACACCGACAAACATTTCCACAAAGTCAGAACCGGAGATGGTAAAGAAAGGCACCTTCGCTTCACCGGCAATCGCTTTTGCCAGCAAGGTTTTACCGGTACCCGGTGGCCCCACCATCAGAACGCCTTTTGGAATCTTACCGCCCAGCTTCTGGAAACGGCTTGGCTCACGCAGATATTCCACCAGCTCAGCAACTTCATCTTTCGCTTCGTCACAACCTGCTACGTCGGCGAAAGTGGTTTTAATCTGGTCTTCCGTCAACATGCGGGCTTTGCTCTTGCCGAAGGACATCGCGCCCTTACCGCCGCCGCCCTGCATCTGACGCATAAAGAAGATCCACACACCGATCAGCAGCAACATCGGGAACCACGAAATGAAGATTGAAGCCAGCAGGCTTGGTTCTTCCGGCGGTTCGCCAACCACTTTGACGTTTTTGGTCAAGAGGTTATCGAGCAACTTGGGATCGTTGACAGGAATGTAGGTCGTGTATTTATTGCTGTCTTTTTTAACGACGTTAATTTCACGCCCGTTAATACGTGCCTCGCGGACCTGATCCTGGTTCACTTCCGACAGGAAGGTTGAATAATCAACCCGACGGCCATTCGACTCGCTGGGCCCAAAGCTCTGGAATACTGACATCAGCACGACCGCGATGACTAACCAGAGAATCAGGTTTTTCGCCATGTCACTCAAGGGATTAACCTCATATTACAACGGTGTTAACAGATAGCGTAGGGTACTATAGATCCCGCATACATGGAATCGCAGCAAAACTGCGGACTTCTCCAGCAATTTGGTTATAGTTTGCGCCCAGTCGCCACAATATACACTTCACGTGAACGTGAACGTGAAGCGTCCGGCTTACGAATTTTCACTTTCGTAAACAGGGAGCGAATTTCCCGCAGGTATTCATCGAAGCCATCTCCCTGAAACACTTTCACTACAAAACTGCCGCCAGGTGCCAGGATATCCCGACACATCTCCAGCGCCAGCTCGACTAAATACATCGACCGGGGAATATCTACGGCAGGTGTACCACTCATATTCGGCGCCATATCGGACATGACAACCTGAACTTTTTGATCGCCAACGCGTTCAAGCAGCGCATTGACCACCGATTCTTCACGAAAATCGCCCTGAAGGAAATCGACACCGACTATCGGATCCATTGGCAGGATATCACAGGCAATGACTCGCCCTTTGTTCCCAATTTGCTGTACCACATATTGCGACCAGCCACCGGGTGCAGCACCCAGATCTACCACGGTCATGCCGGGTTTGAAAAGCTTGTCACCCTGTTGTATTTCATCAAGTTTAAACCAGGCGCGCGAACGCAACCCTTTTTTATGCGCCTGGAGCACATATTTATCGCTAAAGTGTTCCTGAAGCCAGCGGCCGGAGCTGGCCGAACGCTTTTTACCCGTCATAATATTTCCAACTAAATCGTCATCGTAGCGATAAACCTGCACGCAATGGGTTGCGTCGATTTGGTGATATACCCGAGATGGCGGTAGAATGAACCGTTTTCAATCCCTGAGTAAGTAAAAAACTACGATGAATCTAAGTACCAAACAAAAACAGCACCTCAAGGGCCTCGCCCATCCGCTCAAGCCAGTGGTTATGCTGGGTGGCAATGGCCTGACTGAAGGCGTGCTGGCCGAAATCGAGCAGGCTCTGTCGCATCACGAACTGATCAAGGTAAAAATTGCCTCGGAAGATCGTGAAACGAAGCAGCTGATCGTTGAGGCTATCGTGCGTGAGACCGGTGCCAGCAACGTACAGGTGATCGGCAAAACGCTGGTGCTGTATCGCCCCTCTAAAGAGAGCAAAATTTCTCTGCCACGCTAAGTGGGCAAAGAAAGTGACATGCTCTTACCTCAGATAAAAGGCCGCAATGCGGCCTTTTTCCTTTCTTTACATTGTGCTTTAACGCTTTTCAAAGCGTAGCAACATCTTAAAGGTATTCCACCTTCAGGATTTCATACTCAACGTCGCCGCCCGGGGTTTTCACGATAGCCACGTCATCGGCCTCTTTACCCACCAGGCCACGCGCCATCGGCGAATTGACCGAAATCAGATTTTGCTTAAAGTCCGCTTCGTCATCGCCCACAATGCGATACGTGGCTTCTTCGTCGGTTTCGACGTTCAGCACGGTAACGGTGGCACCGAAAATCACGCGTCCGGTTTTCGGCATCTGAGTGACGTCGATAACCTGCGCATTGGAGAGTTTGGCTTCAATCTCCTGAATACGGCCTTCGCAAAAACCCTGCTCTTCACGCGCAGCGTGATATTCCGCGTTCTCTTTTAAATCGCCATGTTCGCGTGCATCAGCGATAGAGGCGATAATGCGCGGGCGCTTCACGGTTTTCAGCTCGTTCAGCTCTTCGCGCAATCTTTCAGCGCCTCTTAACGTCATCGGAATCTGATTCATTTAAGCTCCTCGCCATCTTTCCTGTTTAACGATGTCATCCTGACCGGTGACTGCAGAAAAAAGCGTTCTGCGGCGCATTAGCCCGTTTTTGCAAATAAAAGAATCCTGACCCGGAGATGCTTCCAGGCCAGAAAAGAGTTTTGCAATTTGATACGTATTTTACCCCAGAGTTCCCTGCGGGTCATCGTTTACTTTGCACCGTCCAGCGACGTAGTATTGACGCCCTCACCTGCCAGTTACCGCGAGATTATGCGATTTTCACGACTTGTTACCGGATTAAGCTGCGCATTTATGCTGCAGGCACACGCAGCGCCAGTTGATGAATACATGCAGTACCTGCCAGACGGCGCCAATCTGGCGCTGATGGTACAAAAAGTAGGCGCATCAACACCGATTATTGATTATCACGGAAAACAGATGGCCCTGCCCGCCAGTACCATGAAAGTGGTGACGGCGCTGGCAGCATTGCTGGAGCTGGGTGGCGACTTCCGTTTTCAGACCACTTTTGAGACTCGCGGCGCCATTATCGATGGCACCCTGAACGGCGATTTAGTTGCACGTTTCGGCGGTGATCCCACCTTAAGCCGTCAGGATCTGCGCAACATGGTGGCGGCGATAAAGAAGCAGGGCATTAACCATATCAAAGGCAATCTGGTTATCGACACCTCCGTTTTTGCCAGTCACGATATGGCGCCGGGCTGGCCGTGGAACGATATGACCCAGTGCTTCAGTGCTCCGCCGGGTGCGGCAATCGTTGATAAAAACTGCTTCTCGGTTTCGCTCTACAGTGCTAATACGCCGGGTGAGAATGCCTTTGTACGTATCGCCTCCTATTATCCGGCGCATATGTACAGCCAGGTGCGCACCATTGGCCGCAACAGCGGCGAAGGGCAATATTGCGAGCTGGATGTGGTGCCGGGCGAGCTGAACCGTTACACCCTCACGGGCTGTATGCGCCAGCGCGCGGAACCGCTGCCGCTGGCATTTGCGGTGCAGGATGGCGCGGCCTGGGCTGGCGAAATCCTCAAGGCGGAACTGCGGTCGTCTGAGATTGACTATAGCGGGCATCTGGTGCGACAGACGCAGGTCACCGAACCGGGTACCGTGCTGGCATCGACCCAGTCCGCGCCGCTGCATACGCTGCTGCACACCATGCTGAAGAAGTCAGACAACATGATTGCCGACACGGTGTTTCGCACCATTGGCCATCACTACTTCAATGTGCCCGGCACGTTCCGCGCCGGACAGGATGCCGTTCGCCGCATCCTGAAAGCCAAAGCCAATGTCGACATGGGTAATAGCATTCAGGTGGATGGTTCAGGTCTCTCCCGCCATGACCTGATTTCGCCGCAAACCATGATGCAGGTATTGCAGTTCATTGCGAAGAATGACAACACGCTGGATTATATTTCGATGCTGCCGCTGGCAGGTTACGACGGCACGCTGCAGTATCGCGGCGGGCTGCATGAGGCGGGGCTGGATGGCAAAGTCTCGGCGAAAACCGGTTCACTGCAGGGCGTCTATAACCTGGCGGGCTTTATTACTACTTCCAGTGGTGCGCGGGTGGCGTTCGTTCAGTTCCTTTCCGGTTATGCGGTCCCGCCGGAAGATCAGCGTACCCGCCGTATTCCGCTGGTGCGATTTGAGAGCCGTCTCTACCGCGATATCAATCAGAACAACTGATTATTCAGTCATGAAAAAAGCGCAGCGGTCAGGTCAACCGCTGCGCTTTTTATTGCCCGTCCATCAGAAGCGGGTATTCACGCTCATATACCAGGTGCGGCCCGACTCGTTAAAGGTATTGGCCCCTGCGCCATAGAGCCACGCTCCGGTGGTGGCATTGCCGGTGGTCTGCGCGTTGCCCTGCCGGAAATGGCGCTTGTCGAACAGGTTGTCGATACCCACGGTGACGCTGGCATATTTATTAACGTCATAGGTGCCGCTCATGCCCACAACCGAATAGGGGCTCACCTGATCGGTGGCGCTACCGGTAACGGCGTTACCTTTATAGTCATATTTCTTCGGTACCTGTTTACCGTACCAGGTCAGGGTCGTTTGCAGGGAGAGGTCCTGCATCGCCTGCCAGCTCAGCGTCGAATTGAGCGTATATTCCGGAATAATCGACAGACGATCGCCGGTCTCTTTATTCTTACTCTGCAACATGTAAGTGAAGTTATTGTTCCACGTCACGCTGTCAGAGAATGGGACATTGACCGTGCCTTCCAGCCCCTCGACGACCGCTTTGGGCACATTTTCCCATTTGTAGATGTCGGTTTTGCCGTTAGATGCGGTGCCGGTTGGCGCCGTGCCAGCCTCGATCTTGTTACGGTAGTCGTTGCGGAACCAGGTCAGGCCCGCCTGGTAGCCGTCGCGCTTCCATTCGACCCCAATCTCTTTATTGATGCTGTTTTCCGCTTTCAGATCGTCATTACCCATCAGATAACAGGCACCGGCACTGGCGGCGCAGCCCTGACCATTGCTGTAGAGCAGATAGTTCGGGTTGGTCTGATAGAGGCTCGGGGCTTTATAGGCGCGCGCAATACCCATTTTCAGGGTGAACTCATCGCCTAATCCCTGTGACAGGTTGAGCGACGGGCTCCAGTTATCGCCGACAATCGAATGGTGATCGAAGCGCAGGCCCGGCGTCAGCATGGTGCTGTCGGTCAGCTCAATATTGTCTTCGGCAAACAGCGAGAAGATTTCCGCCTGTGAATAGGGTGTGCGGCCGGTCGTAGCGATACCGGGAATCGACCCGTAGCTGGCGGCCTGAGTCGTCGATGAAGGATCCTTCATCCGCTGCTGATTCCATTCCGTCCCGAAAGTCGCGGTCTGGTTCACCAGCCATTCAAACGGCACACTGATCTCACTGTGCAGCAACACATCATCCAGCTGGATGGTATTGAAGTTGCTGTTGGCGAAGATGCCTTCGGTGCCGCCTGCCAGCCCCTCATTCAGACGCGCGTTGCGGGTGTTCTCATATTGCGCGTAGGTATTGGTGCTGATGCCATTGTCCCAGGCACCGGTCCACTTAACAGAAAAGTTCTGCCGATAGAGCCGGTTGGTCTCGTCACCATATTTGCTTTTCACCAGGGCGTTGGTATTGGTGTTCTGCGTGTCCCCGGCATAGAGGTTGCCCTGACGACTGTAACCGGCCCCCACTTCCAGCGTCTGCATCGGCGCAAATGCCCAGCGCAGCAGGCCATGAATATCTTTGTTGATCGAGCCTTCCCGGCCCGCCGGGTACGATCCGGCGTAACTGCCGGTGCGGTCTGCGGCGTGCCCTTCATTAATGTCGTAAGCATCAGCCTGCGTTTTTGCCAGACCGCCATAGAGCCGGAAACTGACATCATCGCCTAGCGGCCCTTCAAGGCTGAAGTTGGTGCGACGGGTCGCGCCCTCCTCCTTGTGTTCCGGCACGTTGTAATAGGCGCTCCATGAGCCGTGCCACTGATTATCCATCTCTTTTTTAGTGATGATGTTCACCACGCCGCCCGCTGCACCGTTACCGTAACGGGCCGCTGCCGGACCGCGGATCACCTCAATGCGATCAATGATCTCTGGCGGCACCCAGTTAGTGTCGCCGCGCGTATCACGCTCGCCACGCCAGCCAAGCCGAACCGCGTTGCGGCTGGTCACCGGCAATCCATCGATCAGAATCAGGGTATTTTCCGGCCCCATGCCGCGGATATCGATCTGGCGATTGTTTCCGCGCTGGCCGCTGGTGGAGTTACCGGTCAGATTGACGCCAGGCATGGTGCGAATAATTTCGGCGACATCGCGTGCGGGTGGATGTTTTTTAATTTCGTCGGCGGTGATGGTCGACACGCCAGGTGCCTGCAACGTCTGCTCGGCGGCGGTCACCATCATGGTGTCGTCGTGGAGGGTATCGGAGGTGCTGCTGTCGATAGCCGGTTCGCGGGTGGCTTCAGCAGCCACGGCACCGGCAGAAATGAGAGAGGCGGTGAAACCCAGTTCAATCATAATGGCTAACGAAAGCCGGGATAACTTTTTCATTTTTCTGTTCCTGGAGTGCCGGCGAGGATGCCACTGCCGGCGTGCCGGTAAAAAAGTAATAACCTTGCCTGCAACGTTTTCCCCTTGTCGCCGGGCCAGCGTCAGAACCGCTTTGCATCAGTCTGAAAGCCGGTGCGGCAGAGAGGATGCGCGCGCTCCCTGTCGGGCGGAAACACCCTATTGCAAATGCAAATAATTATCAATACTATTATTCATAACATGCATGACCCTAATCAAGGGTGATCGAAAGATGGCGCGTATGACGTGGTTAAATGAAGAAACCGGCAGTGAACGCTGGTGGCAACAGCAGCAGCAACGGGGCATTCCTCTGGTTGAAGCTGGCGAAAAGGGAACCTGTCAGGTCACCTTTTTCTGGCGCGATCCCCAGGGTGACACGCAGCACTCCGATACCCGGCGCGTCTGGATCAATATTACCGGCGTAACCGATCATCATCATTCAGCGGTCCCCTCCTCATTAACGCCTGTTCCCGATACCGATGTCTGGTGGTGGCAAACCGCCCTGCCCGCTGACTGGCGCGGCAGCTACTGCCTGATTCCTGATAGTCAGGAAGAGACGTTTACCGGGCAGGCCGATATGCAGGCAGTGCGCCAGTGGTGGAGTCAGAAATTCCCGCAGGCGCAAAGCGACCCGCTGAATCCTTTGCGAAGCTGGGCGGGTGGACGCGGAATGAGAGTCTCGCCACTGCACCTGCCACACGCGCCGGATCAGCAGGTGTGGCGTGCAGTTGATGAAGGCCGTGCCGCCGATATTCCGCTGCAACACTATTTGTGGCGCAGCGAACGGCTGGGGAACCAGCGTCAGATCTGGATCTCTGTCACCGGAGACGCCAGTGCAGGCGATCGTCCGCTGGTACTGCTGCTGGATGGTCAGTTCTGGGCACAGAACATGCCGGTTGCCGGCCCGCTTCAGCAACTGACAGAGGCGGGCGAACTGCCCCCTGCGGTCTATGTCATGATCGACATCATCGACCGCGAACACCGCACGCGTGAGCTGACCTGTAACCCTGACTTCTGGCTGGCGATTCAGCACGAGCTGTTGCCGCAGGTTCAGCGCTGGGCGCCGTTTCGTGCCGACAGCACGCTGGTAGCGGGACAAAGTTTTGGCGGCCTTTCTGCCGCTTACGCCACCCTGACCTGGCCGGAAACCTTTGCTGGGGCGATCAGCCTCTCCGGGTCGCTCTGGTGGCCCGCGCGCGGCGATCCCAATGGCTGGCTGCCACAGCAGTTACAACAGGGCTTACTGCAGGCGCCCCCTCGCCGCTTCTACCTGGAAGCGGGACGACGCGAACGGTTGATTCTGGCAGCAAACCAGCAGTTTCAGCGCGATCTGAACGCTGCCGGACATCAGGTCAGCTATCACCCGGTCGAAGGCGGTCACGATGCGCTGTGCTGGCGCGGCGGACTGCTGGCAGGCCTTAAAGCCATGTGGCAATAGCCCTAACCCGCTTATATTCCGCCTTCTGCGCGCCACTGAAAGATATCTATGCAGGACAGCGGCGTTAGCGCGCCCGGTGACTGCGGACAGGAGACCGACATGCAACAACTTAACCCTTTCGACGATCCGCAACAGGATTGTCAGGTGCTGAAGAACGATCAGCAGCAGTACAGTTTATGGCCCGCCTTTTGTGCGGTTCCGGCAGGATGGCAGCCGGTGTTTGGCCCCGGGCCACAGGCTGACTGTCTGAGCTGGCTGAATGAAAACTGGCACGATATCCGTCCGGTTATGACGCAGGACAGAGGCGAAAATGTCTGAGATCACCCTCAACCCGCAGACAGAACAAAAAACGCTGCCGCTGGTGGCCGCTCAGCCCGGAATCTGGATCGCTGACCAGCTATCGCCCTATTCCAATGCTTACGCCGTGGCGCATTTTGTCGAACTGCGCGGTGCGCTGAACAGCGCGCTGCTGTCACGGGCCATAATTGCTGGCATGCAGGAAGCGGACACACTGAATATGGCCTTTGGCGAGCAGGAGGGTGAACCGCTACAGTGGCCTGAACCCCAGGCTTTCCGCGAGCCTGAGGTGATCGATCTGCGCGATGCCGCCGATCCGGAGGCCGAAGCACGTGCGCTGATGCAGCAGGATATGACCGGCGATCTGCGGGTGCTGAGCGGCGCGCCGCTCTACCATCACAGCCTGTTTCGGCTGGATGAGGATCACTGGTACTGGTATCAGCGATACCATCATCTGGTGGTCGATGGTTTTAGTTTCACCGCCCTGACCCGCCGTATCGCCAATCTCTACAGCGCCTGGCAGCGCGGCGACACGCCGGAGCCAAGCCCGTTCGTGCCGTTCAGCGACGTCGTTGATGAATATCAGCGCTATCAGCAATCTTCGGGCTGGCAGCGCGATCGCCAGTTCTGGCTGGAGAAAGGCGCGCAGCTACCTGCGCCCGCCTCGTTGTCCGCTCTGCCGCTGGCCGGTGAGAGCGCCAGCACCGACCTGCTGCGCCACACGTTTGCCGTGGATCGCGACACTTTTCAGGCTTTGCTGACGCACACCGGGCAGCACAACCTCAGTGCTGCGGATACCGCCTTTGCGCTGGTGGCCTTATGGCTGGCGCGCCTCACCGGCCAGCATGCGTTCGCCGCCGGTTTCATCTTTATGCGCCGCATCGGCTCGGCCGCGCTCTGCGCCACCGGTCCGGTGATTAACGTGCTGCCAATGGCGGTGCATTACGATCCGGCACAGCCGCTGACGGCACTGGCCGGGCGTCTGGCGGGCGAAGTCAAAAAAATGCGTCGCCATCAGCGCTACGACGCTGAACAGGTGCAGCGCGATCTGGGTCGCTCCGGCGACAGCGATCCGCTCTATGGGCCGGTAATCAATCTGAAGATGTTTGATTACCAGCTCGATTTCGCTGGCATCAAAGGCATAACTCATCAGCTGGCGTCAGGACCGGTACGCGATCTGGAAATTGCTATCTACCTCAGCGAACAGGGCGACCTGACGCTGGAGCTACTGGCTAATGCACAGCGCTACAGCGACACAACGCTGAAACAACATGCCAGCCGCTTTGGCCTGCTGCTTCAGCAGCTTGCCGTCCGGCCAGCCAGTGCCTGTGGCGAGCTGGACATGCTGATGCCGGAAGAGCATCAGCAGCTCGCGGCAATCAACCAGACTGCCGTAATGCTGCCCGCAGAAACCCTGAGCAGCCTGCTGCTCCGTCAGGCACAGCGTTCGCCGCGCGCTCCGGCACTGGCAGATGAGGGGCATCAGCTTGACTATCAACAGATGCAGCAGCAGGTCGCCGCGCTGGGGCAACAGCTGATTGCGCAGGGAGTGACGCCGGGTGATATCGTCGCCGTAGCGCTGCCGCGTTCGGTCTTTTTATCGCTCGCGCTGCAGGCGATCGTCAGCGTGGGGGCAACCTGGCTGCCGCTTGATACCGGCTACCCGGACGATCGGTTACAGATGATGCTGGAAGATGCCGCGCCGAAAACGCTGATCACCTGTCGTGAACTGGCCGAGCGGCTGGCGGCACTCTCACCCGTCGCGCCGCTGTTTTACGACGCGCTGTTAACACCCGTTGATAGCGTGCTGATGCAGGCCCCGCGTCCACAGGATGGCGCATACATCATCTATACCTCCGGCTCGACCGGTCGGCCAAAAGGGGTGCTGGTCAGTCATGAGGCGATCGTCAACCGTCTGTTATGGATGCAGGATCGCTATCCGCTCGGCAGCGATGATGTGGTGTTGCAGAAAACCCCGAGCAGCTTTGATGTTTCGGTATGGGAGTTCTTCTGGCCGCTCATCGTCGGCGCACGGCTGGTGATGGCTCCGCCCGATGCTCATCGCGACCCGGACGCGCTGCAGCAGCTGTTTGCACGCTACCGCGTGACCACCACCCATTTTGTTCCGTCGATGCTGGCTGCTTTTGTCGCTTCGTTGCAGGAAGGTGACGCGATAGCGCGCTGCGCCACCCTGCGCCGGGTTTTCTGTAGCGGCGAAGCGCTGCCCGCAGAGTTATCGCGCCAGTGGCAGGCGCTGACCCGTGTGCCCTTGCATAATCTTTATGGCCCGACCGAAGCGGCGGTTGATGTCAGCTACTATCCGGCCTTTGGCCCGGAGCTGGCGGCCGTCGAAGGGGCCAGCGTGCCGATTGGCTTCCCGGTCTGGAACACCGGCTTACGGATTCTGGATGCGCGTCTGCAGCCGGTGCCACCGGGCGTGGCTGGCGATCTCTATCTGACCGGCGTGCAGCTGGCACATGGCTATCTTGATCGTCCCGACCTTACTGCCAGCCGGTTTGTCGCCGATCCGTGGGGTCAAGGCTCCCGGATGTACCGCACCGGTGATGTGGCGCGCTGGCTGCCGGATGGTGCGGTGGAGTATCTGGGCCGCAGCGACGATCAGCTTAAAATTCGCGGACAGCGTATCGAGCTGAACGAGATCGACCACGCCATGGCTGCGCTACCTGGCATTGAGCAGGCCGTCACACATGCGGTGGTGCTGGGGAGCAGCAGCGATCAGCAGGGCGATGCCCGCCAGCTGGTCGGCTATGTGGTGGCTGATGGCCCGATCGATACCGACGCAATGCGTCAGACTCTGGCCACACAGTTACCGGCGCATATGGTGCCGGTGGCGATTGTTCAGCTGGCGGCGTTACCGCTCAGCAGCAACGGTAAACTGGATCGCAAAGCGTTGCCGCTGCCGCAAACGCAGGCAGCGCTGGCTGGTCGCGCGCCGCATCCCGGACTCGAAACGACACTGGCACAGGCGTTTGCCAGGCTGCTGGAGTGCGAACCGGTGAGCGCCCAGGATGATTTCTTCTCGCTGGGCGGCCACTCGCTGCTGGCGATGCGGCTGGCAGCACAGCTGCGCCGGACGCTGAATCAGCCTGTGTCAGTGGGCCAGATTATGGTGGCATCCACGGTAGAAAAGCTGGCGGCACTGCTCAGCAGCGAGCCCGCGGATGTGGCTCGCGCCGGATTTGAAGCGGTATTACCCTTGCGACGCAGCACTGGCCCGACGCTGTTCTGCTTCCATCCCGCCTCCGGTTTTGCCTGGCAGTTCAGCGTGTTGCAGCGCTATCTGGATGCACGCTGGTCGCTACTCGGCATTCAGTCACCCGACACCGCCAGCCCGCTGAACCAGGCGCAGCACCTTGACGCGGTGTGTGAGGCGCATCTGGCGACGGTGCGTCAGCAGCAGCCACAGGGGCCATACTATTTCCTGGGCTACTCGCTGGGCGGCACGCTGGCGCAGGGTATCGCCGCGCGGCTGGAGGCCGAAGGTGAAACCGTTGCCTTCCTCGGACTGCTGGATACCTGGCCGCCGGAGACGCAGAACTGGGATGAACGGCGCGGTGAAAACGTGCTGGATCCGGCGGTGCTGGAAGAGGTTAATCGTGAGCGCGAGCAGTTTATCGCTGCGCAACGGCAGCAGGCCGGTGAAGGAATGGAGGCACTGTTTACCACCATTGAAGCCAATTACGCCAGTTCAGTGCGCCTGCTGGCAACAGCGCGCAGTGCCCGCTTCACCGGACACGCAACTCTGTTCCTGGCGGAACAGACGCAGCAGCCCGGTCAGGATGCGCGCCGCGCCTGGGCGCCCTATGTCGGCGAGCTGACTATCTGGCCGCTGGACTGTGCGCACGTCGAGATCATCTCACCGCGCATGTTCGAACAGATTGGGCCACGACTGCAGCAGTGCCTGGCGTCGCTGAATCCCTGAACCGTTCTGACTTTACGCTTTCTTCGGGTGGAGAAAGCGCAGGTCAGCCTCTTCCCAGCGGCACAATCATCGGCGTACCGGCCACCGGATCGTTAATGATGATGCAGCGCAGGCCGTAGATCGCTTCTATCAGTTCCGGCGTGACGATCTCCGCCGGTTTCCCTTCGGCAATGATTTTCCCGTCTCGCATCGCAATCAGATGGCTGGCATAGCGGCACGCCTGATTGAGATCGTGCAGCACCACCACCAGCGTACGGCCATGCTGCTGATTGAGATCCTGCATTAATTCCAGCAACTCAATCTGATGGGCGATGTCGAGCCAGGTGGTCGGTTCATCCAGCAGCAACAGTGGCGTCTGCTGAGCCAGCACCATCGCAATCCACACCCGCTGCCGCTGGCCGCCAGAGAGCGTATCAACCTGCTGCTGCGCCAAATCTGCCACGCCAGTAGCCTGCATTGCCTGCTGAACAGCCGTCTCATCTTCCTGTCGCCAGCGACCAAACAGCGACTGGTGCGGATAACGCCCGCGCGCGACCAGTTCGCTGACGCTGATGCCCGCTGGTGCATTCGAGCTTTGCGGTAGCAGCCCCAGCCGACGCGCCACCTCTTTGGTAGCGTAGTGAGCAATCGCATTGCCATCCAGCAGCACCTGGCCTTTCAGGGGCGAGACCAGGCGGCTTAAGGTACGCAGCAGCGTCGACTTTCCGCAGGCATTGGGGCCAATAATAACGGTCAGTTCACCGTCGGGGATCGCGACGGTGAGATTCTCCGCCACGATTTTTTTGTCATACCCCAGCGTCAGCGCGTCGCCCTGCAAACGTGTTTTCACTGTCATTGGCGTCGCGCCTCCCGTACCAGTAAAGCAATCAGATAGAGTCCGCCCAGGCTAACCGTGATGACGCCAACCGGCAGCTGATAAGGCAGGAAAAAGTGCTGCGCGGTGTAATCCGCGGCGGTTAACAGCAGCGCGCCGCACAAGGCAGCCAGCGGCAGCGCGCCTTTGATACCGCCACACAGCCGACGAGCAATCTGCGGTGCCAGCAGCGCAATAAAGGAGACAGGACCGACCAGCGCGGTAGAGGCGGCGGTGAGGATCACGCCCGTCAGCATCAGCAAAACGCGGCTGCGTTCAACCGGTACGCCCAGCGCGCAGGCGGTGTCGTCACCCATCTCCAGCAGACGCATGCGCCGGGCCAGCATGCTTGTCGCCAGCAGCGCCAGCAGCAGCACGGTAATCACCGGCGTCGTTTTCGCCCAGGTAATGCCGTTGAGTGAACCGGCGCTCCAGAGCCCGGCGCTCAGTGCCGCCTCCAGTGAGGCGCTGATAATCAGCCAGCTGTTCAGCGCCATCATCAGCGCCCGCACGCTGATGCCCACAATGATCAGACGAAAGGTCTCCACGCCGTTGCGCCAGCTGAACAGCCAGACCACGCTCGCCGTGAGCAGTCCGCCAAGCAGTGCCGCCAGCGTCATGCCCTCCATGTTTTGCTGGAACAGCACCAGTGCCACCAGCACGCCGCTGTAAGCGCCGGTATTGAAACCCAGAATATCGGGGCTGCCCAGCGGGTTGCGCAGCAGCGACTGAAAAATTGCCCCGCTGACGCCCAGTGCCGCACCAATCAGCAGCGCCATCATGACACGCGGCAGTCGCCACTCCAGTACAATCAGCTGTATGTTACGCGCCGCCTCGCCGTTGATAAGGGCCCACAACTGGCTGGCGGAGATCGGTAAGGTGCCGCGCGTAATGCTCAGAAAGGTCAGCACCCCGCAGGCCACCAGCAGCATCAGCGCATTAATCATCACCCGTTTCATAGCTGCCCTCTTCCCGACTTGCGGCGCACCAGCACAATCAGCATCGGCGCGCCCAGTATGGCCGTGACAATCGACACGCGCAGTTCGCCCGGTACCAGCAGCCGTCCCAGAATATCGGCGGCCAGCAGCAAACAGGGGGTGATAAGAAGGGTTCCGGGCAGCATCCAGCGATGATCGTTACCCAGCAGCCAGCGGGCCAGATGTGGCGTCATTAAGCCGACAAACGCGATGGGGCCGACAGCGGCTGTCGCCGCCCCACTCAGCAGCGCAATAGCCAGTAATCCCACCAGCTGGGTACGCATCACCCGGGTACCCAGCGCGGTCGCCATATCACCGCCCATACTCAGGCTGTTGAGCGAACGCGCCAGCAGCAGCGCCAGCAGGCTACCGGCGACTACCGCCGGAAAGGTGGTGCGCAGAATGGCAAAATTGCGGATATCCAGCGAGCCACTGTGCCAGAAACGCAGATGATCGTAGATGTCAGGATTGAGTAGCGATAAACCAGAGGTTAACCCCTCCAGCACCGCGCCCAGCGCCACGCCTGCCAGCGTCAGACGCACCGAATTAACGCGGCCACCGCCCAGCGCACCGGTCAGCGCCACCAGCAGGGAGGCCAGCAGTGCGCCCGTAAAGGCAAAGCCAAGCCAGTCCGCGGGGGAGTCAGCGCCAGACAGGGCGATGCCCAGCACCACCGCAAAGCCCGCACCGGCGTTGATACCGAGAATGCCGGGATCGGCCAGCGGATTGCGCGTCAGGCTCTGCATCAGCGCGCCCGCCAGACCTAAACTGATCCCGGCCAGCAGACCCGCCAGGGTGCGCGGCAGTCGGGCATCGCGCACGATGACACAATCGACGCGGTTACAGTCGCTGAATAAGGCCTGCGTGACATCATGAAAGGGGATAGATTTGGCACCCAGCATCAGGCTGAGCGCGAGAAGCAACAACAGCAGCATCCCTGAACCTGCTATTGCACGAAGTTGACGCATAACGTTTAAACCTTCACCGATTCATTGAGATCGCAGCACGAGTCATTATGATAATGATACTTGTTATCGTTATTAGTGATTTTTTGTATGTTACCATGACTCCCGGACTCAATGATGAGGAAAATGGGTGCAAAAAAGCGACGTTATGAACAAACCCTCCCACTTTATCGATCTCAGCCTGCTGAGAACCCACCCCGCCTTTCGCGCCATTTTTATCGCCCGCTTTATCTCCATCGTTGCTCTCGGCATGCTGGCGGTGGCGGTACCGGTTCAGATTCAGCAGCTAACGCAGTCGCCGCTGCTGGTGGGTCTGGCGGTGACGCTGGCCGGTGCCGGCATGTTTATCGGCCTGCTGACCGGCGGCGTGCTGGCGGATCGCTATGAGCGCCGACGTCTGATCCTGTTTGCCCGATCCACCTGTGGCCTGGGCTTTGTCGCCTTATGCATCAATGCCCTGCTCCCTTCGCCGTCGGTGATCGCCGTCTTTGTGCTGGGACTGTGGGATGGTTTTTTCGGCGCGATAGGCGTCACCGCGCTGCTGGCGGCGACGCCGGCGCTGGTCGGGCGTGAAAACCTGATGAAAGCAGGTGCGATTACCATGCTGACGGTGCGATTTGGCGCGATTCTCTCACCCGCCATTGCCGGACTGGTCATCGCGCAGGGCGGTGTGGCGTGGAACTACGGACTGGCGGCGTTCGGCACGTTGCTGACGGTGTTAACCCTGCTGCGGTTGCCGCGGCTGGCGCCACCGCCGCAGCCGCGTGAACATCCGCTGAAAGCACTGGCCAGCGGCGTGCAATTCCTGTTTGCCAGCCCGATTGTTGGCATGGCGGCGCTGGTCGGCGCGCTGGTGACGTTAGCCAGTGCGGTGCGCGTGCTCTATCCGGCGCTGGCGCCACACTGGCAGGTCGGCGTGACGGAGTTAGGGCTGATGTATGCCGCTGTTCCGCTGGGTGCTGCCACAGGTGCGCTCACCAGCGGACGGCTGGCACAATCACCGCAGCCGGGCCGCCTGATTCTGGCGAGTGCTATTGCTGCTTTCGTCGCGCTGGCTCTGTTCAGCCTGATGCCGTGGTTCAGCGCGAGTCTGGTCTGCCTCGCGGTCTTTGGCTATTTCAGTGCCATCAACAGCCTGGTGCAGTACGCGATGATCCAGACGCTGACGCCAGATGCGCTGCTCGGCAGGATCAACAGCCTCTGGACAGCGCAGAATGTCACCGGCGATGCGATAGGTGCAGCGATGATTGGCGCGATGGGTTCACTGCTGTTGCCGCAGCAGGCTGCCAGCCTGGCTGGTCTGGCAGCCACCGTGCTGGGCATCATCATGTGGCTGCTGATGGCGCGTCTGCGTCGCTATCAACCGCCTGCACCGGCGGAAACGGGATCATGATTTAACGAACAGCGTCTCCAGCCGCGTCAGCAAATTGCTGGCGCTGTAGTAGTCGAGCCGGAAGCTATCCAGCCCCAGCGCATAGACCGCTTTTGCGCGCACCGCTGGGGTCTGCGCCAGGAAAGGGTTGCTCATCACCTGTGCGGCGGTGGGCTCTTCGGCGGCAAACAGCAGATATGATTGACCATTAAGGCCTGCCGCCAGATTTTCTCCTGACAGTTGCAGGATATCTTTACGCTGTCCCATGCTGTGACCAGACTGAAGAGTGGCCGGCGGCGTCGCCAGAGTGAAGCCCAGTTGCTGCAGTAACTTCCCCTGCGCCGACGCATCCGTCCACAGATTGACTGCCCGGCCATCACCGTTCCACACCATCGCTGAAACCGGCTGCGGCGGCAGGGTCAGCTTCGCTTTCAGAGCCTTTTCTCGCGCATCAAACTCAGCTTTCCGGGCGGCAGCTTCCGCTTCATGCCCGGTCGCCTCCCCCAGCAACGTCACCAGTTGCTGCCAGCTTTTATCGTCGTAATTCACCACCAGCACCGGCGCAATCGCCGCAAGCTGATCGACCAGTTTGATCGCCGAATCATTCCCGGTGGCGCTGACCACAATCAGGTCTGGCGCTTCAGCAGCAATCGCTTCTGCACTGGGCTCACCAATGTAGAGACGTTTTACGCCGCGCTGTTTGGCCACTTCGCCCCACTGACGGAAGAATCCCTGCTTATCAGCCAGCCGACTGCCGGGTGCGGTTGCGCCACTGGCGACGACCGGCGCATCAATCGCCAGCAGCGAGCCGGTCAGGGTAACGCTGGTCGAAACGATACGCATCGGTGCCTGGGTCAGTGTGATATTGCCTGTTGTCCCGGCGACAGTTCGCGGCCAGCCGGTCTGGGCAGCAGCGGTAATGCTGAACAGGCTGATGCTCAGGAAAAACAGCGCTATCGCCGATGTGACACCATGTTTACTCATAGATTTTCGTCCACTTTTACCCGGAAAAAGAGAGAGACCATTTGTGCTGATTTAACCGGCCATGCCAGCTGAATCGCCGCGTAATTATTGACACTTTCGGCTAATCAACGTAGGTTACTGGCCCACAATACAAATGATAATCATTATTAGTTATCTTATCATTTATAGGTGGAAATTATGGTGGAATCGCTGGCGTTTGAACATCCCTTGTTGCAGGATTTCCCGGCACTCTGCCGTGGCTTTCTGTTTACCTCTCCCTGGCAAAGCCTGACCACACAGGGCTGTTTTACTACCCTTACCGCGCCGGTAAGGCAGGGTGAGCAGCTGACAGGGGAGTTTCAGCAGCAACTACAGCACCATTTTGCTTCAGCCAGAAAACAGGGCATTGCCCATCCCATTCTGGTGGGTGCAATCCCCTTCGACGTGGATCAGCCCGCTGCGCTGTTTATCCCTGAGTCGTATCAGACCTTTAACCGTGACGATCTCAACGCCAGTGCCTCTCACTCTGAGGCTGAACTGCCGCAGGTACGTCGCCGCACGGCGGTGCCGGACCATGACATTTTCATCGACATGGTTGCGCAGGCAGTGGCGGCTACGCAGCGCGGCGATCTGGATAAAGTGGTGTTGTCGCGGCTGATGGATATCGTGGCGGAACAGCCGGTTGATACGGCCGCCCTGATGCAGCGCATCGTGGCGCAGAACCCTAACAGCTATCACTTTCATCTGCCGCTGCCCGATGGCGGCGCGCTGGTTGGCGCCAGCCCGGAACTGATGATTCGTAAGCAGGGCCGCCAGTTCAGCTCCTGTCCGCTGGCCGGTTCAGCGCCGCGTCATCGCGATCCGCAGCGTGACCAGGCCTCTGGCGACAGCCTGATGCACTCAGCAAAAAATCGTCATGAGCATAAGCTGGTCACGGATGCGATGCGCGCGACGCTGCAACCGCGCAGCCGCCTGCTGTCGGTCCCCGAGACACCCTCACTGCTGACCACTGCAACATTGTGGCATCTCGCTACGCAGATTCAGGGTGACGTGCTGGACGATCGCGAAAATGCGCTGTCACTGGCCTGTCTGCTGCATCCGACACCGGCCCTCAGCGGCTTCCCGCATCAGCGTGCTCAGACGCTGATTCAGCGACTGGAGCCATTTGAACGTCAGCTGTTTGGCGGCATCGTCGGCTGGTGTGACGATCAGGGCAATGGCGAATGGGTCGTCACCATTCGCTGCGGTACGGTGAATGGCCCGCGGGTGCGGCTGTTTGCGGGCGCAGGCATCGTAGCGGACTCACAACCTGAATCAGAATGGCGTGAAACCGGCGTCAAACTCGACACCATGCTTCGCGCTTTTGGACTGCAATAAAGGAACCTGTATGACGATTTCCTACAGCCGCTGGCCGGACGATCTGGCCGCACGTTACCGTGAAAAAGGCTACTGGCTCGATCTGCCGATGACCGACATCCTGGAACGTCATCGCGACAGCGAGAGCGTGGCGGTGATTGATGGCGAACGACAATTTACCTATCGCCAGCTGGCGGCGCTGAGTGACAACCTGGCCGCGGCATTGCAGCGTCGCGGCCTGAAGTCAGGCGATACGGCGCTGGTGCAGCTTGGCAACGTGGCTGAGTTTTACCTGACGCTGTTTGCCCTGTTCAAAATCGGCGTTGCCCCGGTTAACGCCCTGTTCAGCCATCAGCGCACTGAACTGGCCGCCTATGCCAGTCAGATTTCGCCGAGCCTGTTAATTGCCGATCGCAGCCACGCACTGTTCGCCGATGATGTGTTTATTACGCAACTTCGCCGCGATCAGCCTTCACTCCAACAGGTGATCCTGCGTAATGACGCTCAGACGGAAAACAGCCTCGACGCCCTGCTGGCTGAACCCGCGGGCAACTTCATCGCAACCCCGACCGCAGGCGATGAAGTCGCCTTTTTCCAGCTGTCGGGTGGCAGTACCGGTACACCGAAACTGATCCCACGTACCCATAATGATTACTACTACAGCATCCGTGAGAGTGACGTTATCTGCGATGTTACCGCCGACACCCGCTACCTGATCGCCCTGCCCGCCGCGCATAACTTCCCGATGAGTTCGCCGGGCGCGCTGGGCGTTTTTTACGCGGGCGGACAGGTGATCTTAGCCGCCGATCCCAGCGCAACGCTCTGCTTCCCGCTGATTGAAAAGCATCAGGTCACCGATACCGGCCTGGTCCCGCCCGCCGCCAGTCTCTGGCTGCAGGCGATTCAGGAATGGGGCAGCAATGCTGCGCTGGCCTCGCTGCAACGCATTCAGGTCGGTGGCGCAAAGCTGGGTGAAACGCTGGCCGCGCGCATCCAGAACGAGATCGGCTGCACCCTGCAGCAAGTATTTGGTATGGCGGAAGGTCTGGTGAACTACACCCGACTGGATGACGATGAGCAGACCATTCTCACCACGCAGGGACGCCCGATCTCCCCGGATGACGAGGTATGGGTCGCCGACGATCAGGGTAACCCATTGCCAGCAGGCTCCATCGGTCGCCTGATGACGCGTGGTCCTTATACCTTCCGCGGCTACTACAACAGCCCGGAACATAACGCCGCCAGCTTCGATGACCAGGGCTTTTACTGCTCTGGCGATCTGATTGAGATCACGCCCTCTGGCAACATCATCGTGCAGGGCCGGGAGAAAGATCAGATCAACCGGGGCGGCGAAAAGATCGCAGCCGAAGAGATCGAAAACCTGCTGCAGCGCCATGCGGATGTGATCCACGCTGCGCTGGTCTCCATGAGCGACGAGCTGATGGGTGAAAAGAGCTGTGCCTTTATCGTTACCCGTCAGCCGGTTAAACCGGTGGCGCTGCGTCGTCACCTGCGTGAACTTGGCGTGGCAGAATTTAAGCTGCCTGACCGTATTACCTGCGTAGATGCCCTGCCGCTGACCGCGGTCGGAAAGGTGGACAAAAAACGTCTGCGCCAACAACTTGCCGATCAACAAGCGCAAGCCTGATCTGTCCGGAGATTTTCAATGGCTATTCCACAACTGACCTCTTATCCGCTGCCAGCCGCCACCGAGTTGCCCAACAACAAAGTGAAATGGATGCTGGAGCCGGACCGTGCCGCCCTGCTGATCCACGATATGCAGCGCTATTTTCTCAACTTCTGGGGCGAAAATAGCCCGCTGGTTGAGCAGGTAGTCGACAATATTGCCCGCCTGCGTCGCTACTGCAAAGCGCAGGGTATTCCGGTGTTTTACACCGCTCAGCCAAACGCGCAGAGCGATGAAGATCGTGCGCTGCTCAACGACATGTGGGGACCGGGCCTGAATAAACATCCCGATCAGCAGAAGATCGTGGATGCGCTGGCACCGGATGAGGACGATCAGGTCCTGACCAAATGGCGCTACAGTGCATTTCACCGCTCGCCGCTGGAGTCGATCCTGCAGGAGATGGGCCGCGATCAGCTGATTATCACCGGCGTCTATGCCCATATTGGCTGCCTGACCACCGCCACCGATGCGTTTATGCGCAATATTCAGCCGTTCATGGTGGCCGATGCGCTGGCTGACTTCAGCCGTGAGGAACATATGATGGCGCTGACCTACACCGCGGGCCGTAGCGGAAAAGTGGTGATGACCGCCGATCTGATGCCTGTGCCACTCAGCAAAGATGATTTGCGCGCGTTGATCCTGCCGCTGCTGGAAGATGATGAGGTGCCGGAAGATGATGAAAACCTGATTGATTACGGTCTGGACTCAGTACGCGTGATGGCGCTGGCGGCACGCTGGCGTCAGGTACATCGTGATATCGATTTCGTCAGCCTGGCGAAAAATCCGAGCATTGATGGCTGGTGGGCGCTGCTGACGCGGGAGCCGGCGAAATGAGCCACACATTCGACTTCAGCGGTAAAATCGTCTGGGTAACCGGTGCCGGCCAGGGCATCGGCTATCATACTGCGTTAGCCTTTCATCAGGCTGGCGCACAGGTTGAGGCCTTTGATCAACGTTTCAAGGGCCATGATTACCCGTTTCCCTGCCACACGATGGATGTGGCCGATCCGGCGCAGGTCAAAACGATCTGCCAGCGCGTATTGGCCGTGCAACCGCGCATTGATGTGCTGGTCAACGCAGCCGGTATCTTACGGATTGGTGCCACCGATGAGCTGTCGTTTGCCGACTGGCAGGCGTGTCTTAACGTCAATGCGGGCGGCGCGTTTAATCTGTTCCAGCAGACATTGCCACGCTTTCGCGAACAGCGCACCGGTGCCATCGTCACCGTCGCGTCTAATTCGGCTCACGCCCCGCGTATCGGCATGTCCGCTTATGGTGCTTCAAAAGCGGCGCTGCGCAGTCTCTGTCAGACCGTGGGTCTGGAGATGGCGCCCTATGGCGTCCGCTGCAACATCGTTTCACCGGGTTCTACCGACACCGATATGCAGCGCAGCCTGTGGCACACACCGACGGGTGAGCAGGAGATGATTGCCGGCTTCCCGGATCAGTTCAAGCTGGGTATCCCGCTGGGCAAGATCGCGCAGCCGCAGGAAATTGCAGCCACCGTACTGTTTCTCGCGTCGGATCTTGCCAGCCATGTGACGCTGCAGGATATTGTGGTTGATGGTGGCGCAACCCTGGGAGCCTGATGATGACAGCGATCTGGAAGCGATCCATTGATCTTCCCGCCCTGAATGCGCTGGGTGAGAACTCTCTGGTGGCCCATCTGGGTATCGTTTTTACCCTGATAGGTGATGATTATCTGGAAGCGACGATGCCGGTCGATGCCCGTACGCAACAGCCGTTCGGGCTGCTGCATGGCGGTGCGTCCGTGGTGCTGGCGGAGTCGATGGGCTCAATTGCCGGATATCTGGCGGTTGAGGAAGGCAGCAGCGTGGTTGGCGTAGAAGTGAATGCCAGCCATCATCGTGCGGTTTCTGCCGGTCTGGTGCGGGGAACTTGCCGTCCACTGCATCTGGGTAAACGCAGTCAGAGCTGGCAGATTGAGATTCGGAACGGTCGGGATCAGCTGTGCTGCAGTGCGCGACTGAGTGTGGCGGTGATGAGCTAGCTGCAGAAAGAACAATGCCCTCTTTCAGGCCTGAAAGGGGGCATTGCATATCACGCTGTAGCAGGCGATCGGTTAACGCTGATAGATAATTTCAACGCCTTCGTCGTCTTCATCATCCCAGTCGTCATCCCACTCTTCATCTTCCACTTCAACCGTGTTTTCAATGGTTTCTTTGTGGTAATCGTCCCACATGAACTCCACTTTCTCCGGCTGCTTCTCTTCAAGCTCCGCTTCTTTCGGGTTAGCGTTGATGAAGCTCATCACGTCCCAGCAGAGTTCGTTGACACCGGTACGGCTTGCGGCAGAAATCAGGTAATACTTATCTTCCCAGCCCAGTGCTTCAGCCACCGCTTTAGCCCGTGACTGCGCCTCTTCTTCACTGATCAGATCAATTTTGTTGAAGACCAGCCAGCGTGGCTTGTTGAACAGCTTCTCGCTGTACTTTTCCAGCTCGCCGAGAATGATGCGGGCATTTTCAACCGGATCGCTTTCATCAATGGGGTCGATGTCGATCAGGTGCAGCAATACGCGGCAGCGCTCAAGGTGCTTCAGGAAGCGAATGCCGAGGCCTGCGCCATCGGCTGCGCCTTCAATCAGGCCAGGGATATCGGCCACGACGAAGCTCTGCTCGCTGTCCATACGAACCACGCCCAGGCTCGGCACCAGCGTGGTAAACGGATAGTCCGCCACTTTTGGCTTCGCTGCCGATACGGCACGGATAAAGGTCGATTTACCGGCATTCGGTAAGCCCAGCATCCCGACATCTGCCAGCAGCATCAGCTCCAGCTGCAGATCGCGCTTTTCACCTGGGGTACCCATGGTTTTCTGGCGCGGACTGCGGTTTACAGATGATTTAAAGCGGGTGTTACCCAGGCCATGCCAGCCGCCTTTGCCGACCATCAGTTTCTGGCCGTGACGCGTCATGTCGCCCAGTGTCTCGCCGGTACCCTGATCGATAACCCGGGTGCCGACCGGCACTTTAACTTCGATATCTTTACCGCGTTTGCCAGTACAGTCGCGGCTCTGGCCGTTCTGCCCACGCTCGGCGCGGAAAGATTTTTCGAAACGATAATCGATAAGGGTGTTGAGGTTTTCATCAGCGATCAGATAAACGTCACCGCCGTCACCGCCATCACCCCCATCAGGGCCGCCTCTCGGGATATATTTTTCGCGGCGGAAGCTTACGCAACCATTACCGCCATCACCGGCGACGACCAAAATTGTCGCTTCATCTACAAACTTCATTTTCTATCTCCGTCACACAATCGCCTGCAGCACTCTGCAGACGGGTCCGCCAGGGTCTTCTGCGCTGACCAGCGGCGGATAAATCAGGATTGGCTTTCGCCAGTGCGTACATAAAGTGTACAGCAAACTTTTGTGATGCGTCGCTTTTACCGCAACAGACCGCAGAATGTAAAAAGCCCCGCAGGAGCTGCGGGGCCTTCAATTCGTGCGTTCAGACGTTAAACGTCTGCGTCACGACAACCTTACTCAGCAACGATGCTGATGTATTTACGGTTGTTCGGACCTTTAACTTCGAACTGTACTTTACCGTCTGCGGTAGCAAACAGGGTGTGGTCACGACCACAACCTACATTGGTACCGGCGTGGAATTTGGTGCCACGCTGACGAACGATGATGCTACCTGCCAGAACAGATTCGCCACCGAAACGTTTTACACCCAGACGTTTTGCATTGGAGTCACGACCATTTCGAGTCGAACCACCAGCCTTTTTATGTGCCATTTGTCAGATCTCCTCTTATGCCGTGATACCAGTGATTTTCACATCAGTGAACCACTGGCGATGGCCTGCTTGCTTACGGTAGTGCTTACGACGACGAAACTTAACGATCTTAATTTTCTCGCCACGACCGTGAGCAACAACTTCTGCCTTGATCATTCCGCCTGAAACCAGTGGCGCGCCGATTTTCACGTCTTCGCCATTAGCAATCATCAGAACCTGGTCAAACTCAATCGTTTCACCGGTTGCGATGTCCAGCTTTTCCAGGCGAACGGTCTGACCTTCGCTTACTCGGTGTTGTTTACCACCACTTTGGAAAACCGCGTACATATAAAACTCCGCTTCTGCGCTTGCCTTTTAGTTCATCAGGCGGCGCGCTAAATATTCACAATAGGGCGCGAATTCTACGCAAAACTCCAGAAGAAGACAAGAGCACTTTGCACACTCTTGCAGAAAAAAAACACAGGCTGAATGCAACCGTTTCTCAGGCAGAAAATTCAAGTACAATCAGTAACAGATTACCTGAACGCTGGCTGGGTAAAAGCACTTACCATGGCAGAGATAACGAGTCATAGCTGAAAAGACGAATGAACTTAGAACAGATTAATGAATTAACCGCACAGGATATGGCTGCCGTTAACCAGACCATCCTCGACCAGCTGAATTCAGATGTCTCGCTCATCAACCAGTTGGGCTACTACATCATCAGTGGTGGGGGCAAGCGTATCCGTCCCATGATTGCCGTGCTATCCGCACGTGCCATGGGCTACAAGGGCGATCTTCACGTGACCAATGCGGCGCTGATCGAATTTATCCACACCGCCACGCTGCTGCATGACGATGTCGTGGATGAATCCGATATGCGTCGTGGCAAAGCGACCGCGAACGCGGCGTTTGGCAATGCGGCAAGCGTGCTGGTCGGTGATTTTATTTACACCCGCGCCTTCCAGATGATGACCAGCATGGGTTCGCTGCGTATCCTGGCGCTGATGTCAGAAGCGGTAAACGTGATTGCTGAGGGCGAAGTCCTGCAGCTGATGAACGTCAACGATCCCGACATCACCGAAGAGAGCTACATGCGCGTGATTTACAGCAAGACCGCGCGTCTGTTTGAAGCGGCCTCGCAGGCCTCGGCGATACTGGCTGAAGCCACACCTGAAGAGGAAAAAGCGCTACAGGATTATGGACGCTATCTGGGCACCGCTTTCCAGTTAATTGACGACTTACTGGATTACAGTGCTGATGGCGAGACGCTGGGCAAAAATACCGGCGATGATCTGAGTGAAGGCAAACCCACGCTGCCACTGCTGCATGCTATGCAGCACGGCTCACCTGAGCAGGCGAAGATGATCCGTGAAGCCATTGAGCAGGGAAATGGCCGCCATCTGCTGGAACCGGTACTGGAAGCGATGAATCAGTGTGGTTCACTCGAATGGACGCGCAGCCGCGCCGAACAGGAAGCGGATAAAGCCATTGACGCCTTGCGTATTCTGCCCGAATCGCCGTGGCGCAGTGCGCTGGAGTCGCTGGCGCACATGTCAGTTCAGCGCGATTTCTGATCCCTCACGGAGCCTGACAGGCTCCGTTTTTACGTCCCTGCTCTCACTTCTTTTTGTTATCTCTTAGCTGTTGCACTCCTTTTGCATGCCACCCCACAGATCAGATGCTGGATCCAAATATTACTGGAAACTAATGGGAACTATTTGCTATAAAAACCTCAATCTTTCCAGATAACGGTAAAAAGGAAAGCTCACGTCCTGCTGGACGACGCAATGACAGGGAAAAGGAGAACAGGATATGCAAAAAAGGATGGAAGACTGGCACCCGGCTGACATTATCGCGGCGCTGCATAAGCGTGGAATGACACTCGCGGCGCTGTCACGCGCAGCAGGTCTCAGTTCATCAACGCTGGCTAATGCGCTCACGCGTCCATGGCCCAAGGGCGAATGGTTGATCGCTGACGCGATCAAGGTTCATCCTTGTGAGATCTGGCCCAGCCGCTATTACGATCCCGAGACCCACTGCCTGCTGGATCGCAGAAAACGTATCCGGGCGCCTGTCGATCATTCCGATACCGCCTGAAAACTCAGGCGATCCTCAGGCGAAAAAAAACCAGCCCCCAAAGGGGGCTGGCTCTTTCAGAGCATCTGCGGGATTACTCTTCGCTGACGCGCTCGATGTTTGCGCCCATGGCTTTCAGCTTATCTTCGATGTGCTCATAGCCACGATCGATGTGATAAATGCGATCAACAAACGTCGTTCCTTCCGCAATACAACCGGCCAGAACCAGGCTGGCAGACGCACGCAAATCGGTCGCCATCACCTGCGCACCTGACAGGGTTTCAACCCCATGACAGATCGCCGTGTTGCTCTCAATCTCAGCATGTCCGCCCATACGAATCAGTTCCGGGATATGCATGAAACGGTTTTCGAAGATGGTTTCGGTAATTACGCCCGTGCCTTCCGCGACCATGTTTAACAGTGTGAACTGCGCCTGCATATCGGTCGGGAAACCTGGATGCGGTGCAGTGCGCACGTTGACCGCTTTTGGCCGCTTGCCGTGCATATCCAGACTGATCCAGTCTTCGCCGGTTTCGATATCGGCCCCCGCATCACGCAGCTTGGCCAGCACAGCATCCAGCGTATCCGGCTGGGTTTTGTGACACATCAGTTTGCCACCTGAAATGGCCGCAGCCACCAGGAAGGTACCGGTTTCGATACGATCCGGCAGGACACGATAAACACCGCCACCCAGACGCTCTACGCCTTCGATGGTGATTTTATCGCTGCCTGCACCACTGATTCTGGCGCCCAGGGTGTTAAGGAAGTTGGCGGTATCGACAATTTCCGGCTCACGCGCCGCATTCTCAATCACGGTGGTACCGGTCGCCAGCGTCGCAGCACTCATGATGGTCACGGTCGCGCCGACGCTGATTTTGTCCATGACAATCAGTGCGCCCTTCAGGCGGCCATTGACTGACGCTTTCACGTAGCCCTCTTCCAGCTTGATCTCGGCACCCAGCTGTTCAAGACCGGTAATGTGCAGATCAACCGGACGCGCGCCGATAGCGCAGCCACCCGGCAGGGAAACCTGACCCTGACCAAAACGCGCCACCAGCGGGCCCAGCGCCCAGATTGAGGCACGCATAGTTTTGACCAGATCGTAAGGCGCACAAAATACATCTACCGCGCTGGCATCGACATGCACAGAACCGTTGCGTTCCACCTTCGCACCCAGCTGGCTCAGCAGCTTCATGGTGGTATCAATGTCGCGCAGCTTTGGCACATTCTGGATCTCGACCGGCTCTTCAGCCAGCAGCGCAGCAAACAGAATAGGAAGCGCGGCGTTCTTTGCCCCGGAAATGGTTACTTCACCACTTAAGCGGGTGGGGCCTTGCACACGAAATTTGTCCATTAACACGGCTCTCAATTAACTAGCTAAAGATTGGACTCGCCAGCGACGAGTTCACCCCGCTGGGGATCAGAAACCGTTGAGTTTACGGTCACGCGCCCATTCAGCGGGAGTATAGGTTTTGATAGAGACAGCATGAATGCGGTTATCCGCGATAAATTCCATCAGCGGCACGTAGACAGCCTGCTGCTTTTTCACGCGGCTCAGTTCGCCAAACAGTTCGCCTACGGCGATCACCTGAAAATGGCTGCCATCATTGCTCATCACATGCACTTCGTCTAAAGGCAATGCTGCCATCAGCACGGCCTGAATTTCACTGTTTTCCATTGGGCTTAACTTCACTTAATAATAATAAGGCTGACATAGTAGAGGAAAGCGGCTGACTCTTAAATACGCAAAAGCCCCTGTTGAAAACAGGGGCTTAGCATAACAACCGGATATCAGGCGCTTTTATCCGCAGAAACAATAATCTGTTGCAGATTGTAAAGCGTTATCAGCGAATGCAGTTTGTCGCTGATGCCCGTAAAGCGAGGGGTAATACCCTGTGCCCGCGCGATTTCCCGCAGGTGCACCAGCAGGGCAAGCCCGGAAGAGTCCACACGCTCCAGCGCCGCGACGTCGATGGTATCGACATCTTTAATCAGCGTTTCACGTTGCTGCCACAGGCTCATCAGCGTGTCGCGATCCAGTTCGCCTTTCAGTAATAGCGTGCTGGCTTCCCGCTCCCAGCGTAACGATTCGTGCATTATTGTTGTTTATCCAGCGTGATTGGCTGTGCCGCAGAAGATTTCAGCTGCGCCGTCAGACCATCGATACCTTTGGTACGTAAAAGATCGCTCCACTCATTTTGTTTGGTGGTGATCATGCTGACGCCTTCAGCGATCATGTCATACGCCTGCCAGTTACCGCTCTGGCTGTTTTTACGCCACTGGAAGTCGAGGCGAACCGGTGGACGGCCATTTGGATCGATAATGGAAACGCGAATAGCGACAATCTGGGCATCGCCTAACGGCTGCTCAGGTTGAATCTGGTAGCTCTGTCCGTTGTACAGTGCCAGTGCCTGACCATAAGCCTGCGCCAGATAGTCACCAAAGGCGCTGAAGTAGGCTTCACGCTGAGCGGGCGTCGAATCACGATAGTAGCGGCCCAGCACTAACGCGCCCGCATATTTGATCTGTACATAAGGCAGCAGCTCCTGACGCACAATCTGACGCAGGTAGTTAGGGTCCTGCTTGATTTTCGGCTGCTCGTTTTTCAGACGGGTGAACGTCTTTTGCGCCGCTTCATTCATCAGTTTGTAAGGGTTGCTCTGATCGGCTGCGGTTGCCGTCAGCGGTACCGCAACCACCAGCATGGCAATCATCAGTAAACGTTTAAACATGGTATACCCTCTTCTTTAAGGTTGAGCCGGTGCCGCAGGCGCAGCACTGTCGCCTTCCTGCGCATCCTTGTTTTCACTGTTTTGTTTATTATCGCCGCTCTTATAAAGGAACTGACCGATCAGGTCTTCGAGCACCATGGCGGATTTCGTATCGCGCAGCGTATCGCCATCTTTCAGCATCGCCGAACCCAGTTCAGGATCGTCAAATCCTAAATTGAGTGCCAGGAATTGCTCACCCAGTAGTCCCTGAGTGCGAACCGCCAGCGAGCTGGTGTCTGAAATTTTATTCGCATACTGATCGCTGATGTCCATGGTGACACGCGGCAGCAGCGTTTTCGGCTCTAACTCAATGTCGGTCACCCGGCCAATCACCACCCCACCAATCTTGACCGGCGAACTGGCTTTGAGACCACCAATATTGTCAAAGGTGGCGTAGAGCTTCCACGTCGGCTCGGTGCCCATTGACTTTAAATCGGCGACGCGCAGCGCGAGAAACAGCGCCGCCAGCAACGCCATAATCATAAATATGCCAACCCAGATTTCGCTTTTTTTGCTTTGCATTGCATCAATTCCCAAACATCAGTGCTGTCAGCACAAAATCCAATCCGAGCACCGCCAGTGACGCGTGCACCACAGTGCGCGTCGTCGCGCGACTGATCCCTTCAGAGGTTGGAATCGCATCATAGCCGTTAAACAGCGCAATCCACGTCACGGTAATGGCAAATACCGCACTTTTAATCAGGCAGTTAACCACATCGGCACGAAAATCGACGGCATTCTGCATCGCCGACCAGAAGAAACCAGGATCAATCCCTTTCCAGCTCACCCCGACCAGCGCCCCACCGGCAATCCCTACCGCGGTAAAAATCAGCGTCAGTAACGGCATACTGATAAAACCGGCCCAGAAGCGCGGCGAGACCACCCGGCGCAACGGGTCAACCGCCATCATCTCCATACTGGAGAGCTGTTCGGTGGCCTTCATCAGGCCGATTTCGGCGGTCAGCGCAGACCCTGCCCGTCCGGCGAACAGCAGCGCGGTCACAACCGGCCCCAGTTCGCGCAGCAATGACAACGCCACCAGCATACCGAGGCTGGTTTCCGCGCCATAGGTGTTTAAGACCAGATAACCCTGAAGGCCAAGCACCATGCCGATAAACAGACCGGAAACCACGATGATCAGCAGCGACAGCACGCCGACGCTATAAAGTTGTTTAATCAGTAGCGGCGTGTGTCTGCGGAACGCTGGCTTGCCCACCAGCGCATGAAAGAGCATGAGTCCTGCGCGTCCAAAACTGGCGCACGTTTCAATTCCCTGACGTCCAAATGTCGCCAGCGCCTTCAACACCATCAGTTTAGTTACTCCCTGAGCCGGTTAAATCAGCGAGATAGTCGCCGGCAGGAAAACGGAAGGGAACCGGACCATCCGCATCGCCATCAATAAACTGGCGAACGCGCGGGTCATTGTTCGCTCGCAACTCCGGCGTGGTGCCGTGTGCGATAATTTTTTGTCCGGCCACGATATAGGCATAGTCCGCAATACTCAGTACTTCCGGTACGTCGTGCGAGACCACAATACAGGTCAGGCCCAGAGCATGGTTCAGTTCATCAATGAGTTTTACCAGCACGCCCATCGTGATCGGATCCTGACCGACGAAAGGCTCATCAAACATGATCAGTTCCGGCTCCAGCGCAATAGCGCGCGCCAGTGCCACACGACGCGCCATTCCGCCCGACAGCTCCGCGGGCTTCAGCTGGGCCGCGCCACGCAGACCCACCGCTTCCAGCTTCATCAGCACAGTGCTGTGCAGCAGCGGAGGAGGCAGACGGGTATGTTCACGCAGCGGCCAGGCAACATTTTCATAGACCGTCAGGTCAGTAAACAGCGCGCCAGACTGGAACAGCATGCTCATTTTTTTGCGCGCTTCGTACAATTTAGTGCGAGACAGTGACGGAATGTTTTCACCACGGAAAAAGATTTCACCGCTGGTCGGCTGAAGTTGCCCCCCAATCAAGCGTAGCAGCGTGGTTTTTCCTATCCCCGACGGCCCCATTATCGCCGTCACTTTGCCTTTTGGCACGGTCAGCGAAATGTCATCGAAGATGGTGCGATCTCCGCGCGAAAAACTCACGCCACGAACCTCAACCAGATTCGATTGCTGCTGGATCATTATAACCTCTTGTAAGGATCGGGCGTAAACATGGGGTACGATGGTAGCCTGTTCGGTCCTGATTCACGATAGCTTTACAGAAACTTACCGCTAAGATTTGGCGAAAATGGTCATTAAATTTACTTTTGCCGTCCGGACGGTCAAAATCAGCGCCTGTCTCGCCAAACAGAACCTTAAACCGGTCGGGAAAGGCATTGCCGGCCTGGGTTTTTACGCAAGGATTTTTCATGTTCGTAGCTTCTGCACTGCTGATTATCGGTTTGCTTTTACTGGCATATGGTGCCGATCGTCTGGTGTTTAGCGCCTCTATACTGTGTCGATCATTTGGCATCCCGCCACTGATTATTGGCATGACCGTTGTCAGCATCGGCACCTCGCTGCCAGAGATGATCCTCTCCTTTTCCGCCGCGCAGCATGGCCAGATGGATCTTGCTGTTGGCACCGCGCTCGGCTCGAATATTACCAATATTTTACTCATCCTGGGTGCCGCTGCGCTTATGCACCCGCTCAGCGTCCATTCTAATCTGATACGCCGTGAACTGCCGTTAATGTTGCTGGTTACCCTGCTCAGCGGTTTCATGCTGTTTGACAATCAGCTTAGTCGACTGGATGGAATAGGCCTGATCGCCATTGCCGCGATTTATCTGATGGTGGTAATTCGCATTGCGCGTAAAGCAGAACGGGATAACAACGACACCCTGACCCGCGAGCAGCTGGCCGAGCTGCCACGCGAAGAGAGCGGAAATACGGTGGCCTTTCTCTGGCTGGCCGTCGCGCTGATTATCCTGCCGATGTCGACACGAATGGTGATCGACAATGCCACTGCGTTTGCCGACTATTTTGGCGTCAGCGAACTGGTGATGGGCCTGACGCTGATCGCCGTGGGCACCAGCCTGCCCGAGCTGGCAACGGTTATTGCCGGTGCGCTGAAAGGCGAAGATGATATCGCGATCGGCAATCTTATCGGCGCCAACATTTATAATATTGCCATTGTGCTGGGTCTGCCGGCGCTGATTCACCCTGGCAGTGTCGATTATCACGCCTTCGCCCGTGATTACTGGGTGATGCTGGGAGTCAGCGTGCTGTTTGCCCTGCTCTGCCTGCTACGTCGCCGCCGCGTTGGCCGTACGGCAGGCTTATTTTTACTCTGTGGTTTCTTCGTCTGGGTGACGCTGCTGTGGATGCAGCCGGCATTCATGGACGGCTAACAAGGACAGACTCACTATGTCATATCAGCAACCAACAGCATTTGATTTCCAGCAGGCGGGGAAAACCGTACTGCGCATTGAGCGCGAAGGTCTGGAACAACTCGATCAATATATTAACGACGATTTCGCCCGCGCCTGCGCCCTGATCTACGCCTGTCAGGGTAAAGTGGTGGTGATGGGCATGGGCAAGTCTGGCCATATCGGCAAAAAAATGGCGGCGACCTTTGCCAGTACCGGCACGCCCGCTTTTTTTGTTCATCCGGCCGAAGCCAGCCATGGCGATCTGGGCATGGTGAGCAAAAATGATGTGGTCATCGCCATCTCCAACAGCGGTGAGTCGAACGAAATCCTCGCGCTGATTCCGGTTTTAAAGCGTCAGCACATTACGCTGATCTGCATGACCGGAAGGCCTGACAGTGCGATGGGCCGGGTTGCCGATGTGCATCTGTGTGTCCATGTTCCGCAGGAAGCCTGCCCGCTGGGTCTGGCACCGACCACCAGCACCACGGCCACGCTGGTGATGGGTGACGCGCTGGCGGTTTCGCTGCTGGAAGCGCGCGGCTTCACCGCCGAAGACTTTGCTTTGTCCCATCCTGGTGGTGCGCTGGGCCGTAAACTGCTGCTGCATGTGGCTGATATCATGCACAGTGGCGATGAGCTGCCGCACGTCACACGGGACGCCTCGCTGCGCGATGCGCTGCTGGAGATTACCCGCAAAAATCTGGGGCTGACGGTGATCGTCGACGACCTGATGAAAATTGAAGGTATCTTTACCGATGGTGACCTGCGCCGCATCTTTGATATGGGCATCGATTTCCAGCGCGCCACCATCGGGGAAGTGATGACGCCAGGTGGCATCCGCGTCCGGCCTAATATGCTGGCGGTGGAAGCCCTGAACCTGATGCAGACCAAAAACATTACCTCGATTCTGGTGGCCGATGACGACCATCTGCTCGGTGTGGTACATATGCATGACATGCTGCGCGCTGGCGTAGTCTGAACAGGAAGAGAAAATGCAACAGGCAACCCACCCGATTGAAACCTGCTACGGCCCGGTCAGCGCTGACGTTATGGCGCGCGCCAGCAGAATTCGTCTGCTGATCTGCGATGTCGATGGCGTGATGTCCGACGGAGTGATCTACATGGGGAATAATGGCGAAGAGCTGAAGGCATTCAACGTGCGGGACGGTTACGGCGTTCGCTGTTTGCTGACCTCCGATGTGGAAGTGGCTATTATTACCGGCCGCAATGCCCGTCTGATGGAAGATCGCTGCAAAACGCTCGGCATCCGTCATCTTTATCAGGGACAATCGGATAAGCTTTTGGCCTATCGTGAACTTCTGGATAAACTGTCTCTTTCCGACGACCAGGTCGCCTACATTGGTGACGATCTGATCGACTGGCCGGTTATGGCGAAAGTGGGTTTAAGCGTGGCGGTGGCGGATGCACATCCGATCCTGTTGCCGCGCGCGCATTATGTCACGCGGATTGCCGGTGGAC
The DNA here is from genome assembly GCF_049310725.1 of Pantoea sp. BJFS-204. Lineage (NCBI taxonomy): Bacteria > Pseudomonadati > Pseudomonadota > Gammaproteobacteria > Enterobacterales > Erwiniaceae > Pantoea > Pantoea sp. BJFS-204. Next base: position 169,086 of record NZ_JBMOWE010000005.1, on the reverse strand, counting down.
GCGGTGCAGTTCGCGAAGTATGTGACCTGATCTTAATGGCGCAGAACAAATTTGAGGATGCCAAAGGGCAATCAGTATGAGTAAAAGCAGGCGTTGGATAACGCTGATTCTGACCTTGATTGCACTGGTTTTGATCGGCTGGAATCTTACTAACCAGGATGACGATGGCACGCCAGTCGGGACGGACAGTCAGTCACCGACCTACACCAGTGCTGATTCACACACTGTGGTTTATAACCCGCAGGGCGCGCTGTCATATAAACTGGTCTCTGACAAAGTGACCTATTTCTCGGATGATGAACTGAGCTGGTTCGACAATCCGGTCATGACCACCTTTGATGAGAACAAAATCCCTACCTGGACGTTACGCGCGGATAAAGCAAAGCTCACCAAAGATCGTATGCTTTACCTGTATGGCCATGTTGAGCTGAATACGCTGACGCAGGATTCTCAGCTTGAGCGGATCAAAACCGATAACGCCCAGATTAATCTTGTCACTCAGGACGTTACCTCTGATGACCAGGTGACATTGTATGGCCGCAGTTTTAACTCCACCGGCATGAAAATGCGCGGCAATTTACGGACAAAAAACGCCGAGTTAATCGAGAAGGTCAAAACCTCTTATGAAATTCAAAATGAACAAAAATAGCCTGAAGCTTTTACTGGCCAGCATGCTGCTGGCAACCAGCGTTCCGGCGCTGGCTCTGACCGGTGACTCGGACAAGCCCGTCAATATTGACTCGCAGAATCAGGCGCTGGATTTGCAAGGCAATGTCGCGACCTTTACCGGCAATGTCATCGTGACGCAGGGCTCAATTAAAATCACGGCAGATAAAGTCGTGGTGACCCGTCCGGGCGGCGACAGCAAGAAAACCATCGTTGACGCCTACGGTAATCCCGCCACCTTCTATCAGATGCAGGACAGCGGTAAGCCGGTACAGGGTCATGCCGCAAAACTGCACTATGAACTGGCTAATGATTTCGTTGAACTGACCGGCAATGCGTTCATTGAGCAGCAGGACAGCAACATCAAAGGCGATCGTATTACCTACCTGGTGAAAGAGCAGAAAATGCAGGCTTTCAGTCAGGGTCAGAACAAGCGCGTCACGACTGTACTGGTGCCGTCGCAACTTCAGGACAAAGGTTCGTCCAACAGCGGAAAGAAGAGTAACTGATAGCTATGGCCACATTAATCGCAGAAAACCTGGCGAAGGCATATAAGGGCCGTCGCGTGGTAGAAGATGTCAGCCTGCAGGTCAAATCCGGCGAGATTGTCGGCCTGCTGGGCCCGAACGGTGCCGGTAAAACCACCACCTTTTACATGGTAGTGGGCATTGTGCCGCGTGACGCTGGCCGCATTATTATTGATGATGAAGATATCAGCATCCTGCCGCTGCATGCCCGTGCGCGTCGTGGCATCGGCTATCTGCCGCAGGAGGCATCGATCTTCCGTCGCCTCAGCGTCTACGATAACCTGATGGCGGTCTTGCAGATCCGTGACGACCTGACCGAAGAGCAACGCCAGGATCGTGCCCGTGAGCTGATGGAAGAGTTTCACATTGAGCACCTGCGCGACAGCATGGGCCAGGCACTTTCGGGTGGTGAGCGACGTCGTGTTGAGATTGCGCGGGCGCTGGCGGCTAATCCTAAATTTATCCTGCTGGATGAACCTTTTGCCGGTGTTGACCCCATCTCCGTTATCGACATTAAGAAGATCATTGAGCATCTGCGTGACAGCGGCCTCGGTGTGCTGATTACCGACCATAACGTACGCGAAACGTTAGCGGTCTGTGAGCGGGCTTATATCGTCAGCCAGGGGCACCTGATCGCACACGGCACACCGAATGAAATTCTTGCGGATGAGCAGGTTAAGCGGGTTTATTTGGGTGAAGAGTTCAGACTCTGATAAGGTGTCGTTAATACCGATGTTTACCTGGGAACGATCATCCTGTCTATGAAGCAAGGTTTACAACTCAGGTTCAGCCAACAGCTGGCAATGACTCCGCAATTGCAACAGGCGATTCGCCTGCTGCAACTCTCTACGCTTGAACTCCAGCAGGAGCTTCAGCTTGCGCTGGAAAGTAATCCGCTGCTTGAGCAGACTGACCTGCATGAAGAGATCGATTCACGGGAGTCTTCAGAGGCCGAGGCGCTGGATACACGCGAAGCGCTTGAGCAGAAAGAGATGCCTGATGAACTGCCGCTGGATGCGACCTGGGATGAGATCTACACCGCGGGTACGCCTTCCGGCACCGGCACCGATTACCAGGATGATGAGTTACCGGTTTATCAGGGCGAAACAACCCAGTCGCTGCAGGATTATCTGATGTGGCAGGTCGGCCTGACGCCGTTCAGCGATACCGATCGCGCCATTGCCACCTCTATTGTCGATGCTATTGATGACACCGGGTATCTCACCGTTTCGCTTGAGGAGATCCTTGACAGCATCGGCGATGATGAGCTCGAAGCGGATGAAGTTGAAGCGGTGCTGAAACGCATCCAGCGCTTTGACCCGATTGGTGTTGGCGCGCGCGACCTGCGTGACTGCCTGCTTGTGCAGCTTTCACAATATGCGCCCGAAACGCCGATGCTGGCAGAGGCGCGCCTGATCGTCAGCGAACATCTCGATCTGCTGGCAAACCACGATTTCCGCAGCCTGATGCGGGTCACACGCCTCAAAGAAGAGGTGCTGAAAGAGGCGATGCTGCTGATTCAGTCGCTGGACCCGCGTCCGGGTCAGTCGATCAACACCGGCGAACCAGAATATGTCATTCCCGATGTGCTGGTGCGTAAGATCGGCAGCCGCTGGACGGTTGAACTCAATGCCGATAGCGTGCCACGCCTGAAGATCAATCAGCACTATGCGGCAATGAGCGGCGCGACGCGGAACGACAGCGACAGCCAGTTCATTCGCAGTAATCTGCAGGAAGCCCGCTGGCTGATTAAGAGTCTGGAAAGCCGCAATGATACCCTGCTGAAAGTGACGCGCTGTATTGTTGAGCAGCAGCAGGCCTTTTTCGAGCAGGGTGAAGAATTTATGCGCCCGATGGTGCTGGCGGATATCGCCCAGGCCGTTGAGATGCACGAATCGACCATCTCCCGCGTTACCACGCAGAAGTATCTGCACAGCCCGCGTGGCATTTTTGAACTGAAGTACTTTTTCTCCAGTCACGTTAATACGGAAGGTGGCGGTGAAGCCTCCTCTACCGCGATTCGTGCCCTGGTGAAAAAATTAATTTCGGCGGAAAATCCAGCCAAACCCTTGAGCGACAGTAAACTGACCTCCATGTTATCTGATCAGGGGATCATGGTGGCACGGCGTACCGTCGCCAAATATCGTGAGTCTTTATCCATCCCGCCATCGAACCAGCGTAAACAACTGGTTTGAAAGAAATGAGAAGGAAGACCTATGCAGCTGAACCTGACCGGGCAACACGTTGAAATCACTCCACCTCTGCGTGAATTCGTCAACGGTAAATTTGCCAAACTGGAACACTATTTTGAACATATCAATCAGGTCTATATTGTCCTGAAGGTTGAGAAAGTCACGCAGGTGGCTGACGCAACACTACACGTGAATGGTGGCGAGCTGCACGCCACATCCGAAGCGGAAGATATGTATGCGGCCATTGACGGACTGATCGATAAGCTCACCCGTCAGCTGACCAAACACAAAGATAAACTGAAAAAACACTAACCTTCACGCTAGCGACGCGCGCCTGGCGCGCAGAGCCGACAGGATGGGGCGGATAATCCGCCCCGTTTTGTCATCTGAGCAGGCGCCGTTTGTCACACGCGTCAATACGCGCTGGCGGTGAATGGCCTGGTGAACACGCAAGTGAAACGATAATGAACAACGATCTCACACTGGAATTGAGCACAGTGCTTTCGCCAGACTGCACCCGCAGCGGCGTCCACTGCCAGAGCAAAAAACGTGCGCTGGAAATCATCAGCGAACTGGCCGCTAAGCAGCTCAACCTGCCGCACCAGACGCTTTTCGAAGCGATCCTGACCCGCGAACGCATGGGCAGTACCGGTATTGGTAACGGGATAGCCATCCCGCACGGCAAGCTGGAAGAGGATACGCTGCGCGCGGTTGGGGTGTTTATCAGCCTCGAACAGCCGATTGCGTTTGATGCCGTCGACAACCAGCCGGTCGATCTGTTGTTTGCCTTACTGGTCCCGGCTGACCAGTGCAAAACACATCTGCACACCCTGTCACTGGTGGCAAAGCGTCTGGCAGATAAAACGGTTTGCCGTCGTCTGCGCGCAGCGCAGAGTGATGAAGAGCTCTATGCCATTATTACGGAAGTCCAGTCGGAGCAGTAACGCGTCTTTACCGGCCCGGTGCCGGTTTTAAAACGGGAGAGAAGGTCATGGTGCTGATGATCGTTAGCGGTCGTTCAGGCTCGGGGAAGTCAGTGGCGCTCCGTGCGCTGGAAGATATGGGGTTCTACTGCGTTGATAACCTGCCGGTCGTGCTGCTGCCTGAGTTAGCTAACTCGCTGGCTGAGCGCAATATTTCGGCGGCGGTCAGCATCGACGTGCGTAATATGCCCGAATCCCCGGAAATTTTTGAAACCGCACTGAATAATCTGCCTGATACATTTTCCCCTCAGCTGCTGTTTCTCGACGCCGATCGCAACACCCTGATTCGTCGTTACAGCGATACGCGCCGTCTGCATCCCCTCTCCAGCAAAAACCTCTCGCTGGAGAGCGCGATTGATGAAGAGAGCGATCTGCTGGAGCCACTTCGTTCGCGTGCCGATCTGATCATCGACACCTCAGAGATGTCGGTGCACGAGCTGGCAGAGATGCTGCGTACCCGCCTGCTGGGCAAGCGTGAACGTGAGCTGACCATGGTGTTTGAGTCGTTTGGCTTCAAGCATGGCATTCCGATTGACGCTGACTATGTATTTGACGTGCGCTTTCTGCCCAACCCCCACTGGGATCCCAAACTGCGCCCGATGACCGGCCTCGATCGTCCTGTGGCGGCCTTCCTTGATCGCCACACTGAAGTGCATAATTTTATCTACCAGACGCGCAGCTACCTTGAACTCTGGCTGCCGATGCTGGAGACCAATAACCGTAGCTATCTTACCGTGGCGATTGGCTGCACCGGCGGTAAACACCGCTCAGTCTATATTGCAGAACAGCTGGCAGATTACTTCCGTTCACGGGGTAAGAATGTGCAGTCACGCCATCGTACGCTGGAAAAGCGCAAATCATGACCGTCAGACAAACTGTAGAAATCAAAAATAAGCTGGGCATGCATGCACGTCCGGCGATGAAGTTATTTGAGCTGGTGCAGAGCTTTGATGCCGAAGTATTACTGCGTAATGAAGCGGGCACTGAAGCCGAAGCCAGCAGCGTGATTGCGCTGCTGATGCTCGACTCGGCAAAAGGCGGCCACATTGAGATTGAAGCCAGCGGCCCGGAGGAGATCCCGGCGCTGGCAGCGGTCATTGAGTTATTTGAAGCGGGTTTCGATGAAGATTAATGCTTAGTCGAGCTGATTACGCTGCAGGAAGCCTTCCCCACCAAGCTGGCGCATCTGACGCAGTATCCACTGCTGCCGCTCTCTGACGTAGCCTGAGGGTGCAGCAGCACGATAACGTATCGGATTAGGCAGCACCGCTGCCAGTAAGGCGGCATCTGCTGCGGTCAGCCGGCTGGCAGGCTTATGGAAGTAGCGCTGAGAAGCCGCCTCAACGCCAAAGATGCCGGGCCCGAACTCCGCAATATTGAGATAGACGGTTAAAATACGCCGCTTCGTCCAGACCGTTTCAATTCCTACCGTCAGACCCGCTTCCAGACCTTTACGCACCCAGCTGCGACCATCCCAGAGGAACAGATTCTTCGCCGTCTGTTGAGACAGCGTGGACGCCCCACGCATCCGGCTATCGCTGTTATCCAGTACAGACTCAATCGCCGCCACATCAAAGCCCCAATGGGTGGGAAACTTTTGATCTTCTGAGGCGATAACGGCCAGCCCCATCCAGGGCGAAATCTCGTCATGGCCGACCCAGTCTGAATGGGCGACATAACTAAAATCACCGCGTAACCAGGCTCCGATCTGTCGTTCAGCCATCACCGCTGAGAACGGCACGGGTAAGAACGAAAAGAGTAAAATGCCCGCCAGCCATATTCCCAGCCACACCAGTACGATACGACCAACAATACGTCTGATACGCTGTCCGACGCTTCCTTTATGCTTGTTCATGCAATCTTCCCACACTTGTTTCAGACGTTAATCAATCACTCATGTAATCACTGCTAAAAAAGCAGCCTTTTTACGATTATCGCTGAAAACTGACAGGCTGTTTCCAGACTTTATTCAATCATTTTGCATCAACATGCTGCAACAGTTCGAAATAGTTCAAGTACTTCCGCAAAAAAGGAATCGGTTCCATTCATTGCCATTGCTTAGCATCTTTCCAGATAAACACTTAATCATGAGTAATAAGCGCCCGCATGAATCATTTACCATGCTTAACTGTTATTATTTTCTTAATCCTGCCGCGCCCAAAGGTTAATCAGAATTATCGTTATAACGGATAAATAAGCAGCGCTTAATGGAGTCACGGGTTGCCAGAATGGCACTATTTCCTTCCAGTAATAACCCTGATAGCAGAACGACAGAAGGACAAACTTTTAGATTCTTTTTTATCATTCCAAATCGTTTTGGATAATTCGTGTCATTTCAGGCAGCGCGCTTGCAATATCAGCGCGTTAGCCTCACTCAAAAGGCAAATGTTAACGGCGGCTCACTTTGGTGCTGCTCAGCCTCAGTTTCCCTGCCCGGCAGCATTAAAACTACACGAAAAAGCGTAAAACTGATTAAAATAGCAGCAACACAGCACAGAAATTAATTCCTTACTTGACTGTGTTGCCAAATTAATGTTTTCTGTATTTAAACGCTGCTCAATATCACAAATTTTAATGAATCTTGTCGCATGAGAAGATGGATTTGCTAAGGTGATGACAGTGTTAACCAATACCCTGCGGCTGCATTAATTATTCAAATCATAGCGGCCGCAATGATTTCCCTGGTGTTGGCGCAGTATTTCGCGCACCCCGGCCTCGGCTGGGGTCATTTTTTTCCGGGGTATCACTTATCCTGCTCTGCCACCCAGTCGCGTAATACCTGCACATCGTGTCGCCATTCATGCTTCAGCTCATCAATCCATTCACCTACATTGTCCCACCACGCCGGTAACTCCGGACTCTGAATCTGTTTCGCCAGCATCTGCAAACGCTGCAGCCCGACCGAACCCGCCGCCCCTTTAATTTTGTGTCCCTCTTCAGCAATGCCTTTCTGATCGCGCGCCATCAGATTCGACTCCAGCACCGCAAGGTAGTCCGGCATCATCTTTTCAAACATCGTCAGGCTTTGGGTAATCAGGCTGGGACCAACCAGCTCGATATACTGTTCGAGCATCGCGACATCCAGCAGCATCCGGGTTTTGTCATCGCTGACATCAGCGATCTCCTCTTCCGGTTCTGCCTGATAATCCCAGTACTTTTTAATCATCGCAGTGAGTGCCGGCACTGCCAGCGGTTTGCTGAGCACGTCATCCATTCCCGCGTCGAAGTACTCTTTTTTGTCTTTGAGGACATTGGCGGTAAGAGCAACCAGCGGGGGCAGATGCGTTCCCTGGTACTGCTGGCGAATCGCACGTGAGACATCCAGCCCGGTCATATCGGGCAGTTGAATGTCCAGCAGCACCAGGTCAAACTCCAGCGGGTCAAACATCGCCAGCGCCTCGCTGCCGGTCATGGCGACCTCTACACTGCAGCCCAGCTTCTCCAGTACCGAGCGCGCGACAATCACATTGAGCTCAATATCTTCAACCAGCAGCACGTGCAGCGCAGGCAGTGGCAGGCTGTCGTCCACGCCTTCATCCTCCACCTCTTCAGCAATGCGTGGCGCTTTAATCTCTACAGTGAAGCAGGAACCCTGTCCCGGCGCACTGTGCACGCGGATATCACCGCCCATCGCCTGCGCCAGGCGGCGTGATACTGCCAGTCCGATGCCGGTACCGGTAGCCGGTTTACCACCATGCTGATCTTTGACCTGATAATACATAGCGAAGATCTTGTCCTGCTCCTCCTGACGGATACCCATGCCGGAGTCCTGCACCTCAAAGCGCAGCGTCTCGTCCTGCTCATAGGTTACCCGCACCACGATCTCGCCCTGCTGGGTGAACTTCACGGCGTTACCAATCAGGTTCCACAGAATCTGGCGCAGACGCGTTCCATCCGTCGAAATCATATGCGGCAGCGGCAGTTGCGGCGCGAGCACAAACTTCAGGCCTTTCGGCTGTGCCAGCAAACCAGAGAGGTTTTCTAAATCGGCCAGGAAACCGGTGAAGTCGAGCGGCTGATTATCCAGCTGTACTTTACGGCGCTCGATTTTGTCCACCTCAATCACATCATTGAAGATGTTGCCCAGCGTGATGGCAGAGACGTGGATGGTTTTCAGGTATTTCAGCTGTTCCTGATTAAGGTCGGTGTCCAGCAGGATGCGGCTCAGGCCGACAATGCCATTAAGCGGCGTACGAAGCTCGTGGCTGATCGTAGAGATAAAGGTGGTCTTCTCCCGGCTGGCGTTCTCTAACGCGTCCTGATAGCGCTTACGTTCGGTTATATCGCGGCCAAAGCCCATCAATCCGCTGCGCTTACCCACGCGGTCGTAGTAAGGCACTTTACGGATCTCGAAGCAGGCTTTGCGTCCGTCGGGATATTGCAGCCACTGTTCATAGGTCAGCGAGACATTGTGGCGGAATACCTTTTCGTCCGTTTCCAGCACCTTAGTGGCCGCTTCATCATCATAGATATCGCGCGGCGTCAGGCCAATCAGCTGCTTTTCGCTTTTGCCGGTCAGTAGCTCCATCGCGCGGTTGCAGCCGGAGAACTGTTTATCGATGTTGCGATAGAACACCAGGTCAGGCGAGGCATCCAGGAAGGAGCGCAGGAAGGAGGATTGCTGTTCCAGCTCAATCTGTGCCTGCTCACGACGCGTTACCTCTTCACGCAGCTTATCCATCACCTGTTCGCGTGCCAGCTCCGCCTTTTTACGATCGCTGATCTCCTGATTCAGCTGCGTAATGGTCTCTTTCATCTGCTGATTGAGTTCCAGATCGCGGGTACGCATCTCTTCCAGCTTATCCACCAGCCGTGCCAGGCGTTGCCGTGACTCCTCCAGCTGATCGACCACCACCGAGAGGAAATAGACCGCCCAGGGCGTGATCAGCAGCCCGAAGAAGACCGAACGCACCACGTCAATGCTCTCGACATGGCCCCGCAGTACCATCGTGACCGCCATCTGGACAATCATCGCCAGCACCACCAGCGCAGACGCCAGCAGCAGCGAGAACCTCACCAGTCCAAGCTTCACCATTAAATCAACGTAGTACTGCGCCAACAGACGAATTTGTTTCATAACAACTCCCTGGAAGAGAAACAGCCTCATAATAGCGCAGTTAACCCGCTGCCGTCGCAGCACGTCGCGTGGAGATAAGGGATCAAATGCGCTTTTATGGTGCAGCAGCCTCGCCGATCGGCGACGTTAAGGACAAAGCGGTTAAAACCCTTGACTGACTGTGCCAAATGAATAATCTGTAAGGCCGCCAGCGAATCACCGATTTCTCTGTACGGCCTTTTTTCAATATCCTGGCAGCGTCCTGTTGCACAGGCACACCCTTTTATATGCATAGGCATTCATCTTTAATGCTGTTTTAAGCATGCCCATGCTGATTAATTTTTCTTATAACCAACCGCGGTTTCATTCAAATAGCCGGACATAAGAAAAACAGATACATGCTATGCATCATGGGTGCTGAACAGCATTTAATGCTGCTTAACACCCTGTCACCAGCATGGTGCAGAGATCTGACGCCTGCACTACAGTGAGTCAGTTCACATTTATCGGCCTGTCGCCAGGCACCAGAGTGATACATTTTAAACCTTAAAAAGCATTAAATTCATACACTTAATCAGATAAAACGCATGATAATCCCGTCTGACCGCCCTATTTGACCTGATTACGCTTTCCCGATAAGTTGGAAATCCGCTGAAAGCTTTCCAGACGGGCCATTGTCTCGGCATATCTATGCAACAAGAAGACTCCCGCGTGGTTTAAGTCATCTCCTTTAAGAGACCGGAAATCAGAGAGCAGCTCAATTAAGGACGTTTTACCGATGTCTGGAGAGAAATGCTCAGGGCTATGACGCGCGCTCGACAGAGCATGGCGATGAAAATAATAGCGCCCCCGTTGCGCTCAGACCCTGAAACAGTGCAGGTAATGTCAAAGCAGTTTAAGGAGACCCTCAATGTCCACTAAAAAACCTCAATCCTATGGCTTGTATGATCCGACAGCAGGCAGTGACAGCTGTGGTGTAGGTTTCATTACGCGTAAGGACGGCGAGCAGACCCACGAGATTCTGCAGATGGCGCACAGCGCCCTGTGTACGGTGCCTCACCGCGGCGGCATGTCAGCGGAAGGCGTTGGCGACGGCGCGGGGGTCAACGTTGATCTTTCGCTGCAATTCTTCCGCAAAATTACCGGCCAGCCGCTGGAAGCGGGACGCTTTGGTATCGGTAACTTCTTTGTGCCGAAAGATGCTGAGCTGCGCGCGAATGCCGAACGTCTGGTGGATGAAACCCTCAGCAGCTTTGGTCTGCCGGTACTCATGAAGCGTGACATGCCGCTCGACAGCAGCGTGACGCGCCCGGCAGCCGCGCAGTTCCAGTTACCGATTCTGCAGTGGATTTTCACTGCGCCACAGGATGTAGTTGATCAGAACGACTTCGAAAAACGCATCTACCGCGCCCTGTTAACCATTGAAGCCCGTGCCTTTACCGAAAGCGAATTTGGCGGCCTCTATCCGCTGTCGCTGTCGTCACGCACGCAGGTGTTCAAAGCCCGTCTGAATTCCAATGAAGTGATCCCTTACTTCAAAGATCTGACCGATCCCGATCATCAGGTGCGCGGGCTGTTTTTCCACACCCGCTTCTCCACTAACACCGATCCCCATACCACGATGGCGCAGCCGTTCCGCCTGATGGCGCACAACGGCGAGCTGAACACTGACCGTAAAAACCGCATCGCTGAGTCCGCGCTGGCACTGGCCCGTGGCAAGACCATCGTGCGGCCTAAAGGCCAGTCCGACAGTTCGCGCCTGGATCAGAGCATCCACAGCCGTCTGATGGAAGATGACCTCGATCTGATCACCGCCGTGGTGTCGATGATGCCGCCCGCCTGGGAAAACGACAGCGCGCTGTCGCCAGAAGTGCGTGACATGCTGGAGTACTTCTCGCTGTATGAAGAGAAGAACGACGGCCCTGCTGCCTTAATCTTTGGTAATGGCGAAGTAATTGGCGCGCGTCTTGATCGTCTGGGTCTGCGTCCCCTGCGTTCAGTGGAAACCGCTGACTATATCGGTGCGATGTCGGAAGCCGGCCAGATCGCCTTCCCACCTGAAAGCGTGTTGCGTCGTGGGCGTATCGAAGCGGGCGGTATGCTCTATTTCGATCACCGTGAAAAACGCAGCTATACCACGCTGCAGGCGCTGGAAAAACTGGCCGCAGAGAAAGATTATTCGGCGTTGCTGCGTGAAGCGCGCGTCGGTCTTGACGATCTGCCCGAGATCCCGGCAGAACAACAGGGTTCACCGCTGCGTTATCGTGGCGATCTGAAAACGTATCAGCGCTTTGTTGCCTACTACTACAACCAGGAAAGCTTCAAGTTTATGATGGACCCGATGCTGAATACCGGCGCAGAGAAGATCTCCGCGATGGGTTACGGCAACGCCATCAACGGCTTATCCGATCATGAAGGCGGCATGGCGCACTACTTCTCTCAGCGCTTTGCGCAGGTCACCAACCCGCCGCTGGACTCAATCCGCGAAGTGGATGGCATGACGTTGCGTGTCGCGCTGGGGGCAAAACCCCATCTGGGCCGCAGCAAAGGCCGTCAGATTGTGGTGCCGACCCCGATTCTCAGCCACCTCGATATGCTGCGTTTACGCGAGCAGACCATCGCACCTTATGCCCGCTTTGAGATGCTCTATGAGCCGGTGATCGGCAAAGATCTGCTGAGCACCACCGCGAACGCGAATGCCCTGGAAAAAGCGATTGATGACCTGGCGCAACAGGTGGTTGATTTTGCCCGTACCCAGGGTGGCATCGCCGTACTTACCGATCGCCATATCTCTTCAAAGCACGCCGCGATCCCGATGCTGCTGGTGGTTTCCGCCATCAACCAGCGCCTGATAAAGGAAGGGTTGCGTCTGGATGTTTCTCTGGTGGTTGAAAGCGGCCAGAGCATCTCGTCGCACCACATTGCCGCCACGCTTGGCTTTGGGGCGTCAGCTATCTATCCGCTGGGCGTACAGATGCGCGCAGAGGAGAAATTTGGTGAAGGTGAAGAAGGTAACAAAGCCTTTAAGCGCTATGCCAAAGCGGCTGAAAAAGCACTGATGAAAACCATGGGCAAAGTGGGCCTCTGTACCGTTGAGAGCTACAGCAGCGGCGAGTTCTTTGAGCCTAACTTCCTCAACACCGATGATCCGGTGCTGAAAAAATATTTCCCGAATATCAAAACGCCGGTGGGCGGCGCAGGCTTCGCGACGATCGCGCAGATGGCCGTTGACTGGCACCAGAGCGCACTGAAGATTCAGGGCGAATCTGAAGTTCCGTTGCTGGGCCTGTTCAAAGAGCGTGCAGAAGGCGCAGGTCACTCCTACGGCACCATCGCCGTGCGGACCTTTATCGATATGACCGAAGAACCGATTCGCTTTGCCGACAAAGCGCGCGAAGAGGACAACTTCATCCGCCTGATGACGCTGGCTAAACTGGATAATGCGTTTGGCATCAAGCCTGAGACCTTTAAAGACAGCAGCTTTGAGCGCATCCCGGATGAGGTGATCAATAATTTCGCGATTACTGCTGATTACCGTCAGTTCTCAAGCCTGATGTATGAAGAGCGTAAACGTCGCCCGGCGGCCCTGCGCGACATCCTGACATTCCCGGCTGACCTGACCCACATCGACAGCGAAGCGGAGTTCCGCCGCAAGCTGGGACGCTACTCGCTGACCAACAACGGCTTTGCCATTCGTGGCATGGAGTGTGAAGCGGTAGATGGCAGCCTGAATCACTTTATGCTGCGTCTGACCGATGCGATTGAAGGACTGAAGCCTGAGAGCGAACGCCTGCAGAACCTGTCTCGCGCCCTGAAATCCCGCTTCGGCGACGATATCGAAAGCAGCGAAGTGGTGACTGGCGGTCTGAAAGTGACCGCTTACGGTAAAGCGGCCGATTATCTGTCACGTATCTTCACCACCCTGCCCTCACTGCCACTGAGCGAAGTGCAGCCAGCCTGTGAAATTACCCGTACCTTTGCCTCCGGGGCGATGAGCCACGGTGCGCTGGTGGCTCCCGCTCATGAAGCGGTCGCGCACGGCACCAATATGGTCGGCGGCATGAGTAACTGCGGTGAAGGCGGCGAGCATTACTCCCGTCACGGCACCATCCGTGCCTCACGCATCAAACAGCTGGCTTCGGGTCGTTTTGGCGTCTGGGCTGCCTATCTGGCGGATCCGATGCTGGAAGAGCTGGAGATCAAAATTGGTCAGGGTGCGAAACCTGGCGAAGGTGGTCAGTTACCGGCGGCCAAAGTTACCGTCGAGATTGCTGCCGCGCGTGGCGGTACGCCTGGCGTCGAGCTGGTCTCACCGCCGCCGCATCACGACACCTATTCCATCGAAGATCTGGCGCAGTTGATCCACGACTGCAAAGCCGCGCGGGTGCGGGTTATCGTCAAGCTGGTCTCGTCTGAAGGGATCGGCACCATCGCGGTCGGCGTGGCCAAAGCCGGTGCAGACGTGATTAACGTTGCGGGTAACACCGGCGGTACCGGCGCTGCGTCGGTGACCAGCCTGAAATATACCGGACGCGTGGCTGAAATCGGCATCGCTGAAGTCCACCAGGCGCTGTGCGCCAACGGCCTGCGTGAGAAAGTGCTGCTGCGCTGCTCTGGCGCACAGCAGACCGGCAGCGACGTGGTGAAATCTGCGCTGCTGGGCGGCGACAGCTTTGAGTTCGGTACGACGGCGCTGATGATGCTGAAATGCGTGATGGCGAAGAACTGTAACGTTAAGTGCCCGGCTGGCTTAACCACGAATGCCGAAGCGTTTGATGGCGATCCGCGTCAGCTGGCGCAGTATTTCCTCAACGTGGCGCATGAAGTGCGTGAAATCCTGGCGCGTATGGGCCTGCGTTCCCTGCGTGAGGCACGCGGTCGCTCTGACCTGTTGCACCTGATGGATCACCCGCTGGAAGTGGGCAAGCTCGACTTACGCGCCATGCTTACCGTGGTGCCTGAGCTGAAAATCGACAAGCCGGTTTATCTGGAAAAAGATTTTGAGCTGGATGATGTCTGGATTGAGCAACTGAAGCTGTCGCTGGTGGATCAGGGAAATCCTGACGTCACTCTGGGCAACAACATCGTGCTGAATAACCGAAACAAAAGTGTCGGCGGCCAGCTGGCCATCGATATTGAGCGGATGCTGAACCATCAGCTGAGTTCTGAGCAGCTGCAGGCGATGCCTGCCGTAATGACTGACGATCGCGGTCGTCGCTATCTGGCCCCTGAGAGCGTAAAAATTTCCACCACCGGTTCTGCCGGTCAGTCGTTTGGCGCCTTCTGCAACGATGGCATGCAGCTGACCCATTACGGCACCTGTAACGACGGTGTCGGCAAAGGACAGTGTGGCGGCGAACTGATCGTGATGTCGCCTGGCGGCGGCGCGCAGGATGCCGATGGCAACGTGCTTATTGGTAACTTTGCGCTGTTTGGCGCGACCGGCGGACGTCTGTTCGTGCAGGGCCAGGCCGGTGACCGTTTCGCGGTGCGTAACTCCGGTGCCACCGCCGTGGTTGAAGGCGTCGGTGACTTCTGCTGCGAATATATGACCAATGGTGCCATCCTCAACCTGGGCACCTTCGGTAAAGGATTTGGCAACGGCATGAGCGGCGGCTTCGCCTACCAGTACGACCCCTATGGATCGCTGGCCAGCCATGCTGCCGGTGATTCGGTGCAGTTCGGCTCGATTGCCGATCAGGATGAGATGGCCCAGGTGCACAAGCAGGCGGTGCTGACCATGCTGAACTGGCATCTGGAGGCGACCAAATCACCGCGTGCCGCCTGGCTGCTGGAGAACTGGGAAACGGAGTGTCACCACTTTGTTTACGTGATGCCGCGCTCGCTGCTGCTCTATCAGGATGGCGGCGAGATTCTGAAAGCCAAGAGCCGCAAAGATCTGCTCGAAGAGCTGTCGACGGCGCTGGCAGGCCATCAGGTGGCGAAGTTTAAAGCCGCATGGCGTCAGGGTAAAACCATCGCCAACGGTGCCGTACCGGCTTATGGCGCGACCGATACGCTGGAGATGTTTGTCCTGCTGAACAACTACACCGTGCTGAGTTTTGCCCAGCAGCTGGCGCTGGGCAAATTACCGAAAGGCACCCCGGTTGAAGATGCGGCAGTTGAAAAAGCGGTCCGTAATCTGTTGATGACGGAAGACTTTTCGCTGATAAGCAAGCTGCAGCGTCATGCCCGTTCCGCTATCGAGAGCTACAGCGATGATGAACTGGCGAGTCTGATTGGAACCAAACGCATGTCAGATTACAAAGCGGCGCTGACGCAACGTAACATCCGCTCCATGGACAGTCTGGCAACCTACGGCTGGATCATGTACCAGGATGCCTGTAACCGGGAAGTGCTGGGCCACCTGCCTGACTTTGAAGAGCTGTTTGCACGTGCGGCATTGCCGGAAATCGCCGCTGCGGTGGGTAAACTCTCCTGACAGTGATACTGATCAGGCTGAACTGAATATTATTAATTGATCATTGCCCGGATTAATCGTTGTACCGGACAGATGCAGCACCGCTCTCCCCTGTCGCACACACTGCGGCGCGGGAAAGCGGAACCGCTTTCACACCGGACAATGCCACTGATGACGGGCGAGAACGGGATTGAGTAAAAGTACCCATGAAAATTCCTTATATTCCAGAAGATGCACCTTTTAATGGCGATCAGAAGTACTGGCTGGCTGGCTTTCTTGCGGGTCTGCACTCCCGTTTGCTGGTATTAGA
The DNA here is from genome assembly GCF_049310725.1 of Pantoea sp. BJFS-204. Classification (NCBI taxonomy): domain Bacteria; kingdom Pseudomonadati; phylum Pseudomonadota; class Gammaproteobacteria; order Enterobacterales; family Erwiniaceae; genus Pantoea; species Pantoea sp. BJFS-204. The sequence continues at coordinate 152,931 of NZ_JBMOWE010000005.1, read as the reverse complement.
AGACAAGCAGCAACCCGCCGCGGGCACAAGCGCAGCCGCGACGACGCAACTGCACATTCTTTATGGCTCACAGACCGGCAATGCTGAAGCACTGGCGCAGACCGCAGCGAAATCTGCGCGCGCTAAAGGTCTGGTGCCGGTGGTTCAGGCGCTGGGCGATGTCGATCTCGACGTATTTGCCACCATGCGCCATGTACTGATCGTCACCTCGACCTATGGCGAAGGTGAAATGCCGGACAACGCGCAGCTGTTCTGGGACGCGATCTCTGCCAGTACCGCACCGCGTCTGGAGCAGATGCATTTCGCCGTGCTGGCGATTGGCGATACCGGCTACGATGGCTTCTGTCAGGCGGGTAAATTCATTGATATGCGTCTTGAGCAGTTGGGCGCGAAACGCGTGGTTGATCGTATCGATTGTGATATCGATTTTGAGGAGCCTTCCAGCGAGTGGCTGAACAGCTCAATGCCACAGTTTGCCGCCAGCGCGGGCAGCAGCGGCACCGTGCTGGAAAGCGCGCCTGAAGCGCCAGTCATTCCAGGCAGCAACAAATCCAATCCATACGCCGCCGCGCTGATCACCAACAAGCGTTTGTCAGGCGAGCAGTCAGCCAAAGATATTCGTCATTTCGAGTTCGACCTGTCTGACAGCGGCCTGAAGTATGAAGCGGGCGATGCGCTGGGCGTAATTCCGGTCAACGAGCCGTCGCTGGTCAGCCTGCTGCTGACCCAGCTTAACGCGGACTACGAGACGCCGGTGCCCGGCTTTGATCGCAGCCTTGGCGACCTGCTGACCTATCAGTTTGAGATCTCAGAGCCGTCACGCAAGTTAATCGAATGGGTCGGGCAGAACACCACCAACCAGGAGCTGCGTCATGTGTTACAGCATGATGATAAAGATGCGCTGGGCGTGTGGCTGTGGGGCAAAGATACCCTTGACCTGCTGCAGCTTGAACTGACGCGCACGCTGGCGGTACCCGAGTTTGTCGCGCTGCTGCGTCCGCTGCAGCATCGCGCTTACTCAATTTCATCCAGCTCTAAAGCCCATCCTGACCAGGTGCATCTGACCGTTGCCTCGGTACGCTATCACAGTGGTGGCCGTAATCGCGGTGGCGTCTGCTCAACCTACCTGGCCGAGCGTGTGCGTCGCGGTGAAAAGCCCGCCATCTTTATCTCACCCAATAAATCGTTCCGCGTGCCTGCCAACAACAGCGCACCGCTGATCATGGTGGGACCAGGTACCGGTATCGCACCATTCCGTGCCTTCCTGCAGGAGCGCCAGGCAACCGGCGCGCAGGGGAAAAACTGGCTGTTCTTCGGCGATCAGCATCAGGAACATGACTTTATCTATCAGGATGAATTACTTGCCTGGCGCGATAATGGCTTACTGACGCGTCTGGATCTGGCGTTCTCACGCGATCAGGAGAAGAAGATCTACGTGCAGAGCCGGATGCTTGAACAGGGCGCTGAGTTGTATGCCTGGCTACAGGAAGGGGCTTACTTCTACGTCTGTGGCGATGCATCGCGTATGGCGAAGGATGTGGATAATGCGCTGTATGAAGTGGTTCGCCAGTTTGGTGGTCTCTCCACCGAGCGCGCTGCTGACTATGTCGATCAGCTGAAGAAAGAGAAGCGCTACCTGCGCGACGTCTATTGATCGCGATGGTCTGCTGAAAAAATCCGGCTTGCGCAGGCAGCCGGATTTTTTTATGGCCGACAGGCAAAAAAATACCCGTCGGATGGACGGGTATTCGCTGTTATGTCACTGCTATTTCACTACGCGCAGTGAAGGTCGTCCACCACGTGGCGGTGGATCGTCATCAGGCGGTGTCTCGTCATCGCTGGCATCGTCAGGACGATCACCATCAATCACCGACATCATAGTCTCTTCCTGACCCTCTGACGCCTCATGCGTGCCCAGCTCGTAAGCCGGTTCCGGTTCAAACATCGTCCCGGCGCCATTTTCACGCGCATAGATTGCCAGAATCGCCGCCATCGGCACGTTAACCTGGCGAGGAACGCCACCAAAGCGGGCGTTGAACGACACCTGATCGTTTGCCAGATCGAGGTTACCGACAGCACGTGGCGCAATGTTCAGGACTATCTGACCATCGCGCGCATACTCCAGCGGCACCTGCACACCCGGCAGATTTATGTCGACCACCAGATGCGGCGTCAGCTGATTGTCGAGCAACCAGTCATAAAAGGCGCGCAGCAGATAGGGACGACGTGCAGTAAGTTGCGACATTTCCATACGTTAAGCCCGGGCTTGCAGCCGCATTTCACGTTCAGCTTCAGTTAATGAAGCGAGGAAGGAGTCACGCTCAAATACGCGATTCATGTAACCTTTCAGCTCTTTTGAACCTGAGCCGATCAAATCGATACCCATTGACGGCAGACGCCATAACAGCGGAGCCAGATAGCAATCAACCAGGCTGAACTCTTCGCTCATGAAATAAGGCGTACGGCCAAACAGTGGCGCGATAGCCAGCAGCTCTTCACGCAGTTGCTTGCGTGCCGCTTCCGCTTCCTGACCGCTGCTGTTCTCTACTTTCCTCATCAGGCTATACCAGTCCTGCTCGATGCGGTGCATCATCAGGCGGCTATCACCACGGGCAACCGGATAAACCGGCATCAGTGGCGGATGCGGGAAGCGCTCATCTAAATATTCCATGATGATGCGTGATTCATACAGCGTCAGCTCACGATCTACCAGCGTCGGTACCGTGCGATACGGATTGAGGTCAATCAGATCCTGCGGCAGGTTATCCATTTCGACCTGCTCGATCTCTACGCTGACACCCTTCTCCGCCAGGACGATACGTACCTGATGGCTGAAAATGTCAGTAGGACCAGAAAACAGCGTCATTACCGAACGTTTGTTGGCAGCGACAGCCATGAAAACCTCCAAGTTTGTTCACAAAAAGATACTGCGAATAGCCAACCACACGGCGACTCACTTGCTTATCGAACTCGCACGCAACCTGGTTAGCTGCGTCACAGATACTGACGCCCCGACAGTGGGGAGGCGCATAACGCACCGGCCTGCGGGCGCAAAGTGACACAGAGTTTACCAGATTTTAGGCTGCTTGTGGGCGTGGAATGAATCTTTGCAGGTAAATTGAGCGCGGCGTTACGGTTTTCGCGGACAGTTTATGGGAAGGCAGAAAATAAAAAACCCGCCGAAGCGGGTTTTTTGAGCCAATTGCCGCAGCCGGAGCTGCAAACAATTAACGCTTGGAGAACTGAGGACGACGACGTGCTTTACGCAGGCCGACTTTCTTACGTTCAACCTGACGCGCATCACGCGTTACGAAGCCAGCTTTACGCAGCTCGCCACGCAGTGATTCGTCGTATTCCATCAGAGCGCGGGTGATACCGTGACGGATCGCACCAGCCTGACCAGAAATACCGCCACCTTTAACAGTGACATAGAGATCGAATTTACCAACCAGGTCCAGCAGCTCAAGCGGCTGACGAACTACCATGCGGGCAGTTTCGCGACCGAAGTACTGTTCCAGAGAACGTTGGTTAATTACGATGTTACCGCTACCCGGCTTAATGAATACGCGAGCGGTAGAGCTTTTGCGGCGACCAGTGCCGTAGTTTTGAGTTTCAGCCATTGCCTTTAATCCCGATTAAATGTCAAGAACTTGCGGTTGCTGTGCCGCATGGGTGTGCTCGTTGCCTGCGTAAACTTTCAGTTTACGGTACATAGCACGACCCAGCGGGCCCTTCGGCAGCATGCCTTTAACCGCGATCTCAATCACACGCTCAGGACGGCGAGCAATCATCTCTTCAAAGGTCGCCTGTTTGATACCACCGATGTGGCCAGTGTGGTGATAGTAGATCTTGTCAGTACGCTTGTTGCCGGTTACAGCAACTTTTTCTGCGTTCAGAACGATGATGTAATCACCCGTATCAACGTGCGGAGTGTATTCCGCTTTATGCTTACCACGCAGACGGCGCGCCAGTTCAGTCGCCAGGCGACCCAAAGTTTTGCCCGTTGCGTCAACTACAAACCAGTCACGTTGGACGGTTTCTGGTTTAGCTGTAAAAGTTTTCATCGAAAAGCTTACCCAAATTAAGTTACACGTTGGTGAAATCCCAAACGCTTAAGTAAACGAATGAGGCTCACACGACCATTTTGACCAGCAAGCCACCCCTTCGGATAGAGTTACTGGAACACAGAGGATTTGGGAAAAAAATCCTTTGCTGTAACGTGGGGTCGCAAGATTATAGAGAAGTCGGTTACAAAAATCGAACCCTATTTCGGTATTTATCCCGATTATTCTCACGGCAGGTGCGGTAAACGCAGATACTCTTCGCTCTGCATCTCCTGAAGTCGGGATAAACAGCGCTGGTATTCAAACTTCAGCCGCGTGCCCTGATAAATCTCGGTCAGTGACGTTTCTGCCGCGACCACCAGCTTCACATGCCGTTCATAGAACTCATCGACCAGTGCCAGGAAACGCCGTGCCTGATCTTCGGTTTTGTAGATCATCACCGGCACGTCATACAGCAGCACGCTGTGAAAACGGCGCGACAGCGCAATATAGTCATGCTGGCTGCGCCCTTCGCCACACAGGGTGGTGAAATTAATCGCCAGTACGCCCTCGCTGACGCCCAGCGTCGGCATCTGGCGGTGATTAATTTCCAGAACCGGCGCATCTTCAGGCTGGCTGCCCGACAGCGCTTTAAACATCCGCGCCATTTCAGCGTGCGTCTCTTTGTTCAGCGGAGAGTTCCACAGGTGCGCGGAGGTCAGCGTGCGTAACCGGTAGTCGATACCGGCATCCACATTCATCACATCACAATGACGTTTGATCTGCTCGATGGCAGGCAGGAAGCGCGCGCGCTGCAGACCATTACGATAGAGATCATCAGGCGGAATGTTCGAGGTGGCCACCAGCGCAATGCCGCGTTCAAACAGCGCTTCCATCAGCGTGCCCAGCAGCATCGCATCGGTGATATCGGAGACAAAAAATTCATCAAAACAGAGGATGTCCGTTTCTGCTTTGAATCTGTCCGCAATAATCAGTAACGGATCGCTCTGCCCCTGAAGCTGCGTCAGCTCTTCATGCACCCGCAGCATAAAGCGGTGGAAGTGCAGACGCAGTTTGCGATCGCCAGGAATAGACTGAAAAAAGAGATCCATGACCCAGGTCTTACCGCGACCGACACCGCCCCACATATAGAGTCCACGTACCGGTTGTGGCGTCTCGTTTTTCTCTTTACCGATCAATTTTGACAGGCGACCCAGCAGGCCGGATGTGGCAGGCGCGGCGGATTGTTGCCGGGCAACCAGCGCCTGCTGCAGCGCGTCTAAACGGGTAATCGCTTCACGTTGTACGTCATCGGGCCTGAATTCGCCCTGCGACAGCGCCTGTTCATAGCGTGCAAGCGGAGTTGAGGTTTGCATTGTTGTTTCAAAGTCCCTGAATGGTGTCTGATTCATACCACGGTTGCTGAAAAAAAGGCCGTTCTACACTAAGCCATGCTGCTCCAGAGTTCCACATCCATAAGATTAACGGGTATAGTGACTATTATTGAAATGGTGCAATGCCCTACGGAACAATGGAAATAACACGGGAGTCATTATGACCTGGGAATACGGGCTAATTGGTTTAGTGGTTGGTATTATTGTCGGCGCAGTCGCCATGCGTTTTGGCAACAAAAAGCTGCGTGAGCAGCGCAGCATGCAGTACGAGCTGGAAAAATCGAAAGCGGAGCTGGCGGATTATCGCGAAGAGCTGACCAATCACTTCGCGCAGAGCGCGGAGCTGCTGGACAACATGGCGCGTGATTATCGTCAGCTCTATCAGCACATGGCAAAAGGCTCAAATGACCTGCTGCCGAATCTGCCTGGCCAGAAAAATCCGTTTGCCTATCAGCTGACTGAAGCCGAAGCGGACAACGATCAGGTGCCGGTGCAGATGCCGCGCGACTATTCTGAAGGCGCATCCGGTTTACTGCGTGGCGAGCGCCCTGCCCGCGACTAATCTTTTTGGGGCGCAGCCTGTCTGCGCCCGCTGTTTTTGCGAACCCTGACCGCAAACGACTGTCACACTTATTAATTCCTCCCACCTTTTGCAGCGAGAGCGTTGTAGCAATGAAAAAACAAGCACGCCTGTTTAGCGCATTAGCCCTGAGTATTGGGATGAGCCTTGCCGCCGCGCCAGACGCGATGGCAACGCTGCCAGCACAAATTGCGGGCCAGCCGCTGCCGAGTCTGGCACCGATGCTGGAGAAAGTGCTACCTGCCGTGGTCAGTGTGCATGTGGAAGGCACTGATTCGGGTGCACAGGCTCAGGATATTCCTGAACCGCTGAAGCGTTTTTTTGGTCAGATGCCTGGCGGAAATAGTCAGCCACAGCCGTTTGAAGGTTTAGGTTCTGGCGTGATCATCGATGCCGCGAAAGGCTACGTGCTCACCAACAATCACGTAGTCAACGGTGCGGATAAAATCAACGTACAGCTTGGCGACGGCAGTGAATATGAAGCCAAACTGATTGGCCATGATGAGCAGACCGATATCGCGCTGATTCAGATTCAGGGCGCAAAAAACCTCACGCAGGTGAAAGTCGCGGACTCTGACCAGCTGAAAGTGGGTGATTTCGCGGTGGCGATCGGTAACCCGTTCGGGCTGGGACAGACGGCCACCTCCGGTATTATCTCCGCACTGGGCCGTAGCGGCCTGAACCTGGAAGGGCTGGAAAACTTTATTCAGACCGATGCCGCGATCAACCGTGGCAACTCAGGCGGTGCGCTGGTCAACCTTAATGGTGAACTGATCGGTATCAACACTGCGATTCTCGCCTCCAGCGGCGGTAACATCGGTATCGGCTTTGCTATCCCGAGTGATATGGCGATGAACCTCGCGCAGCAGCTGATTAAATTTGGTGAAGTGAAGCGCGGTCAGCTCGGCATCAAAGGCACTGAAATGACAGCCGATATGGCTAAAGCATTCAATGTCGATGCGCAGCGCGGCGCCTTTGTCTCTGAAGTCTTACCGCAATCTGCCGCGCAGAAAGCGGGCGTGAAGTCAGGCGATATCATTACGTCGATCAACGACAAGCCGATTACCAGCTTCGCTGAGTTGCGCGTGAAAGTAGGAACCACGCCGCCAGGTGAACAGGTTAAACTTGGCCTGCTGCGTGAAGGTAAGCCATTAACGGTTACCGTTACGCTGGAGCAGAGCGCACAGAGCACCGCCAGCGCACAGCTGATGTCACCCGCGCTTCAGGGCGCAACCCTGAGTGATGGACAGACTAAAACCGGTGATAAAGGCGTGAAGGTCGATACCATCGAAAAAGGCACACCGGCTGAACAGGTTGGTCTGCAGAAAGATGATGTGATTATCGGCGTTAACCGCAACCGGGTTCAGACCATTGCAGAAATGCGTAAAATACTGGAAGGGAAACCGCCGGTACTGGCACTGAATGTGGTGCGCGGCGATGAAAGTATCTATCTGTTGTTGAGATAAACCTCGCATTACGGCGGACACAAGCACGTGTGTGTCCGCCGCTCTCATGCTATTCTCCCCTGCGATCTCCCCTGGCGTAATTTAACACCATGTTTCTTAAACTTTTGCGTGCCGTGGTGCTGGGCCTGATTGTGGCGGGTATTTTGCTCGCAGCACTGCCTGCACTGCGTATGGGCAGCGACGCCCTCTATAACCACGAAAATATTACAGACGAAACGCCCTTTAGCTTCAATCAAGGGGTGCGACGCGCCGTGCCTGCCGTTGTGAACGTTTACAATCGTAGCGCCCACGGCAACAACAACCGTGGCATTACGACCCTGGGTTCAGGGGTGATCATGAATGCAAAAGGCTACATCCTTACCAATAAGCATGTGATCAATAATGCCGATCAAATTATCGTGGCGCTGCAGGATGGCCGCTTCTTTGAAGCGACGCTGGTGGGTTCCGATGGCATGACCGATCTGGCGGTACTGAAAATCACGGCCTCCGGCCTGCCCGTTATCCCCATCAATCCAAATCGCCAGGCGCATATCGGGGATGTGGTGATGGCTATCGGCAACCCCTATAACCTCGGTCAGACGGTCACGCAGGGCATTATCAGCGCCACGGGCCGGGTTGGCTTAAGCTCATCAGGCCGACAGAACTTCCTGCAGACCGATGCGTCAATCAATCAGGGTAACTCCGGCGGCGCGCTGATTAACTCGCTAGGCGAGCTGATGGGCATTAACACCCTGACCTTCGATAAAAGTAGTGATGGTGAAACCCCGGAAGGGATTGGTTTCGCCATTCCAACCGTTTTAGCCTCGAAGATCATGGATAAGCTGATTCGTGATGGTCGGGTGATCCGCGGCTATATCGGCATTACCGGGCGTGAGCTGCCGCCGCTGCATGGACAGGGGAGCAATCTGGATCGGGTTCAGGGCATTATTGTCAGCGTGGTCACGCCAGATGGGCCAGCGGATAAAGCCGGGATTCAGGCCAACGATGTGCTGCTCAGCGTTAACGGCAAGCCGGCCATCTCCGCGCAGGAAACCATGGATCAGGTGGCAGAAATTCGCCCGGGTTCAGTGATTGATGTGCAGGTACTGCGAAACGATCAGAAACTGACGCTGCCGGTCACCATTCAGGAGTTTCCTGACAGCAGCAGTTAGCTGAAACCTGTGCCAGGTCAGGGATGGCCCGGCTGATCGCAAAGAAGGCCGCCATCCATGGCGGTCGGCCTCGCCATCCTGGCTCGGACGCTTTGCTCTTCATCCGGGCCAACCCTTCCCCTCTAATCCGCCATCGTTTGTGATTAACCCATTAGCAGCGATCCACCGGAAACGCGATGACATCGCTCAATGACTCCGCTTTCAACGCCAGCATGATCAGGCGATCGATACCCAGTGCGACCCCGGAACAGGCTGGCATGCCATGCGCCAGCGCATCCAGCAGATACGTATCAATAGGATGCACAGGCAGGCCGCGCGCCGCACGGCGACGGTTATCCTGCTCAAAACGCTGACGCTGCTCACGGCTGTCGGTCAGTTCACGGAAACCGTTCGCCAGCTCAATGCCTTTGTAATAGACCTCAAAGCGTTCGGCCACGCGGTGATCTTCGGTGCTGATCTCCGCCAGGGCTGCCTGGCTGGCCGGGAAATGATAAACGAAGCAGGGTTTATCCTGACCAATCTTCGGTTCCACACCCAGCATAAACAGCAGCATCAGTAAGGTATCGCGATCCTCTTCTGCACGCGCCAGCTCGCCTTCACCCAGCTTCTCTGCCGCTTCACGCAACTGCGCTTTATCCGCTGACAGCGGATCCAGCTCAAGATGACGGATAAACGCCTGCTGATAGGAGAGCGACTCAGCGCTGTCACACTCCAGCACCTGCTGCATCAGATCGTCGACTTCGTTCATCAGACGGTACATATCGTAATGCGGCCGGTACCATTCCAGCATGGTGAATTCCGGGTTGTGGTGACGTCCTGCCTCTTCATTGCGGAAGCTGCGCGCCATCTGATAGATCGGGCCACTGCCCGCCGCCAGCAGGCGTTTCATATGATATTCCGGGCTGGTCATCAGCCAGAGATCGCGCCCCTGCGCAGCGCCAGGCCCGACAAAACGCGTCTGGAATGGCACCAGATGGATATCGGTAATGGTGGCCTGGCTCATCGCCGGCGTATCCACTTCCAGCACGCCGCGATCGGCAAAGAAACGACGCACTTCTGCTAAAATAGCGGCGCGTTTTAACAAATTGGCGATGGATGCGCTTGGTTGCCAGCTTGCCGTTTCGCTCATGGTGATGACTCCTGATGCAAATTAGGGGGGGAAGTCTACCTGCAATGCCTGCGGCAAACAATCTCGTGCCCGTACTGCCAAAAACAGCGTTTCGGCTTCTATACTTAAGCGGTTAAATCACAAAGGAATCCCACTATGTCTCCATGGAAAACAGTTGTTGCCAGCCTGAGTGCTTTTCTCTCTGTCGCCTGCAGCACTACGCCGCCAAAGAACGTCACGGTCGTAGATAACTTTGACAGCCAGCGCTATCTCGGTCAGTGGTATGAGATTGCCCGCCTTAACCACCCTTTTGAGCGCGGCCTTGAACAGGTAACGGCAAACTACAGCCCGCGTGAAGATGGCGGCCTGAAGGTAATCAACCGTGGCTATAACGTCAAAAAGCAGCGCTGGCAGGAGAGCGTCGGCAAAGCCTACTTCACCGGTGAACCCACGCGGGCTTCTCTGAAAGTCTCTTTCTTCGGCCCCTTCTATGGCGGCTATAACGTGATTGCTCTCGATCCTGACTACCGCTATGCGCTGGTATGTGGACCGAATCGCCACTATCTCTGGATACTGTCACGCACACCACAACTGGAGCCGGGCGTAAAAGAGAAACTGGTTGATCAGGCGCGTCGGGATGGTTTCCCGGTTGAAGAGTTAATCTGGGTAAAACAGAAATAGTGCAGAATCTGACAAGCCGGTACGAAAAGCATTTCGTACCGGTTGGAATAACAGGTTACTTCGTGCTGTTCTGAATCGCCTGGCCGCCCGCTTCGACATCTTCACCTACGCCACGCGTTGTATTACAAGCTGTGAGTAGGGAAGAGAGCACCAGTACAGAGAAGATTGCAGCAATACTTTTCTTTAACATAACAATGTCCTTTTTGATGGATGTAAAGTACAGCGCTTTAAGCATAGCCGGATTTCCGGCAGTTGCTGCTGGCGAGACTTTAAAAAGGACAATCAGTTAAGGTCATTTTGCTGCCCGCGAAATGGCACCACCTAAGTGAGAGACATCTTCGCCAAAACCGTGGAATGTGTTGCAGGCGCTTAACGCAGAGGAGACCAGCAACGCGAACGCGATTAATTTTGCCAGCTTGATCATTTTTTTCTCTCAGACAAGAAAAAGGCGCACCAGAAGATGCGCCTGCGAATCTTATTTCACGCGTGACACGTATTCGCCAGAGCGGGTGTCAACTTTCACCACTTCGCCCTCTTGCACGAACAGTGGCACTTTCACCACGGCACCGGTAGAGAGTTTAGCTGGCTTGCCGCCAGTCCCTGCGGTATCACCTTTCAGGCCTGGATCGGTTTCGATAACTTCAGCTTCGATAAAGTTCGGCGGCTGAACGGCGATCGGACGACCGTTCCACAGCGTAACGATACATTCAGCGTTATCCTGCAGCCATTTCGCTGCATCGCTTACCGTCTTCTCTTCAACCTGGAACTGCTCAAAGCTTTCCGGATGCATGAAGTGGTAGAACTCACCGTCGTTGTACAGGTAGTTCAGGTTGGTATCTACTACGTCAGCGCCTTCGGCGGAGTCGGTAGATTTAAAAGTTTTCTCAACGCGAGAACCCGTCAGCAGGCGACGCATTTTAACGCGCGCGAATGCCTGACCTTTACCCGGTTTAACGAACTCACTGGATTCGATGGCATACGGCTCGCCTTCGAACATGATTTTAAGACCGGGACGGAAATCGTTGCTAGAATAAGTCGCCATGAAGGCCCTCTACGAAAATTGACACTGGTACTAAGCCAAAAAAATGGCACACATTGTAACCCTAAAAACACCTTCCAGAGAAGATTGGTTGCAGCAACTTGCGGATGTTGTCACCGAACCTGATGAATTACTGCGGATTTTAGCCCTTGATCAGCACACTGAGCTGGCTGAAGGTGCGGATGCGCGGCGTCTTTTCGCCTTACGTGTACCGCATGCGTTCATCCGCCGGATGAAAAAAGGCGATGCGCACGACCCGCTGCTGCTTCAGGTACTGACCCGCCGCCAGGAATTCACTGATGCGCCAGGTTATAGCACCGATCCGCTCGATGAACAAAGCAACGTTGTACCTGGATTGCTGCATAAATACCGAAACCGGGCTTTATTGTTGGTAAAAGGCGGCTGCGCCGTCAACTGTCGCTACTGCTTCCGTCGTCATTTCCCCTATCAGGATAATCCCGGCAATAAGCGTAGCTGGCAGGCTGCACTGGACTATATCGCCAATCATCCCGAGCTGGATGAGATCATTTTCTCCGGCGGCGATCCGCTGATGGCGAAAGATCATGAGCTCGCCTGGCTTATCGCCGCGCTGGAACAGATCCCGCATCTGAAACGTCTGCGCATCCACAGCCGTTTACCGGTGGTGATACCGGCGCGCATTACCGATCAGCTCTGTCAGATGCTCAGCGAGACGCATCTGCAGGTGGTGATGGTGACGCACATCAACCATGCCCAGGAGATTGATGATGAGCTGCGTGAGGCGATGAGCAGCCTGAAGCGTGCTGGAGTGACCCTGCTGAATCAGAGCGTCCTGTTGCGTGGCATCAACGATAATGCGCAGACGCTGGCCACCCTGAGCAATGCGCTATTTGATGCCGGCATTCTGCCCTACTATCTGCACGTGCTGGATAAGGTACAGGGTGCGGCGCATTTCTTTGTGTCAGATGACGAGGCCCGCCAGCTGGTGCGTGCATTACTGTCACAGGTCTCCGGCTATCTGGTGCCAAAGCTGGCGCGTGAAATTGGCGGAGAGCCAAGTAAAACACCGTTAGATTTACAGTTACGTCAGGAATAAAAACGGCCAGCAAAAGGCTGGCCGGTTCAATTTGGCAGACTGCCTGATTCACATTATGGGCACTTGTAGACCTGGCCGGTCATTTTGCTGTCGAGTGGCGCAAACGCGGATAACAGGTTCTGCGTCGGACTGGTTGCCCCATAAATCACGTTACCGCCCATCTCCGCTGCGCGATTGCGCAGGTCGTTTGCTGCGCCACGCAGTGCGCTGGTTTCGCCGCCCGCACCGCTCAGCCAGTTGCTCTGAGAGCCGGTAATATTGCCCAGAAGCTGACAGGTATTGCCAGGCTGCTGATCGGTGAACGTCACGCGCTGTCCTGCTGAAGAGAGTTGCGTAGAGCTGCTGCAGCCCGCCAGCAATAACGCGCCAGCCGTCAGTCCGAGCAAGAGGTTAATCCGCATTGTAATCCCCATTTATTATCATCAGAGTCGGGTGGCAGCGTAGCAGAAAAAGGATTTTTCTTTCTGCACATTCATTGCCCTTATCCCGTTATATCGTCTCAATATTTCACGCCGCTTGCAGGCTGGCAAGCGTGCCGATGCTGGTGAATAAAATGAAGCCAGTCGATCAGTCGGCGCAGCCGCAGACAGCGTGACATATCAAGAGGAAAGACGAACGATTGCGCCTTACTTATACTATTTTCCCACCCAAAAGAAAAACCCCCGACCGTTTCCGATCGGGGGTTCTTTGATGACTTAAGCAGTCAACGGCAATTACATCATGCCGCCCATACCGCCCATGCCACCCATACCGCCAGCGCCGCCGCCTAAATCAGGTGCGTCACCTTTTGGCAGGTCAGTGACCATACATTCGGTTGTGATCATCAGACCCGCAACAGAGGCCGCGTACTGCAGAGCAGAACGGGTCACTTTGGTTGGATCCAGGATACCGAAGTCGATCATGTTGCCGTACTCTTCAGTCTGCGCGTTGTAACCGTAGTTACCGTCGCCCGCTTTCACGTTGTTAGCGACAACAGATGGCTCTTCACCGGCGTTAGAAACGATCTGACGCAGTGGAGATTCCATCGCGCGCAGCGCAACTTTGATACCGACGTTCTGATCTTCGTTCTGACCGCGCAGATCAACCAGCTGTGCTGCCACGCGAACCAGCGCCACACCACCACCAGCAACCACACCTTCTTCAACGGCAGCACGGGTTGCGTGCAGCGCATCTTCAACGCGGGCTTTCTTCTCTTTCATTTCAACTTCAGTTGCTGCGCCTACTTTCAGAACGGCTACGCCGCCTGCCAGTTTCGCTACGCGCTCCTGCAGTTTTTCTTTGTCGTAGTCAGACGTTGCTTCTTCGATCTGCTGACGAATCTGGGTTACACGGCCCTGAATTGTCGCTTCTTCACCCACACCGTCGATGATGGTGGTGGTGTCTTTGTTGATCACAACGCGTTTTGCCTGGCCCAGATCTTCCAGAGCCGCTTTCTCCAGTTCCATACCGATCTCTTCAGAGATTACGGTACCACCGGTCAGGATAGCGATATCCTGCAGCATAGCTTTACGACGGTCGCCGAAGCCTGGTGCTTTAACCGCAGCCACTTTCACGATGCCGCGCATGGTGTTAACCACCAGTGTTGCCAGCGCTTCGCCTTCAACATCTTCCGCGATGATCAGCAGTGGTTTGCCGGCTTTCGCAACGGCTTCCAGCACTGGCAGCATTTCACGGATGTTAGAGATTTTCTTGTCAGCCAGCAGGATGAACGGAGATTCCAGTTCAATCGCACCCGTTTCTGGCTTGTTGATGAAGTAAGGTGACAGGTAGCCGCGATCAAACTGCATACCTTCAACCACATCCAGCTCATCCTGCAGGCCGGTGCCTTCTTCAACGGTGATCACGCCTTCTTTACCCACTTTCTCCATCGCCTGAGCAATCAACTGGCCCACGGTTTCATCGGAGTTAGCAGAGATAGTACCTACCTGCGCAATCGCTTTAGAGTCAGAGCAAGGAACAGACAGCGCTTTCAGTTTCTCAACCGCAGCGATAACAGCCTGGTCAATACCGCGCTTCAGGTCCATCGGGTTCATACCCGCTGCGACCGCTTTCAGGCCTTCGGTGATGATAGACTGTGCCAGTACGGTTGCAGTGGTGGTACCGTCGCCCGCAGCGTCGTTCGCTTTAGAGGCAACTTCTTTCACCATCTGCGCGCCCATGTTCTCGAACTTGTCTTCCAGCTCGATTTCACGTGCCACAGAAACACCATCTTTAGTGATGGTCGGTGCACCAAAAGATTTATCCAGGACTACGTTACGGCCTTTAGGACCCAGGGTAACTTTTACTGCATCTGCCAGTACGTTCACGCCACGCAGCATTTTTACGCGTGCGTCATTACCGAATTTTACGTCTTTAGCTGCCATCTTTAAATATCCCTTAAATTCGTTTCGTTCAGTGAATTACGCGTAAAAATTACGCTTCAACAACGGCCAGAATGTCGCTCTCAGAGATGATAAGCACCTCTTCGTTGTCGATTTTCTCGGTTTTCGCGCCGTAACCTTCGCTGAAGATCACGATGTCGCCAACCTTCACGTCCAGCGGCTTAATGTCGCCACTCTCAAGGATGCGGCCATTGCCGACAGCCAGTACTTCACCACGGGTGGATTTACCGGCTGCGGAACCGGTCAGCACGATGCCGCCAGCTGATTTAGCTTCAACTTCTTTACGCTTGACGATAACGCGATCGTGCAATGGACGAATTTTCATTTGATAGCTCTCCTTTGAGAAGTCCAATCATTCAGTTTTGGGGTTGAACACCGGGCTGCATGGCTTCCGGCCTCGTGACCAGAGAGATAGGGCCGCTGCCACCCACTTTCAAGGGGGCGGACAACAAATTTTTTACGTGTGAGTGATAAGTGATGGCTTTTTGAACAGATGATGGGGCAGATAAAAAACGCAACCCGTAGGTTGCGCCAGCGTGCTGACAAACTCAGTACAGGATGACCCTGGCAGCAACGGCTAAGCTCAGGGCGCAGGAAACAGGGTCAGAAGAGGAAAGCGGCCCGCGCCACGGATGGCGCGGGCCGAGAAGTCATGGATGACGATTTTGCGACTTTCCGATCTGACCCTGTTCCCTGTGCGGCTCCGGTCTCACAGCTGGCCGGGTCAGGCTTTTCAACAATCTCACGCAACCCGTAGGTTGCGCTTTCAGAGGTGACAGCTGCGGTTAACGATCCTTGTGATCGTCATGATGCTCAAGGCGATCGCTCTCTTTACGCTCGAACTCGCCATCCATGGTGTAGCCGCTGTCTGGACCGGCTCCCGGCCCCCGCCAGACGCGCAGATGAGGCATCAGCTTCAGCGTCAGATGTTTCTGCACCGGTGGCAGCAGCAGCAGCAGGCCCAGCAGGTCGGTAAAGAAACCAGGCAGCAGCAGCAGGAAACCGGCGATGATCAGCGACACGCTTTTGATCATCTCATTGGCCGGGCTTTCATTACGTGCCAGCTTCTCCTGCATCAGCATAAAGTTTTTCATGCCCTGATTTTTGACCAGCGAGACGCCGATGCACGAGGTGAAGACCACCAACAGCATGGTAAGCAGCACGCCCATGACGTGTGCAACCTGAATGAAGAGGGAAATCTCAATCCAGGCCAGAACGAAAAAGACTAATAACGGTATCCAGCGCACCGTACTCTCCTGTAAGTAGGGGCTGAACGGCAGCGTGCCGGTCAGCAGAAAGCGTTCATCCTGAGGATGATAAGAAAAGAGATGGGCACCCGAGCCGCCATTTTCAACCGATCCTGTCAAATTTATCCTGCGGGGTTAATTTTGTAACCAACTTCACATATCGTTAACCAGGCTGCAGCATTAAGTGATCTGCATGCGTGCTTTTCATATGCATCAGAATATGATCGCACACGCCCCTATGAAGACGGATAATATGTCGGCACGGGTACACCACGACAAAATAAACACATCCTTTGTGATGGTTAGCGGCAACAACAAGAAGGTTATCATGGCGAACAACATTCGTATCGAAGAAGACCTGTTAGGTATGCGCGAAGTTCCGGCGGATGCCTATTATGGCGTTCATACTCTGCGTGCGATTGAGAATTTTTATATCAGCAACAGCAAAATCAGCGACATACCTGAATTTGTCCGCGGCATGGTGATGGTAAAAAAAGCGGCGGCGATGGCCAACAAAGAGCTGCAGACCATCCCGCGCAACATTGCCGATACCATCATTAAGGCCTGCGACGAAGTGCTTAACAACGGCCGCTGTATGGACCAGTTCCCCGTGGATGTTTATCAGGGCGGTGCCGGAACCTCGGTCAACATGAACACCAATGAAGTGCTGGCGAACATCGGCCTTGAGCTGATGGGCCACCAGAAAGGGGAATATCAGTACCTCAACCCCAACGATCATGTGAACAAATGCCAGTCCACCAACGACGCCTACCCAACCGGTTTCCGCATCGCGGTCTACAGCTCGCTACTGAAACTGCTTGATGGCATCAGTCAGCTGGCCGAAGGCTTCCAGCACAAAGCCGATGAATTCCAGACCATCCTGAAAATGGGCCGTACCCAGTTGCAGGATGCCGTGCCGATGACCCTCGGGCAGGAATTTCACGCCTTCAGCGTACTGCTGAACGAAGAGACCAAAAGCATTCTGCGTACCGCTGAACTGCTGCTGGAAGTGAACCTGGGCGCGACCGCCATCGGCACCCGCCTCAACACGCCGGAAGGCTATCAGCACCTGGCGGTACAGCGTCTGGCGGAAGTCAGCAACCTGCCGGTGGTGCCGGCGGAAGATCTGATTGAAGCAACCTCCGACTGCGGCGCCTATGTGATGGTCCATTCATCGCTGAAACGTCTGGCGGTGAAGCTCTCTAAAATCTGTAACGACCTGCGCCTGCTCTCCTCTGGCCCGCGTGCAGGCCTGAATGAAATCAATCTGCCAGAGCTGCAGGCGGGTTCCTCTATCATGCCCGCCAAGGTCAATCCGGTTGTACCGGAGGTGGTAAACCAGGTCTGCTTCAAAGTGATTGGCAACGACATCACCGTGACGATGGCCTCTGAAGCGGGCCAGCTGCAGCTCAACGTGATGGAGCCGGTGATTGGCCAGGCGCTGTTTGAGTCGATCAGCATTCTGACTAACGCCTGCTACAACCTGCTGGAGAAGTGCATCAACGGCATTACCGCCAACCGCGCGGTGTGCGAAGCCTATGTCTTCAACTCGATTGGTATCGTGACTTACCTTAACCCTTACATCGGCCACCACAACGGCGACATCGTCGGCAAAATCTGTGCGGAAACCGGTAAAAGCGTACGTGAAGTCGTGCTGGAGCGCGGCCTGCTGACGGAAAGTGAGCTGGACGATATCTTCTCGGTGCAGAACCTGATGTACCCGGTTTATAAAGCCAAACGTTATACTGATGAAAACGAACAGTAAGGTTTAACCGACGCTGGTTAACCAAAGGCACACCGCGATCAACACGGTGTGCCTTTTTTTTTGTTAAACAGCACACCCGGCTATTACCGGTTTATCTTTCAGGAGTCATTCATGTTTGTGGTTGAGCTGCTTATCGTCTTGATGGCGATCTGGTTGGGCGCACGTCTTGGCGGCATTGGTATCGGGTTCGCAGGCGGAATGGGCGTGCTGATCCTGACGCTGGGATTTGGCATGGCACCCGGTGCTATTCCGTTCGATGTGATTGAAATCATCATGGCGGTGATCGCCGCGATAGCCGCCATGCAGGTGGCAGGCGGGATGGATTATCTGGTGAGTCTGGCGGAACGCCTGCTGCGCCGCCATCCACGCCACGTTACGCTGCTGGCCCCACTAGTGACCTACCTGATGACGCTACTGGCCGGTACCGGACATACCGCGTTCTCAACATTACCGGTGATTGCCGAAGTGGCGAAAGAGCAAGGCGTTCGCCCTTCCCGGCCGCTGTCGATTGCGGTAGTGGCTTCGCAGATCGCGATTACCGCATCACCCATTTCAGCCGCAGTGGTTTTCTTCGCCACTTTGCTTGAGCCGCGCGGCGTCAGCTATATCACGCTGCTGGCGATTGCCATCCCCTCAACCATGGTGGGCCTCTTCCTGGCGGCTCTGGTGACTAACTTCTTAGGCCGTGAGCTAAAGGATGATGAGGTTTATCAGGCGCGTCTCGCCAAAGGCGAAGTCACGCTGCGCGGCGCCAGCCTCTACCAGGCAAAACCGGGCGCGAAAAAATCGGTGCTGCTGTTTCTGACGGGCATTGTGGCCGTGGTGCTTTATGCCACCGCGACCAGCGCCAGCGTCGGGCTGATCGTCAATCCGCCACTGCCACGCAATGAAGCGATTGTGGTGTTTATGCTGACCATCGCCACGCTGATCAGCCTGACCTGCAAACTCGACACCAGCGAAATCCTCAGCGCCAGCACCTTTAAGTCCGGCATGAGCGCCTGTATCTGCGTGATGGGCGTCGCCTGGCTGGGCGATACCTTTGTGAAGGCACATCTGGCGGAGATTCAGATGCTGGCGGGCGACACGCTGAAAACCTATCCGTGGATGCTGGCGCTGGTGCTGTTCTTCGCCTCGATGCTGCTCTACTCGCAGGCTGCGACCACCAAAGCGCTGATGCCCGCCGCGCTGCTGCTGGGCGTTACGCCGCTTACTGCCATCGCTTCCTTCGCGGCGGTTTCAGCGCTGTTTGTGCTGCCGACCTACCCGACCCTGCTGGCCGCAGTAGAGATGGATGACACGGGTTCGACCCGGATTGGCAAGTATGTGTTTAACCATGCCTTTATCATTCCCGGCGTGATCGCCATTGCGCTGTCGGTGCTCTCTGGCTTCATTTTTGGCGGATTGCTGCTATAAGCGCACTCCTCGTGTTACGGATGGAGCATGCTATCATCGGCGCTCTTTAAAACAGGAGTCACAGGATGAATGCTGTCGTTATCCTCTGCACCACACCCGATCAGGTCACGGCGGAGCACCTTGCTGGCTTAGCGCTGGAAGCCAGGCTGGCGGCCTGTGTCACACTGCTGCCGGGCGCCACCTCCTGGTATCTCTGGCAGGGAAAAATGGAGCAGAGCAACGAAGTCCAGATGCTGCTGAAATGCGACAGCGATCATCAGCAGGCGCTGTGTGATCTGCTCCAAGACGCTCACCCTTACGATGTGCCCGAACTGCTGGCGCTGCCGGTTCAATATGGAGACAGTAAATACTTGTCATGGCTGCACGCATCTCTCGCTTAATTACGCTTCTGCTGACGCTGTTTATCGGCCTGCAGGCGCACGCTTCACTCTTTTCAAATCCGGGGACCAGTCGCTTTGTGCCGGTCGATCAGGCCTTTACTTTTGACTTCGACCAGCAGGGCGCGCAGCTCAACCTGCACTGGAAAGTGAAATCGGGTTACTACCTCTATCGCCAGCAGATCCATATCACACCGCAGAACGCGACCATCGCGCCGTTAACGCTGCCGGCCGGTCAGCCGCATGAAGATGAATTCTTCGGCAAAAGTGAAATCTATCCGCAGGATCTGACGCTGCCGGTGACGCTGCAACAGGCGGCCAGCGGCGCCACGCTCAGTGTGACTTATCAGGGCTGTGCCGCCGCCGGATTCTGTTATCCGCCAGAGACGCGCAGCGTTCCGGTAAGTGCGGTAACCGCCAGCAGCGCACCGCCGCCGGTCAGCGCTCAGCCCGCGCCCGCCAGCCCGCTGCCTTTCTCGCCGCTCTGGGCGCTACTGATTGGTATCGGTGTCGCGTTTACGCCCTGCGTACTGCCGATGTATCCGCTGATCTCCGGCATTATCCTTGGCGGACAGCGCCACTATTCGCTGGGCCGGCTGTTCGCGCTGGCGATGGTCTATGTGCAGGGGATGGCGCTGACCTACACGCTGCTGGGAGTAGTCGTCGCGGCAGCGGGCCTGCGCTTCCAGGCCGCGTTGCAGCATCCTTATGTGCTGTTCACGCTCTCACTGCTGTTTATCGTGCTGGCGCTGTCGATGTTCGGCCTGTTTACGCTGCAACTGCCCGCCAGCCTGCAAACCCGCCTGACCCTGTGGAGTAATCGTCAGCAGGGTGGCTCGCTGCCCGGCGTCTTCCTGATGGGCGCGCTGGCAGGTTTGATCTGCTCGCCCTGCACCACGGCCCCGCTCAGCGCCATTCTGCTTTACATCGCGCAGAGCGGAAATCTGTGGGCCGGTGCCGGGACGCTGTGGCTCTATGCGGTCGGAATGGGATTACCGCTGATCGCCGTGACCCTGTTTGGTAACCGGCTGCTGCCGAAAAGCGGCCCGTGGATGCAAACCGTTAAAGAGGGCTTTGGTTTTGTCATCCTGGCGCTGCCGGTCTTCCTGCTGGAGCGGGTGCTGGGCGATGCGTGGGGATTGCGACTCTGGAGCCTGCTCGGCGTCGCGTTCTTTGGCTGGGCGTTCAGCGTCAGCCTGCGCGCCAGCAGTGGTAAGTGGCGCGTAGTGCAGATTATCATGCTGGCCGCTGCGCTGATCAGCGCACGCCCGTTGCAGGACTGGGCCTTTGGCGGACCGGCGCAGCAGCAGGCTGTGGCACCGCTGCCGTTCCATACTATCCAGACGCCGCAGCAGCTTGATAGCGCGCTGCAGCAGGCCCGCGGCCGCATCACCATGGTTGATCTCTACGCTGACTGGTGCGTCGCCTGTAAAGAGTTTGAAAAATATACCTTTAGTGACAGCGCCGTGCGCGATAGCCTGAGTCAGGTACAGCTGCTCCAGGCTAACGTCACCGCCAACAACGCCAGTGACAACGCGCTGTTGCAGCACCTTCAGGTGCTGGGCTTACCGACGATTTTGTTCTTTGATGCGCAGGGCCGCGAAATCGCCGGATCGCGCATCACCGGGTTTCTCAATGCCGCCGAGTTCCGGGCGCATTTGCAGAAACTTACCCCGTAAACAACACTGGAGTCAGGTCATTGCCCGGTGCCTTACCGGGCCTGCATACCAGAGGAGAGTCACTTGCAGCGTGAACAGATACTCGAGCATGCATTGAATGTGCTTGAACAGAACGGCCTCGCCGCCACCCTCTCATTGGAAACCCTGGCGGGATCCGAATTAACCCATGACCAGCTTCAGCAGTTCTGGCCCGATCGTGACGCCCTGCTCTACGATGCGCTGCGCTATCACGGGCAGCAGATTGATACCTGGCGACGCCAGATCCTGCTGGATGAATCGCTGTCGCCCGACCAGAAGCTGATGGCACGCTATGAGGTCCTGAGTGAGCAGGTCAGCAAAGGACGCTTTCCTGGCTGCCTGTTTATTGCCGCCTGTAGCTTCTACCCGCAGCCCGATCAGCCCATCCATCAACTGGCCGAACAGCAGAAACGCGGCTCATGGCAGTTCACCCACGACATTCTGGTGGAGCAGGCGCTGGACAACCCCAGCATGGTGGCCGATCAGATGGAGCTGATTCTTGAAGGCTGCCTCAGCAAGCTGCTGGTGAAGCGCAATGTGCAGGATGTCGCCACCGCACAGCGGCTGGCGGAGGATGTTTACAGCATCGCGCTGTGTCGTAAAAATGGCGCGCTGGCCTGAGGTTTTACCCGCTTTGACTGAAAATCAGGCAATCAGTCACGTTTCCAGGGGTTTTTTGGTGAAAGCCGTTGACGACCCGCGGCCTTTACGGTTTAATGCGCCCCGTTGCCCGAATAGCTCAGTCGGTAGAGCAGGGGATTGAAAATCCCCGTGTCCCTGGTTCGATTCCGGGTTCGGGCACCAAAATTTAAAGAACCCGCCTCTGGCGGGTTTTTGCTTTTGTGGAGCGAACCCGTTATCGAAGGTTCGATACACTCGCCACATCCTGTGGCTCACCCTCCGGGTCGCGCGAAGCCGCGCGATGCAAAAATGCTCCCGGCATTTTTGTCCGGGTTCGGGCACCATATTTAAAGAACCCGCCTCTGGCGGGTTTTTTGCTTTTGTGTAGCGAGCCCGTTATCGAAGGTTCGATACACTCGCCACATCCTGTGGCTCACCCTCTGCTTCAGCACGCCACCCACACTGCACCGGCATCCGCCGATTTCACGCACTGCGCGACCCAGCGCACGCCCATTAATCCGGCATGCACGTCGGGATACCAGAAATCCTGCAGGAAGTCGGTGTCACGGCGATCGGTGGCATCCATCGCCAGTGCGAAGCGACGATAAAGATTGGACCAGGCTTCAAATAACCCCTCGGTATGCCCTCCGCCAATGCGGTCCTCTTCCAGCGCGCGCGGATTAAGATAGCCCATGCCGCGCTCCAGAATGCGCACAGGCTCGCCCTGCACTTCATAGCGCAACTGGTTCGGCTGCTCATCCCACCACTCCAGACTGGCTTTCGATCCGACGACCCGAATCTTCTGCCCGTGCATCGATCCGGCATTCACCGCCGACGCCCATAACGTGCCGACTGCGCCGTTGTCATACTCCATCATCACAAAGGCGTTATCCTCCAGCGGCGCACGCGACGCGACAAAGCTCTGACGCGAACAGAGCAGACGCGTCACTTTCAGCTGTGGCAACATCGTTTCTGCGATAAATAACGGATGCGTCGCCAGGTCGCCTAACACGTAACTCGGGCCGACAAAGCGCGGATCGACCCGCCAGCGGGTGCTTTCACTCTGCAACTCCACCGCCTCATTATGGAAGCCGTGAGCAAACTGCATGTTAACGATGCGGATCTCACCCAGAGCCCCTTCGGCGATCATTTCCCTGGCCTGATGAACCAGCTGATGCCCGGCGTAACCGTAGGTGACGCCAACAACCTTCTGCTTCTCCCGGCTCAGCTGCTCCAGCTCATCCGCCTCTTCGACCGTAAAACAGAGGGGCTTCTCGCACACCACATGCAGCCCGGCGTTAAGCGCCGCGCGGCAAATGGCGAAATGAGTATTATTAGGCGTGGCGACAGACACCGCCTCAATGCCATCTTCACGCGCGGCTTCCCCGGCGAACAGGCTGGCATAATCGGGATAACAGCGGTCCGGTGCCACACCCAGCGCCTGACCAAACTCACGCCCGCGTGCGGCATCAATATCAAATGCCCCCGCCAGCAGCACAAAGTTTCCGTCACGCTGTGCCGCAGAGCGATGGATATACCCAATCTGGCTGGTGCCGCCGCCGCCGATCATGCCCCAGCGCAGCGAGCGATTAGCCGCTTTTTTACCGTTAATCATGCTGTTGTCCTCAAAATCCTGTTGATCGGAGATAGTCCAGGCTGGCTTTAACATCCCGCAGACTGGTGTCGGCATGGCGCGGATCACGCTCCTGTTCGATGGTGATCCAGCCCTGATAGTTACGCTCAGTCAGCAGCGTGCGCACCGCCGGATAGTCAATTGCGCCCTGCCCCAGCGGACACATCACCCCCTGCGCGCAGGCAGTGAAAAAGTCGAGTCCGTGAGAGAGGGCGTCTCGCCAGACCCGCTGGTTAACGTCTTTGAAGTGGAGGTAATCGATGCGGGTCCAGTACTGTTGCAGCGAAGCGATCGGATCCATCCCGGCGTAATAGAGATGGCCGGTATCCAGGCATAAACCAGCCACCTGATGCGGAATATCACTGACCAGCCGCGCAAGCTCATCGGCAAACTCAATGCAGCCGCCCGCATGCGGATGGATCACCGGTCGCACGCCATACTCCTGCCAGGCAATCTCACTCAGAATGGTGATGTGTCGCATCATGCGCTGCCAGTCGTCAGCGGAGAGCCGTGGCGCTTTTTCTGACTGACCGGCATATTTCGCCCGCTCCGGATTCCCGAAGTCGATGACCACCAGATAAGGCGCGCTGGCGCCGGGCGTTTTGACGGCGGCTGGTACGCTGGCCAGGGTACGGCACAGGTTGTGGGTCAGCGTCACCAGTTCAGGGAAATGCGCTTCACTGACCAAATCATCAAAAATCGTACCCGCCACCAGCGAAAGCTGATGCGCATTAAGCTGCCGGGTCAGTTCGGCTGCATCCGCTGGCAGATAGCCCCAGGGGCCAAGTTCAATACTGGGATAGCCAGCCTGAGCGGCCTCGGTCAGGACTTTCTGCCATGGCGGCAGCCAGGGATTAGCGGGATCGTCGACGCCCCAGCTACAGGGCGCATTAGCAATGTGAAAGGTCATGATATCTGCCTGTGCAGTGAGAACTGCTGGCAGTATCAAATGAAAATTTCATCTCAGACAACAATGAAAGTTTCATTTTTTGATAGAGATCGCGTTTAAATATTTCTTTATATGATAGTTTTCTATCAAATACCCGCTAACCTGCTCTTTCTACAGGTTTTCACGCGTCACGATTTCAAAGGGTACGGTCACCTGAGCAAAATGGTCGCGCTGTTCCATCCGGCTGTTGAGGCAGGTGGCGATCACCGCCGCAGCCATGGCATCAATACGATGGCGCAACATCAGCGTAATGGTGCCATCAATCAGCGCCAGCTCATCGCCGGGCAGCGGACCGTGGCACAGCAGATCGATCTGCCTGCGTCCGCTGTCACGCAGCGCCTGCACCACGCCCTCTATGCCGCCGCAGGGCGCATAAATCATCACCAGATCATCATGGGTGTCCAGCAACTGCCGGGTCGCCTGATAGCCTCCTTCACCCGACTCATGCGTTTTTAACGGTTCCAGTACCCGCTGGCTGATGCCTGACTCGCGCAGGTAAGAGCGGAAACTGATCTCGCTGCTCTCCTGGCAGGTAAAGCGGTGATCGCCCAGCAGCACCCCAACGCATCCCGGCTGACGCAGCAGATGCTGTGCCATCCAGGCCGCCGTACGTCCCGCTTTCTGATTATCAATGCCGATAAACCCCGCATGCTCACAGGGCGAGAAATCAGAAAACAGCGCGTAAACCCGCACGCCCAGTCGGGACACATCCTGAATCGCGTGACGAATCAGCGGATGATCCAGCGCCACCAGCGCAATCACATCACTGCGCTGTGCCAGCAGACGCAGCGAGTGCGCCACCGCCTCCACTTCATGAATATCATGCCAGCAGAATTCAGGTTCGCTGCCCTGTGGCTGCTGCACCTTAAGCTGCTGTTTCAGCACCTCGCCCAGCTGCTGATAAAACGAATAACGGGCAGGCAGCAGGATAAAGCTCACGCGAACTGTTGCCGTAGCGAGCGGCGATGTTGTCCGGATGTGTGCCTGCGTCAGGTGATAGCCCAGCTCGCGGGCCGCAGCCAGCACTTTCTGCTCGGTCACGCTGCGCACCGGCGCGCGGCCATTCAGCACCCGATCCACGGTGGCCACGCCCACGCCCGCCGCCTGCGCAATAGCGGTCATCGTCACTTTTGACATCATCCTTCTCCCTGCTTCTGCTCTCTGTAGCGCTGGCTGACGGCTACGCCTATATATTCTGTTGTCTGAGACATCAACACTCTATCGCGGCACAGCCATTTCCTCTCATTTATTTGATAGAAAGTCAGCGTTAATCTTGATCGTCCTCGCAAAATGAAACATTCATTTCTTTCTGCATTCTCTTTAAAACGCCCATTTGCTAAAACGGATAAAAATCCTGCGCCGATCGGGTTGATGGGATCACATCATTAAAAGGTTAGAGCGACGACGGCGGGCTTTCTATAGTGGAGCCCTGAGCAGCACCTGCCTGCACGTACAAAAGGAAAAGTTATGTTCCCTTCAACGCTTCCGGTTCCACGCCTGACCGCTGCCAGCCAGGTACCACAGTTGCGCTGGGGCATTATCGGGCCGGGCTGGATCGCCGACCATTTTGCCCATGCACTGCGCAAGCATACCCATCAGCAGATCACCGCGGTGGCTGCGCGTGACCCGGCAAAAGCGCAGGCCTTTGCCGACAAATGGTCAATCAGCCATGCCACGGGCAGTATCGACGTGCTGCTGGCGCGGGAGGATGTGGATGCGGTCTATATCGCTACGCCCCACAACCACCATTTTCCCGATGGTCTGCGCGCGATTGCCGCCGGAAAGCATCTGCTAATTGAAAAGCCGCTGGCGCTGAATGCTCAGCAGGCGACACAGCTTAAACAGGCTGCCGCTGCCGCGAACCTGCTCTGTATGGAGGCGATGTGGTGCAACTTCACACCGAAATATGACGTTATCCGTCAGCTGCTGGAGGATGGCGTGCTCGGCGATGTTCACACCCTGATTGCCGATCATGGCGAGTTTTTCACCCCGGATCATCGCATCTTCAATGCCGATCTGGCGGGCGGCCCGATGCTGGATCTGGGCAGCTATCTGGTGGCGCTTAGCGTGTTTGTTGGCGGCGGTGCGCCTGACACGATCGTCGCCCGGGGCCAGTCCGTCCCGGATGGGCGTGTAAACGGTCAGACGTCGATGCTGTTTACCCATCAGCACGGCATGCATTCGGTGCTGAATACCACCCTGTTCAGCAACACGCCAGGCGGCGCGGTGATCGCCGGACGCGAGGCCACGCTGGAACTGGCGGGCCAGTTCTATGCGCCCGGTAACTTCACACTGACCTCCAGCGATCGGCGTCATCGCCTGCAGTGGCAGGAGCCTGCCAGCCGCTATGAACAGCTCTGTCATGAAATTAACCACTTCGCCTGGTGTATCGGCCAGAACCGGATCGATTCGCCCATCCATTCGCTTGACCAGGCGATTACCACCCTGGCCGCGATGGACAACGTCAGGCA
This sequence comes from Pantoea sp. BJFS-204, assembly GCF_049310725.1. NCBI lineage: Bacteria > Pseudomonadati > Pseudomonadota > Gammaproteobacteria > Enterobacterales > Erwiniaceae > Pantoea > Pantoea sp. BJFS-204. The sequence goes on along the minus strand of NZ_JBMOWE010000005.1, from coordinate 125,840 downwards.
GCAGATTGGCGTGACCTTCAATGAAGAACAGCAACCTTAATGTGCCCGGAGCAGAAAGATGAAAATCGCTTTTGATGTGGATGTGATTAAAGATTTAGGCATCACCCGTATGGTTCATCAGGTGGCCGACTGGGGATACAAATATATCGAACAGTCGCCGCATCCGCAGATCAACCCGTTTTATAAGCATCCTAAAGCCAGCCGTGAAATCATCACCGAGTATAAGAATGCGTTAAACGCCACCGGGCTGGAGATCTCCTCGTTTATCGTGGTCTATCGCTGGTCCGGCCCGGATGAGCTGCGTCGTCAGGCGGCGGTGAAGAACTGGAAGCGGATGATCGAGATTGCGGTTGAGATGGGTGTGCAGGTGATCAACACCGAGCTCTCCGGCACGCCTAACGAGCCGGAAATCTGTGAAGAGATGTTCTATCGCTCTATGGAAGAGCTGCTGCCGATCATCGAACGTGAAGGCATCCGCGTCGAAATCCAGGCCCATCCGTGGGATTTCTGCGAAGAGAACAACGAAACCGTGGATATCGTGAAGTCGTTCCGCAGCGATAATGTGAAGTATATCTACAGCGCGCCACACACTTTCTTTTATGACAAAGGCAAAGGTGATGTGAAACCGATGCTGGAGTATGCCGGTGACGATCTGTCGCATATGCTGATCGCCGACACCATGAACCATACAAAACACTGTCGCTACATCGTTAACCCGCCAGGGGTGGATGCCACCATTCACCAGCATGTCGGCGTGGGCGAAGGCGAAGTGGACTTCGACACCCTGTTTAAAACGCTGCGCGACACTGGCTTTGCCACCCGCAGTTATAAAGTCGGCGGTGAACCGATCATCGCGGCGTCTCTGTTTGGCTACCCGGAAAAGATGAAGGTTCAGGCGGTAGAAACCCGCGAACTGATTGAGCGTGAACTGCTGTAACCCTGCCTGCCGTGCAGTCGCTGCTGACTGCACGGCCACCTCCGCTCAGGATAACGAACCACCTGCCTGACACACTTTTATTCACTTTTCTCCTGTGCCGCTGCCCGCCTGACATCAGCCCCCTGCAGCACGGCCTTGCGCAGCCAGCAGAGTTAAACCCCCTTCGCAGCACCTGCTACACTCCAGACCAATACCACACCATAAGGCGAACTTTCATTATGTCGGAAAATGCATATCAGCCCGCAAAAGTCTGGACCTGGGACCCTGAAGCCAAAGGTAACGGCGCTAAAACTAATCGTCCGTTCGCTGGTCCCACCCATGAAAAAGCGTTGCCGGTCGGCAAGCATCCTTTACAGCTCTATTCGCTTGGCACGCCTAACGGCCAGAAAGTGACCATCCTGCTGGAAGAGCTGCTGGCGCTTAACGTCAACGATGCGGAATATGATGCCTGGCTGATCCGTATCGGCGAAGGCGATCAGTTCTCCAGCGGTTTTGTCGACGTAAACCCGAACTCGAAAATCCCGGCGCTGAGCGACCACTCAGCAACGCCGCCGATTCGGGTATTTGAATCGGGCAACATCCTGCTCTATCTTGCGGAGAAGTATGGCTACTTCCTGCCGAAAGATATCGCTGGCCGCACCGAAACCCTGAACTGGCTCTTCTGGTTACAGGGCTCAGCGCCTTACCTGGGCGGTGGTTTCGGTCATTTCTATCACTACGCGCCAGAAAAAATTGAGTACGCCATTAACCGCTTCACGCTGGAAGCGAAGCGTCAGCTCGACGTGCTGGATCGTCAGCTGGCAGATAACCGCTATCTGGCCGGTGATGACTACACCATCGCTGATATCGCCACCTGGCCGTGGTACGGCAACATGGTGCTGAATGACCAGTATGGCGGTGCCGAATTCCTGGATGTGCAGTCCTATAAAAATGTGGTGCGCTGGGCGAAAGAGATCGCGCTGCGTCCTGCTGTAATTCGTGGCCGCAAGGTCAACCGTGTCATGGGCGACCCGGCCGATCAGCTGCACGAGCGTCATGATGCCGCTGACTTCGATACCAAAACCCAGGATAAAAAAGCTTAAGGAGAGACCTGTGAGTGCATATGTTGTATTTATTCGTGATAACACCCTGAACCAGGACGAAATGGCGATCTATGCCGAGAAAGCGGGCGAGGCTCGCGGCGATCATCAGATCAATCCTCTCGCCTTTTATGGCGAACTGGAAACGCTGGAAGGACAGGAAGCGGAAGGCGTGGTGATTCTGGAATTCGCGAGCCGCGAAGCCGCACATGCCTGGTATGACAGCCCGGAATATCAGGCTGCCAAAGCGCACCGTCTGAAAGGCGCGAACTATCGCGTGGTGCTGGTAGAAGGTGTGGCTAAGTAAAGATACAGGCGGCAGCGATGCCGCCTTTTCTTATTGCAGTGTGATACGCGCCACGCCATCCAGCCCCTGACTGCTGTGATCGTCATTGAAGCCCTGCTTCAGGGTGACGAACAGGGTCTGCCCGTCCGGTGAGACCAGCAGACTGTTGGGATGGCTATTAAATGACCAGCTGTTTTTCACCTCATAGGTGGTGCCATCCAGCTGCAGCACCTTCTTCGATTCGCGCTGGCTGATATAAATCTCATTGCGCTTGCCATTAAACTTAATCCCTAGTGAGTCGCCCGGATTCAGACGCTTAATGACCTTGCCGCTGCGCTCATCAAACACCAGCGTATTTTTCGCTTTTGAATTATCCGTAACAAACAGGCGACCGGTTGCCGGATCCTCGGCCATATTCAGGAACAGATACTCCTGCCCGTCACCCGCCGTCAGGCGCTGCTCGATTTTGTTATTGCGCGGATTGATCACCAGGATTTCTCCGCTGCCGTTCGCCGCATAAATCCGGTCGCTGACCGGCGAGAAGATGATGCCTGTGACCCACTTCCCGGCATTTTTTATCCGGGTTTTCAGCGTCAGGGTTTTGGCATCAACCACCCAGATCACGCCCGGATCGCCCACGCCGCCGACATAGAGCAGCCCGTCATGCAGAAAGATTTCACGCGTGCCATAGGGCATGCCTTTCTCGTTTTTCTCGTCAAACATCAGGCGCTTCAGCACCTTACCGTTATCAGGATCGATCTTAGAGATACCGCCATCCAGCGTGTTGGTGGCGTAGAGTGCGCTGCCGTCAGGCGCACTGATCAGACCAAAGTTTTTCAGGTCGAAGTGTCCCGCGCCGGTGCTCTGCAGCGTGGAAGCATCAAGACGGTAGATCATGCCGCCGCTGATATCTTTAAATCCCTGCGCGCTGGCGACATAGAGGGCATTTTTTGCTGGCAGATAGGCCATCTCGTACAAACCTTCACCCAGCTCGCGCTGAATCAGGTTATCCGGGCTGGAGGGCTGCATCACCACCGGCGCACTGGCATCCACTTTTTTCGCCGGCATCTGGCACGCCGTCAGGCTGAAGGTGGTCACCATCGCCAGTGTAAGTGCCGCTGTACGCGGACTGAACAACGCTTTCATACTTAACTCCCCTATCTGCCTGCTGCTCCCGGCTGGCCACAACGCAGAGGACAGGCTGGAAATAAAAAGAATAAGAATCATACGCAGCCGCTAAAACGCTGTAAACGCAGCGGCACGCTGACGCAACCGAATCAGCTTAATGCGGTATGTTTATTGTCCGCAGGCGTCTGGCCGCGCCAGAAACTGCCTTTAAAAGCCTGGCTAATCAACCGATTGCAGATTGCTCTGCAGAAACGCCACAAATGCGGTAATACGCGCCGGAAGCTGACGCTGCGCCTGCCAGACCGCAAAAATATCGCCATCCGGTGCCTGCCAGTCGGGTAACACCGGCAGCAGTTCGCCCGTCGCCAGACTGTGCTGCGCATCCCACCAGGAACGCAGCAAGATGCCATGCCCATCCATCGCCAGCCGCATCGCCACTTCGCCATCGTTGGTGATCAGACTGCCGCGCACTTTCTGATTGATGCTCTGTTCGCCGCTGGTCAGTCGCCACAGGGTAAAATCGCTGTCGTGCTGGCGCAGTAAAATGCAGTTGTGTTGTGCCAGATCGCGCACTGTCTCCGGCAGACCGTGCCGGGCGGCATAGGCGGGTGAGCAGCAGAGAATGCGCGGATTGGTACGCAGTTTGCGCGCCACCAGCCGTGAGTCGGGCGGTTCCCCGACGCGGATATCAATATCCATGTGGGCATCAAGAAAATTAAGTGGCTGGCTGCTGAGCTGCAGCGACAGCGAGAGTTCCGGGTGCAGCGCGGCAAAAGCCGAGACGCAGGGCGCAATATGCCGACGGCCAAAGCCAAATGAGGCGTTAATGTTAAGTGTGCCGCGCAGCTGAGCGGTTTCGCCGCTGACCGCCTCTTCCAGCGCCGCCAGCTGATCCAGCAACGGACGCGCACCCGCCAGATATCGGCGCCCTTCCGGCGTCAGCTCCAGTCGTCGCGTGGTGCGGCGCAGGAGTTGCACACCAAGCCGCTGTTCCAGCTGGCTCAGACGTTTGCTTACCGCCGCCAGCGACAATCCCAGTTCGCGCGCCGCCGCAGTCAGGCTATCCAGCGCAGCCAGGCGAACAAAGAAGGCTAAATCATCGGTGGAGGTGCGGGATTCTCTACTTTTATTCAACACTGGATTGCCTTTCAGGCTCATTATTTCCCCGGAAGCGACAGTTATACTGCGTACACAATTCGAACATCAACCGGAAAGGTACCCTGTGACTGACAAAATTCACTCTGTTGCCGTGATCCCTGGCGACGGCATCGGCAAAGAAGTGATGCCGGAAGGCGTCCGTGTAATGAATGCGGCCGCAGAGAAATTTAACATTCCGCTGCGCTGGGAGTGGTTCGATTACGCCAGTGCCGACTACTGGCAGCAGCATGGCAAAATGTTGCCTGACGACTGGTTTCCACAGCTGAAAGCCTTTGATGCGATCTATTTTGGCGCAGTCGGCTGGCCCGATGTGGTGCCCGACCACGTTTCACTGTGGGGCTCGCTGCTGCAGTTCCGCCGGGAGTTCGATCAATATGTGAATCTGCGTCCGGTGCGACTGATGCCAGGCGTCAAAGCGCCGCTGGCGAACCGTCAGCCCGGCGATATCGACTTCTATGTGGTACGCGAAAACACGGAGGGTGAATACTCCAGCGTCGGCGGCACCATGTTCCCCGGCACCGAACGTGAAGTGGTGATTCAGGAGACGGTGATGACGCGCACCGGCGTCGATCGCATCCTGAAGTTTGCCTATCAGCTGGCGCAGAGTCGGCCGAAGAAACACCTGACCTCCGCCACCAAATCGAACGGCATTGCCATCACCATGCCCTACTGGGATAGCCGCGTTGAAGCCATGGCCGGTCAGTTCCCCGATGTTCGCGTCGATAAGTATCACATCGATATTCTCACCGCTAACTTCGTGCTGCATCCGGACTGGTTTGATGTGGTGGTCGCCAGCAATCTGTTTGGCGATATCCTCTCCGATCTCGGCCCGGCCTGTACCGGCACTATCGGCATCGCCCCTTCGGCCAATATCAACCCGGAAGGCCTGTTCCCCAGCCTGTTTGAACCGGTTCACGGTTCTGCGCCCGATATCGCCGGTAAAGGCGTCGCCAATCCCATCGGACAGATCTGGTGTGGCGCGATGATGCTGGAGCACCTCGGCTACAAAGCGGCAGGTGATGCGGTGTTAGACGCGATTGAACGCACGCTGGCAGCGGGTGAGCACCTGACGCGCGATCTCGGCGGCAGCGCCAGCACCGAACAGCTCGGTATGGCCATCGCCGCCGCGCTGTGATTTAGTCCGGCAACTGCACCACGCACTCGGGGTGCCAGCCTGGCGGTAACGGTTCCGGCCGTACTATCGCCAGGCTGTGCAGTTGCAGGTTCTCCACCCCGCGTGCAAACAGGCCCGGCAGCCCGCCGGGATAGCGCTCTACGCCAAAAGCTTCGCCGGTTTTCGGGTCAAGTTTGTAGGCGTTATCCAGCCCCATGCCGGTCGGGGAGTCCGGATTACAGGGCGGCCGTACGTCATAGTGTCCCTGTGCAACCGGTGCCACGATCTGCCGCATTTGCAGCTGGCTGATGACCACATCGCGTATCCAGCCCGGTTCTGCGGCATGCAGGTTAATCGCCCCTTCCGCCACGCCCGTAACGTTACTGAACTGCACCTGCTCTACGATGCCTGGCGTAATGGCGGGATCGCGCCTGCGCACCGAAATATGCAGCGGATCGGCTTTTCCCCAGTGACAGGGCGGCGCATGGTGACAGGCAAAAGTCAGATTACTGAACAGCAGACGCCGCATCGCGCCGCCGTCACGCGACAGAATGCCAATGCCACGGTTGGAATCAAAAATGGTGCAGCCGGTCACCGTGACATCTTCCACATCATCCCAGGTTTCAGTGCCGATTTTAAAGGCGCAGCTGTAGCTACGCAGCAGGCAGTTGGTGATCATAATCTGCCGCGCCGGACGCCGCAGCGCGGCCGGTTTATGGGTGGTTTTGATGCAGATGGCATCATCGGCGGCACTGAGATAGCTATTGCTGACAAACACCGCTTCGCAACTGTCGATATCGAGCGCATCGGTATTCGGCATGGTCATGGCATTGTCGATGGTGAGGTGGTCGATATGCACATGGCGACAGCTCACCAGATGCACCGTCCACATTGGCGCCTGCACGATGGTAAAGGCGGTCAGCGTTACCTGCTCGCAATCTTCAAACACAATGATCCGCGGCCGGTCCGCACGCGGCAGGCGATAGCCCTGCTCGTCACGCTCAGCGGCAAACCAGGCTTCACCGTCACCGTCTATACGGCCGGTGCCGCTGATGGTGATATTGCGCTGGCCCAGCGCATAGAGCAGCACATTGTGGGACTTCTCAGCACAGCTCAGCGCCTGTACCGCCTGGTAATCAGCCAGCCGCTGACTGGCGATCAGCACCGCGCCCGCTTCAAGATGGAGTTCAAAATCAGAGGGCAGATTCAGGCAGCCGCTGCGATAACGCCCGGCAGGCAGGGTCAGACGGCCACCGCCCGCCGCCGCAATCTGATCCATAGCGCGTTGCAGCACGGCCGTGTCCGGGGTTTCGCCATCGGCGACAGGGTGAAAATCAGCAAGGGAAAGGTGCATCATGCGTCTCCCGCAGGATTGAGGAGGAGGAATTGCAGCACGATACGGCGCGGCAAACCTTTGTCTGGCCGCCAGTGCGCCGTTTCGTGCGGGCTATCACAGATTACTTCACGGCCCCTTCGGTGACGCCGCTGATGAACTTGCGCTGGAAAATCAGGAACACCACGATCAGCGGCATAATCACAATCATCGCGCCCGCCATCAGCACCGGAATGTCGATGGTGTTTTTGTTCTGGAAAAACATCATGCCAATTGGCAGTGTGCGTAACTCATCCTTGTTGACCAGAATCAGCGGGATCAGGAACTCATTCCAGGTCCAGATAAACAGCAGCAGCCCCAGCGTTGAGAGGGTCGGCCAGATAGCGGGCACCAGAATGCCCCACAGAATTTTGACCCGCGATGCCCCATCCATTACCGCCGCTTCCACCAGTTCTTTCGGCACCTGCTGGAAAGCACTGGCGATCATCAGCGTGGTAAAGGGCAGCGACAGGGCGATTTGCGGCAGGATCAGCGCCAGATAGGTGTTGGTCAGCCCCATCCAGCGCAGCTCGTGATAGAGCGGAATGATAAAGGCTTCACTCGGCAATACCATCCCCAGCGCCAGCATCGCTCCGATGACTTTTTTACCAGGGATTTTCAGCCACGCGAAACCGAACCCGGCCAGAATGCCCAGCAGCACGCTGAACAGCACCACCGGAATCACCACCAGCACCGAGTTGAGGAAGTAGACGTTGAAGTGTCCCTGTTGCCACGCGGTCAGGTAGTTTTTGAAATTCAGCGAGGCGGGCAGCGTGAAGACCCCCTGAAACAGCTCCATCTGGGTTTTGAACGACGTCATCAGCGCCATCAGGAACGGCAGAATCGTCATCAGCGCCACGATCCAGATCAGCGCGCGTGAAATCACCGGCGAGCTTCGCATCAGTAACGCTCCTTTAAGGCCAGATGGATCAGATAGTTAATCCCTAAAACAATGACCATGCTGAACACCGCCACCGACGAGGCGTAGCCAAAGTAGTGCAGATCAAAGCCCTGCTTATACATAAAGATGTTGGTCACCATGGTGGAGGTGCCCGGGCCGCCCTGCGTCATCACATAGACCAGGTCAAAGGCTTTCAGGCTGGCGATCACCGTCAGCAGCAGGGCAATCCGCAGCTCGGGTCGCAGGCCTGGCAGCGTAATGCGCATAAACTTCTGGCGACGCGACGAGCCATCGAGATCGGCCGCTTCCAGCAGTGAGGGATCCATGCGCTGCAGGCCCGCCATAAACAGCACCAGACAGAAACCGAAGAAGTACCAGGTGGCGACCAGACCCACGGCGGGCAGCGCCCAGGTAAAATCACCCAGCCAGGAGAGCGCCAGCTGGGGCAATCCGATTGCGCGTAATATCTGGTCGATCGGACCAAACGCCGGGTTATAGAGCCAGCGCCACACCACGCCCAGCACCGCCATCGGCATGATGTAGGGCAGGAAAAAGAGAATGCGCAGCACGCTGCGTTCGCTGTTGTTGCGCGTGTCATACAGAAAGCTGCAGAGCAGCAGGCCGACGCCAATCGGCAACAGGGTATAGAACAGCATCAGGATGGCGTTATTGCCCAGCGCAATCCAGAACACCGGATCGCTGAACATCCGCAGATAGTTGCTGACGCCGCTAAACACCGGCAGCGAGGTGCCGTCCCATTCGGTAAAACTGATGCCCAGCGAGGCCAGTAGCGGGAACAGCAGAAACACCGCATAGACCAGCACCGCAGGCAGAACATAGAGAAAATTACGCCAGCCACTTAAATTCAACATAACTCTACTCGTGGTTCAGAACGAGGCTCAGGCCCGGCTGTTCGCCGGGCCTCCGGCTTAATGCTTCAGTGTTTTCAGGTAACGCTGATAGTTGTTATCAAAATTAACTACCATCTGATCGGGTGTCTGACGGCCCGCCAGCAGCAGCTGAACGTTCTGATTCAGCTCGGCGTTCATGGTGGGTGTCGCCCAGTCCACGTAGTGGCCTAAACCGTCGTAATCATTGAGTGTCAGCCAGACCTGATACGCCTCGGCCAGCAGCGGATTGTCCGCTGGCATTTTCGCCGCTTTGTTGGTGCTGGCAGGCAGGAAGCCCACCTTCAGCCAGCGGTTCGCCATGGCATCAGAGACCATATAGTTGATGAACTTCGCCGCACCTTCCTGCTGATCTTTGCCTTTGGCAGTGCTGGTGATGGAGAACGCCAGATCGGTACCGCCCACCATCAGCGGTTGCTTCACGCCTTCACCGGCAGGCATCGCGGCAAAGTGAATATCTTTGTTGTCTTTAAACTGGCCGAGATACCAGGTGCCGCTGACCAGGAACGCGGCCTGGCCGTTCTGGAACAGCGTCGCCGCATCGTCGTGACCGATGCCCTGGAAGCCAGGGAAGAAGTACCCTTTGTCGGTCCAGCTCTTCATCATAGAGGCGGCATTGACCAGCTTGCTGTCTTTGAAGGTGCCGCCCACATCGTAAATCAGATTATCCAGCGTCTTGCGGTCGTGGCTCTCAATCTGCGCCTGCCACAGGGTGCTGAGCAGCTGCTGGCCCATGTTGCCATCCAGCAGACCGAGCATCATCGGCGCGGTGCCCTGCTGCTTCAGTTTCGCCATCGCGCTTTCCAGCTCAGCCAGCGTTTTCGGCACGGCAATACCTGCTTTATCCAGCAGCGCTTTGTTGTAATAGAGCCCGACCATCTCGCCCAGGCTGGCGACGCCATAGAGTTTGCCGCTGCCGAACTCGCCGCTGTCTGACCAGCGGTTACGTTTCAGAATCGAGTCCGGGAAGCGTGTGGTCCAGCCGTTGCTGGCGGCGTAGCTGTCGAGCGGCAGCAGCAGCTTATCTTTAACCAGCGAGCCCATATCGCCGCCGCCCTGGTTGACCTGAGCGATCTGCGGGCCATCACCGGCGGTCAGCGCCAGCTTCAGAGGAATACGGGTATCTTCAAAGGAGTGAACCGAGCGGTTAATCACAATGCCGGGATTCTGCTGGGAAAACTCTTTAATCCCTTCATCTACCGCGGCAGTCTGCTCCGGGTAGTTGTAGATATCCCACTCATTCAGGGTAACGGCGGCGTGGGCGGCATGCGAGACGCTGCCCGCCAGCAGGCCCGCTGCCAGCAGCCGACCCACATTGCGAATTCGGAACGAACGAACGGAGGAAACAGACATTATGCTCACCTTCTTCAGACCAGGATCGGCATCCTTTCATCTCACCGCCTGACATCCTGCAGGCTGCAGCCGCACACAAACGCACTCACTCATACTTACTTTAATAAAAAAATAAAGTCAAACAGCCTGCGCGGGGAATTACAACGCTGTGAGCACGCGCAAATAAACAGCGGCATGGCGTGAAATTCAGCACACTGCGCTGGCATTTACGCGATTAACCGTGGCGGTGCGTCGCCAGCTACTTTTTCTGCAGCAGGAGATGCCAGTGCAATCATTGCAAAATAACGTCCTGATAAAACATACGAAAATCCTATCACGCTCACACTTTTCCCCTTTCACTGGCCGTGAATCTGCTGCCAGCCGCCACGATCCGGGCGTGTTGGCGATCACAGTTGTGCATCCCGATGCCGGTAAACATTGCCGAAGCGCCCGTGTTAGTGAGATAAGGTAATTATTCTATCTTGAAAACTAAGTCCACTTTCATTAACGTAACTTTTATATGCGGATCTGTTCAATCCCTGACCGATTCACTCACTCACGAGAATTCACCATGGCGAATCAAGGTGTCATTCGTCCGGCCACCCCGGCGGACTACCCGGCGCTCTACCGCATCTGCCTGGAAACAGCCGATGCAGGTGGCGATGCCCGCGCGCTCTATTCCGATCCTGACTATCCCGGCCAGCGTTTTGCTGTGCCTTATGCGCGTTTCGCGCCTGACTTTGCTTTTGTGCTGGAGCGGGACGGTGAGGTGCAGGGTTATGTGGTCGCCGCGCCCGATACCCGCGCGTTTGAAGCGCAGCTACAGACCGAATGGTGGCCGCAGCTGCAGGAGAAATATCGTGATCGCAGCGCCAGCGCGCCGCTCGACAGCAAAGTGCTCGACTCAATACGCCATCCTGACCAGGCCGCTGACACGCTGGTGACGCAGTGGCCCGCTCATCTGCATATCAACCTGCTGCCGGCGGCACAGAAAGGCGGCTGGGGTCGCCGGATGATTGAGCATGAGCTGGCGGCGCTGCGCGCTGCCGGTGTCAGCGGTGTCCATCTTGGCGTCAGCCTGCAGAATGAGCAGGTCTGTGCCTTTTATCAGCGCATGGGGTTCACCCCAATCCTGCGCAGCAATGCCATCTACATGGGCCAGTTACTCTGAGTGAGGTAGCCGATGACCAGCCTGCGCTTGCAGAATGTGAAGAAGTCTTATGAACACGTTAATGTCATTCATGGCATCGATCTGACGATCAACAGCGGCGAATTTGTGGTGTTTGTCGGGCCATCCGGCTGCGGCAAATCGACACTGCTGCGGATGATCGCCGGGCTGGAGGAGATCAGCAGCGGTCAGTTGCTGATTGAGGAGCAGGACATGACGCAGCAGCCCGCCACCGAGCGCGGCATTGCTATGGTGTTTCAGTCTTATGCGCTCTACCCCAACATGACGGTGCGCGGCAACCTGGCCTATCCGCTTGAGGTAATGAAAAAGTCCAAAGCGGAGATCAACGAGGCGATTGCCCGGACGGCCGCCCGCCTGCATCTCACCGAACTGCTCGACCGCCTGCCGCGCGCGCTCTCTGGCGGACAACGGCAGCGCGTGGCGATTGGCCGGGCAATTATCCGTCATCCGCGTATCTTCCTGTTCGATGAGCCGCTCTCTAACCTCGATGCCGAGCTACGTTTGCAGATGCGGATTGAGATTGCGCGGCTGCACGCCTCGCTCGGCAATACCATGATTTATGTCACCCACGATCAGCTGGAGGCGATGACGCTGGCTGACCGCATCGTCGTGCTGCGTCAGGGCCGCATTGAGCAGGTCGGCGCACCGCTGACGCTCTATCACGACCCGGATAACCTGTTTGTCGCCGGTTTTATCGGCTCGCCAAAAATGAACTTCCTGCGGGCGGAAATCAGCGCCACGGGCGAGGGTGAAGTGCAGCTGCGGGTGCCGGAACTGAAGATTGAGGGGCTGGTGCTGAAAATCGCCGCCGACTGCCGCGAGGGGCAAACCGTGACGCTGGGGATTCGTCCCGAGCATTTCCAGCCTGCCGCGCAGACGCCGGAGGCATTGCGCTTTCACGGCGAGCTGGCCTATGGCGAAATGCTGGGCCACACCAACTATCTCTACCTGGATATCGGGCGTGAAGAGATGCTGGTGGTGGAAGAGCGTGAAGCAACCACGCGCGATCTGGGAACCCAGGTTGAACTGGGCTTTTCTGCCGCGCACTGCCTGCTGTTTGATGAGCAGGGAATGCGCCTGCGCTAAGGGAAGCGCGGAAACAAAAACGGGCGCCGCGGCGCCCGTTTTTATTCGAGGGATAACTCAGGTAACCGGCTCTTCATCGGCCTGCGCCGCCAGCAGATCAAGCAGCCGGTTGACGGCAAAACCCGCCGCGCCCAGCGCCCACATGCGGTTCGATTCAGTCAGGAACTGCAGCGGCGTCATGTGCGGCGTCAGTTTAAGCCGGTAGGCCTGGAAGCTCTGGGTGATGTGATCGAGCAGAATGCGTGACGCCATGTGCGGCTCCATCGCCAGATAAACCACATCCGGATCGTAAGCCACCGACAGGTTCGCCAGTGAAATTCCCAGCTCGCGTCCTGCCTCTTCCAGCACCGCCAGCACCTCGGGTGTTGGCCGCTGATCCAGCGCCTGCAACGTGAGGCCTTCCACCGGTTCCTGGTCAGCAAGCCGTTGCAGAATGGCACGCGATGAGGCGACATCTTCCAGCAGACGCAGTGAGCCGTCGCCCACCAGCCCGTTGCCAATCTCCCCCGCCTTGCCGTGACGACCGCGGTAGAGCTGACGATTCAGGATGATGCCCGCCCCGATCCCTTTGCCGTAGGTGGCGATCACCGCCGACTGCGCGTTGCCGAGCTGACCAAACACCAGCGCCGCCATTGCCATGGCGTTGGCGTCATTCTCGATAAACACCGGCAGCGAAAAACGCTCTTCCAGCAGGCGCGCAATCGGGACGTTGTCCCAGTCGAGCACTTTGGATCGGATACAGTAGCCGTTTTCGGCATCGACCAGTCCCGACAGTGCCAGGCCAATGGCGCCCACCCGCTTCTCCTCAACACCGCGCAGGAATTTCGCCAGCGCATCGCCGAGCTGGCGCGGCGTCAGCGTGCCTTTCGGCATCTGCTGCTCGCCCAGCAGATTGCCGCTGAGATCGGTCATGACGATCAGGTTGCGTTCCGCATTGAGCTGAATGCCAATCACGCTGGCGCGATCGGGATTGAGCCCAAGCAGCGTTTTTGGCCGCCCCATCGACACGCGACGCAGCCCCAGCTCCTGCACGATTTCCTGCGCCAGCAGGCGATTAGTCGCCTGCGACACGGTCGACATGCTCAGTCCGCTACGAACTTTCAGGTCTGACTGGCTGATCGGCGCATTTTCAACAATCAACCGCAGAATGCGCGCGGTTACGTTGGGAGCGGTCATAAATTCCTCGGGTTATCTGGCTGAGGATGCTCAGCCAGCTTCAGATCGGTAATCGGGCAGGCGTCAGCTGCTGCGCCAGTATCAGCGCCCCGCTCAGGGCATCGCCCTGCGGCGTCACCAGCCGGGCCTGAATATCGTCATCCAGCCAGCGCTGAATCGGCGTGGCCAGTCCCCCCATCAGCGCCACGGGTCCGCTGCTCAGGGCAGTCAGACGGCGGACCATCAGGCCGATATCGGCTGCGGTCTGATGCAGCAGATCCTGTGCATGACCATCGCCCGCGTCGGCGGCCGCAAAAATCTGTGGCACCACGCGGGCCCAGTCTGCAGGCGTCGCTGAGCGCGTCCAGAGCAGCATGGTTTCCGGACTGTGGTCGAACTGCGCCATCAGCTGCCGGGTAAGAGCGCTCTGGGTAATAATCGCTTCATGGGCCAGCAGCGCCAGCCGCAGCGCACGACGGCCCAGCTCAGCGCCCGATCCCTGGTCAGACAAGGCAAAGCCCCAGCCGCCAAGCAGCGTAAACTGTTCGCCATCCCACGCGGCTCCCTGACTGCCGGTGCCGATAATAAAGACGGCGCCAGGTGCGCCGCCATGGGCGCCCGCACAGGCGATCTCCACATCGCTGACCACCTGTAACGCCGCGCAGGCAGGTTGCCAGCTGGCGAGCCGCGCCTGTACCGAGGTGACATTCGCACCGGCTAATCCGGCGACCAGCGCGGTTTGCGCCAGCGCCTCCGGGGCTAATCCCGCCTGTGACAATACCCGTTCGATCAGCTGCCCGACGCAGGTCAGCGCCGCGTCATAGTCTGACCAGACGTTGGCAGGCCCGCCGGTGGCTTCCGCCAGCATGCGACCCTGCAGGTCGGTTAACCGCGCGCGACACTGTGTACCGCCGCCATCAATGCCCAGAAGATAGTGTGGTTGCACGCGCTTCCTTCCCTGATTAAGGGTTATAGCCATAATGAGCGAACGATAGGATAAAAAAACTTAAATCGCAATAACAAATAAATATAGCAAAATCATATCTGAATTTTCTTCTTATTTTACATCATGATAACAAAAACCCCCTCGCAAAACGCGCAGTGCGTTATTGACATTAGTTTTTCTGTCGTAATAAGTTGGTGGTCAGATTATCAACAGGCGCGCCCGATCACAGGCGGGCTATGCATCATGCGATTTCAGGAGCAGGGGTTTAACATGAAAGTAGGCATTATCGGTCTCGGCTTTCGACTGTCCCACGTGATCAAAGAGTTCAGCAAAGCCGACGACGCCTTCTCGGTAGTGGGTTATTACGATCCGGCACCTGCCGGACTGCCTAATCTGCACAGCTTTGGTATCGCGCCCGGCCAGGCCTTTGCGTCAATCGATGCTCTGCTGGAACATGGCGGAATGGATGTCGTGCTGGTTGGCTCTCCCAACTTTCTGCATCTGGAGCATGTGGGTCAGGCGCTGGCAGCGGGTTACACGGTGTTTACCGAAAAGCCGGTGGTGATCAATGAAGAGCAGACCATGGAAATGGCGAAGCTGGTACGTCAGTATGGCGAAGCGCGCATTCTGGTCGGCCTGGTACTGCGCTATTCCCCGCTCTATCACGATCTGCTGGCGGCACGCGATGCGGGTCAGTTGGGTGAGATCACCTCGATTGAGGCGACAGAACATATCAAGCCTTATCACGGCGCATTCTTTCAGCGCGACTGGCGCCGTCTGGAGAAATATGCCGGTCCGTACATTCTGGAAAAATGCTGTCACGACATCGATCTCTATCAGGGGCTGTTGCAGGAGCGCCCGATCCGCGTCGCCAGCTTTGGTGGCCGGAAATCCTTTACTCCCGCTCATGCGCCGCAGGGAGCTATCACCGCTGACTCAGAACTTTATCACGTGAAGCCCAGCGGCTGGTCGAGCACCGATGCGGTGTTCGACAGCGATGCCGATATTGTCGACTACCAGACTGCCTTGATTGAGTACGAAGGCGGCGCGACGCTGGCCTTCCACGCCAATCTGAATGTGCCGGATGAGTTCCGCCGTTTCTGTGTCATGGGCACCGACGGCATGGCGGAAGGCGACTTCGTGCGAAATTACTTCCGCGTACACAACGCACGCAGCGGCGAGAAAGAGGTCGATACCGCCTACAGCGGCAATGCGTATGATGGCCATTACGGCGCAGATGCGCTGATGGCTGAAGAGATCGTTAAACATATTAAACAGGGAACACCGCTGAAAGTTTCAGTAGTGGACGCGCTGGAAGCAGGCCTCACGGCAATAAAAATCGATGAGGCCCGTAAAACCCGCAGCGTAGTGGACATGCGTGAAAGCTGGCTAACATTTGACGCCAACCTGGGAAAAACCGGGGCCTGATGGCTCCAGCCTGCGGGTCGGCCTCCCCCTCTGACCCCAGGATTTTAATGGCAGTATGACTGGTAACTTCCTGTACTGGCCTTCGGGCCAGTGACAATATTGAGGTTGAGCTGGCTCGGGAAACCGTTGCCAGCGACAACTCAACCGCCCCTTCTCCAGCCCTCTTCTCCGAAGGCGTATTTGATTAAGCTGAAGGCAGCGCTTAATGAAGGTTTTTTTCATTCCGGGCGCAGACCGAGGGGCGCTGGCAGTGAAGGTACTCATACAGCAGCAGCATTCCTACCGGGTTATCCTCCAGATTTTCGAAATCAACGTGAGTTTTTTCCAGAAGATATTTTCTCAGGGCGCTAACCGGGATGTTTTTATGGGAAGCCAGCGCCCGGCACAGCTGCGCCACGATCTCGCACTTTACTGAATACGGCACATCAGGATTATAAATTTCCGGAATGGAGTGAGTCTGATTCATAACGGAACCCTCTATAAGCGCTTAAGCTGACTGAGGAGGCCACAGGCCTGCCGATGAGAGATAAGTTATAGCAAGGAACGTGTTTTCGTGTAAATCAGGAACGTTTTGAAAGGCGTCCCGGAGCTTTGCGTTCGTCCGGTTTGCGTCTCAGTCAGAGGCAACTTACATACTCACAGCGAATGGATGGCGCTTTTGCGTTTTTGCGCAAGGCTCATGCTCCCTGAACCTGCACACAATTCTACAACCGCATCTGCCTTACCAGCATCGGTTGTTCAAACCGGATCCACCTCATTCTCCAGCTTCTGACGCCGTCGCAGATGCGGAAACAACTTCATCCAAAGCGCCACCACTACCAGCGTACCGATGCCGCCAATCGCCGCCGCCGGTGCCGCACCCATCCAGGCTGCCAGCAACCCAGACTCAAACTCGCCCAGCTGATTCGACGTATTAATGAAAATCGCGTTAACCGCATTCACCCGACCGCGCATGGTGTCCGGCGTATCCAGCTGCACCAGCGCACCCCGGATCACCATACTCACCATATCAAAGCCACCCAATGCACAGAGCGCCACCAGCGACAGCCATAACTGCGTGGAAAGCGCGAACACCAGCGTCGCAACGCCAAAGCCCGCCACCGAGCCAAACATAATCATCCCGACATGCTTCTCCAGCTTGTGACGGCTCAGCCAGATGCCCACCAGCAATGCTCCCACCGACGGTGCGCCGCGCAACATCCCCAACCCCCAGGGCCCGGTATGCAGAATATCTTTGGCAAAAATCGGCAGCAGCGCCGTTGCACCGCCCAAAAGCACCGCAAACAGATCGAGCGAAATTACCCCAAGTACATCTTTGCGCTCACGGATAAAGTGAATCCCGGCAAACAGATTCTTCATATTCATCGGCAGACGAGCCTGCACCGGACGCTCATAACGCAGCAGACTCACCAGCGTCAGCGAAACCAGATAAAATAGCCCGGAAACGCCATACACCACATGCGGCCCGGCGACATAAAGCAGCCCGCCAATCGTCGGCCCGACGATAACCGCTGCCTGACCGCCCACGGAGTTCATCGCCATCGCACGCGCCAGAATCGAAGGTGGCACCAGCGACGGCAGCATCGAAGACATCGCAGGCCACTCCAGCGCTTTCGCCACTGCAATCATAAACACCAGCCCCCACAACGCGGTCTTATCGGGGGTATGGAATAAGGTAAGCACCACTAATGCCAGCAGTGCGGCAAATTCCACCAGCTGACCCAACAGCACGATCCGCCGCCGGTCATATTGATCCGCCAGATGGCCCGCTGGCAGCGCCAGCAACACCGACGGCAGAAACTGCATTAAGCCAATCATCCCTAACGCCATCGCGCTGTTGGTCAGCGCATAGATCTGCCAGCTGATTGCGACCGAGAACATCTGAAAACCAAATGATGAGCAGGTACGCGCCACCCAGAAGGCGACAAATGTCCGATGTCGCCACAGCGACTCTTCCGCTGCCGATGCCATAAATACCATGTCTTATCCCAAATCAGGTGAGGAAACCCGCGTCGTTGCGCGGTGTTATTGGTGTGGTGATTGTCGGCTTCACGATAGCAGACCGGATGCGAGCAGAAGGCCTGCGGCTCCAGCGCAGCCTCCCTGCGCGATAAGCAGCGTCCCTGTCCGGCCGAGGCGCGTCAGACCCCTCATGATTATTACCAGCCTATTGGTCCCGACTATTGAATATATTCCAGCACATCATCAGACGCCAAAGGAATTATCGTTTCTTTGCTAACAGGTTTATTTACTTTCTCAGGCAACAAAAGGATGATTTGGATTAAGCATGTGATCTATATTTATTCACGCGTTTAGAAAAATGCGACTTTTTATATGCTTAATTAACAACAAATCCTTTCTATTGAATTTCATAGAGATAATGAAAAACAGTTTATATAACCCCTATGTTACTGAACCAATCCATCACGTTAAGCGTAATGTCACTGGCATTTGTTATAGCGTGCCTTATCTTCAGCAAAACCAGGATAGCGGCAATATACTTAATACAAACAACATTATTTCATTACACAATCAAATTGCTACTGAAGCAGCATTAATGGTTGTGCCGGTGGAAGATATTCGATTACGGGGAATGATCGCGGTTCCGGATGCCTATACGCATTTACAAAATGCGCGTGTCCGGATTGGAATTAATTATTCCAGTCTGGCAGCACACAGTACGTCACTGCTTGAATTAACAAAGAAATTTGATTTCTGGCTTTATGATTTTGCGCCGCCGGGTGCAGACTGGCGACTGCTGGAATCTTTTCCTTTTTCAGGAATTGTTTTAACCGAATCTTTCTTTAATGATAATTATGAGAAGTTTACCTTTCCCTTTTTTATGGCGACGTTTCGTGAAAAAGGGGCAGAGGTAATCGTACGAAGTCATACGCCGCCCTTAACCGCTGAGCAGTTTGCTGAGATAAATATCAGCGGCTGGCAACAGCAACGCTCGGACGGCGATCTTATTAGCTGCTGATTCACAAATCCTGCCTTCCGGCGTTAAGGGCACACGGCGGTGCGCTTAACGTCCTTTAATCCCCCATAAAATGTCGTTTTATTCCAGTTGTTAAGCGGTTTAAGCCAAAAAAATCAAACCTCGATCTGATTTTGCTATAACATTTAACACAAAGGGATCGTCTGTCTTAACGGAAGAGATACTTCAGAACACCCTAATCATTTGTACTTGATAACTGGAAACAGCCTATCTGGTTGTTTTCGTGTGTTTTATGGCAACGAAACGAGGTCGATATTATGGGGAAAAACTCCTCATCTTTTGGCGTAATTCGTTTCCTGACGGTGCTGTTCGCAGTGCTGACGGGCGCGTTTATGCTGATTGGCGGTGGCTGGTTAGCCGCCATTGGTGGTTCCTGGTATTACGTTTTTGGCGGTGTGGTGATGCTTATCACCGCTTATCTGCTTTCCCGTCGTAAAAGCACTGCGCTGGTTCTCTATGCGTTGCTGCTGATCGGCACCCTGATCTGGGGTGTATGGGAAGTGGGCACCGACTTCTGGGCACTGGCACCACGCACCGATGTGCTGGTGATCTTCGGTGTCTGGCTGATCCTGCCGTTTGTCTATCGCAGCTTCAATGCGGGCAGCAAAGCCGCGCTGGGTACCATGGCTGTGGCGCTGATTGCCAGTGCCATTGTGCTGGCCTATGCGGTATTCAACGATCCGCAGGTCATCAACGGGTCAGTACCAGAAACCGCTGACAACGCCCCGCAGGCTGCGCCGCTGAGCAACATCCCGGACGCTGACTGGCCCGCTTATGCGCGTGATCAGCAGGGAACCCGTTTCTCTCCGCTGAAGCAGATTAATCACCAGAACGTGAAAGAGTTGCAGGTTGCCTGGCAGTTCCAGACTGGCGACATGAAAACCCCTAACGATCCGGGTGAAATTACCGACGAAGTCACGCCGATTAAAATCCGCGACACGCTTTATCTCTGTTCGCCACACCAGATCCTGTTTGCACTGGATGCGGCCACCGGTAAGCAGAAGTGGAAGTTTGATCCGGGCATGAAGGTCAACCCAACCTTCCAGCACGTGACCTGTCGCGGTGTTTCTTACCACGAAGTGCCGGCAGCCGCCGATGCAGCGAACACTCAACCTGCGCTGTGTTCACGTCGTATCTATCTGCCGGTCAACGATGGTCGTCTGTTTGCACTGGACGCAGAGACCGGCGAACGCTGCCCGGCATTTGGCGTTAACGGCGAGCTGGATCTGCAACACAAACAGCCTGTCACCACTGCGGGTCAGTATGAGCCGACCTCACCGCCGGTGATTACTAACACCACCATCGTGATGGCGGGTGCGGTTACCGATAACTACTCAACCCGCGAGCCGTCAGGCGTGATTCGTGGCTTTGATGTGAATACCGGCAAACTGCTGTGGGTGTTTGATCCAGGCGCAAAAGATCCTAATGCCATACCGGCTGATGAACACACCTTCACCATGAACTCTCCGAACTCATGGGCACCGGCAGTTTACGATCCGAAACTGGATACCGTTTACCTGCCGATGGGCGTGAGCACACCGGATATCTGGGGCGGTAACCGCACACCAGAGCAGGAGCGTTATGCAAGCAGCGTGCTGGCCCTGAACGCCACCACCGGTAAGCTGGTCTGGTCTTATCAGACTGTGCATCACGATCTGTGGGATATGGATCTGCCGTCGCAGCCTACGCTGGCTGACATCACCGACAAAGATGGCAACACCGTACCGGTTGTCTACGCGCCAGCGAAAACCGGCAACATCTTTGTACTGGATCGCCGTACCGGCAAGCCAGTCGTGCCTGCGCCAGAAACGCCAGTGCCACAGGGTGCTGCTAAAGGCGATCACGTTGCCGCCACTCAGCCCTACTCTGAGCTGACCTTCCGTCCGAAACAGAATCTCACGGACAAGGATATGTGGGGCGCAACGATGTTTGACCAACTGGTGTGCCGCGTGATCTTCAAGCGCCTGCGCTATGAAGGTCCGTTCACCCCGCCATCTGAGCAGGGTACGCTGGTGTTCCCGGGTAACCTCGGTATGTTCGAATGGGGCGGCATCGCAGTCGATCCTCATCGCCAGATCGCGATTGCTAACCCAATGGCGCTGCCGTTTGTCTCTAAGCTGATTCCACGTGGCCCAGGCAACCCGATTGAGCCGCCGAAAGGCGCTGAAGGTGGTTCAGGTACTGAAACCGGTATTCAGCCACAGTATGGCGTGCCGTATGGCGTCGAGCTGAACCCGTTCCTGTCACCGTTTGGTCTGCCATGCAAACAGCCTGCCTGGGGTTACATCTCCGCGGTGGATCTGAAGACCAACAACGTGGTGTGGAAACAGCGTATCGGTACCGTTCGCGATAGCGCACCGGTTCCGCTGCCGTTCAAAATGGGTATGCCGATGCTGGGTGGTCCTATCACCACCGCAGGTAAGGTGTTCTTCATTGGTGCGACCGCAGATAACTACCTGCGTGCTTTCAGCACTGATACCGGCGAACTGTTATGGCAGGCACGTCTGCCAGCAGGCGGCCAGGCGACACCAATGACCTATGAAGTGGATGGCAAGCAGTACGTTGTCATCGCGGCAGGGGGTCACGGCTCGTTTGGTACCAGGCTGGGCGATTATGTGATTGCCTACGCGCTGCCAGACCAGAAGTAATTCACGCAGCTGTGAATAAACTAAGGCGGACTCCGGTCCGCCTTTTTTGATCGCACTACTTTTTCATGCCACGCCAGTTGAGCCAGGCGCAAAACAGCATCACCACGCAGGTTGCCAGAAACACCGGCCGCATCCCGAATGCACCGCCCACCAGTCCACCGAACAGCGGGCCGCTGACCTGGCCGATATATTGTGCCGATGTCGAATATCCCAGCATCCGCCCAACCTGTGAACCCGGCACGTTATGACGAATGATCGCCGTGATGCACGGCATCAACCCGCCCAGCGCCATCCCCATAAGAAAACGCAGCAGCACCAGTTGCCAGGCCGCCGTGATAAATGCCTGGGGTATCAGCAGCAGCCCGCTAACGACTAAACCGCCGGTCAGCACCCGCCAGTGCCCTACCCGATCGGCCAGCCGACCCAGTCGTGGTGCCGCCAGGACCGTGCCCAGCGCCGCCGCGGACATCACTAGTCCGGCTATCAGGGTAATCTGGTGGTCGCCCTGCACAAACTCGCCCACGTAAAGCGTAATAATCGGCTCAATCGACATGCTGGCGAAGATCAGCAACATGCCAGAGAGCCACATCAGCCGTATCAGGCTGTGATTAACCGGCCCGGCTTCAGGATGCGGTTGCTGGCTGGCGCGCGATGTCGCGGGAGCACGTGGCTGCTCTTTGAGTAAAAAGGTGGTGGCGAGGAAGGCGAGAAAAATCACGGCGCCGGTCAGCCAGAAAGTCTGACGAATCCCGATCAGTGGCGGTAGCACACCGCCCAGCAGCGGTCCGACCACGTTGCCGGCCATAATGCCGGAAGACAACACCCCCAGCGCCCAGCCGGTCTGCGCTTTCGGCGTTTGTGCCGCCACCAGAATGGTCGATCCCGATGCGTAGCCGCCCAGCAGCCCCGCCAGCAGGCGCAGCGCCACCAGTTGCCACGGCGCGGTCGCCATGCCAATCAGCGACATCGCAATCGCCATCCCGAGACTGGCCCGAATCAGCATCAGCTTACGACCATAGCGGTCAGCCAGCCTGCCCCACAACGGCGCAGTCAGAGCGGCGCTGAAAAAGGTCGCGCCGTAGGCAAGGCCGGACCAGCGGGCGATAGCGGCGGGCTGCTCAACGCCGAGTTGCTGAACATAGAGCGGCAGGAACGGCAGCAGCAGCGTCATCGCCACGATAGTGGTAAAAGAGCCGACGACGCAGACCCCTAAGTTACGTCGCCAGTGCTGAAACTCTGCAGTTTCGGGTGACTGTTGCATGATGATATCCGGTGAGTAATCAGGGATACAGGCTAACCGGCGTAGCGGAGTAACAACAGTCGCGGCGGGATAGTTACTCTGTGGTGCTGATTGTTGTCAGTAGGCAACAATCAGCCTGTATTCAGCGCCGCAACCAGGGCATCGCACAGCAGCGTCACGGGCGACGCCGGTTCAGGCGTGTCGTGCAGCAGCAGATAACTTTGCAGACGATCCATCTGCCACTCCGGCAGCAGTTGCTGAATATCACCGCGCGCCATCGCCTCCTGGGCCATGTAGGAGGGCAGATAGGCGATGCCGCTCCCCGCCAGTGCCGCATTGAGCAGCGCCATGCTGTTATTGGCGCGAAAACGGCTACGTACATCCAGTGCCAGCCGCTGTTTATCACGGCGGAACGGCAGTGCGGCGGTGTGCGCCGGACCATGAAACATCAGCAGGTCGTGGCGTGGCAGCATCTCAGGATGCGTGATAGCGGGTCGCTGCGCCAGGTAGGCGGGCGCGGCATAGAGCCCCCACTCGATTTCGCTGAGTACCCGAAAATTGCCCTGCTGTGGCGATCGGGATCGGATCACAATCGCCAGATCCGCCTGATCATCCAGCCGATCGTGACTGCGATCGGTCAGATCAAGATCGACATTGATATGCAGATGCCGACGCAGAAAGCGATTAAGAACAGGGACTATGCACTGGCAGCCGAACGTGACGGGTGCCTGCAGCCTGACATGGCCGGCGGGCTGCTGATGCACCTGCTGCACAAAGGCTTCGGCGCGCTGCACTTCGGCCAGCATCCGCACACAGTAGGGATAGTACGCCTGGCCCAGCTCGGTCAGCGCCAGCCGCCGGGTGGTGCGTTGCAGCAGCCGGATACCGAGCCGCAGCTCCAGACGGGCGATCTCCCGGCTGACATGGGATTTGGACAAGCCGAGTGCGCGTGCCGCCTCACTGAAACTCTGTAATTCCACAACCCGTGCAAATACCAACATGGCGGTTAAATTCGCGCCGTTTTCCATGTTTCCCGACTCCGACAGTAAAGGGATGCTGGCAACAAACTAACACGTTCGGGCGGGGTCACTGTGGCTGATGGGTAAAAAAAGGCGAGGCGAAGAACAAGTGGAGAGAAGCGCAAAGCGCGGGCCGACCTTCCCGTCCGCAGGCTGTGACGGGAAGGTCTTATCAGGCATCAGCTGGCCATCGCCAGAGGGAATAGCAGCCGATCCGGCTCGACGCGACGCTGACGGCGCAACTGGCCAGGCGTCACCATAAAGTAGTTTTTAAACGTGCGGGTATAGGCCTGCTGGGTATCAAAGCCATAGTTCATCGCCACCTGCAGTATCGCTTCGTTGCTGCTCAGCAACGTGAGCGCAGACTCGGTTAAACGGCGCTGACGGATATATTCTGCCAGTGAAAAGCCGGTATGCTGGCGAAACAGCCGTTGCAGATGCCAGCGCGAATAGCCCGAGCGGCGCGCCACCTCATCCAGATGCAGATCGTGTCCTAAGTTGTTCTCAATCCAGTCCAGCAAACTCCGAATAAACTCGCGCTGATTCATGGTTCCTCCTGTTGATGCTGATGTGCAGTGGAGCCACTCTACCTGCTAAAATTTATCCCTTAATTAGCAGAAAATTAGCGCAGAATTAGCAACGGCGGAAACGGAGGCGGAATCGCGCGGCCAGCGGGGCTTTAGTGTGAAAGTTCGTGAAGAGATTGCTGCTGAAAAAAGGCAGAAGATAAAAACGTTGAGTCAGACAAATTTATTTCTGCATCATAAGTGACGGGGGCATTCAGCCCTGTCAGGCGTCAACATGTTTGAGATATCGCTGATATTCCTGAGCCAGAAAATCAACGCCTTCCTTTCGGGTGACATAATCAACATCAATTGAGGTTATGGATGTTACATCAGGCTGATCAGGATAAAGATGCAGGTAGGTCAGATACCAGTACATAACAGCCTGACCGCCTACAGTAATAACCGGTGACGGAAGTTGTCCGGCGTTATCAATAAGATAACGGTTAAGTTTAAGGATCTGTTCTTCTGGAGGAATAGCGTGCAATGTCATAAAAAAAGCCCACCTGTATGATGAGCTTATTTTACTACCTGGCTGATTTCAGCACGGCGTGACATCAGAAAAATGCGAGGCTGCGTCCACTTTTTGCAGGCACAATACCCTGAGGACGTTTTTCAAGCACGCGGCCTGGAGCCTGACCATTTCGGACGGCTTCAACACGCTCCTGATACTCGCGCTGATGTCTGATTTTTGCTTCCTGGGCTGACATACTATTCACCGCTGAAATGTCTGGCATTAATCTGTTGCTCAAATATACGTCACCCCATTTACGCTTGCAATCGCTGGCATCTCAATGGATATGGATGGGGACATCAGGCCACCTGACTCCTCCATAAAATACCGGTGACGGCGGTCCGCGAAATAATTCGTGCTGTGGCAAGGCGGCAACTGCGTGAGTCCCCAGGAGCTGACATAAGTCAGTGACTGGGGTGAGCAAAAGCAGCCAACGCCGCCACAGTGCGAAGTATGACGGCGGATAATTCTGGCCTAACAATTGGTGAGTAAACTCCCCTCATCTTTCTGAAGGAGATCAGCCATGCGCGTGTTACTGGTTGAAGATGATGAAATGATCGGCGCGAACCTGCAGCAGGCACTGGAGGGGGCGGGCTGGTCGGTGGACTGGGTGCGTGATGGCATCTATGCCCAGAATGCCTGGAGCGAAGGCGGCTACAGCTGCGTGCTGCTCGATCTCGGCTTACCGCGCGATGATGGCCTGCAGGTACTGCGCCGGGCGCGCGGGCGCGGCGACGCCACGCCGGTGCTGATTCTTACCGCACGCGACACGGTGGCGCAGCGGATTCAGGGACTCGACAGCGGCGCTGACGACTACCTGCTTAAACCGTTCGATTTACAGGAAGTCATGGCCCGGATGCGCGCGATTACCCGACGCAGCCACGGCGCAGCAGACTCGGTGCTGGGCAGCGGCGATGTGCAGCTGGATATGATGACCCGCGAAGTGCTCTACAAAGGACAGCGCGAGCAGCTTACGGCGCGCGAATATGCCCTGCTCTACGCCCTGCTGGAGCGGCCAGGCGCTATTCTGTCGCGCGAGCAGCTGGAAAATCGCATCTATGGCTGGGGCGATGAAGTCAGCAGCAACGCGGTGGATGTCCTGATCCACGGGATGCGCCGCAAACTGGATAACGACGTGATCCGCAATGTGCGCGGGCTGGGCTGGCGGGTACCGGCAATATGAAACCCTTCACCTTTATGCGTTCATTACGCAACAAATTACTCTCTACGCTGCTGATTATTCATCTGCTGATGATCGGCGGCGTCACCTGGTATTTCTTCAGCTGCTACGGCGATATGGTCGGCACCATGAAGGACGATCAGCTGGCAAAAATCGCTGATGCCTGGTCCACCAATAAACAGATGCCCGCCCTGATGCCGATGCTTATTGCGCCGGACAAGGCGAAGAGCGCCTTTGTGGTGCAGCTGTGGGACGATCGGGGGCAATTACGGGCCAGCTCATGGCCGGAGCTGCAGGCTCCGCTGCAAAATCAACGCGGCTATCGCGACGTGCATGTGGGTCAGTGCGACGACTGCGAATGGCGCATCTATACCCGGCCCGGCTTACCTGGCAGCGAGATAAAAACTATCCAGGTGATGCACAACCTCAGCTACATGAAGGCATTGATGGTCAAGCGGGCGCTGTCAGCGATCATTCCGTTGATCCTGATGATGCCGCTGTCACTGCTGGTGATCTGGCTGGTGGTGCGCAAGATCACCCGGGATCTTCAGGTCGCTTCGCGTCAGATTGCCGCGCAGGAGACGCACCATCCGCACAATGTCTCACCCGAAGGCTTGCCGGATGAGATCCTGCCGCTGGTGG
Organism: Pantoea sp. BJFS-204; assembly: GCF_049310725.1. NCBI lineage: Bacteria > Pseudomonadati > Pseudomonadota > Gammaproteobacteria > Enterobacterales > Erwiniaceae > Pantoea > Pantoea sp. BJFS-204. The sequence continues at coordinate 99,017 of NZ_JBMOWE010000005.1, read as the reverse complement.
CCGCCTACAACTCGCTGTTGAGTAAGCTGCGTGAGGCCTGGTCGTCGCAGCGTCAGTTCCTGGAAGATGCGGCGCATGAGCTGCGCACGCCAGTAACGGCGGTGACCTTGCAGCTGGAAAATCTGCGTCAGCACATCCAGCCAGGCGAAGCGAGCCGACAGTTCAGCCAGCTGGAAGCGGGCGTCACACGCACCCGTCATCTGGTCACGCAGTTACTCAATGTCTCGCGTCAGGATGACCAGAGCGTGGTCGCCAGCGTCGAGCATATCGAACTGGACGATCTGCTGAAAGAGAGCATTGAGCAGCTGATGGTGGTGGCAGATAAACGCGGCATCGATATCGGCTTTAATGGCTCCACGCAGTATCGTCTGCAGGCCAGCCGTTCCGAGCTGCGCAGCCTGTTCGATAACCTGATTGGTAACGCCATGTTGCACACGCCGGAGGGCAGCCTGGTCGATGTGCTGCTGCATCGGGTCGCAGGTAAAACAGTGGTCGATATTGTCGATAACGGGCCAGGCATGCCGGAATCCTTTATCGAACGCGCGTTTGACCGTTTTACCCGTTCGCCTGACGTTAAAGCCCAGGGCAGCGGGCTGGGATTATCCATTGTGCGCAACGTCGCACAGAAGCATCAGATTCACGTCGCCCTTTCCAATTGCCTGACGCCACAGGGTGCCATTTGTGGTTTGCAGGTTCGCGTCACCCTTCCCTGATCCCGCCCGTTTGATCACGAACCAGACAACGTAAACGGTTGCCTGGTTCCGTTCGATCCTGGTCATTATTGTGAAGCGCATCACATTTTAGCTGAATTGTAATGCAACACTTTTTGACAAACGTGAGCAAAATCTATTTTCTATCGATCTGTTACAGGCACGCTACGCGGGCTGAAGAACTGGCTGTTATTTGCTGTGAAACCCTCATTCCCATCAAGGGACCGATTTCTCTCTGACTGCGTCTGCTGTGCGGCGGTCAAAAGCATGTGGCTGATAATAATGAAATTTAAAACGTTGATAGCAGGTGCCGTGCTGGCATGTTCATTGAGTGGTGCTGCGCAGGCCGCTGAAAGCGATCCGCAGTATGTCTCCGACTGGTGGCATCAGAGCGTTAACGTGGTAGGCAGCTACCACACCCGTTTCGGACCGCAGTTTAATAACGACGTTTATCTGGAATATGAAGCGTTTGCGAAGAAGGACTGGTTCGATTTTTATGGCTACCTCGACCTGACCAACTTCTTCGGCGCAGGCAACAGCAACGCCAACGGCATTTTTGATCACGGTTCACCGATGTTTATGGAGATTGAGCCGCGCTTCTCTATCGACAAACTGACCGGCACCAGCCTGGCCTTTGGTCCGTTCAAAGAGTGGTATTTCGCTAACAACTACATCTACGACATGGGCCGCAACAGCGATAGCCGCCAGAACACCTGGTATATGGGTCTGGGCACCGATATCGATACGCACAGCGATGTCGGCCTGTCGCTGAACGTCTACGCCAAATATCAGTGGGAAAACTACGGTGCGGCGAATGAAAACAGCTGGGATGGCTATCGCTTCAAGGTGAAATACTTTGTGCCAATCACCACGCTGTGGGGCGGTAATCTGGGCTATGTGGGCTTCACCAACTTCGACTGGGGTTCCGATCTCCGCGATAAAGGCGGTTCATCACGCACCAGCAACTCCATCGCCTCCAGCCATATTCTGTCACTGGGTTACGATCACTGGCACTTCTCTGCGGTGGCGCGTTACTTCCACAACGGCGGACAGTGGGCGGATGGTCAGGAGCTGAACTTCGGCAATGGGCCGTTTGAAGTGAAATCGACTGGCTGGGGTTACTACCTGGTGGCGGGTTATAACTTCTGATTACGTGCGGCGGCCTGAATAGCGCCGCCGCGCTTTAATCCGGGCAGTTGCCATTAATTAATACGGCGCCGCAAATTGCGACGCCGGCTGGCCCGATTATTCCTGCGGCTTCTCGACGTTGATGCGCCATGGAATGTTGAACTTATCAATGAACATCGCGAATCCGTTCGACCAGAACGTCTCCTGCCACTCAGTTGTCACCTTGCCGCCTGCCGACAGTTTCTCAAACCAGGCTTTACCCTTTTCGACATCGTTAGTTGAGAGACTGACCGCGTAACCGGCATGCTCGGACGCTGGCGGCTGATCGGTGTTGCCATCGCTCAGCATCAGCTCACCGTCACCAATACGCAGCTGGGCATGCATGATCTTTTCTGGCGGCTGCGGCGCGGCAGACTGATCGCCGACCTGCTCACCCTGATCCGGCATATCACCGAATTTCATTTTAGAGAGCAACTCTCCCCCGGTTGCCTGCAGGTAAAAGTCGATAGCCTCTTCGCAACGGCCATAGAGAAACAGATAAGGACTGACTTGCATCGTAACCTCTATATTTGTCGGGTGGATTTTTTTCAGTACCTTAACAGTGTAGACGATCGACTTTACTTACTGATTTTACTGGCAATAACGGCGAAAGAGTTGTGCCATATAACTGCTCATTGGGGTCAGCGTCGTGTCTTTGCGCTGGATCAGATAGAAAATCGCTTTCGGCAGGGGTTCGTCGAGCATCAGCGCCACCAGCGACCGACCCAGAATCGGGTCGTCAATGACGTCGACCGACAGAATACTGATGAAATCGCTTTGCGCCACCAGGCTGGTGCAGGCCATAAAAGTTTCACAGGTCACCACGATTTTCGGGGCCATGCCGCGCTCGCCAAACAGATCGTGCAACAAGCGGTAGTAACTGCCTTTGGGCGTTGGCATCGTCCAGTCCGCCTGCTGTAACTCCGCCAGAGAACGCGCCTTTTCCAGCGGATGGCCTTTGCGCACCACCACCTTGTACTCGCGATCCATCATCCGCTCATACATCAGCTCCTGATCGAGATGGCTCTGATCGTAGGTATTAATGGTGAAATCGAGCGCGCCCTGGCGCAGTTCATGCACCATCGACACCAGCTGGCCTTCGACGATGCGCACCTTCACCAGCGGGTATTCGCGATGAAACTGGTTAATCACCTGCGGCATAATGGTGCGCGCCACGCTGCCACCGACGCCGATATTCACCTGACCGCCACCCAGTCCCAGCCGCTGCTGGATATCCTCTTCGGCGACCCGCAACTCCGCCAGCACCAGGCTGGCATGCCGAAAAAAGTTATCACCGATATCGGTTAACACCACGCCCTGTTGACGGCGGATAAACAGCTTTGCCCCCAGCTCGCGCTCCAGTTCCTGAATCGCTTTGGTTAACGCCGGTTGTGACAGCCCGGAAAGACGGCTTGCCGCCCGGATACTGCCCTGTCGCGCCACGTCAACGAAGGCGCGCAGCTGATGGAGCTTGAGATTGGCAGACATAATTTTGCGATAACCGTTGTTTATCAGTCACAAGATATTCGCATCTTATGCCGGTCAATACCATTGTGTAGATTCGGAACAGTGCATAAAAAATCAACAACGAGGAGAGAGCCGATGAACCCCCTTTCAGACCACGTCAGCGCCCGGCTGCCACAGCTGCAACAGTGGCGTCGCGACTTCCATCACTATGCCGAATCGGGCTGGCTGGAGTTCCGCACCGCCACCTTCGTCGCTGAAGAGCTGCATAAGCTCGGTTATCAACTGAAGCTGGGCCGTGAGGTCATCGACGCCGACGCGCGGATGGGCTTGCCCGACGAGGCAGTGCTGAAGCAGCAGGAAGCGCGCGCGCTGCAACAGGGCGCGCTGCCGCAGTGGATCAGCCACTTCTCCGGCGGATTCTGCGGCATCGTGGCAACGCTCGAGACCGGCCGTCCTGGCCCGGTGATGGGCTTCCGCGTCGATATGGATGCCCTGGATCTCAACGAGAGTCAGGCTGACGATCATCTGCCGCAGCGTGAAGGGTTCGCCTCCTGCAACGCAGGCATGATGCACGCCTGCGGACATGACGGCCACACCACCATCGGGCTGGGTCTCGCCTCGGTGCTGATGGCGATGAAAGATCAGCTCAGCGGCACGATTAAACTGATCTTCCAGCCCGCCGAAGAGGGTGTTCGCGGCGCAAAAGCGATGGTGGCGGCGGGCGTGGTCGATGACGTTGATCGCTTCACCGCGATTCATATTGGAACCGGCGTACCGGCAGGCGAAGTGGTGTGCGGCAGCGACAGCTTCCTCGCCACTACCAAGCTGGATGTTCACTTTACCGGCGTCGGTGCCCATGCGGGCGGTCGTCCTGAAGAGGGGCGTAATGCCCTGCTGGCCGCCGCACAGGCAACGCTGGCGCTGCATGGTTTAACCCAGCACAGCGGCGGCGTGGCACGGGTCAACGTGGGCGTGCTGCAGGCGGGAACCGGCCGCAACGTGGTAGCCGACTGCGCCCTGCTGAAAGTCGAAACCCGTGGCGTGACCAATCAGGTCAACGACGACATCTATCAGCAGGCGCTGCGGGTGATTGCCGGTGCGGCGGCGATGTATGGCGTTGAGCAGCAGGTCTCGCTGATGGGGGCCGCGCGCAGCTGTACCCCGACGCAGCCATGGGTTGATTTCATCCATCAGCAGGCGGACTCGCTCGGTATCTTCAACTCCGTGGTCGATCGTAAAGCGCAGGCGGCGGGTTCGGAAGATGCGACCTACATGATGGAACGGGTAAAGCAGCGCGGCGGTCAGGCCTCTTACGTCATTTTTGGCTGTGAGCTGGCGGCGGGTCACCACAATGCGAAATTCGACTTTGATGAGCGGGTGATGCCGGACGCCATCACGCTGCTGGCGACGCTGGCGCTGAACCAGGCGCAGTATGGGGGCTCACGATGATGGAAGACTTTATTGCCGACTATATCGCTCGTCATCAGCTTCGTTTCAGCACGCTCAGTGACGCCATCTGGGACACACCGGAGACCCGCTTTGCCGAAACCCGCTCGTCAGCCCTGCTTTCTGATGCGCTGGCAGAAGAGGGATTCAGAGTGGAACGCGGCGTGGGTGGCATCGATACAGCGTTTATCGCCAGTGCGGGCAGCGGCAAGCCGGTGATTGCCATCCTTGGCGAGTTCGATGCGCTGGCGGGCCTGAGTCAGCAGGCGGGCTGCGCCCGGCCACAACCTCTGGAAGCCAACGGCAACGGACACGGCTGCGGTCACAACCTGCTCGGCACGGCAGGTGTTGCGGCGGCCTGCGCCGTGAAAGCCTGGATGGAACAGCATCACACGGGTGGCACGGTTCGCTTTTACGGCTGCCCTGGCGAAGAAGGCGGTTCGGGCAAGACTTTTATGGTGCGCGAAGGGCTGTTTGACGACGTTGATGCCGCCGTGACCTGGCATCCGGAGGGGTTCAGCGGCATGTTCAATCTGCGCACCCTCGCCAATATTCAGGCGGCGTTCAGTTTCAAAGGGGTTGCGGCGCACGCGGCCAATTCTCCCCATCTGGGCCGAAGCGCCCTGGATGCCGTCACGCTGATGAATACCGGGGCCAATTTTCTGCGCGAGCATATTGTTCAGGAGGCACGTCTGCACTACGCCATCACCAACAGCGGCGGTGTTTCGCCAAACGTGGTGCAGGCCGATGCGGAGGTGCTCTACCTGATCCGCGCCCCGGAACTGCCACAGGCGCAGGCGATCTATGAACGGGTGATCAATATCGCCAGGGGTGCAGCGCTGATGACCGACACCACGCTGACCGTACGTTTTGATAAAGCCTGCTCGGATTACGTGCCGAATCGCGCGCTGGAAGCGGTCATGGAGCGTTATTTGCATCAGTTTGGTTTGCCCGACTACAGCGACGAAGAACGCGCGTTTGCGGCTGAACTGCGTGCCACGCTCACTGATGACGATCTGCGCAATGCCCGGCTCAATGCCGCCCGAACCGGTGGTGAAGCCGGTCACGCCTGGGCTGAACAATTGGGTGACAAGCTGTTTATGGATGAGGTCGCGCCCTATGCGGTCACACGTGATCTGCTTTATGGCTCCACCGACGTCGGCGATGTCAGCTGGGTGACGCCGACTGCACAGTGTTTTGCGCCCTGCTTTACCTTCGGCACGCCGCTGCACACCTGGCAACTGGTGGCGCAGGGACGCACCAGTATCGGGCATAAGGGGATGTTTCTGGCGGGCAAAGTGATGGCGGCCACGGTGCTAACGCTGTTAACGGATCGGCAGGCGCTGGCTGGCTGCCGGGCCGAGTTTGATCGGGTACGCGCCGCGCAGCCCTATCACTGCCCGATCCCGGCGGGGATCACACCAACAAAACTGGCCGAATGAGCCAACGGCCGTGTCTCTGACACGGACCACTATAAAAAAATATTGCAAACACTTCCCTGATTCAGCGGTGCCGGAACTGAACTCACCGCCTGTCGCACAACGCGACCGGCGTCAGGCCTTGCTACCGCCGATAAAAGGGACACAAGACGAGAACCAATACCATGGAAGCAACATCCGAGAACCGCAGTCCTGGCCGGCTCTTCAGCTGGATCGAGCGCGTGGGGAATAAAGTCCCCAACCCGTTTTTACTGTTTGTCTATCTGATCGTGGTGCTGATGGTGGCGACCGCCATTATCAGCGCGCTGGATCTGGCGGTGAAGAACCCGAGCAACGGCGAAATCGTGCGGGTGAATAACCTGCTGAGCGTCGCAGGCATTCAGTGGATCCTGCCAAATATCATCAAAAACTTCAGCAGCTTTACCCCGCTGGGATCGATTCTGGCGCTGGTGATTGGTGCCGGACTGGCGGAAAAGGTCGGCCTGCTCCAGTCGCTGATGGTGAAGATGGCGTCACGCGTCAGCCGCCGTTATGCCAGCTACATGGTGCTGTTTATCGCCTTTTTCAGCCATATCTCCTCGGATGCCGCGCTGGTAGTGATGCCGCCGCTGGGCGCACTGATCTTTCTGGCGGTGGGCCGTCATCCGGTGGCGGGCCTGCTGGCCGCCATTGCCGGTGTGGCCTCCGGCTTTACCGCCAACCTGCTGATTGTCACCACCGATGTGCTGCTCTCGGGCATCAGCACTGAAGCGGCTAAAGCGGTCAGCGACACGGTGCATGTCAGCGTCATCGATAACTGGTTCTTTATGGCCACGTCGGTGATTGTGCTGACGATTGTGGGCGCGCTGCTGACCGATAAATTTGTCGAGCCGCGACTGCCAAAGTGGCAGGGCAACGGCGAGAAGCTGGCGGCGCTGACGCCGCTTGAAAACCGCGGTCTGCGGGCTGCCGGGATCGCCGCGCTGCTGTTTATCGCCCTGATGGCGCTGCTGGTGGTGCCGGAAAATGCACCGCTGCGCAATCCCGCCACCGGCGCCATTATTCCCTCGCCTTTTATTCAGGGCATTGTGCCGATCATCATTCTGTTCTTCTTTGTGGTGGCGATTGCTTATGGCGTGGTCACCCGACAGATCCGCCGTCCGGATGATATCCCGCTGTTGCTGGTCGATCCGATGAAGGGCATGGCGGGTTTTATCGTGATGGTGTTTCCGCTGTCGCAGTTCGTGGCGTTCTTCAACTGGAGCAACATGGGCAAATTCATGGCGATCGGGCTGACTGATGTGCTGGAGAGCGCAGGCGTCAGCGGCGCGCCCGCTTTTCTCGGCCTGATGTTCCTGTCGGCGTTTCTCTGCATGTTTATCGCCAGCGGTTCAGCCATCTGGTCGATTCTGGCGCCGGTCTTTGTGCCGATGTTTATGCTGCTCGGCTTCCATCCCGCCTTTGCCCAGATGATTTTCCGCATCGCCGACTCCGCCGTGCTGCCACTGGCACCGATGTCGCCGTTTCTGCCATTGTTTCTCGCCTTTTTGCAGCGTTACCAGAAAGATGCGCAGCTCGGCACCTATTACGTGCTGATCTTCCCCTATCCGCTGGTGTTCTTTATCAGCTGGATAGCGCTGCTGCTGGTGTGGTATCTGCTGGGTCTGCCGATCGGGCCAGGCGTCTGGCCGAAACTGCCATAAAGCACAGTGCCACCGATGAATGTTTCATCGGTGGCACGTTTTATTTTTTGTTAAACGGCGTGCAGGGAACAACGGCTCATTGCGCCGCCAGCTCCTTAAAAAATTCCGGGTTTTTCTGGATAGTGACCAGTACTTTAGCTGCCAGCCCGGTCGGGTTACGCCGTCCGGCTTCCCAGCTCTTTATGGTATCGAGGCTGGTTCCCAATGCCGTCGCCATCTCACTCTGTGAGACGTTAAGCTGTGCCCGGATAGCCTTCACGTCGGCAACCGCGTAACGGGTAACACGACCGGGCTCCCTGATACCGTTTTTGATCTCCACAGCCTCTTCCAGCGATGCTTTCAGCTCGTCAAAAAAACTCACGTTACACCTCATCTTTCAGTAATTGTGTCAGCTTCTTCAGCTCAGCTTTTTCCGCGTCCGTGAAAAGGTGTCATAAAGCAAGGCTATGATAACGCAAGGACGCCATTTGCATCCATGCGCTCCTGCCCCCGCGTTACCGGACTGAGAGACAGTCCGGAGTTCGCTGCAATCAGATTCTGGCCTGGTCGCCGCTGCCGGAGTGCGCCTGCCACGGATGGCAAAACCTGCAACGTACGTTGCTAAATAGTCAGCAACGACCCTCTCGGCAACGGCGGATGAATTGACTATTCTGCTATTTCTTCGCTTGCTAACGGTTAACTATTTTAATAAGCCTCCGACCGGCTGCGAGTCGTCTCCACACTGCCTGAGGTTCACGCTGACATGACCACCTCCTCCACCAGCCTGCCACCGATGAACGCTTCATCGGTGGCCCGTAACAGCTTAGCCGCTCGTGTTGATGCGCTGCCCTCCTCCGCCGGATTGTGGCGCTTTATTACGCTGCTGGCGCTGGGCGGCTTTTTTGAGCTTTATGACCTGTTTGAAACCGGCTACATCAGTACCGGCCTGCTGTCGGCGGGCGTATTTCACACGGGTGCGGCAGGCGTGCTGGGCTTCTCCGATCAGGCGGCCTTCGCCTCAGCCACTTTTCTCGGTCTGTTTTTTGGTGCCAGCCTGCTGGCACCCTACGCTGACCGCTTTGGTCGCCGTCTCACCTTTATGTGTGCGCTGCTGTGGTACGGGCTGTTTTCACTGCTGATGGCGTTCCAGCAGAGCGCAGAGATGATTATTCTGTTCCGCTTTCTGGTGGGGATCGGGCTGGGCGTCGAGCTGGTGACCATCGACACCTATCTGTCGGAATGGGTGCCGACCCATCTGCGCAGCCGCGCCTTTGCCTTCTCCTTTTTCGTGCAGTTTTTATCGGTGCCGGCCGTGGCGCTGATGTCGTGGTGGCTAATTCCACAAACGCTGTTCAGCCTTGAAGGCTGGCGCTGGGTGGTCATTGCGGGCGCGGTCTGCTCGCTGGTGATCTGGCTGGTGCGCAGGAACCTGCCGGAGTCGGCGCGCTGGCTGGCGCAGCAGGGTCGTCATCAGGAGGCGCATCAGGTGCTGTCCACGATGGAGCAACGCTGCGGCATCCCGGCAGGACCCGCTTTTTCAGCCGACGACGCCGCGGCGCAGCTGCCAAAACGGGGGCGCTTCAGCGAGATCTGGTCACCCGCTTACCGCAAGCGCACCCTGATGCTGGTGGTGATGAATTTTTTCCAGGCGATCGGCTTTTTCGGCTTTGGTAACTGGCTGCCTGCGCTGCTGTCAGGCCGAGGTGCCACGGTGACGCACAGTTTGCTTTATGCCTTCTTCATCACGCTGGCCTATCCGCTGGGATCGCTGATCTGTAGTCGCTACGCCGATAAGCTGGAAAATAAGTGGCAGATTGTCCTGTCGTCGCTGATGACGGTGGTGTTCGGCACGCTGTTCGCCTTCCAGACGCAGCCGGTATTGCTGATTCTCTGCGGCTTCCTGATCACCTGGTCCAACGCCTGGCTGACCTTCAGCTTCCACGCCTATCAGACCGAGATTTTCCCGACCCATATTCGTGCGCGGGCGGTCGGCTTCTGCTACTCCTTCAGCCGTCTCTCTACGGTATTCAGCAGTATTTTGATTGGGGTGATCCTGCAGTATGCCGGTACGCCAGGCGTGATTACCTTTATCGTGCTGAGCATGGTGATGGTGATGCTGTCGGTAGGGATTTATGGGCCGAAAACGCGCGGTATCGATCTGGAGAATATCTAAAAGAAAAGGCCGTCATCCTGATGATGACGGCCTTTTTTACTGCCGATTATTTGCCTTCCAGTACCCGGATATCTGCACTGCCCAGCCGATCTTTCTCATCTTTACGCAGCTCAGCGACCTGTTTCGCGCTGACTGGCTCCGACGCCTTGTTGCCCCAGCTGTTACGCACGAAGTTTACCACGTCCGCCACCTGCTGATCGTCAAGACGCCAGCCAAATGCTGGCATAGTAATGGTCGACGGCGCGCCATTTACGCCAGGCAACTGTCCGCCCACCAGCACGATATGGATCAGTGAGGTCGGATCGTCCGCCAGCACCACCGGATTACCGCGCAGCGCCGGATAGAAACGTTTATAGCCGCTGCCATCGGTTTTATGGCACGCCGCACAGCTGTCGACGTAGGTGGCTGCCCCCGTCGCACTGTCGTCACCTTTCCACAACGCTTTGGCGGTGGCGTCATCGACGCTGAAGGCTGCCTGATGGGGATCTTTCGCGCCCAGCGACTTCAGATAGCGCGCAATCGCCGTGATATCGGACTCGCTCAGGTGCTGCAGGCTGTGTTCCACCACGTCGGTCATGCCACCAAAAGCTGCGGTCTGATCGTTGCGGCCATAACGCAGGAACTGACGCAGGTCCTCTTCGCTCCAGCGACCCAGTCCATCGCGGTTGTCACCACGCAGATTGCTGGCGGTCCAGCCATCAATCGGTGCGCTGCTACCCGCCAGATAGTCGCTGCCCTCATTGTTGGTCAGCGCCTTCTCCTGCATCGTGATGCTGCGCGGCGTGTGACAGGCCCCGCAGTGACCCAGTCCTTCTACCAGATAGCGACCACGTGCCAGCACCGGATCTTCCTGGGCTGCAGGCTGGAACGCTTTCACGTCGGGCGCAAAAATCCCGCGCCAGATCGCCAGCGGCCAGCGCATCGACAGCGGCCAGGGAATGTCGCTCTCCCGGTTTGGCTGCCCGACCGGCGCGACGCCATGCATGAAGTAGGCGTAAAGCGCCTTCATGTCTTCATCGCTGACCACTGCATAAGAGGGATATGGCATCGCCGGATAGAGCGTATCGCCATTTTTCGCCACGCCCTGACGCACCGCTTTCTGGAAGTCGTCGTAGCTGTATTCGCCAATGCCAGTCGCGGGATCGGGCGTAATGTTGGTGGAGTAGATGGTGCCAATCGGTGTTGCCATCGGCAGCCCACCGGCAAAGGCCGCGCCGCCTTTGCTGGTGTGGCAGGCCACACAGTCACCGGCTCGCGCCAGATACTCACCCCGTTTAACCAGATCGTCCTGGCTGCTCTCCGCCAGGGCGGCGAACGTCAGGGAGCCAAGAATCAGAGCCAGAATGCCATTTTTCATCGCCATGTCCTTATGCCTGCACCAGTGGGCCTGGGTTTTTCAGGTAGTGTTCGCGAATCGCTTTAGCTGACCAGTAGGTCAGCGCCGCCACCATGCCGGTCGGGTTGTAGCCCAGTCCCTGCGGGAAAGCCGATGCGCCCGGTACAAACACATTCGGCACATCCCAGCTTTGCAGATAACGGTTAACCGCACTGGTTTTTGGATCGTCGCCCATGATCGCCCCGCCACTGATGTGGGTAGTCTGATAAACCGTGGAGTCGAAATGGGTGCCAGGCTTTTTCGCGCCGCCGATGATCATCTTCGGATTCATCGCTTCCGCGATATTGCGCATCTTGCCGACCATGAACTGCGCCATTTTGATGTCGTTCTCCTGCCAGTCAAAGGTCATGCGCAGCAGCGGCTGTCCATAGGCATCTTTGTAGTTGGGATCGAGATCAAGGTAGTTGGCGCGATAAGACTGGTGGGCGCCGTGCGCATCCATCGACAGATGATGGGTGTAGGTATCCGCCACCGCCGCTTTCCATTTGCTGCCCCAGTTGGGCGTACCCGCCGGCACCGGCAGGCCGGAGATCGGTTTGGTGCCCGCCTGGTTAACCCAGAATGGTGAACCACCAACAAAGCCCAGCGGCCCGTGGTCGAAGTTATCCGCGTTGAAATCATCAACCGCAACGCCTGCGCCACCCGCACCGATAAACGGATTAGTGGTGGTGTTCTTATCAAACAGCGCCTTCAGCGTAGAGAGGTTCTGATAGGCGAAGTTGCGACCTACGGTCCCTTCGTTGGTAATCGGGTTGTAGGGTTTGCCGATGCCCGACAGCAGCATCAGGTGAACATTGTGGAACTGGAAGGCGGAGAGGATCACCAGGTCAGCGGGCTGAATCTGCTCGCGGCCCTGCCCATCCACATAGGTCACGCCGGTCGCACGCGTTTTGTCATCGCTGAGATTGACCCGCAGCACATAAGAGTTATTGCGCAGCTCAAACTTCGGCTCCTGACGCAGCGCAGGCAGGATATTGACGTTAGGCGACGCCTTGGAATACATGTAGCAGGCGTAGCCGCTGCAATAACCGCAGAAGTTGCACGGCCCCATCTGTGCGCCGTAGGTGTTGGTATACGGACCCGAGGTATTGGCGGACGGCAGATCGTAAGGGTGATAGCCGACCGACTCTGCCGCCTGAGCAAACAGCTGCGCCGAGTAAGTGCGCTTCTGCGCGGGCAGCGGGAAGTTATCTGAGCGATCGGGTGCAAACGGGTTGCCGCCTGTATCTTTGCCGACCACTTTGCCTTTGATACTCCAGGCGCTGCCTGAGGTGCCAAAAACCTTTTCCGCTTTGTCGAAGAACGGCTCCAGCTCATCGTAGCTGACGCCAAAATCCTGAATCGTCATGCCTTCCGGAATGAAGTTCTTGCCGTAGCGCTCTTCGTAATGGCTGCGCATCCGCAACTCAACCGGATCGACACGGAAATGGACGCCGGACCAGTGAAGACCCGCGCCACCGGTGCCGGTGCCGGGCAGAAACGCCGCCAGCTGACGATAGGGCACTGCGGTCTGCGACGCATCATGACGAATGGTCACGGTGCTTTTGGAGAGATCCTGGAAAAGCTTTTTGCGGACGTTATAGGTCAGCTCATCAATGGACTGCGGATAGGAGCCATCGGGATAGGTATCACGATGCGGTCCGCGCTCCAGCGCCAGCACGTTCAGGCCCGCTTCGGTCAGCTCTTTCGCCATAATGGCACCCGCCCAGCCGAAGCCGACAATCACCGCATCCACTTTTTTCATTTCGTTTGCCATGCTTAGCTTCTCTCCCCGCGAATCGACACTGACGGGAACGGATAACGTTCGCCGCGCTCTACCCAGTCCATAAAGTCGGCGCGTGCGCCAGGGAAGTTAATCAGCTTCCAGCCGACCATGCCCTGATTCCCGCCGTGTATAGGATCGCTGAAGAAGCCTTCACGGGTATTCTGCAACAGGAAACTAAAGAAAACTTTTGCCGGCAGCTGGCTGAATTCAGCACTGCCATTTTCCATCGCCTGCAGTAAGGCATCCTGCTGCTCGCCACTGAGCTGGGCGAACACCTTGCCGTGCTGCTTTTTGCTGTAATTATCGGCATCGGCCAGACCGAGGCGGTAGATCTGCTGTGGCACCAGCGGCAGCTGATAGCCCAGCTCTTTCGGCAGGTCGGGGTTAAACGGCCCCTGCATATACCAGTTCGACCCCGTGGCATACGGCGTATTCATCTGACGATCGATAAACTCAGGCACGCCCGCTTCCAGCGCACCAGGCCCGCGTTCATCGCTGGGGATAAGTCGTGCCACGGCGGCGGTAATAAAAGCAAACTCTTCGGCGGTGAACCAGTTCGGCTGGTAGTCGCGCGCCTGCTGTGGCGTGGCCGGGGTTTCAGCCGCCTGTGTGGCCAGCGGCAGGGAGAGTGCACCCATCGCTGTGGAACCTACCGCCATTGCAGGCGCCAGGGTGATTGTCTTCAGCAAAAAATCCCTGCGTGAATGACCCTTTTTTTGTTCTGACATGACATTGCCTCATTCCCGCGCTGACCGGCGGTATGAAAAAAATAGGTGGTTGCGTTGTAATGGTTTTTATCAGCAGATACAGGCCAGGAGCCTGTTTGTTACCGGTAACAAACAACCTATTGTAACACTGCCATTCACAAAGATTTAGTTCCAGGAAACAAAACCGCACAATTTCATTAACATCTATCCCCCTCCTGTCATTAGCAGAAACAACAGACTACAGACAGCGACCCGTCAAAAACGTTATAACAGGCAACACACAACAGCGGAGTGCCTATGTTTAAGTCTTTTTTTCCGCGGCCAGCGCTGTTTTTCAGCTCTGCGGCTGTCTGGAGCTTAGTAGCGATTTTTGCCTGGTTCGGCTTTGCCGCGCATCTGCCCGGCATCTGGCCCACCTTTGAAACAGCAATGAAACAGCCCCTGCCGACGACGGCAGCGCGTTTTATCGCCGTGAGTCAGCTCTGGTTCTACCTCTATTACTGGATCATGGTAGCCATTTTTGCCGGGGCCTGGCGGTTGATTGATGCGCATCCATGGCAACGCTGGTCAGTCTGGGGCTCCGCGCTGATCATCTTTGTGACCTGGTTTGGCGTGCAGGTCGGAGTGGCCATTAACGCCTGGTATGGACCGTTTTATGATCTGATTCAGAAAGCGTTAACCAAAGCGGGATCGGTGCAGATTGCGGAGTTTTACCATGAGGTTTTCTCTTTTCTCGGCATCGCATTAATCGCGGTGGTGATTGGCGTACTCAACTCCTTCTTTATCAGCCACTGGGTTTTCCGCTGGCGTAGCGCCATGAATAACTACTACATGCACAACTGGCAGCGTCTGCGTCATGTCGAAGGTGCCGCACAGCGTGTGCAGGAAGACACCATGCGGTTTGCGACCACGCTGGAAAACTGGGGTGTCAGTTTTATTCAGGCGATTATGACGCTGGTGGCGTTTTTACCGGTGCTGGTCGCGCTCTCCCATCACGTGAAAGATATTCCCATCCTCGGCAATATTCCTTACGCACTGGTAATTGCCGCTGTGCTCTGGTCAGTGTTTGGTACTGGCTTGCTGGCGCTGGTAGGGATCAAGCTGCCGGGGCTGGAGTTCCGCAATCAGCGGGTTGAAGCCGCCTACCGTAAAGAGCTGGTCTACGGCGAAGACAATGCCGATCGCGCCACACCGCAGACGGTTCAGGAGTTGTTCAGTCGGGTGCGGGTCAACTACTTCCGTCTCTACTTTCACTATCTCTACTTCAACATCACCCGCATTCTCTATCTGCAGGTTGATAACGTGTTTGGTCTGTTTCTGCTGTTTCCATCCATTGTGGCGGGCACCATCACGCTGGGCTTACTCAACCAGATCACCAACGTGTTTGATCAGGTGCGCGGCTCGTTCCAGTATCTGATCGCCTCCTGGTCGACGCTGATCGAACTGATGTCGATCTATAAGCGTCTGCGCAGCTTTGAGCAGATTCTGGATGATGTTCCGCACGATGAGATGATGCGCGAAGCGTCGGAAGAGGTGTAACTACTTAAGTATGGCGGCACAGGTCGATTTCCACCCCACTCTCCTCAGCCACGGATCATCCCGCAAAGAACCTGCAGGACTCCTGTAACAGCAGAGATGTGCTGCTCCTGGCCCGCAAAAGCGGGCTTTTTTAATGCTTAAATCAGCCGTCATGCGTGTTCTCTGGCTTGAATTTATAAGCTGTAGCTTATAATCTGTACCCTGTATGACGGAATATATACAAGAAAGTATGTCATGTGGACCGTACTCCTGAGCCCGCGCTTTGAAAGCTGGCTAAGTGAGCAGGAAGAAGCCCTGCAGGAAAAAATGTTAGCGGATCTGGGAAAGTTAAAAGTATACGGCCCTGATTTGCCTCGCCCTTATGCTGATACTCTCAAGGGCTCGCAGTACAGGAATATGAAAGAACTCCGCGTACAGTTTTCAGGAAAGCCAATTCGGGCATTTTATGCATTTGACCCTGTCCGCCAGGCTATTGTGTTATGTGCCGGAGATAAGAGTCATGACAAACGTTTTTATATCCGAATGATACGCATCGCTGACGATGAATTTTCAGCCTGGCTGGCTGAACAGGAGAAGGGAAATAATTAATGAGAACCCTGGATGATGTTATCGCCGACTTCTCCCCTGAGAGTCACGCGCGAATCAAAAAAATGTCTGATGAAATGATTCTGGAAGTCGGGCTTCAGATGATTCGCGAAGAGCTTCAGTTATCACAAAAGACGCTCGCCGAGGCCATGGGCGTGCGTCAGCCTGCCGTTGCTCAGATTGAGCAACGCGGAAATGAGATTAAGGTTGCCACGCTGAAACGCTATGTCGAAGCAATGGGCGGAAAACTCAGTCTTGATGTGGAACTTCCGACCGGAAAAAGAGTGGCCTTTCGCATCTGAACCCTCAAAACGGCGAAAGCGATTCTGTTTAAATAAAAAAGCCACTCGTCAGAGTGGCTTTCTCGTTTACAAAGACCGGATGTAAAACAGCTTCAACACAGCAGTGTCAGGGACGTCACGCCTTACAGTGCAATACGCATCACGCTGTCAGGATTTTTTGGCGGCGCCTTACGCGAGCCAGGCTGCTTCACGCTGACATAAAGCACCTTGCCGTCTGCCGAGAGTGCCAGACTGTTAGGCAGCGCCGGGGTTTTCACCGTGCGCTTCACCTTATAGCTGCTGGCGTCGATGATGCTGACTTCACCCGCTTTGCGATGGGTGACATAAAGCTCATCGCGATCACCATTAAACAGCACCGCCAGCGATTCCGGCACATCAATCCGCTGAATCACCTGCTGATTACGCAGATCAACCACCAGCACCTGCGCCTGCTTTGAATCTGTCAGGAAGGCGCGCTGACCGCGCGTATCCAGCGCGATGTTCAGGAAGAAGTGCTCTTTATCTCCGTCAATCTTCTGCTTTTTCTCAATGGCATTGGTGCGCGCATTGATCGTCACCAGTTCGCCATCACCGTTGGTGACGTAGACCTTCTGCGCGTCTGAATCTACCGCCAGGCCGGTGCCCATTTTACCGGTATTCGGGATGGTACTGACAAGCTTCAGCGTGCTGCCATCCACCACCCAGACCACGCTTTGCGGTCCCAGCCCGGTGATATAAACCCGGTTAGTTTTAGCATCAACCGCCACCTGACGCGGCTGCAATGGGCGCACTGTCTCACTGCGCTTACGGCTATCCAGCACCAGCGTGTTGAGCACTTTGCCGCTGCTGGCGTCAATGGCCGTAACCGAGCCGTTAACCGTGTTACCGATGTAGAGCACGTTGGTTTGCGGGTTGATCGCCGCGCCGAACGATTTCAGCGCCGTGTTGATCGACTGCTGTACCGCCAGCGTAGCCGGGTCGAGACGGAAAACTGTGCCGCCGTCACCGCTGCTGTTCTGCGCTGTCGCCACGAACAGCGCGTTATCTTTCGGGCTGACTGCCAGTTCATAGACGCCTTTACCCACAGCCTGATTGAGATCTTCAGCCTGCACCGCCAGCCATCCTGAGGCAGAGAACAGGGCCGTAGCCAGTAACAGCGGACGCAGGGTCCGGCACGTATTGGTAATCGCTTTCATAACTTCTCCATAGTTAATCCACTGCAGACGCAGTGAAAAGAAAGCCCGACATTGCAACCAGAAACAGCTGACCAGCAGTCAGATGCAGAATTGTTTTTGAGAATAATAATTATTTCGGGGGGAAAGGGACAGGATTATTAGCGGATAAACGCCGCCAGGACGCCCAAAGGCGTCCTGTCAGCACAAGAGGGTAAAACTTAATTTATTTCAGCAGCTCAGCGGTCATGTGAACGCCGTTGTTGGTGTAAGCTTCAGTGATTTTATATGAAGCACCAGCTTCCTGAGCCTGCGCAGCGATTTTCGCTTCAGCACCATCCAGCGTAGAGTCGATGGCGGTCACGGATTGGGCGAAGCTGGCGAATGGCAGAACAGAAAGCGCGATAACAGCTGCAAAAGTTTTGATAGATTTCATGGTCAATTCCTCGGTTAATTTTTATCAGGTAAGGCGTGCTGCCTTGTTGATAGATATATTAGTCCGGAAGTTGATCAGTAAAAAGCGGAGGGTTTTGCTTAACTCGTTCAGTAAAATTGATGATAAAAAGCACATTTCGCACAGTTATCACTCAAAAGGTTAATAATCTACCCCCATAAAAAAAGGCAGCATATATTGCTGCCCTTGAGGATTTAACCGTGATGTCGTACCCGGGTGAAGATGGTCAGCGCGGCCAGCAGCATCAGCACTCCGCTGGCAACGAACACACCGCCTGCGCCGCGCAGGTCAAACATCCAGCCGCCCGCCGCCGCGCCGACAGTAATCGCCAGTTGGATGGTGGCAACCAGTAAACCGCCGCCTGACTCCGCATCATCCGGCACCGCGCGCGAAATCCAGGTTGACCAGCCGGTTGGCATCGAACCAAACGCCATACCCCAGATCGCCACGCCTGCACCTACCATCCAGCTGACATCGCCAAAGCTCACCAGCAGCAGCGCGGTGACACTCATCAACAGCGCCATGCCACTCAGGGTCAGTGATACGCTGCGGGTGACCAGGAAACCGGCCAGCGAGGTGCCAAAGAAGTTCGCCACACCAAAGGCCAGCAGCACCAGCGACAGCTGATTGAGGTTGAGCTGCGCAACGCTTTCCAGAAATGGACGCAGATAGGTAAAGAAGGCGAAGTGACCGGTAAACATCATGATTACCGCCAGCATTCCCCAGCGCATCACACCAATACGCAGCAGCGCCAGCACCCCGCCGTTGCGGGCTTTGTTCTCTGCCGGCATGGCGGGCAGGGTAAAGAACTGCCACAGCAGCGCCACCGCACCCAGTCCGGCAGTCAGCATAAAGATGTTGCGCCAGCCCACCAGTCCGCCGAGATAGCTGCCCAGTGGCGTAGCGATAATCGTCGCCAGCGAGATACCGCTGAAGACGATAGAGAGCGCACGCGGCACCTGATCGGTGGGAACCAGGCGCATGGTGATGGCGGTTGAGAGTGTCCAGAAGCCGCCAATGGCCATACCCAGCAGCACCCGCGCCAGCAGGATCACCGTCAGGTCAGCCGCAAACGCCACCATCAGTGCCGAAGCGATCAGCAACAGCGAAAACACCAGCATGACGATGCGGCGGTCGATGCGCCGCGTGACGCTGCCGGTGACCAGACTGGTAAACAGCGCCACCAGCGCGGTGATGGTGACGGTCTGTCCCGCCTGGCCTTCGGATACGCCCAGGCTGTGAGCCATCGGCGTCAGCAGACTCACGGGTAAAAATTCGGCGGTGATGAGGCTGAACACCCCAAATGCCATAGCAAATACCGCGCCCCACGCGGGACGGGTCGGCGAGGAAACCTCATCAGCCACTTCGGTTGTCAGACTCATGCTGCTTCTCCGGAAGATAAAAAAGTGAGTGTGAGCATAGAACGCCGTGTCAGGACGATCTATGATGCTTACACCTTCATTTTTGATAATTCGTCTGGAATCACATGAGCCACTATGGAGATCTGACCAGCGAGCTGCTGATGGGGATGCGCCTCTATGGCGTGAACTATCAGCGTATCGCAGTGAGCGCGCCGTTCGGGCTGCGTTATGAGCACGCGCCGGGCCGGGCGCAGTTCCACTTTGTCGGACGCGGCTCACTGATGGTGCGCAGCGCCTCCGGCGAGGTGTTTCAGCTCAACAGCGGCGATGCGCTGCTGGTGCCGCACGGCAAACCCCACAGCCTGATCTCCAGTGAGGAGGCGAGCTGCCAGTGTATTAAGAACATGGCGAGCAAGCCGCTCTGCGACAGCGTCTGCGCCATTGCAGCACCGGAAGATGCCTGTGATGACGAGCACAGTGTGCTGTTGTTCAGCGCCTGCATGGCGTTTGAGCTCGGCGGCATGCAGCCGCTGATCAATACCATGCCCGATGTGATGCTGGTGAGTACTCTGCTGTCGCAATACCCGGAGATTCAGCCGATTCTGGCGGCGATGGAGCGGGAGTCGCTCACCCGCCAGGCGGGATTCGCCGGGATTCTGTCGCGTCTGGCAGACGTGGTTGCCGCGCTGATTGTGCGCGGCTGGGTAGAAAACGGCTGCGGCGAGCGCAGTGGGCTGGTGCAGGCGATGCGCGATCCACGTCTGAGTCAGGCGATTGCTGCGATGCATCGGGAGCCAGGCGAAAACTGGACGGTGGCGCGGCTGGCCAGCGTGGCAGGCTGTTCGCGCTCAGTGTTTGCCGGACGGTTTCTCAATGCCACCGGCATGACGCCGCTGCGCTATCTGACGGAGTTGCGGATGCGGCTGGCGGTGCAGCGGATTGTGAACAACGGTGAAGCGGTGGAAGCCGTGGCTTATCATCTCGGCTACGGCTCGATTGCGGCATTCAGTCGCGCCTTTAAACGGATTGTCGGTCAGTCACCAGGCGCACTGCGTGCCGGACGCGACGGCACGCAGGCGCTGGCCTCTTAACCGGGCCGCTTAATCTCTTCTCTTAACGAAAGACGCTGATCGCTTCGACCAGACGGTTAGCCTGATGAGTCATGCGGCCTGAAGCCTCGGCGCTTTCTGTCACGCGGGCGGCGTTCTGGTGGGTAATATCATCAAGATCTTCCACCGCTGAACTGACTTCGCTGAGCGCGGTCGCCTGTTCGGCCGTGGCGGCGCTGATCTGGGCGATCAGTGCGGTGACATTCTGCACCTGCGACACGATATCCTGCATCGTGCGGCCTGCCGCGCTGGCGTGCTCATTGCCCGAGTTGACCCGGCTGGCGCTGGTTTCAACCAGCATTTTGATTTCGCTCGCGGCTTTGGCGCTGCGCTGCGCCAGGCTGCGCACTTCTCCGGCGACCACCGCAAAGCCTTTGCCCTGCTCACCGGCCCGCGCCGCTTCCACGGCGGCGTTCAGTGCCAGGATATTGGTCTGGAAGGCAATCCCGTCGATAACGCTGGTAATATTGGCAATCCGCTTTGAACTGTCAGCAATTTCGCCCATCATGCCCATCATTTCGGTCATCACCTCACCGCCTTTGCTGGCAGCGTGGCTGGTGCCGGCTGAGAGGGTATTCGCCTCATGTGCAGTTTCAGTGTTGCTCTTCACCGTGGCGGTCATTTCGTTCATGGTGGCCGCAGTCTGCTGCACGTTGGCAGCCGCCTGTTCGGTACGGCGGCTGAGTTCGTTATTGCTGCGGGCGATGGCGTCGCTGGCGCTCAGCACGTTGATCGCCTGGCCGCTGACATCATCCACCAGCCAGCGGAACATCAATCCGAGCTGACCGATGGCGCGCAGCGTCACACCCACCTCATCAACGCGGTCCATCTGCTCCACTTTATGGCTGGCACCGGTTGCCACGCTCAGCGCCTGTTTGCACATCCGCTCAATAGGGCGTGAAATCTGCTGCTCCAGCCACAGGCTGCAGAGCAGAAGCAGCGCAACCATTCCCGCGGTAAAGCCTGCCAGTGCCGTGGGCATCATGCCCAGCGCCCAGACGCCTGCCACCGAGAGGGGCAGTAACGTCAGCAGCGTTGTGCGGATCCGCCAGCGAAGGGGCAGCGTCTTCAGGATTGAGGCGGGACGACGCCAGCCGCTGCGAACCAGCAGGCCTTTGTGAAAACGTCGCCCTCTGGCGCGGCCTTCACGAAAATCCTGATAGAGCACCTCAGTCTGACGCACTTCCTCTGCCGTGGGTTTGGTGCGCACCGACATGTAGCCCTGCACTTTACCGTCGCGTACTACCGGAATGGCGTTGGCCCGCACCCAGTAGTGATCGCCATTTTTACGGCGGTTCTTGACCAGTGCCGTCCAGGGTTCACCCTGTTTCAGCGTCGCCCACATGTCGGCAAACGCTTCTGATGGCATATCGGGGTGACGCACCATGTTATGCGGCTGGCCGTTGATCTCGTCGGCGGTGAAGCCGCTCGCCTCAATAAACGCGTCGTTAGCGTAGGTGATGTGGCTGTTAAGATCGGTGGTCGACATCAGTGTCGCATTATCGTCGAACAGATATTCACGCTGAGAGACAGGCTGGTTGTTACGCATCAAAAGTCCTTGGAGACCCGACGTCCTGCACGCGACGGTCTGAGTGTCGGCATGAAAACTGTGGGCTGAGAGATAACGATTACCTTTTTTTATGTTTTCGGCATGCTTCTGCCTACTCTTTAGCGTTTAAGTTAAATTAGTGGCAATAATAAAGCCGCTTTGTAGCGGCTTTCACATTTTTGGTTGATTATCCATCCGTTAGCCGGACTGGAGAATTCCGGCAGCGGGTCAGCTGAGGTCGACATTACGGGTGCCAAACCACCAGGTGAGCAGGAATCCGCCGATCCAGGCCACCATCAGCCCGGCCAGATAGACCGCCATGCCAGCGAAGATCCCCTGGCTGGAGGTCATCAGTGGCAGCGTGACCAGGCCGGAGGGTCCGAATACCGTGTTCATCCCGACCGGCAAACCCAGCCACGCCACCAGCCCGATAAAGAACCCGCCCAGCGCACCACCGCCGCAGGCGGTGATAAAGGGCTTGAGGCGCGGCAAAGTGACGCCGTAGATCAGCGGTTCACCGACGCCAAGCAGCCCCGGCACGATAGCGCCTTTGATCTGCGCCCGCAGCAGCGCCCCTTTTTCTGCTTTGCACCACAACGCCAGTGATGCGCCGACCTGGCCTGCTCCCGCCATCGCCAGAATCGGGAAGAGCGAGTTAAACCCCTGGGTTTCCATCAGCGCAAAGTAAACCGGAATAAAGCCCTGATGGATGCCGAACATCACCGCGATCAGGAACAGTCCGGCCAGCAGCGCACAGCCAAAGGGATTGTTATTGAGATGGATAAACAGCCACGACATCCCTTTAAACAGTTCGCCGCCCAGCGGCATGATCAACAGATAGGTGATGGCGCCAGTGATCACCAGCGTAAACAACGAGGTGAGGATCATATCGAGATTGTCGGGAATGATTTTACGCAGCTGTTTTTCAATCCAGGCCCCGATAATCGCCGCCATCAGCACGCCAATAATGTTGCCGCGCGGGTCGATCGCCAGGCCAAAGAAGTTTTCCATGCCGCTGTAGTAGCCGGTGGTAGCCGTGGGCACATAGCCGAGCACAAACAGCGAGGCGATGATTGCACCATTGACGCCGCTGCCGCCAAACGCTTTTTGCGCGTTGTAGCCAATCAGGATGCTGAGAAAAGTGAATAGCCCTTTACCGAAGACTTTCATGTACGCCACGGTATGCAGCAGCCAGGGTGCGTGGTCACCGGGTGCAGTGAGGTGGAGACTCTGTTCAATCAGCGTGGCAAATCCCAACAGCAGCCCCGCGCCGATAAAGCCCGGAATCAGCGGAGTGAAGATGGTGGCGAAGCGCGACAGGAACTGATGCACGCCGCTGGTCTGTTTCGCCTTTAGCTGCTGCTTCTGCTGCTGCGCCAGCACGCGAAGTTCCGCTGTTTCGCCCTGCGGTGCCAGCGCGGTATCACCCTGAGCCAGCAGGTTCTGCATCCCCTCGGCGGCGGTTTGCGCCTTGCCAGGCCCCAGCACAATCTGCAACTGTGCCTCGCTGTCGATAACGCCTAAGACACCCGGCAGGC
This sequence comes from Pantoea sp. BJFS-204, assembly GCF_049310725.1. Classification (NCBI taxonomy): domain Bacteria; kingdom Pseudomonadati; phylum Pseudomonadota; class Gammaproteobacteria; order Enterobacterales; family Erwiniaceae; genus Pantoea; species Pantoea sp. BJFS-204. Next base: position 75,498 of record NZ_JBMOWE010000005.1, on the reverse strand, counting down.
TTTTTAACCGTGCCAGATCACTCTCTCCCGGCTGATTGAGCGTCAGGCGGAGCCGCGTCATGCAGTGACCACAGGCCGCGATATTTTGCGCGCCACCGACCGCCTGCAGGATGTCGCGCAACAGTGCCTCGGTGATTCTGGCCATTAGCGTGCTCCCGCTGCCTGTAAAGCCTGACGGATAAAGCCCTGATGCTGACTGAGCAGCGCTTTCGCCTCATCGGCAGCCAGGTCAGCCAGCACCATCAGAATGGCGGTTTTGCAGTGTCCGCCACAGGCGGTGAGCGCGGCGCTGGCCGTCGCCTCATCACAGTCAGTGGCCTGCATGACGATGTTAACCTGACGCTGTACCAGTTTCTGATTGGTGGCTTCCACATCGACCATCAGGTTGCCGTACACTTTTCCGCTGCGGATCATCGACCCGGTAGTGAGCATGTTGAGTACCAGTTTTTGCGCCGTGCCCGCTTTCATACGGGAAGACCCGGTGACCACTTCGGGGCCGACCACCGGCGTGAGCGCAATCGCGGCAACCTGCGACATGGCGCTGCCTGGATTACAGGTGAGCGATACAGTGGTTGCGCCAAGTTCGTTCGCGTATGCCAGCGCGCCCAGTACGTAGGGTGTGCGACCGCTGGCGGCGATGCCAACCAGCACATCGTGGCGGCTGAAGTGGATATCTTTCAGATCCTGCGCGCCCTGCTCCCGGTTGTCTTCCGCGTTTTCTACCGCCTGGAGTATGGCGGTATGGCCTCCTGCAATCAGGCCGATCACCTGCTCGCGGGGTGTGCCAAAGGTAGGTGGGCACTCGCTGGCATCCAGTATGCCAAGTCGACCGGAGGTGCCTGCGCCGCAATAGATCAGTCGTCCACCGGCCTGGAATGCGGCGCAGATGGCGTCAACGGCGGCGGCAATCTGCGGCACGATGGCCTCTACCGCCAGCGCCACCTTTTTATCTTCATCATTGATGACGCGAAGCATCGCTTCGGTGGAAAGTTCGTCAATATTCTGGCTGGCCGGGTTGCGGCCTTCGGTGATCATCTGGCTGAGGTCGAGTTTCATGGCGGGCTCCGCAAAGGAATAAATTATTCAAATTACTAACTATCATAACGAATGATTAATTCATTGGGTGAGATCTTTTTTCGATGGATGTGGGGTGAGTCATCTTGCGGGGGATCAGATTGGTTGAGTGATGAGTATAAGCATTACGACCTGGGTGCGGTGCATGTGAGTGGAATCGCTGGGAGACCGGTACAGGTCAGAAAAGGTTCACCTGATCGTAAAGACGCATTCGTCATCCATGACGCTCGGCCCACGCGATTACGCACCTCATCCATGAGGTGCGCCCGTTGCCGGGCCAACGCTCTGCGTTGTTCAAAAACGCTCCCGGCGTTTTTGTCCCTGGCGTGGGACGCTTTACTCTTCAGGTGAACCTTTTCTTCCCTCAGGCTTTTTTATTGCTGTTTGAAAAGAGGCTTGAGTCGGACATAAACGTTGAAAAAGGCCTGCTGGAGTAAGATGTCCTTTCCTGGTTTTTGTCCTTCTGACAATCTGTACCCGAGGTGGATGAGAAGGCGGATACCAGCATTGACGGAGTTAAGCGTCCGCCGCATTGTTCAAAAACGTCGGGAGCGTTTTTGAACAATGCAAAGCGTTGGCCCGCTTGCGGGCGAGCCTCATGGATGAGGTGAGTGAACCGGCGGCCGAGGCCCCAGGGATGGGTTTTCGACGACTTTACGCAGTCACTGCTGGTATCCGACTGAACGGAGCACTGTTTTCCCTGCAAAGACCTCGCCTCCCATCCTATGTCACTCATCCAAAAGACAATTAAAACCCACCAATCGCAGGTTAAAAGCGCATCCATTTAATCAATATAAAGTTGTGACGTTCTGCAGCCATATAAAGCAGCCAGCTTCTCAAGCGTTTGTTTTTGAGGTTTCTTTCTCGACTCTAACTTCGACACGCCAGCCTGCGTGATGCCCAGTTTATTCGCCACCTCTTCCTGTGACATGTGACGATGCAAACGCCAGGCAACATGCAAAGGAACGGATTGCCGTCGGCTGATTTTCATTACATCGTGAGGAATCGTTTCATCATCGTCTGGACCCACTTCATACGGGACAGACTCAAACACATCATCTAAATGACGTTCAGCCATGAGCTTATTAAACAGCTCTATAGGGATGACAGCACCAGTGCGGTTCCCGCGCTCGTCCGTCAGAAACTGTATAGCATTCATGGGTAATCACTCCTTAGTGGTACGGCAGGCAACACTGTCTGATCGTCTGCCTGTGCTGCGGAACTGTCTGATCGTCTGCCTGTGCTGCGGAACGCTAAATCCGGCTGCACAGAACTTATTGATGACGCACATTGCTCCTGCCACACTGCTAGCGCTTTTTGTACGTGGTCGATGTTCTTCTTACGACTTCAAGTATATCTATCACTACTGGCTGACCTTTCTCTATCTTCCAGAGTACGCGGTAGTGACCTACTACCAGCTTCATTCACTTCTGTTTATCATCAGTCAGCTTTTCGACTTTCAGATGGGGAATATCCGGCCATTTAGCCAGCGCCTCTACAGCATCTTCAATAGCGTTGCCCTCTTTCTGAGGCAGCCCATAAAGCTGTTTCAATGCCTTTTTCGTCCAGTTAATTTCTGGCATCCGTCAACACTCCATGTTGTCAAAGAACACAGTCAACTCACCGCAACGGAATATAACTATAATCAATCATAATCACAATATCCCTGTCGTATAAACATGGTTTTTAGTTATAAAATTATAACCTTTTAATTTTCAGTCAACCTGTATATCTGCCATGAAAAATCGCATAAAAAAGGCCCAACTTTCGTTGAGCCCATTCTTACGTTAATGCCGTGTTCAGCTTGCGGTCTGTGTCCGCAGCTCCAGCTCATACTCTTTCGCCTTTTCGACGTCGAACTGGTTTTCCCAGCGGGCAATCACCAGCACCGCCAGCGCATTACCAACCACGTTCAGCGCGGTACGCGCCATATCCATGATGCGGTCAACACCGGCGATAAACGCCAGACCTTCCAGAGGAATGCCGACGCTGCCCAGCGTGGCCAGCAGCACCACGAAGGAGACGCCTGGCACGCCAGCGATACCTTTCGAGGTCACCATCAGCGTTATTACCAGCACAATCTCGTCGGTCAGTGACAGGTCAATGCCGTACAGCTGCGCAATAAAGATCGCCGCGATACTCTGATAAAGCGTTGAACCATCCAGATTAAACGAATAACCGGTCGGCACCACGAAGCTGGTGATCGCTTTCGGCGCGCCGTAGGCTTCCATCTTCTCCATGATGCGCGGCAGCACCGTTTCCGAGCTGGAAGTAGAGTAAGAGAGAATCAGCTCATCCTTCAGGATACGCATCAGCGTGGTAATCCGCAGCTTACAGAAGCGCGCCACTCCGCCCAGCACCACAAAGGCGAAGAACAGAATCGCCGCGTAAACCAGCAACACCAGCTTAGCCAGCGGCCAGAGCGAGGCAAAGCCGAAGTTAGCAATCGTCACTGCAATCAGCGCAAACACACCCACCGGGGCATAGCGCATGATCATGTGCGTCACTTTAAACATCGCTTCAGAAATGCCACGGAACAGGTTCACCAGCGGATCGCGCTGTTCTGACGGCAGTGACGACAGGCCTAAACCAAACAGCACCGAGAAAAAGATAATCGGCAGCATGTCGCCCTTCGCCATTGAGGCGAAAATATTCTGCGGGATCAGCGACAGAATGGTGGTGACCAGGCTGTGCGGACCGCCCTGTACCTCTGCCGTTGTCGCTTCATATTTAGAGATGTCCACCGTTGCCAGCGTTGACATATCAATGCCGGTGCCGGGTTGAAATACGTTGGCCAGCGTAATACCGACCACAATGGCAATGGTGGTGATCACTTCAAAGTAGAGAATCGTTTTGACGCCGATGCGTCCCAGCTTCTTTGCATCACCCACGCCAGCGATGCCGACAATCAGGGATGAAATCACAATCGGTACCACAATCATCTTGATAAGATGAATAAAGATATCGCCTGCCGGGCTGAGAATGTTGGTGACTAACCATTCACGATTGTCTGGCTGATTATGCAACACAGCACCCACAACGATGCCAAGCACCAGGGCTGTCAGAATCTGCCAGGCCAGGCTGATTTTAAAACCTTTCATAACGTGTAATTTCCTCAGTCAAAACCCGTTTCTCTCTACTGCGAAGGTGCAGAAGACAATACACACAGGGAGTGAGCAAAAAGCCCGGTAAATTAGAGGGTGTCTTGAAACAGCGCCTCGTATGAAAATCTGATGATTCCCATACCCATTTTCAGACGCGGTCTGAGTTGATACCTGCAGAACAGGGGCGAGATAAGTACCATTTTCACTGTGGTAAATGCAACCCCTGGCGGATCCGATTAAAAGTTCACCATCTAAGCAGCATAAAGTGCTGCTGGAGCTGAAAAACCCTAACCTGCTGTTATGAAAAGTATTACTTCGATGAATTTACGCATAGCTATGCAGAAACGATTAAAAACTGATCCGGCGCGTTTGCTCGCTTTTTATTCAGGATGAAAGCGTAAAAGCGATGCCTTACTTCTCCAGCGCCGCCAGAGCGTTAACCTGATAGATCAGAATGGCTTAACGCTTCTCGGGGGATGTGTATCACGTGATCTGTGGCGCAAAAAAGAAACAAAGCTTTGGCGCAGGCTTTAATTAACCATTGATTGACATATCATTAACATCTTCAAGGAGATCCGCCATGAGCCAAATACACAAACATCCCGTTCCAGAGAATATTGCAGCAAACACCCTGATTACTGCAGAACAGTATCAGGCGATGTATCAGCAATCTGTCGACGATCCAGACAGTTTCTGGGGCGAACAGGGCAAAATCCTTGACTGGATCAAGCCTTACAGCAAAGTGAAAAACTGCTCGTTTGCACCAGGTAACATTAACATTCGCTGGTACGAAGATGGCACGCTCAACCTGGCGGCAAACTGCCTTGACCGTCATTTAGCCACGCGCGGCGATCACCCGGCGATTATCTGGGAAGGCGACGACGCCAGCGAAAGCAAAACCCTGACTTTCCGCCAGCTGCATGCCGAAGTCTGTCGCTTCGCCAACGTGCTGGAACTGCTGGAAGTGAAAAAAGGCGACGTGGTGGCCATCTATATGCCGATGGTGCCGGAAGCCGCAGTAGCGATGCTGGCCTGTGCGCGTATCGGTGCCGTTCACTCGGTGATCTTTGGCGGTTTCTCACCGGAGGCGGTCGCGGGCCGCATCGTCGATTCCAGCGCCTCGCTGGTAATCACGGCCGATGAAGGGATCCGCGCCGGTCGCAGCATTCCGCTGAAGAAAAATGTCGATGACGCGCTAAAAAATCCTAATGTCACCAGCGTGAAAAATGTGGTGGTGTTCCAGCGCACCGGTAAAGATGTGGGCTGGGTTGAGGGCCGCGATCAGTGGTGGCACGACCTGATGCTGAACGCGAGCACCAACCACGCTGCCGCAGAAGTCGGCGCGGAAGATCCGCTGTTTATCCTTTATACCTCCGGTTCAACCGGCAAACCCAAAGGCGTGTTGCACTCCACCGGCGGGTATCTGGTCTATGCCGCGACCACCTTTAAGTTCGTCTTTGATTACCATCAGGATGATATCTACTGGTGCACCGCTGATGTTGGCTGGGTGACGGGCCACAGCTATCTGGTTTATGGCCCGCTGGCCTGTGGCGCCACCACACTGATGTTTGAAGGGGTGCCAAACTGGCCAACGCCGAGCCGTATGGCGGAAGTGGTCGATAAACATAAAGTCACGCTGCTCTACACCGCGCCCACTGCAATCCGTGCGCTGATGGCGGAAGGTGATAAGGCGATTGCCGGCACCGACCGCAGCAGCCTGCGCATTATGGGATCGGTCGGTGAGCCAATTAACCCGGAAGCCTGGGAGTGGTACTACAAGAAAATCGGCAACAGCCGCTGCCCGATTGTTGATACCTGGTGGCAGACCGAAACCGGCGGCTTCATGATCACGCCGCTGCCGGGTGCGACCGAGCTGAAAGCGGGTTCCGCCACCCGACCGTTCTTTGGCGTGCAGCCCGCGCTGGTGGATAACGAAGGTCAGCCACAGGAAGGCGCCTGTGAAGGCAATCTGGTGATCACCGAGTCGTGGCCGGGTCAGGCACGTACCCTCTATGGCGATCACGACCGTTTCGAGCAGACCTACTTCTCTACCTTTAAAAATGTCTACTTCAGTGGTGATGGTGCCCGTCGTGATGAAGATGGCTACTACTGGATCACCGGACGCGTCGATGACGTACTCAATGTTTCCGGTCATCGACTCGGCACCGCCGAAATTGAATCGGCGCTGGTCTCGCACCCTAAAATTGCCGAAGCGGCGGTAGTGGGGATTCCGCACAGCATCAAAGGCCAGGCGATTTATGCCTATATCACGCTGAATCATGGCGAAGAGCCGTCGCCGGAGTTGTACACCGAAGTGCGCCAGTGGGTCCGTAAAGAGATTGGCCCGATAGCCACACCGGATGTACTGCACTGGACCGACTCACTGCCGAAAACCCGCTCCGGCAAAATCATGCGGCGTATTCTGCGCAAAATTGCCACCGGGGATACCAGTAATCTTGGTGATACTTCTACGCTCGCCGATCCTGGCGTAGTAGAAAAACTGCTTGAGGAGAAACAGTCGATCAAAATGCCTTAAGCGCACGCTGTCCGGCGGGAAGATCGCTTCCCGCCACACCCGCCCTACGCAGTCTGTTTCGGTAGTCACAAATATTATAACCAGCTGAATCCGCGCCCTGTCGCGAGGTTCTCGCCTGCAAGCCCTCTGGAGAAAATGTGATGAATGACGCCCTTTCGAATCAGGATGCCATCAATCAACAGATTGAGCGTAATCCCCTTTTTCATGAGTTAGTCCGTAAGCGCCAGGCGTTCGCGACGCTGCTGTCGCTGATCATGCTGGTGCTCTATGTCGGCTTTATCCTGCTGATCGCGTTTGCACCCGGCTGGCTCGGTACCCCGCTGCATGCCGGCACCAACGTCACGCGCGGTATCCCGATTGGGGTCGGGCTGATTGTGATGTCGTTTGTGCTGACCGGCGTCTATGTCTGGCGTGCCAACGGTGAGTTTGACCGTTTAACGAAAGCGATCCTCAGCGAGGTGAAATCATGACTCGTCTCACCTTATGGCTGCTGGCCTTAATGCTGCCGTTTTCAGCGCTGGCTGCCGATGCGATAACCGGTGCCGTGCAGCGCCAGGCGACCAACTACCAGGCGATTATCATGTTTACGATTTTCGTCGGGGCCACGCTGGGAATTACTTACTGGGCCTCAAAGCGCACCCGATCACGTAATGACTACTACACCGCGGGCGGCAATATCACTGGCTTCCAGAATGGCCTGGCGATGGCGGGTGACTTCATGTCGGCCGCCTCGTTCCTGGGCATTTCGGCGCTGGTTTACACCTCCGGTTATGACGGACTGATCTACTCGCTCGGCTTCCTGGTCGGCTGGCCGATGATTCTGTTTTTAATCGCTGAGCGACTGCGTAACCTGGGTCGCTATACGTTTGCCGATGTCGCCTCATATCGTCTGAAGCAGATGCCGATCCGCACCCTGTCAGCCTGCGGCTCACTGGTGGTCGTGGCGCTCTACCTGATCGCGCAGATGGTCGGGGCCGGTAAACTGATCCAGCTGCTGTTTGGCCTTAACTACCATGTTGCGGTAGTCCTGGTCGGCATTCTGATGGTGATGTATGTGCTGTTTGGCGGCATGCTAGCCACCACCTGGGTGCAGATCATCAAAGCCGTGCTGCTGCTGTTTGGCGCCACCTTCATGGCGGTCATGGTAATGAAGGCGACCGGTTTCAGTTTTAATACGCTGTTCACCGAAGCGATGGCGGTCCATCCAAAAGGCATCGCGATTATGCAGCCTGGCGGACTGGTTAAAGATCCTATCTCGGCGCTGTCTCTGGGGCTGGGGCTGATGTTTGGTACGGCCGGATTGCCGCATATTCTGATGCGTTTCTTTACCGTAGCGGATGCTAAAGAGGCACGTAAAAGCGTCTTCTGGGCCACCGGTTTTATGGGCTACTTCTACTTCCTGACCTTTATTATCGGCTTCGGCGCCATCCTGCTGGTGGGCGCTAACCCGGCCTTTAAAGATGCCAGCGGCGCGCTGATTGGCGGCACCAATATGGCGGCGGTACATCTGGCGAACGCCGTGGGCGGCAGCACCTTCCTGGGCTTTATCTCTGCGGTTGCCTTCGCCACGATTCTGGCCGTTGTCGCAGGCTTAACCCTGGCAGGTGCGTCGGCGGTGTCTCACGACCTCTACGCCAGCGTGTATCGTAAAGGTCAGGCGAGCGAGAAAGATGAACTGCGGGTTTCAAAAATTACCGTGCTGGCGCTGGGCGTGGTGGCGATTGCGCTGGGTATTCTGTTTGAGAAACAGAACATCGCCTTTATGGTCGGGCTGGCCTTCTCGATTGCGGCCAGCTGTAACTTCCCGATCATCCTGCTGTCGATGTACTGGTCAAAACTCACAACGCGCGGCGCGATGGTAGGCGGCTGGCTCGGTCTGCTGACCGCCGTCATCCTGATGATCCTCGGCCCGACGGTGTGGGTACAGGTGCTGGGCAACGCGAAGGCGATTTTCCCCTATGAGTATCCGGCGCTGTTCTCCATGGCGGTGGCCTTCGTGGGCATCTGGATCTTCTCGATTACCGACCATTCGCAGCAGGGCGCAGAAGAACGTTCACGCTTCCGTGCACAGTTTATCCGCTCGCAGACCGGCACCGGCATCGAACAGGGCAAAGCGCACTGATCGTGGCTTTTCGTTCATAAAGAGCAGGCAATAAAAAAGGGCGGCTACCGAAGTAGTCGCCCTCTTCTTTTGCGCAGCAGAATCAGAAGCGCAGCGATGCACCCACGTACGGGCCATCGACCAGCACGTTATCTTTGCGTCCATCTTTGTTGTTCAGTTCGATGTACTGATAACCCACACGCAGGTTAAGCAGTGAAACCGGCGTGAAGCTCAGGCCGCCACCGGCTTCCTGATAGCTGTCGAGCTGATCGGTGAAAGACTCTGGCGCGTAATAATATTCGCCATACAGGCCCCACATGCTGTTGAAGCTGTAGTGTGCTGCACCACCCAGCGCCACCGCAAATCCATCTTTTCCATCTTCAGGATGGGTGAAGATCGCTTTTGCGGTCGGCGCCAGACGCAGCGGTCCGAAATCAACGTTGTAACCCAGACCGGCACCGTAGGTGCTGCCGTCATGGTCGCTACGCAGCCAGTTACCTTTCAGAAACAGACCGGGTGTTGTGGTGCCCAGACCCACATTCAGGTTGGTGTTATGTTCGCTGACATCAACACTGCCTTCAATCGCCTGAGCGGCACCGCTCATTAAAACCAGCCCGAGGGCGCTCCCGGCAACAAGTTGCTTAAACATGATTCCACTCCGTGAAAGGACAATTAATTCGGCCGCAAGGTTAACAGCCTGAAATGGGGAGACAACAAAATCTGGAAAACTTTACGTAAAAATACGTGTCTCAGCGCAGACCAGCGTCTGTGCGACGGAGTGTAGCCTATATTGTCCACATCAGGTGCCCAATCAGCGGGGCCAGCACCACGGTCACCACGCCAGAGAGCATCATCACCAGGCTGGCGACCACGCCCTCCTGCTCGCCAATCTGATAGGCGCGTGCCGTGCCGGCACCGTGTGACGCCGCACCGAATCCCGCGCCTTTCGCCACGCCCTGCTTAATGGCGAGCCGCAGAAACAGCACGTCGCCGATTGCCATGCCAAACACGCCTGTAATCACCACGAACAGCGCTACCAGATCGGGCTGCCCGCCAATCGGACCCGCCGCAGCCAGCGCAAACGGCGTGGTGATAGAGCGCACGGCCAGGCTGCGCTGAATCGACTCCGGCAGGGTTAACAGTCGCGCCAGCCAGACGGAACTGCAGACGGCGACCAGCGTCGCGGTCACTACGCCCGCGCTCAGCGACAGCCAGTGGCGCTTAATAATCTCCACGTTCTCATAGACCGGCACCGCAAACGCCAGCGTCGCTGGCCCCAGCAGCCAGAGCAGCCAGTGGTTTTCGGCGATGTAATCCTGCCAGCTGATATGCGTCAGCAGCAGCAATGCCACCAGCACCAGCGGCGTCATCACCAGTGGCATCAGCAGCAGCGTCCGCCAGCGGCGGTAAAGCCGTTTATTCAGCGCATAAACCAGCAGCGTAACGGCTACACACAGCAGGCTGAGCAGAAAATCACGCATGCGGATCCTGCTTACGCGCGGCGCGCGCGACTTCATACTGATAAAGCCGGTCCACCACCCAGGCAGTCGAGGCCAGCACCAGCAGCGTACTGACGCCGATCACCACACAGATGCGCCAGCCATCAACCCGCAGCAGATCGCCATAGTTCACCACCGCCACCACCGCCGGAATAAAGAACAGCAGCATCTCGGCCAGCAGCCAGCGTGATCCGGCTTTCACCCAGTTCAGCGGCACAATCCGCGTCACGATTAACGCCAGCAGCAGCAGCATCCCGACGATATTGGCGGGCAGCGGCAGATGCAGCCAGCTCACCAGCCGGTCGCAGGCGATAAACAGGCCGATATAGAAACCCAGCTGGAGCGGCAGGCTGAGCCATTGCACTGCGCGGTTGCTGCGTAAAGTGAGCGCTAACGCCATCACCTTGTCTCCCCGATTAAATTGATGTCACCAGTATAAATCGTCAACAGAAGGTGAAAAAAATGAATTAAAATTATCGAAATCATGCCTGAAAGGAATAGTTATGGATGTCCGCGCCCTGCGTTACTTTACTGAAGTCGTACGCCAGCAGAGCTTTACCCGTGCGGCGCAGAAGCTGTTTGTGACGCAACCGACCATCAGCAAAATGTTGCGCCAGCTGGAGGAGGAGCTGGGCTGCACGCTGATCCTGCGCGATGGTCGTCGTCTGCACCTCACCGACAGCGGCCAGGCGGTCTATCAGCGCGGCCTGGCGATCCTGCAGGAGTTTCATCAGCTGGAAGCGGAGATTGGTGACATCAACCAGCTCAAAACCGGTGAGCTGCGACTGGGTATTCCGCCGATGGTCGGTATGCAGATCGCCGGTTCGATTTCCGCGTTTCGCCGCCGCTATCCCGGTGTGAAGCTGAAAATCTCTGAGTTCGGCGGTCTGACCGTCCAGCAGGCGGTGCTGGCGGGCAGTCTGGATATCGCCCTGACCGCGCTACCGGTCGATGCCGAGCTGCCGCTGAACACCCTGCCTCTGATGCATCATCCGCTCTGCGTACTGCTGCCGCGTCGCCCGGAGTGGCTCAGCCGCCAGCAGATTGGACTGGCAGAACTGGCAGAGCATCCACTGCTGATTTTTAATGAGGAGTTCTCGCTGAATCGTCAGCTGATGCAGGCGTTTCAGCGGCTCAACCTGACGCCAACGGTGGCGGTTCGCAGCGGACAGTGGGATTTTCTGGCGGCGATGGTGCAGGCGGAGATGGGGCTGGCGATTCTGCCGGAGCCGATCTGTCAGCGGCTGGATAAGCAGTCGCTGCTGTGGCTGCCGCTGGAATCGGAGCTGAAGTGGAGTCTGGGATTGATCTGGCGGGAAGGGAGTTATCTGTCGCGCAGTGCGCAGGCGTGGATAGCCTGTTGTCGCGAGCATTGGCCGGATGAGCCGCCGCGCCTGTCGGTGTGAAAGGCTGGCACGCCGCATTAACGCGCAGGCGTGCCAGTCAGGACTTACTCCTCTTTTTCGATCAGCAGCGCTTCCAGCAGATCCAGGTCGTGCAGTAACTTCTGCATCGTCTCATTGGAGATTTGCTGGGTGGCGCGCAGATGATAGACCTCAGCACGTTCGGCACGCAGTCCGGTCAGGCGGAAGCGACGCTCCAGGTTCTCGGCGAACAGCGCGTGTTCAAGGTCATTCTTCCCTTCAGCGCGACGACGTAAGTTGCCAATCACCCGCAGACTCACCTCTTTAAGCAGCTCCGGATCGATGTTCTCTTCCGACTCATTCTCCAGCCGCTCTTCCATCTTGTGCAGGCTCTCAATGGCTGCGCCTGCCATTACCGCACGCGCATTCTGCAACTCGCGACGGTGTGCGCCTTTATCAATAGTATCAATGCCGCGCAGCAGAATCGGCAGAATCACTACCCCTACCAACAGCGAGAAGAGAATCACGCCGGTGGCGATAAAGACCAGTTCATAACGCGCCGGGAAAGGCTCGCCGTTGGTCAGGAACAGCGGAATCGACAGGACACCGGCCAGGGTAATCGCGCCGCGCACACCCGCAAAGGAGGCGATCAGCAGTTCACGCAACGAGTAGTTGGAGAACTCCAGCGGCTTCTTCTTCAGCAGGCGTTTGCTGAAGCGCTGCATAATCCACAGCCAGCCAAAACGCACGATCATCAGCGCGGCATAGACCAGCCCGATATCGGCAAACAGCATCCAGAGCTCGACGTTCGGATCGGCCTGCGCCTGATCAACAGAGGTCTGCAGAATATCCGGCAACTGCAGGCCCAGCATCAGGAAGACCATGCCGTTAAAGACGAACTCCAGCATCTGCCAGACGCTGTTGGCACGCAGGCGCATCGCCAGCGGTGCCTGACGAATAATACCGGAACGGGTGATGGTCATACCGGCAGCCACGGCCGCCAGGATGCCTGAGACACCCAGATGTTCAGCAATCAGGTAAGAGGCGAACGGCAGCAGCAGCAGCAGTACGGTCTGGGTAGCCGGATCGTCACCGCTCCAGCGGCTGAGCAGGCGCAGTGACTTACCGTAGAGCCAGCAGATCGCGACACCCGCAATCAGACCACCCACCGCCACTTTCAGGAACTCTACGCTGGCACCGCCCCAGGTAAACACCATGGTACCCATGGCGACTGCCACAGCAAATTTCAGCGATACCAGGCCCGAAGCGTCATTCATCAGGGCTTCGCCCTGCACGATCGACATAATCTTCTTGGGAATGCGGCCCTCGCCGACAATGCCGGAAAGCGCCACGGCATCGGTCGGTGACAGCACCGCCGCCAGCGCAAAGGCAGGGATCAGCGGGATCCCTGGTACCAGCCAGTAAATCAGATAGCCGATGCCGATCACGGTAATCAGGACCAGCGCCAGTGCTAAGCCAATTATCTCGCGACCATGATGCAGGAACTCACTGATCGGCGTCTTCCAGCCATCCGCAAACAGCAGCGGCGGAATGAACAGCACCAGAAACAGCTCCGGGTCAAAGTCGACATGCAGACCAAAAGTTGGCCAGGCCAGCATCGCACCAACAGCGATCTGGACCAGCGGCAACGGGATCTGAAAAGGGAGAATGCGGGCCGCGACGCCAGAGAGCGACACGACCAGCGTCATGATGAGAATTGTAAAAAAGATTTCCATGCTTTCCTTAGGCGTCGTTTCTTTCAATCATTGGTTAAGCGCTAAAGTGTAAAACAAACTGCGGTGAAGATTGTCAGCTACGCGTGCGCCGGGCGGGAAAATAGTGAAAAATTCCGGACGTGCAGCCGCACGCCCGGTTGTACAGTCAGATCGCCCAGCCACCGGCGTAAAACGCCACCAGCGCGATAGCAATAATGACGGTGCCGACGTTGAGCTTGCGCCATTCCCCCGCGAAGAGACGCCCCACGACCAGGCTGGCGAAACCGATCATAATGCCGGTGACGATGTTACAGGTGAGCACGATAATCACCGCCGTTAACAGGCCCGACATCGCATCGACAAAATCATTAAAGTCGACTTTCGCCACATTACTGAGCATCAGCAAACCCACATACATTAATGCAGGCGCGGTGGCGTAAGCCGGCACCAGATACGCCAGCGGTGACATAAACAGAATGGCAAGGAACAGCAGGCCGACCACAATCGCGGTAAGACCGGTTTTACCCCCCGCCGCCGTTCCTGCCGCCGATTCGATATAAACCGCAGCCGGTGACGCGCCCACCAGACCCGCGAACAGGCTGCTGACGGAGTCGCTAGTCAGCGCACGGCCACCATTGATAATCTGGCCCTGTTTATCCAGCAGATTTGCCTGACCCGCGACCGCGCGAATGGTGCCGGTCGCGTCAAAGACCGCCGTCATCACCAGTGCCAGCACGCTTGGCAGCACGACCGGCTGCATCGCGCCCATAATGTCGAGGCTGAACAGCAGCGACTCACCGCTGGCATCACGCAGGCTCGGCAGCGCAAACAATCCTTTGTAGCTCACCGCCGGATCGAAAATCAGCCCCAACAGCGAAATGGCGATAATTGTCATGAGTATACCGCCGGGCATCCGGCGCTTCTCCAGTCCAATAATTGCTGCCAGTCCCAGCAGCGTCATCATTACCGGAAAAGTGGTGAAGTGCCCCAGCGCCACCGGCAGGCCCGGTGCCGGGTTTTTCACGACCAGGCCTACACCGTCAGCCGCAATCAGCAGCAAAAACAGGCCAATTCCGACGCCAGTGCCGTGCGCCACGCCCATCGGCAGGTTACGCAGGATCCAGGCTCGAATGCCGGTCACTGAGATCAGGGTAAACAACAGGCCCATCAGGAACACCGCGCCCAGCGCAACCGACACGCTGATGTGCTGGCCCAGCACGAGGCTGAAAGCGGTAAAGGCGGTTAAGGAGATTGCACAGCCAATTGCCATCGGCAGATTGGCCCACAGTCCCATGATGATGGAACCAAAGCTGGCAACCAGGCAGGTGGCGACAAACACGGCAGTAGGGGGAAAACCGGCCTTGCCCAGCATTCCCGGCACCACGATAACGGAGTAGACCATCGCCAGGAAGGTGGTAAGTCCGGCCAGAATTTCCTGGCGCACGCTGCTGCCGCGCGCCGAGATCGAGAACCAGGCGTCCAGTTTTCCACTGGCCGGGCGTGATTCAGTTGACATAGTTGAGCCTCAAAAATTTTTGTTGTGTGGATCGCTCTGCGACCATCGCTGTCCCTGGAATAAGCGGGTAGACGGCGTCACTGTCGGGTTTACCCGGCAGGCAAACGTTTACCTTGCCGCAGATAGTTGGCCGCCAGAAGCGGCCAGATAAAAAGGCATGCGATTATCCGGCGTTTAGCGGCACATTTTCAACTGTCAGAGGGAGATTCTTCAGCATAAAGATCAGGCTTAAGTCGCCAGCAGCCACGTGGCCCAGGCCGACGTCAAACGCTGACGCCCTGAAGTTAACGCGATTTTCAGGGGGATGCGCACTGGCGCAGCCGTGATGAGACACGACCCGCCAGTGGAGGAGGGGAATTAACCTGGCAGCGAAAGCTCGCCGCCCTGATCGATCGCGCGCTGCCAGGCGGCACGCTGTTGCACAGTCTGCAGCCATTTCTGGCTGGCGGGCATCTGCTCCAGTCCGGCACGTCGTGCAAGCGCCAGCAGCGGAAAGCTCATCTGGATATCAGCGATACTGAAGCGCTGACCGGCGAACCAGGGATTTGCAGCCAGATGCTGTTCGATCATCTGCATGTGTGGCTTAAGCTGTTTATCCAGGAACGCTTTCTGCACGCCTTTACCGAATGCCGCCCCGACCGGGCGCAGCAGCCACGGCACCGGTGCTTTACCCATCTGACCGAAGATCAGCTTCATCACCAGCAGCGGCATCAGCGAGCCTTCGGCATAGTGCAGCCAGTAGCGGCACTGCAGTCGTGATGCCTCATCACTCACTTTGAGCCGGAACTCGTGATCATATTTCTCTTCAAGATATTCGAGAATGGCACCTGACTCTGCCACTACCTGGTTCCCGTCGGTAATGACCGGTGATTTTCCCAGTGGATGCACTTTTTTCAGCGCCTCCGGGGCCAGCATGGTCGGTTCGCGTTGATAGCGTTTAATCTGGTACGGCACTTCCAGCTCTTCCAGCAGCCACAGCACCCGATGTGAGCGCGATTTCTCAAGATGGTGAACGGTGATCATCATGATTCCCTGTGTTTTGACCTTCACCAAGTATAGACGTCACTCCACATCCGGATGTTTATCATCCTGTTCCGGGTCAAGCAGCACCGCACCCGAGCCCTGCTGACCCAGCCGGTCGCCGGGATTGCGCAGCGGGCAGTCGCGCATCGACAAACAGCCGCAGCCGATACAGCCATCCAGGTCATTACGCAGGCGGGTCAGGGTTTCAATGCGCTTATCCAGCTCTTCGCGCCAGTGCTGCGTCAGCGCATCCCACTCCGGTGTCGACATACGCTTGTCAGGCGGAATGTGATCCAGGCTGTCACTGACCGTTGCCAGCGGAATGCCGATACGCTGCGCAATCTTGATAATCGCGACGCGTCGCAGCACGTCACGGCTGTATCGCCGCTGATTGCCGCTGTTGCGGGTGCTGAAAATAAGTCCTTTTGTCTCATAAAAGTGCAGCGCCGAAACCGCCACACCGCTGCGGCGCGCCACTTCACCCGGTGTTAAGACCGGTTTCGGATAGTTGCGTTCTTTTTTCATCAGGCTCTTTACCTCAAGTTAACTTGAGGAATTATACTCGCTCTCCATCAAAACCACTAAACTCCCATTACCGCTTATTAAGCACCAGAAGGATGAGACCATGATGCAAGAAGAGATCATTCATTCCCTGACGCACTGGATTGACCAGAACCTGGATAAGAGCCTGTCGATCGATGAGGTTGCCGCAAAATCGGGCTATTCGAAATGGCATCTGCAGCGTATGTTCCGTTCGGTAACGAAGCAGACGCTGGGTGGCTATATTCGCGAGCGCCGTCTGACGCTGGCTGCAGAAGCCCTGTCGCAGACACAGCGGCCGGTTTTTGATATTGCGATGCAGTATGGCTATGACTCGCAGCAGACCTTCTCCCGCGTGTTTCGTCGTCAGTTTTCACAGACGCCTACCGCTTACCGCCATACCATGCGCCGCCAGGCGATTCAGCGCCCTCGCCTGCTGAGTTTTGGCTGCAATGACGGTATCAGTAGCTTCACCCAGCGCACGACCGGCGAGTGCTGTCCGGTTCGTTGACCCCTCAGATGCGCCCGCCAGGGCGCATCTGACTGATTTCCCCGCCGTTCTTCTTCTACTGCTCACTATTCCCTCACGCCGCTACCATACCAGAGTCAAATTTTGTTCAAAATTTAAAATCGGGTGATATAATGTGACCCAAGTCACACTTTGAACCTGGGTTGACGGCGAAAAAGCACCCCCTGACACACTTTTCCGCCGCCGGTGATGTCCGCAGATTGTCAGGAATACTTACTGATATTGAGGTCCGGCCGATGGCTACGTTAACCGCCAGTTTACTTGTTATGCGTTGGGAATTGCTGAGCGCAATCATGATGTTTTTTGCCAGCACCCTGAAAACCAAACTTCGTCAGGATAGCCGTCACGTGATGGCATTTATGTGTGGCGGGATTGGTTTAGGCATGACCTGCTGGTTTGTTACCGGTCTGATGGGCATTACCCTGAGCATGGATAACGTGCATAACTTTCTGGAAATCTCAAAGCATGCCTTTATCGATGTGATGAGCCAGGCGCCTGCTGACTGGCCGATGCCCTGATTTTTGCGCATAAAAAACCCCGCTTAGCGGGGTTTTTTATATTGCTGTGTGTGCTTAAATTTTCTTCAACATGGCAGGGATATTAACATCCTGCACTGTAACGCCCGGGCTCTGCGTTCCGCGGCGGTCCTGAATCCACATATCTCCCATCATCTGATTTAAACCACGATCTAATCCGGTGACCAGTCCTGCACCTGGGGTGAAGGTCAGTTCGCCAAAGTAGATCCGCTCGTCATGGATATACCAGTCCACACGCACGTAGTCGAAATCACTGGCCAGCTTCTTGCTCAGTTCGAGCGCATGTTCCAGTGACGGCATAATCGGTGAGACATCCAGACCGGTATCGCGAATCTTGTGATAGGCCTCATTGAGGTTATTCACGTAGAAATTCATCGACAGCAGCGGCTGGCAGCGGTTGTAGATCACCTGCAGCACATATTCGAACTTGCCATCACGCTTATTGAACATATGAAACTTGTAATCAATGGGCGCGCTTTTGCCATCACCAATGTACTTCTCAACCAGGATACGTGGCTTGATGTAGCGATAGTGAATCTCACGCGCTTCGTTGGCGAAGTCGGTCTTCAGCCAGCGATAGCAGTCATGAATGATCTGCTGCTTGCGCAGTGCGTCCGGCTCCTCCAGCAGAATCTCTACCATGTTGGAGGCGTGGTTCGGCTTGATCACCGTCCCCTTCCAGCAGGGTAAGCTGTTCAGCGTGGTCGGGTCAGTGGTTTCGTGTACCAGCGGGATCAGGTATTCATTACCGATTTTTTCAGCAATGAATTCGCGCACCGAGTACTTATCTGACAGACGACCATAGCTCTGGTAATCGCCGAAGATAAACTTACGATACAACACCTTCTCGTTGAACACTTTTGGCTGACGCAGATTGGGCAGCTTTCTGAACTTATGGAAGTAGTAGATGCGGTCCTGATAAGCCCAGGGCATCTTCTTAATAAAATACTGCACACTTCTTCTGAGTTCTTCTTTCAACTTGAGCATATCTGACCTCATTTGTATGTTTTGTAGTTGAGTGAGGAAACCTGAATCTTTTGAATGACGCCGTTTTTAAAGAAGTAATTCATTACGGTCAGGGACAAAAGTTCTGAAAGGAAAACGCTCCACGCGGCCCCCATGATGCCGTGACCCTGGATCAACCACCAGGAGAGCGGCAAACTGATGACCATCAGGCAGATGATTTTCCTCAGCAAGTAGTTAAATCCTCCCTCTTTGACCATGTAGCGATACGCTACGGTCCCCATTGCCGAAAAGCTGGTCGCTATCGACAGCAACGTAATGAGACTTCCTGACTGTGTGAATTCCGGGCCGTACAACGCAATGATGATCCGCTCGCCATAAAGCGAAATGATCAGCAGCATCAGCAATGAAACCGCCATAACATAGCCATTGAGCCGCGCAGCCAGCTTAATGGCGACCTCGCCCCGCTCCCTGAAGATTTCAGTGAAGCAGGAGGTGATGAGCGCCACCGGGATAAAAATCCATGAGGCGGAAATGGTATTCGCCGCCGCAAACAGCCCGAGGTCGCGCGCGGGTGCCGTGCCTGCCAGGAACATCTGCGCCGCTTTTACCTGCACAGAGATAAAGATGCTGGAGATCGCCAGCGGCAGACCGGCATACATCAGATAACGCAGATAGGCCGTGCGCTTTTCGCGTGGTGGCATCTGATCCTGATGGTCCTGATAGAAGTTGTGACGCTTAATCAGGTAAGGCACCAGTGTCACTGCGACAATCGACAGCGTCAGCCAGAGCGGATTAAGACGCAGCCAGGCGACGGTGAAGCTGATGCCGAAACTCAGCAGCATGCCCACGGCGTTGGCGATGGTGTTAAGACGCGAGGCAAGACGCGCGTTGTTATAAACGCTGAAGGTGTCCTGGGTGACAAAAACCGAGGCAACAAATGAGGCCAGTGCAAACGCCAGGAAATTTTCCTGCATGTTGTACCAGACCCAGATTAAGACTGGCACCGAAGTGACCAGCAACAGCACCATTCTCATCGTACGGGCGATGGTCATCAGGCGCAGGCCTTTTGACGCATTTTTGCTGACGCGTTTAAACAGAATGGTTTCGGTGCCAAAGATTGCAACGGTTTGCACCATCGCAAATAGTGAAGTAGAAAACGCCATCTGGCCAAACACCGTTGGGCCAAAGGATTTCGCCACGTAAGACGTCACAAAAATGACGCCAAAAACGGAGATGATCTTCTCAGACATCATCCAGGCGGCATTAGACATTACGCTCAATTTCATCGACTCTTCCTTAGTATTACTCAACTACAACCGCTTCGGTACAACATCCCTGTAACGAATTAATAAGCGCTCAGTGGGCCTGGCGAAAATGTAAGACTTCAGACCAAGCTGGTCCGAAAATTGAGATGTAAATCATGATCCGGAGTGTTAATTCAGGATAATTCTTATTATAAATGGCGCGAATCACTTCAGATGGAAACGATTTCAGGCTGAAAATAAAACAACCTTTAAGAGCCCTTCCCGCCATATTAATCAAGTCGGTCAGGCTAAATATCCAATGTACGTAGAATTTTTTCGTATTTTGGATGCGATGAATTTATAACAAAAATCCCCCTCCAGGAAGGCACGCCCACCGGATAAGAATAAAATAAGATTTATCCCATGATGATATTTATTCTAAATATCTTAATTTAGGCTTCGCAATTCAATTCGCGCACTTTAATACTGCCTTAATAGAATCTTACAGTGCCAGAAATTATTAAAGTCATTCTCATCCATTAATCGATAAGAAAGGTAAGAGCATTTATGAGAAAGTCACGATACAGCGAAGATCAAATCACAAATGCCATTAAAGCTTCTGAATCGGGCGTGAAAGTCAGAGAGATTTGTGAAGAGTTAGGCATCTCTGAAGCCACGTTCTACAGCTGGAAGAAGAAGTTTTCTGGGTTGTCTTCGGAAGAAGGCAGAAAAATCAAAGAGCTGGAAGAAAAACTGCAGAACATTACGCGTGAACTGCAGACGCTCAACTCGGACAAAGAGATGCTGCAGAGCGTTCTGAAGCACTTCTTTACCACTAATGAAAAACGTCAGGCTGTGGATTTCCTGCAGGCCACCTTTGACATCGGCACCCGTCGCAGCTGCCGCTTATTAGATATCAGTCGCAGCGTATACCATTATCCGTCAGGCACGGAGAACCGCTAAACCCAATGCTACCGCGCTTTTTAGACTTAACGCTGAGATTTGTTCTTACCAGAAGAGATGAAGATCATTTAACAGGACAATTGCGGCACCCTTTTCCGCTCCATTTATAACTAATGAATGGCTTCACGGCTAAGCTTCTTTTTTTGCGGTAAAATTGATTCACAACAGCAAACGTCTCGCATTCTACGGCTACTCTTCCCTTCCCAATCTCGTTTACGCGGGATTGGGCCCTCCCTTTCTTACGTAAGCCCAGCTAATCGTCGGAACTAAATCGTCTCAATATCATTAAGCCAATTTAAACATCGCGCAAAAAATAATCACCATACATTTGAGTTAATGCTGGACCTGACTCAAATTTTTGCGGCTGCGTTTAATTCCGGGGAATGGGTTAATGGCATATACTTTCTCCAGGATTAATCCAGGATAAATAGTTTATTGCTCCTTATCACTAACGTCATGTGTCTATCTTTTCGCTCTCTTCATTGCGCATCATTGATGCCAGAGATTAATCTTTAATTATTAACGCAGCGGCGGAGTTTTCTTACTCATTCATTACTGAGTGAAGTTAATAGTGGTTTTCAGCCTCCCTTTCTCAGGACCATACCGCAATAAAAAGCCGCTGATAAAAGCATAACGTCCATAATGCTGCGCGATTTTTCCTGATTAATGACCGATATCTGAACAGTTCCTCCCTGGCAGCGCTAAACATGGCTATGTTCAGGAGACCATCAGTCCCGTTTTTTCACTGACAAACAGGGGATGAAAGAGGCTTTCGGGGATAAAGGCACGATTACGCAGAGGCATGAAATCGATTTCGCGGCACAAATCTGCCGCAGAGCGAGCAAATCGGGGTAGGGTTTAATCTTAAAAAGCCGCGCGGCGTGTTATCCGCGCGGCAGAGGTCTTTTGGCGATCTTCGCGGTTTACTCTTTAATCGCGACGACGAGAGGCTGCGGTTTAATGCGCATTGCCCACAGGACACCAGCCATCAGACAAATAATCCCCGTCACGGTGAGCAGGGGTGGCCAGCTTTGATACCAGAGAAAAGTCCACAACAGGCCGAAAAGGATCTCAAAAACAATCAGTGGCCCCATCAGTACGGTGGGAAGACGCTGGCTGGCAGCGTTCCAGCATAAGGTCCCCAGCCAGGAACAGAGCAGACCAATCGCCAGCATCAGGGAGATAAACACTGCAGGACGCGGCCCAAACGGTAGCGCAAAAGCCGGCTGTTGCCAGGCAAGCTGCGCGCTGACCAGCGCGTACATGATTAGCGCCATCGGCAGCGTCACGACTCCCTGCGCTGTTGCCCAGGTCGAGGGCCGCAGTTCGGGATGTGTACGCAGCCAGCGGGCATTGCGCAGCGGATACCAGGTCCAGCAGACCACAGCCAGCAGCGCCAGCGCGATACCGGTCAGATAACGGCTGAGATCAAGCGTGTGGCCCTGACTCTGTAGCTCCGCCGCATTCACGCAGAGTAATCCGGCCGCCATCATGACCAGTGCCGGAAACAGCCGCCGCCACGGCAGGCGTCCTTCAAGATGGCCGTAACAGAGATTGGCCGTCACAGCGATCACCACCGGCAGCGTGCCGATAATCATGGTGGAGACCGGCCCGCCAGTGCGCTGAATGGCGTTCGCCAGAAACGCATAGTAGAAGAGGTTTCCCACCAGCGAGAGCTTTACCGCTTCACGCCAGTCAGCCCGGGCCAGCTTGCGCAGGCGATGACGACCGTGCCAGGCCAGCGGCAGCGCAATCAGCCCAAACGCCACATAGCGTCCCGCCGATTGCAGCGCGCCAGGATAGTCAGGCACCAGCAGCGGCCCGACAAAGATCAGCCCCCACAGCAGTCCGGCGGTGACGGCAAACATGACACCAGCAAACATAATTTCTTCCTTATATAGCTTTTTCGTTCAGTGTGGCGGGTTCGGGCGGGGAATGCTTGTAGCAGATTGCGGTGGTATCAGGGCTGGCGCACCTGCTTTTGATAGCGGCCCGGCGTGATGCCATAACGGTTTGCAAAGGCGCGGGTCAGATGGGCCTGATCGGTTAATCCCACCGCCGCCGCAACGCTGGCAGCCGCTTCACCCTGTGCCAGCCTTTGCTTGGCGTCGTAAAGCCGGAAAGCCATCAGCATCTGATGCGGCGTAACGTGATAGTGCTGACGAAAGGCGCGTAAGAAGTGCCACGGCGAAAGCGAGGCCAGCGCCGCCAGCTCATCCAGCCGCACCGGTTCTGCGAGGTTTGCGCGCAGAAAATCTCTTACCTGATCAAAACGATGCCGTGCATCCGGTCTGCCCTGTGAGGACATGCGTGCCAGCGGACGAATCTGCAACAGCAGTTCAGCCAGCAGGCTCTGGCGCGCCAGTGGTGATTCCGCTTGCCAGAGTGTCGCCAGCGTGCGGGAGAGCGGCCGCGCCACGCGCGGATCGGTCAACAGCGCCTCGTTGAACCACCAGCTGCGATCGCCGGTCAGTTCATCCATCAGCTGCGGCTGAATGTAGATCATCTGGTAGCGCCAGCCCTCTTCACACGCTGACTCACCGGTATGCAGCTCATCCGGATTCATCATGACCAGCGAGTTCTCCGGCGCAGTATATTCGGTGCCGCGGTAGCGAAAGCGTTGCGCGCCCGCTTCAATGGTGCCGATACCAAAGGCTTCATGGGTATGGGGTTCAAATGCGTAGCGGGAGATGTGGGCCTGATAGAGTTCCACACCGGGCAGCTCGGCGAGTTGCTGAAACCGGGCGCGGTCTTTCTCACAGGGAAAACTCGCCGGAACACCTTCCACTTCTCTCTCCTTATTTAACCAGTCGGTTTAGCATGCCTGTGACAGGGGGGAAAATGCAAAAGATTGCTTTCCGCAATGCCTCAGGTAACACTGCTTTTTTCAAACCAGATGGGATTAAGCATGGCACAGCGGGTAGTCGTGGTCATTGATATGCAGAATGGCGTCTTCAGCACGCCACGCTTCGACACAGCGGGAAGGATTGCACAGATTAACCGGCTGACCGAACGCGCCGATATCACAATATTTATCCAGCACCGCGAAGGCGAGATGTGCGAGGGTAATGCGGCTTTCGAGCTGCTGCCAGAAATCGCTCAGCCTGCTGGCGCACACTATGTGACCAAAACTGCCTGCGACAGCTTCTGGCACACCGACCTGGCCGCGCTGTTAAAGAGGCTGGCGGTAGAGGAATTTGTGGTGTGCGGTTGTGCCACTGACTACTGCCTGGATACCACGATAAAAGTCGGTGCCAGTGCGGGCTATGCGATTACCGTTGCCGCCGATGCGCACACCACGGCAGATCGCCGCTGGGTCAGCGCCGAAGCACTGATTAACCAGCACAATGATGTGTGGGCCTCACTGCTGATCCCCGGCAACGTGCCACGTGTGCTGAGCACGGAGGCGATTCTGGCGGAATGGTCGTAGCTGGCCGCCAGACGCCGCGCATAAAAAAAGCCCGCAAAGCGGGCTTTTTTTGTACTCTCTGGCCAACGGAATCAGAACGGAATATCGTCGTCGAAATCCATTGGTGGTTCGTTGTTGTTGCTGGCCGGCGCGCTCTGTGGCTGCGGCTGCGGACGGGACTGCGCGCCACCACTGAACTGGTTATTGTTGCCCTGCGGCTGCTGCGGCTGACCCCAGCCATTGTTGTTGCCACCGCCCTGCGCGCCACCACCGGCTGGAGCGCCTGCACCGGCATTACCGCCCTGCTGACGGCCACCCAGCATCTGCATGGTACCACCAACGTTAACCACGACTTCGGTGGTGTAACGCTCCTGGCCACCCTGATCCTGCCATTTACGGGTGCGCAGCTGGCCTTCGATATAGACCTGCGACCCTTTTTTCAGGTATTCACCCGCGACTTCAGCCAGTTTGCCAAACAGCACCACACGGTGCCACTCAGTGATCTCTTTGTTTTCACCGGTCTGCTTGTCGCGCCAGCTTTCCGACGTAGCCAGCGTAATGTTGGCAACAGCGCCACCATTTGGCATATAACGTACTTCCGGATCCTGACCCAGATTCCCGACAAGAATCACTTTGTTAACGCCACGACTGGCCATGTTGCTGTCTCCCGATGAGTTAATGCATACAGTCTAATCTATCAATTCTAACACGTCCTGCGGTCTGTTTCCCACTTTCGAGCGGGGTTCCAGTTTTAATCCGCTGCGCGCCAGAGGCTGAGAGTACTGGATATTTATTCAGTCTATTTTTTGTGCCATAATGACACGTTTATTCTGGCCGTGTCGGCAAGGCGCGGTGAGTGCTGCTAATCCGGGAAAGGTGAATGGATAAGATCGAAGTTCGTGGTGCCCGCACCCATAATTTGAAAAACATCAACCTGACCATCCCACGCGACAAACTCATTGTGGTAACCGGCCTGTCAGGTTCCGGTAAATCCTCACTGGCGTTTGATACGCTGTATGCGGAAGGTCAGCGCCGCTATGTGGAGTCGCTCTCTGCGTATGCGCGCCAGTTTCTTTCGTTAATGGAGAAGCCGGACGTCGATCATATCGAAGGTTTGTCGCCCGCCATTTCCATTGAACAGAAATCCACCTCACACAACCCACGCTCGACCGTGGGAACCATCACCGAGATCCATGATTACCTGCGTCTGCTGTTTGCCCGCGTTGGCGAACCGCGCTGCCCGGATCATGATGTGCCGCTGGCGGCGCAGACCGTCAGCCAGATGGTCGATCAGGTGCTCTCCCAGCCGGAAGGCCGTCGCCTGATGCTGCTGGCGCCGGTGGTGAAAGATCGTAAGGGTGAGCACACCAAAACGCTGGAGAATCTGGCGACGCAAGGTTATATCCGTGCGCGTATTGATGGCGAAGTGTGTGACCTCTCCGATCCGCCAAAACTCGAGCTGCAGAAGAAGCACACCATTGAAGTGGTGATTGACCGCTTTAAAGTACGTGAAGATCTCGCAACCCGCCTGGCGGAATCGTTTGAGACCACGCTGGAGCTCTCCGGCGGGACGGCCATCGTGGCGGACATGGATGACAGCGCCGCAGAAGAGCTGCTCTTCTCGGCTAACTTCGCCTGCCCGATCTGTGGTTACAGCATGAGCGAGCTGGAGCCGCGCCTGTTCTCGTTTAACAACCCGGCGGGCGCCTGTCCGACCTGTGACGGCCTTGGCGTACAGCAATATTTTGATCCTGACCGCGTGGTGCAGAATCCTGAACTCTCGCTGGCGGGCGGTGCAATCCGCGGCTGGGATCGCCGCAATTTCTACTACTTCCAGATGCTGCGTTCGCTGGCGGAACACCTCGATTTTGATATCGAAGCGTCGTTCGGCAGCCTGCCAGAAAACGTACAGAAAGTGATTCTGTACGGATCAGGCAAAGAGAGCATCGAATTCAAGTACATCAACGATCGCGGCGACACCTCGGTACGCCGTCATCCGTTTGAAGGCGTACTCAATAACATGGAGCGCCGCTATAAAGAGACCGAGTCTTCAGCGGTACGCGAAGAGCTGGCGAAATTTATCAGCAACCGCGCCTGTGCCAGCTGTGAAGGAACCCGTCTGCGTCGTGAAGCGCGTCATGTCTTCGTGGAGAACACCACGCTGCCGACCATCTCTGAGATGAGCATCGGCCATGCGATGTCCTTCTTTGAAAATATGAAACTCAGCGGCCAGCGTGCGCAGATCGCCGAGAAAATTTTGAAAGAGATTGGCGATCGCCTGAGCTTCCTGGTCAACGTCGGCCTGAACTATCTTTCGATGTCGCGTTCCGCCGAGACCTTGTCTGGTGGTGAAGCACAGCGTATCCGTCTGGCCAGCCAGATCGGTGCCGGTCTGGTCGGCGTGATGTATGTGCTGGATGAGCCTTCAATCGGCCTGCACCAGCGCGACAACGAACGTCTGCTCGGCACCCTGATTCATCTGCGCGACCTCGGTAACACGGTGATCGTGGTTGAGCATGATGAAGATGCGATTCGTGCGGCTGACCATGTGATCGATATCGGTCCGGGTGCGGGCGTACATGGCGGCCAGGTGGTGGCTGAAGGCACTGTTGATCAGATCATGGCGCAGGAAGCGTCACTGACCGGCCAGTTCCTGAGCGGCAAGCGTGGCATTGCAGTGCCAGAGGAGCGCGTCAAAGGCGACCCGGCCAAAGTACTGAAGATTACTGGCGCACGCGGCAACAACCTCAAGGATGTCACGCTGACGCTGCCGGTCGGGCTGTTCACCTGTATTACCGGTGTTTCCGGCTCGGGTAAATCGACCCTGATCAACGATACGCTCTTCCCGATTGCCCAGCGGGCACTGAACGGCGCGACCATCGCCGAACCGGCACCTTACCGTGACGTGGCGGGACTGGAGCACTTCGACAAAGTAATCGACATCGACCAGAGCCCGATTGGTCGTACACCGCGCTCCAACCCGGCCACCTACACCGGCATCTTCACCCCGGTGCGTGAACTCTTTGCGGGCGTGCCGGAAGCGCGTTCGCGCGGCTATAATCCGGGCCGCTTCAGCTTTAACGTGCGTGGCGGACGCTGTGAAGCCTGTCAGGGCGATGGCGTGCTGAAAGTCGAAATGCACTTCCTGCCGGACATTTATGTGCCGTGCGATCAGTGCAAAGGCAAACGCTATAACCGTGAAACGCTGGAAGTGAAGTACAAAGGCAAGAGCATTCACGAAGTGCTGGAGATGACCATCGAAGAGGCACGTGAGTTCTTCGATGCGGTGCCGGCGCTGGCGCGTAAGTTGCAGACGCTGATCGATGTGGGTCTCACCTACATCCGCCTCGGTCAGTCCGCGACCACTCTTTCCGGCGGTGAAGCCCAGCGCGTGAAGCTGGCGCGTGAGCTGTCGAAGCGTGGCACCGGTCAGACACTCTACATTCTGGATGAGCCGACCACCGGCCTGCACTTTGCCGATATCCAGCAGCTGCTGGAAGTGCTGCATAAGCTGCGCGATCAGGGCAACACCATCGTGGTGATTGAGCACAACCTGGATGTGGTCAAAACTGCAGACTGGATTGTCGACCTGGGTCCGGAAGGCGGCAGCGGCGGCGGTGAAATTCTGGTGGCTGGTACGCCAGAAACCGTGGCGGAGTGTGAGAAATCACATACCGCGCGCTTCCTGAAGCCACTGTTACAGAAGTAATTCTGTCAGGCCCGCCGCGTGCGGGCCTTTTACTCTCCCCTGTCGATTCAGCCAGAAAATTGCAGAATCAGGCAAGATTCAGACATGTATAGGCATATACGCTTTTCCCCACGCTGACTATCCTTAAGCGGTTCCTCTTTGGCACGCCCCTGGCGTCGCCCTGTTTTCGCAGCACATCAACGCTGCTGCACTTCATCGAATAACACTCACGACACATCGAAACTGGAGACACCATGAATATTACGCATGCGTATGCTGCTCAGGATGCAAAATCCAAACTGGCACCGTTCGATTTTAAGCCGCGTGAGCTGCGCGCCCATGACGTTCAGCTTGAGGTGCTGTTCTGTGGCGTTTGCCACTCAGACCTGCATCAGGCCCGTAATGAGTGGAAAAACACCATTTTTCCCGTGGTTCCGGGTCATGAAATTGTCGGTCGCGTCACGGCCGTTGGCCCGCAGACGCAGAAATACAAAGTCGGCGATCTGGTCGGCGTAGGCTGCATGGTCGATTCGTGCCGCAGCTGTCCGAGCTGTCAGCAGGGTCTGGAGCAGTATTGTGAAAACGGCTTTGTTGGCACCTATAACGGTGAAGATCGTGAAACCGGCGCCATTACCTACGGCGGTTACTCAACGTCGATGGTGGTTGATGAGAGCTTTGTGCTGCGCATTCCCGAGAACCTGGAGCTGGCGGGCGTGGCACCGCTGCTGTGTGCCGGTATCACCACTTACTCGCCGCTGCGCCACTGGAATGTCGGCCCGGGCAAGAAAGTGGGTATCGTAGGCTTAGGCGGCCTGGGCCATATGGGCGTGAAAATCGCCCATGCCATGGGCGCACATGTGGTGCTGTTCACCACCTCGCCTTCCAAAATTGAAGATGGCAAACGTCTGGGTGCCGATGAAGTCGTGATCTCCAAAGACCCGGAGCAGATGGCGCAGCACGCCAACAGCTTCGACTTCATTCTGAACACTGTTGCGGCTCAGCACGATCTCAACCCCTTCATCACCCTGCTGAAGCTGGATGGCAACATGACGCTGGTGGGTGCACCGGAGCACGATCACCCGGCACCGCAGGTATTTAACCTGATCTTCAAGCGTCGCAGCATCGCCGGTTCACTGATTGGCGGTATCGCAGAGACCCAGGAGATGCTCGATTTCTGTGGTGAGCACGGCATTACGTCAGACATTGAACTGATCGCGATGGACCAGATCAATGAAGCCTATGAGCGCATGCTGAAAAGCGATGTGAAATACCGCTTCGTTATCGACATTAATACCCTGCGCGAGCAGCCTGCCGCGTAACCCGCGGTCTCTAAAACCCTCTTGCTCAGGTAAGAGGGTTTTTTATTGCCGTTTAGCGGGCCGTTGCAACCTGCTGGAATGAGGCATCGACCAGATAGTAGATCTGCGAATCTTTCAGCGAACCGTCCAGGAACAGCGTGCTCCAGTGTGACTTGTTCAGATGCTCGCTGGGAATAATATCGCTATGCTCTTCGCGCAGTAATTCGGCCAGCGCAGGCGTCGATTTCAGCGAGACCGCTGGCCGCCCTTTCGCCTCATGTACCATCGCAAACAGCACGCCGTTGCTTTTAATCTGCGTGGCTTTCCAGTCACTGTGGACGCTCTGCTCCGCGCCCGGCTTGCTCATGCAATAGGTCAGAAAGTCTGAGTTATTCATTACGATTCCCCTTGTAAAGTGGCGACAATCCGCCTGGCACCGCCCTCAATGCGATGCTCGCCCAGCCAGATACCCTGCCAGGTGCCCAGCACCAGACGTCCCCGCTGAACCGGTAATAACAACGAAACCCCTAAGATCGACGATTTGATGTGCGCCGGCATATCATCACGCCCTTCGTAATCGTGCTGATAAGGCGCATTCTCCGGCACGTGCCGCATGAAATGCTGCTCCATGTCGCTGCGCACCGTCGGGTCGCAATTCTCATTTAAGGTTAACGACGCCGAAGTGTGCTGCAACAGCAGATGCAGCAGACCGGTTTTGATATCACGCAGTCCGGAGAGCGAGTTCACGATCTCATCGGTGACCAGATGAAACCCGCGCGGCTTCGCGCTCAGCGTAATAGTTTGTTGATGCCACATAGCTTATTCCTGAAACGGTTACCCCGTTTAAGTGTGCAGCATGTCGCCGAAAGGTAAACCCTGACCCATAAAAAAACCGCCAGAGAGCACCCTGACGGTTTTTTTTACAGCCTGGCGGCCGTTACATCACGGCGGCAAACGCTTCAGCCACCTGATGCACATTTTTGCTGTTCAGACCGGCCACACACATGCGGCCGCTGCCCACCAGATAGATGCCAAATTCGTTGCGCAGACGATCGACCTGCTGCGCACTCAGGCCGGTGTAGCTGAACATGCCACGCTGCTTCAGCAGGTAGT
Source organism: Pantoea sp. BJFS-204 (assembly GCF_049310725.1). NCBI lineage: Bacteria > Pseudomonadati > Pseudomonadota > Gammaproteobacteria > Enterobacterales > Erwiniaceae > Pantoea > Pantoea sp. BJFS-204. The sequence goes on along the minus strand of NZ_JBMOWE010000005.1, from coordinate 45,280 downwards.
CGAAGTTTTTACCTGGCAGTGCAGTGCTCAGCACGTCCACCAGCGACTGACGCATGTCCAGAATGCGTAAGCGCATCGCTTCCACTTCAGCCAGCCAGCTGGCTTTCAACTCGTCATCGTTGAGTACGCGCGCGACAACCTGCGCACCGAAATTCGGCGGGCTGGAGTAGTTGCGGCGAACCGTGGCTTTTAACTGGCCCAGCACACGCGCTGACTCTTCGGCGCTGTCACAGACGATAGAGAGACCGCCCACGCGCTCGCCATAGAGCGAGAAAATTTTGGAGAAGGAGTTGCTCACCAGGGCTGGCAGGCCCGCCGCCGCGACTGCACGCAGCGCATAGGCATCCTGCTGCATGCCGGCACCAAAGCCCTGATAGGCGATATCCAGGAAAGGAATCAGCTGCTGTGCTTTCAGCACCTCAACGGTCTGATCCCACTGCGCATCGGTCAGGTCAGCACCGGTCGGGTTATGACAGCAGGGATGCAGCAGCACGACGCTTTGCGCTGGCAGGGTTTTCAGGGTGCTGATAAAGGCATCAAACCGCACGCCGTGGGTCTCTGCGTCATACCAGGGATAGGTATTTACCTCAAAACCTGCACCATTAAAAATCGCGACGTGGTTTTCCCAGGTCGGATCGCTGACCCAGACCGCAGACTGCGGGAAGTAGCGCTTAAGGAAATCGGCGCCCACTTTCAGCGCGCCAGAACCGCCCAGCGTCTGAATAGAGGCGATACGGCCCGCGTTTAACACCGGATGATCGGCACCAAACAGCAGCGGTGCAATCGCACTACGGTAGCTGTTCAGTCCTTCCATTGGCAGATAGAGTGATGCCTGATGCGGCTCAGCATAGATCTGCTCTTCGGCAGCAGCTACAGCCTTCAGTTGCGGGATGATGCCCTTTTCGTCGTAATAGAGGCCGATACTCAGGTTAACTTTGTGTTCGCGTGGGTCTTGTTTGAAGGCTTCCATCAACGACAGAATCGGATCGCCAGCATAGGCATCAACGTTTTGAAACACGGTGTAGGTCTCCATGATTGGTCCAGAGGGAAGAGGCGGATTAAACCCGATAGCGTCCCGGACGGTGGTTCATTGCAATAATCAGATTCAGGATCACCGCACCCGCAATCGACGCGAGCAGGATGGGGCCACTCACCACAAAGAGTGACGCCAGCACGACGCAGGTATCGACCACCATTTGCAGCTTCCCCGCGCGGATCCCAAAGCGATCCTGTAGCCACAGCGCCAGAATATTGATGCCGCCCAGGCTCGCCTTATGACGAAATAACACTATAAACCCGATTCCCATGATGACGTTACCGAACAGTGTCGCATAGAAGGGGTTAAGGTCAGAAAAGTGGACGAACAGCGGGTGCAGCTGGGTGAACAGCGACACCAGACCGACGGCGCAGAAGGTTTTCAGCGTAAACTCCCAGCCCATGCGTTTTACCGCCAGCCAGTAAAAAGGGATGTTGATCAGGAAAAACGCGCTGCCGAACGAAAGCGGCGACAGGTAGCTGATCAGAAAGGCGATGCCTGCGGTGCTGCCGGTCAGCGCCCCCGCCTGTTTCAGCATAATGACGCCGAACGAGACCATCAGGGTGCCAAGCACCATCGCCAGCGCATCTTCAATGCGCGAATGCGGGACGCGGGAGGGTTCTGCGATGTTATCCATGGGGTTTTCTCAGTGCAAAGGATGCGGTTTCGATGCAAAAAACGCACCATCGCCACAGCACTGAACTGCTGTAAACCGGGTGCCAGCGATATCCCATTGATATCTAAGGCGCTTTAAAAAAGAACTTTGTGCATAAATGCCGGCAGATACCGTCAACCTATGCGTTAAAGTCTAACTCTATGCGCGCTCTTCGCATTAATTGCCGCAAGTGTGCACCAAAAGCGCACAGCGCGCACCTTTTTAGCGCGTCTTCTGCTCAGGCAGCATCATCAGCCCGTTCTCTTTCATGCGTCCCAGCACTACCGAGGTTTTCACATGGGAAACGCTCTGGTGGCCCGCGACTAACTGGCTGATTAACGCACTAAGGGAATTGAGATCGGCCACTGCCACTTTAAGCAGATAGTCCGCATCGCCGGTGGTTTTATAGGCATCCACGATCGCCTGTTCCTGCTCCACCATCCGGTGAAAGCTCTCAACATATTCTGCGGTGTGGTTAATTAAACGCACCTCAATCAATCCCACCATGCCAAGCCCGATGGCATCGGGCGACAGCCGGGCATGATAACCCAGGATCAGATTAGCCTGTTCCAGATTGATACGACGGCGGGAACATTGTGAGGCAGAAAGGCCGACCAGATCGCTGAGTTCCTGATTGGTCAGACGGCCGTTGGATTGTAATAAAGTCAGGATTTTAAGGTCGTAATCGTCTACGTGAGTCATTCCGTTTCCACAGCGTGATGGGCGTCGCTTTGTTACAGATAACCCGATAACCCGAGAGGTTGTCCAACACTATTTTGTGATGATGGGGGCTGTCATGCACAGATCGTGCATGACAGCACAAACCGGGGATTATTCGTCGTCGTATTGCGGGCCAGCGTAGTTGTCGAAGCGTGACCACTGACCGTTAAAGGTCAGGCGTACCGTACCGATCGGGCCGTTACGCTGTTTACCCAGAATGATCTCCGCGATCCCTTTAAGATCGCTGTTTTCGTGGTAAACCTCATCGCGATAGATAAACATGATCAAATCCGCATCCTGCTCGATCGAGCCCGATTCACGCAGATCCGAGTTGACCGGACGTTTATCGGCTCGCTGCTCCAGCGAGCGGTTAAGCTGCGACAGCGCCACAACCGGCACGTTCAGCTCTTTGGCCAGTGCTTTCAGCGAGCGGGAGATCTCAGCAATTTCCAGCGTACGGTTGTCCGACAGCGACGGCACGCGCATCAGCTGCAGATAGTCGATCATGATCATGCTTAATCCACCGTTTTCACGGTAGATGCGTCGGGCGCGTGAACGCACTTCGGTGGGCGTCAGGCCGGAAGAGTCATCAATGTACATGTTCTTCTTCTCCAGCAGGATGCCCATGGTGCCGGAAATACGCGCCCAGTCCTCATCATCCAGCTGCCCGGTACGGATGCGGGTCTGATCGACGCGGGAGAGTGACGCCAGCATACGCATCATGATCTGCTCGCTGGGCATCTCCAGACTGAAGATCAGCACCGGTTTTTCCTGCAGCATGGCGGCGTTTTCGCACAGGTTCATCGCAAAGGTGGTTTTACCCATCGAAGGACGTGCTGCAACAATAATCAGATCAGAACCCTGCAGGCCCGCGGTCTTTTTATTCAGATCCTGATAGCCGGTATCGACGCCGGTGACGCCATCGTGCGGTGTCTGATAGAGCGATTCGATACGGGAAACGGTCGATTCCAGAATCTGCTCGATGTTTTTCGGGCCAGCATCCTTATCCGCGCGCGCTTCCGCAATTTTAAAGACGTTCGACTCCGCGAAGTCGAGCAGCTCTTCGCTGTTACGCCCCTGCGGATCATAACCGGCATCGGCAATCTGGTTAGCGACGGCGATCATCTCACGCACCACCGCACGTTCGCGCACGATGTCAGCATAGGCGCCGATGTTCGCCGCGCTCGGGGTGTTTTTCGCCAGTTCCGCCAGATAGGCGAAGCCGCCCGCCATCTCCAGTTCGCCACGGGTTTCCAGCGATTCGGAGAGCGTAATCAGGTCAATAGGTTTGCTGTTTTCCAGCAGCCGCTGCATCTCTGAAAAAATCAGCCGATGCGAGCGGTTGAAAAAATCATTCGCGACGACGCGCTCAGAGACATTGTCCCAGCGCTCGTTATCCAGCATTAACCCACCGAGCACCGACTGCTCCGCTTCCAGCGAATGCGGGGGCATTTTCACGCCTGCGAGCTGGCGATCCTGCGTTTCGTTCGATTTGTTGGTGGGTTTATTTCCTGCCATAGTGAATGCATTACCGATCTTCTGTGGGGACGCGCAAGTATACCTTAGTTGGGGTGCGTGCCTCACCCTCATGATGAAACAATCACAGGAGTCAGAATGGCAAAGCGTATTCAGTTCAGCGCACAGGGCGGCCCGGACGTTTTAGAGTGGACAGATTTTGAACCTGCTGACCCGGCCGAACATGAAGTGCAGGTAGAACATCGCGCTATCGGGATTAATTACATCGATACCTATGTTCGCAGCGGGCTTTATCCGGTCGCCGCTTTTCCCTCTGGCCTGGGTACAGAAGCCGCAGGCGTGGTGTCGCGGGTTGGACGTGGCGTGACATTATTTAAGCCCGGCGATCGCGTGGTCTACTGTCTGGCGTCGATGGGGGCCTATAGCGAAGTGCACAACGTGGCGGAAGATCGCCTGATGCATCTCCCGGAGGCGATCAGCTTTGAGCAGGGCGCAGCCAGCTACCTGAAAGGGCTGACCACACAATATCTGCTGCGCCAGACCTATAAAATCAGCGCCGGTGAGACCTTTCTGTTTCATGCCGCAGCGGGCGGCGTCGGGTTAATTGCCTGTCAGTGGGCAAAAGCGCTGGGTGCCCATTTGATTGGCACAGTCGGGTCAGCAGAAAAGGCAGCGATGGCGAAAAAGGCCGGCGCCTGGGCGACGATTAACTACCGCGAAGAGAATATTGCGCAACGCGTCAGCGAACTGACCGATGGGAAAAAAGTGGGCGTAGTTTATGACTCCGTGGGCAAAGATACCTGGGAAGCATCGCTGGACTCATTGCGCCGTCATGGGCTGATGGTCAGTTTTGGCAATGCTTCGGGTCCGGTGACCGGGATAGATCTCGGCATTCTGAATAAGAAAGGCTCGCTGTTTGTGACCCGCCCTTCACTGTTTGGCTATATCACCAACCGCCAGGAGCTGGAAACCGCCAGTGCCGAGCTTTTCTCGCTGCTGGCGAGTGGCGCAATTAAAGTTGATGTGCCGGAGCAGCAGAAGTTTGCGCTGAAAGAGGCCAGCAAAGCGCACCAGATGCTGGAGAGCCGCGCCACGCAGGGATCCTGTCTCTTAATTCCATAATAGTGAGCAACAAAAAGGGCTTCCCGCGGGAAGCCCTTCTCTTTTTTTATTTTTTGTTCGCGCTGGTGTAGGGACAGCGGCGATGAATTCGTGTCTAGTCGATGGCACATCGATTTGACGACAGGCATCCTGCCAGAAAACATAAGTAAAAAATATGTTTAATTGCAGATCAGCCCTGACCAATCTCTCACACTGTGATCTTCACCGCATTTAGCGCCAGCCTTTGCGGTCTAACCTGTTGATCTTACGCCGCAGCTTGCGACGTGCTCGCTCATCGCTGTCGCCAAAAAAGGCACGATGCAGCCAGACCGCAATCACCGCCAGCACCAGCCACGGCAACACTTTAATAACAATTGCAAACAGTCCACCGACAAACATCACGATGGTTGCGACCACCAGTGCCGCCAGCACGCCTAACAGCGAAACGCCGGTCAGCAACAGCATCAGGAAAAACCCCAATACGAATAAAATTTCCACGTCAGCGCTCCTTTTTGAGATTGATTGTTATAGCTATTACAAAAAACGTGCCAACAATTAACTCATTGATTTTCTGCTGATAAGAGATAAACAGAAGTGCGCCACCTGGTCAGGAAAACCATATTTTGGCGTAAAAAAAACCAGCCTTGAGGGCTGGTTTTTCAGGGTTGGACTGCGGATCAGGCTTCCTGGGGGATTTTATCCGCTACCAGCGCAAGCGCCGCCTCCAGCACACGGACATCGGCACCGGGTTTGTGGGCATTTTCACTCAGATGGCGTCGCCACTGGCGGGCGCCCGGGATCCCCTGGAACAGACCCAGCATATGGCGCGTGACATGTCCCAGATACGTCCCCTTCGCCAGTTCCGCTTCAATATAGGGATACATGGCGCGCACCACTTCAACCGGGTTCGCCGCCGGATGCTGACGACCAAACAATGTCTGATCGACCTGCGCCAGAATGCCGGGGTTTTGGTAGGCTTCACGTCCCATCATCACGCCGTCAAGGTGTTGCAGATGGATCTGTGCCTCTTCCAGGGTTTTCACGCCGCCATTGAGGGCGATAGTCAGTTGCGGAAAATCGCGTTTCAGCTGATAGACGCGGGGATAATCCAGCGGTGGAATCTCGCGGTTCTCTTTCGGGCTGAGGCCGGAGAGCCAGGCTTTACGCGCATGAATGATAAATGTCTCACACTCACCGCGTCCCGCCACCGTGCCGATAAAATCGGTCAGGAATTCATAGCTGTCCAGCTCATCGATACCAATGCGGGTTTTCACCGTGACCGGAATTGAAACCACGTCGCGCATCGCTTTAACGGCATCTGCGACCAGATTCGCCTCGGCCATCAGGCAGGCGCCGAAACGGCCATTCTGCACCCGATCAGAGGGACAGCCGACATTAAGATTCACTTCATCGTAACCGCGCTGCTCTGCCAGCTTCGCGCACTGCGCCAGTGCCGCCGGATCGCTACCGCCAAGCTGCAACGCGACCGGATGCTCAGCCTCACTGTAAGCCAGGTAATCCCCTTTGCCATGAATGATTGCGCCCGTAGTCACCATTTCGGTGTAGAGCAGCGTGTCACCGGTCAACTGGCGATGAAAATAGCGACAGTGACGATCGGTCCAGTCGAGCATAGGGGCGATAGAGAAACGTTGCGAAGAGAAATTAGGCATGAAGCGCAGACAATCCGGTAATTAAGGGGTGATGGAATTCTGTGCAAGGATAACACAAGGGCGGGCGATAGTGCATCGCCCGCCCCCGAACAGTCTGATTAACGCGCTTAGAAGTTAAAGCCCAGCTGCATCATCGCGCCCCAGGTGTTGTTAGCACCTACAGAGCCCGCCAGATCCAGATGGACGGCTTTGTTAAACGGTGACAGGCCAAAACCGGCCGTAGCGACATTTTCGTCGTTAGAACGCATGTCCGCACGATAACCTGCACGCAGCTGCAGCCAGTCAAGTACGCGGTATTCCGCGCCCACTGCCGCATACTGGCTGTTATCCTGAGTTTTGAAGCGTTTGGTTTCAGTCAGATCCACATCGCCCGTCACGGTAAACGGACCTTTATCCCAGGCCAGACCGGTGGTGACCAGCGGGCGGATCTGGTAGGTGTCGCGGAAACCATTGACCTCTTTGGTCTGCAGATCGCGTGAAACCAGGTTCTGTCCGGTTACACCCAGCGTCCAGTTTTCAGCAAAGGTGGTCGCCAGGCCGGCATCAACGTTAAAGCCGGTGTCGGTGCTGCGATACTGGCTGTTATTGATGTCACTTTTGTCGTAGTTGTAAATGCTGGCGGTGTAGTTATAGAGCCAGGTTTTCTGCACTTTCGGTGTGACGCCTACCGATACTGGCTGACCAGCGATGGTGAACTCATGCGCCACCGCCACACCATAATCGGTGACCAGCGCCGCTAAGCCATTCGCGCTGGAGCGCAGGTTATTTTGATCGCCAGGACGAGGAAGCACTGTGCCGTTAGCCACACCGCGCAGATAGTCGATATCGCTCTGGACCACATTGGCACGCACGTGTGCTGAGCCATAGGCTTTGGTGATAAAGGCGAAAGGCAGCGTCTCGTCAGGGATAGTGACGGCCAGGGCAACCCCGGCGTTACCGTCCGCTTTGTTGCCGCGTAAATCATTTAGCTGGTTGGCGACATCGCCTGAGGCGGCGCGCACTTCAGGATAGCCACGCAGATAATCAGCGAAGGTTAAATTACTGAGCACGTCGCGGTAGCGATCAACGGTATCGGTGATGTCATCCACTTTGTCGATCAGATGATCTTTGTCGGTCACCTGAATGCCCGCTGAGGGAAAAATAATGCTGACGCTATCGTCGGGTTTGGCGCGCGTCATTAATGCCGGGTTCGCCAGCACTGCGGAGCCATAAAGAGAAGATGCTACGCCGGTGCCGCCCATGGCGTCATTACGTGCATCATACCAGGTCCCTGCCGCCATGGCGGAAGAAGAAAGGAAAAGCGCGGTCGTTGCAGCCGTGTAGATCAGCGCTGAACGTTGAGCGGATTTTTTCACCATTTGCCTGCCATCACCTGAGAAATTGCCATTGAAACATTCAATGACTGAATAGTTTGTTAGCCCTATTGTGAACCCTGGCTAACGCGTTATTGCTGTGAATTCAAAGGAAACAGTGTCTTAATTCAAAGGATTGGACGTTTTCCAATCAAAAAACCGTTGTAATTGTTCAAACTGCATTGGGATATTTCAAATAATGCCAGACTTTTCTTAAGTCTTTCTGAACATTACTTCTTAACTCAGTGAGATGCAAAGCAAAATGCCAACAAATTCCGCTTCAGGTGGATTCGGAATGGATCTGATTTGTCGTCAGATTTGAGATAGAAGACGGCTTAAATTCTGATTATGCTGCTTTATCAGGCAAATGATGCTGTTTTTTCAGACGAAAACCAACCTCAGCGCCGCGAAACTATGTGTGATAAAATAACATCACTTATCCAGCGGAGAATTTTCATGACAAACATGACGTCGCAGCAAATTTTGATTCAGGCCGAAAAGATGTGCCTGCAGCGCGGTGTGCGTCTGACTTCGCAGCGTGCTGAAGTATTGCGCCTGATGGCCGAGCAGCCTGGCTCGATCAGCGCCTACGATCTGCTGGATCAACTCCGGGTCAGCGAGCCGCAGGCCAAGCCACCCACGGTTTACCGGGCGCTCGATTTCCTGCTGGAGCAGGGTTTCATTCATCGGGTGGAATCCAACAACAGCTACGTCATGTGTCACCATTTTGAGGCACCAGCACATACATCGGTGATGCTGGTCTGTGACCGCTGTGCCGCCGTTACAGAGAAGCAGGCGCAGGGCGTAGAGAAGATTATTGCTGGTCTGGCAGGTGAAGCGCAGTTTGCATTACGCCACAGCGTGATTGAAGCGCATGGTTTATGTGAAAATTGTGCTGCGGTTGAAGCCTGTACGCACCATGAAAGCTGCGAGCATGACCATCAGGATGAGGGTAAAAAGCGGGGGAAACGCGGGTAATCGGCACATCCTTGTGCGGTTCCGGTGAGGGCCCACCGGAACGCATTCAGCTGATTATCAAGCTATTGTCTGATTACCAGCGGTGATCTTTGTTCTGACCTTCCCAGGCGGTTACTTCGCGCTCGGCTTCATCTTTCGTAGAGCCGTAACGCTCCTGGATTTTGCCGACCAGCTGATCGCGTTTACCTTCGATAACCTGCATATCATCGTCGGTCAGCTTGCCCCATTTCTCTTTCATTTTGCCTTTGAACTGCTTCCAGTTGCCGCTTGCTTCATCTTTATTCATGGCAGACCTCCAATCCTCGGGTTTTAATGATTATCTTGCTACTTAACAAAATAACGATACAAAGCGCTGGTTAACTGCGCTGCATAGAGTTAATTGTAGTAGCCAATTTATTAACCGTGGAATAATACAGAATAATCCGTATCGGCTTGCGTGCAGCCACGGCTGACTCAGGCATCAAACCAGCTGTTCTGACGCCAGTGCTTACGCCAGATGAGCCACAGCGACAGGCCGCGCAGCGCCAGGAAAACCGTGACTGCCAGCCAAAGACCATGGTTACCCAGCACCGGTACGCTAAGCAGCGTCAGAAAATAGCCTGCTGCGGCAACTACCATGCTGTTACGCATCTCACGCCCGCGCGTCGCTCCGATGAACATGCCATCCAGCAGATAACACCAGACGCCGATCAGCGGCATTATCATCTGCCAGACCAGATAGCGGTCCGCTGTCTGCTGGAGTGACTGAAGAGAGGTCAGCAGGGTAACGATCTGCGGGCCAAAAATGGCATAGATTAGCGAGAAGAACAGCGCCACCACTACCGCCTGCCGACAGGCAGAGTGCCAGACGCGCAGGAGTTTGCTGCCATCTTTTGCACCATGCGCCTCACCCGCAAAAGCTTCAACCGCATAGGCAAAGCCATCCAGCGCGTAAGCCGTAAAAGTGATGAACATCAGTAATACTGCGTTAACCGCCACCACATCCGGACCCAGCCGGGCACCCAGTACGGTCAGCGAGGCGAAACAGAGTTGCAGCATCAGAGAGCGCAGCATGATGTCCCGGTTCAGTCGCAGCAGCCGGCCGCTGTCACCGCGCCAGCTCTGCTTCAACAGGCTAAGCGTAATTCCGCGCAGTTTTAACACCCGCCAGACCATGATGCTGCCGACAACCAGCGTAATGTATTCCGCCAGCGCCGTGGCGGTTGCCGCCCCCGCGACACCCCAGTGCAGCCCCATCACCAGCCAGAGATCGAGCACGATGTTAACCAGGTTGCCCACCACCAGCAGGATCACCGGCGCGCGCGCATACTGCACGCCCAGCAGCCAGCCCAGAATGACCAGGTTTGCCAGCGTGGCAGGCGCACTGAGCCAGCGAATCTGAATAAACAGTGCCGCCTGTTCGAGTACATCGGGATTGCCGCCAACGAGATGGGTCGACAGCTGAATAATCGGATAACGCAAAGCGATGAACAGTACGCCCGCCAGCAGCGCAATGATCAGCGGCTGAGTCAGCGCGCGTGCCAGCGCCATTTTATCGCCAGCGCCAAATGCCTGCGCCGTAAGGCCAGTGGTACTCATTCGAAGGAAAAGCAGCAGCATAAAGAGGAAGCTGGTCACTGTAGTCCCGACCGCAACCCCGCCAAGATAGACAGGGCTGTCGAGATGACCAATTACTGCAGTATCGACCACTCCCAGTAAGGGAACGGTGATATTTGAAAGGATCATCGGCAGCGCAAGCCGCCAGAGATTTTTATCGGTTGCCGTAATAAAGCGCATTCGCCGTTCCGTGCTCAGTGTCGCTGCGCAAAAGAGGCAGCGACAAAATTAGGGCAGACAGAATAGCATCAGAGAAGGCGAATGCACGCTGGCAGAAGAATCAGAGCCACTCGCCGTTGCGCACCACGCCAACAGCCAGACCTTCTATGGTCAGTGACTGCGCACGGGTATCGACAACAATCGGGTCAAAATCGCTGTTTTCCGGCAGCAGATGCACGATAGCACCCTGCTTTTTCCAGCGCTTAACGGTGACTTCATCATCAATGCGGGCAACCACAACCTGGCCGTTACGCACATCCTGGGTTTTATGCACCGCGAGCAGGTCGCCATCCATAATCCCGATATCTTTCATCGACATTCCGCTGACGCGCAGCAGGAAGTCAGCAGACGGCTTAAACAGGCCCGGATCGACCTTGTAGTGGGTTTCGATATGTTCCTGCGCCATGATCGGCTCACCGGCAGCAACCCGGCCAATCAGCGGTAGCCCTTCTGAGGCTTCTTCTTCCATTAACAGTCGTATGCCGCGCGATGCACCGGAAACGATCTCGATGACGCCTTTGCGCGCCAGCGCTTTCAGATGCTCTTCTGCCGCGTTCGGCGAACGGAAGCCCAGCTGCGCGGCGATCTCGGCACGCGTAGGCGGCATGCCCGTTGAAGAAATATGGTCGCGAATCAGGTCATAGACCTGCTGCTGCCTGCTGGTTAATGCTTTCATCCCGCCCCCTGGTTGTTTATACAGTCGCTGTGAGTATATACAGGTATTGGTGAAATGGAAACCGATTGTCAGGGAAAACGCGCCCTCAGACGCGTTATGGAAGGCTTATCGCAAATGTGTCCAGAGCAGCGCGATCCAGACGAAGAGTGCCAGTAAGATGCTGATCAGCACTGCCGCCGAGCCCATGTCTTTTGCCCGGCCCGCCAGCGGATGATGCTCCTGACCGATGCGGTCGACCACCGCTTCAATGGCGCTATTGAGGATTTCAACAATGACCACCAGCACCACCGCCCCAATCATGAGGATGCGGGAGACCACATCGACATCCAGCCAGCACGCGATAACAATAGCGGCCAGCGCAGCCAGCGCTTCCTGCCGAAACGCCGCTTCATGTTGCCAGGCGGCACGCAGTCCCTGCCATGAGTAACCTGCAGCTTTTACTATTCTGATAAGTCCGGTGGCATTATTTGCCATGATGTGGGAACCCTTTCATCGGATTGACGTCAATGTCTGGGCTGCGTGCAATTGGCACCACCACAGATCTTCGCTGCGCTTTCTGGTATGCTTGCGGCGCTTTGCTAACAAGAGGCTTCATGTTGTCTATGTCAGGTTGGCGTAAACTCTATTACAAACTGCTTAATTTACCACTGTCGTTTTTGGTAAAAAGTAAGGCCATTCCGGCCGATCCCGTGTCTGAACATGGTCTGGATCCGACCCGACCTATTATGTATGTTTTGCCTTACGATTCGAAGGCCGACTTACTGACTTTACGCGCACAGTGTCTGCGGCATCATCTGCCCGACCCGCTCACTCCGCTGGAGATTGATGGTTCTCTGCTGCCGCGCCACGTCTTTATCCACAATGGCCCTCGCGTCTTCCCCTATTTTGTGCCCAGCGTTGAATCCGTGAAAATTTTTCACGATTACCTGGACCTGCATCGCAATAACCCTAAGCTGGATATTCAGATGCTGCCGGTCACGGTGATGTTTGGCCGCGCACCAGGACGTGAAGTCCAGGGCGAAGCAACGCCACACCTGCGGGTGCTGAACGGAGTGCAGAAGTTCTTTGCGGTGATCTGGCACGGGCGCGACAGTTTTGTCCGCTTCTCGCCGACGGTGTCGCTGCGCCGCATGGCAACTGAACACGGTACGGATCAGTCGATCGCCCAGAAGCTGGCTCGCGTGGCGCGCATTCATTTTGCCCGCCAGCGGCTGGCGGCGATTGGCCCGCGCTTGCCGGCGCGTCAGGATCTGTTTAATCGTCTGCTGCAATCCAAAGCGATTGAAAAAGCAGTAGAAGATGAAGCTCGCAGCAAAAAAATCTCCCATGAGAAAGCGCAGCAGAACGCCGTCGAAATGATGGAGGAGATTGCGGCAAACTTCTCCTATGAAGCCATCCGCGTAACTGACCGCGTGATGGGCTGGCTCTGGAGTCGGCTCTATCAGGGCATCAACGTCAATGGCGGCGAAAAAGTTCGCCAGCTGGCGCAGGATGGCCACGAGATTGTCTATGTACCGTGCCATCGCAGCCACATGGATTATCTGCTGCTCTCCTATGTGCTCTATCATCAGGGTCTGGTGCCGCCGCACATCGCAGCCGGTATCAATCTCAACTTCTGGCCAGCCGGCCCGATTTTCCGTCGCCTGGGCGCTTTCTTTATTCGTCGTACCTTTAAAGGCAACAAGCTCTACGCCACGGTATTCCGCGAATATCTCGGCGAGCTGTTCACCCGCGGCTATTCGGTTGAGTACTTTGTCGAAGGAGGCCGTTCACGAACCGGTCGCCTGCTGGATCCTAAAACCGGCACCTTAGCCATGACGCTGCAGGCGATGCTGCGTGGCGGAAATCGCCCCATCACGCTGGTGCCGATCTATATCGGCTATGAGCACGTGATGGAAGTGGGCACTTACGCTAAAGAACTGCGCGGCGCGGCGAAAGAGAAAGAGGGCTTCATGCAGATGGTGCGCGGCTTACGCAAGCTGCGCAATCTCGGTCAGGGTTACGTGAACTTTGGCGAACCCCTGCCGCTGGTCAACTATCTCAATAAGCGGGTGCCGGAATGGCGCGATGCCATCGATCCGATTGAGCCGCAGCGTCCCAGCTGGTTAACCCCAACCGTCAACGATATTGCTGCCAGCCTGATGGTGCGTATCAATGAAGCGGGCGCGGCTAACGCCATGAACCTCTGTGTCACCGCCCTGCTGGCGTCACGTCAGCGCTCACTAACCCGTGAACAGCTGATTGAACAACTGGAGTGCTATACCCAGTTGCTGCGCAACGTGCCTTACTCGCCAAATGCGACCGTACCCGATCTTTCAGCGGAAGCGCTGCTGGATCACGCCATGGGTATGAATAAGTTTGAGAGTGAAAAGGACAGCATTGGCGACATCATCATTCTGCCGCGTGAGCAGGCGGTACTGATGACCTACTATCGCAACAATATTCATCACATGCTGGTGATGCCGTCGCTGATTGCCGCCATTGTTCAGCAACATCAGACACTGAGCGAAGCAGAACTGCTGCGTCAGGTGAGCCTGATTTACCCGATGCTGAAGAGTGAGCTGTTCCTGCGCTGGCAGACCGATGAGCTGCCGCAACTGCTGACCGAACTGAGTCAGGAGCTGGCGCGTCAGGGCCTGATTACGCTCGAAGCCGGCGAATTGCGCTTTTCCTCAGCGCGCTATCGCACACTGCAACTGCTGGCCGCCGGTGTGCGTGAAACACTGCAGCGCTATGCTATTACGTTCTCCATTCTCAGCGCCAAGCCGACGATTAACCGCGGTACGCTGGAGAAAGAGAGCCGGACGCTGGCACAGCGTCTGTCGGTGCTGCACGGTATCAATGCTCCGGAATTCTTCGACAAAGCGGTCTTTACCTCACTGGTCCTGACCCTGCGCGATGAAGGGTATATCAGCGACAGCGGTGATGCCGATGTTGCGCAGACCCTGGCGACCTGGCATATGCTGGCAGACCTGGTCACCAGCGATGTCCGTATGACGATTGAAACCGCTGTGGCGCACGACTGACCCAGCGCGCATAGTAAAAAGGCGACCTCATGAGGTCGCCTTTTTTGTGCCTGAATCCCCTGTCAGAACAGCTGGCTGAACGGCGGGGTGTTCATCAGCACACCGAGGAACAGCACCATCCCGACATAGTTATTATTGAGAAAAGCCTGAAAACAGGGTTGCCGCTCGCGTCCGGCGATCAGCTTCTGTTGATAAACAAACAGCGCGGCGGCCAGTAATAGCGTCCAGTAGAAGGCGCTGTTCAGATGTAGCATGATGCCCACCAGCGCCATCAGCAGCAGCGTCGCCAGTTGCAGCAGACCAATGATTAGCTTGTCGAAACGGCCAAAGAGAATCGCGGTCGACTTCACGCCAATTTTCAGGTCATCATCCCGATCCACCATCGCATACTGAGTGTCATAGGCGACCGTCCAGCAGATGTTGGCGATGAATACCAGCCAGCAGACCAGAGGTAAGGACTCACTAACTGCGGACCATGCCATGGGAATGGCCCAGCCAAAGGCGGCACCCAGCACTACCTGCGGCAGGTGGGTATAACGCTTCATAAAGGGATAGACCCAGGCCAGCGCCAGCCCCACCACTGAGAGCATAATCGTCATCATGTTCATGGTCAGCACCAGCGCAAAAGCCGCCAGAGCCAGGATCACGAACAGCAGCTTAGCCTCTTTTGCACTCACCGCGCCGCTGGCCAGTGGCCGATGCTTCGTGCGTTCGACATGACCGTCTACTTTGCGATCGGCGTAGTCATTGATCACACAACCAGCTGCACGCATCACGATGACCCCGGCAACAAACACCGCCAGCACCGGCAGCGGCGGGATCGCCATGTCAGCCAGCCATAATGCCCAGAGCGTTGGCCACATCAGCAGCAGCGTACCGATCGGCTTATCGATACGCATCAGGCGCGTGTAGGCCCGCCATTTATTTATACTTAAGCTATTTTGCACCACAGGATCCTCAGACCAGATCGCGATAGAGCGGCGATGCCGGTAAAAACAGTTCAGTCAGCAACAGGGGTTTGCCGGAGAGACGCAGGCGTGAACGTCGTCCCCACAATCCCTCCACCTGCCCCGGCTCAATAAAATCGCGGGTCAGCGTTGAAGAGGAGAAGAGATAGCGACCCATCGGCCGGGTGCCCAGCTGCTGCAGCATCGCTTCTGGCCCGTTAAGGGTGCTTTCCGGCACCAGCGTACGGCCAGCCAGCCAGGGCTGATCGTCGCCGAACAGCAACACTTCACGCAGCCAGAAGCGTTGATCGTCTGGCAACAAGCCCTTTTCATCACCCAACTCGCTGGCGTCGATAAAGCCTTCACGCAGCGGCTGAACCGTGACCCGCTGACAATGTTGTTCAAAACGGCGCGTCATTGAATCCTCCTCCATCAGCCAGTCGAGCAATGGCGGCGCAAGGGTTGCCTGCGACGGAGAAAGCCAGTTGAGCGCACGTAATAAGCTGAGCGCGTCTTGCGACATAGCACCACTCCCAATAATTTTCAGGACGCTAGTTTAGCGCAGAGACGCGATGCGAACACCTGCCGTCATGACAGACGGCAGGGAGATTACTCGCGTTTCAGGCGGTTGCTGTTTGCCAGCCACAGAGTGATTACCAGAATCAGAATCGCCGCAGAGTAACAGAGCGTATCGAAGGGATTTTTATGGTCGACGATAATCAGGCGGATAATTGCCGTGATACCGATATAGACAAAATAGCGCAGCGGAAAGTGATATCCCGACTGAAAGTACTTAACAATCAACGCAATAAATTCGAAGTAGAGGAAATAAATGACAATCCCCTCAATCAACAGATAGGAGGATGACTGCTCGCTGGTGTTAAACAGCACGTTTGCCAGATGGATAGTTTCTTTGCCTAAAAAGACGATCAGGATGATCGCCAGACTCAGCAGACCCAGATTCAGCACCCATTGCAGTACCGTTGCAAGGTGGCGGGCCAAAGGATTTTTGTCACTCATGTTGCGCCTTAAAAAAGGAGTTGTTAGCGCGCGATATCATGCGCGAGTGTGACGCAAATCACAATAACTCCTCAGGCCTCCACATCAACACAGAGCGCATCGTAACGCCAGTATTCACAGTCGCAATCAATCACCTCTTTTTGCTGGTTGCGATTGATGCGGGTGATCAACAAACCGGGGCTGCCCGGTGCCACATTCAGCATGGGTGCGGCGACCTCCGGCAGCGGGCCGGGCAGGATGGTGAAGCGCGCGCCGCCGTAACGAATGCCGTAGCGCTGGTCATAGAGATCGGTCAGTGAGCGGGTCAAATCTTCATCAAGCAGACCAGGGAAAAAACGCGGATTGAGGTAGTGTTCCACATAGAGCACCGCGCGCCCGTCGATGCGCCGCAGGCGGCGGATGCAGTAAACCGACGAACCGGAGGCCAGCCGCAGCGCCGTCGCCACGCTGTCGTGCGCCGCGACCTGTTCGGCAGCGATGACCTCGGTGGCCGCCTGCCGTCCCTGCTCCATTGCCATGGCATGAAAGTGGCTGTGATGCAGCGGGTTATAGATCAGCCGCGGCGGTGCGATAAACCAGCCGCGACGCAGTTCCCGGTAGATCATTCCCTGGGCTTCCAGCTTGCCCAGTGCTTCCCGCAGGGTAATCCGGGTCGTGCTGAACGCTTCGCTTAAGGCACGCTCCGCCGGCAGTCGCCCGGCGCTGAACTCTCCGGCCTGAATACGCGTCAGCAGGACGCTGGCGATCGCATCCGCCGTTTTGAGTGCTATCGACTCCACAACAGTAGCCTCATTTTGGTGCGACTCCGCACTCTTACTGTTCAGGTAAACGCGCCTGTGACAGGCGAACGGGTCACATCTTTCATCGCCCATCCCCCGCACAGCGCCGCCCTGTCATAAATCGTTCATATACAGGGGCTACATTGGCTCGGTTCTTGCTGGACTAGACCAGCCAGGCCCATCAACTTACACCCGGAGCAACTGAGATGAAAGCGTTTATCGCCTCTGTAGTAGCCAGTGCTGTAGTGCTCACCCTGCCCGTTGCGCAGGCCGCCGATAACGACCTTGCCGCCCTGGAAAAAGCGGCACGCAGTGAAGGCCAGGTCAACAGCGTCGGGATGCCGGATAGCTGGGCTAACTGGAAAGACACCTGGAACGACATCAGCAGCAAATATGGCCTTAAGCACAGCGATACCGATATGTCATCGGCGCAGGAGCTGGCGAAATTCGATGCAGAGAAAGAGAACGCCAGCGCTGACATCGGTGACGTGGGTGCCGCCTTTGGCCCGATCGCTGTCGCTAAAGGTGTGACCCAGCCCTATAAACCCACTCACTGGGATCAGATTCCGGCCTGGGCTAAAGATAAAGATGGCCACTGGGCGCTGGCCTATACCGGCACCATCGCCTTCCTGATCGACAAGCAGCAGGTTAAAGATATCCCCCACAGCTGGGCCGATCTGAAAAAAGGTAAGTATGTGGTTACTATCGGTGACGTCGGCGTGGCAGCTCAGGCGGCTAACGGCGTACTGGCGGCAAACTACGCCTTAGGTGGCGATGAGAAGAACCTGAAACCGGCGCTGGCTTTCTTTGCCGATCTGGCCAAACAGGGTCGTCTTGGCGTTACCGATCCGGTGATTGCCAATATCGAAAAAGGCGAAGTGCAGATGGCGGTGGTGTGGGACTTTAACGCCCTTAACTACCGGGACCAGATCGACAAAAACCGCTACGAAGTGGTGATCCCGTCTGATGGCTCCGTGACCTCCGGCTACACCACCGTCATCAACAAATATGCGAAACACCCTAACGCCGCAAAACTGACGCGCGAATATATCTTCTCAGACCAGGGACAGATCAATCTGGCGAAGGGCTATGCCCGTCCGATCCGTGCTGAACATCTGACGCTGCCAGCGGACGTTCAGGCTCGCCTGCTGCCGCAATCTGAATATAAAAATGCCCGTCCGGTTAAGGATCAGGCTGCCTGGGATAAATCGTCGAAAATGCTGCCGCGCCTGTGGCAGGAAAACGTCATCATCAACATGCAGCAGTAATTCGCGGCAGGGAGAACGGAATGAAGACCATCCTGGTAGTGCTGGACGGCCTGAGCAATCAGGTCGCACAACATGCAATGGGTTACCTGCATGCCGAATGTTCGCAGGGCAACGGGTTTTATTACCGTATGACCTGTGAATTACCCTCGCTGTCACGCCCGCTTTATGAGTGCATTCTGACCGGTGTTCCGCCGGTCAGAAGCGGCATTATTCATAATGGCGTCAGTCGGTTAAGTCGCGAGCGTAGCATCTTTCACTTTGCGCGATCGGCGGGACTGACGACTGCGGCGGCGGCCTACCACTGGGTGAGTGAGCTTTATAACCGAACGCCGTTCGTTCCGGCGCGCGATCGTCACACTGACGCGCCGGACCTGCCCATTCAGTATGGCCATTTTTATTCTGATGATAGCTATCCCGACTCGCATCTGTTTGAAGATGCAGAGAGCCTGCGGCTGCGTCACGATCCCGATTTTCTGCTAATCCACCCGATGAATATCGACGATGCCGGTCATAAATCGGGCCTCTTCTCGCCACAGTACCGCAACCGGGCACGCATCGCCGACGGCCTGCTGTCGCAGTGGATGCCCTTGTGGCTGGCTGAGGGCTATCAGGTGATGGTGACCGCCGATCACGGCATGAATGACGATCGCTCCCACGGCGGCATTCTGCCGGAAGAGACCACGGTGCCGCTGTTTGTCTTTGGCCGGGCTTTCTCGCTGCAGCCTGACCTGGCACCGCAGCAGACCGATCTGTGCGGCACGCTGTGTGAACTGCTTGAGGTGGCGCATGACAAGCCGGTCTGTCGCGGCCTGCTGGCGGAGTCGAAGAGATGAGAGGAAAAGGAGTCGCGCTGCTGCTGCTGTTACCGTTCACCCTGTTCTGGGTCGCCTTTCAGCTGGCACCGCTGTTGTGGATCGCCATTAACAGCTTCTGGAGTGAGATGAACAGCCAGTGGGGCTGGGATAACTATCAGGACATTCTCACCTCGCCCTTCTACCAGCAGGCGTTTCGTTTTTCGCTGGATATCTCACTCTGGTCAAGCGTCTACGGCTTACTGATTGCACTGGTCACCGGCTATTCACTGCATCAGCTCGGCGGCGGGCGACTGCAGCGCTTTCTCATCGCTTTTACCAATATGACCAGCAACTTTGCGGGTGTCCCGCTGGCGTTTGCCTTTGTGATTCTGCTGGGGCTGAACGGCTGCCTGACATTGCTGTTGCGCCATTATGTTCTGGTTGAGAGCTTCAGACTCTTCTCGCGCAATGGCATGGTGCTGGTCTACACCTGGTTCCAGATCCCGCTGGGCGTGCTGCTGCTCTACCCGGCGTTCGACGGGCTGAAGAAAGAGTGGCAGGAGTCCGCTGCGCTGCTGGGTGCCAGCCGCTGGCACTACTGGTGGCACATCGGCCTGCCGATTCTGTTTCCGGCGCTGCTCGGGACCTTTGTGATCCTGCTGGCAAATGCGCTGGGCGCTTACGCCACGATTTATGCCCTGACCACGGGTAATTTCAACGTGGTGCCGGTGCGCATTGCCGCGCTGGTCTCCGGCGATATCTCGCTGGATCCCAACACCGGTAGTGCGCTGGCGATGCTGCTGGTGGCGATTATGGCGCTGATCACCCTGGTGCAGCAGTATCTGGTGAGCCGTAGCTATCTCAATGCGAAACAGCCATGAAAGGAGCCGCCATGTCACGTGCTGAGCACCTCTATCACCGGATAATGGTCGGGTTACTCTTTACCCTGCTGGCACTGCCTTTACTGGCCACACTGCTTTATGCACTGTCGTCCGACTGGAGTAACACCATTCTGCCACAGGGCTATAGCCTGAAGTGGTTCATCCAGCTCTGGAGCGACCCGCGATTTCTGACGGCGCTGAGCCATTCGCTGCTGATTTGCCTGGGTGCGCTTCTGTTCTCGCTGGTGCTGGTGATGCCTGCCATGTTTGTAATCGCTTACTATTTTCCTCGACTGGATGCGGTGATGAACGTCCTGATCCTGATGCCTTTCGCCGTGCCGCCGGTGGTGTCGTCAGTGGGATTACTGCAACTCTACTCTTCGTCACCGCTGATGCTGACCGGCACGCCGTGGATCTTAATCGGCTGTTATTTCACTATCGCGTTGCCCTTTATCTACCGGGCGCTGGCGAACAATATGCAGGCGATCAACCTCAAAGAGCTGATTGATGCCGCGCAGTTGCTGGGTGCCAGCACCTGGCAGGCGGCGCTGTGGGTCGTGCTGCCCAACCTGCGCAAAGGGATGCTGATTGCCGTGCTGCTCTCTTTCTCCTTCCTGATTGGCGAATTTGTCTTCGCTAACCTGCTGGTCGGCAACCGCTATGAAACCCTGCAGGTTTACCTCTTCAACATGCGTAACGGCAGCGGTCACTTCACCAGCGCCCTGGTGATCTCCTACTTCTTTGTGGTGCTGCTGGTTACCTGGCTGGCCAACGCCCTGAATCCCGAACGAGGCTGAATATGAGTTACCTTGAGGTCAGAGAGCTGAACAAGTCCTATGGACCCACGCCCATTTTTGAGCAGATCGATTTCAGCGCCGCTGAAGGGGAATTTGTCACCCTGCTCGGCCCCAGCGGCTGCGGTAAATCGACGCTGCTGCGTTGTCTGGCGGGATTAACCGGCGTCGACAGCGGTGAAATCAGGCTGGAGGGCAAAGATATCGTGCCGCTGGCCCCGCAGAAGCGCGCCATCGGTATGGTGTTCCAGAGCTATGCGCTGTTTCCCAACATGACGGTAGAGAAGAACGTCGCATTTGGCCTGAAGATGCAGAAACTGCCCGAAGCGCAGATTCGCCAGCGGGTGCTGGAGGTGCTGGAGCTGGTTGAACTCAATGATTATGCACGCCGTTATCCGCACCAGTTGTCAGGCGGGCAGTGTCAGCGCGTGGCACTGGCACGTTCGCTGGTGACGCGTCCGCGTCTGCTGCTGCTGGATGAACCGCTGTCGGCGCTGGATGCGCGTATTCGCCGCCATCTGCGCGATCAAATCCGGCGCATCCAGCGCGAGCTGAATCTCACCACCCTGTTCGTCACCCACGATCAGGAGGAGGCGCTGACGCTCTCCGATCGTATCGTGCTGATGAACCGGGGCAAAATCGTGCAGAATGGCGATGCCGAAGCGCTCTATACCCAACCGGTCGATCTCTTCGCCGCCGGATTTATTGGCAACTACAACCTGCTGAGCGCTGAGCAGGCGACGCGACTGACCGGTCAGCCTTTCCACAGCCAGGTGGCCATTCGCCCGGAATCAATGCTGTTCACCGCGCCGGGCCAGGGCATTCCTGCGGAAATCCTCAGCCACAGCCTGCTGGGCAACGTGATCCGCTATCGTATCCGGGCGCATGATGTGGAACTTTCGGTTGATGTGCTTAACCGATCGGCGGCGGATTTGCATCCCGCTGGCAGGAAGATTGGTCTACAATTGGAGATGTCGACTTTGCGCCAGGTGGCTTAAAACACAGGAAAAAATCACGCATAGCACGGCAATCCCCTTCACAGATTGCTCTCTTCCGTCAGGCTGGCAGTCTGTGCTTTAAGCCTGACATTCGAGGAGCGACACCACGTGTTAACCCTGCTTAATTTACTCTCTGCGGTGGCCCTGCTGGTCTGGGGCACGCATATCGTACGAACCGGCATCATGCGGGTCTACGGTGCCGATCTGCGCCGCGTCCTGAGTCGCAGCATAGAAAAAAAACCGATGGCGTTTCTGGCGGGCATTGGCGTGACCACGCTGGTGCAGAGCAGCAACGCCACCACGCTGCTGGTGACCTCTTTTGTGGCGCAGAATCTGGTCAGCCTGACGCCCGCGCTGGTGGTGATTCTTGGCGCGGATGTCGGCACCGCGATTATGGCGCGTATCCTGACATTTGATCTCTCCTGGCTCTCACCGCTGTTTATCTTCTTTGGCGTGGTGTTCTTCCTCAGCCGCAAGCAGACCCGTGCGGGTCAGTTAGGCCGGGCCAGTATCGGCCTGGGCCTGATATTGCTGGCGCTGCAGCTGATTGTCGAAGCGGCTCGCCCGATTACCCAGGCCGCCGGTGTCCAGGTGCTTTTCTCCAGCCTGACCGGCGACGTGATGCTCGATGCGCTGCTGGGGGCGGTATTTGCCATCATCAGTTACTCCAGCCTGGCCGCGGTGCTGATCACCGCGACGCTCACCGCCACCGGCGTGATTTCGTTTAAGGTGGCGCTCTGTCTGGTGATTGGTGCCAATCTCGGTAGCGGCCTGCTGGCGATGATCAACGCCAGCGGCTCGAATGCTGCGGGCAAGCGCGTGGCGCTCGGCAGCCTGCTGTTCAAGCTGATCGGCTGTGTGTTCATCCTGCCGTTTGTCGATATTGTGGCGGAGTGGCTGGATAAGCTGCCGGTCAACGATGAAGAGTTAGTGATTTTCTTCCATGTGTTTTACAACCTGATCCGCTGCGTGGCGATGGTGCCGTTTGCTGACCTGATGGCGCGCCTCTGTCGCCGTATGATCGCCGACGACGTGGATAACGCCCTGCACCTCAAGCCGAAGCACCTCGATCGCAGCGCGCTGGATACGCCGGCGCTGGCGCTGGTGAATGCCGCCCGCGAAGCGTTACGCATGGGCGACGTGCTGGAGCAGATGCTGGAGGCGTTTAATAAGGTGGTACATGGCGAATCCCGCGAGGAACGCACGGTGCGCAGGCTGGATGATGATGTCGATGTGCTCTATACCGCCATCAAACTCTATCTGGCGCGGATGCCAAAAGAGGATCTCCCCGAAGAGGACTCGCGTCGCTGGGGTGAAATCATTGAAATGTCGCTTAATCTGGAGCAGGCCGGGGACATCATCGAGCGGATGAGCGGCGATGTCGCTGACAAGTCGCTGGCAGCGGGCCGCGCGTTCTCTGCCGAGGGATTAAAAGAGCTGCAGGAGCTGCATGAGCTGCTGATCGCTAACCTCAGAATGAGTCTGTCGGTGTTTCTGTCACACGATATCACCAGCGCTAAACGTCTGCGTCGCGCTAAACATCGCTTCCGTCTGATGATCCGCCGCTACTCTCATGCGCATGTTGACCGCCTGCACCAGAAGAACGTGCAGAGTATTGAGACCAGTTCGCTGCATCTCGGTTTACTGGGCGACATGAAGCGCCTGAATTCACTGTTTTGTAGTGTGGCCTACACGGTGCTGGAACAGCCCGACGATGAACGTGACTATGAATAAAACTGAGCGGAGTGAATAACCTGCCGCGCCGGAGCGGCGATCGTCCGGCGCGGCAGCAGTGAGATGCGGCGCAGTGTAATAATGCGCCGCCACTGTTACTTCTTCTTAATCGGCTTTCCTGACCAGTAACCCGCCAGCAGTGAACCTGACAGGTTGTGCCACACCGAGAACAGCGCGCCTGGCAATGCCGCCAGTGGTGAGAAGTAGAGTTTGCCCAGCGTCGCCGCCAGACCGGAGTTTTGCATGCCGACCTCCAGCGCCAGGGTACGGCAGGTTGACTCATCGAAGCCAAACAGCTTGCCGCCCCAGTAGCCGCCAAGCAGGCCAATCGCGTTATGCAGGATCACCGCCGCGATCACCATCAGACCCACCGATCCAATAAAGGCCTGACTGCCCGCCACCACCGCACTGATGATCAGCAGAATACAGACCATCGAAAACGCAGGCAGCCAGGGTTCCACCCGGCGAACCACGCTGTTCATACTGTGATGAATGATCAGTCCCAGGGAGATGGGGATCACGACGATCTTCACGATGCTCAGCAGCATGCCAGCCACGTCAACCTGAATGTGGGTATCAACATAAAAGCGGGTTAACAGCGGCGTGGCGAACACACCCACCAGCGCAGAGACTGACGAGATGGTCACCGACAGCGCCACATCCCCCTTCGCCAGATAGATCATGACGTTGCTGGCGGTGCCGCTGGCAACTGAGCCGACCAGAATCATACCGGCAGCCAGATCGGGCGGCATATGAAACAGTTTTGCCAGTCCCCAGGCGGCTAACGGCATCACCAGATAGTGCAGAAAGGTTCCGGCAATCACCGGCGCAGGTCGGGTCAGGACCCGTTTAAAATCGTCGATATTCAGGGTCACACCCATGCCGAACATAATCAGCATCAGCAGATAAGTGACCCAGGGTCCGATGCCGAGAAACGTACCTGGAGAGTAATAAGCGGCGACAGACAACAGCACGGCCCAGAGCGGGAACAGGCGGGTTAACGTGGCGAGCATAGCCAGACTTCCTTATAAGAATGTTATGTTTTATGCAGATTTGCCATAGAGAGTCATCATGCAGGAACGACTGCCGTGACGAAGGCCGGATCATAACATTTCATTATCATGGCGTAAGGCGAAGATGGGGCGAGGCGGGAAAATGCGGATCGACTGCTGCCGATCCGCTGAATATTAACGAAATTACGCTGCTTTTTCCTCTAAACCGCGGTAGATCAAACCACCAATCACGGCACCGATAATCGGCATTAACCAGAACATCCACAGCTGAGAGATCGCCCAGTCACCCTGGAACAGGGCTGCCGCGGTGCTGCGTGCCGGGTTAACCGAGGTATTGGTTACCGGAATGCTGATCAGGTGGATCAGGGTTAACGCCAGGCCGATCGCAATAGGTGCAAAGCCTTTCGGCGCGCGTTCGCTGGTGGCACCCATAATCACAATCAGGAAGATAGCGGTCATCACCCCTTCGGCGATCATACCTGACTGCAGGCTGAAGCCGCCCGGCGAGTGTTCACCGTAGCCATTCGCCGCAAAGCCGCTGGCCGCTGCACTGAAGTCACCTTTACCGCTGGCGATCAGATAGAGCACCGCGCCAGCGGCAATGCCGCCAGCCAGTTGCGCGATGATGTAAGGAATGGCCTGAGACGCGGGAAAACGTCCGCCTGCCACTAATCCCAGGGTCACCGCCGGGTTAAAGTGCCCGCCTGAGATGTGACCGACCGCATACGCCATGACCAGCACGCTCAGCCCGAAAGCCAGCGCCACGCCCATGAAGCCAATGCCCAGCTCCGGGAACGCAGCTGACAGCACGGCACTACCACAACCGCCGGCCACCAGCACGAAGGTACCCAGCGCCTCTGCGACTAACCTTTTCATGATATTTCCTAAATTTGGGTGAATTGATTCAGCGGCGGGATTATAAATCTGCGGAAAGGGAGCGCAATGCAGGTGCACGAAATGCGCAGAGAAAGGGATTGCCATTTGGCAATAACAGGCTGTAACTTTCTGTATTAATGGGATTTATCGGAAGTCGCGTGCCGGGGAGTAATGAGGGAGATATGAACCTTTTTTGCCGCTTTTCAGGCCGCGCTGACGCGGCCTGAATGCCACAGAAGCCTACTCGAACAGATTGCGATGCAGCGTACGTACCACGCTTTCCGCATCGTTGCCCGGCACCAGGAAGCAGAGATTGTAGCTGCTGGCACCGTAGCAAATCATCCGCAGGTTGAACGGGTCGAGCACACCAAACACCTCTTTGCCGACGCCGCACGCTTTTGACAGCTGGTTACCGATAATCGCCACCAGCGCCAGATCTTCTTCCACTTCAACCCGGCACAGCGACGAAAGTTCAGTCAGTAAAGCCTGGGTCAGCAGGCTGGCACTGGTTGAGGTCGATCCGGTGGTGTCGAGCGTCAGCGCCACGCTCACTTCGGAGGTGGTGATCAGGTCAACCGAGACGTTATGACGCGCCAGAATATTGAAGAGTTCAGCAAGAAAACCAAACGTATGCAGCATGTTAAGGCTGTGCAGCGTTAACAGCGTCTGCTTACGGCGTAACGCCAGCGCCCGAAACAGCGGCGGGTTGCGGGTTTCATTGCAGACGCGGGTTCCACCGGCTGCCGGATCCTTACTGGAACCGACAAATACCGGAATACCCCGGCGTACAGCGGGAAGCAGCGTCGCCGGGTGCAGCACTTTCGCACCGAACGTCGCCATTTCAGCGGCTTCTTCAAAAGTAATTTCATCAATACGCTTCGCCGTCGGCACCACGCGCGGGTCGGTGGTGTAGATGCCCGGTACATCCGTCCAGATATCCACACGCGCCGCGTTCAGCGCTTCGCCCAGCAGCGCGGCGGTGTAATCACTGCCGCCGCGACCCAGGGTGGTGGTGCGCCCTTCGCTTTCACTGCCGATGAAACCCTGAGTAATAACTAATGCCTGCTCAATGCGCGGCTGTAACTGCGCCGTCGCCTGCTCCGCCAGCACCTGTACATCCGGTACTGCCCGGCCAAAATGATCGTCGGTACGCATTACCTTGCGGACATCGAACCACTCCGCGTTAACCTGGCGTTCACGCAGAATTTCCACAAACAGCAGTGATGACATCAGCTCACCGTGGCTGACCAGTTCATCGGTCAGGGCATTCGAGGTTGCCAGTGAGGCGGCTTCGGAAAGCATGCTGATATTGTCGATCATCCGATCGATTTCATCGCGGATCACTTCCGGACGCTGCAGGCGATCAACAATGGCGTACTGGATACGGCGGATATCATCAAGCAGCACAGCGCGCTGAGGAGCCTGCTGGCCTTCAGCCAGCGCAACCAGCAGATTAGTAATGCCCGCCGAAGCAGAGAGCACCACCAGACGCGTGCTGGCGTCCTGCAACACCACATCGGCGCTGCGGTTCATCGCTTCAAAATCGGCTACGCTGGTGCCGCCGAATTTTGCCACTATCAGTGTTTGAGACATGTAGGACCTCGTGTCAGGTTATCTTGTTCTCGCCGATGAAAGGGTCGAGAAACATTCTTTCAGCCAGGCACAAGGAAAGAGCAGAAACGGGCGGACAAGATCGGATAGACGAGTCACCCAGAAGCGCCCCACCTTGCGAAACGTCGACTGCAGACGTTTCTGGTGACAACCCAGAGGATTCAGCCCCTGTAGCCGACAGGCAGCACACCGCGTGCTGACCCACCTCGGCGTCGCTCCCCATCATGTGTTTTCACCGGATACGGTTCCTCCAACACACTGCCTGGGCGACGCGCCTCTTCTGGCTTGCGCACAGGTGCGCAAGTAGGCGCATAGATCTAGCCTTTTCTGGACCTGCTGTCAATGTCAGCGATGCCCGGAGCGCCGCATCAGAAAACAAATGACTCTGCGTCGCAGCGGCTACAGTGCTTAATGGGTTCAGCCCATGCAGCAATCCCTGATACGGCACAACGTTTTGCGCAGACTTTCGCGTCACACTTTACCGCGCGTTGCCTCTGCGGTCCGCTGGCTGTTCGCGCCAGTGAATGCTGGCGATAAACAGCGGCGTTCAGATCGCCTGTCCGGCGCGCGCTGACAAAATTTTTCCTTTCAGTTACAACTGTGGTCATACTGAAACGCTAAACGGGCATGATGTGCCTCCGATGGAATGACGGTTCTTAATATCAACAAGAGTGTTGCCATGAAAAATATCAATCCGACACAAACCGCAGCCTGGAAAGCGCTGCAACAGCATTTTGAGCAGATGAAGTCGGTAGAAATTGCCGATCTGTTCGCCCAGGATGCCGATCGTTTTGCCAAATTCTCTGCCACCTTTGATGATCAGATGCTGGTGGATTTCTCCAAAAACCGCATCACCCAGGAAACCCTCGATAAGTTACAGGCGCTGGCCAAAGAGACCGACCTGAGCGGTGCCATTAAGTCTATGTTCTCGGGTGAGAAGATTAACCGCACCGAAGATCGTGCGGTGCTGCACGTCGCGCTGCGTAACCGCAGTAACACGCCGATTCTGGTGGATGGCAAAGATGTGATGCCAGAGGTCAACGCGGTGCTGGATAAGATGAAAGGCTTCTCTGAGCGCATCATCAGCGGCGAATGGAAAGGCTATACCGGTAAAGCGATCACCGACGTGGTGAATATCGGTATCGGCGGCTCTGACCTCGGCCCGTTTATGGTGACTGAAGCGCTGCGCCCGTACAAAAACCATCTGAACATGCATTTTGTCTCTAACGTTGACGGCACCCACATCGCCGAAACGCTGAAAGACCTCAGCCCGGAAACCACCCTGTTCCTGGTGGCATCGAAAACCTTCACCACCCAGGAAACCATGACCAACGCCCACAGCGCGCGCGACTGGTTCCTGAAAACGGCAGGCGACCAGCAGCACGTAGCGAAACACTTTGCTGCGCTGTCGACCAACGCCAAAGCGGTGGGCGAATTTGGTATCGACACCAACAACATGTTTGAATTCTGGGACTGGGTTGGCGGCCGCTATTCACTGTGGTCAGCGATCGGCCTGTCGATCATTCTCTCGATTGGTTTCGATAACTTCGAGCAGCTGCTGAGCGGCGCACATGCCATGGACCAGCACTTCGCCTCTGCGCCGGCTGAGCAGAACCTGCCGGTGCTGCTGGCACTGATTGGCATCTGGTACAACAATTTCTTTGGTGCTGAAACCGAAGCGATTCTGCCTTACGACCAGTACATGCACCGCTTTGCCGCCTATTTCCAGCAGGGCAATATGGAGTCAAACGGCAAGTATGTGGATCGTGCCGGTCATCCGGTGGACTACCAGACTGGCCCAATCATCTGGGGCGAACCTGGCACCAACGGTCAGCACGCGTTTTATCAGCTGATCCACCAGGGTACCAAGCTGGTTCCGTGCGACTTTATTGCGCCGGCCATTACCCATAATGCGCTCGCGGATCACCATCCGAAGCTGCTCTCTAACTTCTTTGCCCAGACTGAAGCGCTGGCGTTTGGTAAGTCACGCGACGTCGTAGAGAAAGAGTTTACCGATGCCGGTAAATCTGCAGAGTCTGTAGCCCATATCGTGCCGTTCAAGGTGTTTGAAGGTAACCGCCCGACTAACTCCATCCTGCTGCGTGAGATTACCCCTTACAGCCTGGGCGCGCTGATTGCCCTGTATGAGCACAAAATCTTCACTCAGGGTGCCATCCTGAATATCTTCACTTTCGATCAGTGGGGTGTGGAATTAGGTAAGCAGCTGGCGAACCGTATTCTGCCGGAACTGGAAAACGAGGACGAAGTTACCACTCACGACAGCTCCACTAATGCCTTAATTAACCGCTATAAATCCTGGCGTTAATCGGCGTTAATTTCATCGGGCGGCCACTTTGCCGCCCTTTTTTTGACTGTTTTTACATCTGAATGGGCTGTTTATATCGTTGGAGAGCATGGGTTGTCAGGGAAAAGTCTTAAAATAACCTAAGATAATTCTGAACATCGATGCGCTGAACGGGCCAGCATAAAGTATAAAATGGTCCTGAAATCGGGTAATCTCTATTGTTAGCTATTGATTCATAATCATATTCAGTTTCAGCAATCCTGAGTAAATTCTGATTATTCTTATTCCGTACCAGATATTAATAAAAAAGAACATTACGCTTTGCAATTGATTCGCCAGCAGCGAAATATCTGGCATCAGCCCGAAATATTCCGATATAAAAAGTAGTTATCCCCAATCCAGCTAATTAAATCACGCGCCCACCCCGCTATTCACCCTGGTTTTTCCGGTGCTGAACTCTGATATTTTGTTGCCCTATACTGAACGCGCCCGCAATGGGACTGTCTGTCGATTTTGCCGCAGTCTGACTGCGTTGCAACCTCAGCGGACAGAGATCCTTCATTCACTCAATGCAGGAAACGCTGTTATGAAAAAAACTATGGTTGCCGGTGCAGCCTTGATCTTCGTTGCCGTCTCTTCCAGCGCATTTGCTGCGCCGGAAGAAGCTGGTACCGCAGCTGGCGCGCAGGCGGGAGCAATCTCTGCTGGCACGTCGACCGCTGTGGGTATCGGTGCACTTGGCGCGCTGGTCGGGCTCGGCATTGCCGCTTCTGGCGGTGGTGACGGTGCAAATACCGGTACAACAACCACGACCACGACGAGCACCACTCGTTGATGGATGCCCGACCCCCGTCTGATTGCTGATCTGCAGCAAACGGGCAGAGGCTGAACCACTGACTTCGGTGAGTGAGGACGCTGAGCCACGTAACCTGTATTTCTGCAGCCGGAACGGGACGGGCAGAGCACCTTTAAACATAACCACACGCCTGTGTGGTTATTTTTTACTTTGGCATGACTTATCAGGGACACACAGTGCGCCAACTTCCTCTGCTGCTCGCTTGCCTGCTGCTGCAGGCCTGTACACAAACGCAAAAAGGTCTTGAACAGACTCTGCTGCTTGCGGTTAACGGTCCGGACGACGTGACCGTTACCGATCAACAGGTCAACAATCTTCCCTATGCCAGTCTCTATGCTCGCCTGAATGAAGGTCCGCGCATTTTTGTAGTGCTCGGCTACAACGAGAAAGGTCAGCAGAAATGGGTGACACAGGATCAGGCGATGCTGGTGACACAGCATGGCCGCCTGGTTAAAACCCTGGGCTTGCCGGATAACCTGCTGAGCGTCAGCAATCTGCAACAGGATCCGCTCGCTGACAGCCTGCATATCAGCAACGGTGCAGGCTGGACCCGCATCGTGCAGTGGACCGAACAGGGCAAGGTTCGCGGCGCGACTGTGCGTTCAACCTTCCAGCGCGGCACCGACGAAGTCCTGACCGTGGCGGGCAACCGCATTCCGTGCCGCGTCTGGCATGAGCAGGTGAGCATCGACAGCAGTAACCGCGAGTGGGAAAACACCTTCTGGATCGATAACAGCAGCGGCGATGTGGTGCAGGCCCATCAGATGCTGGCGGCAGACGCCTTCCCTGTAGATATCACTATTCTGAAGCCGGCGAAATCATGAAAAAAATCACTTTTTTGCTGGCCGGGCTGAGCCTGTTCAGCGCCGCAGAAGCGCAGGCAACTGCGCAGGTTATCGTTCATGCACCGCACAACGGCGGTCAGGCTGAGCTGAGCCAGGTCGCGGATCTCTCCCAGCTGGTGACTCTGCCTCCACTGCAGGTCAACACTGACTGGCGTGCGACCTTTATTGCCGAGCGCGGTGCCAGCGCAGTGGCACAGCAGCACTATCAACAGACGCTGGGCGCGTTACGTGCCTGGCGTGCCGACAGCAGCGGCGATCGGGCGGCGGCCATTGATGAGGTGATCCGCCAGCTGAGCGCCATCAAAGTAGCAGGTCGCCAGTTCACGTCGCTCGACCCGGACTGGATCCGTCTGCATCCGGCTGACAACCGTCGGCTGGAAGGCAGCTATGACCTCTATCTGCAGGCCCCCTCAGATTCTGTACTGCTGCTCGGCGCGCTGAGCGGCGCAGGCAAAGTGAGCTGGCAGCCGGGTAAATCAGTACGCGACTATCTGGATGGTCATGACGCACTCTCCGGGGCAGAACGCAATTTTGTCACCGTGATTGCACCTTCAGGCGCCACACAGCAGGTGCCGGTTGCCTACTGGAATCATCGCCACGCGGAAGTGGAGCCAGGCAGCATTATCTGGCTCGGCTTTTCGTCATGGAGCCTGCCAGGCAGCTATGAAGACCTTAATGAACGCATCCTTTCCGTACTGACTCACCGGATACCAGACTGATGAAAAAACGTTATCTCTTCAGCCTGTTGGCTGTTTCCGTGGCGGCAGCCTGTCAGGCGCAGGCTGACACCTGGCCCGAGCCGGTGGGCCCTTCACAATCCGATTTCGGCGGCGTGGGTCTGATGCAGGTGCCGACGGCGCGCATGGCCAAAGAGGGCGAGTTCAGCCTCAACGCGCGCGACAACGATCAGTACCGATACTACTCCGCGTCACTGCAGCTCTTTCCCTGGCTGGAGACCACTGTGCGGTATACCGACGTGCGCACCCGTCAGTACAGTGCGGTCTCAGAATTCAGCGGCACGCAGAGCTATAAAGATAAAGCCTTCGACCTGAAACTCCGTCTGTGGCAGGAGGGCTTCTGGCTGCCGGAAGTGGCGGTGGGAACCCGCGATCTGGGCGGTACCGGTCTGTTCGACAGCGAATACCTGGTGGCGACCAAAGCATGGGGACCGTTCGACTTTACCCTGGGGCTTGGCTGGGGCTATCTCGGCAATAGCGGCACCGTGAAGAACCCCTTCTGCTCATACAGCGACAGCTATTGCCAGCGTCCGCAGGTGGGCGAAGCGGGTTCAATCAACGGCTCGCAGATGTTCCACGGTCCGACGGCGCTGTTTGGCGGCGTGGAGTATCAGACGCCCTGGCAGCCGCTGCGCCTTAAAATGGAGTATGAGGGCAACGACTACCAGAATGACTTTGCTGGCCGCCTTGAGCAGCGCAGCAAGCTCAACGTCGGCGCGATTTATCGCGTAACCGACTGGGCTGACATCAACGCCAGCTACGAACGCGGTAACACCTTTATGTTTGGTGTCACCATTCGCACCAACTTCAACGATCTGCGTCAGGCGCACATCGACAGCGAGAAGCCTTCCTACAATCCGCAGCCGCAACCTAAGTTGCTGGAGCCGACGGTGGTGGGCACTCAGCTGACCGATCTGAAATACAATGCCGGTCTCGATGGTCCGCGTATTCAGACTCAGGGTCACACGATCTATGTGTCAGGCGAGCAGACGAAGTATCGCGATACCCGTGAAGGGGTGGATCGTGCGAACCGCATCATCATGAACCACCTGCCTGACGGCATCGACACCATCAATGTCACCGAGTCGCGCTTTAACATGCCACAGGTGACGACTGAGACGCAGGTCGCCAGCCTGCGTAACAATCTGGAAGGCTATCCGCTGGGCCATGAGCAGCCACTGCAACAGACCCGCAAAGAACCGGTCGATCCGGGTACCACTGAGCAGGGGATGTTTATCCGTCAGGATCGCCTGAACTACAGTCTGTCGCCGGTGCTGAATCAGTCGGTGGGCGGCCCGGAAAGCTTCTATATGTATCAGGTCGGCGTGATGGCCAGCGCTGATTACTGGCTGACGGATCACCTGCTGGTGGGCGGTAGTCTGTTTGGTAACCTCGCCAACAACTACGACAAGTTCAACTACAACGGCGCACCGGCGGACTCTTCGCTGCCGCGCGTGCGTACCCATATCCGCGACTACGTTGAGAACAACGTCTACGTTAACGATCTGCAGGCGAACTATATGGGCCACCTCGGTAACGGCTTCTATGGTCAGGTTTACGGCGGGTACCTGGAGACGATGTATGGCGGCGTGGGCGGCGAGCTGCTCTATCGTCCGGTCGATGCGAACTGGGCGGTGGGCGTCGATGCCAACTATGTCCGTCAGCGTGACTGGGACAACATGATGCAGTTCAATCGCTATAAAGCCTCAACCGGCAACCTGACGGGTTACTGGCGTCCATGGTTCATGCAGGATGTACTGGTGAAAACCAGCGTCGGTCAGTATCTGGCGAAAGATAAAGGCGTGACGGTCGATGTGTCGAAGCGCTTCGACAGTGGCGTGATGGTGGGTGTCTATGCCACCAAAACCAACGTCTCGTCTGAAGAGTATGGCGAAGGCGACTTCACCAAAGGCTTCTATATCTCCATCCCAATGGATCTGTTCACTGTGACGCCAACGCGCGGTCGCGCGCAGGTGAACTGGGTGCCGCTGACGCGTGATGGCGGTCAGATGCTGGGTCGCAAGTACCAGCTGTATGATCTGACGTCCGATCGCGACGCGCGCTTTAACTAAGCAGATGGCGGCCTCAGGGCCGTTTCATGCGGTTAACAGAAAGCAGGCTCAGGGAGCATACACCTGAAGCAAAGCATAGCAATGAGATCGCGCCTGCTCAGGGAACCCGGTCAGATCGGAAAGGCGCTAATGCCATCCCTGGCCGCTCGGCCCGCGCCGTCCCTGGCGCGGGACGCTTTCCTCCTCTGACCGGGTTCCCTGCGCGTTGAGTTTCTTCATTATTGCTGCCAGATTTAACCGGAGCTGGATTTGTCAGCAGTCTGAAGCGGCCCTCAGGCCGCTTTTTTATTTAGTCCGCGTCGTAGCCGAGATTCGGCGCCAGCCAGCGCTCCACTTCCATAACCGACATCCCTTTGCGTGCCGCATAATCTTCCACCTGGTCACGCTGGATCTGCGCCACGGCGAAATAGCGGCTGTCAGGATGGCTGAAGTACCAGCCAGAGACTGCCGCGCCCGGCCACATGGCAAAGGATTCGGTGAGCTTCATGCCGGTCTGTTCTTCCACCGCCAGCAGACGCCAGATGGCGGCTTTCTCAGTGTGCTCCGGGCAGGCCGGATAGCCTGGCGCCGGACGTATCCCCTGATAATTTTCCCGAATCAGCTCTTCATTGCTAAGATTTTCGTTGGGCGCGAAGCCCCAGATCACCTTACGTACCCGCTCGTGCAGGTATTCGGCAAAGGCTTCCGCCAGACGGTCAGCCAGCGCTTTCACCATGATCTTGTTGTAGTCGTCATGCTGACGATCGTACGCCTCCGCCAGCGCATCCTCTTCCAGCCCGCCGGTCACCGCGAAAGCACCGAGATAGTCCGCTTTGCCGCTCGATTTCGGGGCCAAAAAATCCGCCAGACAGTAGTTGGCGAAGTCGGTTTTTTCGGTCTGCTGGCGTAAGTGATGACTCACACACAAAATCTCATCACGCCGCTCATCACTGTAGAGATGAATATCATCGCCGACCCGGTTAGCCGGAAAAATACCGACCACGCCACGTGGCTTCAGCAGCGACTGCTGGCTTAATCTGTCGAGCATCGCATTGGCATCGGCAAACAGACGCTGCGCCTCTTCACCCACCACCTCATCCTCCATGATGCGGGGATATTTGCCCGCCAGCGACCAGGTCATAAAGAACGGCGTCCAGTCGATGTAGTTGCGCAGCGTTTCAATGCTGGCCTCCACCTGACTGACCCCGGGACGATGCGGCACGGGTGGCGTGTAACTCTCCCAGTCAATTGAGGTGGCGTTATCGCGCGCCGCCTGCAGCGAGACCGGCGGCGTGCGCGGCTTTTTGCGTGCATGCTGAATGCGCACGGTCTCGTACTCTTTGCGGGTTCGGGCGACGAAATCCTCTTTTAACGTGGAGGAAAGCAGCGACGACACCACGCCAACGGTGCGTGAGGCGTTCTGCACGTAGACCGTCGGGCCACTGTAATGCTGCTCAATTTTGACAGCGGTATGCGCCTTCGAGGTGGTCGCGCCGCCAATCAGCAGCGGTAAGGTAAAGCCCTGACGCTCCATCTCTTTCGCCATGTTGACCATCTCATCCAGCGACGGCGTAATCAGGCCTGATAAGCCGATGATGTCCGCATTCACTTCGCGCGCCGTTTTAAGAATTTTTTCACCCGGCACCATCACGCCAAGGTCAATGATTTCGTAGTTATTACACTGCAGCACCACGCCGACAATATTTTTCCCGATGTCGTGTACGTCGCCTTTGACCGTGGCCAGCACGATTTTACCGTTGCTGCGCCCCGCCTCTTTGCTGGCTTCGATAAAGGGCTCCAGATACGCCACCGCCTGCTTCATCACGCGCGCCGATTTCACCACCTGCGGCAGGAACATCTTGCCCTCACCGAACAGGTCACCGACGACGTTCATGCCAGACATCAGCGGGCCTTCAATCACCTCTATCGGCCGTGGTACCTGCTGGCGCGCCTCTTCGGTATCCTGCTCGATAAACTCGGTGATCCCCTTGACCAGCGAATACTCCAGCCGTTTCACCACGTCCCAGCTGCGCCATTCCGCGAGCTGTTTTTCCTGCGAGCCATCGCTTTTGCCGCCACGGTATTTCTCCGCCAGCGCCAGCAGCCGCTCGGTGCCATCATCCCGCCGGTTAAGAATCACATCCTCTACCGCCTCGCGCAGTTCTGCCGGCAAATCATCATAAATCGCCAGCTGGCCTGCGTTGACGATGCCCATATCCATGCCTTTACGGATGGCGTAATAGAGAAAGACGGCATGTATCGCTTCACGCACCGGATCGTTGCCACGGAATGAAAACGATACGTTGGAGACGCCGCCGGAGATCATCGCATGGGGCAGCTCGCGCTTGATATCTTCGCAGGCACCAATGAAATCCATGGCGTAGTTGTTGTGTTCGTCGATGCCGGTGGCGACCGCAAAGATGTTGGGGTCGAAGATT
Organism: Pantoea sp. BJFS-204; assembly: GCF_049310725.1. Classification (NCBI taxonomy): domain Bacteria; kingdom Pseudomonadati; phylum Pseudomonadota; class Gammaproteobacteria; order Enterobacterales; family Erwiniaceae; genus Pantoea; species Pantoea sp. BJFS-204. The sequence goes on along the minus strand of NZ_JBMOWE010000005.1, from coordinate 8,828 downwards.
ATATCTTCCGGCGGGAAGCCGACCTGTTCGGTGAGGATCCGGTAAGCACGGCGGCAGATCTCAATTTTTCGGGCGCGGGTATCCGCCTGACCCACTTCGTCAAACGCCATGACCACCATCGCCGCGCCGTAACGCCGGACCTGACGGGCATGATGGATAAAGGCCGCTTCACCCTCTTTCATCGAAATTGAGTTCACGATCCCTTTGCCCTGAATGCACTGCAACCCTTTCTCAATCACCTCCCATTTTGAGGAGTCGATCATGATCGGCACGCGGGCAATATCGGGTTCGCCAGCAATCAGATTCAGAAAGCGTACCATCGCCGCCTCGGCGTCGAGCATGCCTTCATCCATGTTGATATCGATGATCTGCGCGCCGCTCTGCACCTGCTGCAGCGCCACTTCCAGCGCTTCGTTATACTTCTCTTCTTTGATCAGCCGTTTAAATTTTGCCGAGCCGGTGACGTTGGTGCGCTCACCGACGTTAACAAACAGTGACTCTGCGGTGATGTTAAGCGGCTCCAGACCGGAGAGACGGCAGGCCACCGGGATCGTCGGCAACTGACGCGGTGCGACGCCTTCAACCGCCGCCACCATGGCAGCGATATGTTGCGGTGTGGTGCCACAGCAGCCGCCAATAATGTTCAGGAATCCGGCGGTGGCCCATTCACCAATCTGCTGCGCCATCAGTTCCGCATCCAGATCGTATTCGCCAAAGGCATTGGGCAGACCGGCGTTGGGATGGGCGGTCACGTAGCCTTCAGCGATGCGCGACAGTTCCGCCACATACTGACGAAGTTCGTCGGGTCCCAGTGCGCAGTTCAGGCCAAAAGAGAGCGGTTCGGCGTGACGCAGCGAGTTGTAAAAAGCTTCGGTGGTCTGGCCGGAGAGCGTTCGGCCGGAGGCGTCGGTGATAGTGCCGGAGATCATCAGCGGCAGCGCCACGCCAAGCGCTTCCATCTCGGTCTGCACCGCATAGATAGCCGCCTTGGCATTCAGCGTATCGAACACCGTTTCAATCATGATGATGTCGGAACCGCCCTCCACCAGCGCGCGGGTCGATTCGCGGTACGCCTCCACCAGCTGATTAAAAGTAACGTTACGGTAGGCAGGATCGTTGACGTCGGGTGAGATCGAGCAGGTGCGGTTGGTCGGGCCGAGCACACCCGCAACATAACGCGGACGATCCGGCGTTTTCGCCGTCCACGCATCGGCGCAGGCTCGCGCCAGGCGGGCCGCTTCAAAATTGATCTCCGCCGATAAACTTTCCATCTGGTAATCCGCCATCGCAATCGACGTGGCGTTAAAGGTGTTGGTTTCGAGGATATCCGCACCCGCCGCCAGATAGGCGTCGTGGATCTCGCGGATCACCGCCGGTTTACTCAGCACCAGCAGATCGTTGTTGCCTTTGAGATCGCAAGGCCAGTCAGCAAAACGGCTGCCGCGATAATCCTCTTCTTCCAGCTTATAGCTCTGGATCATGGTGCCCATACCACCATCCAGCACCATAATGCGTTGTGCGAGCTGCTGTTTTAACGCGTCGATTTTATTGCTCACTGTTGCCCCATTCACGTCAGTCTGCTGGCGGAAAAGCCCGTTTTTCATTCTGGCACAAGCTGGTCAGGCGACAAAGTAACCTCGACTGAGAGATTTTCAGCTCACGGCTGTACAGGTCTGACCAGAAAACCAGCGTTTGCAATGCGTGTGATTAAAACGAAAATGATTTCCACAATGTAAAAGGAGAAACAATGATGGCAACCCCGGTTCCTGTTAAGCGCGGCAAGAAACCCCGTGGCACCCCTGTCGCCGCACCCGCGGGCGGTCAGGTGCAATCGCTGACCCGCGGCCTGACGCTGCTGGAGCTGATTGCTGACTCACATGGCAGCGTAGCGCTGACCGAGCTGGCTCAGCAGGCGGGTTTGCCTAACTCCACCACGCATCGCCTGCTCAGCACCATGCAGCAGCAGGGTTTTGTCCGGCAGGTGGGCGATCTCGGGCTGTGGACGATCGGCGCACACGCCTTCGTGGTCGGCAGCAGTTTCCTGCAGAGCCGTAACCTGCTGGCGCTGGTACACCCGGTGCTGCGTAGCCTGATGGAGCAGTCCGGTGAAACGGTGAATCTGGCGGTGCTGGATCTCAGCGATCACCAGGCGGTGATCATTGATCAGGTGCAGTGTACCCAGCTGATGCGAATGTCCGCGCCGATTGGCGGCAAGCTGCCGATGCATGCGTCTGGCGCAGGCAAAGCGTTTCTGGCCCATCTGGGCGATGAGCAGGTCACCGCCCTGCTGCATCAGAAAGGATTGCATTACTACACGCCGAAAACCCTGATGTCGCCGCAGAGTCTGAAAGAGAATCTGGCGCTGGTGCGCAAAGCGGGCTTCTCATTTGATGATGAAGAACATGCGCTTGGACTGCGTTGTGTCGCCGCGCCAATCTATGACGAACATGGCGAGGCGTTTGCCGCGCTCTCTATCTCCGGCCCCATCGCCCGCATGACTGACGATCGGATTACTGAATTAGGTGCACTGGTCATCCGCGAAGCGCGCCAGGTTACGCTGGCGTACAGCGGTCGTTAACTTTATCTGCGCCGTAGCAGACGCTGAAACGCTGCGTCTGCCGCCAGGCGATCACCTCTTCCACATGGCCCTGGGCGATGCGCTGCTGCTGCGCGCGCCACCAGCGGGCGTCGAATATCTCCGGATGCAGTTGCAACAGCAATGCGCCGGTAGCGGCTTCACTGCATAACGCATAGCGGAAGGTTTCCGGGAAGACATCGTCCGGCCCGACGCTGTACCAGGGCTCGGCGCTGAGTTCATCCTCCTCATAGCGCGCCGCGGGCACCTCCCGGAAGTGCAGCTCCTGCATCGGGCGAATCTCATCGTAATCGTAAAAAATCACCCGGCCATGGCGGGTGATGCCGAAGTTTTTAAACAGCATGTCTCCGGGAAAGATATTGGCCGCCGCCAGCTGTCGGATGGCGTTGCCATACTCTTCAATCGCGTGACGCCGCTCTGCGGCATTTGCCTGGGCCAGGTAGAGATTAAGCGGCTGCATACGGCGCTCCAGCCACAGGTGACGAATAATCAGGCGCTCGCCTTCAATATGCAGCTTCTCAGCCACGCAGGCGTGGAGCTCTGCCAGCAGCGCCGGTGATATGCGCGACAGCGGCAGCGCAAACTGTTCGAACTCCTGCGTATCCGCCATACGTCCCACGCGATCGTGCTCTTTGACCTGCTGATAACAGGCGCGGACCTGCGCTTCCGTCACCTCTTTTTGCGGCGCGAAGCGATCCCTGATGACCTTGAACACCCAGTCAAAGCCCGGCAGCGTGAAGACCAGCATCACCATGCCGCGCACGCCGGGTGCGATCTCAAAGGCCGTCTTATTTTCTGCCAGCGCCTGAAGATACTCGCGATAGCTCTCGGTTTTACCGTGCTTCTGGCAGCCAATCGCCATATAGCGCTCCGCCAGGGTTTTGCCAGGCAGAATCGGTTGCAGCCAGGCGACCAGCGCCGCAGGCACCGGCGCATAAACCATGAAATAGGCGCGGGCAAAACCAAAGACAATGCTGGCGTCATTCACATCGGTCAGACAGGTGTCGATCCACAGTTCGCCCGTTTCACTGCGCTGGATCGGCAGCAGACAGGGCAAGATGCCTTCCGGCAGATGCAGCCGCGCCACCAGCCAGGCGGTTTTGTTACGATAGAAGAGTTCACTGTTGACCTCGAGCCAGCCCTGGTTCAGCCGGGGAAAATGCGACTGCAGGTGGCGGACAATCCAGCCGACATCGCGAGCGCGCTGCTGCCACGGCAACGTCAGCGGTAAATCGCTCAACACCTGATCCACCAGTGCCAGCCAGCCCCGCTCCGGCTGATAACGGCGCGATAACGGGCGCAAAGGTGTGACCGGTGCGGTCAGGGATTGAGAGCTGAAGATAAACAGCCGGTCAGGCTGCAGATCGGCATGTCCATGTAACCGGCAGTAGACAGAATTAAAGAAGCTTTCGGCAATTTCATGCCGTGGATAGCCGGGCAGCAGGCTTTGATAGTGGTCCTTAACCCGCAGCCAGAACATCTCATCCCAGCTGGCCGCACCGTTCAGCACCCGCAGTTGATCGGCAACCAGGCTGACGTGATGGTCATAGAGATGAATACGGGCCTTCATGGCATGTTGCACCGCCTGCCATTCCGCCTGCTCAAACCGCTGCTGCGCGCCAGCAGTGATGTCGAGAAAGCGACCATACTGTGCATCAAAACCCTGCAGGATAGTGTGGGCGATCAATGATTCGCGTGGCGGCATAATCAGCTCCGGTAAACGCCCGCCCGCGGTTTTCGGACGGGGAATCAGTCAGAGGAAAAGGGTCAGAACTGATGCTCTTCGGTCGAACCGGTGAGCGCGGTGACCGAGGACTTACCGCCCTGAATGATATTGGTTACCTGATCAAAATAGCCGGTGCCCACCTCCTGCTGATGCGATGAGAAGCTGTAACCGCGATCGCGGGCAGCGAACTCAGGTTGCTGAACCTTTTCAACATAGTGACGCATCCCTTCGCCCTGGGCGTAGGCGTGGGCCAGATCAAACATGTTGAACCACATGCTGTGGATGCCCGCCAGCGTGATGAACTGGAAGCGATAGCCCATGTCGCTGAGCGCCTGCTGAAACTTCGCGATGGTGCGATCGTCGAGGTTCTTCTTCCAGTTGAACGACGGTGAACAGTTGTAGGCCAGCAGCTTGCCGGGGAAACGCGCATGAATGGCGTCGGCAAAGCGCTGCGCCATCGCCAGATCCGGCGTTGAGGTTTCACACCACAGGATGTCAGCATAAGGTGCATAGGCCAGCCCGCGACTGATCGCCTGTTCAATGCCGGCGTGGGTGCGGAAGAAGCCTTCTGCCGTCCGGTCGCCCTGGATAAAGGGACGATCGTATTCATCGCAGTCTGAGGTAATCAGATCGGCGGCGTCGGCATCAGTTCGTGCCAGCAGCACGGTTGGCACGCCCATCACATCGGCAGCCAGCCGTGCCGCCACCAGTTTCTGAATGGCTTCCTGAGTCGGTACCAGAACTTTGCCGCCCATGTGACCGCATTTTTTTACCGCTGCCAGCTGATCTTCGAAGTGGACCGCCGCCGCGCCCGCCTGAATCATCGCCTTCATCAGCTCATACGCATTCAGCACACCGCCAAAACCGGCTTCAGCATCGGCCACAATTGGCAGGAAGAAATCGGTGTGCCGGCTGTCCCCCGCTTCAATGCCGCTGGACCACTGAATCTGATCGGCGCGCTGAAAAGTCTGATTAATGCGCGTCACCACTTCCGGCACCGAGTTCACCGGGTAGAGCGACTGATCGGGATACATCTGGCCCGCCACGTTGGCATCCGCCGCTACCTGCCAGCCAGAAAGGTAGATCGCTTCGATGCCCGCTTTGGCCTGCTGCAGTGCCTGCCCGCCGCTCAGCGCACCCAGGCTATTGATATACCCTTTCTTCGCCTCGCCATTCAGCAACGCCCATAATTTTTCCGCACCGCGCTCTGCCAGTGTACAGGCGGGCAAGACCGAGCCGCGCAGATTGACGACCTCTGCTGCGCTGTAAGGGCGGGTAATGCCCTGCCAGCGTGCGGTCTGCCAGAGTTGTTCCAGTTGATCGATTTGTTGAGTACGTGTCATGGCAATAGCTCCTCTGTTCAGGGGATCAGGCGATAGCCTGGCAGGGTAAGAAAGGAAACCAGCTCGCGCTCGGTGGTGATCTGAGCCATCAACTGCGCCGCGTCGTCATAGCGACCGGCGCTGAAGTGGGCTTCGCCCAGCGCGTTTTGCAGCAGATGCAGCTCTTCGTTAAGCCAGCGCAGAAACAGTTCAGCTGTGACCTGCTGGCCGTTGTTCAGCATTTGCTGATGATGAATCCATTGCCAGATTGAGGTGCGTGCGATCTCAGCGGTGGCGGCATCCTCCATCAGTCCGTCAATCGGGACACAGCCGTTACCGCTGATCCACGCCTCAAGGTATTGCAGCGCAACACGGATGTTGGCGCGCATACCGGCTTCGGTGCGCTCACCCTGACAGGGCGCCAGCAACTGCTCCGCTGTGATCGGCGCATCCTCTTTCCGCATGACCTGCAGCTGGTTTGGCCGGTCGCCCAGCGCAGCGTTGAAGACCGCCATCGCGGTCTCTGCCAGACCAGGATGAGCAATCCAGGTGCCGTCATGCCCGTTACCTGCCTCCCGCTGCTTATCTTCCGTCACGCGCTGCAGTACCCAGGCATTGCGCGTGGGATCTTTAGCGGGGATCAGCGCTGACATCCCGCCCATCGCAAAAGCCCCCCGCCGATGACAGGTTTTAATCAGCAGTCGCGAATAAGCGTCCAGAAACGGCTGAGACATGGTGACGGACTGGCGATCCGGCAGCACGCGATCCGCATGCTGTTTCAGGGTTTTGATATAGCTGAAGATGTAATCCCAGCGGCCACAGTTGAGGCCAACAATGTGATCGCGCAGATTCCACAGGATCTCATCCATCTGAAACACGGCGGGTAAGGTTTCGATCAGGACAGTGGCTTTGATCGTGCCACGCGGCAGATCGAACTGATCCTCGCTGAAACTGAAGATCTCACGCCACCAGGCGATCTCCTGCCAGCTCTCGGTTTTCGGCAGATAGAAATAAGGCCCGCTGCCTTTGGCCAGTAATGGCCGGACGTTGTGGAAGAAATAGAGCGCGAAATCAAACAGCCCGCCCGGAATTGCCTTCCCCTGCCAGCTGACATGTTTTTCTGACAGATGCAGACCACGCACCCGGCACATCAGCACCGCAGGGGTAGCGCCGAGCTGATAAATTTTGCCCTTGTCGCTGGTATAACTCAGGGTGCCCTGTACTGCTTCGCGCAGTGTCAGCTGCCCTTCAATCAACGTTGACCACTCCGGAGAGAGCGAATCCTCAAAGTCGGCCATAAAGACTTTAACGTTTGAGTTCAGGGCGTTAATCACCATTTTCCGATCGGGTGGACCGGTGATCTCGACCCGACGATCTTCTAAATCTGCCGGAATAGATTGAATACGCCATTCACTGGCCCTTATGGAAGCCGTTTCCATATCGAAGTCTGGCAGATAGCCCTGGTCATATTGCTGCTGACGCTGCTGGCGAGCCGATAACAGCACTTCGCGTTGCGGTGCAAAGCGTGCGACCAGAGACTCTAAAAAAGAAACAGCCTCGGGCGTTAACAGCTGCTGTTCTGCATGGCTAAAGGGCTGGCTGAAAATCAGGGTATGGCTGATCACTGAGTCTGTCATGCTGGCGTTCTCCTGTATTCAAAGGATCGAAAGCAGCGGATCCACACGGTGTTTATTTTGTGAGCTACAGGATCAGAGCATAAGCATTTATTTTTTTAAATCAAAAACTATTTCCATTTTTAAATACAAATTAACCTATCCTGATGTTTTATCTGCAATAAAACTTTAATCCATTAAAGGAATCGCTTTCAGTTAACGTTTTAAAGGCGAAAAAAAACCGTGTTGCCATCGGCTAACACGGTTCAGTTGATCTTCAGACGGGACTATTCCAGCGTTGGGTTCATGTGACGCAGATCGAACGGCGTGATCTGGTAAACGTAGTAGTTGAGCCAGTTCGAGAACAGCAGATTGCCGTGACTGCGCCAGGTGGCGCGGGGTGGCAATACCGGATTATCCTGCGGGAAATAGTTATAAGGGACTTCCGGATTCACCCCCGCTTCATAATCGCGATGATACTCACCAGACAACGTCAGGGCATCATATTCCGGGTGACCGGTAACAAACACCAGACGTTTGTCTTTACTCGCCATCAGATAGGCCCCGGTTTTTTCCGATTCAGCAAACAGCTCAAGATCGGTGTAATCCGTAATCAAATGGGTGGGGAAATCAGCATAGCGTGAGTGCGGTGCGAGGAAATTATCATCAAAACCGCGGGTCAGTAACGCATGGGGATGCAGTATCTGATGCTCATAGACGCCAGACAGTTTGTTATGCCGGGTTTGCTTGGGAATGCCATACAGAATGTTAAGCGCAGCCTGAACCGCCCAACAGACAAACAGGGTTGAGGTGACATGCTCATTTGCCCAGTGCAGAACGCGCTGAATCTGTGGCCAGTAAGCGACATCATTAAAATCAACCAGCCCGAGTGGCGCACCTGTCACGATTAAGCCATCGTAGTTATCATGCTGGATATCTTCAAAATTGCAGTAGAAGTTGTTGAGGTGCTCAGTGGGTGTATTGCGTGACTCACGGCTGTCGATGCGCAGCAGCTGAATATCGATCTGTAAGGGCGAGTTGGAAAGCAGACGCAGAAACTGATTCTCCGTTTCGATCTTTTTCGGCATCAGATTCAGTATGAGCACTTTAAGCGGGCGGATCTCCTGAACACTGGCGCGCGACGATGTCATCACAAAGACATTTTCGTCACGCAAAAAATTCACTGCCGGTAATTCGTCGGGAACCCTGATTGGCATAACCTGCTCACCTCTTACAACCATATAAACGTTTAGACATCTGGATGCCCAACATTAGCCTGATCGATGTAAGATGTCGAGGTTTGATGCAGAAAATGAAAATGTTTCAGCTTAACGTGGCAAAGTGCAGACGTAAAAAAGCCCCGCACTTTCGTGCGGGGCTTCTTCACTTATTTAATGCCTGGCAGTTCCCTACTCTCGCATGGGGAGACCCCACACTACCATCGGCGCTACGGCGTTTCACTTCTGAGTTCGGCATGGGGTCAGGTGGGACCACCGCGCTAAAGCCGCCAGGCAAATCTTGGTGCACGAAACGAATCTTTTACGCCATGACCGCGTTGCCATCGCTCAGCC
>NZ_JBMOWE010000004.1:0-348387 GCF_049310725.1 Pantoea sp. BJFS-204 | reverse complement strand
CCGGATCAGAACGGTTACAGCGTCTGGGGCCGCATCTACGCGGCAGACGGTACGGCGCTGACCAGCGAATTCCTGATCAACACCACGACGGCTGGCGATCAGCACATGGCGAGGGTGGTCAGTCAGGCTGACGGCAGCTTTATTGCCGTTTTCCTGTCAACAACCGACATCGCGCCGGGTGCAGGTACCAGCGGTATCTACGCACAGTACTTTGATGCTGCGGGTAATAAAGTGGGTCAGCAGATCCAGATCAACCAGCTGACCTATGGTGAGCAGGTTGAAGTCGATGCGACCTTCCTGGCGGGCGGTCAGCTCTACGTGACCTGGACCGATCAGGGCGTGGGCGACGGCGATGGCTCAGCAATAAAAGGCCGCTTAGTTGATCTGAACGAGACACTGGGACTGACGTCTGAAACGGGATCGACGCATATTGAGTATCAACCTGCTCAGTACGATCTTAATGGCACTTCAGGTAATGATGTACTGGATGCACGCGGCGCGAATTCCGTCGATGCAAAAGAGGGCGATGATACTATCGTCATTAACAGTACTCATTTTAGCAGTGTGAAAGGAGGAGAAGGTCACGATACGCTGGTCTGGGATTCTAATAACGATTTAGAACTCGGAACGGTATCAGGCAAAATTAGTGGAATTGAAGCTATCCATCTGGGTAATAACACGGCGCAGACATTATTTATCAGCGCCAGCGATGTGCTCGAAATTACTAAAGATAATGGTAGTGAAGCGAACACATTACATATTACGGGAGATGTGGGAAGTTCAAACAATAGTAATGCAACTGATACCGTTAATATTGGAAAATCAGAATGGACGGATTCAGCCGCACAAACTGAAAATGGCGTTAATTATGACGTCTATACCAATAATGATGACACCACTGTCAAGCTGTTAATCCAGCATGGCTTAAACGTTATCTGATAGAACTGGCGATGACTTCGGTCATCGCCAGCTTTTTTTCACATCAAACTCACCTGATGGGCCTGTTTAAGGCAGGCCCATCAGGTGAGCCCCAGATCTGATTTAACAGATGAAAAGAATAAATAAAGGCATGTGAGCAGCATGTAAAACCTAAATATTTCTTTTTAGCAGAATTAACGTTGCCATATGACATGTCGGGCGGTTAAAACAGTTCCGGTCGCAGCATTGAATTAGCGACAGAGAAAATTAGCCATCCCACTTTATTTGTTATTTTGAGTTAACTATGAAAAAAAACTTGTTCACTACAAAATCCAGATGTTCGCTGCATGGTTTAATTGCGGGATTGCTATTTTTTAATCCCCTGTTAAATGCCCATGCAACGGACTTTATTGAAATGATTCGTATGACAGCCGACCATCCGTCGGTAAAGTCTGCTTTATCAAACAGCACCGGTGCTATGTATGATATCGATCAGGCAAAAGCCGCTGATGGTTTTCAGGTCAGCACGGGTATCAGCGCATCAGGATATTCAGGTCAACCCGGTTATGAGAATAACCCGGTCTCCCCGCATATCACTGTAAGTAAATTACTTTACGATCACGGACGTACTGATGCGAGCGTTGCCGGAAAGCAGGCTGCTTATTCCATGCAGCAGGCTCAGGTAAATGTCACGCGCGAAAATCTCAACGAGCAGGTGCTTTCTCTTTTTACCTCTGCAGCCACTAATGCCACAGTTGTCGCTGTACTGGATAAAGAAATTAACGCACTGCAGGATCTGCTTAATCGGGTAAAGAATATTGCCAGTATTGATAGCGGCAGAGCTTCTGAGATCAATCAGGTTGCGACTCGCCTCAATTCGGTGATTGCCAGTCGTGAAATGAGCTACACCACCTATATACAGGCGCAGCAGCAACTCAGCTCGCTGCTGAACCACGAGATTGTTATCACCAGAGGCCTGCCCGATCTGAAAAAAGCGGGTCTGTTGCCCGCGTCGCTGGCACAGGCACAACAGGTACTGAAAGAAAATCCCAACTGGGCGGTCTCACGCGAGCGTAAAGAGGAGGCGAGAGCCGCAGTGGATCTGGCCTCTAAGTGGAACAGGCCGAAATGGAGTGTGCAACTGAGTATGGACAGTCCAAAGCGCAACGGTGAAATGGAACCGTTTAAAGCGGTGACGTTACAGGTGAGCAGCGATATCAATCTTTGGGATGGTGGGGCTGGCAGGGCAAATGCCAAAGCTGAAACTCAGCGACTCATTGCCGCAGAGGCGGATCAGGATGCAACACTCCGGACATTGAAACAGCAGCTGGATCAGCTGTGGGTCTCCTTACCGCTTCGTGAACGCCAGCTCAATGCATTACAGAGACAGTCAGAAACCGCGTTGAAAACCTGGAAAGCGGGGGAAGTACAGTTCTTCGCGGGGCAGCGTCCGTTAACGGATTTAATCTCGTTTGCTACCGACTATTACACCAGTCTCGCAAGTTATCAGGAGCAGCAGATGCAGTACCTGGCTGCGCAATGGAACATCGTTGCGGCACTGGGTAAAACCAGCCAACTGGTGCAGAAGGTTAACGCTTTACCAGCGAATACCATCGAAGCGGTGCACTAATCACGCTGACGTAAAAAACGAGTATTTCTGGCCGCTGTCATGCTTTGCCGCCAGACCAGAATGAATTAGTTGTCCAGGGGACGCCATTGTGACTGATATACAATTTGAGCCTGCTGGCTCTGAACTGAATGCTGAAAACAGAGTGTTATCCAGATCGCCATCAGATACGCAGGAGACTTTGCTGGTTGCACTGCAAAGCGCACTGCGCCTGTTTGACGTCCGGCTTACGCTAAATGCTTTACGTGTGGGTATGCCTGCATTTCCACCAGACGCTGATATCAGCGCCCAGAATGACTGGGCATTGCGCACGCTGCTGAGCCGCGGCATGAGTGCTGCCTGGCAGAAGATTGACCTGACGGATGTGAAAAGCTTTGTTCTCCCCGCCATCATGCGTCTGGAAACGGGCTACTGCGTGCTGACACAGTGTAGCGAAAAGAAGTGCGCCATTATCGATCCCGCACTGGGCAGCCAGCCTGTTGAGGTCGATTTCGCTCGCCTGGCTCAGCACTATAGCGGCGAGTTGTTGCTGCTGCGACCTAAGTCTTATCTTGATCATCGTGCCGATGACATTGTCCATGTCGGTAAAGGGCACTGGTTCTGGAATACTTTGTGGGGATTCAAACGTTATATCTTTGAAGCCGCCGCATTGTCAGTCGTTATTAACCTGCTCGTTCTGGCGATGTCCGTATTCACCATGACGGTTTATAACCGGGTACTGCCTAACCAGACCTACGTAACACTCTGGACGATGGCTATCGGCGTGAGTCTGGCGTTGCTGTTTGAACTGGCTGCACGGCTGGGTCGGGCCTGGATTACCGATCGCGCCGGTAAAAAGATCGATCTGGTGTTAGGCGCACAACTTTTTCGTCACGTGCTGAACGGCAAAATGTCGGGTCGAGCCCAATCCAGCGGTGCATTTGGCAATGTCATGCAAAGCTTTGACAGCGTCCGCGAGCTTACTACGTCAGCCGCTTTAACGACGGTTGCTGACTTACCCTTTGTTTTACTCTTCCTGGTTGTAATCCATCTGGTTGCCGGGCCACTGGTCTGGTGTGTGATCCTGATATTAGTGGTCATCGTGGCGATGGTGCTGCTGATGCAGATCCCTTTGAAACGCCACGCTGAAGAGTCAATGAAAATAGGCAGTAACCGTTACGGTCTGGTTATTGAATCACTGGATAATCTTGAAACCATTAAAGTTCTGCGTGCTGAAAACCTGGTCGCCTCTAAACACGATGTTGCCAGCGTAAAACTCTCTGCAGTGAATATGAAATCGCGGTTCCTTGCCACTATGGGCTCAAGCGTCATTCAGACGACCCAGCAGTTTGGTACCGTTATTCTGCTGGTCTGGGGTGCTTATCTGGTCGGTGATGGTGATATCTCAATGGGAGGCATCATTGCCACTATGACCCTGATGGGGCGCGCCATAATGCCCATAGCAACGCTTGCCGCGCTGGGATTGCGTATTCAGCAGGCAAAAACCTCGCTGGCCATCCTCAATAAAGTGATGCAGGCCCCTGCTGAACGCGATAATGAGAAGGTTTATGTGCAGCTTCCCCAGGGCAGCCAGACCGGGATTGTCTGTCAGGGCGTTTCATTACGTTATAAAGACGATTTACCGGCCATCGTTGAGCAGCTAGATGTCCGGTTCTGTCAGGGCGAGCGGGTTGCCATACTGGGCAAAATGGGCAGCGGTAAATCTTCGCTGCTGCGCATGCTGGTTGGGCTATATCCACCCACAACAGGCACGATCACCATTGCTGGCGTAGATATAGGCCAGGTCGAGCCGGTGGAATTACGGACGCGTATCGCGCTGGTCAATCAGGAACCACGTTTTATGTATGGTTCGCTGCGTGACAACCTGGTGATGGGAGCACCCTATGCCAGCGACGAAGAACTGATGGCCGCTGCCAAAATGACCGGGGTGAGTGATATTGTCGCGGCCCATCCCATGGGCTTTGGTATGCCTGTCAGTGAGCGTGGTGAAAACTTTTCCGGTGGACAAAAGCAGGCGATAGCCCTGGCTCGCGCCATTCTGTCGAATCCGGATGTTCTGCTACTGGACGAACCTACATCGGGGATGGATATGGGGTCGGAACGCACTATCCTGCAGGCGCTCATCCCGGCAATGGAAGGCCGAACCGTGATTATCGTGACCCACCGTCCGGCAGTGCTGAAATACGTTGATCGGGTGATTGTGATGGATGAAGGCATCAAAGTAGCTGATGGGCCGCGTGAAGAGATTATCGGTTTATTAAACAGCGGGAAGATCCCGGCCGCATCGGTGCTGCGTAACGCAGCGAAACATGCTGGCGTTGAGATAAGCACAGAGCGTCAGCCACAATCTGGCGAGGTAACAGTATGAGCAGCCTGTCCCCTGATAAAAACGTTGATCAAAAGCGCCTGACCGAACATACAGCCAGTGACATGGTGAGGGCCGCCCGTCAGGATCGCTGGGAAGGCTGGCTATTTATTGCCTGGGGCAGCGTGGCGTTAATGGTGCTGGTAATCGTCTGGGCCGCCAATTTCAACATCGAAGAGGTGACAACCGGGTCAGCCAAAATTGTTCCCAGTTCCCGCGAACAGGTTTTGCAAAGCCTTGAGGGCGGTATTTTGCAGGAGTTAATGGTGCATGAAGGCGATACGGTTGAAAAAGGTCAGGTTGTGGCCAAAATCGATCCCACGCGCGCCGAAGCCTCCTTCCGCGAAAGCGCTAACCGCCTGCTGGCACTGAAAGCCCAGGCCGCGCGTCTTGAAGCAGAAGCGACCGGCAGCGAGCTTGTGTTCCCGCCAGAGGTCATGAAAGTACCTGAACTGGTTACCCGTGAAACCGATGCCTGGAAACTACGCAAAAGGGCGGTAAATGAGTCAATTGAAGGCTATCTGAAGTCAAAAACATTGCTGCAGAAAGAGCTTGAAATGGCGCGACAGCTCTCAGCCAGATCGCTGCTGTCAAAAACTGAGGTTCTGAAACTTGAGCGTCAGATGAATGATGCCGAATTGCAAATTACCGAGCGAAAAAACCGCTACCGTAACGAGGCTAACGATGAACTGTCCAAAGTCGATGTTGAGATGACAAGCCTGCAGGAAACTGCCCATGGCCGCCATGATACGCTTGAGCGTACTGAAGTTCGCACGCCAGTACGAGGCATTGTTAACAGTATTAAAATCAATACGCTTGGCGGTGTGATCCAGCCTGGTGCCGCAATAATGGAGGTGACACCATTGGATGACCAGCTGCTGGTGGAAACCCGTATCCGGCCCTCTGATGTGGCTTTTCTGGCACCCGGTCAGGAAGCTGTGGTAAAAATTTCTGCCTATGACTATTCGATTTATGGCGGCCTGACCGGACATGTTCAAAGTATCAGTTCGGGCGCGCTAAAAGATGAGGAAAGTAAAGCTGCCCGCAGGCCAGGCGTCGATGATACTTATTACCGGGTAATGGTATTAACGGAAAATAATACGCTGACGAAAAGCGGCAGTCAGGAACTACGGGTGATTCCCGGTATGACGGCCACCGTTGATATTCGTACGGGCGAGAAGAGCCTGCTGCAATATCTGTTGCGTCCTCTGTTGCGCGTACAGGAAGCGTTTCGCGAAAAGTAAAACCTGCCCTGAATGTAAAAAAGCCAGCGCTACAGCTGGCTTTTTTACACAGAAGTCCGGAATTATTTCAGAATGAAGAGCCGATCAACATCGATTTCGCTATGCCCGTCATCGCGATCTACCTCACCCGTTATCCGTACCTTTTTACCAATAAGGAAGCCGTCGTCGTCTTCGTCATCCTCGTCGACATCAATACGGATACGACCCGTTGAGTCCTGTAACCAGTAGTGGTCATCGTCAGCCCGTCCACTAATCGTACCGGTAAGGGTAACATGACGTTCGTCTCGCATGTTTTTTGCTTCTGCGATGGTGGACTCCTGCCGTGCGAAAGCGGATCCTGAGCAGATCAAGGCCAGCAGCATCCATAATGTTTTTTTCATTAACACCTCCTGTTATACGAGCGCTTGCTGCACGTTGATTCTAAAAACTAAAACGGTAGCCAGCATTAACCTGACGTTGGTTAAAACGTTTTCCGTCTACCATATCGGCCTCCAGGAAGAGCGTATGGCTGCTGATTTGGGCACTCAGGCCGACGCCGTTATTCCAGCCATTTCCTTTAAAGGAAAGACGTTCATTTGATCCGTTCAGAGCATAAGCAGCATCCCCGGCATACTCGCGCATTACACCCGTTTTTACATAGGTGTTGAGTTTGTAATTGCTCTGATTGATTTCATACCCTGCCAGCACGCTTGCCCGGCTCATCAGTGATTTGTAGCTTGAAAGTGTGATATTGAGACCATTAGACGCACCTACGGAAGCACCATCCTGATGACCTGCTGTCAGCTGTAGTTGTGGTTCAAGATAAAAACCTGCCAGCCGATCAGAGAAGCTGAACTTTTTGCCCGCCTCAAGCGATCCGCTCAGACCTGAGGAGACACCGTTACCGGATACCTGGTTATTCTGTGTATCGTGAACATTGAACTGATTCCTTAGCCGGTTGACTTTCACAACGCCATCAACATAGAAACCGGCATCATTTACCCAGGTGGTGTAGAAGCCATAATGCTCAGAACGGATGTTGCCGTTACCATTTTGGTAATGAGGCGATCCTTCAGTTACCCCCATGAACAGGCCCAGATAGATCGGAATTTCATCGGACAAACGTTTATCGACCCCAAACTGATAACCGGTGTAGTTCAGGCTGAAACGGCTCAGCTTGCCATTATCAAAGCCGCTGAACCGTCCATCTATAGCGCGCAGCCAGACATTCCCGGCTGTCTTACCCTGACGAACATCACCCATACGCTGCATCAGCGTCTGCATTTCGGCATAGTTCATCAGATAGCCAGTGTTGAGGAAGTTAGCCCCTGCGTTGGCCGTGCTGGTAATAGGGGAAGTTGCGTTGTCTTGCCCGGCAGGCGCCGTGCCACCGTTATCGGCTGGAGTCGCGGCAGGCTCATTAGCAGGAGTTGCGGCAGGCTCATTAGCAGGAGTCGCGGCAGGCTCATCCGCAGGGATAACGGCCGGATCATCTGCTTCAGGGGTTTCTGGTGCTTTAGGTGAGGAGAGTACCCAGTTGTTGCCTTGCTTATTGACCGAGTAAACATAGCCACCAAGTTCCACGTCGGCGTTACCTTTAAAGGTGGCGATGCCATCAGTCGTTTCAACCACAGTCAGTACTTCGTTGCCAGTGGTGACGGCACTGCCGCGGTTCTGTATGGTCAGACCGTAATCACCGGAACTACTCTCTGTCACCACAACTTTATCGCCAATGTTATTCACGCCAGCACCATCGCCTGCCAGATTGGTGCGCAAGGCGAAGTCGCCGCTGCCGCTGAGGTTGGCGATAGTCAATGTTGAATAGGTTGCGTCATCCGAGGCTGCAGAGAGGTCAACCAGCGAGTTACTCAATGTCAGATTATCGACATTGGATGTTCGCGATACATTCCAGGTGCTGTCGGTCAGATTAACGTTCAGATGGCCATTATTGACGTTATCGCTGCTGGCGCTGCCAGACCAGAGTGAACCCGATGTCAGATTGAGGTCGATGAGTCCGGCCCGGGATAAAACGCTACCAACGATCTGCGCTTTTACGTCGGTGGTGATGACACCTGCTGCATAACCATCATCATATTGCGTAGCCATGGCTATCCCATTCGGAGAGCCCATATCAATGGTCAAATCACCCGTAAGATTCGCTTTACCACCAGCCATGGCGAAGACACCTGTGGCATTCTCCGGACCGGTAATGGTCACTGCATCACCGTTAACTGTGCCACCGCTTGTGGACCAAATACCCAGGGTCATGGTATCCACATTTTTCATCATAATATCGGTGTTCTGCAGATTAATGGTTGCGCCGGTTGACTGTGCGGATACGCCATAAAAACCTGCTGAATAGACCGTATTGCGTTCTTCTTCACTGCCAATGAAGTTAACGATGGCATTGTCGCCCATAGTCACAATGCCGCCAGTCTGATCAGAGGAGATCACGCTACCAGCACCAATGTTTGACAGGCTGTTGTCACGGCCTGACAGACCTGCAGAGGTCTCACCCGCAGTACTGATTGTCAGATGATCGGCCTTCAGCTCACCCCAGCTCCAGATGCCAGCAGAAAGATCCCCAGTGGTAATAATGGTCGAGTTGCTGCCCAGATCAACCGAACCATTATCCTGGATATTAATACCCTGCGAATTATTGCCAAGGGTGTTGATCGTCAATGCATTTGCTTTCAACGTGGCCACGCCATTAATCGACTCACCGGTCAGGTTATCAACCTGAACGGCATTACTGTTAAGACCATTCGTCTGTAAATTACTGTCGTCGCCCAGACTGGCGTGACTTCCGTAACCGCTGACGCGCAGAGCCGTTCCGCCAGTGCCCTGGGTGCTTATTTGCAGGTTGTTTGCCTGCAGCGAGGAACTATTGCTGACAACGACGCCCTCTGCGAAAGAATCACCTGATGCTACCGTGGTGACCGAGGAACCTGATCCTAAACTGGCGGTTACATTTTTTCCGCCGAACTCAATGCCGACCGCTGTTTTACCGGAAACGTTGAGGGTTAACTTATCTGCAGTAAATTCACTGTTTGCCGCTTCAATAAAAATCCCTTTTGCATAACGTTCAGCATCTGACACGCGAACTGTGCTGCCGCTGCCGATGGTAACCGTTGCGGCGGTAGCGCCATTAACCAGGATGCCATAATAACCGTCGCCAGATGACTGGTCGGCAATCAGCGTGGTGCCATCAGTTAAGATGATCTCATTGCCTGTCTGGCTTCCGATGACTGCAGCATAGCTAATCAGAGGCACAACCCCCATCCCACTTGCCAGCATTAATGCTTTTGCGATTTTATTTCGCGGGAATTTATTATTCATCTCAGTCACTCTTCCTTAAGATTTTATTGATAGTGTGATCGTTAAATGGCACCTGAATCATGAGTTGTTATTCAGGTGTTAAGCAGCAGCGATATTTAAGCGATACCAATAAATTGTAGGTTTTATTGATCCCATTAATGGCAGTGCGCATACAAATGTTGCGGGATTATGCAGCGGGAAAAGGATTTATGTAAAGGCATCGCAAGTGTGCCTGTTTTAAGTAAACGTTAAAGACGAAGCCGTATTCGCGAGGAATTTCCATTAAAAATTAAGATAATGCATCGATTGTAATAATGGGTTTTTTGTTAATTATCGTCACATGCATTCTAATTTTGGCTTTATTCATTTTAATCACTGCATTAAAGGTCTGTCTGCTTATGTGTCGCGTAAGGTTGTTAAGCGCGGGTTTAGTGGCAGCACGCTATAATTATATATCGCTACCCATAGTGGTGAGTGCAGAGTGGACGGCAGAATGGAAACATGATGATTGTCACCCCTGAGGTTAACATGTGGCAGGAGAAAGGAGGATTACTGATAAAGTCGTTGTTGTGCTATCAGACTTAATCACACCACTGGAGGGTAAATGATTAATTCACAAAAATAAGGTTAAGAGAGGTTTTATGTTCGTCACAAACAGGTTAGCAGGAGTTTCACTGATGTTACTGGCTTCACTACTTATCGCCTGCACACCGCACAGCAAGGAACCGCAGCGTTTAACAATGCGTAATCCAGCCAGTGAATATTGCGTTAATCGCGGTGGTCAGCAGGTCCAGGAAAAATCTTCGGCAGGTATAACAACCTATTGCCTGCTACCCTCTGGAGAAAGGATTGAGCAGTGGGCTCTGTATCATCGTGACCATCTGAAATGAATTCCCGTTTTGTTCGCCTGCATGCTCCCTGTTCGGGCGAACAACATTTAAAAGTAATGGTATTGCATCATCTGAATCAGCTTAATACACCCTTGCTTAACGACTGAGCAGCTTTTTTATCACCCTGACACGATTTGCCGTACCGGGTCGGTGCTGGTGGATCATGAGCTATATTGGCAGCATATAGCCTGAACAGATAATCATTATCGTAGTCGTGTGAGTCCGGAAGGTAGTATTTGTACGAGCTTTTCTGAATACAATAGACGAAGCCAGTTTTGGCGTCATATTTAAAACGGTTTACAGTGGCCTGGCAGGTTTGTCTTACTATTTCTTACAGCGCTGTATGTCGTGCGTTTGTTGAGAATGACAGAGCATCACAGCACTAAAGGTGATGCTCTGATTTATCTGTTCACCGATTCTGCCCGACGGAGATCAAAATGCATCGCGCCAGGATTATCAGGAATTGATGATCTGCAGGGTGATCAGCCCTCAGCAGATAATGGGTTATGAGTGATCCTGCCCTCCTTTTTTCGCCTCAGCACACCAGTCTCCATACTTCTGAAGGAACTTCACTGTAGGTTTCATTCATTATTAGTTCGGCTTTACGATGATCGTAAGCGCCTTCAAATGAAGAGAGGTCGTCACCAGGAAGTTTTTTCCGCATATAGCTTGTTACGATATCCAGAATATCGGTTGACGGGCAGTTCCTTAACTTATTCAGATAGTAGACTTTGTCCATAATATTCTTGCTGATTTAACCTGTGAAATGAGCTTATACGCAGTCTGAACTTAATTTATGCAGACGCGCCGTTATATCAATGCTGCCAGGCGAGAGTAAGCGGCTCCTGACACCAGATATACTTGTTTCCTTACGCATCGGATACATTCGGGCGCGATCACTCGCACGCGAAGTTCCATTAGCCGGCTAAGCGAAAGGTTAATTTCTGAAAGTAAATTTTAATGGCATGATACATTAATTTAATATCTTCATTGATTTTGCTGATCTTCCCCAATCCCATAACAAATTGAACAGAAAAGCATAGGTCAGAAAAAATAGCACCAGTCCGGATTCAAGTCTCAACGCTGAGAATAGCGTAATATCCAGCCACCATGCTGCAAAGGGGATTAACACTAATAACAGACCCGCCTCAAACAGAACGGCATGGAGGCATCTCATTCGCAAGTTCTTTTTAAATCCTGTTCTTAGCTGAACACTGTCAAACATCAGGTTGAACAGGTAGTTCCATCCCATAGCCAGAGTCGATGAGACCAATGTAAGCAACAACGACTGCGATGGTGCTGCGGAGGTAAAAATAATCAGGATAAAGAAAACCAGCACATTAGCGACAACTTCGAATACCACCGCGTGCAGCACTCTCTCAGTTCTGGTACGCACCGGATATAAACACTTTTCCAAATCAGACGCTCATTAATTAGTCAGGCACCGTACTGGCGCAGGAAAAATTCAGGGTGGCCGTAATATCAGTGAAACGGTTCTTCATACTGCCCTGTTTTAAACCGACGAGAACTTAGCATCAACCTGGCAGAAAGTGAAACCCAATAGAAATATGACGATAAAAACCCATTAAGTTTTGATATTGATCAATTCTGCAAAGTACGCTTTTAATGGTTAACCGTTCAGGACAGCGAGTGTTATTCCTGCTCTGTTTCCGCACCTCTGTCGTACATTAATTCACCCGTTTCACTTCGCTGTTTGTTCAGTCGGATACGATATTAACGTCATCACTCTGCATCTGAATATTAAAACCATAAAAAATGCATATATAGATTTATATTTTAATATTTAGATGATAGTTAGATTTTTTATCTGACATAAAGGGGCGGTTTCAGCTTGTCACTGCGATCAGATTATCTGTGGCAGGCTATTTCCTATGCACTTCTGAGCCAGTGAGCCACTTTCCCGGGCACTGTCTCGCGCGGGAAATAGTGCTGAATGCAATGATCGACGGCAGGTAAAGCATATTTCTTTACCGGTGGATATGACACAACGGGCAATCTTTAAAGACAGTTTTCTGCCGTATAAATGATGAAATCCACTTTTCCGTTAATGTAGATATCGGGTTTCTCTCCCTGCTCCAGATAATTCAGCATCAGCTGCAGCGCGAGCTGGGCATGCTGCCGGGTGTTTTGATCCAGTGTCAGCGCAACGCTCTGCTGCGCCATCAGCGTGCGGGTGGTGGCGTAAAGCTCATGAGTAATCCAGATGCACTGATTCAGCCGACGATGTCGTGCCAGCGCCTGCCCGATCTCGGTATTCCCCAGCCCGGTGTTATAAATGCCCTGGAGATGACCGCTCTGTACCAGCTGCTTCTCCAGCAACTTACTGAGGGTGTCGCGATTTTCCTGGGCGGCCAGAACTTCACGTAACTGAAGATGGGGAAACCGACTGGTTATCAGGTCACGGAACCCTTCAATACGCTGACGATGTGCGCTGTAATCCTGGTGCCCACTGACCATCAACACCTCACCGGGTTGATGCAGCATTTTGCCCATCAGCTGAGCGGCTGTACGTCCTGCCTGCAACTGATTGATCCCCACATGACAGAGCCGGGCGGCACCGGGTAAATCGGTGACCAGTGAGAGCACCGGTACGCCACGTGCCTGGCAATGGTCCAGCGCCTCATAGATCGCCGGATGTTCATGGGCAAAAACGATCAGACCATCCCGCGTTTCACCGCCCTGCCTGATAAGCTTTGCCAGTCGTTCTGGCTGAGCCTCGGGGACAAAAGTGCGGCGCAGCGTTAACCGGCGATAGCCCAGATGCGAGGAAACCTCAGTAAAATCCTGTGCCAGCTGCTTAAAGAAAAACGAATCGTTGCTGCTCAGCAGCAGTTCTATCTGCCACGGATGACGATGCTCCTCCGGCAGGATCCGCTTCAGCCCGACTTCACGTGCTGCCTGCAGCACCCTGTGAACCGTCTCCGGCGAGACGCCGCCACGTTCATTGAGCACCCGATCCACGGTTGCCAGTCCCACACCTGCCCGTCGGGCGACCTCTTTCAGCGACATGCCGCTCTCCTGTGAGGTAAACACCTCAAAACACCGTGCCGCCAGTGTAAAACGCAGCGTTATCCTGCAGATGCATCTTTCTGCCGGACTATGATGGAGTTCAAAAAAATGAATAAAAAGCAACGTGTTGCCCTGCTGGGGTGTGGCTTTATTGGTGAAGTTCATGCCGCGAATCTTCAGGCGCACCCCGGAGTTGAGTTGGTATGGGTCGCGGATGCAGAACCCACTCGCGCCGCTGCCTTTGCGACCCGCTTTGGTGCCCGGGCCGCGTCTGTCACTGAGGCGATAAATGATGAGCAGATTGATATGGTGCTGATCGCCAGCGCGACGCCGACACATGCTGACTTACTGGAAGCAGCAGCCCGCGCCGGTAAAGCTATTTACTGTGAAAAACCGGTCGATCTCTCTCTTGAGCGGGCCCGCTCTGCCGTGGCTAATGTTCTTCCTTACAACGTGCCGGTTACAGTAGGGTTTAATCGCCGTTTTGATGTCAGCCATCAGCAGCTGAAGCAACAACTCCGCCAGGGGCGGATCGGCCCGGCGGAACTGATTCAGATGGTCTGCCGCTCCTCAGCCATGCCGCCGCTGGCCTATCTTCAGGCGTCCGGGGGACAGATGCGCGATCAGGCTATCCACTTTTTTGACCTGTTGCGCTGGCTGACTGAAGAGGAGGTGACCGAGGTGGCAGCGATGGGTGCAGCGCTGGCTCTGCTCTCGATCAGCGAATTTGACGACGTGGACACCAGCACGTTGCTATTGCGGCTGCAGGGCGGGGCGCTGGCACAGCTCGATAATGTCCGCCGCACCGGCTATGGCTACGATGAACGCATCAGTGTGATGGGACCGCACGGGATGCTGGAATCAGCCTCTCAGCCACAGCGCGGCGTCAGCTGCTATCAGGGTGCGCAGATTCAGCAGCCAGGCTTGTTGCCCGACTGGTTCAGCCGGGTGCAGCCAACTTACTATGCTCATCTGGATGCGTTTATCCGATCGCTGAACGGTGAGCAGGTTGACGATCTTCCTGGCCTTGAGGATGGACTGAAAGCCCAGGCGATTGCGGAAGCTGCAGTGATCTCCCTGGCGGAACGGCGTTTCTGTGCGGTGGAAAAACTACCGTTCTGATTCAGCGTGGCACCCTGGCAAAAAATAATTTTATTTTTATCGAATAGAAACCGGCGCTGAGCTGTTTACCGTACAGCGCCGCGCTAGCGGACTGCATCCGGCGGGCTTTATCGCCTGTCTCACAGACCCGATAAGGATAAATTATGACAACGCATTCTGGTTTTTCTCTGCTTGCCGTTCCGGCACTGCTGCTGATGCTGCACTCTCCGCTGAGTATGGCGATGGGCGACAATGACAGTGATAAAAAGACGCCTGACTGCCCCAAAGGTCAGGTCTATGACAGTCACACTAAAAGTTGTGTGCCTGAGAAGACCAGCAAGCTGAGTGACGACGATAAAACCCGCTATGCCTGGCATCTGGCGAAAAAGGGCGAATATCAGGCGGCGCTGAACCTGCTGGATACGCTGAAAAATCAGGATACCCGTGAAGCCTGGAACTATCGTGGTTACGCCACCCGTAAACTGGGCCGCACGGACGAGGGCATTGGCTATTATCAGCGCGCCATTGCACTTGATCCCCGTTACGCTAAAGTGCGTGAATATCTGGGCGAAGCCTGGATGATCAAAGGGCGTCCGGATCTGGCGCGCGAACAGTTAAAAACCATTGCCGGGATTTGTGGTACAGACTGCGAGGAATATCGCGATCTGCAGGCCGCGATCAATGGCCACCCCGAGGTCTGATGCGGAAGGGAGGAGCGAAAAATCACTCACAGTGACATCCGTCAGCACCTTGCGGAACATCTGACGCGGCTCTGGCGTTACGGCTATGTGCTGTCACACAACCGTGACATGGCAGAAGAGCTGGTGCAGTCAACCTGCGTACGCGCGCTGGAACGCAGCGCGCAGTTCACGCCGGGCACACGCATTGATCGATGGCTTTTTTCGATCCTTCACTCCATCTGGGCCAGTGATTTACGGGCGCGAAAGGTCCGGCAGGGACAGGGATTCGTGGATCCCGATGCGCTGCTGGCCGCAGACAACCACACCAACAGCGACGACAACCGCCATTTCCAGCGCATTATGCTACAGGTTAACGCCTTACCCGAGGCGCAGCGTAATGCACTGTTTCTGGTGTATGTCGAAGGTCTGACCTATCAAGAGGCGGCAGAGACGCTCTCGGTTCCCATTGGCACTATTATGAGCCGTCTGGCCGCCGCACGTGCCACGCTGGCCAGACAGCCGGCGACCTCGCCCGCACCGCAGGAGAAACGGAGATGAACAGGGAAACTTTTACGCCACCGTGGCGCGATGAGGCAATCGTTGCCTGGCTGGATGGTGAGATGACGCCACAGGAAGCCGTGCAGTTTGAGCAGGCGATGGCAGGGGATCCCGAACTGTCGGCACGGGTTGAGCATTTACAGCACAGTAATCTCGATTTTGAACAGGCTTTTGCGCCGCTGCTGGAACAGGCACCGCAGGCCAGAATGGCACAGCAACTGGCAGCCATCACGGCACCAGAGTCAATGCCAGCCAAAGGCTACAGCCGTCGGGCACTGATTGCTGCGTCTGTCAGCTTTTTGCTGGTGGGCAGTGGCATCGGTTTCCTGGCAAGACCGGAAGATGATGAGAAAGATGAAAGCCAGAATATCCGCGATCTGGAGGCGCGTTATATGTCGCTCTACAGTGCTGAAACGCTGGCCGATACGCCTGATGACGCCGCCATGCTGCAAAGGGGGCTGGACCGTACCCGACTCGATTTAGGATTGCAGCTGCATCAACAGCAACTCAGCCTGCCAGGGGCTGAACTGAAAATGGTGCGGATCCTGCGCTACGAACGGACGTCGATTGCACAAATCGCCTGGCTGCATGCTGATTATGGCCCGATGGCGCTCTGTATCTCGCCTGAGCCGGACAGCGCGAATCCCATCGCCCATGAAAAGCGCCATGGCATGCAGCTGGCCTGGTGGAAGCGTGACGGCTATCAATATGTGCTGATTGGCCGCAACCCACCGGCTCAACTGGCTGCAACAGCGGAAACATTGCAGACAGCACTCAGTTAATCGGACCCTTCAGCGGTTACCGTTACAGCGGCTTTCTGCCCTGCGCGGCAATGGCCAGCGCAATGTTGACGCGATCATCAACCACCCCGACCAGCCGATCCATTCCGAAGGCTGAGCGGGAGATGGCGGTGGAGGCATGTAGCGCCAGCGAACCTGAAGCCGGATCAATTGTCTTTCCGCTGTCCAGCGAGGCCAGCATCACGACTGGCCGGCTGACATTTTTAACCGTCAGCACACCAAAAATACGGTAATTGCCGCCACCCAGTGAGGCCAAGCGACTACTGACAAAGTGAATGTTTGGGTAATGCTCTGCATCAAAAAACAGATTACTTTTCAGTTGCCAGGTTAACAGGCTGTTCGAGGCCACCAGTGTCCCTACCGGAATAGTCACTTCAATACGATCGTCACGGTCTTCATCAGGATTGAGTGTCACCGTGCCGCTCACACCCTGCAGTCTGGCCTGCGAAAATTGGTGACCAAAGGCGCGCCATGAAAGGCCTATCGACGTTTTATCGGGGGTAATGGCATAGGTTACCGGCGCGGCGTAAAGCACCGGGCTGAGCAGGGCTAACAGAGTGCATAAACAGGCGGCACGCATCATCACTATTTTCTCTTTTTTAGGCAGACCCAACGTTAACGCCTGAAACCGCGATCCTATTCACTTTTTTTAGCACTGTTTTTACCTTACAGGCACAGATAATCTGACAGATATTAACTGACTGTCACCTGAGAATCACCAAAGTGTAATGATTATTGCAAGGGCAGAACATTAATAACGAAAAATATTAAGAATACATTAAGACGGCTTTATTAATCTGTGATTCATCCTGAGATGAGCGGAGCGCTATTTTTTTCGATGTGATACTGTGAGTAGCAGACTGAATTTAGCCCAGCAATTTCAGCGTGTTAATTTTTCTTTCCAGAAGTGACTTCATTCGGATGAGCTGAATCCTGCTCTGGTGACTGACAGAGTCTGCTGATTTTAAACAAAATATCAATAAATCAAAAAGAGTTGAGGTCAGGGCTATTATTAGCCATTTAATAGTGAACTTTTTCTGAAATCCTTAACTTGCCCTCCCTTGATTTTATTTCAATTCACACTCTTCATTTAATGTTCAGTTAACTTTCATACGGTAGTTTGTATTAGCAGTCCGGTAACCTTAATTCCAGAACGGGAAAGCGTGGTGTCGATAACACCCTGGCCGACTGTGAGTCATTCGCTATTTCGATTATTTTCTGGCGTTGTGCCTGATTAACAACGCGCGACAGCTTATGGGTTTGATCTGCAGGAGTTTTAGCATGGATTTTTTGCCATTTTCCCGGCCTTCATTCGGTGATGAAGAGCTGGCTGCTGTTAAAGCGGTATTTGACTCTGGCTGGATAACGACCGGGGCAAAATGCGCCGAACTGGAGCAGGCCTTTGTTCAGATGACCGGCAACCAGCACGCCATTGCAGTAAGCTCTGCCACTGCCGGAATGCATGTCACGCTGATGGCGATGGGGATCGGGCCTGGCGATGAGGTGATCACGCCGTCCATGACCTGGGTCTCTACCCTGAACCTGATCACGCTTCTGGGTGCCACGCCGGTGATGATTGATGTGGATCCCGACAACCTGATGGTCACGCCGGACCGGATAGCGCAGGCGATTACGCCCCGCACCCGCGCGATTATTCCGGTGCATTACGCTGGTGCACCTGCCGATCTCGCGTCAATCTATCAACTGGCTGAGCAGCGTGGGATTGCCATTATTGAAGATGCGGCTCACGCGGTGGGCACCACATATCACCAAAAACCGATCGGGCATCGTGGTACGGCGATTTTCTCTTTCCACGCCATCAAGAATATCACCTGCGCGGAAGGGGGCCTGGTGGTGACCGATGACGCCACTCTCGCCGATCGTATACGCAGCCTGAAGTTTCATGGCCTGGCGGTGGATGCGTTTGATCGTCATACCCAGGGGCGTCTGCCGCAGGCGGAAGTCATGATGCCGGGCTTTAAATATAATCTGCCCGATATCAGCGCGGCGATTGCGCTGGTGCAGTTACAGAAACTGCCGGGCTTTATTGCCCGCCGCCGTGAGATTGCTGAACGCTATCTTGAAGCGCTGCGCACGCTGCCGTTCACGCCGCTGTCACTGCCCGCCTGGCCACATCAGCATGCGTGGCACCTGTTTATTATTCGCATTGATGAACAGCGCTGCGGTCTGTCGCGCGATGCCTTTATGCAGGCACTGAAGACGCGGGATATCGGCAGCGGATTGCATTTCCGTGCGGCGCATACCCATAAATATTATCGCGAGCACTATCCCGATTTACGTCTTCCCGCCAGTGAACTTAACAGCCAGCAGATGTGTTCGATTCCACTGTTTCCGTCAATGACGGATCAGGATGTCGAACGTGTGATTCAGGCTTTACATGACATTGCCGGAGCCTGAGATGCGCGATATCAAACCGATCAACATGCTCTCCGTGGTCATCCCGGTCTATAACGAGCAGGAGAGTCTGCCGGAGCTGCTTCAGCGCACCTGCGCCGCCTGTGACTCAATTAAGATTGAGTATGAAATTCTGCTGGTGGATGACGGCAGCAGCGATCGTTCTGCCGAACTGATTGAACAGGCCGCCACCGTTCCCGGCAGCCGGATAACCGGCGTGCTGCTCAACCGCAACTACGGTCAGCATTCCGCCATCATGGCCGGATTCAGCCAGGTTCGTGGCGATCTGATTATTACGCTGGATGCCGATCTGCAGAACCCGCCGGAAGAGATCCCGCGGCTGGTAGACGCCGCACGTCAGGGTTATGACGTGGTGGGTACCGTCCGTCAGCAGCGCCAGGACAGCTGGTTCCGTCGGAAGGCCTCGCGCACGCTCAACCGGCTGATTCAGCGGGTCACTGGCAAGGCGATGGGCGATTACGGCTGCATGCTGCGCGCCTACCGTCGCCACATCGTCGAGGCGATGCTCAACTGTCACGAACGCAGCACTTTTATTCCGATCCTGGCCAACACCTTTGCCCGACACACCATTGAGCTGCCGGTGATCCATGCCGAGCGCGCTTTTGGCGATTCGAAATACAGCTTTATGCGCCTGATTAACCTCATGTACGACCTGGTGACCTGTCTGACCACCACGCCGCTGCGATTGCTCAGCGTGGTCGGCAGCCTGATTGCGCTCTCCGGCTTCGCCTTCTCTTTGGTGTTGATCGTGTTGCGACTCTTTTTTGGCGCGGCCTGGGCGGGTGACGGCGTCTTCGTATTGTTCGCCGTGCTGTTCATGTTTATCGGCGCCCAGTTTGTGGGTATGGGACTGCTCGGGGAGTACATCGGGCGCATTTATAACGACGTTCGGGCGCGTCCGCGCTATTTCGTTCAACGCATTGTTCACGCTCCAGAAGAGCCTTCAGTACAGGATATTCAATCATGAAGACCGTTGTTTTCGCCTATCACGACATGGGCTGTGTCGGCATCAATGCGCTGCTGAGTGCAGGCTATGAGATCACCGCCATTTTTACTCACAACGATGTGGCGACCGAAAACCACTTTTTCGGCTCAGTCGCCCGTCTGGCGGCAGAGCATGGCATTCCGGTCTATGCACCCGACGAGGCGAATCACCCGATCTGGCTTGACCGCATCCGCACCATGGCGCCAGAGATGATCTTCTCCTTCTACTATCGCCATCTGCTGAGCGATGAGATCCTGCAATGCGCTCAAAAGGGTGCTTTTAACCTGCACGGCTCGCTGCTGCCAAAATACCGCGGCCGGGCACCGCTGAACTGGGCGCTGGTCAACGGCGAAACTGAAACGGGCGTTACGCTACATCGCATGGTTAAGCGCGCGGATGCCGGTAACATTCTGGCGCAGCAGAAGGTCGCTATTGAAAATCAGGACAACGCGCTGACGCTGCATCGTAAACTAACCCAGGCTGCAGAGCAGTTGCTCGGCGACGTTTTACCTCGCCTGCGTGAGGGTGAAGTGAGTGAGTGGCCACAGGATGAAAGTCAGGCGACACGGGTAGATCGTCGCACGGCTGAAGATGGCCGCATTGACTGGAATCAGCCTGCTCAGACGATTCATAATCTGGTCAGAGCGGTTACCGATCCCTGGCCTGGCGCATTCGCCTTTGCCGGTTCGGTTAAATTTATCGTCTGGAAGAGCCGGGTTCATCCGCAGCAGCATCAGGCAAAGCCAGGGACGGTACTTTCTAAGCAGCCATTCCTGATCGCCTGTGGCGAGGGCGCGCTGGAAATCCAGACCGGCCAGTCCGAGCATGGCGTTTACATGAATGGCAGCCAGCTGGCGCAGAGTCTGGGCATCGTCCCTGGCGCACTGCTCTATTCAAAACCGCAGTCAGCGCTGCAACGTCGTACCCGCGTGCTGATCCTTGGCGTTAACGGCTTTATCGGTAATCATCTCACTGAGCGTTTGTTACAGGATGAGCATTTCGAGGTCTATGGCCTGGATATCAGTTCAGACGCGATCAGCCGCTTCCTGGATCATCCGCGCTTCCATTTCGTCGAAGGGGATATCGCTATCCATTCCGAATGGATTGAGTATCACATCAAAAAATGCGACGTCATCCTGCCGCTGGTAGCCATCGCCACGCCAATTGAGTACACCCGCAATCCACTGCGCGTGTTTGAGCTCGATTTCGAAGAGAACCTGAAAATCATTCGCGACTGTGTGAAGTATCAGAAGCGCATCATTTTCCCATCCACTTCAGAAGTTTACGGCATGTGTACCGATGACAGCTTCGATGAGGATTGCTCTAATCTGGTCGTCGGGCCGATCAACAAACAGCGCTGGATCTACTCGGTATCCAAACAGCTGCTGGACCGCGTTATCTGGGCCTACGGCGAAAAAGAGGGGCTGCGTTTTACCCTGTTCCGTCCGTTCAACTGGATGGGACCGCGTCTGGATAACCTTAATGCAGCGCGCATCGGCAGTTCCCGCGCGATAACCCAGCTCATTCTTAACCTGGTAGAAGGCTCGCCCATTAAGCTGATTGACGGCGGCAAACAGAAGCGCTGCTTTACCGATATTCAGGATGGCGTTGAGGCGCTATTCCGCATTATCGAAAACAAACAGCTGAATTGTGATGGTCAGATCATCAATATCGGTAATCCGGACAACGAAGCCAGTATCAAAGAGCTGGCCGAGCAGCTGCTGGCCAGCTTTGAACGTCATCCGCTGCGCAGCCAGTTCCCGCCGTTTGCCGGTTTCCGCGAAGTAGAAAGCAGCAGCTACTACGGCAAAGGCTATCAGGATGTGGAGCACCGTAAACCGGCTATCCGCAATGCGCGTCGCCTGCTCGGCTGGACACCGACCGTGACGATGGATGTCACTATCGACAACACGCTCGACTTCTTCCTGCGCACCGTTGAGCCACAGGCTGATAAGTGATGAAGAAGATCGGTCTGCGGATTGACGTAGATACCTGGCGCGGCACGAAGCAGGGCGTGCCGGCGCTGCTTGAGCTGTTCCGGCGTCATGCGGTGCGGGGCAGCTTTTTCTTCAGCGTGGGACCAGACAACATGGGCCGCCATCTCTGGCGGCTGGTGAAACCGGCGTTTCTTATGAAGATGCTGCGCTCCCGCGCCGCGTCTCTCTATGGCTGGGACATCCTGCTCGCCGGAACGGCCTGGCCGGGAAAACAGATGGGACGGAGATTGCGGCACATCATGCAGGACGCCACTCGTCAGCACGAAGTCGGTCTGCACGCCTGGGACCATTTTGCCTGGCAGACCTGGGCCGGTGTCTGGCCGCAGGATAAGCTGGTTGAGCAGATAGCACGTGGCACCGAAACGCTGAGTGAGATACTCGGTCATCCTGTCAGCTGTTCGGCCGTCGCGGGCTGGCGAGCCGATGGCCGGGTGATCGCCGCCAAACAGGACTTTGGCTTTCACTACAACAGCGACTGTCGCGGCAGCGGCCCGTTCCGGCCCATGCTGCCGGATGGACAGATCGGTACCGTACAGATTCCGGTGACGTTGCCCACATGGGATGAAGTGGTTGGCCGCGAGGTCAGCGCAGAAGGCTATAACGACTACATTCTGGCGAAAATGCTCTCTTCTGATGATGGGGCGGTCTACACCGTGCATGCCGAAGTCGAAGGGATTATCGGCTACCCGGACTTTGACCAGCTGCTGGCTGCTGCGGACCGTCACGGCATTCAGTTCTGTCCGTTAAGCGAGCTGCTGCCCGACGATCTAAGTACCTTGCCGGTGGGCAGGGTGGTCAGAGGCGAAATCCCCGGACGGGAAGGGTGGCTGGGCTGCCAGAAACTGACTGAAGAGGCGAACTAGTGCGGATACGTAACAACACGAAGTGGCTACTTTTTTTCAGCTTTTTTATTCTCTATTACCTGCTTCCGCCGATGTTCCGCGATCTCTGGCAGCCGGATGAGACCCGTTATGCGGAGATCAGCCGGGAGATGCTGGCAACCGGTAACTGGGTGACGCCACACTTCTTCGGTCTGCGCTATTTTGAAAAACCAATTGCGGGTTACTGGGTCAACTCGCTGGGTCAGTGGCTGTTTGGCCACAACAACTTTGGCGTGCGGGCGGGATCGATATTCTCCACGGCGATGACCGCCGTGCTGATCTACTGGCTCGGCAGGCGGTTGTTTGGTTCGGCACGCACGGCTGCCGTCGGCACGATTATTTTCCTCAGTTCGCTGCTGGTCTATGGCGTTGGCACCTATGCGGTGCTCGATCCGATGCTGATGCTCTGGCTGGCTGCCGCGATGTGCAGCTTCTGGCTGGCGACGGAGGCCAGCGGACGCGCCGGGCGGGCGGGCGGCTATCTGCTGCTGGGTCTCGCCTGCGGCATGGGGTTTATGACCAAAGGCTTTCTGGCGCTGGCAGTGCCTGTGCTGGCGATTCTGCCTTGGGCGATCTGGCGGCAGCGACTGCGCGAACTGCTCTGCTTCGGTCCGCTGGCTCTACTCTCAGCCGCGGCGATCAGCGCACCCTGGGCGCTGGCGATCTATCATCAGGCACCGGATTTCTGGCACTACTTCTTCTGGGTTGAGCATATTCAGCGCTTTGCTGAGGACAATGCCCAGCACAAAGCGCCTTTCTGGTATTACCTGCCGGTTCTGCTGCTGGGAACGCTGCCGTGGCTGGCGCTGTTACCGGGCGCATTGATGACCGGCTGGCGCGAGCGTCAGCAGCATCCCGGCGCGCTCTATCTGCTGAGCTGGACGGTGATGCCGCTGCTGTTTTTCAGCCTGGCGAAAGGCAAGCTGCCAACCTATATCCTGCCCTGTTTTGTGCCGCTGTCGCTGCTGATGGCGCACTATGGCCTGAACGCCGCACAGCGGGCAGGGCGCGCATTAACAGTCAATGGCGGGCTCAACCTGATTTTCGGCATCATTACCCTGGCAACGGTCGTGCTGGTGCTCGCTCCCTGGAGTGTGACGCATCATCCGCTGTTCGCCACGCACGAGATGCTGAAGCTTGCGCTGGGGGCACTGGCATTTCTCATCTGGGGGCTGGTGGGCGCATATAGCTGCCGCTCTGCACAGCGCCGCTGGCTGGCGGCCGCGCTTTGCCCGCTGGGCGTCGCCCTGTTTATTGGTACGGCAATCCCGGATAAAATCCGCGACGCCAAACAGCCGCAGCGTTTTGTCTCGACGATCAGCCTGCGTCTGGCCTCAAGTCACTTTATCCTGGCGGACAATCCCGGCGTGGCATCTGCCGCAGCCTGGCATCTGCAACGTAGCGATATCGGCTTCTATGACACCAAAGGCGAGCTGGAATATGGGCTGAGCTACCCGGATGCGCAATCCCGCTTTGTCTCTCAGGCGGACTTCGGCGGCTGGCTTGCCGATCATCGCCGTACGGGAAGCGTATCACTGCTGTTGCTGGTTGATTCAGTACACAGTGATATCGGCGAGGATGTTCCGGTGCCGGACGCCGTCTATCGCCAGGGCAGGCTGGTCTGCCTCTATTACAGTCAGATGAAGTGATGCTGCTGCTGATTGTACTGGTCAGTCTGCTCAGTTGCAGCGCGCAACTGTGCCAGAAACAGGCGACTCACGCGGCATCGCGCCGGGTCCGCTTAAGCTGGATTGGGGTGAGCGTGCTGTTGCTGGGTGTCGCGATGCTTCTCTGGCTGCTGGTCCTGCAGCGGGTGCCTGTCAGCCAGGCCTATCCGATGCTGAGCCTTAACTTCATTTTCGTTGCGCTGGCAGGACGCATCCTCTGGCGCGAGCGCCTGACGCTGCGCCAGATCGCCGGCACGCTATTGGTGGTGACGGGTGTGGCGCTGATGGCGAGCCAGCTATGAAAGGGTATGGATGGGTCGCATGCAGCGTGCTGCTGGTCTCAGCGGCACAGCTGATGATGCGCTGGGCGATGCCGCGACTGCCCGATGTCAGCAGCATAACGTCGCTGCCTGCTGTTGCCCTGCTGCCCGCATTGCTGCTGCTGGCCGGGCTGGGTGCTTATGGAATTTCGATGCTCTGCTGGATTAGGGCGCTGCGCTATTTTCCGCTGAACCGCGTCTATCCGCTGCTCAGCCTCAGTTATGTGCTGGTGTGGCTGGTGGCTGTCTGTCTGCCGGTATTCCATGAGGCGTTCAGCTGGCACAGCCTGGCGGGCGTAGTGATTATTGTCATCGGCCTGCTGTGTATTGTGGTTAAGCCCTGATTTAAGAATGACGTTAGCGTTTGCGCATCAACTGCGCCTTTTATTAGCCTTTTCGGGCAGCGAGTAACTCTCGCGGCATTAAAGTATTTGCGGTAAACGGCGGGTCAGCAAAGCGGTTTTATCTTTGCAGTCAGCTCGCCAATATCACTGACGATTAGATCGGGTGCAGGTGCCAGCGGGTAGAGTGCCTGTCCTTTGCGGGTAATAAATGCAGTTTTCATGTCTGCACGTTTTGCTCCACCCACATCCCAGCCGTGCGCAGCCACCATCATGCACTCTGATACGGGCTTGCCCATCTCTTTCATCGCTTACTGATGCGCTGGGGAGACTCTATCCGCTGAAACAGGCATGCAATGAGAACGGGGACTGTGAAACGTTCATGTTTGCAGAAATGTACTGCGGCGGGATAACGGACATTTATGCCCGTATCGGTGTGCGTTACTTCCGCCTGCTTAATTACACCCACATGACCGATGCTACCTTATGCAGATTGCCTGATTGAAGCCGGATTTAATCCATCAGTTCAGATGTCCGTCAGTTGATTTGATATTGATCCTGTCACGGTGGATATGGCGTTTATACAGCTTTCCCTGCTGGGCATTGCAGCTGAGGTTGTCACCGGTAATACGCTGACGCTGGAGTTTAACCGGGTGCGCTATACACCGGCTTACTATCTCAACGATTTTGAAGAATGTCTCAAAGCCAGCGCCGGATCAAGGCGATGCTGGATTTTATCAGGGCAATGTAGGCCATGGACAAAACAGCAGGAAACTACATGGTAGGGAAGCAGTGGTTACGGGTTTGTATGGGTGCATGAGTAATGCAGAAATTGCACAATATACGAAATTTCGTATAATGAGGTGATGATGCGTAAGAAAATCAGTTTTATTGACAGCAGTCTTGAGGATCTACGGGCTTTCCCGGAAGAGGCCCGGACCGCATCAGGGTATCAGCTTGACCTGATCCAGCAGGGACTGGAGCCGGACGACTGGAAGCATTTTGCTACGGTAGGTCAGGGAGCACGTGAAATCCGAATCCGGGGTAATGACGGCATTTTCCGGATCATGTATGTCGCCAAATTTGAAGAAGCCGTGTATGTGCTGCACTGTTTCCAGAAAAAGACACAAAAGACCAGCCAGAGTGACGTAGAACTTGCCCGAAATCGTTATCGCCGATTGGTTGAGGAGCGTAAAAAATGAATATTCAGACTTTTGATAATGTGTGGGACGCTCTTAGCGAAACGCCAGAGCAGGCGGAAAATATGAAACTCCGCGCCGAGTTAGTAGGCCGCCTGAATAGCTGGATTAAACGTAATGGCCTGAATCAGGCCACTGCTGCTGCTGCGCTGGGCGTTTCACAGCCCAGAGTGTCCGAGCTGGCAGGAGGTCGGATCAACTGCTTTTCAATTGATAAGCTGGTCAGCATGATGTCACATGCCGGACTGCACATAACCAGTATTGAGATAAGCGAACCAGAGGAAGCTTGAGCTGCCTTTTTGCATCGCGCGAACTGCCATGACGGTAGCCCCTTCGGGGCAGGATAAACCCGGTGCTGATGCACCGGCTATACCCTTTCACCTGACCGTCTTCATCCCTTCCCATCTGAAGCTGATAGCTTGCCATTTCTGCTATCAAGTGACACTACCAAATTGGCCATCTGCAGAAGTGCGAATAATACTAATTATGTTAAATAAGATGTCTGATTTTCAATATCGCTTGAATTACGTCAATACTCATCGGACACAGCCCTCCCTCCCTCCCTACCGCATCCTTTCACTGGCAAGATGATAAACATCGCTGCGCTCGCGTTTACCCACAGCAACAACGGCAATCACCAGCTGGTCGTCTATTACCTGATAAACCAGGCGAAACCCGGACGCTCTGAGTTTGATTTTATAGCAGTCTTTAATCCCACGTAGTCTGGCAGAAGGAATATGGGGATTATCACAACATTTCTTCAGTTTTTTGGCAAACTGCTGCTGGAGAGATTTGTCCAGCTTCTGCCACTCTTTAAAAGCCTCTTCCCTGAATTTGACGGTATAACTCACAAAAGCGCATCCAAATCGACATCAAGCAGACGCTGGCCGCTGCGTTCACTGACCAGCTTAACCAGTTCCTGATCGTCAAGGGCATCAAGCATTTGTTCATAAAGCTCAGCCGGGACGCAATAGAATGCAGGCTGGTTGCGGTTAAGAATGGCGACAGGATAACCGTCACCTGCATTAACCGTGGCCATCGGGTTTTTCTTCAGTTCGCTTACGCTGGCGCTGGTATCGCTTAAAATAATGTTTGGCATAGAGCCTCCAGGACTGCTTAAAAGGTCTTTATAGTAGCAGCCTCAAGACCTGATAACCAGTCTCTTTCGGTAGATACAAATGGCTATGTTTGATGAACTGCAAAGGCTGAATGAGCCATTTGAAATGCCGGAAGATGGGGTTATTTTTCATTTCTCTTTTTCGCGCCGACAGGAACAGGATCGTCAGTTGCAGCATCCTGAATAATCAGCGCGTTGCTTTTATTATCTAAGGTCTTGAGAAGCGGCTGCAATTCTCTGAGCACAAGGTCCAGGCGCTGCATATCCCCCGTCAATTTTTGATATACGGGCGATCCAGGCTGAATACCTTTTATGCTGCGGCTGAGCTGTTGCAGGCTTTGCTGCATATCCTCAGACAGTGTTTTCATTGCAGGGCTGCTGATAAATCCATCAATATGCCTGAGCGATTTTTGTATTTCTGTCATGGTGCGCTGACTTTGTTTTAGCGTACCGGTCGCAACTGAAATCAGTGGCCGAAGCGGAAGGCTGTTCATCTTATCCACTATAGCCACAATCTTTTGCTGTATCTGGTTTAAACCACCAGGCGTTGTGGGGATGACTTTGTAACCCGCGACGATATCCGGTCCTTTGTCGGGTGCAACATTTGCATAATAGTCTAAGTCGATAAACAGCGAACCGGAAAGCAGACTGCCTGTTTTCAGGGAGCCTCTTAACCCCTGTTTTTTACCCAGCTGTAGCTTTTTCTCCAGGTCAAAGTCTTCCCTCATACCGCTCATGAATCTCTGGGGTTCAATGTGAATCAGTACGGGAACCTCATAATGGCTGCGAAAATTCTGGGTTATCTCTGGTGAGTTAAAAGGAACCTGAGCAACCGTCCCCAGGCGTATTCCACGAAACTCGACAGGCGCGCCTGCCTGAAGTCCGCGAACAGAATCGGAAAAGAACATCACGAAGTCGAGGTGTTCGGTATAACGAGAATTCGCGATGCTTCGCAGATCGTCATAAAGAGTATAAGTTGCTACGCCCTTAACCGGCTGGCCCAGGGCCACGCCTTCAGGCAGGTCAAAACTGACCCCGCCACTTAATAATGTGGTGATGGAGCCCATCTCCACGCGCATCCCGGATGAGGATAAATCCACAGCAATCCCACTATTCTTCCAGAAACGAACGTTTGAGGTGACAAGCTGATCAAAGGGCGAAGCGATAAAAACCTGATAACGCATCATCCTTTTTTCCATATCAAACCGGCTGTTCTCGACTGACCCGACACGCAGGCCGCGAAACAGAACCGGGTAGCCCGGCATGAGTTGCCCCGCTTCACGACTATTAAGCGTGATTCTGATCCCCTTTGCATTCGGTGAGGCCTGGGGAGGCGCATCTGACAGCCGATAGCGTTCCGGCGCTGGCCCCGGAGAACCTGGCTGTAAAGCTATATAGGCGCCTGAGAACAAGGTACTTAAGCCCGTTATCCCCTCGAATCCAATTTCAGGCCTGACCACCCAAAAAGCGCTATTGCCGTTCAATAGTTTTTGCATACCAGTGTGCATGCGAACCTTGATCTCGACGTGCTTAAGATCGTCAGTAAGCTCGGTACTTTCAACGACACCCACATCAATGTTGCGGTTTTTTATTACGGTTTTACCTGCCTTAATCCCCTGTGCGTTTTCGGTCATCAGAATCACCAGAGGTCCCTGCTGGCTTTTATGGTAATACAATAAAAAGGCACCGATGAGCAGCGTGACAAAGGGAATGATCCAGACAGAAGACCATCTTTTGTTGGGGTTTACATGAGCACTATCCGGCTTATCCGACAAAGTATGGACTCGTGTAAGAACAGAGTAACCTGAACTTTTCAGGGCGTTCTGTTGAAGAAGGATTCAATCTCAGGGCTATGTATTCGCTGGTCTTTCCTGAGGCCATGATAGTTAATCTCATCATTAAGCGTTAAATTTCAATAAGTCAGGATCATAAAATCTACTATCAAACGGAGATCTATTATTTTCCAGTAAATAATGGATCGGATAATTCGCAACAACGTCGGGACAGGATAGTTAATAAGTATAAAGATATTTTTTTAAATAAAGCTTTAGAAATACAAATCTGTGATCAACGTGTCATGTTATTTTAATAAAATCAAATCAATCAGTTACCAATATCATGGAGGTTAACGACTCAAAATAAAGAGGAATAATCCTGCGTTTAAAGTGTAATAAATCCACTAAAATCATCACCAATGAACAGTATTGCCCAACTACGTCCTCGCTGAAGTGCCTCAAATCCCTGAGCGCTGCATGACTTTCTGGTATTGCGTCTGTCAACAAGGTGTGTCAGGTTAACTCTTTTACGAATAGAAACATTCTTGCAGACGTTCTAATTTCACTTCGCATTCCAATTTAGCAGAGGCACCTATGTTCCTTAACTATTTTGCTTTGGGTATGCTGATCTTCGTTTTCATAATTATTTTTTATGGAATTATCGTTCTTCATGATATTCCCTATTTAATCGCAAAGTCCCGTAATCATCCTCATGCCGATGCCATTCACGTTGCAGGTTGGGTAAGTTTGTTTACACTGCATGTCATATGGCCTTTCCTGTGGATCTGGGCCACTCTTTATCGTCCTGAGCGCGGCTGGGGGATGCAGAGTCAATACACTTCATTACTGGAACTGCAGCAGCGCGTAGCAGAACTGGAGCGTTTACAGGCTGATTCGAAACCGCTGCGACCGGAGCGATGATATGGATCTGCTCATTATTTTAAGCTACGTTGCGATAGCCTGGGCTGTTTTTAAAATATTTCGCATACCCGTCAATAAATGGACAGTGCCAACAGCGGCCCTCGGTGGCGTTTTTCTGGTCAGCGCGCTAATTCTGCTAATGAATTATAACCATCCCTATACGTCACTGGCACAAAAAGCGGTTGTCGCGATTCCTGTTACCCCACAAGTGACCGGCGTCGTAAATGAAGTTACTGATAAAAAAGAAGTGCTTATTAAAAAGGGAGAAATGCTCTTCACCCTGGATCAGACACGTTATAAGGTCCGCGTCGAAAGATTACAAGCCGACCTGAGCACTGCTATTAACAATATTGAAGCGATGAAAGGACAATTAAGCGAAGCCGTTGCCTACACAACCCATGTATCTGCTGAGCGGGATAGATTATTTCTGGACTATCAACGCTATCTCAAAGGCAGTAAGGCAAAAGTCAATCCATTCTCCGAACGTGATATTGATAATGCCAGACAGGTATTTCTGGCGCAGGATGCCCTGGTAAAAGGTTCTCTGGCGGAACAGGAGCAGCTCAGAAGCCAGTTGAACAGTGTATCAGGAGGAGAACAATCCCAGATAGCCAGTCTGCGCGCGCAATTAGCAGAAGCCCGGTATAACCTGGATCAGACGGTTGTTCGCGCACCCAGTGATGGTTATGTCACTCAGGTCTTAATCCGTCCCGGAAGCTACGCAGCCGCCCTGCCGCTGCGCCCGGTCATGATATTCATTCCTGTACAAAAACGTCAAATCATTGCTCAGTTCAGACAAAATTCCCTGCTTCGCCTCACGGCGGGAGATGAAGCAGAGGTCGTTTTTAATGCCCTTCCGGGACAGGTATTCTCAGGAAAACTGCTCAGAGTTTTGCCAGTGGTTCCAGGCGGAGCTTATCAGGCACAGGGAACGGTGCAATCACTGAGCCTTGCTTCAGGTTCTGACGGCGTATTAGCCATAATTGAATTAAACCCAAATCAGGACGTTGATGCATTGCCAGACGGCATATTTGCTCAGGTTGCGGTCTATTCTGACCACTTCACGCATGTTTCGGTCATGCGTAAAATTTTGCTGAGAATGACCAGCTGGGTGCATTACCTCTACCTGGATCACTGATGATGATAAATATATCCTTAACTTTCCATCGATTAACCGTTTGCCCCCTTTCAGAAGAAGTTAATCAGAACAGTTATGAGCGGCCTGAATTTGTAATAAGCCCTGATTTGAAATTACCCTGAAAACACGATGGGTGGTTAATTAAATTACTGATCGGTTATCACAAAACAGGATCGTAAATAAGCTTTTGAAATAGCTGTTTGCATTGAATATGCTATGTTTTAAATGTAGTTACGAATTCTAATCGTCTTTTGTAACATTCCGAGGATACGTATATGAAAAAATTAATTTTTGGTGTGGTTATTTGCTCTTTATCGTTTGGCTCATTTGCTGCCGAAATGATGTCAAAGAATGATTTTATGAAAGTGAAGGATCAGTATGAAAAGATAGGCGATATCTCAACATCAGGTGAGACCAGCCCTTCAGATGCAAAAGCGGAGCTATCAGAAATGGCCGATAAAAAAGGCGGCGATGTGTTCGTGCTGACCTCAGCCAATACGAATAACAAAATTAAAGGTACCGCTGATGTATACAAGAAAAAATAGCGAAGTAATGAAGCTATCTGTCTGAAATACAGACTGAAATAGATGATTTTTTTCGGAGCCTCAGGAAATATGTTCTTAATACAGGTTAATCGATGCCCTTTACTAATGTAAAGGGCATCTTTCTTACAGCACCATCAGGACGTTAAACCGTTTTCAGCGAGGATGAGCTGAACGTCGGTGACAGGACCTTATCTGCCCAGGCTGATGCGCGGATAACACGTCACGCTAATCTGCCTGCACTTGATTAACTCCAGGCGATGACGTTATCAGCCGTCAGGCGAAGGTTCCCCTAATCAGCCGCCGCCCGCCTCCCCCTATTTCTTATCCAGCGACCAGGTTGCACTGCGGATATCGACCTTCACTGGTAACAGACCAATCTGGGTAAACTTATCGGCCAGAGCCTGCTGCTGCGTGAAGACTTCAGGTGTCATCCGCTCAGCCCCGAACGGCATCCTTGCCAGCGCCCGTTGCCAGATCGGCTGCGGCAGACCGGTTGAGGTGGACATGATTTTTGCCGCCTCTTCCTGATGTTGATTGGCCCAGGTACTTAGCGACCCAAGCTCATCCACCACCTGGCTGGCAATTTGCGGCCAGGTTTCCGCAAACTTACGGCTGGCAAGATAGAAGGTGTAGTGTGGCACCAGGCCTTCGGCATTTTTAATCAGCCGCGCGTGGGCGTTGGTTTCAACTTCTGCGTAGTAAGGATCCCAGATTACCCAGGCATCCACTGCACCGCGCTGGAAAGCGGCACGCGCATCCGCGGGTGGCAGATAGACCGGTGTAATGTCTTTATAGCTCAGCCCCGCCTGTTCCAGCGCAGTGACCAGCAGATAGTTAACGTCAGAGCCTTTATTCAGCGCCACGCGTTTGCCTTTGAGATCCGCCACGCTTTTAATGGGGGAGTCGGCGGGCACCACAATCGCCTCAGTTTTGGGGTTGGCGGGAGAATGTGCCAGATAAACCAGATCGGCCTGTGCGGCCTGAGCAAAAGTCGGTGGCGCGTCGCCAGTTGCGGCCAGATCGATACTGCCGATGTTAAGGCCTTCCAGCATCTGCGGCCCAGCCGGGAACTCAATCCAGTGAACCGCAATCCCCTGTTTCTTAAATTCCTGATCCAGCGTGCCGCGATATTTCAGCAGGGCGAAGATATTGGCTTTCTGAAAACCAATGTTAACTGTTTCGGGCTTCTCTGCTGCAGCCTGGGTGTTGAACGCTAATCCCGCCTGGGCGGCAATAATCATTGCGCTAAGCAAAACTCTTTTCATCTCTCATTCCTGAGTCTGGTTGTTGTCAGCGCAACATAACAAACGCAGGTTGAAGCGCTTAGCGATCAAATGTTCGATGCTTAGCGAAAAAAACGCTATGGATGCCAGACCGACTCACGTACCCGAATGGCGCGACTCAATAGCCCCAGTGCATAGAAGCGGTCAGCGATGGTCTGCTGTTCCCGAATGATGGCTAAGTTCATGCGCTGGGTCTGGTGGCTGCGCCGCGCTAAGGCATGCATCAGTGAAGGCGCTGATATCCCGAGTTCGGTTGAGAGCAACGCAGCGGCTTCAGCACGGTGTGCATCGATGTAGCGGCCAGTCTGCTCCAGCGCGGTGAGCAGAACCTGCAGCAGATCGCCCGACTGCGCGGCGAACCCGCGTTCGGCAAGGTAAAACTGATGATTATTGACCCGGCCGGTGCCATCAGCGATCACCCTGAACTGTCCGCTGTTCTCTGCATCGCTGAGCAGCGGATCCCACATCATCCAGGCATCCACTGCGTTGAGATCGCTGGGCGTCAGCGGATATTTGGGCGGTGCATAGACGATGCGCACATCATCCAGCCCTAAACCCGCTTCATCCAGAATCTGCAGCAGCAGATAGTGAACGTTGGAACCACGATTCACGGCGATGCGTTTTCCTCTGAGATCGCCAATCTGCTGAACCGGGCTGCTGTTCGGTACCAGCAGTGCCACGCTCTGCGGCGCGGCGGGTTCCCAGGCAACATAAACCATCGGGCTGTTGCTGGCCTGCGCAAACAAGGGGGGAACTTCACCGGTCGTGCCGAAATCGATCTCCTGTTGGCTCAGCGCATGCAGAAGCTGCGGACCCGCAGGAAACTCACTCCACAGCACGCTGACGCCCCGATCGGCCAGCTGCTGTTCAAGTGACTGGCGCGCTTTCAGGATGCCGAGGTTGCCAAATTTCTGATAACCGATGCGCAGTTCCCGCTCCCGTTCGGGCTGCTGATTCAGAGAAGTGTCGCGCTGACTCAGTGAAGTGCGGCGCGGTTTAATCACCCCCAGATGGCCCAGTTGGGTGCGCAGCGTATGACGACTGATGCCAAGCAGCGCGGCGGCCTGCAGTTGATTGCCCTGAGTGAGTTCCAGCGCATTCTTTATCAGCGCCTCAATCACCCGGGGATAGAGCGGTGTTTCGCTCTGCTGCATCTGCTGCCGTAAAAACTGATCCAGCGCCTCCTCTCCCGGTGGCAGCTCGCTCCCCGTCAGATTATTC
Organism: Pantoea sp. BJFS-204; assembly: GCF_049310725.1. Taxonomy (NCBI): domain Bacteria; kingdom Pseudomonadati; phylum Pseudomonadota; class Gammaproteobacteria; order Enterobacterales; family Erwiniaceae; genus Pantoea; species Pantoea sp. BJFS-204. The sequence goes on along the minus strand of NZ_JBMOWE010000004.1, from coordinate 314,051 downwards.
AGCCGGAGCTGCTGCGGTGTGACCAGCGAGGTTTTGCTGAGCAGGACGGCATTATGCAGGGTGTTCTCCAGCTCGCGGATGTTGCCCGGCCAGCTGTAGTCCATCAGCGTGGCGACAGCATCTTCACTGAGACGTAACTGAGGTCGGCCCAGACGGCGCGCATAGAGCTGCAGGAAGTGAGTAGCCAGGACCGGGATATCTTCGCATCGCTGGCGCAGCGGCGGCAGAGTGACGCTGGCCACATTCAGCCGGTAGTAGAGATCTTCCCGGAACCGCCGTTCACGAATCGCCACCGCCAGGTCGCGGTTGGTGGCCGCAATGACCCGCACATTGACCTTTACAGCCCGGGAGGAACCCACACGGGTAATCTCGCGCTCCTGCAGCACGCGCAGCAGCTTCACCTGCAGCGACGCACTCAGTTCACCGACTTCATCCAGCAGCAGCGTCCCGCCCTCTGCCGCCTCAAACCAGCCGCGATGCCGATCCTGTGCGCCGGTAAATGCCCCTTTCTCATGACCAAAGAGCTCCGACTCCGCCAGACTCTCAGTGAGGGCACCGCAGTTGACCGCCAGAAATGGCTGTCTGCTGCGGGCGCTGTGATGATGCAGATAGCGCGCCATCACCTCTTTGCCGGTGCCGGTTTCACCAATGATCAGCACCGTCGCGTCGGTAGGCGCAAGCTGATCCAGCACGCTTTTAAAGGCGCGCGATGCGGGGTCAATCAACTCAGGGCTAGTAATTTGCATCTCATTTACCGGGTTAACTGGAAAGCCATGACCATACCGCGTGGCTAACGCGGAAACGAGAGGCTAACCGGACCGGATTGTTGCCAATGCAGCAGGCTGTAACTTTACCTGTCGCAAATGCAGCAATATGCATCAAGCGAAATTATGAATATATCGTTGAATTAATGAGATAAATATTAAGTAGCAGACTGGCACGCATCCTGCTAAAAGCTATATAACTAAAGAATTTATGCCTATGTATTAAATTCAAATATCGTTATAAAGGAATCTGCTAATGAGTCATGCGACACAGGAAAACCTCAACCTCTTCTGGTTTCTGCCCACCCATGGCGATGGGCGCTATCTTGGCACCACCGAAGGCGGCAGAGCAGTCGATTTACCCTATTTACAGCAGGTTGCGCTGGCGGCAGATAATCTGGGCTACTACGGTGTATTAATCCCGACCGGTAAGAGCTGCGAGGATTCCTGGCTGGTCGCCTCTGCACTGGCACCGATCACCAAAAAGCTGCGCTATTTAGTAGCCGTACGTCCTGGCCTGCAACCGCCAAGCCTGGCGGCGCGTATGGCGGCTACGCTGGATCGGCTTTCTGGCGGACGGTTATTGATTAACGTGGTCACGGGCGGCGATCCGGTTGAGAACAAAGGTGACGGCATCTTTCTGAGTCATGAAGAGCGCTATCAGGTGACCAGAGAGTTTCTTGAGGTCTACTCCCGCCTGCTGAAAGGCGAGAAGGTCGATTTTTCGGGTGATCACATCCGCGTGGAAGGCGCTGAGATCCTCTTTCCGCCGGTGCAGGAAAATGGCCCACCGCTCTATTTTGGTGGCTCGTCTGATGCCGCTATCGACGTTGCGGCGAATCAGATCGACACTTATCTGACGTGGGGTGAGCCGGTTGAACAGGTAGCGGAAAAACTGGCGGTGGTTCGTCAGCGGGCGCAGGAGAGTGGCCGTAGCCTCTCCTACGGCATCCGGTTGCATGTCATTGTCCGTGAAACCGAAGAGGAAGCCTGGGCGGCGGCCGAGCGGCTGATTTCTCATCTGGATGAAGAGACCATTGCCGCCGCACAGAAGATCTTTGCCCGCATGGACTCAGCCGGACAGGCGCGGATGAGCGCGCTGCATCAGGGCTCGCGAGACAGCCTGCGCATTGGTCCCAATCTCTGGGCAGGCGTCGGCCTGGTGCGCGGCGGTGCGGGTACTGCGCTGGTGGGGAGTCCGCAGCAGGTAGCCGATCGCATCCGGGAGTATCAGGCGCTGGGGATCGAGAACTTTATTTTCTCCGGCTATCCGCACCTTGAAGAGGCGCACCGCTTCGCTGAACTGGTGATGCCGCTGTTACCGCTGGCTGCCAACGCCGAAAAGAGACAGCGCAGCGTGAACACCGGTCCTTTTGGTGAAACCATTGGCGGCGACCGTCGTCCTGATAAACAGGCCAGCGCCAGTTAACAGAAGAGAAGGTTCGCTTATGTCACAGCAGCAGATAGTCATTATCGGCGGTGGTTTTACCGGCACCGCGCTGGCGATCCATCTGGCCCGGGCTGGCCAGGCAGGGTGGCACGTGACGGTGATTGAACCACGAGCGCAGCTTGCTCAGGGTGTGGCATACGGCACCACCGATCCGGCCCACCGCATCAATGTGCCAGCCGCCAGAATGCAGCTTGCAGGGGATGAGGAGGGCATATTTGACCGCGACTATCGCGCATCGCCCGCCTTTCAGGCCGACCCGGACGCGTTGTGGCGTGACGGCAATGTCTACCCGCAACGCGGTGAGTTTGGTCGCTGGGTCAATACGCAGTTTGTGCATCAGCAGCAGCATTCGCCGGTAAAACTTAGTCATCTGCGTGACAGCGCGGTTGCGCTGCAGGATGGCGTAGTCACAACAGCCTCAGGGCAGAAGATCCGGGCCGATCAGGTGGTGCTGGCCATCAGCCATCCACCGCCGGACCTGCCTGCGCTGCTGAAGCCCTTACAGGGGCATCCGGGGTTGATTGCCAATCCCTGGCAGAATGGCGCGCTGGCACAGGTCGCACCTGACGATCGGGTAGCGATTATAGGTTCAGGCCTGACCATGTCCGATGTGGTGGCATCGCTGCATCGCCAGCAGCATCGCGGAGAGATTACCGCCTTCTCACGCCGTGGACAGCTGCCGCGAGCCAACCTGAGCGGCAGCGATGAGAGCTACACCCTGGATTACAGTCAGCCACAGCCCGCCAGCGCACGTGGCTGGTTACATCGGGTGCGTCAGGAGGTAAAACAGGCAGCCGCGTTAAATCTCCCCTGGCAGCTGGTGCTGGATGATATCCGCCGTAACGGCCAGCGTATCTGGCAGAGCCTTTCACTGCATGAGCAGCAGCGTTTTCTGCACCATCTACGCCCCTGGTGGGATGTTCACCGCTACCGGATTGCCCCGCAGGTAAGCCAGATACTCAACCAGCAGCAGGCGAGCGGTCAGTTGTCACTGCTGGCGGCGCGTCTGATGGGCGCGGAAGCGGTGGGAAACAATCTTCAGCTGACGCTGCGCCGGCGTGGAGCGCAATCAGAAATCCGGGTGGTGGAAAAAGTGATTGTCACCACCGGGCCAGCGCACAACGCACTGCTTAAAAGTAACGCGCTGCTGCGCCAGCTCCACGGCGACGGCGTGATTCAGCCCGACCCGCTGGCGCTGGGCATCCAGGTTAACGCGCTGTCACAGACGCTGAATGCGCAGGGTGATGCCAATCCTCATCTCTATGTAGCCGGGCCTGCCGCGCGTGGTCGCTTTGGCGAACTCATGGGATTACCGCAGGTTGCAGAACATGCTGAGTCCGTAGCACGGCAGCTACTCTCCACTACGCCGCTGCCCCTCAGCGAGCGATGTCCCGGCTCACTCATCTACTGAATCACCCTTCCGGAACAATCACTAAAAGGTGGACGGCAAGCGATTGCCGCATCCGCCCAGGAGTCGCTATGTCATCGCAACGTGAAATTCGCCTGAATGCTTTCGATATGAACTGTGTCGGTCATCAATCGCCCGGCTTATGGGCGCATCCCCGGGATCGCTCCTGGCAGTACAAAGATCTGGAGTACTGGACCGACTTAGCACGCCTGCTGGAGCGCGGCAGGTTTGATGGACTGTTTATTGCTGATGTGCTTGGGGTCTACGACGTGCTCAATGGCAATAACCAGGCCGCGATTCGGCACGCCACGCAGGTGCCGGTAAACGATCCGCTGGCGTTAATCACGCCGATGGCGCTGGTGACGGAACATCTGGGCTTTGGCCTGACCGCCTCACTGTCGTTTGAACACCCCTACCCGTTTGCGCGGCGGATCTCGACGCTGGATCATCTGACCAAAGGCCGCATTGGCTGGAATATTGTAACCTCCTATCTGGAAAGCGGTGCGCGTAATATTGGACATCAGGCCCAGACCGATCACGATGCGCGCTACGACTATGCCGATGAATATCTGCAGGTTATCTATAAGCTGCTGGAGGGAAGCTGGGAAGATGGCGCGGTCCTGCGCGATCGTGAACGTCATATTTTCAGCGACCCGAATAAAATCCATCCGATAAATCATCAGGGTAAATTCTTCCAGGTGCCCGGCATCCATCTGTGTGAACCTTCGCCGCAGCGCACGCCGGTACTATATCAGGCGGGCGCCTCCAGCCGCGGTAAAGCGTTTGCGGCGGAGCATGCCGAATGCGTGTTCGTGGCGGCACCTTCGAAAGTTCTGCTGAAGAAAACCGTGACGGATATTCGCCGGAGAGCCGCTGAAGCGGGACGCGATCCCCGCTCCATACTGATCTTCAACCTGCAGACAGTCATTGTTGGCGAAACCGACCTGGCGGCGCAGGCCAAATGGCAGGAGTACAAGCGCTATGTCAGTTACGAAGGCGCGCTGGCGCTGATCTCAGGCTGGACCGGCATTGATTTCGGGCAGTATCAGCCGGATCAGGTACTGAAACATCTGCACACCAATGCGATTCAGTCGGCGGTTGAGACATTCTCCACTGCCGATCCCAACCGCCAGTGGACGGTGCAGGGACTGGCAGACTGGGTGGGCATCGGCGGATTTGGCCCGCTGCTGGTGGGCAGCGCCGAAACGGTGGCCGATGAGCTGCAAAGCTGGGTCGAAGAGACAGATGTCGATGGTTTTAACCTCGCCTACGCCGTGACGCACGAAACCTTTACTGACGTGGTGGAACTGCTGGTGCCGGAACTGCAAAAGCGTGGCGTCTACAAGCAGGAGTATCAGCCCGGTACGCTGCGTGAAAAGTTATTTGGCCAGGGGCCACGGCTGGCGTTGCCGCATCCGGGTGCCGGTTATCGCCGGAGTGCGGATGTGGAACAGCGAGCAGCAAGGGTGGAAGTTTCATAACAGAGACGGCTGGCTGTCCGGCATGAATAACCGGCGCATAGCAAAGTGCAAAGAGATAAGAGTACGTCTTGTCGCCGGTTGATGACAGGCATTACCGGACCGGTCATTGCTGTTAACCGTTGCTAAACAGGTCTGCCATATACTGCTGAAACTTCACCCGTTTCAGCAGTATAAAAAACAACATTTCGCTGAACGCTACCGGATGAATTTTATATTTCATGCGGGGTCTGGTGTGGGTGAGATATAATCCTATCTTATTGAATTAATTATAATAGTTATCTGATTTTGTTGGTTGTTAACTATGCAAGTAATTCATATAAAACCCTCGCTACCTGCTGAATATAATAACGAGGATACGATGAGTACATTAGAAATTGACAACACCTTAACTGCGCCACCGCCTCACTCTCAACCGGTTCGATCGGTGAGTGATGTGGCCCGGCTGATTAACAGTAACACCGAAAAAAACAGCTATGCGCGCTGGATTGTTTTCCTGGCGCTGGGCGGCGTGTTTCTTGATGCCTACGATCTCACTACCCTCTCCTACGGCATTGATGATGTGGTGAAGGAGTTTGGTTTAACCCCGGTACTCACGGGCCTGGTGACGTCGTCAATCATGATCGGCACCATTGTGGGTAATCTGGTCGGCGGCTGGCTGACCGATAAATATGGCCGTTACTCAGTGTTTATGGCGGACATGCTGTTTTTTGTCGTCTCCGCCATTGCGGCAGGTCTGGCCCCCAACGTCTGGGTGTTGATTGGTGCCCGTTTTCTGATGGGCATCGGCGTCGGGATCGATCTGCCGGTTGCCATGGCCTATCTGGCAGAATTCTCTAAGTTCTCCGGCAAGGGCAATAAAGCATCGCGCCTCGCAGCCTGGTGCCCGATGTGGTATGCCGCTTCGTCTGCCTGCTTCTTTATTATTTTTGCACTCTATTTCCTGCTGCCCGCCGAACATATCGACTGGCTGTGGCGCGCCTCGCTGCTGTTTGGCGCCGTACCGGCGCTACTGATTATTGCGGTGCGCAGTAAGTTTATGAATGAGTCACCGCTGTGGGCGGCGAATCAGGGCGACCTGAGCGGTGCGGTGCGTATTCTGCGTGACTCTTACGGCATTGTTGCGCATGAGGAGCCGCCCGCTAAAACCGATGCGGTGAAAGCGAAGCCGAAAGTGCGTTTCCGCGTACTGTTTCAGAAGCCTTATCTGGAGCGCACGGTCGTCAGTGCGGTGATGAACGTCTGTATTTCATTTGAATACACCGCCATCGCTTTCTTCCTGCCCTCTATCCTGGCGCAATTTCTCGGCGCGGGCGTATTTGAAACTATCTCTGCCTCGCTGGGACTGAATGCATTGTTCGCCTTTACCGGCGGGCTGTTGGGGATGCGACTGGCGTGGAAATTTCCCTCACGGCATGTCGCGATCGCCGGATTTGCGCTGCAGTTTATCGCACTGATTTCGCTGGCATTGATCGGTCATCCGCAGGCGACAGCTGGCGTGGTGTTTGCGGTGCTGATGCTGGGTTTATGGCTCTTTGCAGAGGGATTCGGACCCGGCGCGCAGTTGATGATCTATCCGGCGCTCTCCTACCCGACCCACATACGCGCCACCGGTGTCGGCTTTAGTCGTTCGCTCTCCGGTGTGGGCAGCGCGCTGGCGCTGTTTATTCTGCCAATTTTGCAGGCGCGTTACGGCACCAATATGTTCTGGATTGTCTCACTGGCCGCACTTATCCCGATTATTTTCCTGTTAATCATTCGTTTTGAACCGACCCGACAGGACATCGATGAACAACCCGACTCAGGAGAGGATCATGTCTGAATTAAATCGTACCGAATTTGACGAACTGGTTCAGCATTTCAGGCCGCTGTTCGCCCGCATCGCTGAGGGGGCAAGTGCCCGTGAAACCGAACGCACACTGTTGCATGAACCGATTCGCTGGCTGAAAGCGGCGCGCTTTGGCACCCTGCGTATCCCTAAAGAAGAAGGCGGCTTTGGGGTTTCGCTGCCGCAGTTATTTGCTCTGCTGACCGAACTGGCTGAGGCAGATTCCAACCTGCCACAGGCGCTGCGTGCGCACTTCGCATTTATTGAGGATCGCCTGAACCAGCCAGCCAGTGAGGATCGGCGTCGCTGGTTCCGCCGCTTTGTGGACGGTGAGCTGGTGGGCAGCGGCTGGAGCGAGATCGGCGCGGTTAAGCTGGGTGAGGTCAACACTCAGGTTTCTCCCGATGAGGGGGGATGGCGGATCAGCGGTGAGAAGTTCTACAGCACCGGCACGCTCTATGCAGACTGGATTGATGTCTATGCTCAGCGCGCAGATAACGGTCGTGACGTGATTGCCCTGGTGAACACCCACCAGAATGAGGTGGAGCGCGATGATGACTGGGATGGCTTCGGGCAGCGACTGACCGGCAGTGGTACGACGCGCTTTCATCAGGCCCGGGTTGAACTGCCCCATGTCTATGATTTCAGTGAGCGTTTCCGCTATCAGACGGCATTCTATCAGCATGTCTTACTGGCCACGCTGGCGGGCATCGGGCGGGCGGTGGTGCGCGATGCTGCTCGGGGTGTGGCGCAGCGTAAACGCATTTACAGTCATGGTAATGCTTCGCAGGTGAAGCAGGATGTGCAGGTGTTGCAGGTGGTCGGTCAGATAAGCAGCTGGGCATGGGCAGCCGAAGCCGCCGTCGACCGGGCGACCCACTCGTTGCAGCGGGCATTTGAGCTGCAACTTAGTGGCGCAGATGAGGCACAGCTTCATGCGGCAAACGTGCTGGCCGAAGTAGAGTCCGCTCAGGCACAGGCGGTGGCCGTTGAGCTGGTGACGCGTGCGGCAACAGAATTCTTCAATGCGCTGGGTGCATCTGATACCCGAGTCAGCAAGGCACTCGACCGCCACTGGCGTAATGCACGAACGGTGTCGTCGCACAATCCGGTGATCTACAAGCTACGTAACGTGGGTGACTGGGAGGTGAACGGCACCGATCCGACCTTCATCTGGCAGATAGGCAATGGAAATGGAGTGTAAAACCGCTATTTCATGGGCAGATATTTGCGTTTGGGAATTGATCAGCCTGAAATGGAAACACCAAACCGACAGATTTCATTTTATTCGGATGAGAAACTGACGCTGGCCATTTAATAGCACTTATACTGTCCGTGATACAGGAAACAGACACGCTAAATGCGAAGGATATTAATTGCCATTTATTAAGTATGAGCCAGGCGTTATTATCTTCAAGCCCGAACGTTTATTTTTGCGTAAAGGGAAAAGAGCCAGCATCACATCATGACGCTGGCTATTTTTTCATCAGCGCGTCTGTTAAGGCTTGCTTACAGGCTCTGGCATAGCTGAAGAGTGATGGGTTGAGATTTTCCAGCCCTTACCATCCCAGACATAAGTGAAGGTGTAACGTGCTGTGACGTGCGTGTTATCTTTAAAAGTAAATGTATAAACGCCGGTATCAATCGCTTTATTACAACCAATTCTGATAGTCCGGGAATCAATTTTACCGCTCGGCCCTTTTTTCAGGAAATCTTTAAAATAATCGATACGTTCCTGATCGGTCAGACGTACCTGATTTGAAATGGTCGGCAGCAAAACGGCATCGCTGACATATAATTCAGAGACTTTTGTTGCATCACCGGTTGCCAGAGAGTCATTCCAGGCGTCAAACAGGTTGGCCACATCCTGCTCTGAGGCTCTGACACAGGTCACGGACTGTTGTGCCTGCGTAACAACTGGGGCGAAGGAAAGACCTAAAAGGCACAGCGATAATAACGTTTTTTTCATGAAAATATCCTCATGTTTACCCTGGGTGAAGCCAGCGTTCTGTGCGTTCTTCCAGACGCCGCCATAAAATGTGTATAACTCGTTAATACGTCTTAATCCGGCTGATCAGCCAGAATAATACTGCTGCGATAAATACATTAGCCGCTTTATTCGATTAAAAAGCTGATGCATATACTTATCGACGCTTTTGATATGCAGGGGAACAAGATAGATGAAAAGAAGTGTTGCCTGGTATTTAAATCGGCGATAAGCTGGTATTTAGTTTTTTGTTCTGAGGGTTAATGCCTGGATCTCTTTTGGTAGCGTAAATGCCATGTCGCCTGTTCAGAGCTATGAACGTAATATCGGGAAGTAGTGTTTAATTTATGTACTCTATAAAAACTTTCAAAGGGTATTGCCTTTGAGCAGTGTTATATGGAATCTTTTTATGATTTATTAATTTAACTGACTAACTAATTAACGTCGTCTGCCATTTTTCAACATCTCTATTTTGATGGTCCTGTTCATTATTGCGCTGGAAAAATAAAGCATCGTGATGCGCTGATTTATTTAAATAATGATTAAACCGTTCATACCCTGGTTTAAACGCGACTTAGTTTGAGACATTTTTTTGCATCGTGGTTTCACTTGAACAACTCGCAGTGAGTTACGTTCAGCTATCGATAAAGCGTGTGACCTGTACCTTCCCTGACTGACTGCGATGAGCGTCAATCCGTTAAAAGCCAGACGGGATCAGTTACGCCATACTGACTTCGTATAATTGTTCTTATACGAAGTCATGACATAGGGATGGTGCTAGGTTAAGATGGATAGCAGTAAAGTTCTCCTTGAAAATGACAACGCTACGTAAATTCTGACCGGTTATCCCCCTGCTTAGTTCTCAGAATTAACGTAGCGCGATCATCGGCGTCTTTGGTTGATAAGTGAGCAAATATGAGTGAGTTAGTGCCGTTAACCCCTCTGACGGTTGACCGGAATAGCGATATCACCGAGCGGCTCCGGCAGTTCGTTCAGGATAAAGAGGCTTTCTCACCTAACACCTGGCGACAGCTGCTTAGCGTAATGCGAATCTGCAATCGCTGGTCGGAAGATAACCAGCGCAGCTTCCTGCCGATGAGCGCAGACGATTTGCGTGACTATCTCTCTTTTCTGGCTGAAAGCGGCCGGGCCTCCTCAACCGTCACTTCACACGCGGCGTTAATTTCGATGTTACACCGTAACGCCGGGCTGCCGGTGCCCAATGTCTCTCCGCTGGTTTTCCGTACGATGAAGAAGATAAATCGTGTGGCGGTGATCAACGGAGAGCGGGCAGGCCAGGCCGTGCCCTTCAGGCTGAGTGATCTACTGGCGCTGGATGAAGAATGGTCAGGTTCTGATAACCTTCAGGCGCTTCGCGATCTGGCTTTTTTACATGTGGCTTATGCAACGCTACTGCGTATCAGTGAACTGTCGCGTTTGCGGGTGCGGGATGTGATGCGTGCCGGTGATGGTCGCATCATTCTGGATGTGGCATGGACAAAAACTATTGTGCAGACCGGCGGATTGATTAAGGCGCTCAGCGCCCGTTCAACTCAGCGACTGGAAGAGTGGATTGAAGCGTCCGGGCTATCCAGCCAGCCCGATGCCTGGCTGTTTACTGCAGTACATCGGTCTGGCCGGCCACTGATTGCCGAAAAGCCGATGAGCACAAGGGCACTGGAACAGATTTTTAGCCGGGCATGGCGCACTGCCGGAAAAGAGGGCGCAGTAAAGGCCAACAAAAATCGCTACACCGGCTGGAGTGGCCACAGCGCCAGGGTAGGAGCTGCGCAGGATATGGCAGATAAAGGTTATCCGATTGCCAGGATCATGCAGGAAGGCACGTGGAAAAAACCAGAAACACTGATGCGCTATATTCGCCATGTGGATGCACACAAAGGTGCCATGGTGGAGTTTATGGAGCAATATGGTGACCCTGATTATCCTGGCTGATGGCTCCTGAAAAGAGAATAAAGTCCTTTTTCAGGCTGAAGTTATCCACAGAAAAAGTGGACAGCCTGTGTGTAAGCCGGTACGGATGAACGCTGAAGCGGGGATCAACAGCGCTCATCCGGCTGATTTAGTTGATTTATTCTTACTGCCATACCGCATGCTGCGAATCTGTCTGCAAAACAGGAGCCGCTATCCATAATAAGGGCATGCTGCAGTGCATGGTCAGAGTTGCTTTGGTAAACATCTGCCTTCAGCGGGCAGGATAATGCTTCTGGCCGGGTTAATTGTCATGTTGCCTTTGTCACTGCTCATACGCTAATCATCCCACTATTCTGGCTTCAAATCGTAAGAATAATCAACAGGACAATCCTCACCTGTCCGCTGCGGCCAGGAATCGCCGGCAGCGGAAAGAGTGAATGCCATCAGTACTTATTTTTACCGGGCAAAGCCTTTCTGCTTATCACAGCCGCCGTGGCAGCCGCTGCAACTCCCCTTTTCCTCCCTGAGCATGACCGGTATTGACTGCACCCGGCTTCCCGCTTTTCGCAATGCCAGCAGGATGATTCCGTTCAGCACCAGCACGCTTATCAGGCAGGTCGCACTGAATGCAGGATGGTCGGCAAAAGTGACGGTCTGGTAAAACAGCGTGGCCGTGGTGTAGGCGATGTTGAGTCCCCAGAAGAATGAGAACATCATCCATTTTTTACCGGCTTCCCGCGCAATAGCCCCCATGACCGAGACGCAGGGAACATAGAGCAGGACAAAAATTAAGTAACTGTAAGCGGCAAAACCACTGCCAAATTTGGCAGACATCACGCCCATCGAACCAGTCGCCATCTCACCATCGCCTTTACTGGCATCGATGGGATGGGCCAGCGCATCAATTCTGAAGGCAGCCGTTAACCCCGCCCAGGTCTCTGTCAGCGCCTCTTTAAGCTCACCAGGCAGGTCAAAAGCCTGCGGATCAAATGGACTGCTCTGGATTGCCTCTGTGGTGTAAAGGCTGTTGAGCGTGCCGACCACGACCTCTTTCGCCATGATGCCGCTCACCAGCCCCACTGTTGCCTGCCAGTTATCCTGAGTGACCCCAATCGGCAACAGCACGGGGGTGATCGCTTTGCTGGTCGCCGCCAGCGCAGAGTGGTTAATGTCATTAACCATCTGGCCATTAAAGGCAAAACTGCTCAGTACGCCAATCAGCATGCTCACCAGGATAATCACCTGTCCGGCTCGCACCACAAACATTTTCAGCCGTTGCCAGGTCTGCAACAGCAGGCTTTTGAGGTGAGGCCGGTGATAGACCGGCAACTCCATGATAAACGGCGAGGCTTCTCCGCCCAGCAGGGTATGCTTAAGCACCAGCCCGGTCGCGATGGCCACCACAATTCCCAGCAGATAGAGGGAGAAAACCAGGCTGGAACTGTGGGTGTTAAAGAATGCCGCAGCGAAAACCGCAAAAATCGCCAGCCGTGCGCCACATGACATAAAAGGCGCAATCAACACCGTCAGCAGACGCTCACGCGGTGTATCCAGCGTCCGTGTCCCCATGACCGACGGGACATTACAGCCAAAGCCGACAATCAGCGGCACAAAGGATTTTCCCGGCAGGCCCAGTGACTGCATCAGACGATCCATCACAAAAGCGGCGCGCGCCATGTAGCCGGAGTCTTCAAGGAAAGCGAGGAACAGGAACATCAGGCCAATCTGCGGAATGATCGGCAGCACGGTATTGATACCGGCACCGATACCCTGCGCCAGGAAAACCGTCAGCCAGTCAGGGAAGTGGCAGACATAGCCCAGCCATTGCGCACCATGAATGAATATCGCCACCGAACTGCTGTCGAACAGTGGCTGTAGCGCGGCACCAATGTTAATTGAAAGAACAAACATCACATACATCACTGCCAGGAATATCGGAATGCCCAGCCAGCGGTTCAGCACAATTTTATCGATCCTGCGGGTCAGACCTGCGGGCATTGCGTGATGAATGTTACTCACTGCCGCGCAAAGCGCATTGATGGTGCGATAGCGATAATCGGCAATCTGTACGCCGGTCTCTCCACCGGCCTGCTGCATAATCTCGGACAAATGCGGAACCAGCGCCGGACAAAGTTTCTGACTGTTGATATCCCCTTCCAGCAGTTGCAAGGCCAGCCAGTAGCGTTTTTGTGGGGCTATGGCGGCGGGCATCTGTTGGCAAAGCTGCTCAATGGCCGTTTCAATCGCAGCCGGATAACGTACCCGTTCCGGTGCGCGGTAAATATGGGGCTGGTCAATCAGCGCTTTGAGCTGGGCAAGGCCATCACCTTTGGTTGAGGTCAGTGAAACGACCGGACATCCCAGATGAGCTGACAGCGCTGCGACATCTATAGTGATGTTCTGGCTGGTGGCAATATCCTGCATGTTCAGGGCGACAATGCAGGGCACGCCCAGTTCCAGCAGCTGAAAGGTCAGGAACAGATTACTTTCCAGACTGGAGGCATCGACGACATTAATCACCACATCGGCATGATCCTGATAGAGATACTGGCAGGCGATGCTCTCATCTATCGAACTTTCAGCAGATAGTGTTGTCAGCGATCGGGTGCCTGGCAGATCGATAAGCCTGACATCTGACTGCGCGGTAAAAAATTGACCTTCTTTGCGCTCAACCGTGACGCCAGCCCAGTTCCCGACCCGCTGTCGGGCACCGGTGAGCTGATTAAACAGCGTGGTTTTGCCAGTGTTGGGGTTACCAATCAGCCCGATGGTTATCTTCTTCATCAGACGATTTCCTCCAGGATGATGTCGTCCAGGTCACGCTGCCGCACCGCCAGGCTGACACGGCGGGTAGAGATCTGCACTGGGTCGCCCATTGGCGCCACGCGAATGACCTCAATAACTGCGCCGGGAAGCATGCCCATTGTCAGTAATTTCTGGCGCCAGGCGGGATTTACCGATGGCTGATAGCCTAGGATTCGGTAGGTACTGCCCATATTAATTGCCATATCACGCCCTGCCTAAAAGTAAGAAGCACTCATTCTATAAATGATACTCGTTTCGGTTTTTGATCTGGCATCGGGCAGGCAGAAGAAAACTGCCGTCAGGGTCAACGGCAGGTCAACAGCGCATTAAATGGGGGGTCTTCCAGGCGCGGGTTCAACAGTTAAAGGCGGATGTGGAGAATGTTGAATCATTCCCGCACTCTAGCAGAGAGCATCCATTTAGTTACATCATTCAATATGCCGTAAATAACTACTACGGCCCTTCGGGCCGTGCGGGGCGGCTAGTCAATGAGCACTCGGATTCACAGAACGGCTCCGTTCAGGTTTAATCAAAAAAACCAATCTGGCAGGATAGCGCCGGTAACGTAATCTGCTCAAATAGGGTGTTGTAACTAAATTGCGGCCGCTGTAATGAAAGAAAGGCGTCCTGGAAGGATCATTTTCACAATGGCAGTGCCCTGATTTTCAGGCCACCGCCAGGTGATGAGCGAATAAGGATTACTTAAGAACCCGAACCGTTTTTACATCAATCTCAACACTGTTCCAGTCTTTATCAACTTCACCTTCAAGACGGACTTTATCACTCGGTGATAACGATTGTCCCATCCAGCGCTTGTCATCAATATCGACATTAATCGTTCCGGTAGCATCTTTGAACTCATAAAGTTCATGCCCCACTTGTCTGATGATGTTACCTTCCAGAACGACCCATGCGTCATCACGCAGCGTCTTAACCTGAGCGACAGAAGAGACGCCGGGTGTCGGACCTTTAAATCCGCCCTGAGAATACCCCTGCCCTGCTGGATTAACAAAACCTTCCTGTGCAGCAACTCCAAAACTCATACCGGCAAACAATGCTGCTAAAAGAAACTTTTTCATATTTATCTCCGTTAAAATTGTCGGGCTAATTTACGATGCAGATCTTAACGGGATCTTAAGAAAAGTGATTACCTCCATGTGTTTTAAAAATGTAATGAGCATGATGCGCACGATAAATCCGCATCAGAAAAACAATCAAAGTTTAATCCATGTTGTTAAAAAAATAAATTAATCGATAAACAGTTACGTGAGTGGTGAATTTTTAACATTCAGTGTATTATGGTCATTGTTACGCTTTCACTTTGCATCATTTCATATAAATCCCATAGCTAACATGTCTGTTAACGGATATTATTTCCTGGCATAGATATATCCCAGTATTAAAACATTATGTATCGCAGTTTTGCTCATTAACTATTTTTTTCTTTTTACAACCACTCAACTGAGTGGTTTTTTTTATGCCTGGTTCCCTATGATATTAACAGAACCCAGTAACGCTGAGTATGCAGTGTATCGACAACGGCTCCCATTCGGAATGCAGCCCTTTCTGGCATTAAAAGGGTAAGAATGTTGCCTGATACTGTCTGAAAATGCATAAAAAGAAGAGGAGAGTGGTGATAGCCTGATGCCCACCCAAACTGACAAGAGATAAAGGAACATGCGGAATTTACCGATGTTCGGAGATTCGCCAGCGTGAGCCTACGAGTAAATCAGTTTAATTCAGTCTTTGAGCATCAGCCTGTCCTTCTTTCAGATTCATTTTTGCGGATTCGAGCTTAAGTTTCTTTTCCTCTACCTTGCTGGTTTTCTTCCTGATTCTCTCAGTACAACCTTCTGCCTTCGCTTCCGCAAGTACTGGTCGCAAAACAATCAATACCCGCCATGGTTGCATACTCCTGAGCAACCCATGATATTGATCCAGATCATTATCATCCTGATAAAGAGGCAAACAGCCGGATTGTTAGCATGTCGTTTAACAATCACAGCGAATAATGCCGCATCTTCTTAAAAAGAAACGACAGGAAAGTAAAATGACATCTTTTAATTCTGGCAAGAAATTCGCTTTTGCTATTGCGATGATAACTTCTGTTATGTCCCTTTCCGCCTGCTCAAGCAATTATGTGATCTCCACCAACGATGGGCACATGATTACGACTCATGGCAAACCCGCAAAAGATAAAGAAACAGGCATGATCTCTTATAAAGACACGGATGGAAACATGCATCAGTTACAACAGCACGATGTTAAAGAGATTGTGCAAAAGTAAACCTGCTTTAATAGCAATCTTAATCATTATCCTGAAAATCTGATTCTGTGGGAAAACTGAGCAATGAAAATTTCTGTAATTGGCTTTGGCTTATTATTGTGTGCATCCTCCTCTGCCATGGCCATTGGCCTGAATGCCGAACAAAGTAAAAACACCTCGGTGCTGGACGCAGAAATCGGCCGTTCATCCGGCGGGCTTTATGTTGATGGTCAGTGGATCAAAAATACGGCGGATGGTGTTCAGATTGGTCAGGCGGGTACCGGTTATAACCTTGAAATTGGACCTGTGATGCTGACGGCTGGCGTTAAAGCCGCTTACATCGGCGGCAAAAAAGGAGATAACGGCGTTGCGTTTCCTGTTGGCGGCGGTGTGAAAATCAATCTGCCCGCTAATTTTGCGTTGTATGGAGAAGGTTATTCCGCCCCGGAACAGCTGACCAACAGCGTTAAGAATTTCGTTGAGGCCAATGGCGGTGTCAGCTGGTCACCTGTGGATCCACTGGTTTTAAAAGTGGGCTATCGCTATGCGGGTGTTGATGGCAAAGATGGACGTCCGGGTCATACCCTGATCGATGGTCCTTATATCGGTGGCGGCCTGACATTTTAACGTCGGATGACTCTTCCCTTTTTTTGTGGTGAGGAAACCCTGCCGATCGGTTTCCTTACTCAATCACTCGTCTCAACTCAGGCGGGGAGCACTGAGAAACAGATTATGAAACCTCTTATGCTGATGTTATTTACTCTCTGTCTGACCGGATGTGTGCAGTATAAATGGGTCAAGCCTGATGCATCTGAACAGCAGGAAACAATAGCGGAAACAGCCTGTCGGGCCCAGGCACTGCGGGATTTACCCCCTGACAATGTTGTTAGCGGTAAATACACCTCAAAAGACAGTAAATATAAAACCACTGACACCGATTACTCCACCAGCGACGCCAATGAAAGCCAGCGAGAGATACTGGTTAAAGATTGTATGTTTAAAAGAGGCTGGCAACAGATCGAGGTACAGCAATAGCCCCATTCCCCTGACTGAGGCCAGGTCAATCCCTGGCCAGCTTTGATCAGCGTCAGAGGTCAGGTTCAGGTTTTATTTCTGTATCATCCTCTTGCCGATCAGTACGCTGCCGCCGGCACCGTTCCGAGCAATACAACACCTCGTCCCAGCATCGTTCCCACTTTTTTCGCCATGACATCGGTTTATTACACGTTTTGCAGTAGCGAACCGGTAATGACTTTTTATTGCCTTTGAACACGCCAGTCTCTCCTGAGAATCCCTTATAACGCTGACAATAGCGTCTCTTATACAGTTTAGCTTGCTTGTGAGTAAGTATTGAGGGCAATTGAGATCGCACTGTTTACCGCTTCATCGGCGCATAAGGCAATATGGTACCCGGATGATGTGGCTCAGGTTGCCTTGATTAGCGGACATCCTCTCTGGCCCCATACGGCGGCTAAAAAGTCATTACGCCCGTAAATAATCAATCCAGGGTCATACAGGCCACGCGTGATTCTGACTGTTTTATCCCCCTTTACTGGGGTTTGTCTCTCCGGGCTTTTAAAACCAAGCCATAACCCGTCTGGTGATGATCGCCTTAACCAGAACGTTATTTAAGTGATAAATTAATCTGATTTCATGGCCTTACATATAGTCTGAATAAATCAGCCGCCTGATGGTTATTTTTTAGTAATTTTGCTATGCGTCCTTTACAACCCTATTATGGTGGCCTCATGGACATATCCAGCTTTATCTGGAGAAGTATGCACGGTGACTGCCTATCGGAACAAAGCAGCTCCGTGATTAGCGAAGCGATTCCGCTGGAAAAGCGACGTGAAAGCCCGGTTTTTCCATAACGTAACTAAATTATTGAACATCATCAGATGAGGCACCTTTTTGACATTTTGAGCGAAGAGTGTAAAAAAAAGAGTAACTTTACTTTTGTTTAAGGGTCTTACGTTAATTACAGTTTAAACTCTTTGAGAAAGCGATTAATATGTTGGCGTTGAACTATCGGTTCTGTATTTTGATTCTTCGAAGGCAAGCATCTTAAAAAAGCAGGTCTGACGAAAAGCATCAGCGTGAACCCGCTCTGTATTTTATTATCTGAACATGACTATGGTGACTTTGATGAGTGACACTCTCAACAGCTTGAATAATATCCGTACCCTTCGCGCAAACGCTCGCGAGCTTGACCTTGCTGCCCTGGAAGAAATGCTGGAAAAACTGTCGGTTGTGGTGAGTGAGCGACGTGAAGAAGCACAGGCTTCTGAAGCAGCTAATCGTGAAAAAGCTGAGAAACTGGCAAAATACCGTGAATTACTGTTGCAGGAAGGTATCGATCCTAACGAACTGTTAAATGGTATGCCGACTGCACCAGCCGTGAAGAAAAAACGCGCTCCTCGTCCGGCTAAATATCAGTACACCGACGAAAATGGTGAGGTTAAGCAGTGGACTGGCCAGGGCCGTACCCCATCTGCTATTAAATCTGCCATTGATGCAGGTAAATCGCTGGATGATTTCCTGATTTAATTCAGTATGCATAATGAAACACCGCCTGCGTCAGGCAGGCGGTTTTTTCACCATAAATCGTCAGGCTCAAGCATCTCAATTACCGGCCAGCCTGTACCCTTTCCTTTCTCATCTTGATATTGTCTCTCCATCCATAATCCTGCTCAGGCGTTACCCTGAACTCAATAACTGAAAAGCTTTACGCAGTCACGCAACAGATAATGGGATTCATTCTGTTCTCTCAACCGCTTTATTTATTCAGCGATTGTGTGTTGCGGGCTGTGATAATTTCCAGTCCGATCTGCTGACCATAAGAGAGCTCAAGCGTATTGCCATCAGGATCGGCAAAAAATGCCCAGTAGCCGACTGGCACACCAGATTGCTGCGCGTCGCGTCGCAACACACCTTCGAGACGTGCGAGTGCCACTTTTTCATCTATCTCTTCACGGCTGCTACAGGCCACGCCTATATGACCAAATGGACCCAGCGGTGTATCTTCATTGTTGTCAGATTGCACCAGCACCAGCGCAAAAGGTCGGGTTAAATCCGACAGCCATGCCACTTTCTGTGCTTCAGGAATGCCAGGTTCACGCTGATGTATCACCTGCATCCCGGCATAACGCTGATAAAAATCTACGCTCTTCTCTAAATCCCGTACCTGTAAAGCAAGATGAGTGAAACCGGTATCGTTTGACATGGCCGCTCCCTGTTTAAGTTGAGCAGTCACCATGCCACAGGCAGGATTCAGGATTTGATCACGGATGCTCAGCCGCTACGTTCTTCACACATGGCCTGGTTACGCCCTGCCCGTTTCGCGTGATACAAAGCCTCATCCGCGCGCGCTATCAGCGATTCTTTTTCCTGTTGTGAGTCTGAAGCAAGATAGACGGCGCAGCCTGCACTCAGGGTGACGTGCTTTTGCGGCAGTTCCGTGGTGAGATGCGGAATATCGAGCCTGTTAACAGCGTCTATGATCGATTCAGCGAAGTTCAACGCGGCTGACAACGGCTGTCCGGGCAAAATAATGGCAAACTCTTCGCCGCCATATCGGGCCGTAAGTTCGTTTTTGCGGCGGGCGGCGTTCTTCAGAACAGTAGCCACTTTTTTCAGGCAGTCGTCACCCGCCACATGGCCGTAGGTATCGTTGAAACGTTTAAAATAATCGATGTCGAGCAGGATCAATGACACCGGCTGGCCACTGCGCTCCGCGTTCTGCAGGCATTCAGTCAGCATGTGATCAAAATGGCGCCGGTTGGCAACACCCGTCAGCCCATCACTCTGTGCCAGATTTTCCAGTGCGCGATTAGCCGCGGTCAGATCATCGCGTAATCGGGTCAGCTCAAGCTGATAACGCAGCGTATGCCGTGCCTGACGCAGTACAAATGCACCCAGTAAAAGAATAACAATCAGCAGCGCCAGGCTCAGAATCAGATCATGTACCCAGCTTTTGAGCCAGTGGTTAAACAGCGCGCGCTTGTCATATCCCGCGGCCACCACCAGCGGGTATCGCTGTGAGCGGACAAAGCCAAAGATGCGTTTTTTACCATCAAGCGCAGCGGTCCACTGACCGCTGCCTTTATCCGCATGGGCCAGCATCCTGAGGAAAAGCGGACTCACTGAGAGGTTTTTGCCGATGTAGCTATCCGGCATCGGACGGGCGTAAAGCACGGTACTGTCTGCCAGCATCAGTACCAGTACATCGCCTTCGCTAAGTTCATAATAGCTGTAGAAACGGCGGAAATAGTCCACTTTGACGGTGGCGAGTAAGACGCCCCGAAAGCCGTTAAAGGCATCGTTCACACGCAGCGTAACCGGGATCACCAGCTCGTGAGTGGTGCGGCTGCGAAGCACCGGGCCGACGTGCAGGGTATCGCGCGGGCTGGTGCGGTGATAATCGAAATATTCACGATCGGAATTATTGATGTCAGGCGGTATCCGGCTCATAGAAGTGGCTATCCATTTCCCCTGCGCATCATAGTAGAACAAGCCGTGTAGTTGTGGCAGGTGGCTCTGCAACAGGCGCATCGTCTGGCTCAGCGACTCGCCATCTACACCGGTTGTGGCAATCTGCTTTTCGAGCTCGCGTTGCACCTCGCGCAAAGAGAGCTCGGTCTGCAAAAAAGTATCGTCCGCCTGGCGCGCCTGTGACAGCGACAGATTAACCGCCGTATCTTCAGCTTTATCGACGGTTTCATTCCAGTCTTCCCGCAGCGTCCACACATTTAAGCCAATCACCGCCACGCTGAGCAATACGCCTGAAAGGATAATACTTCTTAGCAGCGGCGAGATTTTTGGCGCTGAACCCTCATTTTTTTGGCGAAACTTCATGCCTGTCCTTAATAAACCCTGTTGACTGATTTAAGCACAGTTAATCAAAAGCAAAAATGCAAATCCCACAATCCTGTTTCAACAATGATAATCCGCAATTAACCAGCAGATTTCGCTTAAAATTTCTTCTTTATTGGTTCAACTAGCACCCTTAATAGAGGATTAATAGCGAATAAGGCTACACTAGCGCTTCAAATATCACGTGGGTAAATGTTACCCTTGCCAGCTGAATAATTTGCACTTCATTGATTAAGTTGAGTATTTGAGGATTTGTTATGAGTAAGAACCTGAGCAGCCTGAACAATATCCGCACGCTTCGTGCAGAGGCGCGCAATATGGCTTTAGATATGCTGGAAGAGTTACGCCAGAAATTAGAGACCGTGGTAAATGAACGTCGTGAAGAGGAAAACGCGCGGGCAGCGGAAGCCCGTGAGAAAGCAGAAAAACTGGCGTTCTACCAGGAGCTGTTAATGGAAGAAGGGATTAACCCGGCGGAGCTGGTGAATAGCGCATCCCCCTCGGTAACCGGCAAAAAGAAACGCGCAAAGCGTCCGGCGAAATACCGTTACAATGACGAAAATGGTCAGGTTCGTTACTGGACGGGTCAGGGCCGAACGCCCTCCGTAATTAAGGCGGCCATTGAAAACGGCCAGTCGCTGGATGATTTCCTGCTGTAGTCGCATTTATTTCTGCCGGAATAGTGACCGTCATTACGCGGGAATATTCCGGCAGGCAAAGTCACAGGCGCAGAAATTCATCCGGGCCTGGTCACTCATCGTCCTGTCGTAATGTCTCATCACTCATCACCGGATGCGGCCCCCGAAATGTCCGGCGCCACTCACTGGGAGAGACGCCAAACCGGGATTTAAAACGCTGACGAAATGACACGGGCGAATCAAAACCCGCCTCTTCTGCCACACATTCAATGCTGATGCCGGTGGTTTCGAGTAATAGCTGGCTGCGTTGCAGACGCTCTGCTGTCAGCCACTCTCCCAGGGACATGCCTGTCGCCTTGTGAAAATGACGCGTCAGCGTTCGCCTGCTCATGCCAAGCGTCCGCGAAAGTGAGTCAAGATCCTGTGGCTGATCCAGATTCTGTCGCAGGGACGCCAGCAACGCGTTGATCTTACTGTCACGCGTTGTTTCTGGAACCGGTCGCTCAATGAACTGCGCCTGACCGCCTTCACGGTAAGGCGGCACCACCATGCGTCTGGCTACCCGATTAGCCATGGCGCTGCCATAGTGGTGACGGATGATATCCAGACAGCAGTCGATGCCCGCCGCGGTGCCGGCAGAGGTGATCAGACGATCGTCTCGGGTATAAAGAGCATTACTGTCGAGGTGAACCTGCGGAAAGCGCTCGCTGAAGTCACGCTCAAATTCCCAGTGAGTGGCAGCACGATGCTTATCGAGCAAACCTGCATAAGCCAGTACGTAAGTGCCCAGACATAGTCCAACGATCTCTGCGCCGCGCTGCCAGGCTGCCACTAGCTTATCAAGCAGCGCCTGCGCAGGTTTTTCAGCCGGATTATGCCAGTAGGGCACGATAATAATGTCCGCCTGATCAAGCGGGTCAAGACCCTGTTCCACCGTAATTGACAACCCCATCTCTGAGATGACCGGGCCTGGTTTCAGTGCGCAGATATCAACATGAAACAGATCCGGCTGCGGCAGGGCTGAGCCGAACAGAATACAGGGAACTGAAAAATGAAACGGACTAAAACCGGCCGTTGCCAGCACCGCGACTTTCAGAACAGCCATCCTCTCCCCTTATTGTGTGGCAGCGTAGTGTTGAGACCTCACAGCACAATTGTGCCGGGTTAGTGCCACGACGCTCAGAACGTCATTGTGTCACCATCTTCCGGGATCAGCACCTGGTCAGCAATACCCTGTTCGGTAGTCCAGGCTCGCAGCTCTGCGCGCGTCAGCAAACAGTGGTTGATCGCCTCCATGTGTGAGGCAACCAGCGTTGCGTCAGGCAGGATATTCAGCGTGCGCTGGGTATCCTCTTTTCCCATGATAATCGGGCCATAGAGATCGTTGGTTGCATTGCCGATATTCATTACCACCACCTGCGGCTGAAAACGTTGCAGCGCTCTGACATAGGGTTTGACCCATACGGTATCGCCAGCTATATAGAGGGTTTTTTCTGCCGGATGGGTAAAGACCAGGCCACAGGCGTCACCCAGAATATCGCCCATCACTTTGTCGGCATATAACGCATTGCTGCCGTGCTGACCGTCGGTTTTATAAATCGTCAGGCCATCAACAAACGGATTCTCATCCTGCAGCACGCGAACATTTTCAAACCCCTGCGAACGAATCAGCGCTGCATCCGTTTCATCCTGGCTGTAGATCATCATCGTCTTCGGCACTAGCTGCTGCGCAGCCTCATCCCAGTGATCCATATGCGTGTGAGTAATAATCACCGCATCGACTGCCAGCAGTGCAGCGACCGGGACAGGCAGCTCAACCATCGGATTTCTAAGATGCGGACGGGCATTTCCGGCAAACCCGGGCCAGGCCTCTTTTTCGGCCAGCATCGGGTCGATCAGGAATTTTTTGCCTGCATAGTCCAGTAGCAGGGTGGCATTACGAATCTGGGTCAGCTTCATTTTGGCTCCGTAAACAGTCTCAGTGAAATCAGCCAGGCTTACTGGCTACCATCAGGTTAATTTACGGCACTGTTTACCTGCGCGTAACAGGCTCAAAGGACAGTGTTCGATGGAATCGGGCCAAACTGCACTATTTTCTTGTGGCAGGGTATCTATCGGTGCTGGCGTCGCGACGAGACAGCCCTGAATGTTCAGGAAAGGCAGGCGTTCCGGAAGTTGCTTTTAACTCTTTACCGACAACGATAACGCTTTCTTCCGGTGTCTGTTTAAAGCATTGCCGGTTAAGGTATTAGTAGCTCTGGCGCGTCCCGGACCTGTGTTCTGATTATCAACCTTTGACAGGAGAGTCTGTGAACGACTTATGGAAATTGCACTGGCTTGAGGCATCGGGTGATGTTGGGCCCTATAAATCGTCAATAGTCAGGGCCGCTGAGCTCGCCTGCGAGCACCTCTCCTCCGTGACACGTGTCCCTCGTCTGGATATTCTGGTTCAGTGCATGCCGGAGGCAGTAATACCTGAAACCGGTTTTGCAGGCCGGGCTTACGGGCCCACCCTGTTCGGCCTGGCCATTGACCCGGCAAATCCGAATCTGCCCGGGATGCTGGAAAATGGCACGCTGGTGCGGCATATCGTGCATGAAGTCCATCACTGTTTGCGAATGCGCGGGCCGGGATATGGCTGGACGCTGGGTGAAGCGCTGGTCAGCGAAGGTCTGGCGGGTCAGTTCGTCTGCTGGCTGCTTAAAACGGCAGCAGAGCCCTGGGAGCAAGCCATAGAGCTAAGCGAGTTGCAGGCTAATCCAGTGCCGCTGACCACGCTGCAAAGTCCTCATTATGATCATTCTGCCTGGTTCTTCGGCACGGGTGACTTTCGCCGATGGTATGGCTATACGCTGGGCTACCAGATGGTTGCCGCATGGCGCCGTGATAACGCGGAATGTGCTACAGAGAAATGGTTCAGCGTGACAGCCGATGAGGTGATTGCCGCGGGGCTGGCTAAGGGACTGCTGACAAATTGAGGATAAAAAAATGCCGCAGCAGGCTGCGGCATGTCATTTCAGATTCGCATCAGAAATCGGCTTTCAGAACCACACGGTAATTGGCTTTACCGGCGCGAACGTGATCCAGCGCTTTATTGATGTCAGACATCGGGAAGAACTCAACCTGTGGCGCAATATCCGCACGCGAGGCGAGTCGCAGCAGCGAACGCAGCTGGCCTGGTGAGCCGGTTGATGAACCGGTCACCGCTTTGTCGCCCAGGATCAGATCGAAAGCACTCACTTCAATCGGCTTCATTACGGCACCCACGGTGTGGAATTTACCCTGAGGTGCCAGCGCAGCGAAATAAGGTTTCCAGTCCAGGTCGACCGCCACAGTACTCAGGATCAGGTCAAAACGGCCTGCCTGCTTTTTCAGAGCTTCTGGATCACGGCTGTTAACCACTTCATCCGCGCCCATATCCAGGATCGACTGCTTCTTATCTGGCGTTGAGCTGAATGCCACCACTTCGGCACCCATCGCGTGCAGGATCTTGATTGCGATATGGCCCAGTCCGCCGATACCAATCACACCCACACGGCTGGTTGCCGTGATGTTGCTCATCAGCAGCGGTTTAAACACGGTGATACCGCCACACAGCAGCGGACCGGCGCTCGCCACATCCAGTTTTTCTGGCAGCGGAATAACCCATTGCCAGTCAGCACGCAGCTTCTCGGCAAAACCACCTTTGTTCATGATGGTCGGGATGCTGCCCTGCTGACAGTTAACCTGCTCGCCGTTAATACAGGCATCGCAGTGCTGACAGCTTTTTGCTGTCCAGCCGATTCCTACACGCTGGCCGACTGAAAGACCTTTGTTCTTAGCCGCTTCGCCCAGGGCAGAAACCCGGCCAATCACTTCATGTCCTGCAATCACCGGGAACTGAGAGATGCCCCACTCGTTGTCGATCATCGACAGATCTGAGTGGCAGACGCCACAATATTCGACCTGGACTTCGACTTCTTCGGCTGCCAGTTCGGCGGCATCGTACTCATAGAGTTCAAGGGCCTGGCCAGCCTGCATGGCTGCATAACTTTTAATTTTCATTCATACCTCTGCGTGGTTAATCACCGACAAGTGTAACAACTGAAAGCCCGCCCTGCCTGGTCGTTACGCTTACACCGCACTTTTTTGTCTTTTATGCTGATAAATCAGGCCTTAACCTGCGCACCGGAAAGAGTTTGTAACACCTTGAGCTGCGCGACGGCCTCCTGCATTGCATCCATCCCCTGCGTCAGTTCACGCAGGCTGCCGAGATGCTTCGCAATGTCAGCGCGCTCATGTCGCGTCTGTTGATTCATGGCCGCCAGCGTATCGGCTGCACTGATACTGCGCTCTGCCATCTGGGCGGCGGTCTGCGCCGAATCACTGGCCACCAGCCGGATACGTGAGATGGTGCTGACTGCCTCACCGATGTTACTGGCCGTAGCTTCAGCCTGCTCTTTTGAGGAGTGCGCCAGACGACGAACTTCGCCCGCGACCACAGCAAATCCCCGCCCAGCCTCGCCTGCACGAGCCGCTTCTACTGCGGCATTCAGCGCCAGGATGTTGGTCTGGAAAGCAATATTGCTGATGCCATGCGTAATCTCATTGATGCCGTTGGAAATTTTCTCCAGATCGTCCAGACCATCATCCAGCCGGCCCTGCGCCTGCTGACTCTCGGTGGCGATGTTACTGATGTTACGGATACTGCTCTCTGCCAGGCTCAGGGTTTCTCCCTGGCTCTGAGTGGCTGTTTCCAGCACCGGCAGCGCCTCCATCAGCGGCGTCAGCGCCTGCTGATAAGTGATAACCCGATCCAGCACCCGCGTCTGGATGCTGTTCAGCGCTTCCCAGCGGCGCAACGCTCGCTGCGCGTAGTGTGCCGCGTAGCCGGCGTACTCTACCGGGAACTGGCTCATCGCTTTGACGTCATGATTAAAGAACACCAGCGCGGAGAGCGTCTGATTGATGGGCACACCCAGGATTTCGCCGAAGCTGGAAAAACCGGCGGCGGCAATGCCTTTGAAGAAATGGGCATTATGCAGCTTATCGGCATTACCGACACGGCGCAGGATACAGTCGTTCATCAGGATCGCCGCGGGTTTGCCATGCTGAGCGGTAAAAGCCTGCCACTCCTGCTGCGTCGTCTGTTTAAAGTCTTTCTCTTCCATCAGGAACAGTCGATCGCCAAACTCAAGATCGCAGAAAAAGTGTACGCCGCCCGATTCAATTTTGGCGATCGAGCGAATAAAGTACTCGCCGCCAACTTTAACGCCAAAAGTGAGTCCCTTTAGCCGTTCGCTCAGTTGCGCTTCGTTGCAGTTGAGATGTTCACACAGCGCCGCAACAAACGATTGCTGCTGCCCCTGGCGGTTAAATACTGACGTTACAGTACGCGCAACCGGATCGGCTTCAGCAATCAGCCAGCTCTGATCGCGTGGCGTAAAGTTCTGGCTTTTAAAAGGAGCAAATGATTTTCCTGGCGCCATCTGGCAGAACACAATCACAGCCTTGCCCTGCAACACCTTGCCACCTGTACCAATCCAGGTGCCATCAAAGGTGATTTTGCCTCCCGCCGAACCGCCAATCGCCAGGCAGGGAAAGCGCCCGCTGTTATACCAGGCCTGCATCAGAAAGCCTTCGGATGCCGATAATCCGTCGCAGTAAATCATGGCGAAAGTACGATCGGCCGAGAGCGGCATCCGCACCTGCAAGCGCGCCAGCTCCTGCTGGATGGCGGTGATGCGCTGGCTGGCAGTCTGCGTGTCGGCGACATGCAGATCAACAATATGCGTCTCATGGCGTGCGATCAGTGTGTCCGGCAGCCAGAGGTAGCTTCCCTCCGGGCCATTGCCATCACAGTAGGTGCTTTGCGATCTGCTGCTGCTCAGCGCGCCGTTGGAAGAGAGCGTCAACACCGTCAGGTCGGCGGAATTGAATCGCTGCCAGGCCTTACTGACCCGCTGAAAATCGGCTTCAGGCGGAACGAAGGTCATCAGGATGCCGCCCGCCCGCGAGCTTAAACCCACGGAGGCCAGTGAATCTGGCAACGCACGACAATCGTAGGTGCCATTGGCAGGCTGACTGCTACGCCTAAGACGGGCAACAGGCAGGTGTCTTTTGATCGTCTTAATGATCGACATATTATTATTTTCGCTTTTATTTGAGTAATTTGCGCTTAAATTAGCGCTTTCTGGTGTGTATAAAAGGAGGGCTAAAAGCAGGTCCGTTCGCGTTCAGAACTCGTCGCGGAGTGCCGGGTTCATCAATGATCGGCGCGCTCAACGCCTGTTGGTTATCGCCAGTAGCGGGAAAACCTTTAACGATTGCTGCAGTTGGTTTAATGGATGAAGATGTTATATTTTCGTAGCATAAAATAAGCTTTAGCGTGATTTTATCGGGAAGATATAAGGCTGTGCGGGTGACTGATGTTTACTGTTTGCGATACAGACTCATCAGTGCGACAATTGTAATGTCAAGTGTAAATACAAAGGAACTCGCTATGGGCACAATTAACATTCGAATCGATGATGACCTGAAGACACGATCCTATGCTGCGCTCGAAAAAATGGGTGTGACTCCTTCTGAAGCGCTGCGCCTGATGCTTAAATATATTGCAGATAATGAACGTCTTCCCTTTAAGCAAACGTTACTCAGTGACGAAGATGCGGCGTTAGTAGACATAGTTAAAGAACGCCTGCGAAACCCTGAGCCTGTCCGGGTCACACTGGATGACCTTTAATGACCTGGCAACTGGAGTTCGATCAGATGGCACTGAAAGAGTGGCGCAAGCTGGGCCCGACAGTACGTGAACAGCTTAAAAAGAAGCTGGCTGAGTGTCTTGAGTCACCCAGAATTGAGGCGAACAAACTCAGCGGGATGCCTGACTGCTATAAGATCAAGCTAAAGTCATCCGGTTATCGACTTGTATACCAGGTTATTGATGACCGGGTGGTGGTTTTTGTGGTGGCTGTCGGGAAAAGAGAGCGCTCAGAGGTTTATTCTGCCGCTTCCAGGCGTCTCTCTTAAACAGGAGACTTCACCGCTAACAAACAAAGCGGCGCTATTTCTGTTTATCTGTCACTCTGCTGGTTCCAGTGCTGTTCGCAGCGCTCCCGAGCTTCGGCAGGCAGGTCACGTAAGTCTGGGAGCGTGTCGCCGGAACCGTAGCCTATTGATCCCCTCGCTTCCTGCTGTTCATCCTGCGTGGCGAACGTGATTTTCTCATCCAGCTGCTGCCAGCTATCACCCTGCGACAAATTAAAATCAGTCTTATCAATACTTTAATTCTGTGCATTTGCATAAACGAAGCGGGCGACTATGCTTGCAGGTGTGACTAGCTAGTCCTTTTTATCTAATGGAACATTGATATGAGGTCTTCCTATGACACAACAGAAATACAGAGGTGGTGCCGGCAATTTTGCCAACGATCCAGAACGGGCGAGTGAAGCTGGCAGTGCAGGAGGCAAGGCCAGTGGGGGCAATTTCAAAAACGATCCTGAAAAAGCCAGGGAAGCCGGTCGGAAAGGAGGCAAAATTAGTCGCCGTCCTTCTAAGTAATTCTGAATAAAGCGCTTTAGGACGTATTACGCCATGGAATGGCATCTATTCCAATAAGGTTCATCATGCCCCCTCTTTTAGCCTTAATGCCTCTCTGACCAGGGTAAAAGCGGGTGAATGTTGCTTGCGGCTGGGATAGTAGAGGTAATAGCCGGGAAACGGCTCGCACCAGCGCTCCAGCACGCGGATCAAGGTGCCCTGCTCCAGCCCTTCAGCGACTTCCTGCTCAGGCAGGAAAGCGATCCCCAGCCCGGCGAGAGCCGCTTCTGCAATGTGTGCCGAAGTGTTGAACGTCAGCTGTCCATCCACCCGTACATTTAACGGCCCCTCTTCACCGTCAAATTCCCAGACGTACAACCCACCCGCTGTCGCCTGCCGCATATTAATGCAGTTGTGATGCAGCAGATCCTGCGGAACCTGCGGCGCAGCATGACGACGAAAGTAGTCGGGCGTGGCCACCGCAGCCATCCGTAATGGCGGGCTTATCGGCATCGCCACCATGTCTTTATCAATGGTGTCTCCCATCCTGACCCCTGCATCAAATCGATCGGCCACGATATTGCGTAAGCCATGATTAGCATCGAACTCAAGCCGGATATCAGGATAAGCCGCCAGCAATGGCGTCAGCTTTGGCATCAGGAGTGAGCTCAGAATATGCGGCCCGCAGGTGATCCGTACCGTGCCGGCTGGCTTGTCCCGCATCGCGGTCAGCATATCCAGTTCCGCCTCAATTTCATCGAATCGGTTGCCAATCGCCTGGATTAACCGTTCACCCGCCGCGGTCGGTGAGACGTTACGGGTCGTGCGGGTAAGCAGCCGAATCTCCATCCGGTTTTCCAGCGCGGTAATGGTCTGACTTAACGCGGGCTGCGTCACGCCCAGCAGCGCTGCCGCGCGGGTAAAGCTGCCCTCACGCGCCACGGTAATAAAAGCCTGCAGGTCATTCATGTTGCGCTTCATACTGCACTCCCGCCGATAGATTTATAAGTTCTGGTTATAACCCCATTAAGGATTCATTAGCTAGTCAATATAAAGCGAAACAGTAAAATTTCCTGAGTTCATCAGCACCGCAAACAATGAAACAGGACACAACATGACTTCCACGGAAACAACTGACTGTTCCCCCCGGCATAAAGAAGCGCACTGGGGTGGTGTATGGGCAATGACGCTGTGTGTATTCGCGCTTATCGCCTCTGAATTCATGCCGGTCAGCCTGTTATCGCCGTTATCACAAGATCTGGCGGTCAGCGAAGGTCTGGTCGGACAGGGCATCGCTATCTCCGGCGCACTGGCAGTGATCACCAGCCTCTCAATAACCCGCATCGCAGGGAACCTCGACCGCAAAATTCTGTTGCTGGCGCTCACGCTGGTAATGGCACTATCCGGATTGATGGTGGCGATGGCACCCAACTATCTGACTTACATGACTGGCCGGGCATTGATTGGCGTGGTGATTGGCGGTTTCTGGTCGATGTCAGCGGCGGTCGCTATCCGGCTGGTCCCCTCCGGGCAGGTGCCGCGCGCGCTGGCCATTTTCAACGGCGGCAATGCGCTGGCGACGGTTATCGCTGCACCGCTGGGCAGCTATCTCGGTGCTGTCATTGGCTGGCGCGGGGCTTTTTTCAGCCTGGTGCCGGTAGCCTTGATCGCCCTGATCTGGCAAACGTTCACGCTGCCATCGATGCCGGTCAACTCGGCCCGGCAGCGCAGCGGAAAAATTCTGCAGCTGCTGCGTTCGCCGCTGGTTACGGTGGGTATGACCGCCTGCGGCCTGCTCTTTATGGGCCAGTTCACCCTGTTTACCTATCTCCGTCCGTTTCTGGAAACCGTGACGCAGGTTGACGTTTCTGCGCTGTCGCTGGTGCTGCTGACCATTGGTGTCGCCGGCTTTATCGGCACGCTGATTATCAGTGCTGTTTTGCAGCGCGGATTCTATCTGACCCTGATGATCATCCCGTTGATTATGGCGCTGGTTGCGCTGCTGCTCATGGTGTTCGGTCATCACCTGTTGCTGGTGGCGCCACTGCTTGGCATCTGGGGACTGGTGGCAACAGCGGCACCAACCGGATGGTGGGCCTGGATCGCCAGAACCTTTCCGGATAATGCCGAGACCGGTGGCGGATTAATGGTGGCCATCGTACAGCTGTCGATTGCTTTGGGGTCGACGCTGGGTGGCCTGGCCTTTGACCATGCAGGCTGGCAGACCACCTTTGCCATCAGCGCCACATTACTGGTCACTGCCGCCGGACTGGCGATGATCACCGCCCGTAAGGAAAGCGCTGCCTGATAGCAGATGTGTTGTTTAACCGGGCAACCCGTTGCCCTCATGTCGTCAACCCCGATAAGGATCTTCTTATGAGAGCATTAACCCTGATGTTTGGACTGTTGATCAGTTCACTTGCGGCCAGCGCTGCCGATATGTCACGCGGCGCCGATAACTTTTATCAAAGCGAGAAAGTCACCCGCGAGAAAGTCACCTTTAAAAACCAGTATCAGATGGGTGTGACCGGCATGCTGTACAGACCAAAAGAGGCCGGTAAAACGGCGCGCCTTCCGGCGATTGTGGTAGGTCATCCGATGGGCGCAGTCAAAGAGCAGAGCGCCAGCCTCTATGCGCAGAAAATGGCTGAGCAGGGATTTGTTACCCTGGCAATTGATCTTTCTTTCTGGGGCGAAAGTGAAGGCCAGCCGCGCAACGCTGTCTCTCCGGATATCTATGCCGAAGACTTCAGCGCCGCCGTGGATTACCTGGGTACCCGCGAATTTGTCGATCGCGACAGGATTGGTGTGCTGGGCATCTGTGGCAGTGGCAGTTTTGTCATCAGCGCAGCGAAGATTGATCCCCGCATGAAAGCCATTGCTACCGTCAGCATGTATGACATGGGGTCAGCCAACCGTAATGCGCTGAATAAAAGCCAGACACTGGCGCAGCGTAAGCAAATCATTGAAGCGGCGGCACAGCAACGCTATGTAGAGTTCACCGGGGGTAAAACTGAGTACACCAGTGGTACACCACATAAAATCGATGCTGATTCGCCTCCGATAGCCAAAGAGTTCTATGATTTTTACCGGACGCCTCGCGGTGAGTTCACACCGAAAAACAGTTCAGCTGCGCTCACCACGCACCCGACGCTCACCAGCAACGTGAAATTCATGAACTTCTATCCGTTTAATGACATTGAGACCATCTCACCGCGCCCGATGCTCTTCATCACGGGTGATAAAGCGCATTCACGCGAGTTCAGCGAAGATGCGTTCCAGCGTGCGGCACAGCCCAAAGAGCTCTATATCGTGCCTGATGCAGGCCATGTGGACCTTTATGACCGCACTGACCTGATCCCGTTTGCGAAGCTGACCGCCTTCTTTAAACAGCATTTGTAATCTTCCGCTAATCATTGATCCCAGCCCGTCTGCAGCCGCCTGCAGACGGGCTTTCTGCGTTATTGGCCTTTGCGATGGCGGGTCAGGTAGTGCTTCACCAGCACAAAGAAGAGCGGAACAAAGAACAGCGCCAGTACCGTACCTGCCAGCGTACCGCCGATGATACCGGTACCGATGGCGATGCGGCTGTTAGCACCGGCGCCCGTCGCCACCGCCAGCGGGATCACCCCGGCGATAAAGGCCAGCGACGTCATCATAATCGGCCGCAGACGGGTTCGCGCTGCCTGCAACGCAGCCGCACTCAGCGAACTTCCCCGACGAACCGCATCCTCCGCAAATTCGATGATCAGTATCGCGTTTTTGGAGGTGAGTCCGACCGTGGTCAGCAACGCCACCTGGAAGTAGATATCGTTGCTTAATCCGCGCAGTGCCACCGCCAGCACGGTACCCAGCACGCCGAGCGGCACCGCTAACAGCACGGAGAAAGGCACCGACCAGCTCTCATACAGCGCAGCAAGACAGAGGAAAACCACCAGAATCGAGATCGCATACAGCGTGGTTGACTGCCCGCCCGCCTGCTTCTCCTGCAGCGAAAGACCGCTCCATGCCCCTGTGGTCCCTGCCGGGAGTTCATTGGCCAGTCGCTCAATGGTGTTCATAGCATCGCCGGAGCTGAACCCTTCGGCGTTCTGCCCCTGTATTTCGTAGGAGGCAGAGCCGTTGTAGCGGTTAAGGCTTTCGGGTCCCATGGTCCATCGGGTCGAGGCAAACGCCGAGAAAGGCGTCATGGTGCCTTCACTGTTACGGATGTACCATTTATCCAGATCCGAAGGTGATGAGCGATACTGACCGTCGCCCTGCACATAGACCCGCTTTACCCGACCCCGGTCGATGAAGTCATTGATATAGGCACCGCCCCAGGCGCTGGTCAGCGTATCGGTAACGTCATCCAGCTGCAGTCCCAGTGCCACCGCTTTGCTGGTATCAATATCGACCTGCAACTGCGGCGTTTGCGGCAGGATATTGGCCCGCACGCCGAGCAGTTCCGGACTTTGCGCTGCGCTTTGTAGCAGCTGATCGCGCAGGTTGCCCAGTTGCTCACGCGTGGTGCCACCGCTGGCCAGCAGCTCATAGGTAAAGCCGTTGTTCTGTCCCAGACCCGGCACCGACGGCGGCGTCAGCGCAAAGATCTGCGCGTCCCGAATCGACGCCAGCGCGTAGGTGGCGCGCCCGGCAATCGCTTCGGCAGAGTTTTCACTACCCGGTCGCTGATCCCAGTTCTTAAGCTTGATAAACGCCATACCGGCATTCTGCGCAGCACCGCTGAAGTTAAAACCGTTGATGGTGAAGACCACATCAATATTCTGTTTCTCTTCAGTCAGGAACCAGTCAACAATCTGCTGATTGACTGCCTCAGTGCGGCTGGCCGTGGCACCCGCTGGCAATGTTGCCTGAAGCATGATGCTGCCCTGATCTTCAGTCGGAAGGAAGCTGCCCGGCAAGCGGGTAAACATTACAAACAGCACAACGCCCATTGCCGCATAAAGCGATACCATGATCAGCGGACGGCGCAGAGTGCTCACCACTTTGTGACGATACTGGCGCTCGGTGGCGGCATAAAAGCGGTTAAAACCGCCAAAGAAGCCTTTACGATGGGGTGAGGTCGGCCGCAGCAACATGCCACACAGTGCAGGCGTCAGGGTCAGTGCCACCACCACGGAGAAGGTCATGGCGGCGATGATGGTGATGGAGAACTGCCGGTAAATCACACCGGTCGACCCGGCGAAAAAGGCCATAGGCAGAAATACTGCGGAGAGCACCAGCGCGATAGCCACCAGCGCGCCGGAGATCTCTTTCATCGACTTTTCCGTTGCCTCACGCGCCGGCAGACCTTCGTCATGCATAATGCGTTCGACGTTTTCGACGACCACGATGGCATCATCCACCAGCAGCCCGATGGCCAGCACCATAGCAAACAGCGTCAGGGTATTGATGGTGTAGCCGCACAGCGCCAGTACGCCAAAGGTTCCGAGCAGTACCACCGGCACCGCCAGCGCCGGGATCAGCGTCGCACGGATATTCTGCAGGAACAGGTACATCACCACTACCACCAGCGCAATCGCTTCGATCAGGGTGATCACCACATCCTCAACGGAGATTTTGATGAAGTCAGTGCTGTCGAGCGCATAAGCCACCTCATAACCTTCCGGCATTGAGTGGCGATACTCTTCAACTTTGTTTTTCACCAGCGTCGCGGTGGCCAGCGCATTCGCGCCCGGCGCCAGCATCACACCGACACCCGCCGCAGGATGCCCGTTGAGTCGGGTGGTCATGTCATAGGATTCGCCGCCCAGCTCCACCCGCGCCACATCACCCACGCGTACGATGGCACCGCTTTTGTCACTTTTAACGATGATGTTTCGGAACTGATTCGGCGTCTGCAGTCGCGACTGCGCTCTGACCGTGGCGGTGAGCTGCTGATTATCAGGCGATGGCAGGCCGCCGATTTTACCGGCTGAAACCTGAATGTTCTGCGAGCGTATCGCCGCCGACACATCGGAGGGCTGCAACGCAAAGGAGTTTAGTTTGAAAGGATCGAGCCAGATGCGCATCGCGTACTGACCGCCGAACACCTGGATGTCACCGACGCCTTCGGTCCTGGCCAGCGGCTCCTGCATATTACTGACCAGCCAGTCACCGATATCCGTGCTGTTGCTTTTGCCCGTGGTGTCATACAACCCCATCA
This sequence comes from Pantoea sp. BJFS-204, assembly GCF_049310725.1. Lineage (NCBI taxonomy): Bacteria > Pseudomonadati > Pseudomonadota > Gammaproteobacteria > Enterobacterales > Erwiniaceae > Pantoea > Pantoea sp. BJFS-204. Next base: position 278,957 of record NZ_JBMOWE010000004.1, on the reverse strand, counting down.
CCAGCAGGAAGTTTGACTGCGATTTGGTCACGGTAACACCAAGCTGCTGCACTTCGCTGGGCAGACGGGAGAGCGCCTGCTGCACCTTGTTCTGCACCTGCACCTGAGCCGTGTCCGGATCGGTGCCCTGACTGAAGGTGACGGTAACCGACACATTCCCCTGTGAACTGCTGCTGGAGGTAAAATAGAGCAGATTATCCAGCCCGGTAAGCTGCTGCTCGATCACCTGCGTGACGCTGTTCTCCAGCGTCTCTGCAGAAGCACCGGTGTACGTTGCGCTGATATTCACCGAAGGCGGCGCAACATCGGGATATTGTTCAACCGGCAACAGGGTAATGGAGAGCGCGCCAAGCAGCATGATTAAAATGGCAACAACCCATGCGAAAACGGGACGATAAATAAAAAAACGAGAAAACATCAGCGGGATCTCTTCCTTTTGGGCGGGTGCAAAACCTGCATTCCTGCAGGCTAACAAACAGCGTTGATTATAGGGTGTAACCTCAGGCTGAACATCCTGACGTGATCTTTTCTTAAGGCTGGCTGATCGTACCGTGACGCTGCATTTTCGATTTATCGCGGATTTAACTGTGCTGACATCCGATGTGGGCATCAAAGAGAAAGCCGATCCATAACGAATCTGCTGATGCATTAAGCAAAATGGTGAGCCCTGACTATTCTCAAATAAAGGATATTGATCAGGAGAAAACCATGAAATTTTTCTACTTCGTTTCGCTTATCGCCTCTGCCCTCTATTTACTGGCCTTCCTGCCTAAACTCCGCACCCGTCGTGAACCCATAGCCTACTGGGGATGCTGGACTTATCTGGGTGCTAACGCCATTTTCTGGGCCGTTTATGGTGTCATGCATTACATTTGATGTCATTTTTTAAGCAAAGCGGTAAACAGGGATGTTTTGGGTGCTATCCTGCTGATTAATTGGGTTAGCGTGAGCGGGAGCTTAGAGATATATCATTTTTGAGTTTTCATCACAGCGACAGGATTTTGTGCCTTCTCACAGGCCCGGCAGTTATTCAGGATTGCGAGACGTGCTGGAAAAATCATATAAGGCGGCTACGCGGATTTTCAGCTAACCCTCTGGATTTTAAAGCCTCCCGTCCCTCGGAACACGATGATTTCTTCTTCTGTTCCGTTATGGGATATATTGGCATCACTATCGTGAAATTTTCTCTGCATAACAGGTTATCCCGGCAATGGCTTTGATCCCTAAAAACTACACGCGGCTGGAAAGCGGCTACCGTGAGAAAGCACTTAAAATCTATCCGTGGGTGTGTGGACGCTGCTCACGCGAGTTTGTTTATTCAAACCTGCGCGAACTGACGGTTCACCATATCGATCACGACCACACCAACAACCCGGAAGATGGCAGTAACTGGGAGTTGTTGTGTCTCTATTGTCATGACCACGAACACTCAAAGTACACCGAGGCTGACCAGTATGGCACCCGTGTAGTGGCTGGCGAGGACGCACAAAAAGATGTCGGCGAGGCTACCTACAATCCCTTTGCTGACCTGAAGTCGATGCTGAATAAGAAGAAGTAATGACTGAACTGTCAGGCTGGCCGACCTGCCTGACAGTCTCGCTTGCCGAAGAGAATCACAATGTCTGGCCGCGGCCAGAACGCAGTGTAGTCCGTCGTGCCAGATGCCACCCTGGCCAGACTCAGCGCGATATGAATCTTTTACCAGCCGGTTATTTCAGATTTTGATATCAGTTATGGCCGGGAGAACCGTACGTCAATCCCCCCCTCACCGACACGCTTTTTGAGGCTATCTGTCGACAGCACCTTTCCTATTGGCGTGTAGCTATAGGAGCTCTGGAATGTCTCGTAAAAAAGAACCAGCGTCTTATTGCCATACAGCATCACATCGCCCTGCTGGATCGTGCCGGGTTTATGCGGATCGCTATTAAGAGCAGCAGGCAGGTCTGCAAACTTCTCATTGCCGTTCAGCTCCTCCATCGTCATGGTCAGCGGGAGTTGCTGTACAAATGCTTTCGCGGTGGCGTTATCAGCCAGCGCAATCTCATACGACTGATGGTTGATCGTCATAATAATCTTCATGGGACGCAGCTCTCCTGCCCGAACCGGGCCACTGGCTTTAACGGGCATCAGACTATAGGTGGAAAGTAAAACCAGCAAAAGTAAGGCTCTTTTCATAAGGTTGCTCTCCGGATTATGGCGCATCTGTTCAGACATGGAGTGCGTTACTGCGATCGCCGTCCAGCCCTGAATAAACTGGCTCACTTACCCGCCGTTATCTGATGGTAAAGATTTATCCTTCACCCTTTCGCTGCACCATCACCCTGTCGGCGGAACTCGCGCGCCGCTTATTCTGCAACAGCCCGGATGCGCTGCGCTTCATCTGATGTGCTGAACTGATTTGCGGCTTACGTTTCGGGCAGTCGAAACATTTTGAGAAATATTTTCCCTGAATAACAGCCGGTTTCCACGTTGTTGCAACTATTTCTGTACCAGGCTTAACAAATAACAACAGAGACAATGTGGAGCATTATGAAAGAGCAAAATCGCACAAATGGCATCGCTCCTTATGGGGGTGCCGCCGGAGGCTGGGGCGCATTGAAGGCGGTTGCCGATGCTATCCGCGGCCAGATGTCTGTGAAGCAGGATGTGATCGCCCTGTTTAAAGTCAACCAGCCACAGGGCTTTGACTGTCCGGGCTGCGCCTGGCCGGACCCGCAACATGCCTCATCTTTTGAGTTCTGCGAAAACGGCGCAAAAGCCGTCTCCTGGGAAGCGACCAGTAAGCGCACCACACCGGAATTTTTCGCCGCTCATACCGTGACTGAACTGTGGGAGCGCAGCGCACTGCATCTGGAGGGCGAAGGCCGCCTGACCCATCCGATGAAGTATGATGCCGCTACGGATACCTATCAGCCCATCGAATGGGAGACGGCGTTCCGGGAAATTGGAGAGCATCTGCGCAGCTACGACGATCCGGACAGCGTAGAGTTTTATACCTCGGGACGCGCCTCCAATGAAGCGGCGTTTCTGTGGCAACTTTTCGCCCGCGAATATGGCACCAATAACTTCCCCGACTGCTCAAATATGTGCCATGAACCGACCAGTGTCGGGCTGCCGGAGTCAATTGGCGTCGGCAAAGGGACGGTAGAGCTGGAAGATTTTGATCACTGCGACCTGGTGCTTTGTATCGGTCACAATCCAGGTACCAACCATCCGCGCATGCTGGGCACGCTGCGGGAAGTGTCGAAACGCGGTGCCACTATTGTGGCGATCAACCCGCTGCGTGAACGTGGCCTGGAGCGCTTTACTTCGCCGCAGAGCCCGATTGAGATGCTGTCAATGAGCTCCACTGAGCTGGCATCGACCTACTACAAGGTCAGGGTGGGCGGTGACGCAGCGATGTTGAAAGGGGTGATGAAGATCCTGCTCACTATGCACGAGGAGGCGCTGAGCAAAGGCGAACCCGGCGTCATTGATGAAGCATTTATTACTGAGCACACTGAAGGCTTTGACGCCCTGAAAGCCGACCTGGAAAGCACAGACTGGGAGCATATCCTGAAAGTCTCGGGCATGGCGCGTGAGGAAATCCAGCATATCGCCCGGCTCTACGCCAGCGCTGAACGTACCATCATCTGTTATGGCATGGGAATTACCCAGCACCAGTACGGCACTCAGAACGTGCAGCAAATCGCTAACCTGCTGCTGATGCGCGGCAATATCGGCAAGCCGGGTGCAGGTATTTGTCCGTTACGCGGTCACTCCAATGTGCAGGGCGATCGCACAGTGGGCATCACAGAGATCCCGCCGCAGTCGCTGCTGGATGGCATAGAGAGGGTGTTTGGTTTCCGCCCGCCGCAGAAGCATGGTCACGGCGCCATTGAGGCAATAAAGGCGATGCGCGACGGCAAAGCCAAAGCGTTGCTGTGTCTGGGCGGCAACCTGGCGGAAGCGATTTCCGATCCACAGGTCACGTTCCCGGCGATGCGCAATCTTGATCTGGTGGTACATATGGCGACCAAACTGAACCGCTCGCACCTGTTACTGGGTAAACATAATTATCTGCTGCCGGTGCTGGGCCGAACAGAGACCGATGTTCAGGCAACCGGCGCGCAGAGCGTCACCGTGGAAGATTCGATGTCGATGGTGCATGCCTCACGCGGTTCGCTGGATCCCGCCTCACCCCATCTGAAGTCTGAACCGGCGCTGGTCGCCTCACTGGCGAAGGCAACGCTGCCGGACAGCGTGGTTGACTGGTCGGCCATGGCAGCCGATTACAGCCGCATCCGCGATTCCATTGAAGCGGTGTTCCCGGCGTTTGAAAACTTTAATGAGAGGATTAAGCATCCGGGTGGATTCCGGCTCTATAACGCCGCATCAGAACGGGTCTGGCTCACACCATCTGGCCGTGCGCAGTTTAAAGTGATGCAGGGCATCAATGAAGATCCCCGCTCGCTGAAGTGCCATGATCTGGTGCTCACTACCCTGCGCAGTCACGATCAGTACAACACCACGCTTTACGGGCTGAATGACCGCTATCGTGGCGTGACAGGCCGCCGCGATGTGCTGTTTATCAATGCAGAAGAGGCGGAGAAGCGACAGTTACGGGTCGGTGACCGTGTCGATCTGATGGCGCTGGACCCGGATGGCAATCCCACTTCGCGCCAGATGAAAAACCTGACCATCGTGATTATTGATATGGCCCCAGGTTCGGTCGGCGCTTACTACCCGGAGGCCAATGTGATGGTTCCGCTTGACAGCCACGATACCAAAAGCGGCATTCCCGCCTATAAAAGCATTCCGATATCCATGACTCGTGTAACTGAAGAGACCCGGACGACCTCAGGCGTTTTACGCTAGTCAGGCGTCTCAATACGTGAATGTTGCCAGCGTGGCCGGTGCTCCGGTCACGCTGTTTTCATTGTTGCGCCCTGAAGTTTTATCGATCCTCTCTGCCTGCTTTACCGCCTGTAAAGCACCCGACGTGAAGCAAGCCTGACGGTAACATCATATACACTACAGTCCTGAAAACGGCTCTATAAACGATCGACTCTTTTTTGCCTGCGCAGATGTTCAGCGCCCTACCGGAAAAATGCCATGTTTCACCTGATTTTCAGCTTACCCAGCTGGTATGTAATTGCGCGCGTCATTATTCCTTTGTCCCTGCCACTTGTCGTAAAGATCCTGCTCTCCGCTCTGGTGCTGCTGGCGTCACAATATCTTCTGGTGAGCCGTTTTACCTCGGGCGGGATCTTCTCCGCTGAAATGCCCCGCATCATCATCATTCTGTTTAACTGGGCGTACAGCACCGTGCTGCTGCTGGCGCTGCTTCAGATGCTGATGGATGCGGTTATGCTGATTGCCCTGCTGTTGCGTCATCCGCTGGAGCTGGTTCCCGGTGTTCGCTATCTGGCCGTTGTGCTGGCGATGGGACTGGCTGCCTTTGGCGTTCAGCAGGCGATACGCGTGCCGCCAGTCAAAGAGGTGACCCTTGCGCTGCCCAACCTGCCCGCTGAGTTCGATGGCTATCAGCTGCTGCAGCTGACCGACCTGCATATTACCCGGTTGTTTAATGCGGCCTGGACCGCCGCAATGGTTGAAAGGGCAATGTCTCTCAAAGCCGATCTGATTGTGGTCACGGGCGATGTGATCGATGGCAGTCTGGCGCATCGACGACAGGACGTTGCGCCGCTGCACGGGCTGGCAGCGCCTGACGGCGTATGGGCTATTACCGGCAACCACGAATATTTCTTCCATCAGGCAATCTGGACGGCGCATCTGGCCTCACTGGGTCTGCAACCTCTGCTCAACAGCCATACCGTTATCCAGCGCGGAACTGCAAAGCTGGTGATTGCCGGCCTGCCGGACGCCTCCGCACCCGGCAGAAACGCGGTCGGCCCGGATCTGGCCCACGCGCTGGAACAGGCACCTGAAAACGCGCCGGTAATCCTGCTGGATCACCAGCCACGCAATGCACGCCAGAACGCAGCGCAGGGCGTGGATGTGCAGCTCTCAGGACATACGCATGGCGGACTGATTATCGGGCTGGACAGGTTGTTTGCTAAACCTAACGCCGGGTTTGTTTCCGGGCTTTATCAGGTCGGCGGAATGCAGCTCTATGTGAATAACGGCACGGCACTCTGGCCAGGCATGGCGGTGAGGCTGGGTCGTCCCTCAGAACTCACCCGGATTACCCTTCGCCGCCAGCCGTAGTCGCGTGAAGAAATAGCCTCAGGAAAGTGCGGTTTTCGCAGGTGTGCATAAGATTGAGTGAGACAAAGGAGATCACCATGACGATGTTATGTACCGCCTGCGGAACGGCTTATCCCGCTAATTCCACTCATCAACATTGTAAAATCTGTGATGATGAGCGCCAGTACGTTCCGGCCGCTGGTCAGCGCTGGATCGCGTTTGATGAACTGCGCGCCAGTCACGCCAATAAGTGGACGGCCCATAGCGATGCGCTGTTAAGTCTTAAAACCGTGCCTGAGTTTGCCATCAACCAGCGCGCTTTTCTGCTGCGCACTCCGCACGGCAACGTGCTGTGGGACTGCATTGCCAACCTTGATGATGCCACCTATACGCTGATCGCGGCGCTGGGCGGCATTGATGCTATCGCGATTTCACATCCGCATTACTACACCACCATGCAGGAGTGGGCTGAAGCGTTTAATGCGCCCATTCATCTGCACGCCCGCGATCGCCAATGGATTGTGCGGAAGAGTCCGCATATCCAGTTATGGCAGGGCGAGTCGCTGACGCTGATGCCCTCTGTGACGCTGTTACGGCTGGGCGGCCATTTTCCCGGCGGCAGCGTGCTGCACTGGGACGAAGGAGAAGGGGTGATTCTGGCGGGTGATATTATCCAGGTCACGCCGGGTGCGCATGGCGTGTCGTTTATGTGGAGCTACCCGAATATGCTGCCGCTGTCAGCCGCTACGGTAAGCGACATACTGCATCGGCTCTCCGGCGTCACATTCGGGCAACTGTATGGCGCGTTTGAAGGGCAGGATATCCATCAGCAGGCAAAAGAGAAGGTGATGCGGTCGGGAGAGAAGTATCTGGCCTGTCTGCAGGATCATCAGGCCTAGCAGGCTATAAACGCTGAGAAGAGAACAGCCGCCCACAGGCGGCTGTTTAACACCATTATGCAGTCTGGAACACCGCAACCATCGTACGTAACTGCCCTGCGCGCGCGGCGAGTTCATCAGCTGAGGAGGCCGACTCTTCAACCAGCACGGCGTTCTGCTGCGTCACCTGGTCCATCTGGTTTACCGCAATATTGACCTGCGAGATGCCACTGCTCTGCTCTTCGGATGAAGAAGTGATGTCGCGCATCAGCTGAGAGGTCTGTTCAATGGCGCTGACGCTCTGTTTCACCTTATCGCCTGCGTTCTGCGCCATGGCGATCCCTTCCTGCGCGTGGCCGACCGACTGCTCAATCAGACCCTTGATCTCTTTAGCTGCACTGGCTGAACGTTGTGCCAGTGCCCGCACTTCCGATGCAACAACCGCAAAACCTTTACCCTGCTCACCGGCGCGTGCCGCTTCCACGGCCGCATTCAGTGCCAGAATGTTGGTCTGGAAGGCGATACTATCGATCACCGAGGTAATCTCTTCAATTTTACCTGAGCTGCCACGAATTTTGTGCATGGTCTCCATCACCGAATCCATTGCTGCACCACTGGAGAGTGCAGCCTGCGTGGCAGATTCCGCACGGGCGGAGGCAAAGCGCGTGTTATCCGCGTTCTGCTGAATGATTGCCGCCAGCTGCTCCATGCTGGCAGCCGTTTCAGCCAGTGAAGCCGCCTGTTGCTCGGTGCGTGACGACAGATCGCCATTGCCACGGGCAATCTCTTCTGAGGAGTTGGCGATGGTGGCCGCGTTACCTTTGATATCCGACACCAGCTGAGCAAGGCGCTGCTGCATCCGCATCAGTGCATTCAGAAGCTCAGCCATCTCATTACTGCCGGAAACGGCCAGCTGTGCCGTCAGATCACCTGCCGCGACGCGGCTGGCAACTTCGACCGCTTCTTTAACCGGCCGGGTCACTGAACGGGTGATCATGACGGCCAGCAGAATGGCCAGCAACGCGACGGCAAACAGACCTGCCAGTAACAGATATTGCGCATAGCGGCGTTCCTGGATCTGCGTCTGCATCATTCCTTCCAGACGATGGCTGGTTTGTTCACCCAGCTCGCCGTAACGGTTAATCGCCTGGGTAAAGATCCGTACATAGTCAACCGGCGTCACGCTGGCGTGACCGCTGACAAAGACACTATCAGCCAGATTCAGCGCACTCAGCGCCTGCTGGTTCGCATCCTGTGCCAGATTGCCAAAGGTGGTTTTAAGATCTGGCTCAATGGAAAATACTTTATCCATGTTGCCGCTAAACTGTCTCAGCGCCGTTTTGCCATAATCAAGCTGAAATGCCATGCGGCTGCGATCGGCATCCGACACATTCCCACCCGCAATCAGCGACGTGCCGCTAGCACGAATCTGTCCCAGCGTTTCAGTCAGTTGCGGCAGGCGACTAAAGATACTGACAATCAGCTGGTAGGTATTCAGATCGGCATCCAGCGATAGCTGATAAAAATCAAGTACATCCTGGTTCGTATCGAGTAGCACCTGAATCAGCTGAGCATGTCGCGTCAGGCTGGTTGCCAGGGTCAGTTTGCCCGCGTTAATATCGTTCTGCAGCTGGCTCCACTCCTGATTAACCCGCTCCAGCCGCTTCAGCGGCTGCGCCTGCTCATTATTCTGACGTAATTCGTCAGCAATCGTCTGAGATAAGCGATTAACCTCACTGACCAACGCCATACGTGGCGCGTTATCTGGCTTGTTCAGCGAGATAGCGATCGCACTTTCCGCACGGTGCCGCTGCAGCAGGTTCAGCAACTTGAGCACCTTTCTTTCGACCGGTATACCGGTCAGTTCCACATTCTTTGTATCAATAAGCTGGTTGCCCGTCTGAATAAACAGAAAGGTGGGTAAAATAAACAGCACCAGCGCAAAGGATCCGAGTAACAGGAATTTCGCTGGCAAATTAATCCGGTCGAGTATTTTTTTCATTCTTTTCCGCTCTGATGTGTGAGACGTGCAGGTGTGTAGCGCACGAAATAGCTTTCGTAATATTATTTTTACCGTTTCTTTGACATAGCCAGAGATGCCTCATGCAGCACAATGTCGCTATGAAGAAAGGAGTTTCGTATAAAAATCAGAAGTACATATAACACGGAAGGGAGTATAGATTGCGCTGCGTTATTTTACAGTGAATAAAATGACAATATTTACTTCAATATTCACCTAAGCCAAACTTGAAAAATACCCTTAAAAATCATAAAATTGAAATAAAAACACCTGGCAATAAGCATTAAGCCACAAGCCTGACTTCAGCGTTATTGTTTTGAAGATAAAGAAATTCAAGTTGCGTCATGAATAGCCGATAACTGACATCCTGCCTGTATCTGACTCATTATCACCAGACTATCAAAACAAATATCTACGCCCGGCAAATTCTAATTTAAACCTTATAACCCTAAAGAGTTACCTGCACTTTTATAATGAAATCGATTTCATTTTATTTCAGAAAAAGTCGTTTATTTATTCTGATTAATGATAAAAAAAAGCCCCCACATTGTGGAGGCCCTTAAGTTACTGCTCAACCATTAAAAACTTTCCCAGTTCGCCTTAGTCAGGTCGATGGTCTGCTGCTCAGGCTGCTTTGTGTGTAATACCGGACGCCGTACTGCAGCGGTCTGCTGCGACTGCACTGCACGGTGATTGCTTTCCAGCTTAAAGGTCGCCACCAGTCCCGACAGCGTTTCTGCCTGCTCCTGCAGCGACTTAGAGGCGGATGAGGCCTCTTCCACCAGTGAGGCGTTCTGTTGCGTCACTTCATCCATCTGACCAATGGCCTGATGAACCTGTTCAATGCCTTTACTCTGCTCAGAGGTAGCCGCCGCAATCTCATTGACCAGATCGGCCACCTGCTGAATCGCCTGACGGACATTTTCACTGTTAGATCCAACGCCGCTGGCCTGCTCTAAACCGTGTTCGACCTGTGAAACCGATGTTGAGATAAGATCCTTAATTTCACGGGCGGCAGAAGAGGAGCGCTGCGCCAGATTACGCACTTCAGAGGCAACAACAGCGAAGCCGCGACCATGCTCGCCCGCACGCGCTGCCTCGACTGCCGCATTCAGCGCCAGAATATTGGTCTGAAACGCGATGCCTTCAATCAGTCCGGTAATTTCAGAGATTTTGGCAGAGCTGGCGCGGATTTCATCCATGGTACTGAGCATCTGCTTCACCGCCGTCCCATTCTGGATTGACATGTGATTCGCGTTATTTGCCAGGCTGCTGGCCTGTTGCGCACCCTCTGAGTTCTGTCGCACCGTTTCGCTCAGTGTCGCCATGCTGGCTGAGGTTTGCTCCAGTGAAGCCGCCTGTTCTTCCGTGCGTGCAGAGAGATCTTCGTTGCCCGCCGCTATCTGCGTTGATCCGGTACTCACCGATTGCGCGGCGTGACTGACGGAAAGCAACGTGCCGGAGACGCGTGCCAGCAGCTGATTAAATGCCATCGCCGTTTTGCCGATCTCATCCTTACTGCGGACCTCCGCGGTATGAGTCAGGTCGAGGGTATGACTCACCTGCGTCATGGTATTGACCATGCCTGAGAGGCTCTTTTTGATGCCGAGAATCACCTTAGTGGAGAAACCGGCCAGTATCAGAATAAGCAGCAGCGATCCGCCAGACATCGCCCACAGGGTCTGGCTATAAACGCGCTTGTTCTCCGCCCTGAGCTGTTCGCCAATATCGATATTCAGCTGAATCTGACGGGTGAAATCCGCTTCCATCTTACGGGATGCGGCACCAATACCGCCCTCACTCTGCAATAATGGCAGCGTGACCGCATCATTATGGGCGCGTGACGCGGCAAGAAATGCCGGCAATGCGCTGCGGACCGCATCCAGATTTTTATAGGCCTGTTCCGTCATCGCCTTATCTTCATCGCTGGAGATGTCGTTAGCCATGTAGTAATCATTGAGCGACTTAATCTGCGTAAGCAGATTCTCAATGCGCTCTTCCGCAGCAGGGAATTTTGCCGCATCGCTGGTGCTGTGGTGGCGATAAAGCGCAATACCCAACTGATTGGTCACGCTGATCGATTTATTGAGATCGCGAATGCTGGGTATTGCGTTCATCTGTACATATTCAAAGCGGGATTGAAAGCCCGAAATCACTGATAAAGAGATAATCACCAGCGCAATCAGTGACATTGCAAGCAGTGAGAAAATCAATACCAGACGTTGTGTAATAGTCATACTTGCCCCCGGCAAAAAAAGAATAATCTGGACATAATTTAAAGTTGGATCGTTCTTATCGGCTCTTGTCTGCAGGGCTTTAATTAAGCATGGCGAATATATTTTTTTATTTTTCCTTGCGAATGGTACAGAGTGAACTAGCCAGAACACTACTCTGCCATTTATTCATTTTTATTTTGACACACCTTTTTACATTTCATCATCTGAGATAAATTTGCCACATCTCCTGTCAGAAGATTTCCATTGCCGGATGGCCACAATGACGCGGAAGCAGCCATTCATTTGAATCTGATAATTAGCCCGCTAATTCAACAGCGATGCTGACGATAATTGTTAAGGAAAAGGCGATTTAAATTCGTGGGATACCGTCGCAGACGCAGCAAAGGCAGGGCTTGTAAAGCTGAAGAGCTGAAGGGGTGAAAAACCAGCATGACAGTCTGTCATCAGATTTTCTGATAAGAGGATGACTGGCTACCTGTCAGATAACAGGCGACGGTAGGAGATTTTAGCCTTTTGTGTCAGGGCCAGATTAAATCAGTGAAATCGCTGGCGGAATGCTGAATCTGGTCTATGCTCACTGGCCCGACCAGGCTTTAGTCTGTTGGGTAGCAATAACGCTTAAAATAAAAAAAGGTAGTCGTCATGGATTTAGCCACATTTGAAACCAGAACCGGTCTTTGGCCACACATGCAGTTTACGGATGTTGAATATGAAGTGTGCAGCGCAGGTGTAGAGATCTATGCCATTGATGTCAGTCGTCAGACCAAGAGCAAGCTATTTATCTGTCGTGTCACCAACGAGCAGCAGGCAGCGTCGCTAACGGCACAGTTCAAAGAGTGGTTGCCGAAGTTAAAGCTTAAAAAACGCAAAGTCGCATTGAATCTGGCGCGCATGGCGTGCGAGAAGAGCTTCCCCGCGAATCCTAAATTCCAGGATCGGTCTGACATGCGTCGGAACACATCCAGGCTCTGATGCCTGCTTCAGCCTGCACCTGTTACAGCGGGCAGGCTGAAACGCTTTCTTATCCTGTCTGCGCTGCGGCACGTTTTAATCACGCGCCGCAGGCACCTGGAACAGCCGACATTCTCCGGGCTCAATTGAGATATCACTGAAAGTCGTGATATGCATCTCGATCCAGGTATTCGCGGCCCGAAGCGTGTGAGGTGAGTTGCGTTGTTCCAGTTCAGCCACAAAATCCCGGGTACTCACTGTGCACTGACCGGTATTATCCCGCCTCATCGCTTCTCTGAATGCTGACCAGACCTCATCATCCTGTGACATCTTTACCCCACACCGGCTCTCAATCGATAATATGCTGTATATATAAACAGTACAATTATTCGCTTTAAGGGTCAAGTCTGCTCTGTTTACCAGTCTCAGATCGCTAAGCAATGGCTTAATTGTGGCCATTTATAGCAGAAGCAGCAGCCGAAACAGGACTTTAATCCTAATCTTAGAAATCGTTTTCATATCTGATTAAGGTATTGATTTAAATAGCCATTGAATATTGTTAGCTTTTTAATTGTTTGATATCTAATTAAAAAAAGAGTTAACCGTAGCGGCATAAACATCGTTTTTGCCCTATCTTTGAATGGCTCTGTAATGAAATCCACTTATTTTACAGAGCGATCTGACTCCTACCCTTGCCCCCTTTTACAGGGGGCACTTTTTTCAGATAAGGCAGATATCAACATCTGATTGTCTCTGCAGACCGACAACGTTCATGCGTTGCTGACTACTGTGCTGATGACGTTAAGGGAGTGTCTGGAAAAGTGGTTGATTTGTAACCTGATAATTCATTGGTTGTGCTGACATCGCCTGAAGCCTGAAACAGTGGATTGAATCTCAAAACAATTTTCCGAAATAGCAAATAAACGGATTTTTACCCGCTTAAAAGCCTCGCCAGAATGACGTGGTAAGGAGAATAAAAAGTGCGTAATAATCTGGCAATATCAGATTGACCAGCGCCTCACCAGGGAAGCTGTAACGTTATAATAATGCGCTATATCTGCTGTTCGCCCCCGATTTTATGGGGGTTTTTCTTTTCCCTTCATTTCTATGCCCGGTTATTGCCGCACTGCGATCTGATGTCCTGATTGTCGAATCCTTTAGTACTACCTGAATCTACGATTAAATTAATGCTGCAAATATAACGGCATAATGGTCGTAGTTGTGCCCTTAACCAGCAATATTTCTGTGATATGTTTAATCAGTAACTTTCTGCCACGTGAGTCTGATTATGCTCTCCACCCTTATTTACCGTAGCCAGCTTGCGGGTTCTGTCTCGCCAGAGAGATTGAAAGCGCTGGTGGAGCGCGCCAGTATCAAAAATGCTGAGGCTGAAGTCACCGGGATACTGCTCTATGACGGACAGCACTTTTTTCAGGTGCTGGAGGGTAGCGTCGACAACGTTCACACGGTTTTCCAGCGTATCAGTCAGGATGAGCGGCATTTTAACCTGATTGAGCTGATGCGGGATTACGCCCCTGCGCGTCGCTTCGGTCATGCCGGTATGGCCTTATTTGATTTACGTGATTATCAGAAACACACCGTAGTGGATGCCCTGCTTAAGCGGGTTACCCTGAGTGATGAACGGATCAGAGATGACCGGGTGGTGAAGTTCCTGCGTTCTTTCGTCGAGGGGCGGGATAAAGAGACGTTTATCAAAATTGATCCTGCCAGTCAGTGGACGCTGACAACACCCGTCACCTCCGAATCTCAGCCAGCCTGGCAACCGGCACCGGGTCAGCGTTGTGAATTTGCGCTACAGCCTATTGTGGATACAGCGAATCGCCGGATTGTCTCTTGTGAAGCCTTGATACGTGGCCAGCACGGCGCATCGCCCGCTGATTACTTTTCGCAATTGCCAGAAAGCGAGCGCTATCAGGGCGATCTGCACTCTAAAACCTACGCTTTCCAGCTGGCCAGGCATCTGGGGTTGCGCGAGCAAACGCTCTCCGTCAATCTGCTGCCCATGTCGCTGGTGGTAATCGATGATGCTGTTGAACATCTTATCCAGCAGATCAGGCAGCAGGGATTGCGACCAGAGCAGGTGGTGGTTGAGGTGACCGAAGATGAGATCATCTCGCGCTTCGACGCATTCCAGTTTGCTGTCCAGCAGTTGAAAGCGGCCGGGATCAGCCTGGCGCTCGATGATTTTGGCGCCGGCTTCGCTGGCCTGTCGCTGTTAGCCGATTTCCAGCCCGACAAAGTGAAAATCGATCGCAAGCTGATCACCGATATCCACCGCAGTGGCCCGCGTCAGGCGATAGTGATGGCCATCATTAAATGCTGTCAGGCACTGGAAATTACGGTCATTGCGGAAGGGGTTGAAAAAATTGAAGAGTGGCTCTGGCTGGAAGGTGCCGGGGTACGCTATTACCAGGGCTTTCTGTTTGCCCGTCCAGCCCTCAATGCCCTGCCTGCAGTAAGCTGGCCAGCACGACGCCCGGAATAGACCCCGCCGTGATAATCCCCTTTCCTTCCCTTTTGCCCATAATTTGATGCGGCTCACACCGCTTCGCTGCAAAAGGCAAAAGCTGTGCCATGCTTGATTCATCTGACAGCCTTCAGGCAATACAGATATTCATCAGGTCACTGGATAACAACCGGAAATGGGAGAGTCACCATGAACGAAGATCGCATTGGCGGTAACTGGAAGCAGTTCAAAGGTAAAGTTAAGGAAAAATGGGGTGATCTTACGGATGATGATATGACCGTTGTAGAAGGGAAGCGCGATCAGCTGGTCGGTAAAATTCAGGAACGCTACGGCTACGAGAAAGATCGTGCCGAAAAAGAAGTGAAAGAGTGGGAAGATTCCAACAAGTACCACTGGTAACGTGTGCTTAATCGCCGGGCGTCTCTGCGTCCGGCATCTGCCCTGTACCCCTGTTTAATCCCCCGCACCCACTGCCATCTCAGCACACGATACACCGGCAGATTTTGGAAATGATTGTTTCTTTATTTATTCCTGACGCGCATACTGCGTCATCTTCCCTGTTCATGGGATCTCAATGCCTTTCGGATATCAATTATGCCCCAGCACTCTACCGACACCGTATGTGGTCTCGTCGGTGTTCTTCCTGAAACTCTGCGCCGCTGGCGCCGTGCCGGGCTGATAACGCCGCCTGGCCCTGCTGGTTACTCAGATAATCAGCTTACGCGTGCGCTCTGTGTGCGTGAAATGACCTCAGGGGGTCATACGCTCTTTGATATCCATACTGCATTTAACTGGCCCAGCGTTACGCTGCCTGGCGGCTGGGCCTGTCGGGAAGAGGATATGTTGCATCTGCTGGCGCATAACACGGACGCAGATGTTGATCGCGAACTACAGATGATGAATACCGACTATTGTGGTGATGATTATGTTAATCGCTACCTGCGGCCGCTCAACCTCTGGCTGCGCACTGACCTCAGCGAAGGTGCGGCGCGGCGCCAGCAGCGCTTTCATTCAGCGGTAGTCAGTCAGTGGGAGCGCCTGGCGCTGGCCTCACAACGACGCAGCACCGTACCGCTGTTTCTTGAAGCAGTCAGTGTCACAGATGAAACCGAGATCTGGATGGAAGCGATACGGCTTAACGGACAGGGCTTTCGGGTTGAAGTTGCAGCAGATGCGTCAGGTATCCCCGCCGTGGCGCAACGCCGCTTTGAGCATCATCTGATGTGGTGTGGTGATGGTATCAGTGCATCGATGAAGGCTGCATTTCACTCCAGTCTTGAGGCGGGTGAACCGATCATGCTGACCGGAACGAATACCGGCTTACCGTCGCAAATCAGCCTTATGGCAGCCAGCGCCTGAACTCTTTTGACTTTCTTACCTGCCAGTGAATAAAAAGGCGGAAACAGCCTGTGCCGTTTCCGCCCTGTTCATATTACTGATGTTCAAGAGTACGTTGACCGCCGATCGCAATCGGGATACGGCGCGGTTTCTCGCTCTCCGGTATTTCCTGGATCAGATCAATGCTAAGCAGACCTTCCGCCAGGCTGGCTCCGGTGACCTTCATGTGCTCTGGAATGGAAAAGCTCAGCTGGAAATCGTGTCGGGAAATGCCGCGGTGGATCCAGCTGGTGTTCTCTTCCCGGGCCTCGCCAGACGCTTCCTGTGACGGTTTCTCTCTGTGACCGGCCACTGAAAGCCGTCCGCCTCGTAACTCGATCTCCAGTTCATGCTCTTTCCAGCCAGGTACACTGACGGTCAACGCATAGCGATTATCCTCTACCCGCTGCAGATCGTAAGCGGGAACCGACGTTACCGGGCTGTCGCCAGTAAGCTGACTGAACAATTTATCGATGCGATTAAAGCGGTCTGAGAAGACTGAATCAGACAGCGAAGGGAACACTGAAAATTGTTGTACTGACATGGTGATAATCTCCTGAACAGGTTCATCCAAAAGTTCATCTGATCGGGCTCATATTTCCGATCATCTCCATAAATAGGGATCAGTAGTCAGTTTTCAAGTTGGTAAATATAATTTTTTTACCGTTATCAGACAGCCGGTTACCACAGAAATAAATTTCAGGGTATTAACGCAGCCGTTACTTTTTGCTCTGAGGTGCAAGAGCAAAATGGGGATGACAGCCAGCCAGTAATAACAGCAACTCATATTCTCCCTGACTTAATAGTGTCGGGTTACCTGCGGCTTCTTTGGTTTGCCAGACGCGCAGGCTAAGGTCAAAACGCTCAGCAGCGCTCTGCTGTGAGAGCCCGGCGGCAAGACGAAGTTCACGCACATTACTCTGGACGACCACAGGCGGCCTGGGGGGACGATTCACCAAACAAAGACTCCTTCAACATGATTAAACCGCAAAGGCACAGCGCTTCACCATCAATAAAAGCGAAGCAACCTGAGAGCGGCCATAACGAAA
This sequence comes from Pantoea sp. BJFS-204, assembly GCF_049310725.1. Lineage (NCBI taxonomy): Bacteria > Pseudomonadati > Pseudomonadota > Gammaproteobacteria > Enterobacterales > Erwiniaceae > Pantoea > Pantoea sp. BJFS-204. Next base: position 261,768 of record NZ_JBMOWE010000004.1, on the reverse strand, counting down.
AGACCACAGAATAATTGACTATTTTAAATAAATGTCAAATTTCAGGTTTAAAAATTATGCATGATTTTTTATAAGCGAAGCGGCATATTTCGCCCTGACGGAGACTTTTCTATTTCCATAGAGTGCTTTATTCCTCCTGCCAGGAATTATCCTGTTATTTGCCTTAAGGGCCATTCAGGGATTATTCCGCTACCTCAAGCGCCCTTTCTTCATCAGGATAGAGGTATAGCCTGAGGGTCATGTTCAGGCAGAATCATTGAAAAAGAGGAGGATAATGAATGAAAAATCCTATCCAGCGTCGCTCGCCCGACGATCTGTCGCAGGTGGAAATTCGTGAACAGTGGCAAATCACCTACTGGACCCAGGAACTGAGGACAACACAGGAAAGGCTGACACGCGCGATCCGCGAGCGAGGGCCGCGGACCGAACAGGTTCGTGACTGGCTGGAGCAAAACCCGCCGCCACGTCGTCCGACACAATTCACACACGGCATGAAAGGTTAAACTGATTACTGTCTGAAGCGACACGTTACTGGCAGTCTTGCGGTGGATTGACCTATAGCAGTCAGGAGTACACTGACAGGTCATATCTGCCGGTCTTCATTTTTTCAGGCTTTTACCTGTATTTTTAATAGGTTATCTTCCTGAGCAATCAGCGGATAGCGATCCGTCTCTGGCTGCAGACCTGTTTAATTGTAAAACTGACTTAGAAATAACATTAACCACCCTGAATGCTTATTCATCTCCTGACGGAAAATAAACATTAACAACCGTAAAAACCCTCTCCTAACTATATAAAATGTACAAATGTAAATAATCAGGCGCATCTTCGATTAAATTTTCGAATCGTAACAACCCCTTTAATGCGTTAAAGAAAATATTAAGAGACACCCGCTGCATAGTCCCTTATTATCCAGTTGAAAATTAAAAATCAAGCCATAATTCCTGCCGCCCGAATCACATTTCGCTCCGGACAGTTTTCTTTTTTCGCTCCGTAATCAGCCGGTGCGGGGGTTCTACACACATGTTAAACAATTTAAACGGCGACAATGAGCGCCGCAGCCGCGCCTTACAGGCGTTGCGCGACCCTGATGAAAGCCGCGATGAAGTTCTCCGGAAGTTTGTCCGGTTAGCCAGTCAGGCCCTGGGTATCCCGGGCAGCTTTATATCGGTGCTGGATGATGAGTTCCAGACCGTTCGGGCATCACACAATTTTGAACTGCAACGCTCAACGCGTGCGGATTCACTTTGTCGTCACGTGGTTGATAGCGACAGTGCGGTGATCGTCCCTGATACTTATTACGATGCGCGTTTTGTCACGCATCCCCTGATCACTGGCTCACCCTTTATCCGCTTTTATGTCGGTGTGCCACTGAAAACACGCGATGGTATTATTCTGGGCACACTATGTGTGACCGACACCGAACCGCATGCGTTTCCCAGTGACCAGGTGACGACCTTAACGCTGCTCTCTACGCTGGTAATGTCTTTTCTTGAAGCCTGGCACTCGGCGGGTTTTACCGATCCGGTGACCGGGCTGCCTAACCGTCAGCGCCTGATACGTGATTTGCAATATCTTGCCGTTGCCGGCGATACCACGCCACGCCGTCTGGTTCTGATTGATTGCATCGATATGTCGCGCGCTTATGAACTGGCCCGCACCATGGGAATGAGCCCGGTTGAGAGCCTGCTGAAAGATATGGCCACTCTGCTGCCGCTACGCCTGCGTCCGGCGGTTGGGGAGATGATCTATACGGTGGCCACCGGCCGCTTTGCTATCCTGACCCGAGCGGATAGCCGACTCAGTGCCGCGTGGGTAGCCGGTCGTCTGGAAGGTATCAGTGCGGACATGGATGAAGGTCTGTCAGTCGCGCTGACTCCCCATACCGGTGAGGCTGACTTTGTCGCTGGCAGCATGCCAGCATCTGAAATATTAGGCCGTGCGGTCAGTGCGCTGCATGAAGCGGTCGGCCGCGGCCTGCCCTCTCAGCGCTTTGACGCTGAGGCTGAAACGCAGCGTTCAGAAGATTTCCTGCTGATGACCGATCTTAAAACGGCATTACGCGAGAACACCGGGCTGTATATGGTCTATCAGCCGAAAATTTGCCTGCAAAGTGGTAAACCCGTGGGTCTGGAAGCGCTTATCCGCTGGCAACATCCCAGCCGGGGCGAGCTTTCACCTGCCGCCTTTATCCCGCTGGCTGAGCAGACCGATCTGCTCTCTGTGCTGACAGCCTGGATTATCGATCGGGCGGTTGAGCGCCTTAGCCGGCTGAGGAATAACTGCATCCAGCTGCCGCTAACGATAAACGTCAGCGTACGTGACTTTGCGCGCGAGGGGTTCGCTTCAGCGCTGGAAAGTAAGATGGTCAAATCTAAGCTCCCAACCTCTCTGCTGGGAATCGAATGTCTGGAAACCGAACGTATCCTTGAAAGCCCGGCCGCCCTGCGCGGGCTGGAGATGCTCAGAGCACGAGGATTCACTATTTCACTCGATGATTTCGGTTCCGGCTACAGCAATATCAGTTATCTGCGTCGCATGCCGCTTGATGTGATTAAGCTGGATCGTTCCCTGATCAGTGAGCTTTCCTCTGACACGGCTTCACGCATCATTGCACGCAGCATCATCGCCATGCTTAAAGAGCTGGACTATACCGTGGTGGCAGAAGGGGTTGAGTGTCCGGATGCAGTAACATCCCTGACCGAGTATGGCTGCGATCAGGCTCAGGGCTATTTCTATTCGAAGCCGTTGAACGAAGAAGCATTGGATCACTGGCTGCACTGGAAGCTGCGTGGCGAGTGTCATTAATCTGGAGCTGGCGCAATCTGATATCAGATTGCATTTTCAGCTATCAGATCGAGCTCTGATATTCCCTATAAGTCATATTCAAAATATTTGATCAATATCAGCAAAAGTTAGCTATATCAGTCTGGCGAGATCGCGCCTATCATTCATTCCATCGAGGCAAAACGCCTCTCCCTGACTGAAATACGCTAAGGAATTGACCATGAAATCCATCAAAACTTTCGTTGCTGTTACTGCACTCTCTCTGATTTCATTCGGTAGTTTTGCCCAGACTATTACCGCTACCGCGTCTACCCTGGATGCTGCTGAAGCGAAAGTCGCGGCACAGGCCAAAGATGCAGGCGCATCCTATAAAATTACCGGCGCACGCGTTGATAATCGTGCTTATGTCTCTGCTGAACTGATCAAATAACATTTCCCCCTTCAATACGATGAGGCTGCCACTACGGCGGCCTTTTTTATTATGCAGGAAGCATGAGTTCGTCTGCTCAGGTTCAGCGTCTCTGATCCCATTACGATTGTTGGAACCGTGCCCCACAATTTGCCGTTTCGCTTATTGTCACCTGCCGTGGTGCAGTCTGTGCGACAGTGAATAAGGAGAGATGAAACATTTTTTGAACAATGCTAGCGTGTGCGCAACAATCTTATAAAACGGAGCTGCACATGCTGACTACCATAATATACCGCAGCCATATTTCAGATGACTTTCCCATCAGAACCCTGCCCGCGATGGTCGACAACGCCAGCAAAATAAATGCGGCTCACGACGTGACCGGCATATTATTATTTAACGGTACCCATTTTTTTCAATTGCTTGAGGGTCCGGAAGCGGGCATTCAGGCAGTCTATCAGAGAATTTGTGCAGATCGACGGCACCACAATGTGGTGGAGCTGATGCGCGACTATGCGCCTTACCGCCGCTTTGGTAATGCGGGCATGGCACTCTTTGACCTGCGAGAACACGATCGCTCATCGCTCCTGCAGGCCGTGCTGGATAAAGGGACGTCAAAATATCGTCTGACCTATGATGATCGGGCACTGCAATTCCTGCGCACGTTTGTAGAGTCTCGTGAGAAAGAGAACTACTACGAGGTCCTCCCGCCGGGTTACTGGGAGTTTATTTCTGAGCACAATGATGTGCCGGACTCCCGTCCGGAGACAGAAGGCGTCAGCTTTCGCCCGGTGGTGGATCCCCTCGCTCGTCAGGTCACAGCGATTGAAGCGACCACTCTGCGACCTGCTCCCGCCGACGACATCTCAGGCGATCAGCTTTATGTTAACGATCTGGCAACCGTGAAAAAGACGTTTGCCCATGCTGGCCTGGTCTGCCCGGACGGTATGACACTGTACGTCAGCCTGCTGCCTATGACGCTGGTGGTGATACCCAATGCCGTCGATCATATTGTGACCGCTATTCAGCAGGCGGGACTGGTTCCTGAACAAGTTGTTGTTGGCGTGAGTGAGACCGCAGTGATCTCGCAGCTGGAAGCGTTCTCTGAAGCCGTACGCGCGCTAAAAGCGGTCGGAATCAGTCTGTCGATCGACAATTTTGGTGACGGCTCCGCGGGATTGTCCTTGCTGACTCACATTCAGCCCGACCGCATTCGTATTGATGCCGGTATCACCCGCGATGTTCATCGCAGTGGGCCAAAGCAGGCGGTGGTTCAGGCGATTATTAAATGCTGTTCCGCGCTGGAAATTACCGTCATCGCGGCAGGGATCGTACAGGCAGAAGAGTGGATGTGGCTGGAGGCTGCAGGTGTGATCAACTTCCAGGGCACGCTGTTCGCAGCCGCAGGGCGCTATGAAGCACAATCCGTTGCCTGGCCGGAATACCGGGAGGCGATGTAACACTCTCTGTCCCAACGGTGATAAAGCGGTACGTCAGCGCGAGGCCGCTTTCTTCACCGATGTCCTGCAGAGCAGTATCATAGCCGCAGCGGCCCCGCTAAACACCTCCCCTCCCCCGCGCCCCCATCGGACCCGTTCTTGTGACAGGGATAAAGGCAGCGCCTTCCTGATGGTTCCGGCCATGCCTCAATCTCTGTACTCATTCTGGCTTAGCTCTATTTGATAACCACTGTAGCGAGTAAAGTTACCTGTTTAACTCTTCCAGTAAGCAAATCAGTGGCGGATCCTTCTTTAGGATCAAACTTCATCGCCTATCCACTGTAGTGAGTAAAGTAACGATATTCAGGGTTCGGAAACCACTGTAGCGAGTAAGCAGAGCAAGTAAATCGTCATCCGTCCTTCTAAATTGCAGCGCGAAGGCGCATTACCCTTTGTTTCAGGTACGCCAGGTACGGTTTCATTCAGTCATAACCACTATAGCGAGTAAAAAACCGATCTCCCTCTCAACAATGAATTTTGACCCTTGATTGCAGAATCCGCCCTGTGTGGGGCCTCGCAAAGGTGCTTTTATGAATGCAGCTAAGCTCTAAAACTGCAAAAATCTGAAGCACGGCACACCGTTTAACGGCTGTGGCGAGTAACCATTTTTAAGTGTGGGCATTTGGCAATTTAACAGGAAGTCTTTTACTGACAGTGCAATAAATGATAGTGAGTGCTTACTATATTTAAGGTAACCACTATATCGAGCATAGGCCAGTGACAATAACAACCACTATAGCGAGTATGCTCCCCATTTCTGCTCCCAATTAACAACCACTGTAGCGAGAATATCGCATTCATCAGCGCCAGTATCCGATCATTAACTGAACGCTTTAGCGATAAAACAACCTGATAACCACTGTAGCGAGTAGTTTACCCACCCTGGATGGACAAAAGGGAGATGAAAAAGCGCGGTAACGGAGGAGATAACCACTATAGCGAGTAGAGTACTGACACCGATTCCCCTGCACAGCCTGCGTGAATACTTCATGACGGGCGTACTTTCTGTGCTGTGATCAGGTAAGTAACCACTATAGCGAGTGAACATTGGGTCTCATTCTGGCTATTACGCTTTTTGAGACAGCTCTTCCGGGAGAGACTAACCACTATAGAGAGTAAACACAGCACCGGACTCAATTCAGGTCCTGCCGATGGAGAGTGATGAATAGCGCGATTAGCCCTGTTCAGACAGGCGTTACGTATGTTGCTGTCGTGCTGGTAACCACTATAGTGAGTAACGTTACTCGCTACAGTGGTTATTGCGTTTCAGCCCGGCGTTCCCGATAAGAGATTGAAAGCGGAGTAGCATGCTAGCAGAAAGCGTGTCATTGCTTCTTCTGCTTCCTGATTTTGTTCAGTAGCTCTTTTTCTTCACGCGAGACCATCACCAGCTCACTGCTATCCTCTTCAATCACCGGTTCAGGCAGGCTGACGTCAATTACGTCGGAATCGATATCAAGATCGTCAAACTCATCCATCTCATCATCGATCAGGCCTGACTTACTGAGCGGCAGTTCGGCCGGGCGCAGCTTAGGATGACGATAATGAACCCAGAAGTAGACTGATGAGCCACGTCGGGTTTCGGTGTAGTCGAGATAGCCGATCTCTTTTAACTGCTCCATGGCCTTTCTGACGGTGGCATTCTGGGTAATCACACGCGATGTCAGGTTAAGTCTTGCGCGCAGACGCGCCATAGATATCGGCGCAGGCTTCGGCGGAAGGCTTTCAATGAAGGTGTAGAGCGCCTGAGCAGACTCTTTGCGTGCCAGCTCATTGATGGCTTTAAGCTGCAGCAGAACCTTTCTGTCGAACTGATACAGCTCAAAGATCTTGGGATCGGCCTGCAGCGTTACCGTGTCCTTCTTGATGCTGTATTTCGCAGACTGCACCAGATGCGTCGTGTAGTTCTCTCCGCCCTTACTGGTAAAAGTCAGGGTGTTAGAGGCAATACGCGTCAGCGAAGCATCCAGACGGCTCCTGAGCTTCGAGGAGAGACGCACTGAGGGTATGCCGCATAGTTTGGCAAATTCAACGAAAGAGAGCGTTACCGTGTCTCCCAGACACTCATGCGTAGCGAATGCACGAATGATCCCGACCCAGGTTTTGAAATCATTATCCATATCCAGGCGGGCACCCAGAATCTTAATGTTGTCATAGCCTTCTGACCTGACCAGGGATAACTGTTTAAGATCCTGGGTCACATCCATGGCGTTCATCTGGTTTTTCTGACTGCGCGCTGTGGATTTTAACGTCGGAACAAATAAACCGAGTCGCATCAATGCTACTGGCTGGACGGTGTTGTTACTGTTGGGGGTAAGAGTAACAACTTCACCTGTACGTTTATCTGTTTCGCTAAACGCATCAGCTATGTTCAGGATATCTGGTTCTTTTCTTGGCATTAGGAAGATCCGTGATGTGAACAGGCGAGAGCCGCTGTTACTCGATACAGTGGATACTATCACTCACTACAGCGGTTAATCTACTTACCATAGTGGTTATTTCTCTCGATATAGTGGTTGTTTTACTCGTTATAGTGGTTAGCGACCCGGCTTTAACGTAGTCATACCGTGGCCTGAGGCGATGCTGGGATCTTTAAGGAACTTGATAAGGATCTTAAATGGATCTGTTATTGGATCTATTCAGTGGATAACCTGAGAAAACTAACTGAAAAAGAGTCGAGCCACCGCCCTCCCCCTTTACTGGATCTCACTCTTTCATCGCAAGCACCCTGGAAGAAGCCGTCATCTACGCATAATCAGGGTTATGCACACCGATTCAGGCCAATTACTCGCTATAGTGGTTGTTGAGTACTCGCCAGCGCGGTTGCTTTTCTCGCTATAGTGGTTGTTATACTCGTTATAGTGGTTATTCTTCTCGCTACAGTGGTTACTGACCCCCTTCCAGGCCTTGTGTCACAAGGCTTCAGACGCTGCAGGGATCTGTTAAGGATCTCAATTTGATCTATTGAGGATCGACCAATTGGATCTGGCCTGTGGATAACGGGGATAAAACACACAAAACAAAGAATTAGCTGAGAGTCCCAGTCAGAAGTGATTTTCACCTTCAGTTCTGAATGTGCGGTTTATCAGAAGCACGACTGAGAAGGTCTTTTACTGCTAAAACGATCTAACGCTGAGCATAGGTAAGACTGGAATGTTGCATACACCTATAACCATTAAATCTTTAGGGTTATAAGTTTAAATCAGGCCTCAGAAAATCGGTCAGTGAAAATACAGAAAACTCACCATGATGTTAATCGCCTATCTATTTGATAAATAATGGATTATTTTTTATTTTCATGATGAAAACACCATAAGATTCTTACTTAACGTAATATCTTTGTTATGTCAGTACTCAGAATCTGTCAGACATACTAAAAAGGCACTTAAAATAACTTTCCCGGAAGAAGTTAATAAGGCACCAGTGAAGGAACAACAGGAACAACAGGAACAACAGGAAGAACAGGAAGAACGACAGTAAGAAAAATGCGTTCGGCATAATAACTTAAACTAATAAATAGGCTTAGCGTGAATGAAGTAATTTCAGGAATGTAAGAATGATATGAAGATGAAAAGATTGTATCGGGAGCTGAATCAAGCACAGTAGAGCGTTAATTCTGACTGTCCGGCATAGCTACATTATGGTGACTTGCCCCAATTAATATTGCTCTAAGCCTTGCCGCATTAAGCCTGTTCTCTACTCCTACTCCTACTCATGCTCTTAAATCGGCAGTCTTAACTCTTCGATGATTTTGATTCGTGACATCACATAATGATGAAGGGAATTAAATCCCTCTCTTTTCTGGATTAAGCCTTGCAATAAAAACCCTATGCGGAAAACGCCTGACATTATGTTGACAGGCAGCAACGCAGATTATGAACGCTACATAATGACAAGGCATAAAAGGTATAGATTTGGAAGCAGTGATCTTAATTTAGCAATGATAGCGGTAACGATTACTTGCGTACTTTACCGTTATGCATACTCCTTCAGGTTCAAAAGCACTGTAATAGCTTCTGAGTAAAACTCTACGTCAGCAGTAAATGTTGAGTGAAAGTGCATTAATCCTGGAAATTTTTCACCAGGCCATTTCACGCTTAATTAAATGATTTATAATAACTTTTATTGAATTTTCATGCTGAAAACACCATTAAAAAAACACGAAAACAATTTAACGAGCAACCTGCAGACTGGCAGATGATTTATCAGAATCGGAATGCACCGCTCCGAATCATTAGCCCTTAAAATATTCGTTTAATGTCGCCATTTTAAGTTATCTGTCTCAACCAGCCTGTAAGACAAAAAAGCAGAGCGATTCACTTTCCAGTGATTCACAAAAGTAATGCTGCTTGCATCTCACCATCGCGGAGAAAAAATCCAGGTTTTTGGCATTTTTCTAAAAAATTGGCAGATATGTGCTTTTTGTGTAGTATGCAAAAAACATTAACGCAGAGGGGCTTATGAAGCGTGATTATGGTGGAGTGCTGGAAATGGCCACACGTGCCAATTCCATGTTACATGGACTGAGTAACCATATTGAGCAGCAGCGTCAGGAATTTAACCAGACCGGTTTTTACCAGACCTTCTCCCGGAATGCTGTCGCCAACATGCCATTGCTGAGTAAGCATGCTGTTGTCGCCGCAATTGGTGATATGGAAGCAGCAGGTTATCAGTTTGGGAAAAAACAGACCGGCAGCACCTCACAATATGCCCTGACTATACAGAATGTGGTCGACATCTATCAGCATCGTAAAGTACCGAAATATCGCGATCGGCACGATGGCCCCTTTGTCGTATTCGTTGTCAGCCTTAAAGGTGGTGTCTCAAAAACAGTGAGCACAGTCACGCTGGCCCACGGTATGCGTGCACATCCTTCTATGTTACATAATGACCTGCGTATTCTGGTTATCGACCTGGATCCACAGGCATCAAGCACGATGTTCCTGAGCCATACCAACAGTGTCGGTTCAGTTCTGGAGACGGCAGCGCAGGCGATGCTGAACGATCTGGATGCAGACCAGCTTCGTAAGCAATTCATTAAACCTACTGTCATGCCCGGCGTTGATGTGATCCCAGCCTCTATCGACGATGGTTTTGTTGCAAGCGACTGGGAAGAGCTGGTTGCTGAGCATCTGCCAGGCGTTGCGCCTTCGGAAGTACTACGCCGCAACGTGATTGATCGTCTGGCGGGTGACTACGATTTTATCTTCCTTGATACCGGACCTCACCTTGATTCATTCATGCTGAATGCAATTGCGGCCAGTGATGTACTGCTGACGCCGACGCCCCCGGCACAGGTCGATTTCCACTCCACCATGAAGTATCTGACGCGTCTGCCTGAAATGCTGGAGCGTATTGAGTCCGAAGGCATTGAGCCACGGCTTAAAGCCAATATCGGCTTTATGTCCAAAATGACCTCTAAACACGATCACCTGACTTCGCAAAGCTATGCCCGGGAAGTGTTTACTAAATCGATGCTGGACTGCAGCCTGCCGCGACTGGATGGATTTGAACGCTGCGGCGAATCCTTTGATACGGTGATCAGTGCCAATCCCTCCTCTTATCCGGGCAGTGCGGACGCTCTGCGCAAAGCTAAATATGAAGCCGAGCAGTTCTCAAGGGCTGTGTTTGACCGCATTGAATATATCAGGAGTACCTTGTGAGCAAACCTATACAGCGCATCGGGCGCAAGTTTGGTGATTCTGCTATCGCAAACATGATCGACAGCAGCAGCCAGTCGCGCACATTTACGCTGAAGTCGGGCGCGAAGGCCACCTTTGTGCGCCAGCTAATCCTGCATGATGATATTGAAACCAGAACCAGCGTTGACCCAAAAATCAACGGACGTGACCAGAGCACGCTGACGCCGGAATCGCTTCAGGAGATCACCCGTACTATTACGCTGCAGCAATTTTTTCCGGCTATTGGTCGTGTCAACGGTGACCGGATTGAAATCATGGATGGTTCGCGCCGCCGCGCCGCATGCATTCTTACCGGTGCCAGTCTGGAAGTACTGGTCACCGCTGATGAACTGAGCCTTAGTGATGCGCGTCAGCTGGCTGCGGACATTCAGACAGCAAAAGAGCATAACCTGCGTGAATTAGGCCTGCGCTTTATGCTGATGAACGAAAATGGCATGAGCAAAACAGAGATTGCTAAAGCAGAAGGCATCTCAAACGCAAAGGTCTCACGTGCGTTCCAGGCCGCAGCCGTACCCGCTGAATTTATTGAACTCTTTCCGGTCGTATCAGAGCTGACACTTCAGGATTACCAGCTACTGCTCGATGTCTGGGAAGAGGCGAAAGCGGAAGCGGTTGATGTCACCGCGCTGGTCAGCGATATTAAGCAAACGCTGAAAGCTGATGATTCCCTGCTAAGCGCCAATGCGGATGAGAAGAAGAGCGCGATTCTTAACGGCTTTAAAAACGCCCGTCGTCAGTTAAAAAAACCTGCACCCGTCAGCAAGACGGTGACGGAAAAGCTGGCTACTTTTACCACAGCTAATACCTATGCGCGTCGTAAAACTAATGATGAGAAGCGCACTGTGCAGTATGAATTCAGCCGTCTGCCAAAAGAGATTGCTGAACAGATCGACGCGTCAATCAGACAGATACTCTCCACATTAAAATAATCCTCTTTACGTTTTTGATACCAGAACCGGCCTCTGTGCCGGTTTTTTTATTCTTTCCTCCACCGGCCTCCCGACAGTGCAATCCGCATCTTATCTCTTCGCCTGATAACGACTTCTGTTAATTACGCATCATTTCCGCAGGGTAATACTTGAACTCAGCACGGTTTATCGCTATAGCTAAAACGGTTTAGCTATCAGGTTTAATCAGAGGAGTTTTTTATGTCTGTACGCGTATGGTGCCTCGGGGATGCCGTGGTTGATTTGCTTCCCGAAATGCCGGGTCGCCTGATGCAGTGTCCGGGTGGGGCGCCCGCCAATGTCGCCGTTGGAGTTGCCCGTCTGCAGGGAAACAGCGCTTTTATCGGGCGGGTAGGGGATGATCCCTTTGGTGAGTTTATGCGGCAAACGCTCATTGAAGAGAAGGTTGATACCCGCTACATGATCGCTGATACGCAGCACCGCACTTCAACCGTGGTGGTCGGATTGGATGACCATGGCGAACGTTCCTTTACCTTTATGGTGAGGCCGAGTGCTGACCTGTTTCTTGAGGTGCAAGACCTGCCCGTATTCCGGCACGGGGAGTGGCTGCACTGCTGTTCGATTGCCTTATCAGCTGAACCTTCACGCACGGCGACCCTGACTGCCATGGAGCAGATCCGGGCAGCAGGCGGGCATGTCAGTTTCGATTTAAATCTGCGTCATGACCTCTGGCCCGATCCGGAACTGCTGCATGCGGTGGTGAACGAGGCGCTGAGCCATGCGGACGTGGTTAAACTGTCCGACGAGGAACTCAATTTTCTCTGTCCGGATCAGGAACCGGCTATCACCATGCCGCAGCTGGCAGTGCGATTCAGCATAAAATTATTGCTGGTCACGCGGGGCAGGGAAGGTGTGATCGCCTGCTATCAGGGCCAGCTATACCACTATGCTACTTCGCCCGTGGCCAGCATCGACACCACGGGCGCAGGTGATGCCTTCGTGGCCGGATTACTCTGGGGGCTGGCTAAGTCGGGTCTTCCTGCCGATGAATCGCAGCTGGCCATCTGCCTTACCAGTGCACAACGCTGCGGTGCACTGGCAACCACGGCTAAAGGGGCCATGACAGCACTTCCGCGGCTCCACCAGCTGGACGACCTGCCAGGCTGATTATCTTATTGCCCCTGTTTTGGGAGCTATCTCACAATCACTAAACCGGTTTAGCAATTTTCATTGCGCAGGGAAATTACCCGTGGCTATGATTTGCGCCTAAACCGGTTTAGCAAAAAATCCGGTGATGATAGCCTCTCTTCAGGGACATAAAAAAATGAAAAAAAGCACGTTAGCAGTGAGTCTCTCAACGATATTACTTTCCACATCAGTCTGGGCCGACTCCAGTATGAGCAGCATTGAAGCACGCCTTGCGGCCATGGAGCAGCGACTGCAGGCAGCCGAGCAGCGAGCGAATGCAGCGGAAACCCGCGCACAGGTCGCGGAGAAACAGGCACAGATGGCTGAGAAGCAGGCACAGCAGCTGGCTGCCGTGCAACAACAGACCCAAAACTCCACCGCTGAGGTCGCGCAGCGCACCGCGAAACTGGAACAGAAATCAGCCGATGAAGGTGGCTTCGAGTTCCACGGTTATGCCCGTTCAGGATTGCTGATGAACAGCTCGGCCGCCAAAACTCAGGGTGGCCCGACCGTTACCCCTGCCGGGGAAACCGGCGGTCACGTTGGTCGCCTTGGTAATGAACCGGATACCTACGTTGAGCTCAACCTCGAACATAAACAGACGCTGGACAACGGCGCGACCACCCGTTTCAAAGCGATGCTGGCCGATGGACAGCGCACCTACAACGACTGGACAGCCGCCAGCAGCGATCTCAACCTGCGTCAGGCGTTTGTCGAGCTCGGGCAGCTTCCCACCTTCAGCGGCGTATTCGATAACGCCACGGTCTGGGCCGGTAAGCGTTTTGATCGCGATAACTTTGATATTCACTGGATCGACTCCGATGTGGTGTTCCTTGCCGGTACCGGTGCCGGTATTTACGACATGAAATGGAGCGATCAGGCGCGCAGTAACATTTCCCTTTATGGTCGTACCTTTGGCGACATTGAAAACAATGAAAACACTGCGCAGAACTACATCCTGTCGCTGAATAACTTTGTCGGGCCGGTACAACTGATGGTCAGCGGTATGCGGGCCAAGGATAACGACGATCGCCGTGACATCGACGGCCTCAGAGTCAAAAGCGATGCGGCAGAAACCGGCGTACATGCGCTGCTTGGCCTGCATAACGACAGCTTTTATGGGCTGAGAGAAGGCACGTCGAAAACTGCACTGCTTTATGGTCATGGACTGGGCGCAGAGGTGAAGTCGATTGGTTCTGATGGCGCACTGTTGCCGGAAGCGGACACCTGGCGTCTGGCGAGTTACGGTATTACCCCGCTGGGCGGCGGCTGGCACATTGCACCTGCTTTACTGGCTCAGCGTAGTGACGATCGTTACGTCAAAGGTGACAGCTATGACTGGGCGACAGTCAACCTGCGGCTGATTCAGGAAATCACCCAGAACTTTGAGATGCAGTATGAAGGCTCTTATCAGTACATGGATCTGCGTCCCGAAGGCTACAACAACCGTAATGCGGTCAGCGGCAGCTTTACCAAACTCACCGTTGCGCCAACCCTGAAAGCCGGTGATGTCGGTGACTTCCTCAAACGTCCGGAAATTCGTCTCTTTGCAACCTGGATGAACTGGGATCACCGGCTGGATAACTATGCCAGTGACGACGCTTTCGGCAGTAAAGGATTCGATGCCGGTGGCGAATGGAACTTCGGCGTACAGATGGAAACCTGGTTCTGACCGGGCGGCCCCGGATGCCGGGGCCAGAGATCAGGATGGATAAAAACATAACAAGATTGAGGTGTGTATGGACTATGTAAAAATATCGCGGGCATTGCTGCCCCTGCTGGGTGGTAAAGAGAACATCGCCAGCGCTGCTCACTGTGCCACCCGGCTGCGGCTGGTGCTGGCCGATGATGAAAAAGCGGATACCACCGCGATTGGCCGGATTGAGGGCGTTAAAGGCTGCTTCCGCAATGCGGGCCAGCTTCAGGTTATCTTCGGCACCGGCGTGGTGAACAAGGTCTACGCTGCCTTTATCGCCGAGGCGGGCATCAGTGAATCGAGCAAATCTGAGGCCGCTGATATAGCCGCACGTAAGCTCAACCCTTTCCAGCGCATCGCTCGCCTGTTGTCGAACATCTTTGTGCCGATCATTCCGGCGATTGTGGCATCAGGTCTGCTGATGGGCCTGCTGGGGATGGTCAAAACTTACGGCTGGGTCAATCCGGAAAATGCGCTCTATATCATGCTGGATATGTGCAGCTCGGCGGCCTTTATTATCCTGCCGATCCTGATTGGCTTTACGGCTGCCCGCGAGTTTGGTGGTAACCCGTTTCTTGGTGCGACGCTGGGCGGCATTCTCACTCATCCGGCGCTGACCAACGCCTGGGGCGTCGCCGCCGGTTTCCACACCATGAACTTCTTCGGCATTGAAGTGGCGATGATTGGCTATCAGGGCACGGTGTTCCCGGTGCTGCTGGCGGTCTGGTTTATGAGCATGCTGGAAAAGCAGCTGCGTCGGGTTATCCCGGATGCGCTGGATCTGATCCTGACCCCGTTCCTGACGGTGATTATCTCCGGCTTTATTGCGCTGCTGATTATCGGTCCGGCAGGTCGTATGCTGGGTGATGGCATCTCCTTTATTCTCAGTACGCTGATTGCGCACGCCGGCTGGCTGGCAGGACTGGTGTTTGGTGGACTCTATTCGGTGATTGTGATTACCGGCGTCCATCACAGCTTTCACGCTATCGAAGCCGGGCTGCTGGGCAATCCTTCCATCGGCGTGAACTTCCTGCTGCCTATCTGGGCGATGGCGAACGTGGCTCAGGGCGGTGCCTGTCTGGCCGTATGGTTTAAAACCCGCGATGCGAAGATCAAAGCGATTTCGCTGCCTTCAGCGTTTTCCGCGCTACTGGGGATTACCGAGGCGGCTATCTTTGGTATTAACCTGCGCTTTATGAAACCCTTTATAGCGGGTCTGGTGGGTGGCGCGCTCGGTGGTGCCTGGGTGGTGTCGGTCCATGTTTATATGACTGCGGTCGGGCTGACCGGTCTGCCGGGCATGGCGATTGTCCAGGCGGGCTCTCTGCTCAACTATGTCATCGGCATCGCAATCGCGTTTACCACTGCGTTTGTGATCTCTTACCTGCTTAAATACAAAACGGATTCTGAATAATGGCCTCATCAACACGTCTTGCCGCCATTCTGCAGGCGGTGATGCAGGGTATGCCAAAGGCGCTCAGCGACAGCCACTACCCTGGCTGGCATCTGGCACCGGTAACCGGGCTGCTTAACGATCCCAACGGCTTTATCCATTTCGACGGTGAATATCATCTCTTCTATCAGTGGAACGCCCTGGAGTGCGCGCATCAGCAAAAATGCTGGGGACACTGGCGCTCAGCCGATCTGCTGCACTGGCAGCATCAGCCCATCGCCCTGATGCCGGACGAGGAGTATGACCGCAGCGGTTGTTACTCGGGCAGTGCGGTAGAGGATAACGGTGTACTGACGCTGATCTACACCGGTAATGTGAAGTTTGATGATGGTTCGCGCACCGCGTGGCAGTGTCTGGCGCAGCAGAACAGCGCGGGCGGTTTCGACAAACTCGGTCCGGTTATCGCCGTACCGGAGGGTTACACCGGCCACGTTCGCGATCCCAAAGTGTGGCGTCATGAAGATCACTGGTACATGGTGCTGGCCGCGCAGAATACCCAGCTGCAGGGCAGGGTGCTGCTGTTGCGTTCTGATAATCTGCGCGAATGGCAGAATCTCGGCGAGATTGCAGGCAGCGAACTGGGCGGGCTGGACGCCGCTGGCTACATGTGGGAGTGCCCGGATATGTTCACCCTCGGCGACAGCACGTATCTGATCTGCTGTCCGCAGGGTGTTGTGCCTGAAGAGAAACGCTACCTGAACAGTCACGCCTGCGCCTGGCTCAGTGGCTCGCTGGATTATCAGCAGCCTGCCTACCTGCATGGCCCGCTGAACGAAATGGATGCCGGGTTTGAATTCTATGCACCACAAACCACGCTGACCGCTGACGGCCGGCGTCTGCTGGTGGGCTGGATGGGAACGCCAGACGGTGAAGAGATGGCCCAGCCAACCGTGGCGCATCACTGGATCCATCAGATGACCTGTCTGCGCGAGCTGAGCTCCCGCAATGGCCGGCTCTGTCAGCAGCCGATTGCAGAACTGCAGGCGCTGCGGGAGAGGGAGCTGCACTATCAGGGCCGCGCCGATGACGCGCCGCCGATCGCCGCGCAGCGGCTGGAGCTTGAGCTGGAGAGCCTGGGCGATATAGAACTCAATTTCGCCGATACGCTGATACTGACGTGGCAGCAGAATGAACTGCGGCTTGCCCGTCGCAGCCTGGTATCGGGTCAATGGACCTATCGTTACTGGACAGGGGCTGCACGCCGGTTGCAGATCCTGTGTGACCACTCCAGCGTTGAGATCTTCATCAACGACGGGGAAGGGGTGATGAGCAGCCGTTATTTTCCGGACCATCCGGCGATGCTAACCCTGCGCGGTCGCGCAGAACTGCAGGCCCGCTACTGGTCGTTACGTCGCTGCATGGTAGAATAAGCCCTTGTTTCACTAACCGATGCCTTGCCGTGAGAAAAACCAAACGCGTTACCATCAGTGACATCGCCGGGCTGGCTGGGGTTTCTAAAGCCACTGCCAGCCTGGTGCTCAACGGCCGTGGCGAAGAGTTACGGGTGGCGAAGGAGACGCGTGAGCGGGTTCTGACACTGGCCCGGGAACACCATTATCAGCCCAGCATACACGCCCGTATGCTACATGACGCCCGCAGTCATACGCTGGGGCTGGTGGTGCCGGAGATCACCAACCACGGCTTTGCGGCCTTTTCCCATGCGCTGGAAAATCTCTGTCGCGCCGCCGGTCTGCAACTGCTGATCTCCTGCACCGATGAAAATGCCGGTCAGGAGATGGCCGTGGTCAATAACCTGGTGGCGCGTCAGGTCGACGGGTTGATTGTCGCCTCCAGTATGCTGAGCGACAGCGACTATGTCAGCCTCAGCGAACAGCTGCCGGTGCTGCTATTTGACCGCCACATGAACAATACCAGGCTGCCCTGGGTCATCACCGACTCTGTGACGCCCACCGCTGAGCTGGTCGAAAAGCTGGCGCGCACCTGTCCGGAGGAGATCTACTTTCTTGGCGGACAGTCTGACCTCTCCCCGACCCAGGATCGTCTGACGGGATTCAAAGAGGGACTGATGCGGGCGGGTGTGACGCTGCGGCCGGAGTGGATAATTCAGGGTAACTACCATCCCGGCAGTGGCTATGAGATGTTTGCCGCGCTCTGTCGCAGGCTGGGACGCCCCCCTAAAGCGATGTTCACCGCCGCCTGCGGTCTGCTGGAGGGAGTACTGCGCTACATTAGCGAGCATAACCTGCTGACCAGCGACATCCGCATTGCCAGTTTCGACGATCACTATCTCTATGATTCACTCTCCATTCCGATCGACACGGTTGAGCAGAATGTCCCGGCACTGGCGCAGGCCTGCTTTTCTATGCTGACCACGATGATCGCTGGTGAGGATCCCGCTGACAGTCAGCTTATCCTGCCCGCCACGCTGCGGCTGCGCGGTTAACCGCCGGGCGTTGCAGTGCTTTACCATTCGACCGGCAGGGCGCTGACGCCGCGCAGATTAGCTCTGTGGTTGCGGCGAACGCCAGCGGCCACGGGCCGCATCTCTGGCAATCGCGTCAGTAATACTTCCAGCGCCACCTCCATTTCTGCCAGTGCCAGCCGGTAGCCCATACAGTGATGTATACCGCCACCGAATGCCAGACAGCGCCCCTCATGCCGCCGGATATTCAGCCGTTCCGGAGAGGTAAATACCAGCGGGTCGTGATTGGCTGCACCAAGGCTAAGGAAGAAGCGGGTTCCGGGCGGGATGAGCTCTCCTGCCAGCTCAATCTCTTCCAGAGTCGTGCGGTAAAGCATCTGGACCGAACTGTCGTAGCGCAGACATTCCTCTATGGCATCGGGTATCAGCGCATGATTCTGTTTCAGGCTCGCAAGTTCCTGCGGATGAGCATGCAGGGCCAGAATGGTGTTGCACAGCATGTTTGACGTTGTCTCATGACCGGCAAGAAACAGCAGTATCACATTGGCGATGATCTCATCGTGATCCAGCTGGTCGCCGTCACTGTCGCTGCGCAGAAAAAGTGACACCAGATCGCTGGCGGTGCTGTCACGACGGGAGACGATCACGGCACTGAAGTAATTTTCCAGCACGGCAAAAGCTTCAGCGGCTTTCAGCAAATCTGGCTGACTGATTTGAGGATCGAAAACCCTGACCAGCGCAGAGGTAAGGCGACCCAGTTCTGGTGCATCAGATTCTGAGACATCCAGCATCCGGCAGATAATGCGCACCGGTAGCGGAAAAGCGAATGCCTGAGCCAGATCGCAGGCACGACGCCCTTCCAGTTCATCAACCAGTTCATTGGCTATCGTCAGCGCCATCTCCCGAAGAGATTTAATCTCCCGGGCGCTGAACGCCTTCATAACCAGTCCTCTTAACCGGTTATGATCGGGTGGGTTCAGCACCAGAAACATTCTGCTGATACCCTGAAACAGCGGCAGTCCGGCTGCATCATCACCAAATCTTACTCTGACACTTTCCATATAATTTTTACCGACCCGCCGGTCGTTCAGCAGGGCGTCCACCACCGCGTGACTGCCGCTGATGATGATCTTATCTCCGGCAGGGATAAGCGGTCCCTGCTGATGCAGTTTTCGATAAAGGGGAAAGGGATTGTCAGAGTAGTCGGGGTCCATGAGTTCATGAAGCTGCATAGCGTACTCCGCTGATAGAGGATTAGTGCTGGCGCTGAATGCGGGAGAGGGAAGCGAACAGGCTGTTTTTATCACTCTCACTGAGGTGAGGTGCCGTGAGGTGTGACATCAGAAATTCTTTGTCCTCCTGCGAGAAGGCGCCGGTCATCAGCCGCTGGCTGATCGCCGTCAGGAGCTGGGTATCCAGCTGTTGTATCTGCTGTCTGGTCTCGGCCAGATCCCTGACAGGAACAGCGCTGTCTGGTGATGAGAGCCAGTCAGCCCGATAGCGATACTGGATCGCCTTGCTGGCGTTCATCAAAGCGTGCACAAACGGCTCCACGGAGTGGGGTTCAAGCCCGGCCTGTTGTGCGTTTTGCAGCATGTTATCCAGCACCACCTGTTCCCGTGGCAGATCCTCAATAGGTAAATGATGCAATGCTTTATAACCCGCCACCGCTTTCATTACCTGCATCCGTTCGTTGAGTGAGGTAGAAAGCGCCCCAAGAGAGACGGATGAGACTGAACCTGCGAAAACGTTACTGCACATAAACAGTGAAGAGAAAAAAATTGCCACAAAGTGAGTCATTTGCCTGCTCCATAAATGAAAACTGGCACTAATTTAGGCATGAAAAAATAACTATGTATGATTATTTTGTTTTCAAAATGTGAATCACAAGGCGGGTCAGTGAAATGAGAACAGGTCATTAATTTTAAAGTTATTTTTTATCTTTATGGTCATTAAAAATTCACATTAATTTGCAATGCTGGCGGGTTGATTGGATATGACGTCTGAATGGATTCCCCCCTGATGCAGGTGGCGTTGCGCCATTTACGTCATCTCTGTGATGCCAGAATGAGTTTACGAGGCATGCCGGGTAGTGCGCACAGGAAAGCGCCATGCCGATCAGGGTTCAGGTATAATATGTTCCGCGAGTGTGGCCGTTTTTTAGCAGCAAAACGAGGTAGGTATGTCTGTATCCGAAGCTACTACCGGTGGTAAAAGTGTCGCGGCGTTAGTTGAGAGCCTGGAAAAACAGGCGGCAAAACGTTCAGACGCGAACTGGCACGAAGGTCTGAAAAGCAGCACCAAAATCGCACTGGAAAAAATTAATGGTGCGTTTGCTGCAAAATGGATCAGCGCAGACGAGAGCCTGAGCCTTAAGCAGCGCGTTTACAGTGTGCAGGATAAGTTGATTGAGCTGGCTTTATGGTGATTTAAATTGCCCGTCGGCTCGCACGTAAATCGGCAGGGGTAAAAAACTGATATTTCAGCACGCAGCGTCGCCCGGCATTTTGCGCGCTGCGCAGTGAAGGGGTGTTACCGGGCAGAATGGTACCGGTCAGCAGTGCCTTCTCACCATAATGATGATGAAGCTGCTGCAGCAAACGCTGCTGAGCGCGCGCGGCGAGTCCACGGCCCTGATAAGCGGGCATAATCACCTCATCCATAATCTGAAACCCCTCAATAAAGGTCAGTCGCCGGGGGACACAAATCATCAGCCCTGCCACTATTCCCTGCCAGATAATCAGAAACACATGTCCCGCGGCGATATCCTCCCGTAATTCCTGCCTGCTGGTTGCCAGTAGCTGATCGCGCAGATGCGGCAGCGTGTGCCAGCTGGCACGATAGGCGCGGTTAATCGCCGTGATACAGGCGGGATAATCCTTCCGGCGGGCTGTCACCAGTGAAATATCTTCGTCGACAGGAACAGAGAGTGAAGCCAGGTCGCTGAGGAAAAGCAGTTGATCGGTTATACCGATGTCAGGATAAGTCGCAGGCAACAGGATGCGCAGCTTCAGAGGTTTCAGCGGCTGCCATGCCTGCATAATGGCGCTAGCGACCCTGTAATCGATGATGCCGTCACGCGCAACAACCTCAATAAAGGGCTGTGCAGGATCGCCACCCAGATAGCGCGGCCCGGTGAGATAACGCTGGCCGTTTATCGTCAGTTCTCGCTGCAAAAAGGCGTGCTGGGGCAGACCGGTTTCACGCCATGGAAAGGCGGAAGAAAAATGGTGATCGTGGCATCGTGTCTGCTGCTGCGCCAGCCAGCTGGCAAGCCAGTCGCTGAGACGTTCAGATGAGACAGGAACAGTACGGTAGAGCGACACCATATAATCCAGCATAAGATTCCTTATTGCCCGCCGTCAGTGATCTCCTGCCTCGCTCCGCGATACATCTGTACCTTTGCCGGATTGCAGATGAGGCTGATGAGAGTGTAAACGATGTGCTCTGTTTATGACCATCTCAACCTCTCAGCCAGCACCATTACATCCCCTCTGCATGACGGCTCTGGACCTGCCAGACGGTGCAATGCTGACAATGTGAGCAGGTATACGTCATCTTCTGTGATCGCTTATCGTCGCCACCCTCTGAGCTGCATTAAACATGGGTTACGATCTATTCGGGTCTGGCTGGATTTCGTATACATGGTCAAATTAATTGATGAAATAAGGCAGGGTTGCCCAAAAATTTAAATGGGAAATAGATGCGAAATTTTTACGTAAATAATACGGAATCAGATAATCGGCAGCCGATAAATGGATTATGATAAAGAGGCTTTTCAATAATTATAAAATGTTCGATCTTTTTAACACCCGGGGGTTACATGGTTCATATTGATTTATGCACCCAGGAGGGCGTGATGAAAGCTTATGCTTTTCAGACGCCGATGCAGGCAATGACCCTGCTGGAAGAAATTAAAAATGATGAATTTCAGTGGTTTAATCTGGAGTGGGAAGGGCGCCGCTATACCTGTCCGCATCATTTTATTAAAAGGCTCAGCAGCCGCTCTTATATTAAATCTTTCTGGCGTTAAATTCGCTTAAAAGATAAGGCTGATGCACAATTACTTATTATTGATGCAGGTTTTATTTAACTGTTCTACGCATATTTTTAACGTAATGATAAACGGGGCAGAGCCTGCCCCGTTATTTTCAGCGACCATATGGCGTTGTTATCACGGTCAGCGGTAATAATAGTGCGTCATCTGCACAGATACCGGCCTGCTCAGTATCATTATTACCGCTTAATCATTTTCTGCTGTTGCTTATCAGGGCTATCGAAACGCTAAACAATCCTTTATGCAGGGCTGGACGGTTGTGTGCTGCGCCCGGCAATGCGCCGTGATCCTGTGTAAATCATCTTCTGTTCGGCCCTTGACGTGAAACGTCTACTGTTACACTCAGATGACACTTAATCCGGATCCCGACTGCAATGCCCCATGAAAAAATGCGCCTTCGCTCGCTGCTGACTTTGCTTTCCATCGGGGGCGTCATTCTGACCTCCGGTCTGCTGCTGAGTGCGCTGCTGCTGTTTCAGAAGGCCAACATCGAAGACAGTCTGCTTGAAGGGAACATTGCCTATGCCCGCAAGCTGGCTGATACCACCGATCGTTACCTGGCGACAGCACAACGTGAACTGGCCTGGAGTGCGTCGCAGATCAAGGGGCTTAGTGATATTAAACGACTGGAAGGAGAGAGCGATCGCCTGCGAATGCAGTCGGGTTTTTTCAACTCGGTGGTGGTGGTAAATCATGATGCCATTATTGCAGCAACCTCACCCGATAGTCTGAATCTTATTGGCGTGAAGCTGCACTCAGTTGCCAGCCTGCAGGCCATAGCGACTCAAAAGCCTTTTATCTCTGCTCCTTTTACCTCCGCGGCCGGTAACTATGTGGTGTTTTTATCACAACCGCTGTTCAGCGAAGATGGCCGCTATCTGGGCTACATTGGCGGGACTATTTATCTCAAGAAACAGAGCATGCTGAGCGAAATCCTGAGCCAGCATTTCTATTCCAATGGTTCAACGGTCAGCGTGGTCAGCAATGAAGGGCTGATTATTTTCAGTCATGACGCGGCGCGCGTCGGAACAAAGATGCTGCTGAGTCTGGCACTGCAGAAACAGCTCGCCACGACGGAAAGCGGGCATTTCACGCTGGAGAGTGAGGGGCAGCACTATCTGACCGGCTATGGCACACTGCATAAAACCGGCTGGAACGTTTTTATTACCGGCACCTCTGAAACGGTCAGGCATATTCTGATGCGCACGGCAGAAAGCGCCGTCTGGTTCGTTCTGGGCATTATTGCCGTAACAGCGGCCATTATTGCCTTTGTGGCCGGTCGAATCGCCTCTCCACTGGAAAAGCTGGCGGACAGAGTGCGCGATGGCGGCAGCGAAGCCCAGGCGGGATCTCTCGTCACGGTTAAAACCTGGTATTACGAGGCTGATCGGCTCAAAGAAGCCGTGCAGGCTCATCGGCACGCCGTTGCGGGTCATCTTGCCGCGCTAAACGATGAAGCGATGACCGATCCGCTGACCGGGCTCTGCAACCGACGCGGATTTTCGGCGCTGGCGGCGCAGTCAGACAGTGAGCATGAACAGTGTGCCATCGCCATTGATATTGACCATTTTAAGAAGATAAACGACTGGTACGGGCATGACGCGGGCGATGCGGTTCTGGTGAGCCTGGCAGCGTTGCTGCGTCAGGCCTGTCGCACCGGCGATATCGTCAGCCGGTTTGGTGGCGAGGAGTTTATTCTGCTGCTGCCGCATACCACGCTGGCTGATGCCGTCCGCACCGCGGAACGCATCCGTGAGACCGTCAGCGCCACCACCTTCCCGTTTGCCGGAACGATGACGATATCAGCCGGGGTGGCTTCACGGAGCGATCAGGATAGCGATCGCGACTCTCTGCTGCGGCGTGCCGATGAAGCGCTTTACGAAGCAAAAGCCGCCGGGCGTAATACCGTCATCATTGCCGGAGCTGAGGAGTTCAGCGCGTCTGATTCGGCCGGGTAAGATTCCGGGGTGTGTGGGACAGGCTCAGCACTTACTGCGTAATCGCCAGCCGAGCCACTCATCCAGTGCCGCTTCCGGCAGCGGCCTGGAGTAGAAAAAGCCCTGCGCCTGGTCGCAGCCGAACTCGGTCAGCGCCGTAACGGTTTCCGCATTCTCCACGCCCTCAGCCAGCACCATATAATCGAGATCTTTAAGCATCGCAATAATACTGCGGGCGATGACGCGCGATGCGGTGTCAGATGAAATTTCGCTGATCAGTGAACGGTCCAGCTTGATCACATCCAGCGGAATGCGCCGCAGATAACTGATGTTGCTGTAGCCGGTACCAAAGTCATCCAGTGAAATACCGAATCCACGAAGTTTCAGCATCTCAAGCCCCCGCATTGCGGTCGCGCTCTCCAGAATCCGTTCCGTCTCCAGACACTCAATGCCCAGCAGCGAAACCGGGAGCTTCGCCCTGATCATCTGCTCTTCCAGCTCGTCGGCAAAACCGTCACGTGAAAAATCGCTGCTGCTGACGTTAATGGTGATGGGCAACTGAATATAGCTGTTGCGCAGCCGGGAGAGCCGGGCGATTGCGTGCTCTGTCACCCAGGTGGTCAGTTCGCTGAGCAGCTCGGTTTGCACGGCAAAGGGTAAAAACTGTGCAGGAGACAGTTCGCCGCGCTGCGGATGCTGCCAGCGGATCAGAGCCTCCAGGCCAATTGGCTTGCCGCTGTGCAGACAGATTTTAGGCTGATACGCCAGCCATAACCCCTTATCCTGGCGTATCGCGATGGCCAGGTCATGCATCAGGGTGAAGTCCTGCGTATGGCGCGTATCAGTGGCCTCGCTGAAAGGCATCGAGGCGACGTCGCGTGTGATGGCCTCGTGCAGCGCGCTGACCGCACGCCGCAGGATCTCCTGGGCAGGCATCTCCCCGGTATTGAAACTCGCCTCACCGGTGTGGGTCATCAGTGCAACCGACAGCCCATCGCCGAGATCCGCGCTGATCCCGGCCAGCTTGTTTGCCACCCAGTTAGCAGTGAGTCTGCTCTCCTGACGTGTCAGCAGGGCAAAGCGCCCGGTGGCTACGGTGTAGAGCATCTCTCCTGGCGCAGGCCTCAGGCGCAGCGGCAGCAGTGTCGCCACATCTTTCAACAGGCTTTCAACCGGTCCCATGCCCATTGAGCGCGCAAGCTCGTAGGCGCGCGGCATATCGATACAGTCAATCAGCACCAGCCGCCGTGGCGTGGTGTCACCGGAGGCGGCAAGAAACTGCAGGTCGCGAATCAGACGCTGGCGGTTGGGCAGACCGGTTACCGGGTCGGCAAAGCCAGCCGAGTACCAGGCCTCAAGAAATGACATCACCAGTGCCGCCAGCATCTTCAGCATGGCGACCTGATCCGCATTAAAGGGATGAGGCGCGGTGTCAGTCACGCACAGCGTACCCAGTATCAGACCTGTGCTGCTTTTAAGCGGTACGCCGGCATAAAAGCGGATAAAAGGCGCGCCAACAATCAGCGGATGCTCAGCAAAGCGGGTATCCAGCAACGTATCGGGTACTACCACGGTGCTGTCACTGTCCACTGCATGCCGGCAGAGCGAGTCCTGCCGGGAGGATTGAGTGAGTGTGAAATTTTGCGCAGCCTTAACATGCTGCATCTCATCATCCAGTACGGAGATAAAGCTGCCGGGTATACCGAGTGCCTGGCTGGCCAGCCGGACGAACTGTCGCAACACATCGTCACGACTTTCGTCGTTACTGCGCAGCGCGTGCAGGGTTCGCGTGCGGCAATCGTCGCCGCCGCTGAGACTCATAAGCATGGATTCCTCCGCACCGGCTGGTTACGGCGCGAAATTAAACAGAAAAATTGAAGGGTATGATGTCATGACTACAGGCAAATTCTGCAAAAAGAAAGAGTCATGACCATTTATTTTTTATCCCACTGCACGGCATTGCTGGTCAGAATAGCAAATCACTTTTCTTTAACGAAATATTTTAGTAATCACGATTCTATTATTTTGTCGTTAAAAACTTTTAATTTCTTAAATATCCTGCCAGTATACAGAGTATAAACATAGTGCACTATATAATAACGCACTAAAGTAGATGACATAACTTATTTTTGTTTAATTTTAACTACACCAATGACAACATCGGGGAAACCTCATGAATTCACTCAGGCATTTCACTATCCGCCGCGTTGTGCTGTGGATGATGATCGTCTCTCTGGGCATCGTCGTGCTGGCCGGTGGCTACAGCAGCCAGGTCGTGCGCGATATCTTTCGTCAAACCGATCGTTCAGCCGTTCTGACGCAGCAACTGAGCTTTCTGGCGCATAGCGCTATCGTCATGCAGAGCGGTACGTCAGCCGATAAAAACGCGCTCGTCGCCTCAACCCCGGCCGATGCTGACTGGGATAACGTCCGCGCGGCACTTACGACAACCCCCTCAGAATACGCAACGGTTGCACGTGCGCAGCTGGACAAGGTGACGCAGCAGCTGGCACGGAATCAGGCACCCCTGAAGGCTGACCGGCATCGGCTTGAGGGCGTATTGCTGGCAGCACTGCTGGCGGCAGTGGCGTTGCTGCTGTTTTGTGACCGCTATCTGGTCGTCCATCTGGTGCGTCCGGTAGGTAAAATTCGCGGTCATTTAAAAATTATTGCCGATGGCGATCTGACGCGCGAGCCGGAAGATCTGGGGCGCAACTGTGTCGGGCAACTGGTGCCGCTGGTCAAAGAGATGCAGCACAGTCTGTTGCAGACGGTCAGCGCTATCCGAGACAACGCAGCCATTCTTCATCGTGAAGCGGGGGACATTGCTGCGGGTAACGCCGATCTCTCCGACCGGACATCCACTCAGGCTGCTGCGCTGGAGCAGACCGCAGCCAGCATGGAGGAGATTACCGTCACCGTGCGTCACAATGCACAGAATGCCCGCGAGGCACGTGAACTGGCTGCCAGCACCACGGATACGACTCAGCAGGGCGTGGAACTGGTTCAGTTGGTATCGGCAGCCATCACCAGCATCGCTCAGGGATCAGAAAAAATCCGGCAGTTCACCACCACTATTAATGGTATTGCGTTTCAGACCAACATTCTGGCGTTAAACGCCGCTGTAGAAGCTGCCCGTGCGGGTGAGCAGGGCCGCGGCTTCGCGGTGGTCGCCAGTGAGGTACGTTCACTGGCACAGCGAAGTGCTGCTGCCTCTAAAGAGATCGAAGAGCTGATTGCCGATACCGTGGCACGCGTTGACGATGGACGGCGGGCGGCTGAGAGCGCAGGAACCACCATGGAAGCCGTGCTGCGCGGCGTCGGCGGCGTGAATGAACTGATCGGACAGATTGCGCTGGCTTCGGATGAACAGAGCAAAGGGATTGCCCAGGTCACGGTCGCGGTAGCAGAACTTGACCGCGTAACGCAGCAGAATGCGACGCTGGTTCAGCAGGTTTCGGCGACGGCAGGCAGTCTCAGTGGACAGACTGAAACGCTGGGCAGCGTGATTACGCGCTTTACCCTGCCGCACCACCCCCTTGCCGTAGAGCCTAAACGCGTCACGCCTGATGAAAAAGGCGGCTGGGCAACATTTGCTCGGGCATAGCCTGAACAAATATTTTCTGAACTGTAGATAATGTCTGTCCGGCACGGAATAACGATTAATATTCACTCTTTTTAAAAGAGGGATGAAACGGTCATTTTTGTGCGTGTGATTGACGTTGATCATCATTCGATCAACGCCACCATTCAGAATGGCAATTACTATTCTCAGCGGTGCAAAAATTATCCGGGCAGCGATTTAAATATAATTCAGGTTATTTTCTCTGTTTTTACTGGTGCGTTACGCTTTCCTGATAAGTGTAAAACGCCGGGCTGTTAAAACTTAACTCAAATTTATGTTTTGGCCGCAGGCGTGTTCTTCCGCCCGGCCATCTCGCCGGGGCACCGTATGCGGAGCGTTTATATGGGAAATCAAATTTTACAGCGGCCTGTCGCCGTCCAGCACAACGTACGTGAGCTACGCCTTGCGGCCGGTCTCTCTCAGGAGATTGCAGCCGAGCGTTTCGATCTTAGTCAGCGTGTCTGGCAGACCAAAGAAGCATCGAAAAATCCTGTGCTGCTCAGTCAGGGAGAGTATGAACTGCTGATGCTGCTCGCCGGAGAGCATCCGCACTATCAACTGGTACCAAAGCTGAAAAAGTAAGGCGTTCATCCTCTGTTTTCTCTTAAGTAAAGTCATGTCGGGCCGATATAGAGAGCTAAGCGAGGCGCATTACCGCCTGTCTGATCTGCTCTGGCCAGATAATCCTGGGCGGTCCGCCGCACTCTCTCTGGCAGGCATAACGTGTTAACTGATGCCTCGCTGTCTGCGGTGTCAGCTTTATCGGACTCAGCGCGGCAACCTGTTGCTGCCGGGTTTACTGACGGGCCTTTCTTCCGGCAACGGATCGGCAGCGAACTCTGCGCGTTCTGTCTGATTGAACGTGTCCTCTTTATGCTGTGTCAGGCCAGCCACAGCAGATAACACCAGAGGAGAGTTACGCTGAAACGTCCAGTTTATCATGATGCCGAGGCGGCTCGCCTCGACGCACTTAAGCAGTATCATCTGATGGATTCACCGCCGACCGATGCGCTGGATCGCCTCACTACGCTTGCCGCGCGGCTGTTTCGGGTGCCGGTCGCTTTTGTCTCGCTTATCGACGAAAAGCGGCAGTTCTTCGCCTCCCGGTACGGTTTAAATATTTCAGGTACGGCACGCAACGTCGCCTTCTGCCACCATACGCTGGCGCAGGGCGATATCCTCTGCGTGCCCGATACGCTGAAAGATCCGCGCTTCCGCGACAGTCCGCTGGTTCACGGCTACCCCTTTATCCGCTTTTACGCGGGGATCCCGCTTTCGACCCCGGATGGGCATCATATTGGCACGGTCTGCCTGACCGACAGCCATCCTCGTGAGCCGTTAACTGCAGAGGATCGAAAGCATCTGAACGATATTGCTGCACTGGTGATGGATCGCATGGAGATGCATCGTCTGGAGTTATTGCGCTACACCAGCCAGCAGCGACTCGAGGCGATCTCATCCACTTCGCCTGACGCCATTGTCTGCACTGACCTTCGGCGTGGCATAACCTTCTGGAACCCGGCCGCCACCGCGCTGTTCGGCTACAGCGCAGAGGAGATGCGCGGCCAGTATATCAGCGAGCTGATCCCTGCTCGCTGCCAGGCTGACTACCGTAATGAACTGGTCCGGATTACCTCTGACGAAGCGGCTATCTCGCACCCTCGCTCTTTGCAGATATGGGGTGTTACGCGTGAAGGTCGTGAATTTCCGGCAGAGGTCTCTTTTTCGGGCTGGCGTGAAGAGGGCGAACGGCTGGTGGGCATGATCATCCGCGATGTCACGGCCCGCTATGAGAGTGAGGCGCGGCTCTGTGAGCTGGCCTCACTGGATATGCTGACACGTCTCGCCAGCCGCAGCGCGTTTATGGATCAGGTCGGCCAGCTGACCAGGGCGGGCGTCCCCTATACGTTACTGATGACCGATCTCGATGGTTTTAAAGAGGTTAACGATACGCTGGGGCATGCTGCAGGCGATGCGTTGTTGTGCCACGTTGCCGAACAGATTCGTGCGGTCTGCGCCAGTGCCGTGACGGCTGCGCGCCTGGGCGGTGATGAATTTGTGATCCTGTTAGCGGGCGGCAGCGCAGAGGCGGCGATCACGGCGGAGAAACTGATTGCGGCCGTTCAGACGCCGTTCCGCTATCACGACTCACCAGTGGTGGTCGGTGCCAGCACCGGCATCGCCTCCTATCCGGAGCACGGCAGGGATCCCTCTTCGGTGATGTCCGCCGCTGATCTGGCGCTCTATCGCGCCAAAGCGTCGGGTAAAGGCTGCAGCATGCTGTTTATGCCCGCGTTTCGTGAAGCGGAGCAGCAGCGGCGCCGTTTTGAGCGCGAACTGGAAACGGCGGTGCGGCAGCAGCAGTTCACTCTTTACTATCAGCCCCGCTACGACGTTGAAAGCGGAAAGCTTATTGGCTGCGAGACGCTGGTGCGCTGGCAGCATCCGACGCGCGGGCTGCTGTTGCCGGCTGAATTTATCGGCATGCTGGTTAAAAGTCCGCTTTCAGTCACGCTGGGTGAATGGATCATCCGCAGTGCTCTGGCACAGGTCCGGCAGTGGCAGGTTCGCTCTCCTCAGCTTCGCGTCAGCATTAACCTGTTTCCGCGCCAGCTGGCAGGGAACAGCCTGGAGACGGTAATACGTGAGAGTGCCGGAGGCGATGCCGGTTTTGTTGAGCTGGAAGTGGATGAGCCACTGCTGGCCGTGCTGATGCAGGATATGCCGGTTCAGGTTGACGCCGTACGCCGAACGGGAGCCTCGTTCGTTATCGATCATTACGGGCGTACGCTGGGGGCGATTAACCTGCTGCGCTATAGCGTTGTGACGGGTTTTAAAATCGATAAGTCGATGACGCACGAGCTGGGTTCCAGCATGCGGGTGCGTATGATGTTCCGGGCCATTACCGCGCTCGGCAAAAGCCTGGGTATCCGGGTGGCCGCCGAAGGGGTGGAAGACAAAGAGCAGATCGCTTTTGTTACGGCCGCCGGATGCGACATTATGCAGGGCAATGGCCTGTGCCAGCCACTGACGCCGGCGGACTTTGAGGCGATGCTGTGCGGAGAGGAGCACTGTGCGCCCGCTATCGCTATCGCCAGCGGTTATGACGTTACGCCACGCTAATCGGTATGATTGTGGCGAACGGAGCGGAGGATGCCCGACGCTGATAGTCTGCGCCTCAGGGTGAGTGTGCGGGCTGGTATTCCTGTTTCAGCAAGCCGAAGATCCAGTCATCCTGCCACTGGCCGTTGAGGAAGAAGTTCTGCCGCAACGTCCCCTCCTGCACAAAGCCCGCTGAAATCAGGGTCCGGCGTGAGGCCGCATTGCCTGCTGTCACCGTCGCGATCAGTTTGCGGTATTCCTGTTGCTCAAAGCAGAACGTGATAATGGCATGCAGAGACTCGCTGCCGTAGCCTTTGCCCTGCGCATCTGCGGCCAGAATAAAGCCAAACTCCGCAATACCCTCTCCACGATCGATAAACCCGCAAAAGCCAGCCGGAGCACCGGATGTTTTTTCTCCGATAACCAGACAGAGCCAGTGCCTGCAGCCCTTGTACCAGGCGGGCAGGCGGACATCAAATGAGTGGGTTCTGATCTCTTCAGCGCTGCGCGGATCGCTGATGTACTGCATCACCGATCTATCCTGACTGACTGCCAGATAGAAGGGCCAGTCTTCCTGCCGAAGTGGCCGATAAGTCAGGCGCGGCGAGGTGACTTTCAGCGGTATTTCAGCCGGTACTTTAGCAGACTCTTCAGTTGTCATCGTGCAACTCCCTGCGGATCGGATCTCTGTGGCGATGGCGCAAAAATAACACAGAGTGGCTGACTGGCGGGACGCGCTTTTGCCGCTCTGCGAGGTATCCCGCAATCCCGACGCTATCTCAACAGCTCCTGCTCTCGTGCATTGTCCAGCTCCCGCTTGCCACATTTGCTCTTATCGCTGCGCTGTCAGGCCTTCTGTCCACTTCATTGCTACGCTTTTAGCCAGATGGCTGAAAATTGATCCTGATGAGAGTAATCCCCATGGAATTGAAAACGTTTGAAACTGGAGCCTGGGCTGCGCTGCAGGAATCTGCAACCGATCCACAGGGTGGATTTCGTTATCTGATGCTCTGTACGGTCGATGCTCTGCTACAACCTCAGGCGCGCACCGTGGTTCTGCGCAAGTGTGCCGATGACCGCAGGATGCTGACATTTCATACGGATGTTCGCAGCCCGAAGTGGCAGGAGATGGCGGCGAATCCGCAGGTCACCGTGCTGGGATATTGCCATCAGCGTCGCCTGCAGTTACGGCTGGCAGGGCGGGTTGCGTGTTATGCGGCGGGAAGTGATGTTGCCCGGGCAGCCTGGCGTGCGTTACCGCAGCACACGCGGCAGACTTACACCGGCGGACCTCCGGGGGAAGCACGGGCAACGGCTGATGAGACGCCTGACGCGGCAGCAACGGAAACCGGGGAATCCCGCTTTGGCGTGGTGATTTTGCAGGCCAGTGTGCTGGACGCCTATCAGCTTCAGCGAAACGAAAATCAGCGCGCCCTGTTTCGCTATTCGGCTAATGGCGAACTGCAGGAAAGCGAATGGCTTAACCCCTGACCCGATATGCCTGATTCACTTCGGGTCGGGTTAACGCCTGATTGATCCTCTTTCCGCACGCGATAAAAGAGATTTCACTGTCTGCCGCTTCGTTAGCTGTTTTTTATCTGCCGCACCGCTTAATCGATTTTAGCACCACGTTATCTTCATATAATGGCGTTTTTCTGCTTTTTACTGTCTTTTGTCATTGTTTGTGCCAGGCTTTAACTAACCGAAAAGCAGTGACTTATGCTCAAGGTAAAGAAAAGTACAAATGATCGCTCTGTATTACAGGCAGGTTAAACATGAACAATCAACCTCCTGAAAAACCAGGGTCAGAGGGTAGCGACCAGGTGCTAAGCCTGGCGGAGGAAACCGTTGAGGTCTCGAAACAGCGGGTCATCGACGGTCATGTCAGGGTTACCCGACAGGTCACTGAGCATCAGCAGAAGATTGCGCTGATGCTCCGGCACCAGACGGCGGAAATAGAACGCATTCCTAAATCGGAACGGCTGGCTGAGATGCCGGAGATCCGTGAAGAAAATGGCGTTCTGATCATTCCTGTCGTTGAAGAGGAAATCGAGATCGTTCGTCATCTGGTGCTGAAAGAGGAGTGGCATATCCGCAAAGTTGTCAGTGAGGAAGCGACAGAACAGGTCGTCTCCCTGCGCAAACAGCACGCTCACCTGACCCGTACACCCTATTCAGAGCCGTCCGAATCCATCACCGAGGAACACAACATGGCGCGTGAAACAATCGTAACAATGTTCAGCAATATCTCACTGGCAGAGGGTGCAAAGCGTAACCTGATCAAGGCCGGGTTCCTGGATGATGACATTGATATCATCTCCGGTGATCGTTTGCGTACCGAAGGTCAGGAGGCCCGTCACCCTGGCTTCTGGCAACGCCTGTTCGGCAATACGCTGGAGGAGGATCAGGCCGAAGTGTATGAAGACGCGATGCGAACCGGCGGAGTAGTGCTGTCGCTGCGGGCCGATGAAGATGAGTTACCTCGCGCCCTGGGCATCCTTGATGCACATGAAGAACTTACCGAGCGCAGTGCGGCGCTGCCCGATGATTACGCGCCCGGTTACGCGACCAGTGATGGTCTGACTGCACCTGCCAGTGGAACGCTTCAGGATAATGCCGCCGTCGATCCGCTCTCTAACGATCCTGCCCATCGTGGCGCTGCCCGTACCGCCCTGACCGGTGACGAAAGTGACGAGGATGTACTGCGTCTGGCCGAGGAGCGACTGGAAGTGGGTAAACGTCTGGTAAGTGAAGGTTCAACCCGCGTTCGTCGCTACACTGTCACCGATCAGGTCTCAGAAAATGTCTCGCTGCATGAGCAGCACGCCGCAATCTTCCGTCGTCCGGTGAATGAATCAGGTTCACCCACTCATGTTGACTGGTCTGAAAAAACTGTCGAAGTGGAAGAGACGCATGAGCAGCCCGTAATTAATAAGACCGCGGAGATCATTGAAGAGGTGGTGTTACGCAAAGAGACAAGCGATCGGGTTGAAACTATCAACGATTCGGTACGCCGTCAGGAAGTGGATATTGACCATGCCAGTACAGATCCTCTCGGTGCAGACCGGCTGACCGGGAATCGTACTGTGGCCGATCCGTTGCTTGAAAGCACACGTCAGGCCCGCGCTGACCACGACACTCGTCCGGTAACGCCAGGCAGCGAGCCAGCGCATAAAGAGGGTTTTGCTGAGAAAGCTGGTGATAAAATCGCAGAAGCGAAAGAGAAAGTCGAAGACAAGTTTAAAAAGCCGTAATGCCGGAGCGGTGATTGTCGCCTTCTATGCCTGAAAACCCGTCGCAGACGGGTTTTTTTCATAAATCACACTGAAATTCTGTAGGCAATTTAATGGCATCACTTAGACCTGACACCCGTTGACGGAGAATGGCCACATTGAAAGTTGTATAGAGCTCTCGTCTTAAGTGTGTGTACGTTATTCGTGACCTGCCCCTAGTATTAGATACAACGATCAGTTAGTAATGTCGGTTTGTTCACCTTCTGATTTTCCATTTCTCCAGCCTGCTGCAAATTCAGACGGCGTCTGGTAATTCAGCGATGAATGAGGTCTGGACTCGTTATAGTCCTGCCGCCAGTCATTAATGATTTTCCGGGCATGAACAATATCGCTGAACCAGTGTTCATTCAGGCATTCATCGCGAAAGCGTCCGTTAAAACTCTCAATAAATCCGTTCTGTGTCGGTTTACCGGGCTGAATAAGCCGCAGCTCCACGCAATGCTCAAAGGCTCATTGGTCAAGTGCTCTACAGTTAAACTCCGGCCCCTGGTCAGTTCTTATCGTAGCCGGATATCCGCGAAACAGCGCAATACTGTCCAGAATATGCGTGACCTGCACGCCTGAAATCCCAAAGGCAACAGTGACAGTCAGGCATTCCTTTGTGAAGTCATCGACGCAGTTAAGGGACTTGATCCTGCGACCGGTGGCCAGTTCATCCATGACGAAATCCATTGACCAGGTCAGATTGGGCGCATCCGGGCGAAGCAGCGGAAGCCGCTCAGTCGCCAGACCCTTACGACGTCGTCTGCGCTTCACACTCAGGCCGTTAAGGTGATAAATGCGGTATACCCGCTTGTGGTTGACGTGAAGGCCCTCACGACGCAATAACTGCCAGATCCGCCGGTAACCAAAGCGACGGCGTTCAGGTGCCAGCTCTGTGATGCGTAGAGATAGCTGCGCGTCAGCAGCCGGACGCTGAGCTGAATAACGGCAGGTTGAAAGAGACAGACCTGCCAGCCTGCAGGCACGACGTTGCGACAGACCCGTTGCATCACATATGACTTCCACGGCTTCCCGCTTCTGGTCTGTCGTCAGAACTTTCGACCCAAAGCCACCTGAAGCGCCTCCTTATCCAGCATGGCTTCGGCGAGCAGCTTCTTAAGGCGGACGTTCTCCTCTTCAAGTAACTTAAGCCGCTTTACCTCAGGGACTTCCATGCCGCCAAACTTCTTGCGCCAGGTGTAGAAAGTAGCGTCTGAAATAGCATACTTACGGCAGAGTTCCCGTGCA
Organism: Pantoea sp. BJFS-204; assembly: GCF_049310725.1. Lineage (NCBI taxonomy): Bacteria > Pseudomonadati > Pseudomonadota > Gammaproteobacteria > Enterobacterales > Erwiniaceae > Pantoea > Pantoea sp. BJFS-204. The sequence goes on along the minus strand of NZ_JBMOWE010000004.1, from coordinate 226,499 downwards.
GAAACCCCGGCTTCGGCCTCGCGGAGGATACTGATGATCTGTTCGTAGGAAAACGCTTCTTCATGGGGATGCCCTCATGTGGCTTATGAAGACATTACTAACATCGGGGTGTACTAATCAACGGGGAGCAGGTCATATCAGTCATAGCACCATCGCTTGGCACGGGCTGACTCGATTACCATCCCGATAGTAAGAGGGATGGCCTCGCGCGGGTTTTTTGGATAGTAGAGGCTGAAAGTCACCAGATCAGAATCCATTCCAAACGCATCGAAGACGTTCTGAAGGCATTCCGCAGCGTCCTCCGGGTCAAGCTTCATGTCCTGATTAAGCGACATCTCTGGCGTGAGTGTTTTTTTCCGGAACGTAAGCAGCGATCGGCCGTTCCACGGCTCAATGAGTGCCATTACGCGTGCCTGTGTGTCATCTACCATAACTTATCCTCCCCGCGAGCGATGGCATTGTACAGTCTGACCGAATTGAAACTGATATCGGCAACGTCTCTTGCCAGAATCACCCAGCCCACGACGGGTATCGCCCGACCAACAAAGGTGCTGAGCTTATGCGTAAAAAGGATACGCGCGGTCCGGGGCGGGTATCCCCCTACGATGGTGGGGAGCTGTATGCCGAAAGGAAACTTGGCGTTAGGGAATACTCTGCGTGCTGCCCGTGAGGCATAGGAGGTACCTTTGAGAGCATCGCGCGGTTTGGTGCGGGTAGTCAGGACATTACGTCCAGACAGGATGGCCACGATCGCTCCGAAGTCATCAATGCCCAGCTGTTCAGCGACTTCTTCACAGAAAATCATGAAAAAGAGCTCACCAGCGGTGAGGTTCGGTCTACCTGCGTAGAAATAGGTGTTATTGAGTTCTTCAGTCGTATCCACTGCCAGCTCCCACAAGTTCACTTCATTCATCATCCTGATGCTTTTTAAACAATACCTCGCGCGTTCATGCTTGACAACCTGACGGTCTGGGACAGGATAATAAAAAACGGTAATTTCACCTCATCTCCCTACAGGCACTCGCGGCATCATTTCAGAAATGGGCATGGTTTCGCTATCCTTATGTCTTAAATGATTTTTTATGCCGTCAGCGCGCTGAATAACGGGAGCGGGACGGCACCAGGCACTCTGGAGTGCATACCTGGCCATAGAGAGATAAAGGTTATAGAAAGGTTCGTGGGGTATTAAACATTTCCCATTCTTTATATCCATACCTTACATAGACCTGCATTTATCGATACCACCGGAATCTACATCAGAGTCACATAAGCGATTTGCTAGTGATGGCTTTGCCTTATTTAAGTTTGCTCCAGGGTTTTCTTAAGAGATAAGAAGGCTTCCTGTACATGCTGGTTACCAGTCTGTGCTGCCACGAAGCGATGAACCCCCCTCGCGTTGTGCAGACCGCGATCCCTGACTACCCTTGCTGTTGTTTCTATTCCCAAAGCGGGCCGGATAGCCTGAACGCCGGATTAGCATCTGCAATTTTTAGTCATTAACGGCAGGCGATCGTGAATCTGCCGTGCATTATCAATCAGGGAAATCATGACAGAACAACGCAACGCCGATCATTACCGCGCTGATGAGCACATTGATCCTTATATCTCGGTTCAGGGTGCAAGAACACATAATCTCAAAGATGTTTCACTGCGATTTCCCCGCAACGCCATGGTGGTGTTCACCGGGGTTTCAGGCTCCGGTAAATCGTCCCTCGCCTTTGATACCCTCTATGCGGAAGCCCAGCGCCGGTTTATCGAGTCGGTGTCACCACATGCCCGTCGTCTGATCGATCAGGCTGCTGCGCCGGATGTGGATAATATTGACGGACTTCCACCCGCGGTGGCGCTTCAGCAGAGCCGGGCTGGCGCGCAGGAGCGTTCAACGGTGGGCAGCCTCACCCGAATTTCTGTCACGCTGCGCCTGCTGTTTTCCCGTGCGGGCGTAAGGCCTGAAGGCGTTCCCTTTATGACCGCCGATTATTTCTCGCCTAACAATCCTGAAGGTGCCTGTCCGCATTGCCAGGGACTGGGAAGAGTGCACACCGTTAAAACCGAGTCGATGGTGCCGGATGGCTCACTGAGCATCCGCCAGGGGACTATCGCTTCCTGGCCCAGAGGCTGGCATAACAAAAACCTGCGCAGCATCCTTGAGACGCTCGGCTACGATGTCGATGCGCCCTGGAATACGCTTTCAGCCCGCGACCAGCAGTGGATACTACTGACTGACGAACAACCATCTGTGCCGATTTTTGTCGGTCTGAACGCTGAGCAGCGCGAAAACGCGCTGGCGGCGGGCGAAGAGCCGGCTTATACCGGCACGTACACCAGTGCAGCAAAAATCGTGCTGCAGAGTTATTCGGGTGGCAGCGAGACGACGAAGAAACGGCTGGCGCGCTTTGTGACGGTCACTCCCTGTTCTGAATGCCACGGTAAAAGGCTAAACCGGGATGCGCTGTCCGTGACCTTTGCCGGGCATGACATTGCCAGCCTGAGTGAGCTGTCGGTCTCAGAGCTCGCTGAACTGCTGAAGCCTTATGCGCGTGGCGCATCACCGGACCTGCCGGCAGAGGCGGCACTGCGTGAGGCGGTCATCCGGATGGCGTCGGATATCTGTATGCGGCTTGAGCAGCTGGAAACGCTGGGTCTGGGTCATCTGGCGCCGGGACGCCGTACCACCGTACTCTCATCCGGCGAGCTGCAGCGCGTGCGTCTGGCCACCCAGCTGATATCGCGGCTGTTTGGCGTGCTTTATGTGCTGGATGAGCCGTCAGCCGGACTGCATCCCGATGATGTCAAATCGCTGCTCGCATCCCTGAAGAACCTGGTGCGTGCCGGTAATTCTCTGGTGGTCGTCGAACATAATATTGACCTCATCGCCGAGGCAGACTGGCTCATTGAGGTCGGCCCCGGCCCGGGAACGCATGGCGGCGAGATCGTCTATAACGGCGAACCAGCAGGGCTTGAAGAAGTCAGTGCGTCACCCACCTCGGGCTATCTTTTCTCACGAAACTATACCGGGCTGCGCCAGCGCCGGCCCGCAGAGAGCTGGCTCTGCTTTGAACAGGTCTATTGCAACAATATTGCCGGAGTGGATATCGCCATCCCTCTGGGGAGAATGACGGCCGTCACCGGCGTGTCCGGCTCCGGAAAATCGACGCTGCTGAATCGCGTGCTTCCGGAAATGCTCGGACGTTTTGACAAAACGCCTGACATCGAGGAGGGCGAGGAAGAGGATCTGGTGCCGCACGTTAAGGGTCAGGTTGTCAGCGGAAGTGACGCCATCGGCCGATTGGTCAGAATCGATCAGCGTCCTATTGGCCGGACACCACGCTCAAATCTGGCCACTTACACCGGATTTTTCGATATCGTCCGCAGGCTGTTTGCAGACACCGACGCGGCGAAAGCCAAAGGCTTCAGCGCCAGCCGGTTTTCCTTCAATCTGCCAGCCGGACGCTGTCCTGCCTGTGAAGGGCAGGGACAGATTTCGATTGAGCTGCTCTTCATGCCGAGCGCTACCGCAACCTGTTCCGTCTGCGCGGGAAGCCGTTATAACCCCGAAACGCTGGAGGTGAAATGGAACAACCTGACGATAGCGGATGTGCTTGATCTGACCGTGGACGACGCCACTAAGGTGTTTCATGGACATGACGGGATCCAGCGTTCGCTTAAGGCACTGACGTCGCTGGGGCTGGGATATCTGACCCTGGGTCAGCCCGCCACTGAACTGTCGGGCGGCGAGTGCCAGCGTATCAAGCTTGCCTGGGAGCTGCAGCGGGTCCAGCGTACGCCCACGCTTTATCTGCTTGATGAACCTTCAACAGGATTGCACCCGTCTGACATGGATAAGCTGCTGGTAGTGCTGGATGAACTGGTAAAGCGTGGTCATACCGTAATTATGGCGGAACACAACATGCGCATAGTGGCAGAGGCGGACTGGGTGATTGATCTGGGTCCCGGCTCGGGTCTTAAAGGAGGAAGGGTTGTCTCCTCCGGCTCACCGGAAGAGGTCAGCGCATCTGCAGAGAGTCTGACTGCGCCCTGGCTTTCCGCACAGCTGAAAAAGAGGGCGGGTGATCCGGATTGCGGTGGATGATTACGCCGCTGAAACTGGTGCATTGTAAGGGCTCAGGCGCAAGCTCCTGAGCCCGTCAGTAATGATAACGGCATGAGGCAATCAATAGAGCATCCCCGCTGACAGCGTACACCAGCCGATGTTCTGCCGTGATTCTGCGTGACCAGAAACCTGCAAGATTATGCTTTAACGGCTCGGGTTTTCCTTTGCCTTCAAAAGGCGTCCTGCTGGCATCTTTGAGCAGCTCGTTTATCTTTTTAACGGTTTTTTTATCGGCATCCTGCCAGTAGAGATAATCTTCCCAGGCTTCTGCGGACCAGGTTAGTTTCACTCAATAATATCCCTGTCAGTCCCGTTACCGCTTTGCAGGCTTTCGATAGAATCCATCAACCTGCGCGCATTTTTAGGTGACCGCAGCAGGTATGCCGTCTCTTCCAGTGAGTTATATTCCTCAAGCGACATCAGCACGCAGGATTCACCGTTCTGGCGAGTGATCAATACCGGCGCTTTATCTTCAACTGTCTGAACCATAGTGGCAGACAGATTCTGTCGGGCTTCGCTGTAACTGATTGCTCTCATAGTACCTCCGTAGTAAGTAATACAAATCATTGTACAATGATAAGCTATGACAAGGAAGCTTAAGTGAGAAGACTGGATATGAAATCGCGAAAGCGACAAAGTAACAGGCGCCTGACAAACCATAACCCTGAGTTTTCATCCGGTCACCATGCTGCTCGAATCAGTGAATACGGGTATTTTCTCATCAGCGCAGCGGCGCATTAACCTGTAACGCATCCAGCTCACGGGCGTCGTGACTGCAAAAAAAGGTGATTTCGCCGCCGCGCTGGCAGGAGAGCTCACGCAGTCGCTGCTGATTGTGTCGTCTGGCCACGTTATCCATGCCCATCATCCACTGGTAAAAGCGCAGTCCTGGCGTGCAGTGCCGTGTCTGCTGCCGCATTTCGCCGCGGTAAAACCAGGCATCGCCGCCGTGCAGCAGCCAGCCATCGGGTTGCTGAATCGCGATACCCGCGTGACCCGGCGTATGGCCCGCCAGCGGAACTAACAAGATCTCCGGCGGTAAGTCACGCAGGCGATTAACCGCCTCAAAACCAAACCACTTTTCTCCCTGCGGCTGATAGGTTTCCCAGTTGCTGATCCCACCCCATTGTCCGGGCCGGTAACGTTCCCGTGACAGCCAGCTATGGCGCTGATGCGCGGTATCCACCTCCTGCTGCAACAGATGAATTCGCGCCTGCGGAAAATCGGTTAGTCCGCCAGCATGATCGAAGTCGAGATGGGTCAGAATAATATGACGCACATCCTCAGCCCGGAAACCCAGTGACGTAACCTGTGACAGTGCGGTGAGATTATCGCGGCGCTGAATATTGTTTAATGCACGGAAAAAGCCGGACAGGCGGCTGCCGGGCGTATGGATATCCTGGCGACCAAAGCCGGTATCCACCAGCACCAGCCCGTCGCGATCCGTCTCAATCAACAGACAGTGACAGACCAGATGTGCTTTCAGGCCTTTACTGAATCCATCATAGAACGCGCCGCCCAGCGGACACATACAGCCACAGTTAAGGTGGTGAATTTTCATCGGGCCTCCATAGGGACAATGGGGATATTTCTGAGAGGCTACGCCCTGTCCGGCGCGCAGCACATCAGCCTGGCTATAGAGTGTAGAGAGGGATGACGCAGTAGGCGGAGCGGTGAAGCGGATAACCGGGCAAAATTGCCGGTTATCCGCCAGAAAGCAGAGGATTATCAGGTGTGGAACAGCGGGAAAGCACCGGTCAGCAGACCGCCTGCCATCAGCACCAGACTGACCAGAATCCCCCACTTAATTGCAAAGCGCTGGTGGTCGCCGATGTCGACTTTCGCCAGACCCACCAGCAGGTAGACTGACGGCACCAGCGGACTCAGCAGGTGGAATGGCTGGCCGACAATAGAAGCGCGGGCGATCTCTTCTGCGGTAATGCCGTAGCTAGCCGCCGTCTGGGCGATAACCGGCAGAATGCCGAAGTAAAAGGCATCATTCGACATAAAGAAGGTAAACGGCAGACTGACCAGCGCGGTGAACACCGCCAGGTAAGGTCCGAAGCTGGGCGGGATCACAGCCAGCAGGCTCTTCGCCATGGCGTCAACCATGCCGGTGCCGGAGAGGATGCCGGTGAAAATACCGGCGGCAAAAATTAATGCGGTCACCGCCAGCACGTTACCGGCATGAGAGCTGATGCGGGCTTTCTGCTCCTCCAGCGTGGGATAGTTGAGCATCACCGCTATCGCAAACGCCAGCATAAACAGGATCTGAATCGGCATTAAACCAATCACCAGCAGCACCAGCAGCACGGTGGTCAGGATGAAGTTAGGCCAGAACATTTTCGGACGGCGATTGGCTGCGCACTCTTCGGCATCGCCCAGCCCCAGCTCAATGTTGTCGAGATGATGATCTTTCATGGTCATCACGCCAAGGCGCTTACGCTCACGCAGGCCAAACAGCACCGCCATCGCCACCAGGCTGGCACAGGCCAGCAGCATGGCTGGCAGCATCGGAATAAAGATATCAAGGGCGTCAATGCGCAGTGCCGCCGCTGCACGGGCTGTCGGACCTCCCCAGGGTGAGAGGTTCATGATGCCGCTGGCAAGGTTCACCAGACAGGTCATCATCAGCACGTTCATGCCCAGCCGGTGATAGAGCGGCAGGAATGCGGCAATGGCAATCATGTAAGTGGTAGAGCTGTCACCATCCAGAGAAACCAGCAGCGTTAGTACCGCCGTTCCGACCAGCACTTTCAGGGGGTCACCGCGCACCATCCGAAGAATAAAGCGCACCAGTGGGTCAAACAATCCGGCATCGATCATCAGACCGAAATAGAGAATGGAGAAGGTCAGCATCACGCCGGTAGGGGCCAGCTTTTTGACGCCGTCCAGCATCATGGCACCCAGACCTGCGTAAAAACCGCCAATCAGCGCAAATATGGTTGGTATCAGGATCAGCGCAATCAAGGCTGACATGCGTTTGGTCATGATCAGATACATGAAGCAAACAACCATGGAAAAACCCAGTATCGTCAGCAAATTAACAGCCCTCGCAATGGCGGAAAAGTAATGAAAAAGTTACATACCGGCAGGAAAATTCAGGTAATTACTTAGCGTGGTAATGATTAACCTGTTGTTTTAATTAACCCTGCATTCAAAGATGATAATAAATAGTTGTCAGTATTTAGCATTTCTTTAACAAAGAAGGGTGATCATGATCATCTTTAAACGGTTCTTAAACGAGATTGTGTGACTGAGATCAAAGGGTGTCGAAGTGTAACCGGGGTTTCGGGCCAGCTGAGGCTGAATCAGGCGGGTAGTAGAGTGGTGGAGAAACAGGGTAACCGGCTGAGCCATGATGCTCAGCCAGTTAACGTTATTAGCTGCCTAACAGCTGAATAATCATCTCAGGGGTTTTATTCGCCATTTTGCTGACGGCCGTCTGACCCTGCTGAATAATCTGGCTGCGTGCCAGCTGGCTTGCTTCTTCAGCATAGTCCGCATCCTGTATGCGGCTGCGAGCCGCTGAGGTATCCACGCCCTGCTGCGATAACACATTACGGTTCGATTCGTAACGGTTGATCTTTGCGCCATAGGTCGACTGATAACCGCTGATCTTCTCGAGCGCGCTATCCAATGCTTTCATGGTGGTTGAGATATCGCCCTCTGTAAGCAGCGTTGTGTTGTTCAGCCCCAGCGTTTTGGTATCCGATGGCGTTGCCGGAATAGTATCCGACTGGATCGGCTGACCGTAATCGGCGCTGGTGACCACCTCCATAGGTTCGCTCTTCTTCGGCGGCGTTGCAGGCAGGCTTTTGGGTTCCGGCAGATTTCCCCAGGTCAGATTACCGGTGAAGGAACCATTGCCCACCACCACCACAATCAAATCCTCGCTGACGGTATCCAGCGTGATGCGCTCAAGCCGGTTACTGGTGATGGTGCCGTTGTTGAAATCGCCGCTGGCGACATCCTCATAGCGATCGCCGTCACCGCTGTAAGTGATGTTCATGCCGTTGTAGGTGCTGCTGTTACTGCTTGCCAGCGTCCAGCTCGGGCCGCCCTCCAGCAACTGCGAGCTGTCATAAGCCGCACCGCTGGCAAATCCGTTACTGCTGGTCAGCAGGCGACTATCCGCGGTAGCCGAATTAGTGATGCTTTTGCTGGCCCAGGTGTAATCAGGCGCACTGCCGTCCAGTGGTGTACCGACCAGGTGCTTACCGTCGCGGGTAAAGAGCTGGAGATCGTCATCCATACCCAGCGAATCAATCGTGATGCTTATCGCTGTCGAGCCTGCCGGGATATAGGCCAGCGGGATCACGCCAGAGGTAAAGGAGTAATTCTTGCCCGGCACCGGAAACTTCGTGTTGATAGGGTCAACGTTACCCAGCTTCGCAGGCGGTAGATCGGGATTATTAGTCGCCAGTGGATAGCGGCCAAAAATCTCAGTGTGGTCTGCCACTTCATTGATGCCTGCCATAATCTGCTGATACTGGCCGTTGATGCTCTGTCGATCGGCGTCCGACAGCGTGCCGTTGGCTGCCTGGACCGACAGGGTGCGCGCCTGGATCAGCAGATCGACGATGCTGCCAAGGCCGCCACTGGCGGTCTGGGAATAGCTGATGGCGTCATTGAGGCCACGCGCTACCACCGCATCGGCATTAATATTGGCCGTCATGCGGTTGGCAATCGCCTGACCTGCCGCGTCATCTTTGGCACTGTTAATTCTCATCCCTGATGATAACCGTTCAACCGTTCGTCCCAGAACAGAGTCAGTGCTGTACCGCGTTTTGTTCGTAATCGCGGCGGTTTCGTTATGGTTGATCGTTAACATGGTCGCTTCGAACAGGGAGAGGAGTCTCTGTTTTATCGGCAGGGTGATAAGCAGCTTTAATCTCTGTGGCGACAAAAAGGCAGGAAATACGGGGCCAGACGGTCAAGAGGCTGATGGTTAACCGCTTTTCAGATAAAAAAAATTAACGGTTCAACCCGGTCAGGAAAAACGCCTGCCACGCGATGACGCAGCAGGCGAACGAAGATCAGTTAAACACCATGCCGCCATCAATCAACAGCGACTGACCGGTCATGTAATCGGAGTCAGGACTGGCCAGGTAGGCGACGCAGGCAGCCACATCTTCCGGTTCAGAAAGACGTCCCAGCGTAATGCGTTTCGCAAACTCCTCGGTGCCGTAACCGACGGGCTTGCCGGCTGCTTCAGAGATCTGGCGGTCGATCTCTTCCCACATCGGTGTTCTGACAATGCCAGGGCAGAAGGCGTTAACCGTGATGCCGGCAGGTGCCAGATCGCGCGCAGCGGTCTGCGTCAGGCCGCGCACGGCAAACTTACTGGAGCTGTAAACCGCCAGCTCCGGATTACCGACATGACCCGCCTGAGAACAGGCGTTGATAATTTTGCCGCCGTGACCTTCTGCAGCAAACGCTTTAATCGCGGCCTGCATGCCCCAGATCACTCCTTTGACATTGACGTTGTAGACCTTGTCGACCACCGCTTCGGTGATCTCAGCAATCGGCGTGGAGGGCGCAATACCGGCATTATTGACGATGACGTCAAAGCCGCCCAGCGTGCGGCGCGCCTCTTCTACCGCTTCCATCACCTGATCACGCTGTGAGACATCGACTTTCAGCGCAATCGCTTTGCCACCCTGCTGGTTGATCTTCTCCGCGACCTGGCGTGCGGTCTCCTGATTAAAATCGGCTACTGCAACCGCCAGTCCATCTTTCGCCAGACGCAGGGCGATCGCTTCACCAATGCCCTGGCCTGCGCCGGTCACAAATGCCACTCTGTTTTTCATCATGATTTCCTTTTTGAGAAATTAAAGAAGCTGGCTCAGATGCAGCTGACCCATCAGCAGCGGGTTGTCGGTGTAATCGACCGGCACCGCGACCACGGCGGGTCCCTGAACATCCATCGCTTTACGCAGCGTCGGCTCCAGCTCTGCCGCACTGGTCACCGCAAAGCCCGCTGCCCCAAACGCTTCGGCGTAGGCTTTGAAATCGACCGGCCCAAAATTGACGCCCGAGACGCGGTGATATTTTTTCTCTTCCTGCATCGCCACCATGTTGTAGGCGTTATCGACCCAGACGATGTGCAGAATGTTGGCTTTTAAGCGAACGGCAGTTTCCAGCTCCATGCTGGATTGCAGGAAACCACCATCGCCGGAAACTGAAACCACTTTGCGCTGTGGCTCGACCAGCCAGGCACCAATCGCCCACGGCAGGGCCACACCCATCGTCTGCTGACCGTTGGAGATCATGATCTGACGGGCCCGGAAGCTGTAGAGATAGCGGGCGATCCAGATGTGGAAGCTGCCCATATCGACGGTAAGGCTGACGTCACTGTTAATGATGTCCTGCATGGCGCGCACAATGCGCAGCGGATGCAGAGCAAACTGATTGAGGCTGGCACCCTGCATCGCCAGCAATTTGCGCTGCTGCTGACGATCCTCAAGGATGGTGGCGGCTTCCGGGGTCAGCTGGAGTGGGGCAGTGATGCGCGCGGCGAGTTTACGCACCGTGGCGGCGATATCACCCACCAGTTCTGCATCCGGCAGATAGCGGTTGTCGGTCTCAGCGGGTATTACGTCGATATGAATCAGGGTGGCGTTACCGCTGTTCCACATCGCCGGTTCATATTCCACCGGGCTGTAGCCGATGGTGACGATCAGGTCAGCCTGTTGCAGCAGCCTGTCGCCCGCCTGGTTGTTAAACAGCCCGACGCGCCCGGCGAAGCGTGAGAAGTGATCCTGTCTGACCGCTCCTGCTGCCTGATAGGTGCTGGTAACCGGAATGTGACTGCGTGTCAGCAGCTCATGAATCGCTTCGCTGTTCTCTGTCTGGCTCGCCATTAATCCCAGCAGGATGACCGGATTTTTAGCCCCGGCGATGGCCTCGCTGACGGCGTCGATCATTGAGTCAGGTGCGGCGCCCAGTACCGGGCGGCCTTTGCTGCTCAACGCTTTGCCGGTAACCGGCTGATCGACAATATCCTGTGGCAGGCTGATAAAGGCACCGCCGCCCCGGCCATGTTCGGCGTGGCGAAACGCATTCGACAGGCATTCAGAAAGTGCAGCGGGGTCGGTGACCTCAACCGCATATTTAGTGATTGGGCGAAACATTGAAACCGTGTCCATGCTCTGATGAACCTGCTTGGCGCTGTCGGAGCGCTTCACCTGACCGCCGATAGCCACCACCGGATCGCCTTCGCTGGTGGCGGTGGCCATGCCGGTGATCAGGTTGGAGCAGCCCGGCCCGGAGGTGACCAGCGCCACGCCCGCATTGCCGGTAAGGCGGCCCACTGCGGCGGCCATAAATGCAGCGTTAGCTTCGTGGCGAACCGGGATGGTCTGGATGGAGGAATCCAGCAGTGAGTCGAAGACTTTATCAATTTTTGCGCCAGGAATGCCAAAGACGTGGCGGACGCCCTGTGCCTCAAGTTGCGCCACCACCAGGTCAGCGCCGCAGGTCCAGAGTGTGGTATCGGTTGGAGTTTTCATCGTCATTCCTCTGATTAGCTTTCTACCGCACGAATCGCGGCGTCAAGATTGGCGGGGTTCAGGTCGGCATTGAGAAAATCGCTATCCTGCGGCAAATCCACGACCAGCTTGCTGATGGCACCAAAGGTCAGGGTGCCCTGTTCCAGCGCATAATCGAGAATGTGGCCGCCGCCTTCGCGGTCGTCGGTAATAAAATGTTCGTGATAGCCCGCAACGTTAATGCCCTGCATATATTGCGGTGTACGGAATCCGATCAGTTCGCCCGCGCGCTGGCTGAAGGCAAAGGTCGGCTGATCGTCCAGAACTTCCGGCATTGAGCGATAGGGACGACACTGGCATGGCACGGTGCGGGTCTCGACGCGACTGAAACGACCGCTGATGCGCAGCGCGCAGAACTGGTTATCGGAGGTGATTTCGTTGTCGATCACCTGATGAATCGCCTCACGCGACATCGGCCGGTCAAATTCATACAGATGCTGCGGTTTAAAAAAGGTCATCACGGCGAACGGAGTTTTCTGCGCCGGATCGGCCGGGTGCGCGCTGCCGTCGGCGTGCAGCTGATAGACCTTGCTGTCAAACGCGATCATCTCGCCATCCAGCCGGTTAAAGGTACCCAGGCCGAAATCCCCTTTACGCAGCAGGTCGGCAATACGGACATTGCCGTCGTAAACGCCACTCAGCAGCGCACTCATTAAAGAGGTCTGATAGATAACGCTTTCTGGTGCATCCTGGGAAAGCGTCAGGACAGTATGTTTTAGTTGATCCTCACAGGAACAATCAGTTACACAATTGCTCATTTGATGCCTCATCGATTAACCGTTAAGCCGTGTTAACCTAATGGTGAACCGATTCAGTCGGTGGGTCCAATAGCGAAACCTGTTAACTTTGAGACGTTTTTGATATGGAACTTCGCCACCTGCGTTATTTTGTTGCCGTAGCCGAGACGCTTCACTTCACTCGTGCCGCCGAGATACTGGGCATATCGCAGCCGCCGCTGAGTCAGCAGATACTGCGGCTGGAGCAGGAAATTGGCACACCGTTGCTGAAGCGCCTGACGCGCGGAGTGGAACTCACCGAAGCGGGCGAAGCGTTTCTGGCAGATGCCCGGCAGATTGTGCAACTGGCCGATCAGGCGCTGGAGAACGCACGCGGTATTGCGCGCGGGATCAGTGGTCAGCTGTCGCTGGGATTTGCCAGCTCGGTAGCGTTTAATCCACGCATCTTCACCCTGATCCGCCAGTTTAAAGAACGTTATCCGGCGATGGAGCTGCTGACCCGCGAAGAGAATATGTCTTTGCTGATGCAGGATTTACAGGAGGGATTGCTGGATGCCGCTTTTATCCGGCTGCCGTGTGAAAGCAGCAAGGCGTTTAATCTGCGCGTCATCTCCACCGAAAAGATGCTGATTGCGCTGCCGCGCTGCCATCCCCTTAGCGGCACACCCACCGTGGCGCTATCCGCGCTGGCGGGGGAAACCCTGGTGATCTTCCCGCGCGACGTCTCGCCCAGCCTGTATGAGTTGATTGTCACTGCCTGTCTGCGGGCGGGCTTTTCGCGCCACACTTTTCAGCAGGCTCCGCAGATCACTACGTCGCTGGGCATGGTGGCGGCGGGCTGCGGGATTGCGCTGGTGCCGGAGTCGATGCGCTGCGTCGATAACCCCGGGGTCAGCTTCTGCGATATCGAAAACAACACGCTATTTACCGACGTTGCCTTTGCCTGGCGTCGGCTTCATCCGTCAAAAGCGGTGCTGCACCTGCTGGCGCTGCTGGCAGAACAGCCTGCGGCACCAGGCGAAGCGGGTTGATAAGCGCCAGCTATTGAACTGAAAACAATAACCAACTGGCGGCCAGGGACCGGGATGCCAATAATCGGTGCATGACTACATACCGCGTAAGAGTCGGGTTTCACAACCCGTCAGCCCTGACATTCAGGCAACTGGATGAAATTCTGGAGCCGCAGCGATTCTGGAGAACAGATTCGGCGGGCGGCCAGTTCCGCTATTTCATGGAGTATGAGTACCAGTCTGACGTGCGCGATCTCTGTTCGGTCTGCTCGCTGGCCTACAGTCAGGCCTGCAAAGTCAGAAAGTGCCCGCTGATTCTGGTCGAGGTGATGAACTGATCCTTTCCGGCGATCCCGCCGTTCTCAGCACGGGATCGCCGGGTATTGTTTTAACGTGAACCGCGCTGCATCAACAGACTTAACGCGGCGGGCAGCACCGTGAGCGTTACCAGCGTACCGCTGACCAGACCGCCAATAATCGCCAGTGCCATGGGCCCCCAGAAAACCTGATGGGCGATGGGGATCATGCCGAGTATTGCCGCACAGGCGGTCAGCAGAATGGGACGCGCACGGTGATGGGCAGCCTGCCGGATTGCCTCACCCGCGGGCAGTCCGGCCCGGCTATTCGCATCAACTTCACTGATCATGATCACCGCGTTGCGGATGATGATCCCCGCCAGGGCAATAATCCCCAGCAGTGCCACGAACCCCAGCGGTGTGCCAGCCGGCAGCATCGCGGATACGATGCCGGGCAGGCCAAACGGTGCCATGCTCAGCGCCAGCAGCATGCCGGAGAAGCGTTGCAGCTGAATCATCAGCAAGACCAGCATGACGCAGATTGTTACCGGCAGCAGAGCAAACACTGAACCGTTGCCTTTGTCCGATTCGGCCGCCACGCCACCTTCTTCAATACCGTATCCGGCCGTCAGCGAGGCGCGCAGAGCGGCGACGGCTGGTGCGAGCTGCTGCGAGACCTGTTCAGCCCGCTGACCGGGCGCAATATCGGTCTGTACGGTGATGTAAGCCAGCCGCTGACGTCGCCATATCACCGGGTCATCCACTCCCCAGTTCAGGGTTGCCACCTGTCGCAGCGGGATTTTCTGTCCGCTGGCATTGGTGATCATCAATCCTGCCAGTGTGTCAGTGTCCTGCCGCTCCGGGTCATTGCTGCGCAGCACGACGTCGATCAGGCGGTTACGATCGCGCAGGGTGGTCACCACGCTGCCGGACATCAGAGTATTCAGCGAGGTGGCTATCGTTTCGGAAGAGAGTCCGGCTGCGCGGGCTGCGGTCTGGTTCACCGCCAGCGTCATGACCCGTTCTGGCTCTCCGGCGGTAAGATTGACCTCGCGTGTCAGCGATGAGCGGGCGATCAGCGCCGCCAGCCGATCGGCCGCCTGACGCACCCTGGCATTATCCGGGCCGGTGATGCGATATTTCAGCGGCCAGCCGACCGGTGGCCCCAGCTCCAGCGGCGATACCCGGGTAGTGATATCACTGAAATCCACCGCCAGCTTCTGCTCCAGCCTGCTGCGCAGCCGATCGCGTGCCGCCAGATCTTTCGCCACCACCACCAGCTGCGCGATGTTTTCATTATCCAGCAGCACATCCATCGGCAGATAAAAGCGTATCGCGCCCGAGCCAACGTAGCTGGTGTAGTTCGCCACATCCCGATCGTTGCGCAGCATCTGTTCCAGCTGTGCGGTTCGGCGGGTGGTTTCAGCCTGGGCTGCACTGGCGGGAAGCGTCAGGCTGACCAGCAGCTCGGGGCGATCCGACGCAGGGAAAAATTCACCCTGCATAAAAGTGGTGGCGTAAAGGCTGACCAGCAGCACCGCCATCGCTGTGCCAATCGTCACCAGCCGGTGACGCAGAATCACCTCCAGCAGCCGGTGATAGCTGCGCGTCAGCACGCCCGGCGGCTTATCGGCCTTGATGTGCCTGGCCGACAGCAGCCAGCAGCCGGTGAGCGGAGAGAAGATGACCGCGACGACCCACGAGCAGAGCAGCGCCAGGGTAATCACCACAAACAATGAGTAGCAATATTCTCCGGCACTGGAGGCGGCGAACCCGACCGGAATGAACCCGGCGATCATTACCAGCGTACCGGTCAGCATCGGAAATGCGGTGGTTTTAAACGCATAGGTGGCGGCCTGCCACTTGCTGTCGCCCGCTTCCAGTCGCGCCACCATTGCCTCGACGGTGATCATGGCATCATCCACCAGCAGCCCCAGCGCGATGATTAGCGCGCCAAGCGAGATGCGCTGGAGTCCGATGCCTGCCATTAACATGCCGGTAAAGGTCATTGCCAGTACCAGCGGGATCGCCGCCGCAACGACCAGACCGGCACGCAGTCCCAGCGAGACAAAGGAGACGGCTAACACGATGACGACCGCTTCGCCCAGTATCCGGACAAAGCCGCTGACCGCGTTTTTCACCACGGAAGACTGGTCGGCCACGCGGGTCATAGTAATACCGTGCGGTAACTGACTGGCCAGCATCTGCATGCGCTGACTGAGTTGCTGACCGAAATCGAGCATGTTGCCGCTGCCGGCCATGGAGATCGCCAGCCCGATAGCCGGAACGCCGTTAACTCTAAACGTCGGCGCCGGAGGTTCGGCAGGTTGCAGGCTGATGGTGGCCAGATCGGTCAGCGGAATAAAACGCTCACCGATATGCAGGGTAATCGCCCGCAGATTTTCAACCGAAGTCAGGGTGCCGCTGACCCGCAGCGCAATATTCTCGCGGTCGGTACGCAGGCTGCCCGCCGGGACGACATCGTTCTGAGCTTTAATGGCGGCGCTGACCTGCTGTAAATCGAGCCCCATGCCGTTCAGCTTGCGCGGCGAAAAGGCGATAACCACCTGCTGCTCCTGTACACCTAACAGGCTGGTTTTACCGATGTCGGGCAGACTGGCCAGATTGCGACGCAGGTTATCGACCCGGTCGCGTAGCTCTCTGGCGGTAAAACCCTCCGCCGTGAAGCCATAAATGGTGCCGAAGGTGTCATCAAATTCGTCGTTAACGGCCGGACCCTGCACGCCCTGCGGCAGTGAAGGGGCAACATCCTGCATCTTTTTACGCAGCTGGTACCAGATGCCGGCCACCTGAGAGGGCGGCGTGTCATCGCGCAGGTTGACATAGATGACGGTTTGTCCGGCGCGGGTTTCGCTCTCAACCGCATCCAGCGACGGGATCTCCTGCACTTTCTGTTCCAGTACGTCAGTGAGCAGTTGCACCGTGGTGTTCACATCAGCGCCTGGCCATTGGGCTGATATTACGGCGGTTTTGATAGTAAACGCCGGGTCTTCATTGCGTGACAGATGTTCATAGCTCAGCACACCCGCCGCCATGACCAGCAGCATGAAAAAGATCACCAGTTGCTGATGCGCCAGCGCCCAGCCGGAGAGGTTAAAGCCAGACGTTTTTTTCATGGAGCCTCCTGCGAAAGCGCCACTTTTTCGCCAGGTTGCAGGGTGCTGACTCCGGCGGTGACGACGCGCTCTCCCGGCTTGATCCCGGCAGTGACGAAGATTTGCTGCGCGTTAAAGCGGGCCAGCACTACCGGACGAAGCTGCAGGCGTGACGCCGCATCAACGACCAGCAGCGCGGGTTTGTCTGCGGAGCGGGTCAGGGCGCTGGCGGGCAGGGCGATGACCGGCGGCTGCGCATCGGGAAGGGTGACAATGACTGTGGCACCGGGTGCCATCGCCTCAGGCGGCTGATTCAGTGAGATGCGCAGCCGCCATGTGCGGGTCTGTGGATCGGCCTGCGGGCTGATGTCACGCACTGTGCCACTGGCCTGCACGCCGGGATCGGCGAGCAGCGTCACTTTCAGCGGTGTCCGATCATCAGGATGCAGCAGCGCAGGCGTTGTCAGGTCAAACACCGCATCGCGTGCATCCCCTGCTGCCAGCGTCATCACATTTTGTCCGGCGCTGACCACCTGACCTGGCTGAACCGTGATGGCGGTGATCCGGCCTGCTGCAGGCGCAGTCAGCTGAGTCCAGCTGAGGTTATCCTGGGCATTTTTCAGAGCCGCTTCGCTGCTGAGACGGCGGGACTGCGCGCTCTGCCAGTCCGCCTGGGCGCTGTCCAGCTGGCTGCGGGCGATGGCCCCTCCGGGCATCAGCAGCCGCATCCGATGCAGGTTAAGCGCGGCGACCCGTTCGGCGGCGCGTGCGCTGTCGAGATCGGCCCGTGCGCTGCTTAGCTGATTGCGTGACTGATCATTTTCCAGCGCTGCCAGCGATTGCCCGGCGCTGACGCGATCGCCCAGCTCAACCGCACGGCTCACCACCCGGCCATCCAGTCTGAAGGCTAGCGCGACCTCTTCATGAGCGCGGATTTCGCCAGTCAGCACCAGCGATGCATCACTGCTGAGCGGTGGAGCAATCACCGATTTAACCGGGCGGAGCGGGGCGGCAGGCGGAGCAGAACTATTGTCCCGGCAACCGGTCATGATGAATACCCCGAGCAGCACGAAGATGATCGGCGCAAAGATGTGAATACCGAAGAGATGACGCCACACCTGGCGGGCAGCATCCGATAAGAAGTCTGTCATAACCGGGTTCCTTTAATGAGTTGTGCTCATTGAACCCGGCATGTGTCCAGAAACGTTCCATGAACCATCAAGAAATGGTCAAGCCAGAACAATTTATCTCGTCGGCAGCGTTATCCCGATCAGCAGACCGCCGTCGGCGGGCAGTGTGGCGTGAAGCGACCCGCCGTGCGCCTCGACAATCGCTTTGGCAATCGACAGTCCCAGACCGCTGCCGCCGGAGTGGCGGGCGCGTGAGGAGTCAGCGCGGGTAAAGCGGTCAAACAATTGCGGCAGGAAGTCCGGCTCCACACCCTGACCATAATCGCGGAAGGTCATTATGATCGCCTGATCGTTCTGGCTGGCCGTGATCAGCAACGCGCCACCGTCGGCAGCGTAGCGCATTGCATTCTCACAGATGATGGTCACTACCTGGCCCAGCCGGAAGGTATCGGCATACAGCCGCAGATCGTTGGGTGATGTCACGCTGATGGCAATCCCCGCCTGTTCTGCCTGCGGCAGAAGCCAGCCGGAGCGCTCGCGCAGTAACTCGCTGAGATTAAACCACTCGCGGTTCAGGGTAAGCTGCCCGGCATCCGCCAGTGACAAGAGATGCAGTTCGTCTGTCAGGCGACTGAGCTGCGTCAGTTGCTTCATGATCATCGCCAGCTGTTGCGGTTCGGCAGGAAAGACGCCATCCAGAATGCCCTGCAGGCGGCCCATTGCGGCCGTCAGTGGCGAGCGAAGCTCATGCGCCATCGCCACATGCGAGGTGCGCAGCTCACGCTCGTAACGCGCCAGCTGCTGCGTCATCTGATTAAAATCTTCGGTAAAGCGCACCAGCTCCTGTGGGGCTTCTTTTACGATTACCGCCGATCGGCCAAATTCGCCTTTTGAAACCGCTCGCGCCGCGGTAGCCAGCTGGCTGAACTGCGCCGACAGCGGACGGGCGAAACGCAGCGCCATCAGCACCATAAACGGAATCGTTACCACGACCAGCACGATCACGGTAAGCCAGTCCGACGAGGCCAGCGACGGATCGGAGAAGTTGATGCCCCACCACTGGTCCATAATCTGATGAAAGCGTGCCGGATCGCTGGCAGGGTGGTGGCGCAACCGGGTGAACTCCTCCAGCAGCGCGGGCGGCATCCGGTAATAGACCCAGTACGCCTGCACTGCGAAGCGCAGCCACATACAGATGGCGATGAGTACCACGCTGCCAATCGCCAGAAACAGCACCCGGATGCAGATCCAGCGCCACAATGAAGTATGCGTATCGTTCTTCATGGCTGTCTGAACCGGTAACCGACGCTGCGCACTGCCGGTAAGACATCAGAGATGCCCGCGGCTTCCAGTTTGCGACGCAGGTTATAGACGTGGGTATCGACCACCCGCTCAAGCGCATCGCTTTCCGGCAGACAGTGCTCCAGCAGAAACAGGCGGGTAAACGGACGCGTCGGAGCGCGCATCAGGGTGACCAGCAGGGAAAATTCGGTTGGTGTCAGATCGAGGCGGCGCGGTGAAGCACTGTCGCTATCGACCACTGCGGTGAGTGCCACCGGGTCCACCACTAAACCCGCCCAACGCAGGGTTTCTGCCGCGGGCACCTGACTCTGCTGGCTGCGGCGCAGTACTGCCTGAACGCGCGCCACCACTTCGCCCGGATGATAGGGTTTGACCACGTAGTCATCCGCGCCATAGCGCAGTGCGCCGATGCGGTCCGGCGCATCACCCATCGCGGTCACCATGATCACCGGGGTATCGTCACGACGTCGCAGCGCTGCCAGCACTTCAGTGCCGTTCATGCCGGGCAGCATGATATCCAGCAGGATCAGATCGGGCTGCCAGCGTCTGGCGGCATCCAGCCCGCCTGGCCCATCACCGGCAATCATGACCTCATAATTTTCACGTTTCAGGTAGGCCTCAAGTACGCCCGCCGCATCAGCATCATCTTCAATAATCAGTACACGTTTTGACTGCATTTTCGGATCACCTTGACTGTTTCTTCATAAATCCCTGGTCGTTAATTGACACTCGCCTCGCATACTCCGGCCATTGACGCGGCTCTGAACCCCTCAGCTCCGCACCTGATGTGATAATGAGGAAACGTGATGATAACCGGAAAAATAACGCTGCACATGGTCTGTTTTTCGCTGGGATTCAGTGCCGCGACTGCCATGGCTGATGAGACTACGCCGCCGCCAAGCGTCACGCTGGGCATTGCAGGTATCAATGCACCACGCTATAGCGGCGCAGATAAGCAACACTGGCAGCTGATGCCGGTGATCCAGGCACGCGACGGGGCCTTCTTTTTAGACTCACAGAAAGGCATTGGCTATGACCTGCAGGCAGATAATGGACTGTATCTGGAACATACGCTGGGCTACGGGCTGGGCCGTTCTGACCAGAATTCATCCTGGCGAGATGGGGATGACCGGCTCAGAGGCATGGGGAACATCGACGCAACGATGAACACCGCGCTGGCGCTGGGATGGTCGGTAACGCCGTGGCTGGTGCTGGAGGGCAAAGCGACGCTGCCATTAAGTGATAGTCAGGGTGTGCAGTACCGCACTTCCGTTACCCTGATCCCCTGGCAGACCAGTGACGATACCGTGGCACTGCAGGTGGCGGGACTGTTTGGCGACGGGCGTTATATGAATACCTGGTATGGCGTTAACCGCAAGCAAAGTGCGCGCAGTGGATTTGAACGGTACGACGCCGCGGGTGGATTTTATGGCACCGATACCAGCCTGACCTGGAGCCATCAGTTCACGCCTGCCTGGGCTGCCAGTGTGATCGGTGACTACAGCTGGCTGGATAAGCATGCTTCAGATAGCCCCATCGTTGCACGGCACAACGGCGCATCGGCCACCCTGGCATTGAGCTACACCTTCTGAATGGCACCATGAAGAAAAGTGAGATGCGCAGCCACCGCCTTTTGCTTGCGGCACTGATTCTGTTGTATGTCGTGGTCTATACCCTGACAGGCGTGGCGCTTAGCCTGTTGGATGCGCCGGGACGGGGATAGGGAGCGAGCGGTATAAACAGCGTGATCGGGCTGGTTATGCCGTGACTTAAATAGAAAATTAACTTTTCGTAAAGCGGTTCAGACATTAATGGTCAGCGTTAGAATTTTCGGGTACATCCGGATGTTTTAATTATCGCTATATAAATTGATTAAGGTGGTTAATTTAGATTGCGTCATAATGCATCTTGCTAATAAATTTTTTAAAAGAGCATTGGTGTAGTTAATCTATATGGATTGGGCAAGATTTAAATATTATAAATTAAAATGTGATCTATTAAGATAGCCTCTTCGCTGTGGTAGCAGCGCATGGAATTTACAGGGGCTGAACTGATGAAAAATAAAAATAGTGCTACACCTCATGATGCTACTTTTAGACAGTTTCTTACGCATCCGGATGTTGCCAGAGATTTTATGCAGATCCACCTTCCGGAGAAATTGCTTAAAATCTGCGATCTCACCACACTGAAGCTTGAGTCCGGATCATTTGTTGAAGACGATTTGCGTCAATACTTCAGTGACGTTTTGTACAGTCTCAGAACCTCAACCGGTGACGGATATATTCATGTTCTGATTGAACACCAATCCACCCCTGACAGGCATATGGCATTCCGCCTGATACGTTATGCGGTAGCCGCTATGCAGCGCCACCTTGAAGCTGGCCATAAAAAGCTGCCTTTAGTCATACCTGTACTGTTCTATACCGGTAAGCGCACTCCCTATCCGTGGTCGACCCGCTGGTTCGACGAATTTGATGATCCGGTAGTGGCGGAAAGCCTTTATAGAGGCGCCTTCCCGCTAGTGGACATTACGGTCATCCCGGATGATGAGATCATGACTCATCGCAGTATGGCCGCCCTGACGCTTTTGCAGAAACATATTCATCAACGCGACATTGCAAGCCTGACTGACCATCTGGTCACGCTACTCATGGCCGATTATCTTTCTTCACCCCAGGTGATGACGCTGATACACTATTTACTGCAGGCTGGTGAGTCAGCTGACTACGAAGCTTTCGTTCGCGAACTGGCACAGCGGGTGCCACAACACGGAGACGCACTGATGACCATCGCACAGCAGCTTGAACAAAAAGGGATCGAAAAAGGTCGCGCAGAAGGTATCGAGCTTGGTGAACGGCGTGGTATTGAGAAAGGTCGTACTGAAGGACAGCGTGAAGCTACCCTGAAAATTGCGCGCACTATGCTACAAAACGGCCTTGATCGTAAAACTGTCATAGAAATGACCGGCCTGACGTCAGACGATCTGGCGCAAATACGACACTAATATAAACAAGAGTGAACCCGGTCATGACCGGGTTATCGTTTTGAATACCGCACCAGATAAATCATCATAATTATCAGAAAGGTGTAACCTGCATACGTCCTGAACTACAAGCCATTATTTGTCTGGCTGACGCTGCAGGAAATTCCAGGTTGCGCCCAACATGCCGGAGTCGTTGCCGTAGGTCGCGGTATCAATGCGGATATCAAGATCATATTTTGCCAGTTGCTCTGCCAGTTCCTCGAGGAACGGTTCCCGCTCGGTAATTCCACCACCGATAAATATCATCTGCGGATCGAACACGCTGAAGAGGTTATATAAGCAGGCTGCAAGATCCTGGTAGAATTTATTCACCACCTGCTGCGCGGCTTCTTCTTTGCGATCGTATGCGTCAAAGACATCTTTACCCGTGACGTCGTCGGAAGATTTTTCGATGAGCTGGCTGTAATTCTCCCGAAGCGCCGTCATGGTACAACTCTGGCTCATGGTATGGCGTTCAATATTGCTGCTGGTGGGGCGCGAAGTCAGCAGACAGCCAAACTCGCCCGCGCGGTTACGACCGCCCCGGATCAGCGCGCCGTTGCAGAAGGCCGCTCCGCCTAATCCTGTGCCGATAGTTAACATCAGAAAATCACTGAGTTTTTTTGCTTTGCCCAGCCACTGTTCAGCCAGTAAGGCGCAGTGGGCGTCATTTTCGACCGTGGCAGGCAGTGAGGTTTTTTCCGTCAGCCACTGGCTCAGATGAAACTGGTCGAAGTCCCGAATGGTGCCACCCATGGCGATATATCCAGCTTCTGCATCAATATAACCGGGCGTGCTGACGGCGATGCCAGCACAGCCGGGATTTTTCTCCAGCCAGGCCAGGATCTCATCAAGTATTTTGTCGCGTGAATTATGGGAAATATCAGCACTCTCACTGGTCAGAATATTTCCCTGCTCATCAATCACGCCCATTTTTAAAGAGGTACCACCAATATCGAAAGCTGCAATCTTCATTAACGTTCTCTGAGGTTGTTTTCATCCGATTAATTGTAGTGCTGAAAGAAAAAGGGCAGGAGGGCTGGCGGAGGCAATTTTGTCAGGAAAGGTACAGATTTATAAAGCGAGTGTTGTACAGAGGGTGTTTTGATAAACCCCGGCACACAGGGAACAGCTGTGCATGATTTTTCAGGACGTCCGATGTATTACCCGCGCTGAGAGGGTGTCTGGCAGCGCGGGCTTAATCGTCACTCTGAAGTCATTGCCACTTACGCAACAGGAGACTGGCGTTGACGCCGCCAAAACCAAAACCGTTCGACATGGCATAAGTCAGCGCCGTGGGACGTGCATTGAGCGCCACCAGGTCCAGATTGCCTGCGGCTTCATCGGGATGATGGAGGTTCAGCGTCGGCGGAATAAGCTGCTGCCGCAGCGCCATCAGGGTGAATATCGCCTCAACGCCGCCTGCCGCACCCAGCAGATGGCCGGTGGCGGATTTCGTTGAGGCGATCGCGACCTGCGAATCATCGCCAAACACTGCACGAATAGCCGCCAGCTCACCGTGATCGCCAACCTGAGTTGAGGTTGCGTGTGCGTTGATATGCTGCACGTCTTCCGGGCTAATGCCCGCCTGACGCAGGGCGGTTCTCATCGCCCGTGCAGCCCCGCTGCCATCCTCCGGACCCGCGGTTAAATGGTATGCATCGGCGCTGGTGCCATAGCCGACAATCTCCGCCAGCGGTGTCGCGCCGCGTGCTTCGGCATGGGCCAGTGACTCAATCACCAGCAGGCCTGCACCTTCGGCCATCACAAAGCCGTTTCTGTCACGATCAAACGGACGTGAGGCATGGTGCGGCTGATCTTCATAGCCCACACATAGCGCACGTGCAGCCGCGAAACAGCCCAGCGTGACGCGATCAAGCGCCGCTTCTGTGCCCCCACAAATAGCAATGTCCGCTTCACCGCTTCTGATCAACCTGGCTGCATCACCAATTGCCTGAACTCCCGCCGCACAGGCGGTAACGGGCGCACCCAGCGGGCCGGTGAAGCCGTGTTTGATCGAGACATGACCCGCGGCCATGTTGGCCAGAAACGAAGGTGCTGTAAAGGGTGAGAGCCTGCGCGGGCCGCGTGCATCGGTGGTGCGCACCGCGTCGGCAATGGCACCAAAGCCGCCGACGCCTGAAGCAATAATCGTCGCGGTACGTTCACGCGTCGCCTCATCTTCAGGATGCCAGGCTGCCTGATTCAGCGCTTCTTCTGCTGCCAGCAGCGCGAATTCTATAAAGCGCGACATCTTTTTACGCTCTTTCGGCGCAATGAACGCTTCGGGGTCGTAACCTGCCAGCGGATCTTCATCGATGCCCGGCACGCTGCCACCTACTGAAATACCGGTGCCAGCAGTAAGCGTATCGGGAAGGGTACGTATACCTGATTCTCCAGCCGTTAATCGCCGCCAGACGGTTTCAACGCCACAACCCAGTGGCGAAACGATGCCCGCGCCGGTAATGACAATGCGTTGTGATGAGGCTAAGTGACTCATTGGATTACTCCCGTAGAGAGTCCGGACAGTGATTGAAATGCTGCCGCAGACAATGGATACACGCCTTGAGCGCGGAAGGTGAGACCCTGCGTAGAATGGTGCGATGGACGAACGCAGGGATGGAATAGAGCAGAGAGAGATAAGCTTAGCAGCATCAGAATCCTGAGCGATAACCAGACAGAGTGCTATCGTTGCTCTTGTGACTAAATAAGTCAATAGTCACATCATGCGCATTGTTCAGGGCGCAAGGCTACGTAACACCAGCGCTGCCAGTTGTGCAGAGGCTTCTTCAGCGTCATCAAGGCTGTACTGCAGCAGTACCGGACTGGCGTAGGGTTTGATCACCCGATAGATTGCCTCCGCCGCTTCGTCAGCCGGGGTTTTACGCTCAAACTCACCTGCTTCACGCCCCCTGCGCAGGATCTGCTGAATCAGGCTGAGCAGTCGTTCTTCATGCGCCATCGCCGACGGCCAGCGGTCACGCGACGCGACGGCAGCAATATCATAGAGTTTACGTTCGTGAAAAAAGAGTTCAGTGCCGGTGACGGAAAGCGTGCGGAACAGTCGCCGCAGTTGTTCCGATGCTCCAGGCGCATCGGCGATAGCGACTTCGACGTGCTGCATAATCATCGCAAGCCGGGTGGAGCAAATCACTTCGCCAATCGCCTGTTTTGATTCAAAAAATTTGTAGATATACGCTTTGGAAAAGCCGATAGCACGGGCGAGATCGGAGACGGTGGTTTTTTCGTAACCATAATGCGCGAAGTGCTGCATGGCAGCATCGACAATCTGGTCACGCACATTGTGCCCGGCCGGGCCGCGTGTGCCATTTTCCGTTACGGATTGAGTCATTGTCAGAACCTGGCAGATCAAAGGTGGGTGAAAAAATTCAGTGACCACTGTTAAGGGTGGTCACATTTTAGGCCCTGTTGCGATCAAAAGCCATATTTTGAACGGGCTGAATGTATGCTGGTGTTGCTGAGTGCCACCAGCCGGTTATTGGCGCAGCGTATCTATAGAGATATTCCACTGATTGAGCTTGTTATAGAGCGCCGTGCGAGAAATGCCCAGCAGCTTAGCGGACTGCCGCAGATTACCCCCCTGCGCGCGAAGGGTCTGCAGGATGCAGGCTCGTTCATTATCCTGCAACAGGCTGCTGGCCGCTGGTCTGTTTTCGGCTGCGCGCGTCACCATCGCTGGCGGCAAATCGGCAAGGTCGATGATGCTGCTCTGGCAAAGATTAACGATCCGCTCGACCAGATTTTCCAGCTCGCGCACGTTGCCGGGCCAGTGCCATGCCTGCAGGGCGTTCATTGCTTCAATGCTCACCTGCGGAGGCGTTTTATTCAGCCGCTGACACAGGGCGTGAATGAAGGTATTCACCAGATCAGGAATGTCGCTCTGGCGTTCACGCAGGGCAGGGATGGTCAGGGAGATAACATTGAGGCGATAGAACAGGTCACGGCGGAAAGCACCCTGTTCCACTGCACTGAGCAGATCGCAATGGGTTGCCGCCACGATGCGGACATCCACTTTCAGCGGATGCGCCGCTCCGATGCGCAGCACCTCACTCTCCTGCAGCACGCGTAGCAGGCTGGTCTGTGCCTCCAGTGGCATTTCGCCAATCTCATCCAGAAACAGCGTGCCACCGTCGGCCAGCTCAAATTTACCTGCCGAACCGCCGCGCCGTGAGCCGGTGAACGCGCCATCGACGTAGCCGAATAGCTCACTCTGCACCAGGTCACGCGGCAGTGCGCCGCAGTTAACCGCGACAAAGGACTCATGCGCCCGGCTGCTGGCATTGTGGATCGCCTGAGCAAACAGCTCTTTACCGGTTCCGCTTTCACCGGTCAGCAGAACGGTACTGTCACTGCGACTGCTGGCGCGGGCATCCTGAAGAGCCTTCTGCAGCGTGGGTGCCTGACCACGAATCATCTCAAAGGTATAGCTGGCGCTGACGCCGAGCACACGACGGGTAATGGCACGGATGCGCTGATTTTCCCGCAGCGACAGGATGCGACCGCCGTCCGGTGCCGGCATCAGCGAGACCAGGCATGAAACACTGGGTCTGCCATCGGGGCGGAACACCATCTCGCGGTCATTACAGCAGGGCAGTGTGAGCAATGAACCGGACTGGGGCTGCAGCACCTGATCGATCAGGGCGTTGTCGGTATCAATACCGGCAAAGATCTGACGAGCGTAGCGGTTCAGGGTTTTGATGCGCCCGTCGCGGTTGCAGACCACAACGCCCTCATTCAGGGTCTCCAGTATCGACTGCTGCTCGGCCAGCAGACGGCGTAAGGTGAGTTGCTGGCCAATTGCCTCTGCGGCAGCCTGCACGGTGCCCAGCGTATGGGCACTGAAATTGTCAGGCGTGGCGGTCAGCGTCAGTACGCCGGTCATACGACCGCTGGCATCACGGATAGGAGCTGCGGCGCACTGCCGGTTACGTTCACGCAGCGCGATTTTCCAGTTTTCTCCGCTGAGTACATAGACCAGCCGCTGCTCGCGCAGGCAGCGCGCGGTGCAGTTGGTGCCGAGCACCTCCTCACGCAGGATGCTGCCGACCGGAGTCAGGTCGCTGCCGCAAAAACTCAGTACAATGCCTTGCGCATCTGTAAGATTGATATGACCGTCGGGATTGTAAGCCAGCAGGTTCTCCATCACGCTATGCGCCACAGTAATCAGCTCACTGTTATGACGCAGAACGGCGGCCAGCTCCGTTGGATCGGAGGCACTGTACTCAAAAGATACCGGATCGATGCCATGTTCGCGCGAGCGGTTCCATGACTGCAAAATACTGCGGCGGATCCAGCGCGGCTGTTCACCCTGGCTAAATGCCTGCCAGCCCCGGGCAAACCGAGCTTCCCACTGTGCCGCATCACCGCCTTCCGGCAGGCTGAATATGGCATCGCTCTCTTCTTTATTAGGCAGCAAATCATGCAGAGATTGCATTTCACTCTCCCGTGGTCGATGGAATGTCCATTTTAATGACATGTTAAGTTGACATGTAAATTTTATTTTCAATCAGGACGCGCCATCTGCGAGCGCGTTCACATAAAAGCCCGCTTTAAAACTGGCATCCACTTTGCAACGCTGACACTAACTCTCACCTGTCAAAAACAATGGGAAAGTTAAGGTGTTATGCGTAAACATAATCTGAAGTTGTTGCTGTTCATCTGTTCCATCGCCTCATTGAGCGGGGTGATCCTCGGTTATGACGCCTCAGTGATTTCCGGCGTTATTGAGCCATTGACGGAACACCTTGCACTAACGCCGTGGCAAAGTGGATGGGCTGTTTCAAATGTCATCCTCGGCTGTATCATCGGCGCTGGCTGTGTCGGCGCGATCTCAGATCGGATCGGGCGTAAACCTACACTGGTGATCACCGCGCTGTTGTTTTCCGTGTCTGCGGTGGGTTCTGCGCTGGCAGATTCCCTAACCGGTTTTGTGATTTACCGACTGGTGGGTGGCCTGGCGGTCGGGATGGCGTCGGCAATTACGCCGCTCTATATCGCAGAGGTCTCACCTAAGGACTGGCGAGGGCGCATGCTTGGGCTGCAGCAGATGCTGATGGTTGGCGGTCAGGTCACGGTCTATGTGGTGAACTACCTGATTGCACGCGGTATGCCCCATGCCTGGATAGTCAGTGAAGGCTGGCGCTGGATGCTGGCGTCGGGTGTGGTGCCTTGCCTGCTGTTTCTGGCACTGGTGCCCTTTATGCCGGAATCACCACGCTGGCTGGCGTTAAACGGCAAGCGTGAACGCGCGCTGGCAGTGCTGACCCGGCTTTCGACGCCTGAACATGCGCGGCGTCTGCTGACAGAAATCAGTGCGCCGGACGCGGATTCTGTTACCCGTCAGCAGGGAACCCGTCTGCTCCGCGACGCCAGAATGCGTTACATCCTGTTGATCGGCTGCGCGATTGCAATTCTTCAGCAGGTTTCGGGCATCAACATCCTGCTGTATTACGCACCGTCGCTGCTGCAGAACATCTCACCGGATACACAGACCTCCCTCTATCACAGCATTTTCCTCGGACTGGCGCTGCTGGTCGGAGTAGCGTTTTGTCTGAACGCAGTGGATCGCTGGGGACGGACGCGTCTGCTGCGCTGGGGAGCGCTGGGTTGCGCTGTCAGCCTGGTGATTACCGCCTGGGCCTTTATAGCGCAGATCGGTGGCCTGCTGCCGGTTGTGGGCCTGGTGGCGTTCGTACTGATTTTTGGTATGTCATGGAGTCTGGGTGCCTGGCTACTGATCTCTGAAATATTTCCCAACCGGATTCGTGCCGTCGCGATGGGCTACGCCTTTTCTTCGATGTATCTCGCCAATTTCATCGTTACTCAGACTTTCCCGATGATGAACCGTAGCCGTTTGCTGATGGATCACTTCCATGGTGCTTTTCCACTGATGCTCTGCGCCGCTGGCTGCCTGGTGGCCTTCTGGTTTGTAAAACGTTTTCTGCCTGAAACCCGAGGCATCTCACTGGAGCACATCGAGCCGCTGATGCTTTCAAAATCCCGTCGTTTTGCCGCCAAAGCGCAGGCGACATCCGGACACCCTATTCAGCCTGACTGGGCTGACAACAAAAAACAGGAGCAGTTATGAACCTTAAAACAGTACGAGTGGGATTGATCGGTGCTGGCCGCATGGGCAGTTTTCATGCAGAGAATCTGGCGCTGCGGGTGCCTGGGGCACGGCTGACAGCGGTCGCCGACCTGCAACCCGGCGCAGCGCAGAAACTGGCAGACCGGCTGGGGGTGGAGAAAGCCTATACCGATATCCAGGCGTTACTCAATGACAGCGAAATCGATGCCGTTGCTATTGCTACGCCGGCTCGCACTCACGCCGAACTGGTGATCGCTGCAACCCGGGCTGGCAAGCACGTGTTCTGCGAAAAACCGATGGCGGTAACGCTGGATGAGGCAGATCGGGCTATTGCCTCCGCACAGGATGCGGGCGTTGTGTTGCAGGTCGGCTTCAATCGTCGATTCAGTGCAGGCTTCGCCGCAGCTATTGAAGCTGTCAGAGCAGGCACCAATGGCACCACCCAGCTAAGCCGTTCGGTGACACGCGACCCTGGCCTGCGCGATCCGGCCCCGATCCCGCAGTGGACCATCTTCCTTGAAACCTTAATCCATGACTTCGACACCCTGCTGCACTTCAATCCGGGTTCCCGGCCGGTTGAGGTCTATGCGCTGGCTGATGCGCTGGTGCGTCCCGATTTTAAAGATAAGGGATTACTTGATACCGCGGTGGTGACCATCCGCTTTGATAACGGTGCCATTGCCACTGCGGAAGCCAACTTCCAGGCAGTTTACGGTTATGACGTTCGCGGTGAGGTCTTTGGCAGTAAAGGTATGCTGCAGGCGGGCAACATCAATCAGGACAACTGTGTGCGCTATCACGCCGAGGGTATTGCCATCGCAACGTCTCGAATGGATACCGATCTGCTGCGTGAGGCCTATGTTGCTGAAATGGCAGAATTCGCCCGCGCGATTCTGCACGGTGACACGACGCGCGCTACTGGCACTGATGCGCGTAACGCGCTGGAAATTGCGCTGGCCTGTATTGAATCGGTGCAGCAACGCAAACCCATTCTGTTGGGAGAACGCTAATGGCCGGTTATCAGCTTTCAGTCTGTGCGGAGATGGTGTTTCTCGAACTGCCTTTTATCGCGCGTGTTGAGCGGATTCATGCGCTGGGATTTGGCGTGGAGATCTGGAACTGGGCCAACAAAGATATCGACGCGTTGGTGGCGACAGGTGCGCGTTTTACCTCCATGACCGGCTACCTCAACGGTAACCTGACTGATGATGATGAGATTGCAGAGTTGCTGCATAGCGCAGAAACCTCACTGGCGATTGCAGATCGTCTGAACTGCCCGAGCCTGAATCTGCATGGCACCGGGCTGGATGCTCACGGCCAGGCGGTTCGTCCGGTTGAGGTGGTTACCGGTGAGATGTGGCTTAAAGCGGCCGACACCCTGCGGCGTGTCGCTGCGCTCGGCGAGCAGGCCGGGCGGGTATTTACTCTCGAAAACCTGAATCTGGCAGTTGATCATCCGGGTATACCGTTCGCACGGGCTGCCGATACGCTGGCGCTGGTCGAAGCGGTCAACAGCCCGGCACTGAAGATGAATCTGGACCTCTATCACGCCCAGATTGGAGAGGGCAACCTGATAGAGCTGATACGACGCTGCGGCCCCGCTATCGGTGAAATCCAGGTGGCTGATGTGCCGGGGCGCATGCAGCCTGGCACCGGGGAAATTAACTATCGCGCCATTGCCCGTGCGCTGGAGCAGGTCGGCTATTGCGGCGTCGTTGCGCTGGAGGGCTGGGCCGAAGGCGACAGCGAAACAGCCCTGGCACAGTTCCGCGATCACTTTACGTTGTGAGCTCTGCCGCCGGGTATTTGCCTGTTGCCCGGCGGTTCTATCAATAATAAACCCTACAGGATTACGCGATGAAAACCAAAATGTTAGCACTGCTGCTCAGCCTGATGATCAGCGTTACCGCCTGGGCTAAAACACCTAAAATCGGTGTCGCACTGGCTAATTTCGATCTTAACTTCGTATCGATTCTGCGGACGCAGATGGTGGGTGAGATAAAAGCGCTGAAAATGGATGGGCAGTTCGTCGATGCCAAAGGGGATGTAGCTCTTCAGGTACAGCAGGTTGAAGATTTTATCAATCAGGGCGTGGATGCCATTATTCTCAACCCGGTCGATACACAGGGCGTACTGCCGATGGTGAAAGCGGCAGAAGCGGCGGGCATTCCGCTGGTGTTTGTTAACCGTAAACCGGAAGTGAAATTACCGTCCAGTATGGCCTATGTCGGTTCTGACTCTGCCCTGGGGGGTGAGATGCAGATGGAAGCGCTGGCAAAACAGATGAACTATCGGGGCAATGTCGCCATTTTAATGGGCGCATTATCAAATGAAGAAGCGCGGGAACGGACGCGTGCTGTTGAAGCGGTGATCGCTAAATATAAGCAAATGGCGGTAATCGAAAAACAGACTGCACGCTGGCAGCGTAATGAAGCGGTAGACGTAGTTTCGGGCTGGCTGCTTAATCAGCGACCAATCGATGCAATCGCCGCCAATAATGATGAAATGGCTATCGGGGCGATTATGGCGCTGAATCAGGCGAAAAACAGCCACATTCTGGTTGCCGGGATCGATGGCACGCCAGATGGCCAGCAGTTCGTCAAAAATGGAAAGATGACGCTGACTATCTTCCAGGATGCGAAAGGGCAGGCGACAGGCGCTGTGAAAGTCGTGAAAGCGTTACTGGACAAACAGAAAGTCGAATCACTGAACTGGATCCCCTATAAAACCATTACTCAAAGTAATTATGCGGAGTTTGCTGCCGCTAATCAGCCATAAAAATCGCCGCTAACCTTATGATTCTTTGTCGTTTCTTAAATAATTAACCAGCTGCCGGGCAGGGACGCACTCTGCCCGGCCCGTTCTGCTGGCTAATCTGTAAAAATTTCCTTAATCGCCTGATTAACGCGTCTGTAGTGCTTCTTCATATAAGCTGAATTATACTGTCGATAAATGAGCGGAAATTCAGTGATTTCTTAATGATTTACATAATCGATGATCAGGTTTCTTACAATTCTGATGACTGCACGCTTAGCCACATTCCTACTCAGGAATCGCTGAGCCTCAGTATTTCTTCAGGTCGGCTTTTTGAGCAGTTACTGAATTCCGGGGGAGAAATACTGGCGCGTGATACGTTGCTGACCGAGGTCTGGGATAAATATGGCCTGCGTGGATCGAATAGTAATCTGAATCAATATCTGAGTATTGTGCGCAGGGCACTCGCGGCTTATGGCTGTGAAAATCTGATTATCACCATCCCGAAAATTGGTATACGCCTGAATACCGATATTAAAATTGAACGTCAATCAGCCCCGGTCATGGGGGTGACGGAAGTTTTAACTGATGACATATCGGAAGGAAGTATAACTGAAGGGTCTGCTGAAAACGTTGTCCTGCCTGCCACTCCGCCCGGTAATCAGCTGCCAGCTACGTCCGTTAACGTCACCCGGCGATATTGGTTTGCTTCTGTTGCTCTGATATTGCTGGGCATGGTGCTCTGGTATTTCACGGTATCGCGTCCTGACGAGCAAATTATTCCAATGAGTGCCATTAAACTTGAAGGTGGCTGCGAAGCAGTATTATTGCAGGGTCTGGATGAGGTTGAACGACAGGCATTGGGTAAGCAAATAGTACAAATTCTAAGGGAAAATAATCAAACCTGCGATGCGGGTCACCGGATTATTTTTGATAAAAACACCTCTTTTACTACTAAGAATTTCGGAAGAACAATTCTTTCATCGTGTAAAATTAATAGCGATGGTCATATCATCTCATGCGACAATTTTTATTATCTTGACTGGAGAATGGGATGAAGCGGAGCATTGGTATTAATATTATCTTCATGCTGGCTGCGCTATTAATGGTGACTTTTGCAGGGGTTTATTACTTAACACATCAGGCCAAAGATTTTCCTTTTCGCTGCTCAGCATTTAGCCGTTACGATCTCAGTCGTAATGACGATAAACGAATTGAGTTCGCTGTTGCCCAGGATTTACGTTTTGATCAAAAGGATTCAGGCTATCTGTTGCTGAATGGGCAGGCAACGAGCAATGACGGTGTTACTATTCTTAACAGAAGGGTTGCATTAATCAATGGCGCTAAAATTTCCGATGATACTTACCGGTATCAGATCAGCAAAGTTGTCACTTCGAATACTGATACTACCCCTGATGTCATCTTTAATAAGTTGTTAGCAGAGATCACGCTGGATCCAACGCATCTGCAGTTGGATGTCGATAAGATTGATAAAAATACCTATATTATCGGTGGGCCGATCTCCTATCTCTTTACCTGCCAGCGTTACTAAGCTCTGTAAACGGCTAATTTAGCGGTGTTCAGAATGCATGAAACCGGGAAGGGTTTATCCTGCCCGGTTTTTCTTTTAACGTTATGTCGTCAGGCTTTGCTGAGGAAAAGTATCAGGGCCAGCTCTGGAAACTCTTCAGGATATTATTAAACAGCTGAATTTCTTCATCGGTCAGGGGGGCAGCCTTTGACAAAGAGAAAATTAATACATCCTCCAGGTTTAAGGTGAAAATCGCCTGCTTTTGATAAAGCCGGATATTATCCGGGCGCAGAAAATCATAAGTAATCATGATGCCTGTGCTCAGATTATCGCCCAACACCACGGGTTGATTTGCCTGCTGCTGCCAGTCTTTCATTTGTCTCTGCAGAATAGCAAGCTGACTGCTGATATATTCTTCTGGATTGTTGTGATTGGCCAGTTTATCACGAGAAATAGTGACGGGTGGCATCGCTGAACGGGGATCCGCCAGCGTGTTCAGGGTTCGCTCGCAGTAGCCTTCCGGTAAAGTAATCATACCTTCGCTAAACCGGCAAATATTTTTATCCATGTGTAATCTCCATTTCTTTAGTTTTTTCTGTCTGGCCAAATAACTGCTCTGCGGTAACTTCACTGAGCGTACCGTTATTTAACAGGACGATTTTATCTGCACTTCTTATGGTTTCCGGGCGATGTGCAATCATGATTCGGGTGATTTTCATTTGCTTTATTGCATTGTTGATCTGTGCTTCGTTATAGATATCCAGATGACTGGTTGCTTCGTCCAGTACCAGTATTTTTGGTTCGCGGTAGAGGGCGCGAGCTAGCAGAATACGCTGCAGCTGCCCGCCAGAGAGAAACGATCCCATATCACCGACAAGGCTTTGATAGTTCATCGGCATTTTCATGATATCGCCGTGAATTTGCGCCAGGCGTGCTACACGGGTAATTTTTGCGTGGTCAGGATTATTATCAAAGAA
This sequence comes from Pantoea sp. BJFS-204, assembly GCF_049310725.1. Taxonomy (NCBI): domain Bacteria; kingdom Pseudomonadati; phylum Pseudomonadota; class Gammaproteobacteria; order Enterobacterales; family Erwiniaceae; genus Pantoea; species Pantoea sp. BJFS-204. Next base: position 191,849 of record NZ_JBMOWE010000004.1, on the reverse strand, counting down.
GCTAATATTTTCACTGATCGAGCCTGAGAACAGGATGTCATCCTGCATAACACAGCCGATACGGTTACGATGGTGTTCAAGTCCTGTCTGGGTAATGTCCATTCCGCCCACGGTGATTGTTCCACCTTCCGGGTGCAGCAGACCCAGAATGATTTTGGCCATGGTGGTCTTTCCCTGACCTGAAGGGCCGACAATCGCAACGCTTTCGCCAGCCTTAATTTCCAGACTGGCACCATTTACTACCCAGGGTTCGGTAGGTGCATAGCGGAAGCGGATATCCGTTAGTTTGATATCCTGCGGCGTTTCTGTCTCATCATGCGTATCTTTACTCACCAGTACCGGACTGGCTTCTGAGCTGACTTCAGTTTCTGACAACACGATATCGGCCAGTCGTTCACCATGCATACGCAGCATTCTGAAGTCGATTACGGCGTTGATCAGACCTGCACCGCGGCTCATAAACTGATCGGAGAAGCTAATAAAGGCGGTAAGCATACCTGCAGAGAAGTTGCCATCCAGTACTTGCAGCGCAGCCAGCCAGACCAGTACTACCCTGCCTACAGAAGTGAGCAATCCCTGGGCGGAACCAAACAAAATGTTAAGCTTCTGAATCACAATGCCTTTGTTGGTCGTATCCACCAGGAAATTCATATAGGCGGAGAGACGAGGCACCTGCTTGTTATTGGTTTTTACTGCCTGGATACCGCGAAGCGTTTCCAGTAATGAAGATTGCGTGCGGGCTGAACTGATGATTTGCTCTTCGTTAGCGCGGCGAACAGGATCATAAGCCATGAAGCGTAACAGTGCATAGGCGACAAAAAGGCCAATTACCAGCCAGGCAAGCTTAGCGTTATAGATAAACAGCATCACTACTGTCACGATCGACATTACCCCATCCAGCACAGTACTAATGAAGCGGCTGGTCAGCGTACTTTGGATGGTGTTCAGCGAGCCATAGCGGGACAGAATGTCACCAACGTGACGGGATTCGAACCATTCAAGTGGCAGCTTTAACATATGGTGACAGACATTGACCGTCCACTGCACGCTGAGCTGGCTTGAGAACCAGCTCATCACCCATGAGCGCAGCGCTGTAATCATGGTCTGAAACAACGCAATCATGATAAAGCCGATCCCGAGCAAGGAGAGTAGCGAGTAATCTGCGGAGACCAGCACCATATCCATCACCCACTGCATAAAGAAGGGGGAGAGTACGCCGAAAAGTTCCAGAGCGATGGACAGGATAAGCACCTGAGCAAAGGCAGATTTCACCCCTGTCACACTGCCCACCAGCTTCATCATCGAGATGCTTTCTTTTTCTTTTTTGACCTCAAAAGTGGAGGAGGGAACCAGCTCCAGTGCAACGCCGGTGAACGCCGGTGATGCTTCTTTAAATGTCAGTTCCCGAATGCCGCGTGCAGGATCGTGAAGCGTGATCTTATTGCCGCGCACTTTTTTTAGCACAACGAAATGGTTCAATTCCCAGTGCAGAATGCAGGGCATGCGTAATTTAGACAGCTCTTCCATATCAACGCGTAACGCACGGGAACTCATATTGAGTTGTTGTGCCATGGCAATGACATCACTAAGTGTTGCACCCTTAAGCGACGTTGCGAACCTGCGACGCAGGGTGATCATGTCGATTTCATGACCGTGGTAATTGGCAATCATCCCCAGACAAGCAAGACCACATTCCGTCGCCTGTGACTGACGAATCATCGGCAGGCGGTTAAACCATTTAAAATTGAGTTTCTCTAATAACAACACAGAACAGACCTTTTAATCAGAGAGAGATTTTGTGTCCAAGCGCAAAAATTGGCTCCAGCACCCATTCATAAAGACGACGTTTGTCGACGATAAAATCAGCATCCAGCGCCATACCCGGCTTGAGTTTTTCATTCTGCGCATAAGCAGTAATTGATTGTTTATCCAGGGAGACCAGCACGCGGTACTGCTGTTCCTGAATATTGTTTTTGCCGGTTAACGTAGTGACTTCCTGAGGAGACAGAGCGGTGCGTGAAACCTCGATAACTTTTCCATACTGTTGACCAAACTTTTGATAAGGAAACGCTTTATAGCGCAGCACCACCCGCTGTCCCGGTTGGATAAAACCAATGGACTGCGTGTTTACCATGATGCGGGCGACCAGTTCAGTATTGCTTGGCAAAACTGCTATGGCTGACTGACCGGCGGTGAGCATCTGTCCATTTTTGACCATAATCATGCCGACATACCCGCTTTTAGGCGCACGTAATTCAAACGAGCGGCGCGCTTCATTTTCAGCCATCGACTGACGGTTATCAGCCAGTTGGCGCTCGATATCGTTACGCTTTTTCTCGTCATCCAGCGGTTTTTCATGCAGCTGTTGCTCGGTCTGAACAATTTTTTGCGAGATGTCCAACAGCTGACGTTGATATTCCTGGTAGCGCGCCTGGCTATCGAGCAGATTAGACTCCTGCTCTTCCATCTGACGGCTTGAGGCATACCCTTCGTTGTGCATGGCTTCCAGCTTGTCCAACTGCATTTTCGCCAGGGAAACCTGTTTCCGACGGTGTGTCAGTTGCAGCTTCAACTGCTCCTGCTGCAGTTTCAGACTGGCGATAGTGTCGGTCAGGCCCTTCATTTCAACCTGATGAAGCTTTTCAAGTGTCACCAGATCCTGCTGAAGCCTTTCACGCTGGCCTTTCAGATTCTCGGCAATAACCTGACGAGTCTGACCTAACTGTGTAGAAACCTCTGATGACAACACCATCAGCACATCGTCTTTTTCAACATGCTGGCCCTCTTTTACCGGAATATCGACCACCGTAGCGCTTACGGGGGGCGGAATGATCAGCATGCCATTTTTAGGCAGCAGTTCTCCGGTAGAGGATTCATATTTTGTATAGCTGCCAAATATAAAAAACAGCGCTGTCGCGGCAGTGATCAGCACTACAACGGAAATAACTAACCAGCGATAAGGTGGGCAATAGAGCGCCACGATACCCAGGTTTCCACGGTTGGCTGCATCAAGTGCCTCCTGACGGAATAGTGACTGTTCCATTTATATAATCATCATGAGTAAGGGATTAACGGCACTGAAAAAAATTCAGCATGTCGATTGATAGTGATCCGGTACTTTGTGCCAGATTAATGAGGGCGTTCAGGTAATTGAAGCGAGCTTCAGCCTGATCTTTAAGTGCGCTAAAATATTTTTGCTGAGCATCAAGCTCATCATTTACCGTACGGAAACCCATTTCCCGGCCATATTGAACAGACACCACTTTTTCGCGTGAAGACTCGACGGCATTTTTCTGCGCGTTGATTAACGCTTTTCCATTCGTAAGACTAAGCCATGCTGAACGTGTATCTGTAGCCGCTTTGCGTTGTGCTTCCATGGTGGAATATTTCGCTGCCTGACGGCGATAGGCTGCTTCATAAGATTGTGAAATCTGGCTGCCACCCGCGAATAATGGAATAGAAACGTTAACGCCATACTGCAGATTATTACTTTTAGAGTTAGTGCCAAAAATAGCATCATAAAGTAAATTATCGTCGTTATCGTTACGGCTCCAGTTTTTGCCATATCTGGCGTAAAGTGACACGACAGGCATATGTGCGCCATCTGCAGCCAATACATCAGCATCGGCCTGATCATTCTGAAACAGGGCAATTTTGATTTCAGTGTTACGTTGCTGGCTGGCATTAATCGCATCAGTTAAAGAAGCGTAGGGCGAAGCGTTAAGGCACTGAAAGTTTACCGGCTCGACAGTGTCCGGGCTGACACCCGATAAGCGACGAAATGCTTCTCCAGCCAGCAATAACTGACTACTCGCCTCTATTTCTTTGGCCTGAGCAAGAGCGTAATTGGCCTTAGCTTCATCCAGCTCTGTACGAGTGTTTTGTCCATTCAGAATACCGGCCTGCAGTTTTTGCTGCTGTTGTTTGAAGTTGTGACTGGCAGCTTTCGCAGCCTGTAAAACTTCCTGCTGATAGAGCACCGAAAAGTAGGCATTACTGATCGCATTTAATAACTTTTCTTCAGCTTTTTTTGACTGGGCTTCAGCGGTATTGGCAATAGCAACGCCTTTACGCCAGCCAGCATATTTACTCATATCAAACAGGGGTTGTCTGACACTGAGATCGTAACTGTGATTTGTTACACCACTTTGATATTTTTTATCCGGCTGTTCCTGACGATCCCAGTTTCCTTCGAGCGTCAATGTGGGCAACATTCCGGCCATACCCTGCCAGTATTTTTGCTGATCGGCTTCACTGGTCATCTGGCTGGATTGCAATGCAGAGTCATAGGTTAATGCGGCTCGGGCAGCCTGCTGTAAGCTGGTCGCATAAGATCCAAATGGCACGCAGGACAGTACAATAAATGCAATTTTAAAATTATAAAATTTCATGATGCTCGCTGTTTCTTAAAAATTAAGCCCGAAATTAAATGAGTTGCTGGGCAAAGACATATTTAATCAAATCAGTATTAGACTGCAGCTGAAGTTTACGCATGGCGTTATATTTCTGCGTTGCAACCGTACTGATACTACGTTTACGTGCTTTAGCTATCTCCATTAAACTGTACCCGATAGCAAAAAGTCTGATTACTTCAACTTCTGCGGGTGATAAAAGAGTCTGTGCGGGCTCCTCTGAAGCAGAATGCGCCAGATCTTTCATCTTTTCTGAATAAAATATTTCAGAATTCGATGAGCAAACCCAGTGCAAAGCTTCTACCAGATCCCGTATATCATCACGTTTGCTCACTATTGCATTTACCGGAATTTGCAATATTCTTTTCAAAATGGCCGGGCTATTCTGTGCCGTAAAGATAATGATTTTAAGGTTAGCATTATGGTTGTAAATTTCTTCTAGCTTTCTAACGCCGTTCAAATCATTACGTTCAAAGTTAAAGCAAAAATCAGTAATTAATATATCAGGAGGATCGCTATTCATTTTTACAAAAAGATTTTCTGCTTCTACCGGGTATGCTGCAATGTCCAGGTTGTGAAATCCGGTTGAGAGTATTTTTTGTATTGAATAAAAAATAAAAGGACTCTCATCAGAGACACCAACTTTAAACCTCCTTCCTTTTAATGGCCTATCCACTGATAAAATCCTTTCTCAGTTTATAAAGTCTGGTAAAGGGTCCCAAGAGCCCATATGGTTACTGATAACTAATGGTATAGGTAGCAACTGCGTTAGCACTACCAGGGGTTATTGTGGCAGCAGTCTGGTAATAACGTGCATATAAGGGCACTGTTATCAATGCTGACGACAGTGGATAAGCTGCAACTCTGTATGGTGCTGCCAGTGCAACAGGTTGCTGACTTTCATTCAGAATCTGAACACCCACTCCGCTGGCAGTTGAGGTCGAGTTCAGAGAAACTACGCCGACATCCGATAGCCCATCAGCCGCATCCCCATCCAACTGCATCATAACGTCAAAGGTACCTGAAAGAAGTGCCTCACAGTTAAGCTGAAGATTAAAAGCGGTAGATGGGCTGGTTTGTCCAATACCGGAACCCAACCCACTGCTGGTATTCGCTGTGTAACTCCCTAATGACACCCTCGGGTTAACATCGCCTGCTGCTGAGCAGGTTTGATCCCTCACAGTGATGCCGCTTTTAATATATCTGACATAAAGTTTCAGGTCATTTCCTGGTACCAATGAGCCTACATCAAATACGTTGACATAGTCCGGAAGCAAATTGGGGCCAGCCATCGAGTTTGACGTCCGCACAATCTGAAAAGGCACATTCAATGTGACATCAGTATAAGCACCGACTGTACCGCCACTGGTTAACGCGTAAGTAGCGATCTTGTTGCCGGTAGGAATATTGGCAGCGTCGGTGGACATTTCACCACCGTAACCGGTATAAATGGTTAAGCCATAACCGAGTGCATCTTCAGCAATTGTTTTACGCTTTAAGTACACTTCTCCCGTTAAACCATCAAAAAACTGTTGCAGATTATCCAGGGCACATTTGAACGTGACTGTTAAATTGCCACTATAAACGACCGTGCCCACCGGAACAGCTGCCGAAATATTTATCCCCAGTGAGCGGAAATCTAATACCGCATCAGAAAGAGATTTTTTGCACGTCAGTGTGACATCATCTGCCGCGTTCGCATTAATTGGTGCTAGCATGACGAAACCAGATACCATAATCATGATGCTGACTATTCTGGTCAGTGTCCTTCTAAAGTTAATAAACATCATAATGTCACCCGATTAACCCTGATTATCTTTGTTCATTTCGCCGTTAGACACGTAGCGAACAGGTTTTGATTGATCGCTGCTGCATGTTGTTGTGAGCCTTGCAAGGGTGTTGTTTTCACTGGAATTAACAATACCGGACTCCAGGTTAACCAGACACTTATCACTGGCTGCTTTACCCCAGGAAATATGCAGGCGGCTGACATCTTTATTTAACCTCACATAAATCTGACCACCCTGTGAAACAGTGGTGATAAGGTTACCGTCTTCATCATTAACCGTTGCACCAAATGGCAAGGCATTTCCGTTCGGCTGATTAGCCCGAATTAACAGTGGCTTTCCTTTGCTGGTTTTATAATCAAGTCTGACGACTGCACCCTCAACAGGAATAACGCGCTGCTGAGTTGATTCAAGCTCAACATCCAGTGGAATTCCTTTTGGGTCGATGGCCAGTTCGTTTATCCGGTACGGGTTAAGGTTTGGCACAATAGCTTTGCCGCTGCCGTTTAACACAATATTGGGATAGCCGAGTACACGCGCGCCCTCTGCATCTTCTGCGGTAACAACAGCATAAGTCGTAGACTGATAAGCGCTGAAATTAATGCTATCAGGTAAAGCGACTACCGCACCGCTGATACCACCCGAGGCAGAATAATAGTTTTCCCCTTTAGTATAAGACGCCGTCAGCATACTGTAGGGCGAACGGTACTGCCCACTAACTGAACCGGACTTCTCATTATCAGTATCGCGCGCTATTCCAACGTTATAGTTATATTGGTCATGTTCACCCAGAACACCATTAACTGCTGTTTGTGCATTCACACCTTGTTTATTATGTGTCGCACTTCCGGTTACATAACTTTGACTATCGCTGCCAATTGGCACCGAGAAGTCGAGTGACAGTTGAGTGTCATGCCCGCCGGTTGAATATAATAATCGGTTTGCTGATAAAGTATAGGAGACCCGACCAATTGTATTATTGTAACCCAGCTGAAATTGCGTATTTGTTCCGGCAGAATCCCAGTAATTCTGAACAAAACCAGTAAGATAGATATTCCCATATGACTCCCCAAAATTTTGGCTTGCCGTCATAGAAAAACGTTGTTTGGGGCGCGAAAGATAATTTGACGAACTGTTTTTATGATTTTTTTTATAATAGTTATTGATTTGTAATGCATTATCAAAACTGTAATAACCGGATGATGAGAAGCGGTAAGCCGCCAGAGTAAAATTCGTGTTAGTCTGAGAAACCTTCTTACTATAAGTTGCCCGATAACTTACACCTTGCTTTTTCTCATCACCATATTTTGTCTGAGCCCCAGTAATATCCAGTGAGATCGCACCAACAGGTAAACCAAATGCACCTCCCAACAGCACAGAGGTGTAGTTATCTGATCCCAGAATACCTGAGTAACCGGTCAGACTATTGCTAAAACCATGCTGAATAGTGCCCTGATAGACCGAAGGTGTATAAACCATATTGTCTTTTCGGGATACACCACCGGTCAGACTATAAAAAGTCATGCCCGGACGTTTCAGACGCGTCATCGCTGCGTAAGGAACTGAGAAACGGGTCTCACCGCCGTCAGCTTCTTTCACGGTCACGTCTAAATCACCACCGTAGCCTGTAGGATAAAGATCGGTGATATTAAAAGGGCCTGGTGAAACCGTCGTTTCATAAATTTTGTTGCCATTTTGCGATACAGTTACCTGAGCGTTGGTTCGGGCTACGCCGCGGATTTCTGGTGCATAGCCTCGCTGAGAGTCTGGCCACATCTGGTCAACTGTAGATATTTGCGCACCACGAAAAGAAAGCGTATCGAAAATTTCGCCACTGGTATTGCCTTCACCTAATAACAGCCGTGATTTTATTTGCGGAATATCACGCTGGACATAGGTATTAATTGCATCGTAATGATGATACTCGTTGTTTTTTTGACGTTGCCAGCTGAGAGAACCATCGTGACGGAACATCCATCCGCCAAGGTTAAAACCCGCCAGTGCACGGCCATAAAATGAGTCATATGGCTGACCGTGATTTACAGAGCGATAATAGTTGGTGTTATAGGTTAGCGTAAGTGCTGTTTCACCCTTATCCCAGAATTCTGGCGCAACGTAGCCGCGCGCAGATCGCAACAGATAAATTTGCGGAATTGAGATATCCATCTGCATATCGGCAGAATTGATAGCTGCATGACTCTCTTTAACCACCTCCTCCAGCGCCATACACTGTTTACCAGAGCGCAAATTTTCAGCTTGTCCCGGGCTAAAAACTGTGTCCTTAAGTGACAAGCTTTTGACCAGATCATAGGAAAGGCACGCTTTGGTTCCCGCCCCTTCACGAATGACCTGAACATTTTCCCGACCAATCTGACGACCATTCAGGAAAATATCCAGCGTATAAGTACCAGGATCAATAGGGTTACCGGTTGCATAGCGGGCCACATCAACTTTAACGCCCGGTAGATTCTTCACAAATGATTCGTCAAAATCATACGAATTTTCTGCAAATGCGGCGCCTGTTGATGCAGTTAAAAAAAGCGCCAGAAAAGATCGGTAAAATATTTTTGCCGTTGGTTTATTATTTTTAATCATCCTTGCCATCATTATTACCCCTGATGAGTTACCAAAGTTACTGACTAATTTTGGCGTCTACATTGCGTGCAGCGCCATAATCATCCAGATATTGATAATGAAAGTTTGTTTTTATTTGATTTGCGTTCAATCCTTTTAGGGAGAAGCTTTTTGTTTCGCCTGGTGCAAGCATATCTCCCTTTTCACTGACTACTTTTCGCCCCGCGTTATCCTCGGCATTGATCTGTGAAACGTTGACGTAAAACGAAGAGTTATTGGTTGCTGTCAGCTGATTCGCTTTCTCCCCTTGATGCCAGATAAGACCCGACGCTGCTTCTGTTGCTTGCATCGCATCGAACCGGGCTGGGCGAAAGAAAATTTTGATGCGGCTACGAATAGCCATTTGCAACTGATTTTGATTCGCAAGGCTTTTATCGCGAGGAGGGATGTCGAGTACGTTAAGCCAGAATACCGACTCTTTATCTTTGGGCAGGTTTGAACCGGTATAAACGATACGTAATGTCTGTCCTTTGTTAGCCTCCATACGGAAAACAGGCGGTAGCAAGACAAACGGTACGTTTATTTTATCCAGTGCTTCATCAGGATTTCCATTGTCAATCCAGGCCTGTACCAGCGCAGGTTGATTGCCATGGTTATCTAAGCGGACTGTGACTTCTTTTTCTGTTGCGGGGTAGATTACCCGGGTGCCGATAATCGTCACGCTGGCAAAAGCCGATGAGGTCACCGTAAAAGCCAGCAGACAGGAGATCAAAAATTTAAAACTTTTTTTTTTCATGATTTTGACAGAAATGATGATAGAGGAAGGGAGGTGGGAACAGATGCTCCCACCATAATCAATTACAGGTAATTGATTGAATAGTTCACAGCTGATAAGACGGTACCAGCAGTAGCTGCACCAGTTGCATAGTACTGAGCAGAATAGGTCAGAGTACCTGCACCAGCAGTCAGAGCGACAGTTTTTGGAGAGGTGGTCTGCTCAGTGCTACCCGCGTTCAACACGCCATTTCCGCTATCCAGCAGCTGCAGGTCAACATTCGTTGCAGTACCAGTATTGGTCAAACGACCATCAGCATTGACGTTGGCACCTTGTTCAAAGTAAGCGTACACGTCACCAGTCGTAGCTGAGCAATTGCTCAGCGCCATAGTGAAGCGAGTGTTACCTGCAGTCTGACCAGATGTGCTTAAAATACTACTTGCTACTTTAGGCAGTGTAACGGTTGCAGTGCTGCCGCCGCCGTTTACGCTTACAGTACAAGTCTGAGACGCAATATTTCCTGTGAAGTTAATGGTGCCATCTGAAGCTTCAGCAGCATTAACGTGAGCAGCAGCCAGCATCAGACCAAGAGCAACCATAGATAACTTTTTCATATACTTTCCTTTGTATAAAATAATTAATAACATCAATTAATGAACGGTTTAATAATCGTTCACTTCCCTGGAGGATTCATTCCTCACAAGAGAATTAGAAAATCAGCAATCCAAATACGACTGCTGCTGCGACACCAACAATACCCATGCCAAAGGCAGACCCACTAACCGGGTTCGCTGCTGGAATGGAGTCTGGGCGCGTCCATTCAGTTTTCTCTTCTGAGCTTGCGCCTAGCTGCTTAAAGAAATCCAGGATCACCGAAGTTAATGAACCACCGCTAACGCCTTCGATTTCTTTATTGTTCAATTCACGCATGTTGTTTCCTTAAGCTGTAATTACAGATGCATTAGGATCAAACTGGTTTTCAACGACCGCGTTAAACCAGCCTGCCGTGCTATCCCAGCCATTCATAGCACCATATAAAGCACCATCAACAAGACCAAGGACTGCGCCGACAATCAGACCTACACCGGCAGAGACAATACCAACGCCTAACACGCCACCGGTGCTTCCGCCACTCATTCCCCATTTAAGACCAAAAGAACTAATACCCGTAACGGCACCGACAACTACAGCGCCAATAAAGTCAAAAAAACCTGCTCCTGAAACGTTTTGCATTTCAAAAGATGTTAACTCTCTCATCGATATCTCCATGTATCATTTTTTCAATATTATTATTTATGCCGCTTCTAGCGAACGGCGCTATTAGAATGGGTGGTCATAAAAAATGAAATAGTAAAACATCCATAATTCTTCTTTTGTTATCGTAAGCAAGGATATGGCTATTATATTTTTACATAATATTAACTGCTGTTAGTATTCTGGAATTTTTTGAGCGTACATTATTCTTATGCGTGATTTAACCATTAACAGCACTGCTTATGCCTGATGCTTAAAATTATCTGGCATCCGGGAAGCGCATGCCATGAACGCGGTTCAGTGAAACTGATTTATCTATGAATAAGCTTGTGTATAAAGCCATGAGTTAATGATTTCACTTGCCTGAATGTGAAGTCATTTGAGAAGTGGAATTAAAAAGGGAAAAATCCCATTTGCCAGTTTCTGGTGCTTTAAGCTAATTAAATTATATTTATCAGGATAAAAAACTAAATATATAAAGATAATCAATTTAAGTATCTGTTCGATGGGTGCCGTTGTTTAATTCCTTCCATGCAATGCTGCCTGACAGCGTAACTTTAGTAAGGAGCATTAACATTGATGCCAATTTGATTTGTTTCTTTTCAGCCATGCTGGAAAATTGAGAGAGGTGTTTAAATACGGGCTTTTAAAATAGCATGCTCATAACATCATCTTTCAAATGGTAATGGGAAATTCTTTTTTTAGGAAAAAAGTTATAACACTGCCTGTAAGGTGCCACAAAGTAGATTTATGTGCTAACTAAACAGCATTTAAATGGTGTAAGATCTGGTTATTGTTTCTTTTATTAGCCTGAGTGTCTTTATTTGTTTGTATTTGCGGTTTTGAATTTTGTTGGGGCGGTTTTATTATAGTGGAACCGATAAAGACTATTTTTAACTGCCCGAGTTATGGAGGCGAGCTCAGGTAAGCGAGTACACCAGGCGAAAGAGAAAGAGACTATAAAAAACTGATTTTACGAATTGTTGCTAATCACTGACCAATACGTCAGTTAGATTGAGTTAATTAATATGTATAGAGTGACTGAAAATCATGAACGGATCATCGATGCATTAGCAGGATTTACGCAGATTGCTAATCCAGATGAAATTTCAAGAGGCAAGCGCCGTTATCATTTGACTAAAGATAATGTACGTCGCGTTATGTTCATTCTTGACGGCGATTTTTTACTTAAACTTAAAGGCGAGAATAAGGTTTTGAATATCTTATCCGCTCCGTTTGTTGTCGGCGTCACTCCAGCTTTAGACGAGCCGCCAGTCTATCTGGAACGAGTCGATTATGGAAAAGTCAGTTTCATTGACTATGACGTGTTCTGGCGATTGGTTTTTGAGAAAGATCTTTTTAATGACGCAATGTCTATTTTATCAGGACAGTATTCTGATCTGATGAATTACATTCAGTTACCAAAAAGTAACTCATATGATGAAGTTCTTTCTTTGATTGAAAGATGGAAAAAACTGCCGACTCATTTAAAGAAACGATTTTCAGCACTATATCTTATTGAAAATAGTTCTCATTTATCAAAAAGTTCCATTTGCAGAGTGCTCAAGGAACTAAAAGAGAAAGGCGAATTGGTACTGATTAACGGTAAGTTCACCTGAATATAATATTTGTCATCGTGAATTTTGTGATGCTGAAGGGAAAAAATGGATGTTAATGTGGTTTGTACGGATGACAATTACTTCTTCAGACTGGGCATATCAAAGGTAATTGAGGAGGCACTGCTATCTGATGCAGAAGTAAAATTTTTATCAGGTTTTGATAGTCATAACCTGCGGCAGGCTGACTTCATCCTGATCAATGTTTCGCAATGGCGTCTTTATATGTGTCAACCCGCTTATCGCGAGCGAAAGCCTGGCAGTATCATATTGGTATTTACCGATGATTTCGGAGAGAAAATTAAAAACCCGTTACCATTTTGTTATCAATCTTTGCTTGAAGTGTCAAAAAGGGATTCGGTACGTTTAATCACTGAGAAAATAACCAAGGCCTGGTTAAACACTCAGGGAAGAGTTATGGGATATCTGCCTTCAGACTGTTTACGGTGCGAATTTGCACGTATCACCGTGGTGCAACTTCAGGTGCTTAGTTTTTTGAAGAAAGGATACAGTGTAATCCAGACAGCAAAAAGGTTAGATTTGTCAGTTAAAACAATCTATGCACATAAATATAATGTGATGAGAAAGTTCGCTCTGAAAGGAGATAAAGAATTTAATGCATTTATCAATGATGTCTCGTTGCTTGAACTTTACAAAGGAGTTATCAATGTAAATGAGATTTAACGTTATCCAGAGGCGTAGGCTCACCCTTCTGCGCTGTTTAAATTTCCCATTTTTTATTTTTTAAGGAGTTGTCAGCTCCTGTTCAACATCGGATATAAGGTGTTTTAAATATAAAGGTTAAGCACCTTAAGGAGAGTTATATGGAAAATAATTCACGTTTAACATGCAAAGCATCGAATAGTCCCTTTAAATTTATGCAGGGAGCAATGCTGAGTATGGTTTTATTACTTACAGGCTACCTGTACTGCAATTATGTTGAGGCGGCGCCATCGCAGAACGCTCCTGCGCCATCGTTGTTTAAAGAGGTCAACACTGACAAGGCGCCGGAGCAGATACGCGACCCGCGTGCGCACATTATTGTCTACCGTATTGATGAAAAAAATCCTGCCGTATCAAAACGCCTAGTTAACGTATTTATTAATAATCAATACTATACGAGCGTAATGTCAGGTGATAGAGGGACTGAAATTAGTGTGTGCCCTGGCCAGAAAAAACTGGACGTCATGTTCAGCCAGCATGATTTTGTCCAGCCAGCAAAAATTGAAGTATCCACACCAGCGCTGAAATCAGGTGAGCGCTATTACTATCAGTTAGCGGTAAATGATCAGCAGAAAATCACGGCGCGTCTGGTGCCTGCAAAGGAAGCTGAATCTGTTTTAACCAGTCTCAAAGCACAATCACGTACGTTATCGCGTGTAGTAAATGAACGTTCTTGTTCTGAAGCGGGCGAGTCAAAACTATTGAATCACCCGGTGGCTTCTTCACTATTAAATTCTGACAGTAGTCATGCTCAGAGCAATGCTATGAAGATAGCTGATAAAAGCAGTAAAGCTCAGGGCGCTGCATACTCACTGCATTGATGCAATCTGGCACCATATTTTTTATTAATCAGTTCTGATAATGCCGTTCACTGACTCCAGAATCAAGAGTTGTGCTGGAAGCAATGTCAGGATTGCAGATTATCTCGTCATAAAATCACGGTTATTCGAAGTATATGAATATAGAGATTAAGGGTTTGTGAAAGCCTTATTTCTATTGAATTTAATCAATCCTCGTTAATTAAGAAGGTTGTTATGTTGAAAGTGAACTTGCGTGGTGTGAAGGGTATTATCTCTTCATACACTGTTGATACAAAATCTGAAAATCCTACAACGATCAAAGTTCCGCATCAGGGTGCATTAAATATAGAACTGATCGATAGCGCTACAGGACATGCTCCGCAAATGGTTGTAACCAGGCGCGTTGGCAATAATCTGCAGCTTTTCTTTAGCCAGGATGATTCTCAGCATCCTGATATTGTGCTGGAAGATTATTATGATAATGAAAACGTTCATCTGATTGGGCTGGGCGAAAACGGTCAATTTTATGAATATGTGCCGACTTCCGGCGATGTGGCTGAATACCCGCCAGCTTTAACTGAAGGTCAGAGCGGTGAACAGGTATTAGGTGGTGAAGGATATGCCAGTGCCGATCCGCTGACTGCCAGTGACAACAATTTTGGTTGGTTGCCCTTTATGCTGCTGGGCGGCGCGGCAGGCGGCGTTGCTATTGGTGCGTCCGGGCGTGGTAGCAGTGGCCATGACTCTTCCGCTAAGAGTGTATCGGTGACACTTGATCCTGTTGCGGACAGTGATAATGATGGTCGTCCAGAGTTTTCCGGAACATCGAATAGCCCTGACTCACAGGTTGTCATTCAACTGCCTGATGGCACCCAGATCACGACCCAGACGGACAGTGAAGGTAACTGGTATGTGGAAGCACCGACTTCACAACCAAATGGCACCGTCACTGTTACGGTAACTGATAGTGCGGGCAATAGCGGTAGCCTGACTGAAGAGTTTACTGACACCTCTTCGCCAGAAGCGGCGGTTATAAATAGCAATGATGATGAACAAATCTCAGGTAAAGCAGAACCTGGTTCAACTGTGGTTATTTCCGATGGCAGTACCGGTGAAACCACCACGGTTGTAGTTGATGAAAATGGTGACTGGAGTATCCAGCCTAACCCTGTCCATGAAGGGGATACCGACGTAACTATCGTGGTTGTCGATCCTGCGGGTAATGTCTCTCCGCCGTCCAACGGTTCCCGACCGGACATAACTCCTCCAGATAACATCAACTCCGGCATTGTCAGTGACTCAGTCACCCTGACGGACGACGTCGGTGCGATCACCGGCGAGATTGCCAGCGGCTCGGTCACCGACGACGCGCGGCCGACCCTTTCCGGCGACGCAACCGCCGACATCGATCACGTCAACATCTATGACAACGGCGAGCTCGTCGGCAGCGCAGCGGTGGACGCGGACGGCAAGTGGAGCTGGACGCCGGAGCAGGATATGGCGGACGGCACCTCTCACGACCTGACGGTCGCGGCGGTGGACGCGGCGGGCAACGAAGGCCCGCAGGCAGACGGCGACTGGAGCTTTACCGTTGACACCAGCACGGCGGCTCCGGAAATCACGAACAACACCGAGGACGAGCTGGCCGGTAACGCCGAGCCGGGCGCGGTGATCGTGATCACCGATCCGGTCAGCGACAGCGTGACCAGCACGGTGGCGGACGCGGATGGTCACTGGAGCATCCAGCCGAATCCGGCGGGCGTGGACGCCAAAGACGTCGTGGTGGAAGCCACCGACGAGGCGGGCAACAGCAACAGCGTTGTGATCGACGGCCCCGGCGACAGCACGCCGCCGGATAACCAGACCTCGGGCCTGGTCATCGACAGCATCACCCTGACGGACGACGTCGGTGCGATCACCGGCGAGATTGCCAGCGGCTCGGTCACCGATGACGCGCGGCCGACTCTTTCCGGCGACGCAACCGCCGACATCGATCACGTCAACATCTATGACAACGGCGAGCTCGTCGGCAGCGCAGCGGTGGACGCGGACGGCAAGTGGAGCTGGACGCCGGAGCAGGATATGGCGGACGGCACCTCTCACGACCTGACGGTCGCGGCGGTGGACGCGGCGGGCAACGAAGGCCCGCAGGCAGACGGCGACTGGAGCTTTACCGTTGACACCAGCACGGCGGCTCCGGAAATCACGAACAACACCGAGGACGAGCTGGCCGGTATCTGGTTGTATGGCAGGCAAGCCTGAACGGTAACTGGGCGATTTACAGCCGCCAGTATGATGCAAACGGCACGCCGGTCACGGCGGAGACTGTGCTGATTACGACTTCGCTGAGCGTAAACGGCGTGCTGGGCTTTGGCGCTGACTGGGAGCCGCTGCCGTCTGTTACGTTACTGAAAAACGGCCAGGTCGCTATCGCCTATACCGTTAAAGGTACCGGGTATGACGCTGGCGTATCGATCTACGATCCTTCACTGCATGAGGTAACCGGCAGCTTCGTAGCGAACCAGACCCTGACTAATAATCAGGCATCACCTGCAGTCAGTGCGCTGGATAACGGCAACTACGTGGTGACCTGGGACTCTAACGATACCAGCGGACCGGATCAGAACGGTTACAGCGTCTGGGGCCGCATCTACGCGGCAGACGGTACGGCGCTGACCGGCGAGTTCCTGATCAACACGGCAACAGCAGGCGATCAACATCTGGCGAAAGTCGTGAGCCGTCCTGATGGCAGTTTCGTTGCGCTCTTTATGTCTGCAACAGATACGGCACCGGGTGCAGGTACCAGCGGCATCTACGCGCAGTACTTTGATGCAGCGGGTAACAAAGTGGGCCAGCAGATGCAGATCCATCAGCTGACCTATGGCGAGCAGGTTGAAGTCGATGCGACCTTCCTTGCGGGCGGTCAGCTTTACGTGACCTGGACTGACAAAGGTGTGGGTGACGGCGAAGGCTCGGCGATTAAAGGACGCGTTGTGGATCTGGTTGAAACGCTGGGACTGGAGCAAATGACGCCGGACAACAACGATCCAACGACCATTGACTATCAGCCTGCGACGACACCAGCGTCGAGCGACACCGATGTACTGCCGCCGAACGTGGGTCTCTCTACCAATACTAAGGAGACTCTGGGTGGCCAGACCGAAGCAGGCGCTACTGTTATCGTGACGAATGCGGCTGGAACGGTTTACTCCACGGTGGCAGATGCTGAGGGTGTATGGAGTATTGTACCTAACCCACTCAGTGTCGGTGAAAACGGAACGCTCTCGGCTATTGACGCGGCAGGTAACCAGAGCCAGCCAGTATTGATCTCCGGAGCCGCGCTGAGTGCTTACGATCTGCTGAATGAAAGCGCGCAGGTGAATACCACTACCACAGGCGATCAGCTCAACCCGTCGGTCACCCGGCTGGCGGACGGCCGCATCGTGGTGACGTGGCAGGGTGACGGCACCTCCGGTACCGAGGTTTACATGCAGCTGTACGAGGCAGACGGTGTGCATAAAATCGGCACCGAGCAGCAGGTGAACCAGCGCACGGCCAACAATCAGGACAGCCCGCAGGTGATCGCGCTGACCGACGGCGGCTTTCTGATCGTCTACGAGTCCAACGTTAACGGACTGGACAACAGCGGCGACGGTGTGATGGCGCGCCGCTACGGCGCCGACGGCCAGGCGGTGACCGACGAGTTCCAGGTGAACACCACCTACAGCGGTGCGCAGAACCGTCCGGGTGCGATGGCAACCGCCGACGGCGGCTACATCATCAGCTGGGAAGACCAGGGCACAGGCATCGTGCAGCGCAGCTACGGGGCGGATAACCAGCCGGTGACGGGCGAAGTGACGGTGGCAACCGGCAAGGGCATGGGCAGCTCCGGCGGGCCGGAAATGGCGGCCTTTACCGATGCGGCGCACGGCGGCATGTACGTGACCGTGTGGAACGCCACCAGCGGTCCGGGTGACACCAGCGGCAGCGGGGTTGTCGGGCAGATTTTTGCCGCAGACGGCACGCCACTGGGGGGTAACTTCCAGGTGAACACCACCACGGACAGCTCCCAGAACTATCCGGACGTTATCACCCTGAACGACGGCAGCATCGTGGTGTTCTGGGACAGCAGCGACAGCGGCACCAGCGGCTCTGACATCCGCGCAGTGCACTACCGCGTGGATGCCGCCACCGGGACGCTGACGCTGGTCGGCAGCGGTGACTTCATCGTCAACAGCTACACCAGCGGCAAGCAGTATAAGCCGGTCGGCGTGGCGCTGGATGATGGCGGCTACCTGCTTATCTGGGGCTCCGAAGGCGGCGACGGGGATGGCTCGGCCATCTACGCACAGCGCTTTGATGCGAACGATAACAGGGTGGGACGCGAGTTCCTGGTGAACACCACCACGAGCGGCAACCAGGGTACCGGTGGCGACTCGGTGGATGCAACGCACATCTTTGACGCCGTGCTGACCGCGGACGGCAGCGTATACGTGACGTGGCAGTCGGACAACGTGGACGGTTCGGGAACCGGCATTGAAGGTATCGTGATTGACGTGGATGCGGCGTTCTACTCCGAGTACACGGTGAACACCACCACCACGGGAGCGCAGACGGTCTCGTCGGTAGCCAGCCTGCCGGACGGCGGCGCCATCGTGGTGTGGCAGTCGGCGAGCGGAGACGGCTCCGGCAGCTGCGTCAAGGGGCAGCTGCTGGATGCGAAAGGTCAGCCGGTCGGGGCGGAGTTCACGGTGAACACCACCACAGCGGGCGACCAGATCACGCCGCAGGTTACCGTGCTGTCAGATGGCACTTTCCAGGTGGTGTGGAGCACGGATTCCGGTGCGCATATCAAGGGTCAGGGCTATACCTACAGCTACGACGGTGCGGGTAACGTGAACGGCGTCGTGACTTATGGCGCAGAGTACAATGTAGACTCCAGCACCGCCGCCAGCAAAATGCGCGTTCCGGTGATCACTTCGCTGGAAGACGGCGGTTATCTGGTGGTTTGGGAAGCGAGCCTGAACGGCAACTGGACGGTTTATGGCCGTCAGTATGACGCAAACGGCACGCCGGTCACGGCGGAGACCGTGCTGGCAACCACGACCCTGAACGCAAATGCCATCATTCCTGAATGGGAGCCGTTGCCATCTGTTACAACGCTGGAAAATGGCCAGGTTGCGATTACTTATGCGATTAAAGCCACCGGATATGATGTTGGTGTGTCAGTTTATGATCCGTCAACGCATGCTGTAACAGGCAGCTTCGTAGCGAACCAGACCCTGACTAACAATCAGGCGTCATCCGCAGTCAGTGCGCTGCAAAACGGTAACTACGTGGTGACCTGGGACTCTAACGATACCAGCGGACCGGATCAGAACGGTTACAGCGTCTGGGGCCGCATCTACGCGGCAGACGGTACGGCGCTGACCAGCGAATTCCTGATCAACACCACGACGGCTGGCGATCAGCACATGGCGAGGGTGGTCAGTCAGGCTGACGGCAGCTTTATTGCCGTTTTCCTGTCAACAACCGACATCGCGCCGGGTGCAGGTACCAGCGGTATCTACGCACAGTACTTTGATGCTGCGGGTAATAAAGTGGGTCAGCAGATCCAGATCAACCAGCTGACCTATGGTGAGCAGGTTGAAGTCGATGCGACCTTCCTGGCGGGCGGTCAGCTCTACGTGACCTGGACCGATCAGGGCGTGGGCGACGGCGATGGCTCAGCAATAAAAGGCCGCTTAGTTGATCTGAACGAGACACTGGGACTGACGTCTGAAACGGGATCGACGCATATTGAGTATCAACCTGCTCAGTACGATCTTAATGGCACTTCAGGTAATGATGTACTGGATGCACGCGGCGCGAATTCCGTCGATGCAAAAGAGGGCGATGATACTATCGTCATTAACAGTACTCATTTTAGCAGTGTGAAAGGAGGAGAAGGTCACGATACGCTGGTCTGGGATTCTAATAACGATTTAGAACTCGGAACGGTATCAGGCAAAATTAGTGGAATTGAAGCTATCCATCTGGGTAATAACACGGCGCAGACATTATTTATCAGCGCCAGCGATGTGCTCGAAATTACTAAAGATAATGGTAGTGAAGCGAACACATTACATATTACGGGAGATGTGGGAAGTTCAAACAATAGTAATGCAACTGATACCGTTAATATTGGAAAATCAGAATGGACGGATTCAGCCGCACAAACTGAAAATGGCGTTAATTATGACGTCTATACCAATAATGATGACACCACTGTCAAGCTGTTAATCCAGCATGGCTTAAACGTTATCTGATAGAACTGGCGATGACTTCGGTCATCGCCAGCTTTTTTTCACATCAAACTCACCTGATGGGCCTGTTTAAGGCAGGCCCATCAGGTGAGCCCCAGATCTGATTTAACAGATGAAAAGAATAAATAAAGGCATGTGAGCAGCATGTAAAACCTAAATATTTCTTTTTAGCAGAATTAACGTTGCCATATGACATGTCGGGCGGTTAAAACAGTTCCGGTCGCAGCATTGAATTAGCGACAGAGAAAATTAGCCATCCCACTTTATTTGTTATTTTGAGTTAACTATGAAAAAAAACTTGTTCACTACAAAATCCAGATGTTCGCTGCATGGTTTAATTGCGGGATTGCTATTTTTTAATCCCCTGTTAAATGCCCATGCAACGGACTTTATTGAAATGATTCGTATGACAGCCGACCATCCGTCGGTAAAGTCTGCTTTATCAAACAGCACCGGTGCTATGTATGATATCGATCAGGCAAAAGCCGCTGATGGTTTTCAGGTCAGCACGGGTATCAGCGCATCAGGATATTCAGGTCAACCCGGTTATGAGAATAACCCGGTCTCCCCGCATATCACTGTAAGTAAATTACTTTACGATCACGGACGTACTGATGCGAGCGTTGCCGGAAAGCAGGCTGCTTATTCCATGCAGCAGGCTCAGGTAAATGTCACGCGCGAAAATCTCAACGAGCAGGTGCTTTCTCTTTTTACCTCTGCAGCCACTAATGCCACAGTTGTCGCTGTACTGGATAAAGAAATTAACGCACTGCAGGATCTGCTTAATCGGGTAAAGAATATTGCCAGTATTGATAGCGGCAGAGCTTCTGAGATCAATCAGGTTGCGACTCGCCTCAATTCGGTGATTGCCAGTCGTGAAATGAGCTACACCACCTATATACAGGCGCAGCAGCAACTCAGCTCGCTGCTGAACCACGAGATTGTTATCACCAGAGGCCTGCCCGATCTGAAAAAAGCGGGTCTGTTGCCCGCGTCGCTGGCACAGGCACAACAGGTACTGAAAGAAAATCCCAACTGGGCGGTCTCACGCGAGCGTAAAGAGGAGGCGAGAGCCGCAGTGGATCTGGCCTCTAAGTGGAACAGGCCGAAATGGAGTGTGCAACTGAGTATGGACAGTCCAAAGCGCAACGGTGAAATGGAACCGTTTAAAGCGGTGACGTTACAGGTGAGCAGCGATATCAATCTTTGGGATGGTGGGGCTGGCAGGGCAAATGCCAAAGCTGAAACTCAGCGACTCATTGCCGCAGAGGCGGATCAGGATGCAACACTCCGGACATTGAAACAGCAGCTGGATCAGCTGTGGGTCTCCTTACCGCTTCGTGAACGCCAGCTCAATGCATTACAGAGACAGTCAGAAACCGCGTTGAAAACCTGGAAAGCGGGGGAAGTACAGTTCTTCGCGGGGCAGCGTCCGTTAACGGATTTAATCTCGTTTGCTACCGACTATTACACCAGTCTCGCAAGTTATCAGGAGCAGCAGATGCAGTACCTGGCTGCGCAATGGAACATCGTTGCGGCACTGGGTAAAACCAGCCAACTGGTGCAGAAGGTTAACGCTTTACCAGCGAATACCATCGAAGCGGTGCACTAATCACGCTGACGTAAAAAACGAGTATTTCTGGCCGCTGTCATGCTTTGCCGCCAGACCAGAATGAATTAGTTGTCCAGGGGACGCCATTGTGACTGATATACAATTTGAGCCTGCTGGCTCTGAACTGAATGCTGAAAACAGAGTGTTATCCAGATCGCCATCAGATACGCAGGAGACTTTGCTGGTTGCACTGCAAAGCGCACTGCGCCTGTTTGACGTCCGGCTTACGCTAAATGCTTTACGTGTGGGTATGCCTGCATTTCCACCAGACGCTGATATCAGCGCCCAGAATGACTGGGCATTGCGCACGCTGCTGAGCCGCGGCATGAGTGCTGCCTGGCAGAAGATTGACCTGACGGATGTGAAAAGCTTTGTTCTCCCCGCCATCATGCGTCTGGAAACGGGCTACTGCGTGCTGACACAGTGTAGCGAAAAGAAGTGCGCCATTATCGATCCCGCACTGGGCAGCCAGCCTGTTGAGGTCGATTTCGCTCGCCTGGCTCAGCACTATAGCGGCGAGTTGTTGCTGCTGCGACCTAAGTCTTATCTTGATCATCGTGCCGATGACATTGTCCATGTCGGTAAAGGGCACTGGTTCTGGAATACTTTGTGGGGATTCAAACGTTATATCTTTGAAGCCGCCGCATTGTCAGTCGTTATTAACCTGCTCGTTCTGGCGATGTCCGTATTCACCATGACGGTTTATAACCGGGTACTGCCTAACCAGACCTACGTAACACTCTGGACGATGGCTATCGGCGTGAGTCTGGCGTTGCTGTTTGAACTGGCTGCACGGCTGGGTCGGGCCTGGATTACCGATCGCGCCGGTAAAAAGATCGATCTGGTGTTAGGCGCACAACTTTTTCGTCACGTGCTGAACGGCAAAATGTCGGGTCGAGCCCAATCCAGCGGTGCATTTGGCAATGTCATGCAAAGCTTTGACAGCGTCCGCGAGCTTACTACGTCAGCCGCTTTAACGACGGTTGCTGACTTACCCTTTGTTTTACTCTTCCTGGTTGTAATCCATCTGGTTGCCGGGCCACTGGTCTGGTGTGTGATCCTGATATTAGTGGTCATCGTGGCGATGGTGCTGCTGATGCAGATCCCTTTGAAACGCCACGCTGAAGAGTCAATGAAAATAGGCAGTAACCGTTACGGTCTGGTTATTGAATCACTGGATAATCTTGAAACCATTAAAGTTCTGCGTGCTGAAAACCTGGTCGCCTCTAAACACGATGTTGCCAGCGTAAAACTCTCTGCAGTGAATATGAAATCGCGGTTCCTTGCCACTATGGGCTCAAGCGTCATTCAGACGACCCAGCAGTTTGGTACCGTTATTCTGCTGGTCTGGGGTGCTTATCTGGTCGGTGATGGTGATATCTCAATGGGAGGCATCATTGCCACTATGACCCTGATGGGGCGCGCCATAATGCCCATAGCAACGCTTGCCGCGCTGGGATTGCGTATTCAGCAGGCAAAAACCTCGCTGGCCATCCTCAATAAAGTGATGCAGGCCCCTGCTGAACGCGATAATGAGAAGGTTTATGTGCAGCTTCCCCAGGGCAGCCAGACCGGGATTGTCTGTCAGGGCGTTTCATTACGTTATAAAGACGATTTACCGGCCATCGTTGAGCAGCTAGATGTCCGGTTCTGTCAGGGCGAGCGGGTTGCCATACTGGGCAAAATGGGCAGCGGTAAATCTTCGCTGCTGCGCATGCTGGTTGGGCTATATCCACCCACAACAGGCACGATCACCATTGCTGGCGTAGATATAGGCCAGGTCGAGCCGGTGGAATTACGGACGCGTATCGCGCTGGTCAATCAGGAACCACGTTTTATGTATGGTTCGCTGCGTGACAACCTGGTGATGGGAGCACCCTATGCCAGCGACGAAGAACTGATGGCCGCTGCCAAAATGACCGGGGTGAGTGATATTGTCGCGGCCCATCCCATGGGCTTTGGTATGCCTGTCAGTGAGCGTGGTGAAAACTTTTCCGGTGGACAAAAGCAGGCGATAGCCCTGGCTCGCGCCATTCTGTCGAATCCGGATGTTCTGCTACTGGACGAACCTACATCGGGGATGGATATGGGGTCGGAACGCACTATCCTGCAGGCGCTCATCCCGGCAATGGAAGGCCGAACCGTGATTATCGTGACCCACCGTCCGGCAGTGCTGAAATACGTTGATCGGGTGATTGTGATGGATGAAGGCATCAAAGTAGCTGATGGGCCGCGTGAAGAGATTATCGGTTTATTAAACAGCGGGAAGATCCCGGCCGCATCGGTGCTGCGTAACGCAGCGAAACATGCTGGCGTTGAGATAAGCACAGAGCGTCAGCCACAATCTGGCGAGGTAACAGTATGAGCAGCCTGTCCCCTGATAAAAACGTTGATCAAAAGCGCCTGACCGAACATACAGCCAGTGACATGGTGAGGGCCGCCCGTCAGGATCGCTGGGAAGGCTGGCTATTTATTGCCTGGGGCAGCGTGGCGTTAATGGTGCTGGTAATCGTCTGGGCCGCCAATTTCAACATCGAAGAGGTGACAACCGGGTCAGCCAAAATTGTTCCCAGTTCCCGCGAACAGGTTTTGCAAAGCCTTGAGGGCGGTATTTTGCAGGAGTTAATGGTGCATGAAGGCGATACGGTTGAAAAAGGTCAGGTTGTGGCCAAAATCGATCCCACGCGCGCCGAAGCCTCCTTCCGCGAAAGCGCTAACCGCCTGCTGGCACTGAAAGCCCAGGCCGCGCGTCTTGAAGCAGAAGCGACCGGCAGCGAGCTTGTGTTCCCGCCAGAGGTCATGAAAGTACCTGAACTGGTTACCCGTGAAACCGATGCCTGGAAACTACGCAAAAGGGCGGTAAATGAGTCAATTGAAGGCTATCTGAAGTCAAAAACATTGCTGCAGAAAGAGCTTGAAATGGCGCGACAGCTCTCAGCCAGATCGCTGCTGTCAAAAACTGAGGTTCTGAAACTTGAGCGTCAGATGAATGATGCCGAATTGCAAATTACCGAGCGAAAAAACCGCTACCGTAACGAGGCTAACGATGAACTGTCCAAAGTCGATGTTGAGATGACAAGCCTGCAGGAAACTGCCCATGGCCGCCATGATACGCTTGAGCGTACTGAAGTTCGCACGCCAGTACGAGGCATTGTTAACAGTATTAAAATCAATACGCTTGGCGGTGTGATCCAGCCTGGTGCCGCAATAATGGAGGTGACACCATTGGATGACCAGCTGCTGGTGGAAACCCGTATCCGGCCCTCTGATGTGGCTTTTCTGGCACCCGGTCAGGAAGCTGTGGTAAAAATTTCTGCCTATGACTATTCGATTTATGGCGGCCTGACCGGACATGTTCAAAGTATCAGTTCGGGCGCGCTAAAAGATGAGGAAAGTAAAGCTGCCCGCAGGCCAGGCGTCGATGATACTTATTACCGGGTAATGGTATTAACGGAAAATAATACGCTGACGAAAAGCGGCAGTCAGGAACTACGGGTGATTCCCGGTATGACGGCCACCGTTGATATTCGTACGGGCGAGAAGAGCCTGCTGCAATATCTGTTGCGTCCTCTGTTGCGCGTACAGGAAGCGTTTCGCGAAAAGTAAAACCTGCCCTGAATGTAAAAAAGCCAGCGCTACAGCTGGCTTTTTTACACAGAAGTCCGGAATTATTTCAGAATGAAGAGCCGATCAACATCGATTTCGCTATGCCCGTCATCGCGATCTACCTCACCCGTTATCCGTACCTTTTTACCAATAAGGAAGCCGTCGTCGTCTTCGTCATCCTCGTCGACATCAATACGGATACGACCCGTTGAGTCCTGTAACCAGTAGTGGTCATCGTCAGCCCGTCCACTAATCGTACCGGTAAGGGTAACATGACGTTCGTCTCGCATGTTTTTTGCTTCTGCGATGGTGGACTCCTGCCGTGCGAAAGCGGATCCTGAGCAGATCAAGGCCAGCAGCATCCATAATGTTTTTTTCATTAACACCTCCTGTTATACGAGCGCTTGCTGCACGTTGATTCTAAAAACTAAAACGGTAGCCAGCATTAACCTGACGTTGGTTAAAACGTTTTCCGTCTACCATATCGGCCTCCAGGAAGAGCGTATGGCTGCTGATTTGGGCACTCAGGCCGACGCCGTTATTCCAGCCATTTCCTTTAAAGGAAAGACGTTCATTTGATCCGTTCAGAGCATAAGCAGCATCCCCGGCATACTCGCGCATTACACCCGTTTTTACATAGGTGTTGAGTTTGTAATTGCTCTGATTGATTTCATACCCTGCCAGCACGCTTGCCCGGCTCATCAGTGATTTGTAGCTTGAAAGTGTGATATTGAGACCATTAGACGCACCTACGGAAGCACCATCCTGATGACCTGCTGTCAGCTGTAGTTGTGGTTCAAGATAAAAACCTGCCAGCCGATCAGAGAAGCTGAACTTTTTGCCCGCCTCAAGCGATCCGCTCAGACCTGAGGAGACACCGTTACCGGATACCTGGTTATTCTGTGTATCGTGAACATTGAACTGATTCCTTAGCCGGTTGACTTTCACAACGCCATCAACATAGAAACCGGCATCATTTACCCAGGTGGTGTAGAAGCCATAATGCTCAGAACGGATGTTGCCGTTACCATTTTGGTAATGAGGCGATCCTTCAGTTACCCCCATGAACAGGCCCAGATAGATCGGAATTTCATCGGACAAACGTTTATCGACCCCAAACTGATAACCGGTGTAGTTCAGGCTGAAACGGCTCAGCTTGCCATTATCAAAGCCGCTGAACCGTCCATCTATAGCGCGCAGCCAGACATTCCCGGCTGTCTTACCCTGACGAACATCACCCATACGCTGCATCAGCGTCTGCATTTCGGCATAGTTCATCAGATAGCCAGTGTTGAGGAAGTTAGCCCCTGCGTTGGCCGTGCTGGTAATAGGGGAAGTTGCGTTGTCTTGCCCGGCAGGCGCCGTGCCACCGTTATCGGCTGGAGTCGCGGCAGGCTCATTAGCAGGAGTTGCGGCAGGCTCATTAGCAGGAGTCGCGGCAGGCTCATCCGCAGGGATAACGGCCGGATCATCTGCTTCAGGGGTTTCTGGTGCTTTAGGTGAGGAGAGTACCCAGTTGTTGCCTTGCTTATTGACCGAGTAAACATAGCCACCAAGTTCCACGTCGGCGTTACCTTTAAAGGTGGCGATGCCATCAGTCGTTTCAACCACAGTCAGTACTTCGTTGCCAGTGGTGACGGCACTGCCGCGGTTCTGTATGGTCAGACCGTAATCACCGGAACTACTCTCTGTCACCACAACTTTATCGCCAATGTTATTCACGCCAGCACCATCGCCTGCCAGATTGGTGCGCAAGGCGAAGTCGCCGCTGCCGCTGAGGTTGGCGATAGTCAATGTTGAATAGGTTGCGTCATCCGAGGCTGCAGAGAGGTCAACCAGCGAGTTACTCAATGTCAGATTATCGACATTGGATGTTCGCGATACATTCCAGGTGCTGTCGGTCAGATTAACGTTCAGATGGCCATTATTGACGTTATCGCTGCTGGCGCTGCCAGACCAGAGTGAACCCGATGTCAGATTGAGGTCGATGAGTCCGGCCCGGGATAAAACGCTACCAACGATCTGCGCTTTTACGTCGGTGGTGATGACACCTGCTGCATAACCATCATCATATTGCGTAGCCATGGCTATCCCATTCGGAGAGCCCATATCAATGGTCAAATCACCCGTAAGATTCGCTTTACCACCAGCCATGGCGAAGACACCTGTGGCATTCTCCGGACCGGTAATGGTCACTGCATCACCGTTAACTGTGCCACCGCTTGTGGACCAAATACCCAGGGTCATGGTATCCACATTTTTCATCATAATATCGGTGTTCTGCAGATTAATGGTTGCGCCGGTTGACTGTGCGGATACGCCATAAAAACCTGCTGAATAGACCGTATTGCGTTCTTCTTCACTGCCAATGAAGTTAACGATGGCATTGTCGCCCATAGTCACAATGCCGCCAGTCTGATCAGAGGAGATCACGCTACCAGCACCAATGTTTGACAGGCTGTTGTCACGGCCTGACAGACCTGCAGAGGTCTCACCCGCAGTACTGATTGTCAGATGATCGGCCTTCAGCTCACCCCAGCTCCAGATGCCAGCAGAAAGATCCCCAGTGGTAATAATGGTCGAGTTGCTGCCCAGATCAACCGAACCATTATCCTGGATATTAATACCCTGCGAATTATTGCCAAGGGTGTTGATCGTCAATGCATTTGCTTTCAACGTGGCCACGCCATTAATCGACTCACCGGTCAGGTTATCAACCTGAACGGCATTACTGTTAAGACCATTCGTCTGTAAATTACTGTCGTCGCCCAGACTGGCGTGACTTCCGTAACCGCTGACGCGCAGAGCCGTTCCGCCAGTGCCCTGGGTGCTTATTTGCAGGTTGTTTGCCTGCAGCGAGGAACTATTGCTGACAACGACGCCCTCTGCGAAAGAATCACCTGATGCTACCGTGGTGACCGAGGAACCTGATCCTAAACTGGCGGTTACATTTTTTCCGCCGAACTCAATGCCGACCGCTGTTTTACCGGAAACGTTGAGGGTTAACTTATCTGCAGTAAATTCACTGTTTGCCGCTTCAATAAAAATCCCTTTTGCATAACGTTCAGCATCTGACACGCGAACTGTGCTGCCGCTGCCGATGGTAACCGTTGCGGCGGTAGCGCCATTAACCAGGATGCCATAATAACCGTCGCCAGATGACTGGTCGGCAATCAGCGTGGTGCCATCAGTTAAGATGATCTCATTGCCTGTCTGGCTTCCGATGACTGCAGCATAGCTAATCAGAGGCACAACCCCCATCCCACTTGCCAGCATTAATGCTTTTGCGATTTTATTTCGCGGGAATTTATTATTCATCTCAGTCACTCTTCCTTAAGATTTTATTGATAGTGTGATCGTTAAATGGCACCTGAATCATGAGTTGTTATTCAGGTGTTAAGCAGCAGCGATATTTAAGCGATACCAATAAATTGTAGGTTTTATTGATCCCATTAATGGCAGTGCGCATACAAATGTTGCGGGATTATGCAGCGGGAAAAGGATTTATGTAAAGGCATCGCAAGTGTGCCTGTTTTAAGTAAACGTTAAAGACGAAGCCGTATTCGCGAGGAATTTCCATTAAAAATTAAGATAATGCATCGATTGTAATAATGGGTTTTTTGTTAATTATCGTCACATGCATTCTAATTTTGGCTTTATTCATTTTAATCACTGCATTAAAGGTCTGTCTGCTTATGTGTCGCGTAAGGTTGTTAAGCGCGGGTTTAGTGGCAGCACGCTATAATTATATATCGCTACCCATAGTGGTGAGTGCAGAGTGGACGGCAGAATGGAAACATGATGATTGTCACCCCTGAGGTTAACATGTGGCAGGAGAAAGGAGGATTACTGATAAAGTCGTTGTTGTGCTATCAGACTTAATCACACCACTGGAGGGTAAATGATTAATTCACAAAAATAAGGTTAAGAGAGGTTTTATGTTCGTCACAAACAGGTTAGCAGGAGTTTCACTGATGTTACTGGCTTCACTACTTATCGCCTGCACACCGCACAGCAAGGAACCGCAGCGTTTAACAATGCGTAATCCAGCCAGTGAATATTGCGTTAATCGCGGTGGTCAGCAGGTCCAGGAAAAATCTTCGGCAGGTATAACAACCTATTGCCTGCTACCCTCTGGAGAAAGGATTGAGCAGTGGGCTCTGTATCATCGTGACCATCTGAAATGAATTCCCGTTTTGTTCGCCTGCATGCTCCCTGTTCGGGCGAACAACATTTAAAAGTAATGGTATTGCATCATCTGAATCAGCTTAATACACCCTTGCTTAACGACTGAGCAGCTTTTTTATCACCCTGACACGATTTGCCGTACCGGGTCGGTGCTGGTGGATCATGAGCTATATTGGCAGCATATAGCCTGAACAGATAATCATTATCGTAGTCGTGTGAGTCCGGAAGGTAGTATTTGTACGAGCTTTTCTGAATACAATAGACGAAGCCAGTTTTGGCGTCATATTTAAAACGGTTTACAGTGGCCTGGCAGGTTTGTCTTACTATTTCTTACAGCGCTGTATGTCGTGCGTTTGTTGAGAATGACAGAGCATCACAGCACTAAAGGTGATGCTCTGATTTATCTGTTCACCGATTCTGCCCGACGGAGATCAAAATGCATCGCGCCAGGATTATCAGGAATTGATGATCTGCAGGGTGATCAGCCCTCAGCAGATAATGGGTTATGAGTGATCCTGCCCTCCTTTTTTCGCCTCAGCACACCAGTCTCCATACTTCTGAAGGAACTTCACTGTAGGTTTCATTCATTATTAGTTCGGCTTTACGATGATCGTAAGCGCCTTCAAATGAAGAGAGGTCGTCACCAGGAAGTTTTTTCCGCATATAGCTTGTTACGATATCCAGAATATCGGTTGACGGGCAGTTCCTTAACTTATTCAGATAGTAGACTTTGTCCATAATATTCTTGCTGATTTAACCTGTGAAATGAGCTTATACGCAGTCTGAACTTAATTTATGCAGACGCGCCGTTATATCAATGCTGCCAGGCGAGAGTAAGCGGCTCCTGACACCAGATATACTTGTTTCCTTACGCATCGGATACATTCGGGCGCGATCACTCGCACGCGAAGTTCCATTAGCCGGCTAAGCGAAAGGTTAATTTCTGAAAGTAAATTTTAATGGCATGATACATTAATTTAATATCTTCATTGATTTTGCTGATCTTCCCCAATCCCATAACAAATTGAACAGAAAAGCATAGGTCAGAAAAAATAGCACCAGTCCGGATTCAAGTCTCAACGCTGAGAATAGCGTAATATCCAGCCACCATGCTGCAAAGGGGATTAACACTAATAACAGACCCGCCTCAAACAGAACGGCATGGAGGCATCTCATTCGCAAGTTCTTTTTAAATCCTGTTCTTAGCTGAACACTGTCAAACATCAGGTTGAACAGGTAGTTCCATCCCATAGCCAGAGTCGATGAGACCAATGTAAGCAACAACGACTGCGATGGTGCTGCGGAGGTAAAAATAATCAGGATAAAGAAAACCAGCACATTAGCGACAACTTCGAATACCACCGCGTGCAGCACTCTCTCAGTTCTGGTACGCACCGGATATAAACACTTTTCCAAATCAGACGCTCATTAATTAGTCAGGCACCGTACTGGCGCAGGAAAAATTCAGGGTGGCCGTAATATCAGTGAAACGGTTCTTCATACTGCCCTGTTTTAAACCGACGAGAACTTAGCATCAACCTGGCAGAAAGTGAAACCCAATAGAAATATGACGATAAAAACCCATTAAGTTTTGATATTGATCAATTCTGCAAAGTACGCTTTTAATGGTTAACCGTTCAGGACAGCGAGTGTTATTCCTGCTCTGTTTCCGCACCTCTGTCGTACATTAATTCACCCGTTTCACTTCGCTGTTTGTTCAGTCGGATACGATATTAACGTCATCACTCTGCATCTGAATATTAAAACCATAAAAAATGCATATATAGATTTATATTTTAATATTTAGATGATAGTTAGATTTTTTATCTGACATAAAGGGGCGGTTTCAGCTTGTCACTGCGATCAGATTATCTGTGGCAGGCTATTTCCTATGCACTTCTGAGCCAGTGAGCCACTTTCCCGGGCACTGTCTCGCGCGGGAAATAGTGCTGAATGCAATGATCGACGGCAGGTAAAGCATATTTCTTTACCGGTGGATATGACACAACGGGCAATCTTTAAAGACAGTTTTCTGCCGTATAAATGATGAAATCCACTTTTCCGTTAATGTAGATATCGGGTTTCTCTCCCTGCTCCAGATAATTCAGCATCAGCTGCAGCGCGAGCTGGGCATGCTGCCGGGTGTTTTGATCCAGTGTCAGCGCAACGCTCTGCTGCGCCATCAGCGTGCGGGTGGTGGCGTAAAGCTCATGAGTAATCCAGATGCACTGATTCAGCCGACGATGTCGTGCCAGCGCCTGCCCGATCTCGGTATTCCCCAGCCCGGTGTTATAAATGCCCTGGAGATGACCGCTCTGTACCAGCTGCTTCTCCAGCAACTTACTGAGGGTGTCGCGATTTTCCTGGGCGGCCAGAACTTCACGTAACTGAAGATGGGGAAACCGACTGGTTATCAGGTCACGGAACCCTTCAATACGCTGACGATGTGCGCTGTAATCCTGGTGCCCACTGACCATCAACACCTCACCGGGTTGATGCAGCATTTTGCCCATCAGCTGAGCGGCTGTACGTCCTGCCTGCAACTGATTGATCCCCACATGACAGAGCCGGGCGGCACCGGGTAAATCGGTGACCAGTGAGAGCACCGGTACGCCACGTGCCTGGCAATGGTCCAGCGCCTCATAGATCGCCGGATGTTCATGGGCAAAAACGATCAGACCATCCCGCGTTTCACCGCCCTGCCTGATAAGCTTTGCCAGTCGTTCTGGCTGAGCCTCGGGGACAAAAGTGCGGCGCAGCGTTAACCGGCGATAGCCCAGATGCGAGGAAACCTCAGTAAAATCCTGTGCCAGCTGCTTAAAGAAAAACGAATCGTTGCTGCTCAGCAGCAGTTCTATCTGCCACGGATGACGATGCTCCTCCGGCAGGATCCGCTTCAGCCCGACTTCACGTGCTGCCTGCAGCACCCTGTGAACCGTCTCCGGCGAGACGCCGCCACGTTCATTGAGCACCCGATCCACGGTTGCCAGTCCCACACCTGCCCGTCGGGCGACCTCTTTCAGCGACATGCCGCTCTCCTGTGAGGTAAACACCTCAAAACACCGTGCCGCCAGTGTAAAACGCAGCGTTATCCTGCAGATGCATCTTTCTGCCGGACTATGATGGAGTTCAAAAAAATGAATAAAAAGCAACGTGTTGCCCTGCTGGGGTGTGGCTTTATTGGTGAAGTTCATGCCGCGAATCTTCAGGCGCACCCCGGAGTTGAGTTGGTATGGGTCGCGGATGCAGAACCCACTCGCGCCGCTGCCTTTGCGACCCGCTTTGGTGCCCGGGCCGCGTCTGTCACTGAGGCGATAAATGATGAGCAGATTGATATGGTGCTGATCGCCAGCGCGACGCCGACACATGCTGACTTACTGGAAGCAGCAGCCCGCGCCGGTAAAGCTATTTACTGTGAAAAACCGGTCGATCTCTCTCTTGAGCGGGCCCGCTCTGCCGTGGCTAATGTTCTTCCTTACAACGTGCCGGTTACAGTAGGGTTTAATCGCCGTTTTGATGTCAGCCATCAGCAGCTGAAGCAACAACTCCGCCAGGGGCGGATCGGCCCGGCGGAACTGATTCAGATGGTCTGCCGCTCCTCAGCCATGCCGCCGCTGGCCTATCTTCAGGCGTCCGGGGGACAGATGCGCGATCAGGCTATCCACTTTTTTGACCTGTTGCGCTGGCTGACTGAAGAGGAGGTGACCGAGGTGGCAGCGATGGGTGCAGCGCTGGCTCTGCTCTCGATCAGCGAATTTGACGACGTGGACACCAGCACGTTGCTATTGCGGCTGCAGGGCGGGGCGCTGGCACAGCTCGATAATGTCCGCCGCACCGGCTATGGCTACGATGAACGCATCAGTGTGATGGGACCGCACGGGATGCTGGAATCAGCCTCTCAGCCACAGCGCGGCGTCAGCTGCTATCAGGGTGCGCAGATTCAGCAGCCAGGCTTGTTGCCCGACTGGTTCAGCCGGGTGCAGCCAACTTACTATGCTCATCTGGATGCGTTTATCCGATCGCTGAACGGTGAGCAGGTTGACGATCTTCCTGGCCTTGAGGATGGACTGAAAGCCCAGGCGATTGCGGAAGCTGCAGTGATCTCCCTGGCGGAACGGCGTTTCTGTGCGGTGGAAAAACTACCGTTCTGATTCAGCGTGGCACCCTGGCAAAAAATAATTTTATTTTTATCGAATAGAAACCGGCGCTGAGCTGTTTACCGTACAGCGCCGCGCTAGCGGACTGCATCCGGCGGGCTTTATCGCCTGTCTCACAGACCCGATAAGGATAAATTATGACAACGCATTCTGGTTTTTCTCTGCTTGCCGTTCCGGCACTGCTGCTGATGCTGCACTCTCCGCTGAGTATGGCGATGGGCGACAATGACAGTGATAAAAAGACGCCTGACTGCCCCAAAGGTCAGGTCTATGACAGTCACACTAAAAGTTGTGTGCCTGAGAAGACCAGCAAGCTGAGTGACGACGATAAAACCCGCTATGCCTGGCATCTGGCGAAAAAGGGCGAATATCAGGCGGCGCTGAACCTGCTGGATACGCTGAAAAATCAGGATACCCGTGAAGCCTGGAACTATCGTGGTTACGCCACCCGTAAACTGGGCCGCACGGACGAGGGCATTGGCTATTATCAGCGCGCCATTGCACTTGATCCCCGTTACGCTAAAGTGCGTGAATATCTGGGCGAAGCCTGGATGATCAAAGGGCGTCCGGATCTGGCGCGCGAACAGTTAAAAACCATTGCCGGGATTTGTGGTACAGACTGCGAGGAATATCGCGATCTGCAGGCCGCGATCAATGGCCACCCCGAGGTCTGATGCGGAAGGGAGGAGCGAAAAATCACTCACAGTGACATCCGTCAGCACCTTGCGGAACATCTGACGCGGCTCTGGCGTTACGGCTATGTGCTGTCACACAACCGTGACATGGCAGAAGAGCTGGTGCAGTCAACCTGCGTACGCGCGCTGGAACGCAGCGCGCAGTTCACGCCGGGCACACGCATTGATCGATGGCTTTTTTCGATCCTTCACTCCATCTGGGCCAGTGATTTACGGGCGCGAAAGGTCCGGCAGGGACAGGGATTCGTGGATCCCGATGCGCTGCTGGCCGCAGACAACCACACCAACAGCGACGACAACCGCCATTTCCAGCGCATTATGCTACAGGTTAACGCCTTACCCGAGGCGCAGCGTAATGCACTGTTTCTGGTGTATGTCGAAGGTCTGACCTATCAAGAGGCGGCAGAGACGCTCTCGGTTCCCATTGGCACTATTATGAGCCGTCTGGCCGCCGCACGTGCCACGCTGGCCAGACAGCCGGCGACCTCGCCCGCACCGCAGGAGAAACGGAGATGAACAGGGAAACTTTTACGCCACCGTGGCGCGATGAGGCAATCGTTGCCTGGCTGGATGGTGAGATGACGCCACAGGAAGCCGTGCAGTTTGAGCAGGCGATGGCAGGGGATCCCGAACTGTCGGCACGGGTTGAGCATTTACAGCACAGTAATCTCGATTTTGAACAGGCTTTTGCGCCGCTGCTGGAACAGGCACCGCAGGCCAGAATGGCACAGCAACTGGCAGCCATCACGGCACCAGAGTCAATGCCAGCCAAAGGCTACAGCCGTCGGGCACTGATTGCTGCGTCTGTCAGCTTTTTGCTGGTGGGCAGTGGCATCGGTTTCCTGGCAAGACCGGAAGATGATGAGAAAGATGAAAGCCAGAATATCCGCGATCTGGAGGCGCGTTATATGTCGCTCTACAGTGCTGAAACGCTGGCCGATACGCCTGATGACGCCGCCATGCTGCAAAGGGGGCTGGACCGTACCCGACTCGATTTAGGATTGCAGCTGCATCAACAGCAACTCAGCCTGCCAGGGGCTGAACTGAAAATGGTGCGGATCCTGCGCTACGAACGGACGTCGATTGCACAAATCGCCTGGCTGCATGCTGATTATGGCCCGATGGCGCTCTGTATCTCGCCTGAGCCGGACAGCGCGAATCCCATCGCCCATGAAAAGCGCCATGGCATGCAGCTGGCCTGGTGGAAGCGTGACGGCTATCAATATGTGCTGATTGGCCGCAACCCACCGGCTCAACTGGCTGCAACAGCGGAAACATTGCAGACAGCACTCAGTTAATCGGACCCTTCAGCGGTTACCGTTACAGCGGCTTTCTGCCCTGCGCGGCAATGGCCAGCGCAATGTTGACGCGATCATCAACCACCCCGACCAGCCGATCCATTCCGAAGGCTGAGCGGGAGATGGCGGTGGAGGCATGTAGCGCCAGCGAACCTGAAGCCGGATCAATTGTCTTTCCGCTGTCCAGCGAGGCCAGCATCACGACTGGCCGGCTGACATTTTTAACCGTCAGCACACCAAAAATACGGTAATTGCCGCCACCCAGTGAGGCCAAGCGACTACTGACAAAGTGAATGTTTGGGTAATG
The DNA here is from genome assembly GCF_049310725.1 of Pantoea sp. BJFS-204. NCBI lineage: Bacteria > Pseudomonadati > Pseudomonadota > Gammaproteobacteria > Enterobacterales > Erwiniaceae > Pantoea > Pantoea sp. BJFS-204. The sequence goes on along the minus strand of NZ_JBMOWE010000004.1, from coordinate 155,740 downwards.
CTCTGCATCAAAAAACAGATTACTTTTCAGTTGCCAGGTTAACAGGCTGTTCGAGGCCACCAGTGTCCCTACCGGAATAGTCACTTCAATACGATCGTCACGGTCTTCATCAGGATTGAGTGTCACCGTGCCGCTCACACCCTGCAGTCTGGCCTGCGAAAATTGGTGACCAAAGGCGCGCCATGAAAGGCCTATCGACGTTTTATCGGGGGTAATGGCATAGGTTACCGGCGCGGCGTAAAGCACCGGGCTGAGCAGGGCTAACAGAGTGCATAAACAGGCGGCACGCATCATCACTATTTTCTCTTTTTTAGGCAGACCCAACGTTAACGCCTGAAACCGCGATCCTATTCACTTTTTTTAGCACTGTTTTTACCTTACAGGCACAGATAATCTGACAGATATTAACTGACTGTCACCTGAGAATCACCAAAGTGTAATGATTATTGCAAGGGCAGAACATTAATAACGAAAAATATTAAGAATACATTAAGACGGCTTTATTAATCTGTGATTCATCCTGAGATGAGCGGAGCGCTATTTTTTTCGATGTGATACTGTGAGTAGCAGACTGAATTTAGCCCAGCAATTTCAGCGTGTTAATTTTTCTTTCCAGAAGTGACTTCATTCGGATGAGCTGAATCCTGCTCTGGTGACTGACAGAGTCTGCTGATTTTAAACAAAATATCAATAAATCAAAAAGAGTTGAGGTCAGGGCTATTATTAGCCATTTAATAGTGAACTTTTTCTGAAATCCTTAACTTGCCCTCCCTTGATTTTATTTCAATTCACACTCTTCATTTAATGTTCAGTTAACTTTCATACGGTAGTTTGTATTAGCAGTCCGGTAACCTTAATTCCAGAACGGGAAAGCGTGGTGTCGATAACACCCTGGCCGACTGTGAGTCATTCGCTATTTCGATTATTTTCTGGCGTTGTGCCTGATTAACAACGCGCGACAGCTTATGGGTTTGATCTGCAGGAGTTTTAGCATGGATTTTTTGCCATTTTCCCGGCCTTCATTCGGTGATGAAGAGCTGGCTGCTGTTAAAGCGGTATTTGACTCTGGCTGGATAACGACCGGGGCAAAATGCGCCGAACTGGAGCAGGCCTTTGTTCAGATGACCGGCAACCAGCACGCCATTGCAGTAAGCTCTGCCACTGCCGGAATGCATGTCACGCTGATGGCGATGGGGATCGGGCCTGGCGATGAGGTGATCACGCCGTCCATGACCTGGGTCTCTACCCTGAACCTGATCACGCTTCTGGGTGCCACGCCGGTGATGATTGATGTGGATCCCGACAACCTGATGGTCACGCCGGACCGGATAGCGCAGGCGATTACGCCCCGCACCCGCGCGATTATTCCGGTGCATTACGCTGGTGCACCTGCCGATCTCGCGTCAATCTATCAACTGGCTGAGCAGCGTGGGATTGCCATTATTGAAGATGCGGCTCACGCGGTGGGCACCACATATCACCAAAAACCGATCGGGCATCGTGGTACGGCGATTTTCTCTTTCCACGCCATCAAGAATATCACCTGCGCGGAAGGGGGCCTGGTGGTGACCGATGACGCCACTCTCGCCGATCGTATACGCAGCCTGAAGTTTCATGGCCTGGCGGTGGATGCGTTTGATCGTCATACCCAGGGGCGTCTGCCGCAGGCGGAAGTCATGATGCCGGGCTTTAAATATAATCTGCCCGATATCAGCGCGGCGATTGCGCTGGTGCAGTTACAGAAACTGCCGGGCTTTATTGCCCGCCGCCGTGAGATTGCTGAACGCTATCTTGAAGCGCTGCGCACGCTGCCGTTCACGCCGCTGTCACTGCCCGCCTGGCCACATCAGCATGCGTGGCACCTGTTTATTATTCGCATTGATGAACAGCGCTGCGGTCTGTCGCGCGATGCCTTTATGCAGGCACTGAAGACGCGGGATATCGGCAGCGGATTGCATTTCCGTGCGGCGCATACCCATAAATATTATCGCGAGCACTATCCCGATTTACGTCTTCCCGCCAGTGAACTTAACAGCCAGCAGATGTGTTCGATTCCACTGTTTCCGTCAATGACGGATCAGGATGTCGAACGTGTGATTCAGGCTTTACATGACATTGCCGGAGCCTGAGATGCGCGATATCAAACCGATCAACATGCTCTCCGTGGTCATCCCGGTCTATAACGAGCAGGAGAGTCTGCCGGAGCTGCTTCAGCGCACCTGCGCCGCCTGTGACTCAATTAAGATTGAGTATGAAATTCTGCTGGTGGATGACGGCAGCAGCGATCGTTCTGCCGAACTGATTGAACAGGCCGCCACCGTTCCCGGCAGCCGGATAACCGGCGTGCTGCTCAACCGCAACTACGGTCAGCATTCCGCCATCATGGCCGGATTCAGCCAGGTTCGTGGCGATCTGATTATTACGCTGGATGCCGATCTGCAGAACCCGCCGGAAGAGATCCCGCGGCTGGTAGACGCCGCACGTCAGGGTTATGACGTGGTGGGTACCGTCCGTCAGCAGCGCCAGGACAGCTGGTTCCGTCGGAAGGCCTCGCGCACGCTCAACCGGCTGATTCAGCGGGTCACTGGCAAGGCGATGGGCGATTACGGCTGCATGCTGCGCGCCTACCGTCGCCACATCGTCGAGGCGATGCTCAACTGTCACGAACGCAGCACTTTTATTCCGATCCTGGCCAACACCTTTGCCCGACACACCATTGAGCTGCCGGTGATCCATGCCGAGCGCGCTTTTGGCGATTCGAAATACAGCTTTATGCGCCTGATTAACCTCATGTACGACCTGGTGACCTGTCTGACCACCACGCCGCTGCGATTGCTCAGCGTGGTCGGCAGCCTGATTGCGCTCTCCGGCTTCGCCTTCTCTTTGGTGTTGATCGTGTTGCGACTCTTTTTTGGCGCGGCCTGGGCGGGTGACGGCGTCTTCGTATTGTTCGCCGTGCTGTTCATGTTTATCGGCGCCCAGTTTGTGGGTATGGGACTGCTCGGGGAGTACATCGGGCGCATTTATAACGACGTTCGGGCGCGTCCGCGCTATTTCGTTCAACGCATTGTTCACGCTCCAGAAGAGCCTTCAGTACAGGATATTCAATCATGAAGACCGTTGTTTTCGCCTATCACGACATGGGCTGTGTCGGCATCAATGCGCTGCTGAGTGCAGGCTATGAGATCACCGCCATTTTTACTCACAACGATGTGGCGACCGAAAACCACTTTTTCGGCTCAGTCGCCCGTCTGGCGGCAGAGCATGGCATTCCGGTCTATGCACCCGACGAGGCGAATCACCCGATCTGGCTTGACCGCATCCGCACCATGGCGCCAGAGATGATCTTCTCCTTCTACTATCGCCATCTGCTGAGCGATGAGATCCTGCAATGCGCTCAAAAGGGTGCTTTTAACCTGCACGGCTCGCTGCTGCCAAAATACCGCGGCCGGGCACCGCTGAACTGGGCGCTGGTCAACGGCGAAACTGAAACGGGCGTTACGCTACATCGCATGGTTAAGCGCGCGGATGCCGGTAACATTCTGGCGCAGCAGAAGGTCGCTATTGAAAATCAGGACAACGCGCTGACGCTGCATCGTAAACTAACCCAGGCTGCAGAGCAGTTGCTCGGCGACGTTTTACCTCGCCTGCGTGAGGGTGAAGTGAGTGAGTGGCCACAGGATGAAAGTCAGGCGACACGGGTAGATCGTCGCACGGCTGAAGATGGCCGCATTGACTGGAATCAGCCTGCTCAGACGATTCATAATCTGGTCAGAGCGGTTACCGATCCCTGGCCTGGCGCATTCGCCTTTGCCGGTTCGGTTAAATTTATCGTCTGGAAGAGCCGGGTTCATCCGCAGCAGCATCAGGCAAAGCCAGGGACGGTACTTTCTAAGCAGCCATTCCTGATCGCCTGTGGCGAGGGCGCGCTGGAAATCCAGACCGGCCAGTCCGAGCATGGCGTTTACATGAATGGCAGCCAGCTGGCGCAGAGTCTGGGCATCGTCCCTGGCGCACTGCTCTATTCAAAACCGCAGTCAGCGCTGCAACGTCGTACCCGCGTGCTGATCCTTGGCGTTAACGGCTTTATCGGTAATCATCTCACTGAGCGTTTGTTACAGGATGAGCATTTCGAGGTCTATGGCCTGGATATCAGTTCAGACGCGATCAGCCGCTTCCTGGATCATCCGCGCTTCCATTTCGTCGAAGGGGATATCGCTATCCATTCCGAATGGATTGAGTATCACATCAAAAAATGCGACGTCATCCTGCCGCTGGTAGCCATCGCCACGCCAATTGAGTACACCCGCAATCCACTGCGCGTGTTTGAGCTCGATTTCGAAGAGAACCTGAAAATCATTCGCGACTGTGTGAAGTATCAGAAGCGCATCATTTTCCCATCCACTTCAGAAGTTTACGGCATGTGTACCGATGACAGCTTCGATGAGGATTGCTCTAATCTGGTCGTCGGGCCGATCAACAAACAGCGCTGGATCTACTCGGTATCCAAACAGCTGCTGGACCGCGTTATCTGGGCCTACGGCGAAAAAGAGGGGCTGCGTTTTACCCTGTTCCGTCCGTTCAACTGGATGGGACCGCGTCTGGATAACCTTAATGCAGCGCGCATCGGCAGTTCCCGCGCGATAACCCAGCTCATTCTTAACCTGGTAGAAGGCTCGCCCATTAAGCTGATTGACGGCGGCAAACAGAAGCGCTGCTTTACCGATATTCAGGATGGCGTTGAGGCGCTATTCCGCATTATCGAAAACAAACAGCTGAATTGTGATGGTCAGATCATCAATATCGGTAATCCGGACAACGAAGCCAGTATCAAAGAGCTGGCCGAGCAGCTGCTGGCCAGCTTTGAACGTCATCCGCTGCGCAGCCAGTTCCCGCCGTTTGCCGGTTTCCGCGAAGTAGAAAGCAGCAGCTACTACGGCAAAGGCTATCAGGATGTGGAGCACCGTAAACCGGCTATCCGCAATGCGCGTCGCCTGCTCGGCTGGACACCGACCGTGACGATGGATGTCACTATCGACAACACGCTCGACTTCTTCCTGCGCACCGTTGAGCCACAGGCTGATAAGTGATGAAGAAGATCGGTCTGCGGATTGACGTAGATACCTGGCGCGGCACGAAGCAGGGCGTGCCGGCGCTGCTTGAGCTGTTCCGGCGTCATGCGGTGCGGGGCAGCTTTTTCTTCAGCGTGGGACCAGACAACATGGGCCGCCATCTCTGGCGGCTGGTGAAACCGGCGTTTCTTATGAAGATGCTGCGCTCCCGCGCCGCGTCTCTCTATGGCTGGGACATCCTGCTCGCCGGAACGGCCTGGCCGGGAAAACAGATGGGACGGAGATTGCGGCACATCATGCAGGACGCCACTCGTCAGCACGAAGTCGGTCTGCACGCCTGGGACCATTTTGCCTGGCAGACCTGGGCCGGTGTCTGGCCGCAGGATAAGCTGGTTGAGCAGATAGCACGTGGCACCGAAACGCTGAGTGAGATACTCGGTCATCCTGTCAGCTGTTCGGCCGTCGCGGGCTGGCGAGCCGATGGCCGGGTGATCGCCGCCAAACAGGACTTTGGCTTTCACTACAACAGCGACTGTCGCGGCAGCGGCCCGTTCCGGCCCATGCTGCCGGATGGACAGATCGGTACCGTACAGATTCCGGTGACGTTGCCCACATGGGATGAAGTGGTTGGCCGCGAGGTCAGCGCAGAAGGCTATAACGACTACATTCTGGCGAAAATGCTCTCTTCTGATGATGGGGCGGTCTACACCGTGCATGCCGAAGTCGAAGGGATTATCGGCTACCCGGACTTTGACCAGCTGCTGGCTGCTGCGGACCGTCACGGCATTCAGTTCTGTCCGTTAAGCGAGCTGCTGCCCGACGATCTAAGTACCTTGCCGGTGGGCAGGGTGGTCAGAGGCGAAATCCCCGGACGGGAAGGGTGGCTGGGCTGCCAGAAACTGACTGAAGAGGCGAACTAGTGCGGATACGTAACAACACGAAGTGGCTACTTTTTTTCAGCTTTTTTATTCTCTATTACCTGCTTCCGCCGATGTTCCGCGATCTCTGGCAGCCGGATGAGACCCGTTATGCGGAGATCAGCCGGGAGATGCTGGCAACCGGTAACTGGGTGACGCCACACTTCTTCGGTCTGCGCTATTTTGAAAAACCAATTGCGGGTTACTGGGTCAACTCGCTGGGTCAGTGGCTGTTTGGCCACAACAACTTTGGCGTGCGGGCGGGATCGATATTCTCCACGGCGATGACCGCCGTGCTGATCTACTGGCTCGGCAGGCGGTTGTTTGGTTCGGCACGCACGGCTGCCGTCGGCACGATTATTTTCCTCAGTTCGCTGCTGGTCTATGGCGTTGGCACCTATGCGGTGCTCGATCCGATGCTGATGCTCTGGCTGGCTGCCGCGATGTGCAGCTTCTGGCTGGCGACGGAGGCCAGCGGACGCGCCGGGCGGGCGGGCGGCTATCTGCTGCTGGGTCTCGCCTGCGGCATGGGGTTTATGACCAAAGGCTTTCTGGCGCTGGCAGTGCCTGTGCTGGCGATTCTGCCTTGGGCGATCTGGCGGCAGCGACTGCGCGAACTGCTCTGCTTCGGTCCGCTGGCTCTACTCTCAGCCGCGGCGATCAGCGCACCCTGGGCGCTGGCGATCTATCATCAGGCACCGGATTTCTGGCACTACTTCTTCTGGGTTGAGCATATTCAGCGCTTTGCTGAGGACAATGCCCAGCACAAAGCGCCTTTCTGGTATTACCTGCCGGTTCTGCTGCTGGGAACGCTGCCGTGGCTGGCGCTGTTACCGGGCGCATTGATGACCGGCTGGCGCGAGCGTCAGCAGCATCCCGGCGCGCTCTATCTGCTGAGCTGGACGGTGATGCCGCTGCTGTTTTTCAGCCTGGCGAAAGGCAAGCTGCCAACCTATATCCTGCCCTGTTTTGTGCCGCTGTCGCTGCTGATGGCGCACTATGGCCTGAACGCCGCACAGCGGGCAGGGCGCGCATTAACAGTCAATGGCGGGCTCAACCTGATTTTCGGCATCATTACCCTGGCAACGGTCGTGCTGGTGCTCGCTCCCTGGAGTGTGACGCATCATCCGCTGTTCGCCACGCACGAGATGCTGAAGCTTGCGCTGGGGGCACTGGCATTTCTCATCTGGGGGCTGGTGGGCGCATATAGCTGCCGCTCTGCACAGCGCCGCTGGCTGGCGGCCGCGCTTTGCCCGCTGGGCGTCGCCCTGTTTATTGGTACGGCAATCCCGGATAAAATCCGCGACGCCAAACAGCCGCAGCGTTTTGTCTCGACGATCAGCCTGCGTCTGGCCTCAAGTCACTTTATCCTGGCGGACAATCCCGGCGTGGCATCTGCCGCAGCCTGGCATCTGCAACGTAGCGATATCGGCTTCTATGACACCAAAGGCGAGCTGGAATATGGGCTGAGCTACCCGGATGCGCAATCCCGCTTTGTCTCTCAGGCGGACTTCGGCGGCTGGCTTGCCGATCATCGCCGTACGGGAAGCGTATCACTGCTGTTGCTGGTTGATTCAGTACACAGTGATATCGGCGAGGATGTTCCGGTGCCGGACGCCGTCTATCGCCAGGGCAGGCTGGTCTGCCTCTATTACAGTCAGATGAAGTGATGCTGCTGCTGATTGTACTGGTCAGTCTGCTCAGTTGCAGCGCGCAACTGTGCCAGAAACAGGCGACTCACGCGGCATCGCGCCGGGTCCGCTTAAGCTGGATTGGGGTGAGCGTGCTGTTGCTGGGTGTCGCGATGCTTCTCTGGCTGCTGGTCCTGCAGCGGGTGCCTGTCAGCCAGGCCTATCCGATGCTGAGCCTTAACTTCATTTTCGTTGCGCTGGCAGGACGCATCCTCTGGCGCGAGCGCCTGACGCTGCGCCAGATCGCCGGCACGCTATTGGTGGTGACGGGTGTGGCGCTGATGGCGAGCCAGCTATGAAAGGGTATGGATGGGTCGCATGCAGCGTGCTGCTGGTCTCAGCGGCACAGCTGATGATGCGCTGGGCGATGCCGCGACTGCCCGATGTCAGCAGCATAACGTCGCTGCCTGCTGTTGCCCTGCTGCCCGCATTGCTGCTGCTGGCCGGGCTGGGTGCTTATGGAATTTCGATGCTCTGCTGGATTAGGGCGCTGCGCTATTTTCCGCTGAACCGCGTCTATCCGCTGCTCAGCCTCAGTTATGTGCTGGTGTGGCTGGTGGCTGTCTGTCTGCCGGTATTCCATGAGGCGTTCAGCTGGCACAGCCTGGCGGGCGTAGTGATTATTGTCATCGGCCTGCTGTGTATTGTGGTTAAGCCCTGATTTAAGAATGACGTTAGCGTTTGCGCATCAACTGCGCCTTTTATTAGCCTTTTCGGGCAGCGAGTAACTCTCGCGGCATTAAAGTATTTGCGGTAAACGGCGGGTCAGCAAAGCGGTTTTATCTTTGCAGTCAGCTCGCCAATATCACTGACGATTAGATCGGGTGCAGGTGCCAGCGGGTAGAGTGCCTGTCCTTTGCGGGTAATAAATGCAGTTTTCATGTCTGCACGTTTTGCTCCACCCACATCCCAGCCGTGCGCAGCCACCATCATGCACTCTGATACGGGCTTGCCCATCTCTTTCATCGCTTACTGATGCGCTGGGGAGACTCTATCCGCTGAAACAGGCATGCAATGAGAACGGGGACTGTGAAACGTTCATGTTTGCAGAAATGTACTGCGGCGGGATAACGGACATTTATGCCCGTATCGGTGTGCGTTACTTCCGCCTGCTTAATTACACCCACATGACCGATGCTACCTTATGCAGATTGCCTGATTGAAGCCGGATTTAATCCATCAGTTCAGATGTCCGTCAGTTGATTTGATATTGATCCTGTCACGGTGGATATGGCGTTTATACAGCTTTCCCTGCTGGGCATTGCAGCTGAGGTTGTCACCGGTAATACGCTGACGCTGGAGTTTAACCGGGTGCGCTATACACCGGCTTACTATCTCAACGATTTTGAAGAATGTCTCAAAGCCAGCGCCGGATCAAGGCGATGCTGGATTTTATCAGGGCAATGTAGGCCATGGACAAAACAGCAGGAAACTACATGGTAGGGAAGCAGTGGTTACGGGTTTGTATGGGTGCATGAGTAATGCAGAAATTGCACAATATACGAAATTTCGTATAATGAGGTGATGATGCGTAAGAAAATCAGTTTTATTGACAGCAGTCTTGAGGATCTACGGGCTTTCCCGGAAGAGGCCCGGACCGCATCAGGGTATCAGCTTGACCTGATCCAGCAGGGACTGGAGCCGGACGACTGGAAGCATTTTGCTACGGTAGGTCAGGGAGCACGTGAAATCCGAATCCGGGGTAATGACGGCATTTTCCGGATCATGTATGTCGCCAAATTTGAAGAAGCCGTGTATGTGCTGCACTGTTTCCAGAAAAAGACACAAAAGACCAGCCAGAGTGACGTAGAACTTGCCCGAAATCGTTATCGCCGATTGGTTGAGGAGCGTAAAAAATGAATATTCAGACTTTTGATAATGTGTGGGACGCTCTTAGCGAAACGCCAGAGCAGGCGGAAAATATGAAACTCCGCGCCGAGTTAGTAGGCCGCCTGAATAGCTGGATTAAACGTAATGGCCTGAATCAGGCCACTGCTGCTGCTGCGCTGGGCGTTTCACAGCCCAGAGTGTCCGAGCTGGCAGGAGGTCGGATCAACTGCTTTTCAATTGATAAGCTGGTCAGCATGATGTCACATGCCGGACTGCACATAACCAGTATTGAGATAAGCGAACCAGAGGAAGCTTGAGCTGCCTTTTTGCATCGCGCGAACTGCCATGACGGTAGCCCCTTCGGGGCAGGATAAACCCGGTGCTGATGCACCGGCTATACCCTTTCACCTGACCGTCTTCATCCCTTCCCATCTGAAGCTGATAGCTTGCCATTTCTGCTATCAAGTGACACTACCAAATTGGCCATCTGCAGAAGTGCGAATAATACTAATTATGTTAAATAAGATGTCTGATTTTCAATATCGCTTGAATTACGTCAATACTCATCGGACACAGCCCTCCCTCCCTCCCTACCGCATCCTTTCACTGGCAAGATGATAAACATCGCTGCGCTCGCGTTTACCCACAGCAACAACGGCAATCACCAGCTGGTCGTCTATTACCTGATAAACCAGGCGAAACCCGGACGCTCTGAGTTTGATTTTATAGCAGTCTTTAATCCCACGTAGTCTGGCAGAAGGAATATGGGGATTATCACAACATTTCTTCAGTTTTTTGGCAAACTGCTGCTGGAGAGATTTGTCCAGCTTCTGCCACTCTTTAAAAGCCTCTTCCCTGAATTTGACGGTATAACTCACAAAAGCGCATCCAAATCGACATCAAGCAGACGCTGGCCGCTGCGTTCACTGACCAGCTTAACCAGTTCCTGATCGTCAAGGGCATCAAGCATTTGTTCATAAAGCTCAGCCGGGACGCAATAGAATGCAGGCTGGTTGCGGTTAAGAATGGCGACAGGATAACCGTCACCTGCATTAACCGTGGCCATCGGGTTTTTCTTCAGTTCGCTTACGCTGGCGCTGGTATCGCTTAAAATAATGTTTGGCATAGAGCCTCCAGGACTGCTTAAAAGGTCTTTATAGTAGCAGCCTCAAGACCTGATAACCAGTCTCTTTCGGTAGATACAAATGGCTATGTTTGATGAACTGCAAAGGCTGAATGAGCCATTTGAAATGCCGGAAGATGGGGTTATTTTTCATTTCTCTTTTTCGCGCCGACAGGAACAGGATCGTCAGTTGCAGCATCCTGAATAATCAGCGCGTTGCTTTTATTATCTAAGGTCTTGAGAAGCGGCTGCAATTCTCTGAGCACAAGGTCCAGGCGCTGCATATCCCCCGTCAATTTTTGATATACGGGCGATCCAGGCTGAATACCTTTTATGCTGCGGCTGAGCTGTTGCAGGCTTTGCTGCATATCCTCAGACAGTGTTTTCATTGCAGGGCTGCTGATAAATCCATCAATATGCCTGAGCGATTTTTGTATTTCTGTCATGGTGCGCTGACTTTGTTTTAGCGTACCGGTCGCAACTGAAATCAGTGGCCGAAGCGGAAGGCTGTTCATCTTATCCACTATAGCCACAATCTTTTGCTGTATCTGGTTTAAACCACCAGGCGTTGTGGGGATGACTTTGTAACCCGCGACGATATCCGGTCCTTTGTCGGGTGCAACATTTGCATAATAGTCTAAGTCGATAAACAGCGAACCGGAAAGCAGACTGCCTGTTTTCAGGGAGCCTCTTAACCCCTGTTTTTTACCCAGCTGTAGCTTTTTCTCCAGGTCAAAGTCTTCCCTCATACCGCTCATGAATCTCTGGGGTTCAATGTGAATCAGTACGGGAACCTCATAATGGCTGCGAAAATTCTGGGTTATCTCTGGTGAGTTAAAAGGAACCTGAGCAACCGTCCCCAGGCGTATTCCACGAAACTCGACAGGCGCGCCTGCCTGAAGTCCGCGAACAGAATCGGAAAAGAACATCACGAAGTCGAGGTGTTCGGTATAACGAGAATTCGCGATGCTTCGCAGATCGTCATAAAGAGTATAAGTTGCTACGCCCTTAACCGGCTGGCCCAGGGCCACGCCTTCAGGCAGGTCAAAACTGACCCCGCCACTTAATAATGTGGTGATGGAGCCCATCTCCACGCGCATCCCGGATGAGGATAAATCCACAGCAATCCCACTATTCTTCCAGAAACGAACGTTTGAGGTGACAAGCTGATCAAAGGGCGAAGCGATAAAAACCTGATAACGCATCATCCTTTTTTCCATATCAAACCGGCTGTTCTCGACTGACCCGACACGCAGGCCGCGAAACAGAACCGGGTAGCCCGGCATGAGTTGCCCCGCTTCACGACTATTAAGCGTGATTCTGATCCCCTTTGCATTCGGTGAGGCCTGGGGAGGCGCATCTGACAGCCGATAGCGTTCCGGCGCTGGCCCCGGAGAACCTGGCTGTAAAGCTATATAGGCGCCTGAGAACAAGGTACTTAAGCCCGTTATCCCCTCGAATCCAATTTCAGGCCTGACCACCCAAAAAGCGCTATTGCCGTTCAATAGTTTTTGCATACCAGTGTGCATGCGAACCTTGATCTCGACGTGCTTAAGATCGTCAGTAAGCTCGGTACTTTCAACGACACCCACATCAATGTTGCGGTTTTTTATTACGGTTTTACCTGCCTTAATCCCCTGTGCGTTTTCGGTCATCAGAATCACCAGAGGTCCCTGCTGGCTTTTATGGTAATACAATAAAAAGGCACCGATGAGCAGCGTGACAAAGGGAATGATCCAGACAGAAGACCATCTTTTGTTGGGGTTTACATGAGCACTATCCGGCTTATCCGACAAAGTATGGACTCGTGTAAGAACAGAGTAACCTGAACTTTTCAGGGCGTTCTGTTGAAGAAGGATTCAATCTCAGGGCTATGTATTCGCTGGTCTTTCCTGAGGCCATGATAGTTAATCTCATCATTAAGCGTTAAATTTCAATAAGTCAGGATCATAAAATCTACTATCAAACGGAGATCTATTATTTTCCAGTAAATAATGGATCGGATAATTCGCAACAACGTCGGGACAGGATAGTTAATAAGTATAAAGATATTTTTTTAAATAAAGCTTTAGAAATACAAATCTGTGATCAACGTGTCATGTTATTTTAATAAAATCAAATCAATCAGTTACCAATATCATGGAGGTTAACGACTCAAAATAAAGAGGAATAATCCTGCGTTTAAAGTGTAATAAATCCACTAAAATCATCACCAATGAACAGTATTGCCCAACTACGTCCTCGCTGAAGTGCCTCAAATCCCTGAGCGCTGCATGACTTTCTGGTATTGCGTCTGTCAACAAGGTGTGTCAGGTTAACTCTTTTACGAATAGAAACATTCTTGCAGACGTTCTAATTTCACTTCGCATTCCAATTTAGCAGAGGCACCTATGTTCCTTAACTATTTTGCTTTGGGTATGCTGATCTTCGTTTTCATAATTATTTTTTATGGAATTATCGTTCTTCATGATATTCCCTATTTAATCGCAAAGTCCCGTAATCATCCTCATGCCGATGCCATTCACGTTGCAGGTTGGGTAAGTTTGTTTACACTGCATGTCATATGGCCTTTCCTGTGGATCTGGGCCACTCTTTATCGTCCTGAGCGCGGCTGGGGGATGCAGAGTCAATACACTTCATTACTGGAACTGCAGCAGCGCGTAGCAGAACTGGAGCGTTTACAGGCTGATTCGAAACCGCTGCGACCGGAGCGATGATATGGATCTGCTCATTATTTTAAGCTACGTTGCGATAGCCTGGGCTGTTTTTAAAATATTTCGCATACCCGTCAATAAATGGACAGTGCCAACAGCGGCCCTCGGTGGCGTTTTTCTGGTCAGCGCGCTAATTCTGCTAATGAATTATAACCATCCCTATACGTCACTGGCACAAAAAGCGGTTGTCGCGATTCCTGTTACCCCACAAGTGACCGGCGTCGTAAATGAAGTTACTGATAAAAAAGAAGTGCTTATTAAAAAGGGAGAAATGCTCTTCACCCTGGATCAGACACGTTATAAGGTCCGCGTCGAAAGATTACAAGCCGACCTGAGCACTGCTATTAACAATATTGAAGCGATGAAAGGACAATTAAGCGAAGCCGTTGCCTACACAACCCATGTATCTGCTGAGCGGGATAGATTATTTCTGGACTATCAACGCTATCTCAAAGGCAGTAAGGCAAAAGTCAATCCATTCTCCGAACGTGATATTGATAATGCCAGACAGGTATTTCTGGCGCAGGATGCCCTGGTAAAAGGTTCTCTGGCGGAACAGGAGCAGCTCAGAAGCCAGTTGAACAGTGTATCAGGAGGAGAACAATCCCAGATAGCCAGTCTGCGCGCGCAATTAGCAGAAGCCCGGTATAACCTGGATCAGACGGTTGTTCGCGCACCCAGTGATGGTTATGTCACTCAGGTCTTAATCCGTCCCGGAAGCTACGCAGCCGCCCTGCCGCTGCGCCCGGTCATGATATTCATTCCTGTACAAAAACGTCAAATCATTGCTCAGTTCAGACAAAATTCCCTGCTTCGCCTCACGGCGGGAGATGAAGCAGAGGTCGTTTTTAATGCCCTTCCGGGACAGGTATTCTCAGGAAAACTGCTCAGAGTTTTGCCAGTGGTTCCAGGCGGAGCTTATCAGGCACAGGGAACGGTGCAATCACTGAGCCTTGCTTCAGGTTCTGACGGCGTATTAGCCATAATTGAATTAAACCCAAATCAGGACGTTGATGCATTGCCAGACGGCATATTTGCTCAGGTTGCGGTCTATTCTGACCACTTCACGCATGTTTCGGTCATGCGTAAAATTTTGCTGAGAATGACCAGCTGGGTGCATTACCTCTACCTGGATCACTGATGATGATAAATATATCCTTAACTTTCCATCGATTAACCGTTTGCCCCCTTTCAGAAGAAGTTAATCAGAACAGTTATGAGCGGCCTGAATTTGTAATAAGCCCTGATTTGAAATTACCCTGAAAACACGATGGGTGGTTAATTAAATTACTGATCGGTTATCACAAAACAGGATCGTAAATAAGCTTTTGAAATAGCTGTTTGCATTGAATATGCTATGTTTTAAATGTAGTTACGAATTCTAATCGTCTTTTGTAACATTCCGAGGATACGTATATGAAAAAATTAATTTTTGGTGTGGTTATTTGCTCTTTATCGTTTGGCTCATTTGCTGCCGAAATGATGTCAAAGAATGATTTTATGAAAGTGAAGGATCAGTATGAAAAGATAGGCGATATCTCAACATCAGGTGAGACCAGCCCTTCAGATGCAAAAGCGGAGCTATCAGAAATGGCCGATAAAAAAGGCGGCGATGTGTTCGTGCTGACCTCAGCCAATACGAATAACAAAATTAAAGGTACCGCTGATGTATACAAGAAAAAATAGCGAAGTAATGAAGCTATCTGTCTGAAATACAGACTGAAATAGATGATTTTTTTCGGAGCCTCAGGAAATATGTTCTTAATACAGGTTAATCGATGCCCTTTACTAATGTAAAGGGCATCTTTCTTACAGCACCATCAGGACGTTAAACCGTTTTCAGCGAGGATGAGCTGAACGTCGGTGACAGGACCTTATCTGCCCAGGCTGATGCGCGGATAACACGTCACGCTAATCTGCCTGCACTTGATTAACTCCAGGCGATGACGTTATCAGCCGTCAGGCGAAGGTTCCCCTAATCAGCCGCCGCCCGCCTCCCCCTATTTCTTATCCAGCGACCAGGTTGCACTGCGGATATCGACCTTCACTGGTAACAGACCAATCTGGGTAAACTTATCGGCCAGAGCCTGCTGCTGCGTGAAGACTTCAGGTGTCATCCGCTCAGCCCCGAACGGCATCCTTGCCAGCGCCCGTTGCCAGATCGGCTGCGGCAGACCGGTTGAGGTGGACATGATTTTTGCCGCCTCTTCCTGATGTTGATTGGCCCAGGTACTTAGCGACCCAAGCTCATCCACCACCTGGCTGGCAATTTGCGGCCAGGTTTCCGCAAACTTACGGCTGGCAAGATAGAAGGTGTAGTGTGGCACCAGGCCTTCGGCATTTTTAATCAGCCGCGCGTGGGCGTTGGTTTCAACTTCTGCGTAGTAAGGATCCCAGATTACCCAGGCATCCACTGCACCGCGCTGGAAAGCGGCACGCGCATCCGCGGGTGGCAGATAGACCGGTGTAATGTCTTTATAGCTCAGCCCCGCCTGTTCCAGCGCAGTGACCAGCAGATAGTTAACGTCAGAGCCTTTATTCAGCGCCACGCGTTTGCCTTTGAGATCCGCCACGCTTTTAATGGGGGAGTCGGCGGGCACCACAATCGCCTCAGTTTTGGGGTTGGCGGGAGAATGTGCCAGATAAACCAGATCGGCCTGTGCGGCCTGAGCAAAAGTCGGTGGCGCGTCGCCAGTTGCGGCCAGATCGATACTGCCGATGTTAAGGCCTTCCAGCATCTGCGGCCCAGCCGGGAACTCAATCCAGTGAACCGCAATCCCCTGTTTCTTAAATTCCTGATCCAGCGTGCCGCGATATTTCAGCAGGGCGAAGATATTGGCTTTCTGAAAACCAATGTTAACTGTTTCGGGCTTCTCTGCTGCAGCCTGGGTGTTGAACGCTAATCCCGCCTGGGCGGCAATAATCATTGCGCTAAGCAAAACTCTTTTCATCTCTCATTCCTGAGTCTGGTTGTTGTCAGCGCAACATAACAAACGCAGGTTGAAGCGCTTAGCGATCAAATGTTCGATGCTTAGCGAAAAAAACGCTATGGATGCCAGACCGACTCACGTACCCGAATGGCGCGACTCAATAGCCCCAGTGCATAGAAGCGGTCAGCGATGGTCTGCTGTTCCCGAATGATGGCTAAGTTCATGCGCTGGGTCTGGTGGCTGCGCCGCGCTAAGGCATGCATCAGTGAAGGCGCTGATATCCCGAGTTCGGTTGAGAGCAACGCAGCGGCTTCAGCACGGTGTGCATCGATGTAGCGGCCAGTCTGCTCCAGCGCGGTGAGCAGAACCTGCAGCAGATCGCCCGACTGCGCGGCGAACCCGCGTTCGGCAAGGTAAAACTGATGATTATTGACCCGGCCGGTGCCATCAGCGATCACCCTGAACTGTCCGCTGTTCTCTGCATCGCTGAGCAGCGGATCCCACATCATCCAGGCATCCACTGCGTTGAGATCGCTGGGCGTCAGCGGATATTTGGGCGGTGCATAGACGATGCGCACATCATCCAGCCCTAAACCCGCTTCATCCAGAATCTGCAGCAGCAGATAGTGAACGTTGGAACCACGATTCACGGCGATGCGTTTTCCTCTGAGATCGCCAATCTGCTGAACCGGGCTGCTGTTCGGTACCAGCAGTGCCACGCTCTGCGGCGCGGCGGGTTCCCAGGCAACATAAACCATCGGGCTGTTGCTGGCCTGCGCAAACAAGGGGGGAACTTCACCGGTCGTGCCGAAATCGATCTCCTGTTGGCTCAGCGCATGCAGAAGCTGCGGACCCGCAGGAAACTCACTCCACAGCACGCTGACGCCCCGATCGGCCAGCTGCTGTTCAAGTGACTGGCGCGCTTTCAGGATGCCGAGGTTGCCAAATTTCTGATAACCGATGCGCAGTTCCCGCTCCCGTTCGGGCTGCTGATTCAGAGAAGTGTCGCGCTGACTCAGTGAAGTGCGGCGCGGTTTAATCACCCCCAGATGGCCCAGTTGGGTGCGCAGCGTATGACGACTGATGCCAAGCAGCGCGGCGGCCTGCAGTTGATTGCCCTGAGTGAGTTCCAGCGCATTCTTTATCAGCGCCTCAATCACCCGGGGATAGAGCGGTGTTTCGCTCTGCTGCATCTGCTGCCGTAAAAACTGATCCAGCGCCTCCTCTCCCGGTGGCAGCTCGCTCCCCGTCAGATTATTCAGCCGGAGCTGCTGCGGTGTGACCAGCGAGGTTTTGCTGAGCAGGACGGCATTATGCAGGGTGTTCTCCAGCTCGCGGATGTTGCCCGGCCAGCTGTAGTCCATCAGCGTGGCGACAGCATCTTCACTGAGACGTAACTGAGGTCGGCCCAGACGGCGCGCATAGAGCTGCAGGAAGTGAGTAGCCAGGACCGGGATATCTTCGCATCGCTGGCGCAGCGGCGGCAGAGTGACGCTGGCCACATTCAGCCGGTAGTAGAGATCTTCCCGGAACCGCCGTTCACGAATCGCCACCGCCAGGTCGCGGTTGGTGGCCGCAATGACCCGCACATTGACCTTTACAGCCCGGGAGGAACCCACACGGGTAATCTCGCGCTCCTGCAGCACGCGCAGCAGCTTCACCTGCAGCGACGCACTCAGTTCACCGACTTCATCCAGCAGCAGCGTCCCGCCCTCTGCCGCCTCAAACCAGCCGCGATGCCGATCCTGTGCGCCGGTAAATGCCCCTTTCTCATGACCAAAGAGCTCCGACTCCGCCAGACTCTCAGTGAGGGCACCGCAGTTGACCGCCAGAAATGGCTGTCTGCTGCGGGCGCTGTGATGATGCAGATAGCGCGCCATCACCTCTTTGCCGGTGCCGGTTTCACCAATGATCAGCACCGTCGCGTCGGTAGGCGCAAGCTGATCCAGCACGCTTTTAAAGGCGCGCGATGCGGGGTCAATCAACTCAGGGCTAGTAATTTGCATCTCATTTACCGGGTTAACTGGAAAGCCATGACCATACCGCGTGGCTAACGCGGAAACGAGAGGCTAACCGGACCGGATTGTTGCCAATGCAGCAGGCTGTAACTTTACCTGTCGCAAATGCAGCAATATGCATCAAGCGAAATTATGAATATATCGTTGAATTAATGAGATAAATATTAAGTAGCAGACTGGCACGCATCCTGCTAAAAGCTATATAACTAAAGAATTTATGCCTATGTATTAAATTCAAATATCGTTATAAAGGAATCTGCTAATGAGTCATGCGACACAGGAAAACCTCAACCTCTTCTGGTTTCTGCCCACCCATGGCGATGGGCGCTATCTTGGCACCACCGAAGGCGGCAGAGCAGTCGATTTACCCTATTTACAGCAGGTTGCGCTGGCGGCAGATAATCTGGGCTACTACGGTGTATTAATCCCGACCGGTAAGAGCTGCGAGGATTCCTGGCTGGTCGCCTCTGCACTGGCACCGATCACCAAAAAGCTGCGCTATTTAGTAGCCGTACGTCCTGGCCTGCAACCGCCAAGCCTGGCGGCGCGTATGGCGGCTACGCTGGATCGGCTTTCTGGCGGACGGTTATTGATTAACGTGGTCACGGGCGGCGATCCGGTTGAGAACAAAGGTGACGGCATCTTTCTGAGTCATGAAGAGCGCTATCAGGTGACCAGAGAGTTTCTTGAGGTCTACTCCCGCCTGCTGAAAGGCGAGAAGGTCGATTTTTCGGGTGATCACATCCGCGTGGAAGGCGCTGAGATCCTCTTTCCGCCGGTGCAGGAAAATGGCCCACCGCTCTATTTTGGTGGCTCGTCTGATGCCGCTATCGACGTTGCGGCGAATCAGATCGACACTTATCTGACGTGGGGTGAGCCGGTTGAACAGGTAGCGGAAAAACTGGCGGTGGTTCGTCAGCGGGCGCAGGAGAGTGGCCGTAGCCTCTCCTACGGCATCCGGTTGCATGTCATTGTCCGTGAAACCGAAGAGGAAGCCTGGGCGGCGGCCGAGCGGCTGATTTCTCATCTGGATGAAGAGACCATTGCCGCCGCACAGAAGATCTTTGCCCGCATGGACTCAGCCGGACAGGCGCGGATGAGCGCGCTGCATCAGGGCTCGCGAGACAGCCTGCGCATTGGTCCCAATCTCTGGGCAGGCGTCGGCCTGGTGCGCGGCGGTGCGGGTACTGCGCTGGTGGGGAGTCCGCAGCAGGTAGCCGATCGCATCCGGGAGTATCAGGCGCTGGGGATCGAGAACTTTATTTTCTCCGGCTATCCGCACCTTGAAGAGGCGCACCGCTTCGCTGAACTGGTGATGCCGCTGTTACCGCTGGCTGCCAACGCCGAAAAGAGACAGCGCAGCGTGAACACCGGTCCTTTTGGTGAAACCATTGGCGGCGACCGTCGTCCTGATAAACAGGCCAGCGCCAGTTAACAGAAGAGAAGGTTCGCTTATGTCACAGCAGCAGATAGTCATTATCGGCGGTGGTTTTACCGGCACCGCGCTGGCGATCCATCTGGCCCGGGCTGGCCAGGCAGGGTGGCACGTGACGGTGATTGAACCACGAGCGCAGCTTGCTCAGGGTGTGGCATACGGCACCACCGATCCGGCCCACCGCATCAATGTGCCAGCCGCCAGAATGCAGCTTGCAGGGGATGAGGAGGGCATATTTGACCGCGACTATCGCGCATCGCCCGCCTTTCAGGCCGACCCGGACGCGTTGTGGCGTGACGGCAATGTCTACCCGCAACGCGGTGAGTTTGGTCGCTGGGTCAATACGCAGTTTGTGCATCAGCAGCAGCATTCGCCGGTAAAACTTAGTCATCTGCGTGACAGCGCGGTTGCGCTGCAGGATGGCGTAGTCACAACAGCCTCAGGGCAGAAGATCCGGGCCGATCAGGTGGTGCTGGCCATCAGCCATCCACCGCCGGACCTGCCTGCGCTGCTGAAGCCCTTACAGGGGCATCCGGGGTTGATTGCCAATCCCTGGCAGAATGGCGCGCTGGCACAGGTCGCACCTGACGATCGGGTAGCGATTATAGGTTCAGGCCTGACCATGTCCGATGTGGTGGCATCGCTGCATCGCCAGCAGCATCGCGGAGAGATTACCGCCTTCTCACGCCGTGGACAGCTGCCGCGAGCCAACCTGAGCGGCAGCGATGAGAGCTACACCCTGGATTACAGTCAGCCACAGCCCGCCAGCGCACGTGGCTGGTTACATCGGGTGCGTCAGGAGGTAAAACAGGCAGCCGCGTTAAATCTCCCCTGGCAGCTGGTGCTGGATGATATCCGCCGTAACGGCCAGCGTATCTGGCAGAGCCTTTCACTGCATGAGCAGCAGCGTTTTCTGCACCATCTACGCCCCTGGTGGGATGTTCACCGCTACCGGATTGCCCCGCAGGTAAGCCAGATACTCAACCAGCAGCAGGCGAGCGGTCAGTTGTCACTGCTGGCGGCGCGTCTGATGGGCGCGGAAGCGGTGGGAAACAATCTTCAGCTGACGCTGCGCCGGCGTGGAGCGCAATCAGAAATCCGGGTGGTGGAAAAAGTGATTGTCACCACCGGGCCAGCGCACAACGCACTGCTTAAAAGTAACGCGCTGCTGCGCCAGCTCCACGGCGACGGCGTGATTCAGCCCGACCCGCTGGCGCTGGGCATCCAGGTTAACGCGCTGTCACAGACGCTGAATGCGCAGGGTGATGCCAATCCTCATCTCTATGTAGCCGGGCCTGCCGCGCGTGGTCGCTTTGGCGAACTCATGGGATTACCGCAGGTTGCAGAACATGCTGAGTCCGTAGCACGGCAGCTACTCTCCACTACGCCGCTGCCCCTCAGCGAGCGATGTCCCGGCTCACTCATCTACTGAATCACCCTTCCGGAACAATCACTAAAAGGTGGACGGCAAGCGATTGCCGCATCCGCCCAGGAGTCGCTATGTCATCGCAACGTGAAATTCGCCTGAATGCTTTCGATATGAACTGTGTCGGTCATCAATCGCCCGGCTTATGGGCGCATCCCCGGGATCGCTCCTGGCAGTACAAAGATCTGGAGTACTGGACCGACTTAGCACGCCTGCTGGAGCGCGGCAGGTTTGATGGACTGTTTATTGCTGATGTGCTTGGGGTCTACGACGTGCTCAATGGCAATAACCAGGCCGCGATTCGGCACGCCACGCAGGTGCCGGTAAACGATCCGCTGGCGTTAATCACGCCGATGGCGCTGGTGACGGAACATCTGGGCTTTGGCCTGACCGCCTCACTGTCGTTTGAACACCCCTACCCGTTTGCGCGGCGGATCTCGACGCTGGATCATCTGACCAAAGGCCGCATTGGCTGGAATATTGTAACCTCCTATCTGGAAAGCGGTGCGCGTAATATTGGACATCAGGCCCAGACCGATCACGATGCGCGCTACGACTATGCCGATGAATATCTGCAGGTTATCTATAAGCTGCTGGAGGGAAGCTGGGAAGATGGCGCGGTCCTGCGCGATCGTGAACGTCATATTTTCAGCGACCCGAATAAAATCCATCCGATAAATCATCAGGGTAAATTCTTCCAGGTGCCCGGCATCCATCTGTGTGAACCTTCGCCGCAGCGCACGCCGGTACTATATCAGGCGGGCGCCTCCAGCCGCGGTAAAGCGTTTGCGGCGGAGCATGCCGAATGCGTGTTCGTGGCGGCACCTTCGAAAGTTCTGCTGAAGAAAACCGTGACGGATATTCGCCGGAGAGCCGCTGAAGCGGGACGCGATCCCCGCTCCATACTGATCTTCAACCTGCAGACAGTCATTGTTGGCGAAACCGACCTGGCGGCGCAGGCCAAATGGCAGGAGTACAAGCGCTATGTCAGTTACGAAGGCGCGCTGGCGCTGATCTCAGGCTGGACCGGCATTGATTTCGGGCAGTATCAGCCGGATCAGGTACTGAAACATCTGCACACCAATGCGATTCAGTCGGCGGTTGAGACATTCTCCACTGCCGATCCCAACCGCCAGTGGACGGTGCAGGGACTGGCAGACTGGGTGGGCATCGGCGGATTTGGCCCGCTGCTGGTGGGCAGCGCCGAAACGGTGGCCGATGAGCTGCAAAGCTGGGTCGAAGAGACAGATGTCGATGGTTTTAACCTCGCCTACGCCGTGACGCACGAAACCTTTACTGACGTGGTGGAACTGCTGGTGCCGGAACTGCAAAAGCGTGGCGTCTACAAGCAGGAGTATCAGCCCGGTACGCTGCGTGAAAAGTTATTTGGCCAGGGGCCACGGCTGGCGTTGCCGCATCCGGGTGCCGGTTATCGCCGGAGTGCGGATGTGGAACAGCGAGCAGCAAGGGTGGAAGTTTCATAACAGAGACGGCTGGCTGTCCGGCATGAATAACCGGCGCATAGCAAAGTGCAAAGAGATAAGAGTACGTCTTGTCGCCGGTTGATGACAGGCATTACCGGACCGGTCATTGCTGTTAACCGTTGCTAAACAGGTCTGCCATATACTGCTGAAACTTCACCCGTTTCAGCAGTATAAAAAACAACATTTCGCTGAACGCTACCGGATGAATTTTATATTTCATGCGGGGTCTGGTGTGGGTGAGATATAATCCTATCTTATTGAATTAATTATAATAGTTATCTGATTTTGTTGGTTGTTAACTATGCAAGTAATTCATATAAAACCCTCGCTACCTGCTGAATATAATAACGAGGATACGATGAGTACATTAGAAATTGACAACACCTTAACTGCGCCACCGCCTCACTCTCAACCGGTTCGATCGGTGAGTGATGTGGCCCGGCTGATTAACAGTAACACCGAAAAAAACAGCTATGCGCGCTGGATTGTTTTCCTGGCGCTGGGCGGCGTGTTTCTTGATGCCTACGATCTCACTACCCTCTCCTACGGCATTGATGATGTGGTGAAGGAGTTTGGTTTAACCCCGGTACTCACGGGCCTGGTGACGTCGTCAATCATGATCGGCACCATTGTGGGTAATCTGGTCGGCGGCTGGCTGACCGATAAATATGGCCGTTACTCAGTGTTTATGGCGGACATGCTGTTTTTTGTCGTCTCCGCCATTGCGGCAGGTCTGGCCCCCAACGTCTGGGTGTTGATTGGTGCCCGTTTTCTGATGGGCATCGGCGTCGGGATCGATCTGCCGGTTGCCATGGCCTATCTGGCAGAATTCTCTAAGTTCTCCGGCAAGGGCAATAAAGCATCGCGCCTCGCAGCCTGGTGCCCGATGTGGTATGCCGCTTCGTCTGCCTGCTTCTTTATTATTTTTGCACTCTATTTCCTGCTGCCCGCCGAACATATCGACTGGCTGTGGCGCGCCTCGCTGCTGTTTGGCGCCGTACCGGCGCTACTGATTATTGCGGTGCGCAGTAAGTTTATGAATGAGTCACCGCTGTGGGCGGCGAATCAGGGCGACCTGAGCGGTGCGGTGCGTATTCTGCGTGACTCTTACGGCATTGTTGCGCATGAGGAGCCGCCCGCTAAAACCGATGCGGTGAAAGCGAAGCCGAAAGTGCGTTTCCGCGTACTGTTTCAGAAGCCTTATCTGGAGCGCACGGTCGTCAGTGCGGTGATGAACGTCTGTATTTCATTTGAATACACCGCCATCGCTTTCTTCCTGCCCTCTATCCTGGCGCAATTTCTCGGCGCGGGCGTATTTGAAACTATCTCTGCCTCGCTGGGACTGAATGCATTGTTCGCCTTTACCGGCGGGCTGTTGGGGATGCGACTGGCGTGGAAATTTCCCTCACGGCATGTCGCGATCGCCGGATTTGCGCTGCAGTTTATCGCACTGATTTCGCTGGCATTGATCGGTCATCCGCAGGCGACAGCTGGCGTGGTGTTTGCGGTGCTGATGCTGGGTTTATGGCTCTTTGCAGAGGGATTCGGACCCGGCGCGCAGTTGATGATCTATCCGGCGCTCTCCTACCCGACCCACATACGCGCCACCGGTGTCGGCTTTAGTCGTTCGCTCTCCGGTGTGGGCAGCGCGCTGGCGCTGTTTATTCTGCCAATTTTGCAGGCGCGTTACGGCACCAATATGTTCTGGATTGTCTCACTGGCCGCACTTATCCCGATTATTTTCCTGTTAATCATTCGTTTTGAACCGACCCGACAGGACATCGATGAACAACCCGACTCAGGAGAGGATCATGTCTGAATTAAATCGTACCGAATTTGACGAACTGGTTCAGCATTTCAGGCCGCTGTTCGCCCGCATCGCTGAGGGGGCAAGTGCCCGTGAAACCGAACGCACACTGTTGCATGAACCGATTCGCTGGCTGAAAGCGGCGCGCTTTGGCACCCTGCGTATCCCTAAAGAAGAAGGCGGCTTTGGGGTTTCGCTGCCGCAGTTATTTGCTCTGCTGACCGAACTGGCTGAGGCAGATTCCAACCTGCCACAGGCGCTGCGTGCGCACTTCGCATTTATTGAGGATCGCCTGAACCAGCCAGCCAGTGAGGATCGGCGTCGCTGGTTCCGCCGCTTTGTGGACGGTGAGCTGGTGGGCAGCGGCTGGAGCGAGATCGGCGCGGTTAAGCTGGGTGAGGTCAACACTCAGGTTTCTCCCGATGAGGGGGGATGGCGGATCAGCGGTGAGAAGTTCTACAGCACCGGCACGCTCTATGCAGACTGGATTGATGTCTATGCTCAGCGCGCAGATAACGGTCGTGACGTGATTGCCCTGGTGAACACCCACCAGAATGAGGTGGAGCGCGATGATGACTGGGATGGCTTCGGGCAGCGACTGACCGGCAGTGGTACGACGCGCTTTCATCAGGCCCGGGTTGAACTGCCCCATGTCTATGATTTCAGTGAGCGTTTCCGCTATCAGACGGCATTCTATCAGCATGTCTTACTGGCCACGCTGGCGGGCATCGGGCGGGCGGTGGTGCGCGATGCTGCTCGGGGTGTGGCGCAGCGTAAACGCATTTACAGTCATGGTAATGCTTCGCAGGTGAAGCAGGATGTGCAGGTGTTGCAGGTGGTCGGTCAGATAAGCAGCTGGGCATGGGCAGCCGAAGCCGCCGTCGACCGGGCGACCCACTCGTTGCAGCGGGCATTTGAGCTGCAACTTAGTGGCGCAGATGAGGCACAGCTTCATGCGGCAAACGTGCTGGCCGAAGTAGAGTC
Organism: Pantoea sp. BJFS-204; assembly: GCF_049310725.1. Lineage (NCBI taxonomy): Bacteria > Pseudomonadati > Pseudomonadota > Gammaproteobacteria > Enterobacterales > Erwiniaceae > Pantoea > Pantoea sp. BJFS-204. The sequence continues at coordinate 130,309 of NZ_JBMOWE010000004.1, read as the reverse complement.
CGCTCAGGCACAGGCGGTGGCCGTTGAGCTGGTGACGCGTGCGGCAACAGAATTCTTCAATGCGCTGGGTGCATCTGATACCCGAGTCAGCAAGGCACTCGACCGCCACTGGCGTAATGCACGAACGGTGTCGTCGCACAATCCGGTGATCTACAAGCTACGTAACGTGGGTGACTGGGAGGTGAACGGCACCGATCCGACCTTCATCTGGCAGATAGGCAATGGAAATGGAGTGTAAAACCGCTATTTCATGGGCAGATATTTGCGTTTGGGAATTGATCAGCCTGAAATGGAAACACCAAACCGACAGATTTCATTTTATTCGGATGAGAAACTGACGCTGGCCATTTAATAGCACTTATACTGTCCGTGATACAGGAAACAGACACGCTAAATGCGAAGGATATTAATTGCCATTTATTAAGTATGAGCCAGGCGTTATTATCTTCAAGCCCGAACGTTTATTTTTGCGTAAAGGGAAAAGAGCCAGCATCACATCATGACGCTGGCTATTTTTTCATCAGCGCGTCTGTTAAGGCTTGCTTACAGGCTCTGGCATAGCTGAAGAGTGATGGGTTGAGATTTTCCAGCCCTTACCATCCCAGACATAAGTGAAGGTGTAACGTGCTGTGACGTGCGTGTTATCTTTAAAAGTAAATGTATAAACGCCGGTATCAATCGCTTTATTACAACCAATTCTGATAGTCCGGGAATCAATTTTACCGCTCGGCCCTTTTTTCAGGAAATCTTTAAAATAATCGATACGTTCCTGATCGGTCAGACGTACCTGATTTGAAATGGTCGGCAGCAAAACGGCATCGCTGACATATAATTCAGAGACTTTTGTTGCATCACCGGTTGCCAGAGAGTCATTCCAGGCGTCAAACAGGTTGGCCACATCCTGCTCTGAGGCTCTGACACAGGTCACGGACTGTTGTGCCTGCGTAACAACTGGGGCGAAGGAAAGACCTAAAAGGCACAGCGATAATAACGTTTTTTTCATGAAAATATCCTCATGTTTACCCTGGGTGAAGCCAGCGTTCTGTGCGTTCTTCCAGACGCCGCCATAAAATGTGTATAACTCGTTAATACGTCTTAATCCGGCTGATCAGCCAGAATAATACTGCTGCGATAAATACATTAGCCGCTTTATTCGATTAAAAAGCTGATGCATATACTTATCGACGCTTTTGATATGCAGGGGAACAAGATAGATGAAAAGAAGTGTTGCCTGGTATTTAAATCGGCGATAAGCTGGTATTTAGTTTTTTGTTCTGAGGGTTAATGCCTGGATCTCTTTTGGTAGCGTAAATGCCATGTCGCCTGTTCAGAGCTATGAACGTAATATCGGGAAGTAGTGTTTAATTTATGTACTCTATAAAAACTTTCAAAGGGTATTGCCTTTGAGCAGTGTTATATGGAATCTTTTTATGATTTATTAATTTAACTGACTAACTAATTAACGTCGTCTGCCATTTTTCAACATCTCTATTTTGATGGTCCTGTTCATTATTGCGCTGGAAAAATAAAGCATCGTGATGCGCTGATTTATTTAAATAATGATTAAACCGTTCATACCCTGGTTTAAACGCGACTTAGTTTGAGACATTTTTTTGCATCGTGGTTTCACTTGAACAACTCGCAGTGAGTTACGTTCAGCTATCGATAAAGCGTGTGACCTGTACCTTCCCTGACTGACTGCGATGAGCGTCAATCCGTTAAAAGCCAGACGGGATCAGTTACGCCATACTGACTTCGTATAATTGTTCTTATACGAAGTCATGACATAGGGATGGTGCTAGGTTAAGATGGATAGCAGTAAAGTTCTCCTTGAAAATGACAACGCTACGTAAATTCTGACCGGTTATCCCCCTGCTTAGTTCTCAGAATTAACGTAGCGCGATCATCGGCGTCTTTGGTTGATAAGTGAGCAAATATGAGTGAGTTAGTGCCGTTAACCCCTCTGACGGTTGACCGGAATAGCGATATCACCGAGCGGCTCCGGCAGTTCGTTCAGGATAAAGAGGCTTTCTCACCTAACACCTGGCGACAGCTGCTTAGCGTAATGCGAATCTGCAATCGCTGGTCGGAAGATAACCAGCGCAGCTTCCTGCCGATGAGCGCAGACGATTTGCGTGACTATCTCTCTTTTCTGGCTGAAAGCGGCCGGGCCTCCTCAACCGTCACTTCACACGCGGCGTTAATTTCGATGTTACACCGTAACGCCGGGCTGCCGGTGCCCAATGTCTCTCCGCTGGTTTTCCGTACGATGAAGAAGATAAATCGTGTGGCGGTGATCAACGGAGAGCGGGCAGGCCAGGCCGTGCCCTTCAGGCTGAGTGATCTACTGGCGCTGGATGAAGAATGGTCAGGTTCTGATAACCTTCAGGCGCTTCGCGATCTGGCTTTTTTACATGTGGCTTATGCAACGCTACTGCGTATCAGTGAACTGTCGCGTTTGCGGGTGCGGGATGTGATGCGTGCCGGTGATGGTCGCATCATTCTGGATGTGGCATGGACAAAAACTATTGTGCAGACCGGCGGATTGATTAAGGCGCTCAGCGCCCGTTCAACTCAGCGACTGGAAGAGTGGATTGAAGCGTCCGGGCTATCCAGCCAGCCCGATGCCTGGCTGTTTACTGCAGTACATCGGTCTGGCCGGCCACTGATTGCCGAAAAGCCGATGAGCACAAGGGCACTGGAACAGATTTTTAGCCGGGCATGGCGCACTGCCGGAAAAGAGGGCGCAGTAAAGGCCAACAAAAATCGCTACACCGGCTGGAGTGGCCACAGCGCCAGGGTAGGAGCTGCGCAGGATATGGCAGATAAAGGTTATCCGATTGCCAGGATCATGCAGGAAGGCACGTGGAAAAAACCAGAAACACTGATGCGCTATATTCGCCATGTGGATGCACACAAAGGTGCCATGGTGGAGTTTATGGAGCAATATGGTGACCCTGATTATCCTGGCTGATGGCTCCTGAAAAGAGAATAAAGTCCTTTTTCAGGCTGAAGTTATCCACAGAAAAAGTGGACAGCCTGTGTGTAAGCCGGTACGGATGAACGCTGAAGCGGGGATCAACAGCGCTCATCCGGCTGATTTAGTTGATTTATTCTTACTGCCATACCGCATGCTGCGAATCTGTCTGCAAAACAGGAGCCGCTATCCATAATAAGGGCATGCTGCAGTGCATGGTCAGAGTTGCTTTGGTAAACATCTGCCTTCAGCGGGCAGGATAATGCTTCTGGCCGGGTTAATTGTCATGTTGCCTTTGTCACTGCTCATACGCTAATCATCCCACTATTCTGGCTTCAAATCGTAAGAATAATCAACAGGACAATCCTCACCTGTCCGCTGCGGCCAGGAATCGCCGGCAGCGGAAAGAGTGAATGCCATCAGTACTTATTTTTACCGGGCAAAGCCTTTCTGCTTATCACAGCCGCCGTGGCAGCCGCTGCAACTCCCCTTTTCCTCCCTGAGCATGACCGGTATTGACTGCACCCGGCTTCCCGCTTTTCGCAATGCCAGCAGGATGATTCCGTTCAGCACCAGCACGCTTATCAGGCAGGTCGCACTGAATGCAGGATGGTCGGCAAAAGTGACGGTCTGGTAAAACAGCGTGGCCGTGGTGTAGGCGATGTTGAGTCCCCAGAAGAATGAGAACATCATCCATTTTTTACCGGCTTCCCGCGCAATAGCCCCCATGACCGAGACGCAGGGAACATAGAGCAGGACAAAAATTAAGTAACTGTAAGCGGCAAAACCACTGCCAAATTTGGCAGACATCACGCCCATCGAACCAGTCGCCATCTCACCATCGCCTTTACTGGCATCGATGGGATGGGCCAGCGCATCAATTCTGAAGGCAGCCGTTAACCCCGCCCAGGTCTCTGTCAGCGCCTCTTTAAGCTCACCAGGCAGGTCAAAAGCCTGCGGATCAAATGGACTGCTCTGGATTGCCTCTGTGGTGTAAAGGCTGTTGAGCGTGCCGACCACGACCTCTTTCGCCATGATGCCGCTCACCAGCCCCACTGTTGCCTGCCAGTTATCCTGAGTGACCCCAATCGGCAACAGCACGGGGGTGATCGCTTTGCTGGTCGCCGCCAGCGCAGAGTGGTTAATGTCATTAACCATCTGGCCATTAAAGGCAAAACTGCTCAGTACGCCAATCAGCATGCTCACCAGGATAATCACCTGTCCGGCTCGCACCACAAACATTTTCAGCCGTTGCCAGGTCTGCAACAGCAGGCTTTTGAGGTGAGGCCGGTGATAGACCGGCAACTCCATGATAAACGGCGAGGCTTCTCCGCCCAGCAGGGTATGCTTAAGCACCAGCCCGGTCGCGATGGCCACCACAATTCCCAGCAGATAGAGGGAGAAAACCAGGCTGGAACTGTGGGTGTTAAAGAATGCCGCAGCGAAAACCGCAAAAATCGCCAGCCGTGCGCCACATGACATAAAAGGCGCAATCAACACCGTCAGCAGACGCTCACGCGGTGTATCCAGCGTCCGTGTCCCCATGACCGACGGGACATTACAGCCAAAGCCGACAATCAGCGGCACAAAGGATTTTCCCGGCAGGCCCAGTGACTGCATCAGACGATCCATCACAAAAGCGGCGCGCGCCATGTAGCCGGAGTCTTCAAGGAAAGCGAGGAACAGGAACATCAGGCCAATCTGCGGAATGATCGGCAGCACGGTATTGATACCGGCACCGATACCCTGCGCCAGGAAAACCGTCAGCCAGTCAGGGAAGTGGCAGACATAGCCCAGCCATTGCGCACCATGAATGAATATCGCCACCGAACTGCTGTCGAACAGTGGCTGTAGCGCGGCACCAATGTTAATTGAAAGAACAAACATCACATACATCACTGCCAGGAATATCGGAATGCCCAGCCAGCGGTTCAGCACAATTTTATCGATCCTGCGGGTCAGACCTGCGGGCATTGCGTGATGAATGTTACTCACTGCCGCGCAAAGCGCATTGATGGTGCGATAGCGATAATCGGCAATCTGTACGCCGGTCTCTCCACCGGCCTGCTGCATAATCTCGGACAAATGCGGAACCAGCGCCGGACAAAGTTTCTGACTGTTGATATCCCCTTCCAGCAGTTGCAAGGCCAGCCAGTAGCGTTTTTGTGGGGCTATGGCGGCGGGCATCTGTTGGCAAAGCTGCTCAATGGCCGTTTCAATCGCAGCCGGATAACGTACCCGTTCCGGTGCGCGGTAAATATGGGGCTGGTCAATCAGCGCTTTGAGCTGGGCAAGGCCATCACCTTTGGTTGAGGTCAGTGAAACGACCGGACATCCCAGATGAGCTGACAGCGCTGCGACATCTATAGTGATGTTCTGGCTGGTGGCAATATCCTGCATGTTCAGGGCGACAATGCAGGGCACGCCCAGTTCCAGCAGCTGAAAGGTCAGGAACAGATTACTTTCCAGACTGGAGGCATCGACGACATTAATCACCACATCGGCATGATCCTGATAGAGATACTGGCAGGCGATGCTCTCATCTATCGAACTTTCAGCAGATAGTGTTGTCAGCGATCGGGTGCCTGGCAGATCGATAAGCCTGACATCTGACTGCGCGGTAAAAAATTGACCTTCTTTGCGCTCAACCGTGACGCCAGCCCAGTTCCCGACCCGCTGTCGGGCACCGGTGAGCTGATTAAACAGCGTGGTTTTGCCAGTGTTGGGGTTACCAATCAGCCCGATGGTTATCTTCTTCATCAGACGATTTCCTCCAGGATGATGTCGTCCAGGTCACGCTGCCGCACCGCCAGGCTGACACGGCGGGTAGAGATCTGCACTGGGTCGCCCATTGGCGCCACGCGAATGACCTCAATAACTGCGCCGGGAAGCATGCCCATTGTCAGTAATTTCTGGCGCCAGGCGGGATTTACCGATGGCTGATAGCCTAGGATTCGGTAGGTACTGCCCATATTAATTGCCATATCACGCCCTGCCTAAAAGTAAGAAGCACTCATTCTATAAATGATACTCGTTTCGGTTTTTGATCTGGCATCGGGCAGGCAGAAGAAAACTGCCGTCAGGGTCAACGGCAGGTCAACAGCGCATTAAATGGGGGGTCTTCCAGGCGCGGGTTCAACAGTTAAAGGCGGATGTGGAGAATGTTGAATCATTCCCGCACTCTAGCAGAGAGCATCCATTTAGTTACATCATTCAATATGCCGTAAATAACTACTACGGCCCTTCGGGCCGTGCGGGGCGGCTAGTCAATGAGCACTCGGATTCACAGAACGGCTCCGTTCAGGTTTAATCAAAAAAACCAATCTGGCAGGATAGCGCCGGTAACGTAATCTGCTCAAATAGGGTGTTGTAACTAAATTGCGGCCGCTGTAATGAAAGAAAGGCGTCCTGGAAGGATCATTTTCACAATGGCAGTGCCCTGATTTTCAGGCCACCGCCAGGTGATGAGCGAATAAGGATTACTTAAGAACCCGAACCGTTTTTACATCAATCTCAACACTGTTCCAGTCTTTATCAACTTCACCTTCAAGACGGACTTTATCACTCGGTGATAACGATTGTCCCATCCAGCGCTTGTCATCAATATCGACATTAATCGTTCCGGTAGCATCTTTGAACTCATAAAGTTCATGCCCCACTTGTCTGATGATGTTACCTTCCAGAACGACCCATGCGTCATCACGCAGCGTCTTAACCTGAGCGACAGAAGAGACGCCGGGTGTCGGACCTTTAAATCCGCCCTGAGAATACCCCTGCCCTGCTGGATTAACAAAACCTTCCTGTGCAGCAACTCCAAAACTCATACCGGCAAACAATGCTGCTAAAAGAAACTTTTTCATATTTATCTCCGTTAAAATTGTCGGGCTAATTTACGATGCAGATCTTAACGGGATCTTAAGAAAAGTGATTACCTCCATGTGTTTTAAAAATGTAATGAGCATGATGCGCACGATAAATCCGCATCAGAAAAACAATCAAAGTTTAATCCATGTTGTTAAAAAAATAAATTAATCGATAAACAGTTACGTGAGTGGTGAATTTTTAACATTCAGTGTATTATGGTCATTGTTACGCTTTCACTTTGCATCATTTCATATAAATCCCATAGCTAACATGTCTGTTAACGGATATTATTTCCTGGCATAGATATATCCCAGTATTAAAACATTATGTATCGCAGTTTTGCTCATTAACTATTTTTTTCTTTTTACAACCACTCAACTGAGTGGTTTTTTTTATGCCTGGTTCCCTATGATATTAACAGAACCCAGTAACGCTGAGTATGCAGTGTATCGACAACGGCTCCCATTCGGAATGCAGCCCTTTCTGGCATTAAAAGGGTAAGAATGTTGCCTGATACTGTCTGAAAATGCATAAAAAGAAGAGGAGAGTGGTGATAGCCTGATGCCCACCCAAACTGACAAGAGATAAAGGAACATGCGGAATTTACCGATGTTCGGAGATTCGCCAGCGTGAGCCTACGAGTAAATCAGTTTAATTCAGTCTTTGAGCATCAGCCTGTCCTTCTTTCAGATTCATTTTTGCGGATTCGAGCTTAAGTTTCTTTTCCTCTACCTTGCTGGTTTTCTTCCTGATTCTCTCAGTACAACCTTCTGCCTTCGCTTCCGCAAGTACTGGTCGCAAAACAATCAATACCCGCCATGGTTGCATACTCCTGAGCAACCCATGATATTGATCCAGATCATTATCATCCTGATAAAGAGGCAAACAGCCGGATTGTTAGCATGTCGTTTAACAATCACAGCGAATAATGCCGCATCTTCTTAAAAAGAAACGACAGGAAAGTAAAATGACATCTTTTAATTCTGGCAAGAAATTCGCTTTTGCTATTGCGATGATAACTTCTGTTATGTCCCTTTCCGCCTGCTCAAGCAATTATGTGATCTCCACCAACGATGGGCACATGATTACGACTCATGGCAAACCCGCAAAAGATAAAGAAACAGGCATGATCTCTTATAAAGACACGGATGGAAACATGCATCAGTTACAACAGCACGATGTTAAAGAGATTGTGCAAAAGTAAACCTGCTTTAATAGCAATCTTAATCATTATCCTGAAAATCTGATTCTGTGGGAAAACTGAGCAATGAAAATTTCTGTAATTGGCTTTGGCTTATTATTGTGTGCATCCTCCTCTGCCATGGCCATTGGCCTGAATGCCGAACAAAGTAAAAACACCTCGGTGCTGGACGCAGAAATCGGCCGTTCATCCGGCGGGCTTTATGTTGATGGTCAGTGGATCAAAAATACGGCGGATGGTGTTCAGATTGGTCAGGCGGGTACCGGTTATAACCTTGAAATTGGACCTGTGATGCTGACGGCTGGCGTTAAAGCCGCTTACATCGGCGGCAAAAAAGGAGATAACGGCGTTGCGTTTCCTGTTGGCGGCGGTGTGAAAATCAATCTGCCCGCTAATTTTGCGTTGTATGGAGAAGGTTATTCCGCCCCGGAACAGCTGACCAACAGCGTTAAGAATTTCGTTGAGGCCAATGGCGGTGTCAGCTGGTCACCTGTGGATCCACTGGTTTTAAAAGTGGGCTATCGCTATGCGGGTGTTGATGGCAAAGATGGACGTCCGGGTCATACCCTGATCGATGGTCCTTATATCGGTGGCGGCCTGACATTTTAACGTCGGATGACTCTTCCCTTTTTTTGTGGTGAGGAAACCCTGCCGATCGGTTTCCTTACTCAATCACTCGTCTCAACTCAGGCGGGGAGCACTGAGAAACAGATTATGAAACCTCTTATGCTGATGTTATTTACTCTCTGTCTGACCGGATGTGTGCAGTATAAATGGGTCAAGCCTGATGCATCTGAACAGCAGGAAACAATAGCGGAAACAGCCTGTCGGGCCCAGGCACTGCGGGATTTACCCCCTGACAATGTTGTTAGCGGTAAATACACCTCAAAAGACAGTAAATATAAAACCACTGACACCGATTACTCCACCAGCGACGCCAATGAAAGCCAGCGAGAGATACTGGTTAAAGATTGTATGTTTAAAAGAGGCTGGCAACAGATCGAGGTACAGCAATAGCCCCATTCCCCTGACTGAGGCCAGGTCAATCCCTGGCCAGCTTTGATCAGCGTCAGAGGTCAGGTTCAGGTTTTATTTCTGTATCATCCTCTTGCCGATCAGTACGCTGCCGCCGGCACCGTTCCGAGCAATACAACACCTCGTCCCAGCATCGTTCCCACTTTTTTCGCCATGACATCGGTTTATTACACGTTTTGCAGTAGCGAACCGGTAATGACTTTTTATTGCCTTTGAACACGCCAGTCTCTCCTGAGAATCCCTTATAACGCTGACAATAGCGTCTCTTATACAGTTTAGCTTGCTTGTGAGTAAGTATTGAGGGCAATTGAGATCGCACTGTTTACCGCTTCATCGGCGCATAAGGCAATATGGTACCCGGATGATGTGGCTCAGGTTGCCTTGATTAGCGGACATCCTCTCTGGCCCCATACGGCGGCTAAAAAGTCATTACGCCCGTAAATAATCAATCCAGGGTCATACAGGCCACGCGTGATTCTGACTGTTTTATCCCCCTTTACTGGGGTTTGTCTCTCCGGGCTTTTAAAACCAAGCCATAACCCGTCTGGTGATGATCGCCTTAACCAGAACGTTATTTAAGTGATAAATTAATCTGATTTCATGGCCTTACATATAGTCTGAATAAATCAGCCGCCTGATGGTTATTTTTTAGTAATTTTGCTATGCGTCCTTTACAACCCTATTATGGTGGCCTCATGGACATATCCAGCTTTATCTGGAGAAGTATGCACGGTGACTGCCTATCGGAACAAAGCAGCTCCGTGATTAGCGAAGCGATTCCGCTGGAAAAGCGACGTGAAAGCCCGGTTTTTCCATAACGTAACTAAATTATTGAACATCATCAGATGAGGCACCTTTTTGACATTTTGAGCGAAGAGTGTAAAAAAAAGAGTAACTTTACTTTTGTTTAAGGGTCTTACGTTAATTACAGTTTAAACTCTTTGAGAAAGCGATTAATATGTTGGCGTTGAACTATCGGTTCTGTATTTTGATTCTTCGAAGGCAAGCATCTTAAAAAAGCAGGTCTGACGAAAAGCATCAGCGTGAACCCGCTCTGTATTTTATTATCTGAACATGACTATGGTGACTTTGATGAGTGACACTCTCAACAGCTTGAATAATATCCGTACCCTTCGCGCAAACGCTCGCGAGCTTGACCTTGCTGCCCTGGAAGAAATGCTGGAAAAACTGTCGGTTGTGGTGAGTGAGCGACGTGAAGAAGCACAGGCTTCTGAAGCAGCTAATCGTGAAAAAGCTGAGAAACTGGCAAAATACCGTGAATTACTGTTGCAGGAAGGTATCGATCCTAACGAACTGTTAAATGGTATGCCGACTGCACCAGCCGTGAAGAAAAAACGCGCTCCTCGTCCGGCTAAATATCAGTACACCGACGAAAATGGTGAGGTTAAGCAGTGGACTGGCCAGGGCCGTACCCCATCTGCTATTAAATCTGCCATTGATGCAGGTAAATCGCTGGATGATTTCCTGATTTAATTCAGTATGCATAATGAAACACCGCCTGCGTCAGGCAGGCGGTTTTTTCACCATAAATCGTCAGGCTCAAGCATCTCAATTACCGGCCAGCCTGTACCCTTTCCTTTCTCATCTTGATATTGTCTCTCCATCCATAATCCTGCTCAGGCGTTACCCTGAACTCAATAACTGAAAAGCTTTACGCAGTCACGCAACAGATAATGGGATTCATTCTGTTCTCTCAACCGCTTTATTTATTCAGCGATTGTGTGTTGCGGGCTGTGATAATTTCCAGTCCGATCTGCTGACCATAAGAGAGCTCAAGCGTATTGCCATCAGGATCGGCAAAAAATGCCCAGTAGCCGACTGGCACACCAGATTGCTGCGCGTCGCGTCGCAACACACCTTCGAGACGTGCGAGTGCCACTTTTTCATCTATCTCTTCACGGCTGCTACAGGCCACGCCTATATGACCAAATGGACCCAGCGGTGTATCTTCATTGTTGTCAGATTGCACCAGCACCAGCGCAAAAGGTCGGGTTAAATCCGACAGCCATGCCACTTTCTGTGCTTCAGGAATGCCAGGTTCACGCTGATGTATCACCTGCATCCCGGCATAACGCTGATAAAAATCTACGCTCTTCTCTAAATCCCGTACCTGTAAAGCAAGATGAGTGAAACCGGTATCGTTTGACATGGCCGCTCCCTGTTTAAGTTGAGCAGTCACCATGCCACAGGCAGGATTCAGGATTTGATCACGGATGCTCAGCCGCTACGTTCTTCACACATGGCCTGGTTACGCCCTGCCCGTTTCGCGTGATACAAAGCCTCATCCGCGCGCGCTATCAGCGATTCTTTTTCCTGTTGTGAGTCTGAAGCAAGATAGACGGCGCAGCCTGCACTCAGGGTGACGTGCTTTTGCGGCAGTTCCGTGGTGAGATGCGGAATATCGAGCCTGTTAACAGCGTCTATGATCGATTCAGCGAAGTTCAACGCGGCTGACAACGGCTGTCCGGGCAAAATAATGGCAAACTCTTCGCCGCCATATCGGGCCGTAAGTTCGTTTTTGCGGCGGGCGGCGTTCTTCAGAACAGTAGCCACTTTTTTCAGGCAGTCGTCACCCGCCACATGGCCGTAGGTATCGTTGAAACGTTTAAAATAATCGATGTCGAGCAGGATCAATGACACCGGCTGGCCACTGCGCTCCGCGTTCTGCAGGCATTCAGTCAGCATGTGATCAAAATGGCGCCGGTTGGCAACACCCGTCAGCCCATCACTCTGTGCCAGATTTTCCAGTGCGCGATTAGCCGCGGTCAGATCATCGCGTAATCGGGTCAGCTCAAGCTGATAACGCAGCGTATGCCGTGCCTGACGCAGTACAAATGCACCCAGTAAAAGAATAACAATCAGCAGCGCCAGGCTCAGAATCAGATCATGTACCCAGCTTTTGAGCCAGTGGTTAAACAGCGCGCGCTTGTCATATCCCGCGGCCACCACCAGCGGGTATCGCTGTGAGCGGACAAAGCCAAAGATGCGTTTTTTACCATCAAGCGCAGCGGTCCACTGACCGCTGCCTTTATCCGCATGGGCCAGCATCCTGAGGAAAAGCGGACTCACTGAGAGGTTTTTGCCGATGTAGCTATCCGGCATCGGACGGGCGTAAAGCACGGTACTGTCTGCCAGCATCAGTACCAGTACATCGCCTTCGCTAAGTTCATAATAGCTGTAGAAACGGCGGAAATAGTCCACTTTGACGGTGGCGAGTAAGACGCCCCGAAAGCCGTTAAAGGCATCGTTCACACGCAGCGTAACCGGGATCACCAGCTCGTGAGTGGTGCGGCTGCGAAGCACCGGGCCGACGTGCAGGGTATCGCGCGGGCTGGTGCGGTGATAATCGAAATATTCACGATCGGAATTATTGATGTCAGGCGGTATCCGGCTCATAGAAGTGGCTATCCATTTCCCCTGCGCATCATAGTAGAACAAGCCGTGTAGTTGTGGCAGGTGGCTCTGCAACAGGCGCATCGTCTGGCTCAGCGACTCGCCATCTACACCGGTTGTGGCAATCTGCTTTTCGAGCTCGCGTTGCACCTCGCGCAAAGAGAGCTCGGTCTGCAAAAAAGTATCGTCCGCCTGGCGCGCCTGTGACAGCGACAGATTAACCGCCGTATCTTCAGCTTTATCGACGGTTTCATTCCAGTCTTCCCGCAGCGTCCACACATTTAAGCCAATCACCGCCACGCTGAGCAATACGCCTGAAAGGATAATACTTCTTAGCAGCGGCGAGATTTTTGGCGCTGAACCCTCATTTTTTTGGCGAAACTTCATGCCTGTCCTTAATAAACCCTGTTGACTGATTTAAGCACAGTTAATCAAAAGCAAAAATGCAAATCCCACAATCCTGTTTCAACAATGATAATCCGCAATTAACCAGCAGATTTCGCTTAAAATTTCTTCTTTATTGGTTCAACTAGCACCCTTAATAGAGGATTAATAGCGAATAAGGCTACACTAGCGCTTCAAATATCACGTGGGTAAATGTTACCCTTGCCAGCTGAATAATTTGCACTTCATTGATTAAGTTGAGTATTTGAGGATTTGTTATGAGTAAGAACCTGAGCAGCCTGAACAATATCCGCACGCTTCGTGCAGAGGCGCGCAATATGGCTTTAGATATGCTGGAAGAGTTACGCCAGAAATTAGAGACCGTGGTAAATGAACGTCGTGAAGAGGAAAACGCGCGGGCAGCGGAAGCCCGTGAGAAAGCAGAAAAACTGGCGTTCTACCAGGAGCTGTTAATGGAAGAAGGGATTAACCCGGCGGAGCTGGTGAATAGCGCATCCCCCTCGGTAACCGGCAAAAAGAAACGCGCAAAGCGTCCGGCGAAATACCGTTACAATGACGAAAATGGTCAGGTTCGTTACTGGACGGGTCAGGGCCGAACGCCCTCCGTAATTAAGGCGGCCATTGAAAACGGCCAGTCGCTGGATGATTTCCTGCTGTAGTCGCATTTATTTCTGCCGGAATAGTGACCGTCATTACGCGGGAATATTCCGGCAGGCAAAGTCACAGGCGCAGAAATTCATCCGGGCCTGGTCACTCATCGTCCTGTCGTAATGTCTCATCACTCATCACCGGATGCGGCCCCCGAAATGTCCGGCGCCACTCACTGGGAGAGACGCCAAACCGGGATTTAAAACGCTGACGAAATGACACGGGCGAATCAAAACCCGCCTCTTCTGCCACACATTCAATGCTGATGCCGGTGGTTTCGAGTAATAGCTGGCTGCGTTGCAGACGCTCTGCTGTCAGCCACTCTCCCAGGGACATGCCTGTCGCCTTGTGAAAATGACGCGTCAGCGTTCGCCTGCTCATGCCAAGCGTCCGCGAAAGTGAGTCAAGATCCTGTGGCTGATCCAGATTCTGTCGCAGGGACGCCAGCAACGCGTTGATCTTACTGTCACGCGTTGTTTCTGGAACCGGTCGCTCAATGAACTGCGCCTGACCGCCTTCACGGTAAGGCGGCACCACCATGCGTCTGGCTACCCGATTAGCCATGGCGCTGCCATAGTGGTGACGGATGATATCCAGACAGCAGTCGATGCCCGCCGCGGTGCCGGCAGAGGTGATCAGACGATCGTCTCGGGTATAAAGAGCATTACTGTCGAGGTGAACCTGCGGAAAGCGCTCGCTGAAGTCACGCTCAAATTCCCAGTGAGTGGCAGCACGATGCTTATCGAGCAAACCTGCATAAGCCAGTACGTAAGTGCCCAGACATAGTCCAACGATCTCTGCGCCGCGCTGCCAGGCTGCCACTAGCTTATCAAGCAGCGCCTGCGCAGGTTTTTCAGCCGGATTATGCCAGTAGGGCACGATAATAATGTCCGCCTGATCAAGCGGGTCAAGACCCTGTTCCACCGTAATTGACAACCCCATCTCTGAGATGACCGGGCCTGGTTTCAGTGCGCAGATATCAACATGAAACAGATCCGGCTGCGGCAGGGCTGAGCCGAACAGAATACAGGGAACTGAAAAATGAAACGGACTAAAACCGGCCGTTGCCAGCACCGCGACTTTCAGAACAGCCATCCTCTCCCCTTATTGTGTGGCAGCGTAGTGTTGAGACCTCACAGCACAATTGTGCCGGGTTAGTGCCACGACGCTCAGAACGTCATTGTGTCACCATCTTCCGGGATCAGCACCTGGTCAGCAATACCCTGTTCGGTAGTCCAGGCTCGCAGCTCTGCGCGCGTCAGCAAACAGTGGTTGATCGCCTCCATGTGTGAGGCAACCAGCGTTGCGTCAGGCAGGATATTCAGCGTGCGCTGGGTATCCTCTTTTCCCATGATAATCGGGCCATAGAGATCGTTGGTTGCATTGCCGATATTCATTACCACCACCTGCGGCTGAAAACGTTGCAGCGCTCTGACATAGGGTTTGACCCATACGGTATCGCCAGCTATATAGAGGGTTTTTTCTGCCGGATGGGTAAAGACCAGGCCACAGGCGTCACCCAGAATATCGCCCATCACTTTGTCGGCATATAACGCATTGCTGCCGTGCTGACCGTCGGTTTTATAAATCGTCAGGCCATCAACAAACGGATTCTCATCCTGCAGCACGCGAACATTTTCAAACCCCTGCGAACGAATCAGCGCTGCATCCGTTTCATCCTGGCTGTAGATCATCATCGTCTTCGGCACTAGCTGCTGCGCAGCCTCATCCCAGTGATCCATATGCGTGTGAGTAATAATCACCGCATCGACTGCCAGCAGTGCAGCGACCGGGACAGGCAGCTCAACCATCGGATTTCTAAGATGCGGACGGGCATTTCCGGCAAACCCGGGCCAGGCCTCTTTTTCGGCCAGCATCGGGTCGATCAGGAATTTTTTGCCTGCATAGTCCAGTAGCAGGGTGGCATTACGAATCTGGGTCAGCTTCATTTTGGCTCCGTAAACAGTCTCAGTGAAATCAGCCAGGCTTACTGGCTACCATCAGGTTAATTTACGGCACTGTTTACCTGCGCGTAACAGGCTCAAAGGACAGTGTTCGATGGAATCGGGCCAAACTGCACTATTTTCTTGTGGCAGGGTATCTATCGGTGCTGGCGTCGCGACGAGACAGCCCTGAATGTTCAGGAAAGGCAGGCGTTCCGGAAGTTGCTTTTAACTCTTTACCGACAACGATAACGCTTTCTTCCGGTGTCTGTTTAAAGCATTGCCGGTTAAGGTATTAGTAGCTCTGGCGCGTCCCGGACCTGTGTTCTGATTATCAACCTTTGACAGGAGAGTCTGTGAACGACTTATGGAAATTGCACTGGCTTGAGGCATCGGGTGATGTTGGGCCCTATAAATCGTCAATAGTCAGGGCCGCTGAGCTCGCCTGCGAGCACCTCTCCTCCGTGACACGTGTCCCTCGTCTGGATATTCTGGTTCAGTGCATGCCGGAGGCAGTAATACCTGAAACCGGTTTTGCAGGCCGGGCTTACGGGCCCACCCTGTTCGGCCTGGCCATTGACCCGGCAAATCCGAATCTGCCCGGGATGCTGGAAAATGGCACGCTGGTGCGGCATATCGTGCATGAAGTCCATCACTGTTTGCGAATGCGCGGGCCGGGATATGGCTGGACGCTGGGTGAAGCGCTGGTCAGCGAAGGTCTGGCGGGTCAGTTCGTCTGCTGGCTGCTTAAAACGGCAGCAGAGCCCTGGGAGCAAGCCATAGAGCTAAGCGAGTTGCAGGCTAATCCAGTGCCGCTGACCACGCTGCAAAGTCCTCATTATGATCATTCTGCCTGGTTCTTCGGCACGGGTGACTTTCGCCGATGGTATGGCTATACGCTGGGCTACCAGATGGTTGCCGCATGGCGCCGTGATAACGCGGAATGTGCTACAGAGAAATGGTTCAGCGTGACAGCCGATGAGGTGATTGCCGCGGGGCTGGCTAAGGGACTGCTGACAAATTGAGGATAAAAAAATGCCGCAGCAGGCTGCGGCATGTCATTTCAGATTCGCATCAGAAATCGGCTTTCAGAACCACACGGTAATTGGCTTTACCGGCGCGAACGTGATCCAGCGCTTTATTGATGTCAGACATCGGGAAGAACTCAACCTGTGGCGCAATATCCGCACGCGAGGCGAGTCGCAGCAGCGAACGCAGCTGGCCTGGTGAGCCGGTTGATGAACCGGTCACCGCTTTGTCGCCCAGGATCAGATCGAAAGCACTCACTTCAATCGGCTTCATTACGGCACCCACGGTGTGGAATTTACCCTGAGGTGCCAGCGCAGCGAAATAAGGTTTCCAGTCCAGGTCGACCGCCACAGTACTCAGGATCAGGTCAAAACGGCCTGCCTGCTTTTTCAGAGCTTCTGGATCACGGCTGTTAACCACTTCATCCGCGCCCATATCCAGGATCGACTGCTTCTTATCTGGCGTTGAGCTGAATGCCACCACTTCGGCACCCATCGCGTGCAGGATCTTGATTGCGATATGGCCCAGTCCGCCGATACCAATCACACCCACACGGCTGGTTGCCGTGATGTTGCTCATCAGCAGCGGTTTAAACACGGTGATACCGCCACACAGCAGCGGACCGGCGCTCGCCACATCCAGTTTTTCTGGCAGCGGAATAACCCATTGCCAGTCAGCACGCAGCTTCTCGGCAAAACCACCTTTGTTCATGATGGTCGGGATGCTGCCCTGCTGACAGTTAACCTGCTCGCCGTTAATACAGGCATCGCAGTGCTGACAGCTTTTTGCTGTCCAGCCGATTCCTACACGCTGGCCGACTGAAAGACCTTTGTTCTTAGCCGCTTCGCCCAGGGCAGAAACCCGGCCAATCACTTCATGTCCTGCAATCACCGGGAACTGAGAGATGCCCCACTCGTTGTCGATCATCGACAGATCTGAGTGGCAGACGCCACAATATTCGACCTGGACTTCGACTTCTTCGGCTGCCAGTTCGGCGGCATCGTACTCATAGAGTTCAAGGGCCTGGCCAGCCTGCATGGCTGCATAACTTTTAATTTTCATTCATACCTCTGCGTGGTTAATCACCGACAAGTGTAACAACTGAAAGCCCGCCCTGCCTGGTCGTTACGCTTACACCGCACTTTTTTGTCTTTTATGCTGATAAATCAGGCCTTAACCTGCGCACCGGAAAGAGTTTGTAACACCTTGAGCTGCGCGACGGCCTCCTGCATTGCATCCATCCCCTGCGTCAGTTCACGCAGGCTGCCGAGATGCTTCGCAATGTCAGCGCGCTCATGTCGCGTCTGTTGATTCATGGCCGCCAGCGTATCGGCTGCACTGATACTGCGCTCTGCCATCTGGGCGGCGGTCTGCGCCGAATCACTGGCCACCAGCCGGATACGTGAGATGGTGCTGACTGCCTCACCGATGTTACTGGCCGTAGCTTCAGCCTGCTCTTTTGAGGAGTGCGCCAGACGACGAACTTCGCCCGCGACCACAGCAAATCCCCGCCCAGCCTCGCCTGCACGAGCCGCTTCTACTGCGGCATTCAGCGCCAGGATGTTGGTCTGGAAAGCAATATTGCTGATGCCATGCGTAATCTCATTGATGCCGTTGGAAATTTTCTCCAGATCGTCCAGACCATCATCCAGCCGGCCCTGCGCCTGCTGACTCTCGGTGGCGATGTTACTGATGTTACGGATACTGCTCTCTGCCAGGCTCAGGGTTTCTCCCTGGCTCTGAGTGGCTGTTTCCAGCACCGGCAGCGCCTCCATCAGCGGCGTCAGCGCCTGCTGATAAGTGATAACCCGATCCAGCACCCGCGTCTGGATGCTGTTCAGCGCTTCCCAGCGGCGCAACGCTCGCTGCGCGTAGTGTGCCGCGTAGCCGGCGTACTCTACCGGGAACTGGCTCATCGCTTTGACGTCATGATTAAAGAACACCAGCGCGGAGAGCGTCTGATTGATGGGCACACCCAGGATTTCGCCGAAGCTGGAAAAACCGGCGGCGGCAATGCCTTTGAAGAAATGGGCATTATGCAGCTTATCGGCATTACCGACACGGCGCAGGATACAGTCGTTCATCAGGATCGCCGCGGGTTTGCCATGCTGAGCGGTAAAAGCCTGCCACTCCTGCTGCGTCGTCTGTTTAAAGTCTTTCTCTTCCATCAGGAACAGTCGATCGCCAAACTCAAGATCGCAGAAAAAGTGTACGCCGCCCGATTCAATTTTGGCGATCGAGCGAATAAAGTACTCGCCGCCAACTTTAACGCCAAAAGTGAGTCCCTTTAGCCGTTCGCTCAGTTGCGCTTCGTTGCAGTTGAGATGTTCACACAGCGCCGCAACAAACGATTGCTGCTGCCCCTGGCGGTTAAATACTGACGTTACAGTACGCGCAACCGGATCGGCTTCAGCAATCAGCCAGCTCTGATCGCGTGGCGTAAAGTTCTGGCTTTTAAAAGGAGCAAATGATTTTCCTGGCGCCATCTGGCAGAACACAATCACAGCCTTGCCCTGCAACACCTTGCCACCTGTACCAATCCAGGTGCCATCAAAGGTGATTTTGCCTCCCGCCGAACCGCCAATCGCCAGGCAGGGAAAGCGCCCGCTGTTATACCAGGCCTGCATCAGAAAGCCTTCGGATGCCGATAATCCGTCGCAGTAAATCATGGCGAAAGTACGATCGGCCGAGAGCGGCATCCGCACCTGCAAGCGCGCCAGCTCCTGCTGGATGGCGGTGATGCGCTGGCTGGCAGTCTGCGTGTCGGCGACATGCAGATCAACAATATGCGTCTCATGGCGTGCGATCAGTGTGTCCGGCAGCCAGAGGTAGCTTCCCTCCGGGCCATTGCCATCACAGTAGGTGCTTTGCGATCTGCTGCTGCTCAGCGCGCCGTTGGAAGAGAGCGTCAACACCGTCAGGTCGGCGGAATTGAATCGCTGCCAGGCCTTACTGACCCGCTGAAAATCGGCTTCAGGCGGAACGAAGGTCATCAGGATGCCGCCCGCCCGCGAGCTTAAACCCACGGAGGCCAGTGAATCTGGCAACGCACGACAATCGTAGGTGCCATTGGCAGGCTGACTGCTACGCCTAAGACGGGCAACAGGCAGGTGTCTTTTGATCGTCTTAATGATCGACATATTATTATTTTCGCTTTTATTTGAGTAATTTGCGCTTAAATTAGCGCTTTCTGGTGTGTATAAAAGGAGGGCTAAAAGCAGGTCCGTTCGCGTTCAGAACTCGTCGCGGAGTGCCGGGTTCATCAATGATCGGCGCGCTCAACGCCTGTTGGTTATCGCCAGTAGCGGGAA
Organism: Pantoea sp. BJFS-204; assembly: GCF_049310725.1. Lineage (NCBI taxonomy): Bacteria > Pseudomonadati > Pseudomonadota > Gammaproteobacteria > Enterobacterales > Erwiniaceae > Pantoea > Pantoea sp. BJFS-204. The sequence goes on along the minus strand of NZ_JBMOWE010000004.1, from coordinate 110,482 downwards.
AACCTTTAACGATTGCTGCAGTTGGTTTAATGGATGAAGATGTTATATTTTCGTAGCATAAAATAAGCTTTAGCGTGATTTTATCGGGAAGATATAAGGCTGTGCGGGTGACTGATGTTTACTGTTTGCGATACAGACTCATCAGTGCGACAATTGTAATGTCAAGTGTAAATACAAAGGAACTCGCTATGGGCACAATTAACATTCGAATCGATGATGACCTGAAGACACGATCCTATGCTGCGCTCGAAAAAATGGGTGTGACTCCTTCTGAAGCGCTGCGCCTGATGCTTAAATATATTGCAGATAATGAACGTCTTCCCTTTAAGCAAACGTTACTCAGTGACGAAGATGCGGCGTTAGTAGACATAGTTAAAGAACGCCTGCGAAACCCTGAGCCTGTCCGGGTCACACTGGATGACCTTTAATGACCTGGCAACTGGAGTTCGATCAGATGGCACTGAAAGAGTGGCGCAAGCTGGGCCCGACAGTACGTGAACAGCTTAAAAAGAAGCTGGCTGAGTGTCTTGAGTCACCCAGAATTGAGGCGAACAAACTCAGCGGGATGCCTGACTGCTATAAGATCAAGCTAAAGTCATCCGGTTATCGACTTGTATACCAGGTTATTGATGACCGGGTGGTGGTTTTTGTGGTGGCTGTCGGGAAAAGAGAGCGCTCAGAGGTTTATTCTGCCGCTTCCAGGCGTCTCTCTTAAACAGGAGACTTCACCGCTAACAAACAAAGCGGCGCTATTTCTGTTTATCTGTCACTCTGCTGGTTCCAGTGCTGTTCGCAGCGCTCCCGAGCTTCGGCAGGCAGGTCACGTAAGTCTGGGAGCGTGTCGCCGGAACCGTAGCCTATTGATCCCCTCGCTTCCTGCTGTTCATCCTGCGTGGCGAACGTGATTTTCTCATCCAGCTGCTGCCAGCTATCACCCTGCGACAAATTAAAATCAGTCTTATCAATACTTTAATTCTGTGCATTTGCATAAACGAAGCGGGCGACTATGCTTGCAGGTGTGACTAGCTAGTCCTTTTTATCTAATGGAACATTGATATGAGGTCTTCCTATGACACAACAGAAATACAGAGGTGGTGCCGGCAATTTTGCCAACGATCCAGAACGGGCGAGTGAAGCTGGCAGTGCAGGAGGCAAGGCCAGTGGGGGCAATTTCAAAAACGATCCTGAAAAAGCCAGGGAAGCCGGTCGGAAAGGAGGCAAAATTAGTCGCCGTCCTTCTAAGTAATTCTGAATAAAGCGCTTTAGGACGTATTACGCCATGGAATGGCATCTATTCCAATAAGGTTCATCATGCCCCCTCTTTTAGCCTTAATGCCTCTCTGACCAGGGTAAAAGCGGGTGAATGTTGCTTGCGGCTGGGATAGTAGAGGTAATAGCCGGGAAACGGCTCGCACCAGCGCTCCAGCACGCGGATCAAGGTGCCCTGCTCCAGCCCTTCAGCGACTTCCTGCTCAGGCAGGAAAGCGATCCCCAGCCCGGCGAGAGCCGCTTCTGCAATGTGTGCCGAAGTGTTGAACGTCAGCTGTCCATCCACCCGTACATTTAACGGCCCCTCTTCACCGTCAAATTCCCAGACGTACAACCCACCCGCTGTCGCCTGCCGCATATTAATGCAGTTGTGATGCAGCAGATCCTGCGGAACCTGCGGCGCAGCATGACGACGAAAGTAGTCGGGCGTGGCCACCGCAGCCATCCGTAATGGCGGGCTTATCGGCATCGCCACCATGTCTTTATCAATGGTGTCTCCCATCCTGACCCCTGCATCAAATCGATCGGCCACGATATTGCGTAAGCCATGATTAGCATCGAACTCAAGCCGGATATCAGGATAAGCCGCCAGCAATGGCGTCAGCTTTGGCATCAGGAGTGAGCTCAGAATATGCGGCCCGCAGGTGATCCGTACCGTGCCGGCTGGCTTGTCCCGCATCGCGGTCAGCATATCCAGTTCCGCCTCAATTTCATCGAATCGGTTGCCAATCGCCTGGATTAACCGTTCACCCGCCGCGGTCGGTGAGACGTTACGGGTCGTGCGGGTAAGCAGCCGAATCTCCATCCGGTTTTCCAGCGCGGTAATGGTCTGACTTAACGCGGGCTGCGTCACGCCCAGCAGCGCTGCCGCGCGGGTAAAGCTGCCCTCACGCGCCACGGTAATAAAAGCCTGCAGGTCATTCATGTTGCGCTTCATACTGCACTCCCGCCGATAGATTTATAAGTTCTGGTTATAACCCCATTAAGGATTCATTAGCTAGTCAATATAAAGCGAAACAGTAAAATTTCCTGAGTTCATCAGCACCGCAAACAATGAAACAGGACACAACATGACTTCCACGGAAACAACTGACTGTTCCCCCCGGCATAAAGAAGCGCACTGGGGTGGTGTATGGGCAATGACGCTGTGTGTATTCGCGCTTATCGCCTCTGAATTCATGCCGGTCAGCCTGTTATCGCCGTTATCACAAGATCTGGCGGTCAGCGAAGGTCTGGTCGGACAGGGCATCGCTATCTCCGGCGCACTGGCAGTGATCACCAGCCTCTCAATAACCCGCATCGCAGGGAACCTCGACCGCAAAATTCTGTTGCTGGCGCTCACGCTGGTAATGGCACTATCCGGATTGATGGTGGCGATGGCACCCAACTATCTGACTTACATGACTGGCCGGGCATTGATTGGCGTGGTGATTGGCGGTTTCTGGTCGATGTCAGCGGCGGTCGCTATCCGGCTGGTCCCCTCCGGGCAGGTGCCGCGCGCGCTGGCCATTTTCAACGGCGGCAATGCGCTGGCGACGGTTATCGCTGCACCGCTGGGCAGCTATCTCGGTGCTGTCATTGGCTGGCGCGGGGCTTTTTTCAGCCTGGTGCCGGTAGCCTTGATCGCCCTGATCTGGCAAACGTTCACGCTGCCATCGATGCCGGTCAACTCGGCCCGGCAGCGCAGCGGAAAAATTCTGCAGCTGCTGCGTTCGCCGCTGGTTACGGTGGGTATGACCGCCTGCGGCCTGCTCTTTATGGGCCAGTTCACCCTGTTTACCTATCTCCGTCCGTTTCTGGAAACCGTGACGCAGGTTGACGTTTCTGCGCTGTCGCTGGTGCTGCTGACCATTGGTGTCGCCGGCTTTATCGGCACGCTGATTATCAGTGCTGTTTTGCAGCGCGGATTCTATCTGACCCTGATGATCATCCCGTTGATTATGGCGCTGGTTGCGCTGCTGCTCATGGTGTTCGGTCATCACCTGTTGCTGGTGGCGCCACTGCTTGGCATCTGGGGACTGGTGGCAACAGCGGCACCAACCGGATGGTGGGCCTGGATCGCCAGAACCTTTCCGGATAATGCCGAGACCGGTGGCGGATTAATGGTGGCCATCGTACAGCTGTCGATTGCTTTGGGGTCGACGCTGGGTGGCCTGGCCTTTGACCATGCAGGCTGGCAGACCACCTTTGCCATCAGCGCCACATTACTGGTCACTGCCGCCGGACTGGCGATGATCACCGCCCGTAAGGAAAGCGCTGCCTGATAGCAGATGTGTTGTTTAACCGGGCAACCCGTTGCCCTCATGTCGTCAACCCCGATAAGGATCTTCTTATGAGAGCATTAACCCTGATGTTTGGACTGTTGATCAGTTCACTTGCGGCCAGCGCTGCCGATATGTCACGCGGCGCCGATAACTTTTATCAAAGCGAGAAAGTCACCCGCGAGAAAGTCACCTTTAAAAACCAGTATCAGATGGGTGTGACCGGCATGCTGTACAGACCAAAAGAGGCCGGTAAAACGGCGCGCCTTCCGGCGATTGTGGTAGGTCATCCGATGGGCGCAGTCAAAGAGCAGAGCGCCAGCCTCTATGCGCAGAAAATGGCTGAGCAGGGATTTGTTACCCTGGCAATTGATCTTTCTTTCTGGGGCGAAAGTGAAGGCCAGCCGCGCAACGCTGTCTCTCCGGATATCTATGCCGAAGACTTCAGCGCCGCCGTGGATTACCTGGGTACCCGCGAATTTGTCGATCGCGACAGGATTGGTGTGCTGGGCATCTGTGGCAGTGGCAGTTTTGTCATCAGCGCAGCGAAGATTGATCCCCGCATGAAAGCCATTGCTACCGTCAGCATGTATGACATGGGGTCAGCCAACCGTAATGCGCTGAATAAAAGCCAGACACTGGCGCAGCGTAAGCAAATCATTGAAGCGGCGGCACAGCAACGCTATGTAGAGTTCACCGGGGGTAAAACTGAGTACACCAGTGGTACACCACATAAAATCGATGCTGATTCGCCTCCGATAGCCAAAGAGTTCTATGATTTTTACCGGACGCCTCGCGGTGAGTTCACACCGAAAAACAGTTCAGCTGCGCTCACCACGCACCCGACGCTCACCAGCAACGTGAAATTCATGAACTTCTATCCGTTTAATGACATTGAGACCATCTCACCGCGCCCGATGCTCTTCATCACGGGTGATAAAGCGCATTCACGCGAGTTCAGCGAAGATGCGTTCCAGCGTGCGGCACAGCCCAAAGAGCTCTATATCGTGCCTGATGCAGGCCATGTGGACCTTTATGACCGCACTGACCTGATCCCGTTTGCGAAGCTGACCGCCTTCTTTAAACAGCATTTGTAATCTTCCGCTAATCATTGATCCCAGCCCGTCTGCAGCCGCCTGCAGACGGGCTTTCTGCGTTATTGGCCTTTGCGATGGCGGGTCAGGTAGTGCTTCACCAGCACAAAGAAGAGCGGAACAAAGAACAGCGCCAGTACCGTACCTGCCAGCGTACCGCCGATGATACCGGTACCGATGGCGATGCGGCTGTTAGCACCGGCGCCCGTCGCCACCGCCAGCGGGATCACCCCGGCGATAAAGGCCAGCGACGTCATCATAATCGGCCGCAGACGGGTTCGCGCTGCCTGCAACGCAGCCGCACTCAGCGAACTTCCCCGACGAACCGCATCCTCCGCAAATTCGATGATCAGTATCGCGTTTTTGGAGGTGAGTCCGACCGTGGTCAGCAACGCCACCTGGAAGTAGATATCGTTGCTTAATCCGCGCAGTGCCACCGCCAGCACGGTACCCAGCACGCCGAGCGGCACCGCTAACAGCACGGAGAAAGGCACCGACCAGCTCTCATACAGCGCAGCAAGACAGAGGAAAACCACCAGAATCGAGATCGCATACAGCGTGGTTGACTGCCCGCCCGCCTGCTTCTCCTGCAGCGAAAGACCGCTCCATGCCCCTGTGGTCCCTGCCGGGAGTTCATTGGCCAGTCGCTCAATGGTGTTCATAGCATCGCCGGAGCTGAACCCTTCGGCGTTCTGCCCCTGTATTTCGTAGGAGGCAGAGCCGTTGTAGCGGTTAAGGCTTTCGGGTCCCATGGTCCATCGGGTCGAGGCAAACGCCGAGAAAGGCGTCATGGTGCCTTCACTGTTACGGATGTACCATTTATCCAGATCCGAAGGTGATGAGCGATACTGACCGTCGCCCTGCACATAGACCCGCTTTACCCGACCCCGGTCGATGAAGTCATTGATATAGGCACCGCCCCAGGCGCTGGTCAGCGTATCGGTAACGTCATCCAGCTGCAGTCCCAGTGCCACCGCTTTGCTGGTATCAATATCGACCTGCAACTGCGGCGTTTGCGGCAGGATATTGGCCCGCACGCCGAGCAGTTCCGGACTTTGCGCTGCGCTTTGTAGCAGCTGATCGCGCAGGTTGCCCAGTTGCTCACGCGTGGTGCCACCGCTGGCCAGCAGCTCATAGGTAAAGCCGTTGTTCTGTCCCAGACCCGGCACCGACGGCGGCGTCAGCGCAAAGATCTGCGCGTCCCGAATCGACGCCAGCGCGTAGGTGGCGCGCCCGGCAATCGCTTCGGCAGAGTTTTCACTACCCGGTCGCTGATCCCAGTTCTTAAGCTTGATAAACGCCATACCGGCATTCTGCGCAGCACCGCTGAAGTTAAAACCGTTGATGGTGAAGACCACATCAATATTCTGTTTCTCTTCAGTCAGGAACCAGTCAACAATCTGCTGATTGACTGCCTCAGTGCGGCTGGCCGTGGCACCCGCTGGCAATGTTGCCTGAAGCATGATGCTGCCCTGATCTTCAGTCGGAAGGAAGCTGCCCGGCAAGCGGGTAAACATTACAAACAGCACAACGCCCATTGCCGCATAAAGCGATACCATGATCAGCGGACGGCGCAGAGTGCTCACCACTTTGTGACGATACTGGCGCTCGGTGGCGGCATAAAAGCGGTTAAAACCGCCAAAGAAGCCTTTACGATGGGGTGAGGTCGGCCGCAGCAACATGCCACACAGTGCAGGCGTCAGGGTCAGTGCCACCACCACGGAGAAGGTCATGGCGGCGATGATGGTGATGGAGAACTGCCGGTAAATCACACCGGTCGACCCGGCGAAAAAGGCCATAGGCAGAAATACTGCGGAGAGCACCAGCGCGATAGCCACCAGCGCGCCGGAGATCTCTTTCATCGACTTTTCCGTTGCCTCACGCGCCGGCAGACCTTCGTCATGCATAATGCGTTCGACGTTTTCGACGACCACGATGGCATCATCCACCAGCAGCCCGATGGCCAGCACCATAGCAAACAGCGTCAGGGTATTGATGGTGTAGCCGCACAGCGCCAGTACGCCAAAGGTTCCGAGCAGTACCACCGGCACCGCCAGCGCCGGGATCAGCGTCGCACGGATATTCTGCAGGAACAGGTACATCACCACTACCACCAGCGCAATCGCTTCGATCAGGGTGATCACCACATCCTCAACGGAGATTTTGATGAAGTCAGTGCTGTCGAGCGCATAAGCCACCTCATAACCTTCCGGCATTGAGTGGCGATACTCTTCAACTTTGTTTTTCACCAGCGTCGCGGTGGCCAGCGCATTCGCGCCCGGCGCCAGCATCACACCGACACCCGCCGCAGGATGCCCGTTGAGTCGGGTGGTCATGTCATAGGATTCGCCGCCCAGCTCCACCCGCGCCACATCACCCACGCGTACGATGGCACCGCTTTTGTCACTTTTAACGATGATGTTTCGGAACTGATTCGGCGTCTGCAGTCGCGACTGCGCTCTGACCGTGGCGGTGAGCTGCTGATTATCAGGCGATGGCAGGCCGCCGATTTTACCGGCTGAAACCTGAATGTTCTGCGAGCGTATCGCCGCCGACACATCGGAGGGCTGCAACGCAAAGGAGTTTAGTTTGAAAGGATCGAGCCAGATGCGCATCGCGTACTGACCGCCGAACACCTGGATGTCACCGACGCCTTCGGTCCTGGCCAGCGGCTCCTGCATATTACTGACCAGCCAGTCACCGATATCCGTGCTGTTGCTTTTGCCCGTGGTGTCATACAACCCCATCACCAGCAGGAAGTTTGACTGCGATTTGGTCACGGTAACACCAAGCTGCTGCACTTCGCTGGGCAGACGGGAGAGCGCCTGCTGCACCTTGTTCTGCACCTGCACCTGAGCCGTGTCCGGATCGGTGCCCTGACTGAAGGTGACGGTAACCGACACATTCCCCTGTGAACTGCTGCTGGAGGTAAAATAGAGCAGATTATCCAGCCCGGTAAGCTGCTGCTCGATCACCTGCGTGACGCTGTTCTCCAGCGTCTCTGCAGAAGCACCGGTGTACGTTGCGCTGATATTCACCGAAGGCGGCGCAACATCGGGATATTGTTCAACCGGCAACAGGGTAATGGAGAGCGCGCCAAGCAGCATGATTAAAATGGCAACAACCCATGCGAAAACGGGACGATAAATAAAAAAACGAGAAAACATCAGCGGGATCTCTTCCTTTTGGGCGGGTGCAAAACCTGCATTCCTGCAGGCTAACAAACAGCGTTGATTATAGGGTGTAACCTCAGGCTGAACATCCTGACGTGATCTTTTCTTAAGGCTGGCTGATCGTACCGTGACGCTGCATTTTCGATTTATCGCGGATTTAACTGTGCTGACATCCGATGTGGGCATCAAAGAGAAAGCCGATCCATAACGAATCTGCTGATGCATTAAGCAAAATGGTGAGCCCTGACTATTCTCAAATAAAGGATATTGATCAGGAGAAAACCATGAAATTTTTCTACTTCGTTTCGCTTATCGCCTCTGCCCTCTATTTACTGGCCTTCCTGCCTAAACTCCGCACCCGTCGTGAACCCATAGCCTACTGGGGATGCTGGACTTATCTGGGTGCTAACGCCATTTTCTGGGCCGTTTATGGTGTCATGCATTACATTTGATGTCATTTTTTAAGCAAAGCGGTAAACAGGGATGTTTTGGGTGCTATCCTGCTGATTAATTGGGTTAGCGTGAGCGGGAGCTTAGAGATATATCATTTTTGAGTTTTCATCACAGCGACAGGATTTTGTGCCTTCTCACAGGCCCGGCAGTTATTCAGGATTGCGAGACGTGCTGGAAAAATCATATAAGGCGGCTACGCGGATTTTCAGCTAACCCTCTGGATTTTAAAGCCTCCCGTCCCTCGGAACACGATGATTTCTTCTTCTGTTCCGTTATGGGATATATTGGCATCACTATCGTGAAATTTTCTCTGCATAACAGGTTATCCCGGCAATGGCTTTGATCCCTAAAAACTACACGCGGCTGGAAAGCGGCTACCGTGAGAAAGCACTTAAAATCTATCCGTGGGTGTGTGGACGCTGCTCACGCGAGTTTGTTTATTCAAACCTGCGCGAACTGACGGTTCACCATATCGATCACGACCACACCAACAACCCGGAAGATGGCAGTAACTGGGAGTTGTTGTGTCTCTATTGTCATGACCACGAACACTCAAAGTACACCGAGGCTGACCAGTATGGCACCCGTGTAGTGGCTGGCGAGGACGCACAAAAAGATGTCGGCGAGGCTACCTACAATCCCTTTGCTGACCTGAAGTCGATGCTGAATAAGAAGAAGTAATGACTGAACTGTCAGGCTGGCCGACCTGCCTGACAGTCTCGCTTGCCGAAGAGAATCACAATGTCTGGCCGCGGCCAGAACGCAGTGTAGTCCGTCGTGCCAGATGCCACCCTGGCCAGACTCAGCGCGATATGAATCTTTTACCAGCCGGTTATTTCAGATTTTGATATCAGTTATGGCCGGGAGAACCGTACGTCAATCCCCCCCTCACCGACACGCTTTTTGAGGCTATCTGTCGACAGCACCTTTCCTATTGGCGTGTAGCTATAGGAGCTCTGGAATGTCTCGTAAAAAAGAACCAGCGTCTTATTGCCATACAGCATCACATCGCCCTGCTGGATCGTGCCGGGTTTATGCGGATCGCTATTAAGAGCAGCAGGCAGGTCTGCAAACTTCTCATTGCCGTTCAGCTCCTCCATCGTCATGGTCAGCGGGAGTTGCTGTACAAATGCTTTCGCGGTGGCGTTATCAGCCAGCGCAATCTCATACGACTGATGGTTGATCGTCATAATAATCTTCATGGGACGCAGCTCTCCTGCCCGAACCGGGCCACTGGCTTTAACGGGCATCAGACTATAGGTGGAAAGTAAAACCAGCAAAAGTAAGGCTCTTTTCATAAGGTTGCTCTCCGGATTATGGCGCATCTGTTCAGACATGGAGTGCGTTACTGCGATCGCCGTCCAGCCCTGAATAAACTGGCTCACTTACCCGCCGTTATCTGATGGTAAAGATTTATCCTTCACCCTTTCGCTGCACCATCACCCTGTCGGCGGAACTCGCGCGCCGCTTATTCTGCAACAGCCCGGATGCGCTGCGCTTCATCTGATGTGCTGAACTGATTTGCGGCTTACGTTTCGGGCAGTCGAAACATTTTGAGAAATATTTTCCCTGAATAACAGCCGGTTTCCACGTTGTTGCAACTATTTCTGTACCAGGCTTAACAAATAACAACAGAGACAATGTGGAGCATTATGAAAGAGCAAAATCGCACAAATGGCATCGCTCCTTATGGGGGTGCCGCCGGAGGCTGGGGCGCATTGAAGGCGGTTGCCGATGCTATCCGCGGCCAGATGTCTGTGAAGCAGGATGTGATCGCCCTGTTTAAAGTCAACCAGCCACAGGGCTTTGACTGTCCGGGCTGCGCCTGGCCGGACCCGCAACATGCCTCATCTTTTGAGTTCTGCGAAAACGGCGCAAAAGCCGTCTCCTGGGAAGCGACCAGTAAGCGCACCACACCGGAATTTTTCGCCGCTCATACCGTGACTGAACTGTGGGAGCGCAGCGCACTGCATCTGGAGGGCGAAGGCCGCCTGACCCATCCGATGAAGTATGATGCCGCTACGGATACCTATCAGCCCATCGAATGGGAGACGGCGTTCCGGGAAATTGGAGAGCATCTGCGCAGCTACGACGATCCGGACAGCGTAGAGTTTTATACCTCGGGACGCGCCTCCAATGAAGCGGCGTTTCTGTGGCAACTTTTCGCCCGCGAATATGGCACCAATAACTTCCCCGACTGCTCAAATATGTGCCATGAACCGACCAGTGTCGGGCTGCCGGAGTCAATTGGCGTCGGCAAAGGGACGGTAGAGCTGGAAGATTTTGATCACTGCGACCTGGTGCTTTGTATCGGTCACAATCCAGGTACCAACCATCCGCGCATGCTGGGCACGCTGCGGGAAGTGTCGAAACGCGGTGCCACTATTGTGGCGATCAACCCGCTGCGTGAACGTGGCCTGGAGCGCTTTACTTCGCCGCAGAGCCCGATTGAGATGCTGTCAATGAGCTCCACTGAGCTGGCATCGACCTACTACAAGGTCAGGGTGGGCGGTGACGCAGCGATGTTGAAAGGGGTGATGAAGATCCTGCTCACTATGCACGAGGAGGCGCTGAGCAAAGGCGAACCCGGCGTCATTGATGAAGCATTTATTACTGAGCACACTGAAGGCTTTGACGCCCTGAAAGCCGACCTGGAAAGCACAGACTGGGAGCATATCCTGAAAGTCTCGGGCATGGCGCGTGAGGAAATCCAGCATATCGCCCGGCTCTACGCCAGCGCTGAACGTACCATCATCTGTTATGGCATGGGAATTACCCAGCACCAGTACGGCACTCAGAACGTGCAGCAAATCGCTAACCTGCTGCTGATGCGCGGCAATATCGGCAAGCCGGGTGCAGGTATTTGTCCGTTACGCGGTCACTCCAATGTGCAGGGCGATCGCACAGTGGGCATCACAGAGATCCCGCCGCAGTCGCTGCTGGATGGCATAGAGAGGGTGTTTGGTTTCCGCCCGCCGCAGAAGCATGGTCACGGCGCCATTGAGGCAATAAAGGCGATGCGCGACGGCAAAGCCAAAGCGTTGCTGTGTCTGGGCGGCAACCTGGCGGAAGCGATTTCCGATCCACAGGTCACGTTCCCGGCGATGCGCAATCTTGATCTGGTGGTACATATGGCGACCAAACTGAACCGCTCGCACCTGTTACTGGGTAAACATAATTATCTGCTGCCGGTGCTGGGCCGAACAGAGACCGATGTTCAGGCAACCGGCGCGCAGAGCGTCACCGTGGAAGATTCGATGTCGATGGTGCATGCCTCACGCGGTTCGCTGGATCCCGCCTCACCCCATCTGAAGTCTGAACCGGCGCTGGTCGCCTCACTGGCGAAGGCAACGCTGCCGGACAGCGTGGTTGACTGGTCGGCCATGGCAGCCGATTACAGCCGCATCCGCGATTCCATTGAAGCGGTGTTCCCGGCGTTTGAAAACTTTAATGAGAGGATTAAGCATCCGGGTGGATTCCGGCTCTATAACGCCGCATCAGAACGGGTCTGGCTCACACCATCTGGCCGTGCGCAGTTTAAAGTGATGCAGGGCATCAATGAAGATCCCCGCTCGCTGAAGTGCCATGATCTGGTGCTCACTACCCTGCGCAGTCACGATCAGTACAACACCACGCTTTACGGGCTGAATGACCGCTATCGTGGCGTGACAGGCCGCCGCGATGTGCTGTTTATCAATGCAGAAGAGGCGGAGAAGCGACAGTTACGGGTCGGTGACCGTGTCGATCTGATGGCGCTGGACCCGGATGGCAATCCCACTTCGCGCCAGATGAAAAACCTGACCATCGTGATTATTGATATGGCCCCAGGTTCGGTCGGCGCTTACTACCCGGAGGCCAATGTGATGGTTCCGCTTGACAGCCACGATACCAAAAGCGGCATTCCCGCCTATAAAAGCATTCCGATATCCATGACTCGTGTAACTGAAGAGACCCGGACGACCTCAGGCGTTTTACGCTAGTCAGGCGTCTCAATACGTGAATGTTGCCAGCGTGGCCGGTGCTCCGGTCACGCTGTTTTCATTGTTGCGCCCTGAAGTTTTATCGATCCTCTCTGCCTGCTTTACCGCCTGTAAAGCACCCGACGTGAAGCAAGCCTGACGGTAACATCATATACACTACAGTCCTGAAAACGGCTCTATAAACGATCGACTCTTTTTTGCCTGCGCAGATGTTCAGCGCCCTACCGGAAAAATGCCATGTTTCACCTGATTTTCAGCTTACCCAGCTGGTATGTAATTGCGCGCGTCATTATTCCTTTGTCCCTGCCACTTGTCGTAAAGATCCTGCTCTCCGCTCTGGTGCTGCTGGCGTCACAATATCTTCTGGTGAGCCGTTTTACCTCGGGCGGGATCTTCTCCGCTGAAATGCCCCGCATCATCATCATTCTGTTTAACTGGGCGTACAGCACCGTGCTGCTGCTGGCGCTGCTTCAGATGCTGATGGATGCGGTTATGCTGATTGCCCTGCTGTTGCGTCATCCGCTGGAGCTGGTTCCCGGTGTTCGCTATCTGGCCGTTGTGCTGGCGATGGGACTGGCTGCCTTTGGCGTTCAGCAGGCGATACGCGTGCCGCCAGTCAAAGAGGTGACCCTTGCGCTGCCCAACCTGCCCGCTGAGTTCGATGGCTATCAGCTGCTGCAGCTGACCGACCTGCATATTACCCGGTTGTTTAATGCGGCCTGGACCGCCGCAATGGTTGAAAGGGCAATGTCTCTCAAAGCCGATCTGATTGTGGTCACGGGCGATGTGATCGATGGCAGTCTGGCGCATCGACGACAGGACGTTGCGCCGCTGCACGGGCTGGCAGCGCCTGACGGCGTATGGGCTATTACCGGCAACCACGAATATTTCTTCCATCAGGCAATCTGGACGGCGCATCTGGCCTCACTGGGTCTGCAACCTCTGCTCAACAGCCATACCGTTATCCAGCGCGGAACTGCAAAGCTGGTGATTGCCGGCCTGCCGGACGCCTCCGCACCCGGCAGAAACGCGGTCGGCCCGGATCTGGCCCACGCGCTGGAACAGGCACCTGAAAACGCGCCGGTAATCCTGCTGGATCACCAGCCACGCAATGCACGCCAGAACGCAGCGCAGGGCGTGGATGTGCAGCTCTCAGGACATACGCATGGCGGACTGATTATCGGGCTGGACAGGTTGTTTGCTAAACCTAACGCCGGGTTTGTTTCCGGGCTTTATCAGGTCGGCGGAATGCAGCTCTATGTGAATAACGGCACGGCACTCTGGCCAGGCATGGCGGTGAGGCTGGGTCGTCCCTCAGAACTCACCCGGATTACCCTTCGCCGCCAGCCGTAGTCGCGTGAAGAAATAGCCTCAGGAAAGTGCGGTTTTCGCAGGTGTGCATAAGATTGAGTGAGACAAAGGAGATCACCATGACGATGTTATGTACCGCCTGCGGAACGGCTTATCCCGCTAATTCCACTCATCAACATTGTAAAATCTGTGATGATGAGCGCCAGTACGTTCCGGCCGCTGGTCAGCGCTGGATCGCGTTTGATGAACTGCGCGCCAGTCACGCCAATAAGTGGACGGCCCATAGCGATGCGCTGTTAAGTCTTAAAACCGTGCCTGAGTTTGCCATCAACCAGCGCGCTTTTCTGCTGCGCACTCCGCACGGCAACGTGCTGTGGGACTGCATTGCCAACCTTGATGATGCCACCTATACGCTGATCGCGGCGCTGGGCGGCATTGATGCTATCGCGATTTCACATCCGCATTACTACACCACCATGCAGGAGTGGGCTGAAGCGTTTAATGCGCCCATTCATCTGCACGCCCGCGATCGCCAATGGATTGTGCGGAAGAGTCCGCATATCCAGTTATGGCAGGGCGAGTCGCTGACGCTGATGCCCTCTGTGACGCTGTTACGGCTGGGCGGCCATTTTCCCGGCGGCAGCGTGCTGCACTGGGACGAAGGAGAAGGGGTGATTCTGGCGGGTGATATTATCCAGGTCACGCCGGGTGCGCATGGCGTGTCGTTTATGTGGAGCTACCCGAATATGCTGCCGCTGTCAGCCGCTACGGTAAGCGACATACTGCATCGGCTCTCCGGCGTCACATTCGGGCAACTGTATGGCGCGTTTGAAGGGCAGGATATCCATCAGCAGGCAAAAGAGAAGGTGATGCGGTCGGGAGAGAAGTATCTGGCCTGTCTGCAGGATCATCAGGCCTAGCAGGCTATAAACGCTGAGAAGAGAACAGCCGCCCACAGGCGGCTGTTTAACACCATTATGCAGTCTGGAACACCGCAACCATCGTACGTAACTGCCCTGCGCGCGCGGCGAGTTCATCAGCTGAGGAGGCCGACTCTTCAACCAGCACGGCGTTCTGCTGCGTCACCTGGTCCATCTGGTTTACCGCAATATTGACCTGCGAGATGCCACTGCTCTGCTCTTCGGATGAAGAAGTGATGTCGCGCATCAGCTGAGAGGTCTGTTCAATGGCGCTGACGCTCTGTTTCACCTTATCGCCTGCGTTCTGCGCCATGGCGATCCCTTCCTGCGCGTGGCCGACCGACTGCTCAATCAGACCCTTGATCTCTTTAGCTGCACTGGCTGAACGTTGTGCCAGTGCCCGCACTTCCGATGCAACAACCGCAAAACCTTTACCCTGCTCACCGGCGCGTGCCGCTTCCACGGCCGCATTCAGTGCCAGAATGTTGGTCTGGAAGGCGATACTATCGATCACCGAGGTAATCTCTTCAATTTTACCTGAGCTGCCACGAATTTTGTGCATGGTCTCCATCACCGAATCCATTGCTGCACCACTGGAGAGTGCAGCCTGCGTGGCAGATTCCGCACGGGCGGAGGCAAAGCGCGTGTTATCCGCGTTCTGCTGAATGATTGCCGCCAGCTGCTCCATGCTGGCAGCCGTTTCAGCCAGTGAAGCCGCCTGTTGCTCGGTGCGTGACGACAGATCGCCATTGCCACGGGCAATCTCTTCTGAGGAGTTGGCGATGGTGGCCGCGTTACCTTTGATATCCGACACCAGCTGAGCAAGGCGCTGCTGCATCCGCATCAGTGCATTCAGAAGCTCAGCCATCTCATTACTGCCGGAAACGGCCAGCTGTGCCGTCAGATCACCTGCCGCGACGCGGCTGGCAACTTCGACCGCTTCTTTAACCGGCCGGGTCACTGAACGGGTGATCATGACGGCCAGCAGAATGGCCAGCAACGCGACGGCAAACAGACCTGCCAGTAACAGATATTGCGCATAGCGGCGTTCCTGGATCTGCGTCTGCATCATTCCTTCCAGACGATGGCTGGTTTGTTCACCCAGCTCGCCGTAACGGTTAATCGCCTGGGTAAAGATCCGTACATAGTCAACCGGCGTCACGCTGGCGTGACCGCTGACAAAGACACTATCAGCCAGATTCAGCGCACTCAGCGCCTGCTGGTTCGCATCCTGTGCCAGATTGCCAAAGGTGGTTTTAAGATCTGGCTCAATGGAAAATACTTTATCCATGTTGCCGCTAAACTGTCTCAGCGCCGTTTTGCCATAATCAAGCTGAAATGCCATGCGGCTGCGATCGGCATCCGACACATTCCCACCCGCAATCAGCGACGTGCCGCTAGCACGAATCTGTCCCAGCGTTTCAGTCAGTTGCGGCAGGCGACTAAAGATACTGACAATCAGCTGGTAGGTATTCAGATCGGCATCCAGCGATAGCTGATAAAAATCAAGTACATCCTGGTTCGTATCGAGTAGCACCTGAATCAGCTGAGCATGTCGCGTCAGGCTGGTTGCCAGGGTCAGTTTGCCCGCGTTAATATCGTTCTGCAGCTGGCTCCACTCCTGATTAACCCGCTCCAGCCGCTTCAGCGGCTGCGCCTGCTCATTATTCTGACGTAATTCGTCAGCAATCGTCTGAGATAAGCGATTAACCTCACTGACCAACGCCATACGTGGCGCGTTATCTGGCTTGTTCAGCGAGATAGCGATCGCACTTTCCGCACGGTGCCGCTGCAGCAGGTTCAGCAACTTGAGCACCTTTCTTTCGACCGGTATACCGGTCAGTTCCACATTCTTTGTATCAATAAGCTGGTTGCCCGTCTGAATAAACAGAAAGGTGGGTAAAATAAACAGCACCAGCGCAAAGGATCCGAGTAACAGGAATTTCGCTGGCAAATTAATCCGGTCGAGTATTTTTTTCATTCTTTTCCGCTCTGATGTGTGAGACGTGCAGGTGTGTAGCGCACGAAATAGCTTTCGTAATATTATTTTTACCGTTTCTTTGACATAGCCAGAGATGCCTCATGCAGCACAATGTCGCTATGAAGAAAGGAGTTTCGTATAAAAATCAGAAGTACATATAACACGGAAGGGAGTATAGATTGCGCTGCGTTATTTTACAGTGAATAAAATGACAATATTTACTTCAATATTCACCTAAGCCAAACTTGAAAAATACCCTTAAAAATCATAAAATTGAAATAAAAACACCTGGCAATAAGCATTAAGCCACAAGCCTGACTTCAGCGTTATTGTTTTGAAGATAAAGAAATTCAAGTTGCGTCATGAATAGCCGATAACTGACATCCTGCCTGTATCTGACTCATTATCACCAGACTATCAAAACAAATATCTACGCCCGGCAAATTCTAATTTAAACCTTATAACCCTAAAGAGTTACCTGCACTTTTATAATGAAATCGATTTCATTTTATTTCAGAAAAAGTCGTTTATTTATTCTGATTAATGATAAAAAAAAGCCCCCACATTGTGGAGGCCCTTAAGTTACTGCTCAACCATTAAAAACTTTCCCAGTTCGCCTTAGTCAGGTCGATGGTCTGCTGCTCAGGCTGCTTTGTGTGTAATACCGGACGCCGTACTGCAGCGGTCTGCTGCGACTGCACTGCACGGTGATTGCTTTCCAGCTTAAAGGTCGCCACCAGTCCCGACAGCGTTTCTGCCTGCTCCTGCAGCGACTTAGAGGCGGATGAGGCCTCTTCCACCAGTGAGGCGTTCTGTTGCGTCACTTCATCCATCTGACCAATGGCCTGATGAACCTGTTCAATGCCTTTACTCTGCTCAGAGGTAGCCGCCGCAATCTCATTGACCAGATCGGCCACCTGCTGAATCGCCTGACGGACATTTTCACTGTTAGATCCAACGCCGCTGGCCTGCTCTAAACCGTGTTCGACCTGTGAAACCGATGTTGAGATAAGATCCTTAATTTCACGGGCGGCAGAAGAGGAGCGCTGCGCCAGATTACGCACTTCAGAGGCAACAACAGCGAAGCCGCGACCATGCTCGCCCGCACGCGCTGCCTCGACTGCCGCATTCAGCGCCAGAATATTGGTCTGAAACGCGATGCCTTCAATCAGTCCGGTAATTTCAGAGATTTTGGCAGAGCTGGCGCGGATTTCATCCATGGTACTGAGCATCTGCTTCACCGCCGTCCCATTCTGGATTGACATGTGATTCGCGTTATTTGCCAGGCTGCTGGCCTGTTGCGCACCCTCTGAGTTCTGTCGCACCGTTTCGCTCAGTGTCGCCATGCTGGCTGAGGTTTGCTCCAGTGAAGCCGCCTGTTCTTCCGTGCGTGCAGAGAGATCTTCGTTGCCCGCCGCTATCTGCGTTGATCCGGTACTCACCGATTGCGCGGCGTGACTGACGGAAAGCAACGTGCCGGAGACGCGTGCCAGCAGCTGATTAAATGCCATCGCCGTTTTGCCGATCTCATCCTTACTGCGGACCTCCGCGGTATGAGTCAGGTCGAGGGTATGACTCACCTGCGTCATGGTATTGACCATGCCTGAGAGGCTCTTTTTGATGCCGAGAATCACCTTAGTGGAGAAACCGGCCAGTATCAGAATAAGCAGCAGCGATCCGCCAGACATCGCCCACAGGGTCTGGCTATAAACGCGCTTGTTCTCCGCCCTGAGCTGTTCGCCAATATCGATATTCAGCTGAATCTGACGGGTGAAATCCGCTTCCATCTTACGGGATGCGGCACCAATACCGCCCTCACTCTGCAATAATGGCAGCGTGACCGCATCATTATGGGCGCGTGACGCGGCAAGAAATGCCGGCAATGCGCTGCGGACCGCATCCAGATTTTTATAGGCCTGTTCCGTCATCGCCTTATCTTCATCGCTGGAGATGTCGTTAGCCATGTAGTAATCATTGAGCGACTTAATCTGCGTAAGCAGATTCTCAATGCGCTCTTCCGCAGCAGGGAATTTTGCCGCATCGCTGGTGCTGTGGTGGCGATAAAGCGCAATACCCAACTGATTGGTCACGCTGATCGATTTATTGAGATCGCGAATGCTGGGTATTGCGTTCATCTGTACATATTCAAAGCGGGATTGAAAGCCCGAAATCACTGATAAAGAGATAATCACCAGCGCAATCAGTGACATTGCAAGCAGTGAGAAAATCAATACCAGACGTTGTGTAATAGTCATACTTGCCCCCGGCAAAAAAAGAATAATCTGGACA
Organism: Pantoea sp. BJFS-204; assembly: GCF_049310725.1. NCBI lineage: Bacteria > Pseudomonadati > Pseudomonadota > Gammaproteobacteria > Enterobacterales > Erwiniaceae > Pantoea > Pantoea sp. BJFS-204. Next base: position 91,751 of record NZ_JBMOWE010000004.1, on the reverse strand, counting down.
TAATTTAAAGTTGGATCGTTCTTATCGGCTCTTGTCTGCAGGGCTTTAATTAAGCATGGCGAATATATTTTTTTATTTTTCCTTGCGAATGGTACAGAGTGAACTAGCCAGAACACTACTCTGCCATTTATTCATTTTTATTTTGACACACCTTTTTACATTTCATCATCTGAGATAAATTTGCCACATCTCCTGTCAGAAGATTTCCATTGCCGGATGGCCACAATGACGCGGAAGCAGCCATTCATTTGAATCTGATAATTAGCCCGCTAATTCAACAGCGATGCTGACGATAATTGTTAAGGAAAAGGCGATTTAAATTCGTGGGATACCGTCGCAGACGCAGCAAAGGCAGGGCTTGTAAAGCTGAAGAGCTGAAGGGGTGAAAAACCAGCATGACAGTCTGTCATCAGATTTTCTGATAAGAGGATGACTGGCTACCTGTCAGATAACAGGCGACGGTAGGAGATTTTAGCCTTTTGTGTCAGGGCCAGATTAAATCAGTGAAATCGCTGGCGGAATGCTGAATCTGGTCTATGCTCACTGGCCCGACCAGGCTTTAGTCTGTTGGGTAGCAATAACGCTTAAAATAAAAAAAGGTAGTCGTCATGGATTTAGCCACATTTGAAACCAGAACCGGTCTTTGGCCACACATGCAGTTTACGGATGTTGAATATGAAGTGTGCAGCGCAGGTGTAGAGATCTATGCCATTGATGTCAGTCGTCAGACCAAGAGCAAGCTATTTATCTGTCGTGTCACCAACGAGCAGCAGGCAGCGTCGCTAACGGCACAGTTCAAAGAGTGGTTGCCGAAGTTAAAGCTTAAAAAACGCAAAGTCGCATTGAATCTGGCGCGCATGGCGTGCGAGAAGAGCTTCCCCGCGAATCCTAAATTCCAGGATCGGTCTGACATGCGTCGGAACACATCCAGGCTCTGATGCCTGCTTCAGCCTGCACCTGTTACAGCGGGCAGGCTGAAACGCTTTCTTATCCTGTCTGCGCTGCGGCACGTTTTAATCACGCGCCGCAGGCACCTGGAACAGCCGACATTCTCCGGGCTCAATTGAGATATCACTGAAAGTCGTGATATGCATCTCGATCCAGGTATTCGCGGCCCGAAGCGTGTGAGGTGAGTTGCGTTGTTCCAGTTCAGCCACAAAATCCCGGGTACTCACTGTGCACTGACCGGTATTATCCCGCCTCATCGCTTCTCTGAATGCTGACCAGACCTCATCATCCTGTGACATCTTTACCCCACACCGGCTCTCAATCGATAATATGCTGTATATATAAACAGTACAATTATTCGCTTTAAGGGTCAAGTCTGCTCTGTTTACCAGTCTCAGATCGCTAAGCAATGGCTTAATTGTGGCCATTTATAGCAGAAGCAGCAGCCGAAACAGGACTTTAATCCTAATCTTAGAAATCGTTTTCATATCTGATTAAGGTATTGATTTAAATAGCCATTGAATATTGTTAGCTTTTTAATTGTTTGATATCTAATTAAAAAAAGAGTTAACCGTAGCGGCATAAACATCGTTTTTGCCCTATCTTTGAATGGCTCTGTAATGAAATCCACTTATTTTACAGAGCGATCTGACTCCTACCCTTGCCCCCTTTTACAGGGGGCACTTTTTTCAGATAAGGCAGATATCAACATCTGATTGTCTCTGCAGACCGACAACGTTCATGCGTTGCTGACTACTGTGCTGATGACGTTAAGGGAGTGTCTGGAAAAGTGGTTGATTTGTAACCTGATAATTCATTGGTTGTGCTGACATCGCCTGAAGCCTGAAACAGTGGATTGAATCTCAAAACAATTTTCCGAAATAGCAAATAAACGGATTTTTACCCGCTTAAAAGCCTCGCCAGAATGACGTGGTAAGGAGAATAAAAAGTGCGTAATAATCTGGCAATATCAGATTGACCAGCGCCTCACCAGGGAAGCTGTAACGTTATAATAATGCGCTATATCTGCTGTTCGCCCCCGATTTTATGGGGGTTTTTCTTTTCCCTTCATTTCTATGCCCGGTTATTGCCGCACTGCGATCTGATGTCCTGATTGTCGAATCCTTTAGTACTACCTGAATCTACGATTAAATTAATGCTGCAAATATAACGGCATAATGGTCGTAGTTGTGCCCTTAACCAGCAATATTTCTGTGATATGTTTAATCAGTAACTTTCTGCCACGTGAGTCTGATTATGCTCTCCACCCTTATTTACCGTAGCCAGCTTGCGGGTTCTGTCTCGCCAGAGAGATTGAAAGCGCTGGTGGAGCGCGCCAGTATCAAAAATGCTGAGGCTGAAGTCACCGGGATACTGCTCTATGACGGACAGCACTTTTTTCAGGTGCTGGAGGGTAGCGTCGACAACGTTCACACGGTTTTCCAGCGTATCAGTCAGGATGAGCGGCATTTTAACCTGATTGAGCTGATGCGGGATTACGCCCCTGCGCGTCGCTTCGGTCATGCCGGTATGGCCTTATTTGATTTACGTGATTATCAGAAACACACCGTAGTGGATGCCCTGCTTAAGCGGGTTACCCTGAGTGATGAACGGATCAGAGATGACCGGGTGGTGAAGTTCCTGCGTTCTTTCGTCGAGGGGCGGGATAAAGAGACGTTTATCAAAATTGATCCTGCCAGTCAGTGGACGCTGACAACACCCGTCACCTCCGAATCTCAGCCAGCCTGGCAACCGGCACCGGGTCAGCGTTGTGAATTTGCGCTACAGCCTATTGTGGATACAGCGAATCGCCGGATTGTCTCTTGTGAAGCCTTGATACGTGGCCAGCACGGCGCATCGCCCGCTGATTACTTTTCGCAATTGCCAGAAAGCGAGCGCTATCAGGGCGATCTGCACTCTAAAACCTACGCTTTCCAGCTGGCCAGGCATCTGGGGTTGCGCGAGCAAACGCTCTCCGTCAATCTGCTGCCCATGTCGCTGGTGGTAATCGATGATGCTGTTGAACATCTTATCCAGCAGATCAGGCAGCAGGGATTGCGACCAGAGCAGGTGGTGGTTGAGGTGACCGAAGATGAGATCATCTCGCGCTTCGACGCATTCCAGTTTGCTGTCCAGCAGTTGAAAGCGGCCGGGATCAGCCTGGCGCTCGATGATTTTGGCGCCGGCTTCGCTGGCCTGTCGCTGTTAGCCGATTTCCAGCCCGACAAAGTGAAAATCGATCGCAAGCTGATCACCGATATCCACCGCAGTGGCCCGCGTCAGGCGATAGTGATGGCCATCATTAAATGCTGTCAGGCACTGGAAATTACGGTCATTGCGGAAGGGGTTGAAAAAATTGAAGAGTGGCTCTGGCTGGAAGGTGCCGGGGTACGCTATTACCAGGGCTTTCTGTTTGCCCGTCCAGCCCTCAATGCCCTGCCTGCAGTAAGCTGGCCAGCACGACGCCCGGAATAGACCCCGCCGTGATAATCCCCTTTCCTTCCCTTTTGCCCATAATTTGATGCGGCTCACACCGCTTCGCTGCAAAAGGCAAAAGCTGTGCCATGCTTGATTCATCTGACAGCCTTCAGGCAATACAGATATTCATCAGGTCACTGGATAACAACCGGAAATGGGAGAGTCACCATGAACGAAGATCGCATTGGCGGTAACTGGAAGCAGTTCAAAGGTAAAGTTAAGGAAAAATGGGGTGATCTTACGGATGATGATATGACCGTTGTAGAAGGGAAGCGCGATCAGCTGGTCGGTAAAATTCAGGAACGCTACGGCTACGAGAAAGATCGTGCCGAAAAAGAAGTGAAAGAGTGGGAAGATTCCAACAAGTACCACTGGTAACGTGTGCTTAATCGCCGGGCGTCTCTGCGTCCGGCATCTGCCCTGTACCCCTGTTTAATCCCCCGCACCCACTGCCATCTCAGCACACGATACACCGGCAGATTTTGGAAATGATTGTTTCTTTATTTATTCCTGACGCGCATACTGCGTCATCTTCCCTGTTCATGGGATCTCAATGCCTTTCGGATATCAATTATGCCCCAGCACTCTACCGACACCGTATGTGGTCTCGTCGGTGTTCTTCCTGAAACTCTGCGCCGCTGGCGCCGTGCCGGGCTGATAACGCCGCCTGGCCCTGCTGGTTACTCAGATAATCAGCTTACGCGTGCGCTCTGTGTGCGTGAAATGACCTCAGGGGGTCATACGCTCTTTGATATCCATACTGCATTTAACTGGCCCAGCGTTACGCTGCCTGGCGGCTGGGCCTGTCGGGAAGAGGATATGTTGCATCTGCTGGCGCATAACACGGACGCAGATGTTGATCGCGAACTACAGATGATGAATACCGACTATTGTGGTGATGATTATGTTAATCGCTACCTGCGGCCGCTCAACCTCTGGCTGCGCACTGACCTCAGCGAAGGTGCGGCGCGGCGCCAGCAGCGCTTTCATTCAGCGGTAGTCAGTCAGTGGGAGCGCCTGGCGCTGGCCTCACAACGACGCAGCACCGTACCGCTGTTTCTTGAAGCAGTCAGTGTCACAGATGAAACCGAGATCTGGATGGAAGCGATACGGCTTAACGGACAGGGCTTTCGGGTTGAAGTTGCAGCAGATGCGTCAGGTATCCCCGCCGTGGCGCAACGCCGCTTTGAGCATCATCTGATGTGGTGTGGTGATGGTATCAGTGCATCGATGAAGGCTGCATTTCACTCCAGTCTTGAGGCGGGTGAACCGATCATGCTGACCGGAACGAATACCGGCTTACCGTCGCAAATCAGCCTTATGGCAGCCAGCGCCTGAACTCTTTTGACTTTCTTACCTGCCAGTGAATAAAAAGGCGGAAACAGCCTGTGCCGTTTCCGCCCTGTTCATATTACTGATGTTCAAGAGTACGTTGACCGCCGATCGCAATCGGGATACGGCGCGGTTTCTCGCTCTCCGGTATTTCCTGGATCAGATCAATGCTAAGCAGACCTTCCGCCAGGCTGGCTCCGGTGACCTTCATGTGCTCTGGAATGGAAAAGCTCAGCTGGAAATCGTGTCGGGAAATGCCGCGGTGGATCCAGCTGGTGTTCTCTTCCCGGGCCTCGCCAGACGCTTCCTGTGACGGTTTCTCTCTGTGACCGGCCACTGAAAGCCGTCCGCCTCGTAACTCGATCTCCAGTTCATGCTCTTTCCAGCCAGGTACACTGACGGTCAACGCATAGCGATTATCCTCTACCCGCTGCAGATCGTAAGCGGGAACCGACGTTACCGGGCTGTCGCCAGTAAGCTGACTGAACAATTTATCGATGCGATTAAAGCGGTCTGAGAAGACTGAATCAGACAGCGAAGGGAACACTGAAAATTGTTGTACTGACATGGTGATAATCTCCTGAACAGGTTCATCCAAAAGTTCATCTGATCGGGCTCATATTTCCGATCATCTCCATAAATAGGGATCAGTAGTCAGTTTTCAAGTTGGTAAATATAATTTTTTTACCGTTATCAGACAGCCGGTTACCACAGAAATAAATTTCAGGGTATTAACGCAGCCGTTACTTTTTGCTCTGAGGTGCAAGAGCAAAATGGGGATGACAGCCAGCCAGTAATAACAGCAACTCATATTCTCCCTGACTTAATAGTGTCGGGTTACCTGCGGCTTCTTTGGTTTGCCAGACGCGCAGGCTAAGGTCAAAACGCTCAGCAGCGCTCTGCTGTGAGAGCCCGGCGGCAAGACGAAGTTCACGCACATTACTCTGGACGACCACAGGCGGCCTGGGGGGACGATTCACCAAACAAAGACTCCTTCAACATGATTAAACCGCAAAGGCACAGCGCTTCACCATCAATAAAAGCGAAGCAACCTGAGAGCGGCCATAACGAAAAGACCACAGAATAATTGACTATTTTAAATAAATGTCAAATTTCAGGTTTAAAAATTATGCATGATTTTTTATAAGCGAAGCGGCATATTTCGCCCTGACGGAGACTTTTCTATTTCCATAGAGTGCTTTATTCCTCCTGCCAGGAATTATCCTGTTATTTGCCTTAAGGGCCATTCAGGGATTATTCCGCTACCTCAAGCGCCCTTTCTTCATCAGGATAGAGGTATAGCCTGAGGGTCATGTTCAGGCAGAATCATTGAAAAAGAGGAGGATAATGAATGAAAAATCCTATCCAGCGTCGCTCGCCCGACGATCTGTCGCAGGTGGAAATTCGTGAACAGTGGCAAATCACCTACTGGACCCAGGAACTGAGGACAACACAGGAAAGGCTGACACGCGCGATCCGCGAGCGAGGGCCGCGGACCGAACAGGTTCGTGACTGGCTGGAGCAAAACCCGCCGCCACGTCGTCCGACACAATTCACACACGGCATGAAAGGTTAAACTGATTACTGTCTGAAGCGACACGTTACTGGCAGTCTTGCGGTGGATTGACCTATAGCAGTCAGGAGTACACTGACAGGTCATATCTGCCGGTCTTCATTTTTTCAGGCTTTTACCTGTATTTTTAATAGGTTATCTTCCTGAGCAATCAGCGGATAGCGATCCGTCTCTGGCTGCAGACCTGTTTAATTGTAAAACTGACTTAGAAATAACATTAACCACCCTGAATGCTTATTCATCTCCTGACGGAAAATAAACATTAACAACCGTAAAAACCCTCTCCTAACTATATAAAATGTACAAATGTAAATAATCAGGCGCATCTTCGATTAAATTTTCGAATCGTAACAACCCCTTTAATGCGTTAAAGAAAATATTAAGAGACACCCGCTGCATAGTCCCTTATTATCCAGTTGAAAATTAAAAATCAAGCCATAATTCCTGCCGCCCGAATCACATTTCGCTCCGGACAGTTTTCTTTTTTCGCTCCGTAATCAGCCGGTGCGGGGGTTCTACACACATGTTAAACAATTTAAACGGCGACAATGAGCGCCGCAGCCGCGCCTTACAGGCGTTGCGCGACCCTGATGAAAGCCGCGATGAAGTTCTCCGGAAGTTTGTCCGGTTAGCCAGTCAGGCCCTGGGTATCCCGGGCAGCTTTATATCGGTGCTGGATGATGAGTTCCAGACCGTTCGGGCATCACACAATTTTGAACTGCAACGCTCAACGCGTGCGGATTCACTTTGTCGTCACGTGGTTGATAGCGACAGTGCGGTGATCGTCCCTGATACTTATTACGATGCGCGTTTTGTCACGCATCCCCTGATCACTGGCTCACCCTTTATCCGCTTTTATGTCGGTGTGCCACTGAAAACACGCGATGGTATTATTCTGGGCACACTATGTGTGACCGACACCGAACCGCATGCGTTTCCCAGTGACCAGGTGACGACCTTAACGCTGCTCTCTACGCTGGTAATGTCTTTTCTTGAAGCCTGGCACTCGGCGGGTTTTACCGATCCGGTGACCGGGCTGCCTAACCGTCAGCGCCTGATACGTGATTTGCAATATCTTGCCGTTGCCGGCGATACCACGCCACGCCGTCTGGTTCTGATTGATTGCATCGATATGTCGCGCGCTTATGAACTGGCCCGCACCATGGGAATGAGCCCGGTTGAGAGCCTGCTGAAAGATATGGCCACTCTGCTGCCGCTACGCCTGCGTCCGGCGGTTGGGGAGATGATCTATACGGTGGCCACCGGCCGCTTTGCTATCCTGACCCGAGCGGATAGCCGACTCAGTGCCGCGTGGGTAGCCGGTCGTCTGGAAGGTATCAGTGCGGACATGGATGAAGGTCTGTCAGTCGCGCTGACTCCCCATACCGGTGAGGCTGACTTTGTCGCTGGCAGCATGCCAGCATCTGAAATATTAGGCCGTGCGGTCAGTGCGCTGCATGAAGCGGTCGGCCGCGGCCTGCCCTCTCAGCGCTTTGACGCTGAGGCTGAAACGCAGCGTTCAGAAGATTTCCTGCTGATGACCGATCTTAAAACGGCATTACGCGAGAACACCGGGCTGTATATGGTCTATCAGCCGAAAATTTGCCTGCAAAGTGGTAAACCCGTGGGTCTGGAAGCGCTTATCCGCTGGCAACATCCCAGCCGGGGCGAGCTTTCACCTGCCGCCTTTATCCCGCTGGCTGAGCAGACCGATCTGCTCTCTGTGCTGACAGCCTGGATTATCGATCGGGCGGTTGAGCGCCTTAGCCGGCTGAGGAATAACTGCATCCAGCTGCCGCTAACGATAAACGTCAGCGTACGTGACTTTGCGCGCGAGGGGTTCGCTTCAGCGCTGGAAAGTAAGATGGTCAAATCTAAGCTCCCAACCTCTCTGCTGGGAATCGAATGTCTGGAAACCGAACGTATCCTTGAAAGCCCGGCCGCCCTGCGCGGGCTGGAGATGCTCAGAGCACGAGGATTCACTATTTCACTCGATGATTTCGGTTCCGGCTACAGCAATATCAGTTATCTGCGTCGCATGCCGCTTGATGTGATTAAGCTGGATCGTTCCCTGATCAGTGAGCTTTCCTCTGACACGGCTTCACGCATCATTGCACGCAGCATCATCGCCATGCTTAAAGAGCTGGACTATACCGTGGTGGCAGAAGGGGTTGAGTGTCCGGATGCAGTAACATCCCTGACCGAGTATGGCTGCGATCAGGCTCAGGGCTATTTCTATTCGAAGCCGTTGAACGAAGAAGCATTGGATCACTGGCTGCACTGGAAGCTGCGTGGCGAGTGTCATTAATCTGGAGCTGGCGCAATCTGATATCAGATTGCATTTTCAGCTATCAGATCGAGCTCTGATATTCCCTATAAGTCATATTCAAAATATTTGATCAATATCAGCAAAAGTTAGCTATATCAGTCTGGCGAGATCGCGCCTATCATTCATTCCATCGAGGCAAAACGCCTCTCCCTGACTGAAATACGCTAAGGAATTGACCATGAAATCCATCAAAACTTTCGTTGCTGTTACTGCACTCTCTCTGATTTCATTCGGTAGTTTTGCCCAGACTATTACCGCTACCGCGTCTACCCTGGATGCTGCTGAAGCGAAAGTCGCGGCACAGGCCAAAGATGCAGGCGCATCCTATAAAATTACCGGCGCACGCGTTGATAATCGTGCTTATGTCTCTGCTGAACTGATCAAATAACATTTCCCCCTTCAATACGATGAGGCTGCCACTACGGCGGCCTTTTTTATTATGCAGGAAGCATGAGTTCGTCTGCTCAGGTTCAGCGTCTCTGATCCCATTACGATTGTTGGAACCGTGCCCCACAATTTGCCGTTTCGCTTATTGTCACCTGCCGTGGTGCAGTCTGTGCGACAGTGAATAAGGAGAGATGAAACATTTTTTGAACAATGCTAGCGTGTGCGCAACAATCTTATAAAACGGAGCTGCACATGCTGACTACCATAATATACCGCAGCCATATTTCAGATGACTTTCCCATCAGAACCCTGCCCGCGATGGTCGACAACGCCAGCAAAATAAATGCGGCTCACGACGTGACCGGCATATTATTATTTAACGGTACCCATTTTTTTCAATTGCTTGAGGGTCCGGAAGCGGGCATTCAGGCAGTCTATCAGAGAATTTGTGCAGATCGACGGCACCACAATGTGGTGGAGCTGATGCGCGACTATGCGCCTTACCGCCGCTTTGGTAATGCGGGCATGGCACTCTTTGACCTGCGAGAACACGATCGCTCATCGCTCCTGCAGGCCGTGCTGGATAAAGGGACGTCAAAATATCGTCTGACCTATGATGATCGGGCACTGCAATTCCTGCGCACGTTTGTAGAGTCTCGTGAGAAAGAGAACTACTACGAGGTCCTCCCGCCGGGTTACTGGGAGTTTATTTCTGAGCACAATGATGTGCCGGACTCCCGTCCGGAGACAGAAGGCGTCAGCTTTCGCCCGGTGGTGGATCCCCTCGCTCGTCAGGTCACAGCGATTGAAGCGACCACTCTGCGACCTGCTCCCGCCGACGACATCTCAGGCGATCAGCTTTATGTTAACGATCTGGCAACCGTGAAAAAGACGTTTGCCCATGCTGGCCTGGTCTGCCCGGACGGTATGACACTGTACGTCAGCCTGCTGCCTATGACGCTGGTGGTGATACCCAATGCCGTCGATCATATTGTGACCGCTATTCAGCAGGCGGGACTGGTTCCTGAACAAGTTGTTGTTGGCGTGAGTGAGACCGCAGTGATCTCGCAGCTGGAAGCGTTCTCTGAAGCCGTACGCGCGCTAAAAGCGGTCGGAATCAGTCTGTCGATCGACAATTTTGGTGACGGCTCCGCGGGATTGTCCTTGCTGACTCACATTCAGCCCGACCGCATTCGTATTGATGCCGGTATCACCCGCGATGTTCATCGCAGTGGGCCAAAGCAGGCGGTGGTTCAGGCGATTATTAAATGCTGTTCCGCGCTGGAAATTACCGTCATCGCGGCAGGGATCGTACAGGCAGAAGAGTGGATGTGGCTGGAGGCTGCAGGTGTGATCAACTTCCAGGGCACGCTGTTCGCAGCCGCAGGGCGCTATGAAGCACAATCCGTTGCCTGGCCGGAATACCGGGAGGCGATGTAACACTCTCTGTCCCAACGGTGATAAAGCGGTACGTCAGCGCGAGGCCGCTTTCTTCACCGATGTCCTGCAGAGCAGTATCATAGCCGCAGCGGCCCCGCTAAACACCTCCCCTCCCCCGCGCCCCCATCGGACCCGTTCTTGTGACAGGGATAAAGGCAGCGCCTTCCTGATGGTTCCGGCCATGCCTCAATCTCTGTACTCATTCTGGCTTAGCTCTATTTGATAACCACTGTAGCGAGTAAAGTTACCTGTTTAACTCTTCCAGTAAGCAAATCAGTGGCGGATCCTTCTTTAGGATCAAACTTCATCGCCTATCCACTGTAGTGAGTAAAGTAACGATATTCAGGGTTCGGAAACCACTGTAGCGAGTAAGCAGAGCAAGTAAATCGTCATCCGTCCTTCTAAATTGCAGCGCGAAGGCGCATTACCCTTTGTTTCAGGTACGCCAGGTACGGTTTCATTCAGTCATAACCACTATAGCGAGTAAAAAACCGATCTCCCTCTCAACAATGAATTTTGACCCTTGATTGCAGAATCCGCCCTGTGTGGGGCCTCGCAAAGGTGCTTTTATGAATGCAGCTAAGCTCTAAAACTGCAAAAATCTGAAGCACGGCACACCGTTTAACGGCTGTGGCGAGTAACCATTTTTAAGTGTGGGCATTTGGCAATTTAACAGGAAGTCTTTTACTGACAGTGCAATAAATGATAGTGAGTGCTTACTATATTTAAGGTAACCACTATATCGAGCATAGGCCAGTGACAATAACAACCACTATAGCGAGTATGCTCCCCATTTCTGCTCCCAATTAACAACCACTGTAGCGAGAATATCGCATTCATCAGCGCCAGTATCCGATCATTAACTGAACGCTTTAGCGATAAAACAACCTGATAACCACTGTAGCGAGTAGTTTACCCACCCTGGATGGACAAAAGGGAGATGAAAAAGCGCGGTAACGGAGGAGATAACCACTATAGCGAGTAGAGTACTGACACCGATTCCCCTGCACAGCCTGCGTGAATACTTCATGACGGGCGTACTTTCTGTGCTGTGATCAGGTAAGTAACCACTATAGCGAGTGAACATTGGGTCTCATTCTGGCTATTACGCTTTTTGAGACAGCTCTTCCGGGAGAGACTAACCACTATAGAGAGTAAACACAGCACCGGACTCAATTCAGGTCCTGCCGATGGAGAGTGATGAATAGCGCGATTAGCCCTGTTCAGACAGGCGTTACGTATGTTGCTGTCGTGCTGGTAACCACTATAGTGAGTAACGTTACTCGCTACAGTGGTTATTGCGTTTCAGCCCGGCGTTCCCGATAAGAGATTGAAAGCGGAGTAGCATGCTAGCAGAAAGCGTGTCATTGCTTCTTCTGCTTCCTGATTTTGTTCAGTAGCTCTTTTTCTTCACGCGAGACCATCACCAGCTCACTGCTATCCTCTTCAATCACCGGTTCAGGCAGGCTGACGTCAATTACGTCGGAATCGATATCAAGATCGTCAAACTCATCCATCTCATCATCGATCAGGCCTGACTTACTGAGCGGCAGTTCGGCCGGGCGCAGCTTAGGATGACGATAATGAACCCAGAAGTAGACTGATGAGCCACGTCGGGTTTCGGTGTAGTCGAGATAGCCGATCTCTTTTAACTGCTCCATGGCCTTTCTGACGGTGGCATTCTGGGTAATCACACGCGATGTCAGGTTAAGTCTTGCGCGCAGACGCGCCATAGATATCGGCGCAGGCTTCGGCGGAAGGCTTTCAATGAAGGTGTAGAGCGCCTGAGCAGACTCTTTGCGTGCCAGCTCATTGATGGCTTTAAGCTGCAGCAGAACCTTTCTGTCGAACTGATACAGCTCAAAGATCTTGGGATCGGCCTGCAGCGTTACCGTGTCCTTCTTGATGCTGTATTTCGCAGACTGCACCAGATGCGTCGTGTAGTTCTCTCCGCCCTTACTGGTAAAAGTCAGGGTGTTAGAGGCAATACGCGTCAGCGAAGCATCCAGACGGCTCCTGAGCTTCGAGGAGAGACGCACTGAGGGTATGCCGCATAGTTTGGCAAATTCAACGAAAGAGAGCGTTACCGTGTCTCCCAGACACTCATGCGTAGCGAATGCACGAATGATCCCGACCCAGGTTTTGAAATCATTATCCATATCCAGGCGGGCACCCAGAATCTTAATGTTGTCATAGCCTTCTGACCTGACCAGGGATAACTGTTTAAGATCCTGGGTCACATCCATGGCGTTCATCTGGTTTTTCTGACTGCGCGCTGTGGATTTTAACGTCGGAACAAATAAACCGAGTCGCATCAATGCTACTGGCTGGACGGTGTTGTTACTGTTGGGGGTAAGAGTAACAACTTCACCTGTACGTTTATCTGTTTCGCTAAACGCATCAGCTATGTTCAGGATATCTGGTTCTTTTCTTGGCATTAGGAAGATCCGTGATGTGAACAGGCGAGAGCCGCTGTTACTCGATACAGTGGATACTATCACTCACTACAGCGGTTAATCTACTTACCATAGTGGTTATTTCTCTCGATATAGTGGTTGTTTTACTCGTTATAGTGGTTAGCGACCCGGCTTTAACGTAGTCATACCGTGGCCTGAGGCGATGCTGGGATCTTTAAGGAACTTGATAAGGATCTTAAATGGATCTGTTATTGGATCTATTCAGTGGATAACCTGAGAAAACTAACTGAAAAAGAGTCGAGCCACCGCCCTCCCCCTTTACTGGATCTCACTCTTTCATCGCAAGCACCCTGGAAGAAGCCGTCATCTACGCATAATCAGGGTTATGCACACCGATTCAGGCCAATTACTCGCTATAGTGGTTGTTGAGTACTCGCCAGCGCGGTTGCTTTTCTCGCTATAGTGGTTGTTATACTCGTTATAGTGGTTATTCTTCTCGCTACAGTGGTTACTGACCCCCTTCCAGGCCTTGTGTCACAAGGCTTCAGACGCTGCAGGGATCTGTTAAGGATCTCAATTTGATCTATTGAGGATCGACCAATTGGATCTGGCCTGTGGATAACGGGGATAAAACACACAAAACAAAGAATTAGCTGAGAGTCCCAGTCAGAAGTGATTTTCACCTTCAGTTCTGAATGTGCGGTTTATCAGAAGCACGACTGAGAAGGTCTTTTACTGCTAAAACGATCTAACGCTGAGCATAGGTAAGACTGGAATGTTGCATACACCTATAACCATTAAATCTTTAGGGTTATAAGTTTAAATCAGGCCTCAGAAAATCGGTCAGTGAAAATACAGAAAACTCACCATGATGTTAATCGCCTATCTATTTGATAAATAATGGATTATTTTTTATTTTCATGATGAAAACACCATAAGATTCTTACTTAACGTAATATCTTTGTTATGTCAGTACTCAGAATCTGTCAGACATACTAAAAAGGCACTTAAAATAACTTTCCCGGAAGAAGTTAATAAGGCACCAGTGAAGGAACAACAGGAACAACAGGAACAACAGGAAGAACAGGAAGAACGACAGTAAGAAAAATGCGTTCGGCATAATAACTTAAACTAATAAATAGGCTTAGCGTGAATGAAGTAATTTCAGGAATGTAAGAATGATATGAAGATGAAAAGATTGTATCGGGAGCTGAATCAAGCACAGTAGAGCGTTAATTCTGACTGTCCGGCATAGCTACATTATGGTGACTTGCCCCAATTAATATTGCTCTAAGCCTTGCCGCATTAAGCCTGTTCTCTACTCCTACTCCTACTCATGCTCTTAAATCGGCAGTCTTAACTCTTCGATGATTTTGATTCGTGACATCACATAATGATGAAGGGAATTAAATCCCTCTCTTTTCTGGATTAAGCCTTGCAATAAAAACCCTATGCGGAAAACGCCTGACATTATGTTGACAGGCAGCAACGCAGATTATGAACGCTACATAATGACAAGGCATAAAAGGTATAGATTTGGAAGCAGTGATCTTAATTTAGCAATGATAGCGGTAACGATTACTTGCGTACTTTACCGTTATGCATACTCCTTCAGGTTCAAAAGCACTGTAATAGCTTCTGAGTAAAACTCTACGTCAGCAGTAAATGTTGAGTGAAAGTGCATTAATCCTGGAAATTTTTCACCAGGCCATTTCACGCTTAATTAAATGATTTATAATAACTTTTATTGAATTTTCATGCTGAAAACACCATTAAAAAAACACGAAAACAATTTAACGAGCAACCTGCAGACTGGCAGATGATTTATCAGAATCGGAATGCACCGCTCCGAATCATTAGCCCTTAAAATATTCGTTTAATGTCGCCATTTTAAGTTATCTGTCTCAACCAGCCTGTAAGACAAAAAAGCAGAGCGATTCACTTTCCAGTGATTCACAAAAGTAATGCTGCTTGCATCTCACCATCGCGGAGAAAAAATCCAGGTTTTTGGCATTTTTCTAAAAAATTGGCAGATATGTGCTTTTTGTGTAGTATGCAAAAAACATTAACGCAGAGGGGCTTATGAAGCGTGATTATGGTGGAGTGCTGGAAATGGCCACACGTGCCAATTCCATGTTACATGGACTGAGTAACCATATTGAGCAGCAGCGTCAGGAATTTAACCAGACCGGTTTTTACCAGACCTTCTCCCGGAATGCTGTCGCCAACATGCCATTGCTGAGTAAGCATGCTGTTGTCGCCGCAATTGGTGATATGGAAGCAGCAGGTTATCAGTTTGGGAAAAAACAGACCGGCAGCACCTCACAATATGCCCTGACTATACAGAATGTGGTCGACATCTATCAGCATCGTAAAGTACCGAAATATCGCGATCGGCACGATGGCCCCTTTGTCGTATTCGTTGTCAGCCTTAAAGGTGGTGTCTCAAAAACAGTGAGCACAGTCACGCTGGCCCACGGTATGCGTGCACATCCTTCTATGTTACATAATGACCTGCGTATTCTGGTTATCGACCTGGATCCACAGGCATCAAGCACGATGTTCCTGAGCCATACCAACAGTGTCGGTTCAGTTCTGGAGACGGCAGCGCAGGCGATGCTGAACGATCTGGATGCAGACCAGCTTCGTAAGCAATTCATTAAACCTACTGTCATGCCCGGCGTTGATGTGATCCCAGCCTCTATCGACGATGGTTTTGTTGCAAGCGACTGGGAAGAGCTGGTTGCTGAGCATCTGCCAGGCGTTGCGCCTTCGGAAGTACTACGCCGCAACGTGATTGATCGTCTGGCGGGTGACTACGATTTTATCTTCCTTGATACCGGACCTCACCTTGATTCATTCATGCTGAATGCAATTGCGGCCAGTGATGTACTGCTGACGCCGACGCCCCCGGCACAGGTCGATTTCCACTCCACCATGAAGTATCTGACGCGTCTGCCTGAAATGCTGGAGCGTATTGAGTCCGAAGGCATTGAGCCACGGCTTAAAGCCAATATCGGCTTTATGTCCAAAATGACCTCTAAACACGATCACCTGACTTCGCAAAGCTATGCCCGGGAAGTGTTTACTAAATCGATGCTGGACTGCAGCCTGCCGCGACTGGATGGATTTGAACGCTGCGGCGAATCCTTTGATACGGTGATCAGTGCCAATCCCTCCTCTTATCCGGGCAGTGCGGACGCTCTGCGCAAAGCTAAATATGAAGCCGAGCAGTTCTCAAGGGCTGTGTTTGACCGCATTGAATATATCAGGAGTACCTTGTGAGCAAACCTATACAGCGCATCGGGCGCAAGTTTGGTGATTCTGCTATCGCAAACATGATCGACAGCAGCAGCCAGTCGCGCACATTTACGCTGAAGTCGGGCGCGAAGGCCACCTTTGTGCGCCAGCTAATCCTGCATGATGATATTGAAACCAGAACCAGCGTTGACCCAAAAATCAACGGACGTGACCAGAGCACGCTGACGCCGGAATCGCTTCAGGAGATCACCCGTACTATTACGCTGCAGCAATTTTTTCCGGCTATTGGTCGTGTCAACGGTGACCGGATTGAAATCATGGATGGTTCGCGCCGCCGCGCCGCATGCATTCTTACCGGTGCCAGTCTGGAAGTACTGGTCACCGCTGATGAACTGAGCCTTAGTGATGCGCGTCAGCTGGCTGCGGACATTCAGACAGCAAAAGAGCATAACCTGCGTGAATTAGGCCTGCGCTTTATGCTGATGAACGAAAATGGCATGAGCAAAACAGAGATTGCTAAAGCAGAAGGCATCTCAAACGCAAAGGTCTCACGTGCGTTCCAGGCCGCAGCCGTACCCGCTGAATTTATTGAACTCTTTCCGGTCGTATCAGAGCTGACACTTCAGGATTACCAGCTACTGCTCGATGTCTGGGAAGAGGCGAAAGCGGAAGCGGTTGATGTCACCGCGCTGGTCAGCGATATTAAGCAAACGCTGAAAGCTGATGATTCCCTGCTAAGCGCCAATGCGGATGAGAAGAAGAGCGCGATTCTTAACGGCTTTAAAAACGCCCGTCGTCAGTTAAAAAAACCTGCACCCGTCAGCAAGACGGTGACGGAAAAGCTGGCTACTTTTACCACAGCTAATACCTATGCGCGTCGTAAAACTAATGATGAGAAGCGCACTGTGCAGTATGAATTCAGCCGTCTGCCAAAAGAGATTGCTGAACAGATCGACGCGTCAATCAGACAGATACTCTCCACATTAAAATAATCCTCTTTACGTTTTTGATACCAGAACCGGCCTCTGTGCCGGTTTTTTTATTCTTTCCTCCACCGGCCTCCCGACAGTGCAATCCGCATCTTATCTCTTCGCCTGATAACGACTTCTGTTAATTACGCATCATTTCCGCAGGGTAATACTTGAACTCAGCACGGTTTATCGCTATAGCTAAAACGGTTTAGCTATCAGGTTTAATCAGAGGAGTTTTTTATGTCTGTACGCGTATGGTGCCTCGGGGATGCCGTGGTTGATTTGCTTCCCGAAATGCCGGGTCGCCTGATGCAGTGTCCGGGTGGGGCGCCCGCCAATGTCGCCGTTGGAGTTGCCCGTCTGCAGGGAAACAGCGCTTTTATCGGGCGGGTAGGGGATGATCCCTTTGGTGAGTTTATGCGGCAAACGCTCATTGAAGAGAAGGTTGATACCCGCTACATGATCGCTGATACGCAGCACCGCACTTCAACCGTGGTGGTCGGATTGGATGACCATGGCGAACGTTCCTTTACCTTTATGGTGAGGCCGAGTGCTGACCTGTTTCTTGAGGTGCAAGACCTGCCCGTATTCCGGCACGGGGAGTGGCTGCACTGCTGTTCGATTGCCTTATCAGCTGAACCTTCACGCACGGCGACCCTGACTGCCATGGAGCAGATCCGGGCAGCAGGCGGGCATGTCAGTTTCGATTTAAATCTGCGTCATGACCTCTGGCCCGATCCGGAACTGCTGCATGCGGTGGTGAACGAGGCGCTGAGCCATGCGGACGTGGTTAAACTGTCCGACGAGGAACTCAATTTTCTCTGTCCGGATCAGGAACCGGCTATCACCATGCCGCAGCTGGCAGTGCGATTCAGCATAAAATTATTGCTGGTCACGCGGGGCAGGGAAGGTGTGATCGCCTGCTATCAGGGCCAGCTATACCACTATGCTACTTCGCCCGTGGCCAGCATCGACACCACGGGCGCAGGTGATGCCTTCGTGGCCGGATTACTCTGGGGGCTGGCTAAGTCGGGTCTTCCTGCCGATGAATCGCAGCTGGCCATCTGCCTTACCAGTGCACAACGCTGCGGTGCACTGGCAACCACGGCTAAAGGGGCCATGACAGCACTTCCGCGGCTCCACCAGCTGGACGACCTGCCAGGCTGATTATCTTATTGCCCCTGTTTTGGGAGCTATCTCACAATCACTAAACCGGTTTAGCAATTTTCATTGCGCAGGGAAATTACCCGTGGCTATGATTTGCGCCTAAACCGGTTTAGCAAAAAATCCGGTGATGATAGCCTCTCTTCAGGGACATAAAAAAATGAAAAAAAGCACGTTAGCAGTGAGTCTCTCAACGATATTACTTTCCACATCAGTCTGGGCCGACTCCAGTATGAGCAGCATTGAAGCACGCCTTGCGGCCATGGAGCAGCGACTGCAGGCAGCCGAGCAGCGAGCGAATGCAGCGGAAACCCGCGCACAGGTCGCGGAGAAACAGGCACAGATGGCTGAGAAGCAGGCACAGCAGCTGGCTGCCGTGCAACAACAGACCCAAAACTCCACCGCTGAGGTCGCGCAGCGCACCGCGAAACTGGAACAGAAATCAGCCGATGAAGGTGGCTTCGAGTTCCACGGTTATGCCCGTTCAGGATTGCTGATGAACAGCTCGGCCGCCAAAACTCAGGGTGGCCCGACCGTTACCCCTGCCGGGGAAACCGGCGGTCACGTTGGTCGCCTTGGTAATGAACCGGATACCTACGTTGAGCTCAACCTCGAACATAAACAGACGCTGGACAACGGCGCGACCACCCGTTTCAAAGCGATGCTGGCCGATGGACAGCGCACCTACAACGACTGGACAGCCGCCAGCAGCGATCTCAACCTGCGTCAGGCGTTTGTCGAGCTCGGGCAGCTTCCCACCTTCAGCGGCGTATTCGATAACGCCACGGTCTGGGCCGGTAAGCGTTTTGATCGCGATAACTTTGATATTCACTGGATCGACTCCGATGTGGTGTTCCTTGCCGGTACCGGTGCCGGTATTTACGACATGAAATGGAGCGATCAGGCGCGCAGTAACATTTCCCTTTATGGTCGTACCTTTGGCGACATTGAAAACAATGAAAACACTGCGCAGAACTACATCCTGTCGCTGAATAACTTTGTCGGGCCGGTACAACTGATGGTCAGCGGTATGCGGGCCAAGGATAACGACGATCGCCGTGACATCGACGGCCTCAGAGTCAAAAGCGATGCGGCAGAAACCGGCGTACATGCGCTGCTTGGCCTGCATAACGACAGCTTTTATGGGCTGAGAGAAGGCACGTCGAAAACTGCACTGCTTTATGGTCATGGACTGGGCGCAGAGGTGAAGTCGATTGGTTCTGATGGCGCACTGTTGCCGGAAGCGGACACCTGGCGTCTGGCGAGTTACGGTATTACCCCGCTGGGCGGCGGCTG
Organism: Pantoea sp. BJFS-204; assembly: GCF_049310725.1. Lineage (NCBI taxonomy): Bacteria > Pseudomonadati > Pseudomonadota > Gammaproteobacteria > Enterobacterales > Erwiniaceae > Pantoea > Pantoea sp. BJFS-204. Next base: position 72,155 of record NZ_JBMOWE010000004.1, on the reverse strand, counting down.
GCACATTGCACCTGCTTTACTGGCTCAGCGTAGTGACGATCGTTACGTCAAAGGTGACAGCTATGACTGGGCGACAGTCAACCTGCGGCTGATTCAGGAAATCACCCAGAACTTTGAGATGCAGTATGAAGGCTCTTATCAGTACATGGATCTGCGTCCCGAAGGCTACAACAACCGTAATGCGGTCAGCGGCAGCTTTACCAAACTCACCGTTGCGCCAACCCTGAAAGCCGGTGATGTCGGTGACTTCCTCAAACGTCCGGAAATTCGTCTCTTTGCAACCTGGATGAACTGGGATCACCGGCTGGATAACTATGCCAGTGACGACGCTTTCGGCAGTAAAGGATTCGATGCCGGTGGCGAATGGAACTTCGGCGTACAGATGGAAACCTGGTTCTGACCGGGCGGCCCCGGATGCCGGGGCCAGAGATCAGGATGGATAAAAACATAACAAGATTGAGGTGTGTATGGACTATGTAAAAATATCGCGGGCATTGCTGCCCCTGCTGGGTGGTAAAGAGAACATCGCCAGCGCTGCTCACTGTGCCACCCGGCTGCGGCTGGTGCTGGCCGATGATGAAAAAGCGGATACCACCGCGATTGGCCGGATTGAGGGCGTTAAAGGCTGCTTCCGCAATGCGGGCCAGCTTCAGGTTATCTTCGGCACCGGCGTGGTGAACAAGGTCTACGCTGCCTTTATCGCCGAGGCGGGCATCAGTGAATCGAGCAAATCTGAGGCCGCTGATATAGCCGCACGTAAGCTCAACCCTTTCCAGCGCATCGCTCGCCTGTTGTCGAACATCTTTGTGCCGATCATTCCGGCGATTGTGGCATCAGGTCTGCTGATGGGCCTGCTGGGGATGGTCAAAACTTACGGCTGGGTCAATCCGGAAAATGCGCTCTATATCATGCTGGATATGTGCAGCTCGGCGGCCTTTATTATCCTGCCGATCCTGATTGGCTTTACGGCTGCCCGCGAGTTTGGTGGTAACCCGTTTCTTGGTGCGACGCTGGGCGGCATTCTCACTCATCCGGCGCTGACCAACGCCTGGGGCGTCGCCGCCGGTTTCCACACCATGAACTTCTTCGGCATTGAAGTGGCGATGATTGGCTATCAGGGCACGGTGTTCCCGGTGCTGCTGGCGGTCTGGTTTATGAGCATGCTGGAAAAGCAGCTGCGTCGGGTTATCCCGGATGCGCTGGATCTGATCCTGACCCCGTTCCTGACGGTGATTATCTCCGGCTTTATTGCGCTGCTGATTATCGGTCCGGCAGGTCGTATGCTGGGTGATGGCATCTCCTTTATTCTCAGTACGCTGATTGCGCACGCCGGCTGGCTGGCAGGACTGGTGTTTGGTGGACTCTATTCGGTGATTGTGATTACCGGCGTCCATCACAGCTTTCACGCTATCGAAGCCGGGCTGCTGGGCAATCCTTCCATCGGCGTGAACTTCCTGCTGCCTATCTGGGCGATGGCGAACGTGGCTCAGGGCGGTGCCTGTCTGGCCGTATGGTTTAAAACCCGCGATGCGAAGATCAAAGCGATTTCGCTGCCTTCAGCGTTTTCCGCGCTACTGGGGATTACCGAGGCGGCTATCTTTGGTATTAACCTGCGCTTTATGAAACCCTTTATAGCGGGTCTGGTGGGTGGCGCGCTCGGTGGTGCCTGGGTGGTGTCGGTCCATGTTTATATGACTGCGGTCGGGCTGACCGGTCTGCCGGGCATGGCGATTGTCCAGGCGGGCTCTCTGCTCAACTATGTCATCGGCATCGCAATCGCGTTTACCACTGCGTTTGTGATCTCTTACCTGCTTAAATACAAAACGGATTCTGAATAATGGCCTCATCAACACGTCTTGCCGCCATTCTGCAGGCGGTGATGCAGGGTATGCCAAAGGCGCTCAGCGACAGCCACTACCCTGGCTGGCATCTGGCACCGGTAACCGGGCTGCTTAACGATCCCAACGGCTTTATCCATTTCGACGGTGAATATCATCTCTTCTATCAGTGGAACGCCCTGGAGTGCGCGCATCAGCAAAAATGCTGGGGACACTGGCGCTCAGCCGATCTGCTGCACTGGCAGCATCAGCCCATCGCCCTGATGCCGGACGAGGAGTATGACCGCAGCGGTTGTTACTCGGGCAGTGCGGTAGAGGATAACGGTGTACTGACGCTGATCTACACCGGTAATGTGAAGTTTGATGATGGTTCGCGCACCGCGTGGCAGTGTCTGGCGCAGCAGAACAGCGCGGGCGGTTTCGACAAACTCGGTCCGGTTATCGCCGTACCGGAGGGTTACACCGGCCACGTTCGCGATCCCAAAGTGTGGCGTCATGAAGATCACTGGTACATGGTGCTGGCCGCGCAGAATACCCAGCTGCAGGGCAGGGTGCTGCTGTTGCGTTCTGATAATCTGCGCGAATGGCAGAATCTCGGCGAGATTGCAGGCAGCGAACTGGGCGGGCTGGACGCCGCTGGCTACATGTGGGAGTGCCCGGATATGTTCACCCTCGGCGACAGCACGTATCTGATCTGCTGTCCGCAGGGTGTTGTGCCTGAAGAGAAACGCTACCTGAACAGTCACGCCTGCGCCTGGCTCAGTGGCTCGCTGGATTATCAGCAGCCTGCCTACCTGCATGGCCCGCTGAACGAAATGGATGCCGGGTTTGAATTCTATGCACCACAAACCACGCTGACCGCTGACGGCCGGCGTCTGCTGGTGGGCTGGATGGGAACGCCAGACGGTGAAGAGATGGCCCAGCCAACCGTGGCGCATCACTGGATCCATCAGATGACCTGTCTGCGCGAGCTGAGCTCCCGCAATGGCCGGCTCTGTCAGCAGCCGATTGCAGAACTGCAGGCGCTGCGGGAGAGGGAGCTGCACTATCAGGGCCGCGCCGATGACGCGCCGCCGATCGCCGCGCAGCGGCTGGAGCTTGAGCTGGAGAGCCTGGGCGATATAGAACTCAATTTCGCCGATACGCTGATACTGACGTGGCAGCAGAATGAACTGCGGCTTGCCCGTCGCAGCCTGGTATCGGGTCAATGGACCTATCGTTACTGGACAGGGGCTGCACGCCGGTTGCAGATCCTGTGTGACCACTCCAGCGTTGAGATCTTCATCAACGACGGGGAAGGGGTGATGAGCAGCCGTTATTTTCCGGACCATCCGGCGATGCTAACCCTGCGCGGTCGCGCAGAACTGCAGGCCCGCTACTGGTCGTTACGTCGCTGCATGGTAGAATAAGCCCTTGTTTCACTAACCGATGCCTTGCCGTGAGAAAAACCAAACGCGTTACCATCAGTGACATCGCCGGGCTGGCTGGGGTTTCTAAAGCCACTGCCAGCCTGGTGCTCAACGGCCGTGGCGAAGAGTTACGGGTGGCGAAGGAGACGCGTGAGCGGGTTCTGACACTGGCCCGGGAACACCATTATCAGCCCAGCATACACGCCCGTATGCTACATGACGCCCGCAGTCATACGCTGGGGCTGGTGGTGCCGGAGATCACCAACCACGGCTTTGCGGCCTTTTCCCATGCGCTGGAAAATCTCTGTCGCGCCGCCGGTCTGCAACTGCTGATCTCCTGCACCGATGAAAATGCCGGTCAGGAGATGGCCGTGGTCAATAACCTGGTGGCGCGTCAGGTCGACGGGTTGATTGTCGCCTCCAGTATGCTGAGCGACAGCGACTATGTCAGCCTCAGCGAACAGCTGCCGGTGCTGCTATTTGACCGCCACATGAACAATACCAGGCTGCCCTGGGTCATCACCGACTCTGTGACGCCCACCGCTGAGCTGGTCGAAAAGCTGGCGCGCACCTGTCCGGAGGAGATCTACTTTCTTGGCGGACAGTCTGACCTCTCCCCGACCCAGGATCGTCTGACGGGATTCAAAGAGGGACTGATGCGGGCGGGTGTGACGCTGCGGCCGGAGTGGATAATTCAGGGTAACTACCATCCCGGCAGTGGCTATGAGATGTTTGCCGCGCTCTGTCGCAGGCTGGGACGCCCCCCTAAAGCGATGTTCACCGCCGCCTGCGGTCTGCTGGAGGGAGTACTGCGCTACATTAGCGAGCATAACCTGCTGACCAGCGACATCCGCATTGCCAGTTTCGACGATCACTATCTCTATGATTCACTCTCCATTCCGATCGACACGGTTGAGCAGAATGTCCCGGCACTGGCGCAGGCCTGCTTTTCTATGCTGACCACGATGATCGCTGGTGAGGATCCCGCTGACAGTCAGCTTATCCTGCCCGCCACGCTGCGGCTGCGCGGTTAACCGCCGGGCGTTGCAGTGCTTTACCATTCGACCGGCAGGGCGCTGACGCCGCGCAGATTAGCTCTGTGGTTGCGGCGAACGCCAGCGGCCACGGGCCGCATCTCTGGCAATCGCGTCAGTAATACTTCCAGCGCCACCTCCATTTCTGCCAGTGCCAGCCGGTAGCCCATACAGTGATGTATACCGCCACCGAATGCCAGACAGCGCCCCTCATGCCGCCGGATATTCAGCCGTTCCGGAGAGGTAAATACCAGCGGGTCGTGATTGGCTGCACCAAGGCTAAGGAAGAAGCGGGTTCCGGGCGGGATGAGCTCTCCTGCCAGCTCAATCTCTTCCAGAGTCGTGCGGTAAAGCATCTGGACCGAACTGTCGTAGCGCAGACATTCCTCTATGGCATCGGGTATCAGCGCATGATTCTGTTTCAGGCTCGCAAGTTCCTGCGGATGAGCATGCAGGGCCAGAATGGTGTTGCACAGCATGTTTGACGTTGTCTCATGACCGGCAAGAAACAGCAGTATCACATTGGCGATGATCTCATCGTGATCCAGCTGGTCGCCGTCACTGTCGCTGCGCAGAAAAAGTGACACCAGATCGCTGGCGGTGCTGTCACGACGGGAGACGATCACGGCACTGAAGTAATTTTCCAGCACGGCAAAAGCTTCAGCGGCTTTCAGCAAATCTGGCTGACTGATTTGAGGATCGAAAACCCTGACCAGCGCAGAGGTAAGGCGACCCAGTTCTGGTGCATCAGATTCTGAGACATCCAGCATCCGGCAGATAATGCGCACCGGTAGCGGAAAAGCGAATGCCTGAGCCAGATCGCAGGCACGACGCCCTTCCAGTTCATCAACCAGTTCATTGGCTATCGTCAGCGCCATCTCCCGAAGAGATTTAATCTCCCGGGCGCTGAACGCCTTCATAACCAGTCCTCTTAACCGGTTATGATCGGGTGGGTTCAGCACCAGAAACATTCTGCTGATACCCTGAAACAGCGGCAGTCCGGCTGCATCATCACCAAATCTTACTCTGACACTTTCCATATAATTTTTACCGACCCGCCGGTCGTTCAGCAGGGCGTCCACCACCGCGTGACTGCCGCTGATGATGATCTTATCTCCGGCAGGGATAAGCGGTCCCTGCTGATGCAGTTTTCGATAAAGGGGAAAGGGATTGTCAGAGTAGTCGGGGTCCATGAGTTCATGAAGCTGCATAGCGTACTCCGCTGATAGAGGATTAGTGCTGGCGCTGAATGCGGGAGAGGGAAGCGAACAGGCTGTTTTTATCACTCTCACTGAGGTGAGGTGCCGTGAGGTGTGACATCAGAAATTCTTTGTCCTCCTGCGAGAAGGCGCCGGTCATCAGCCGCTGGCTGATCGCCGTCAGGAGCTGGGTATCCAGCTGTTGTATCTGCTGTCTGGTCTCGGCCAGATCCCTGACAGGAACAGCGCTGTCTGGTGATGAGAGCCAGTCAGCCCGATAGCGATACTGGATCGCCTTGCTGGCGTTCATCAAAGCGTGCACAAACGGCTCCACGGAGTGGGGTTCAAGCCCGGCCTGTTGTGCGTTTTGCAGCATGTTATCCAGCACCACCTGTTCCCGTGGCAGATCCTCAATAGGTAAATGATGCAATGCTTTATAACCCGCCACCGCTTTCATTACCTGCATCCGTTCGTTGAGTGAGGTAGAAAGCGCCCCAAGAGAGACGGATGAGACTGAACCTGCGAAAACGTTACTGCACATAAACAGTGAAGAGAAAAAAATTGCCACAAAGTGAGTCATTTGCCTGCTCCATAAATGAAAACTGGCACTAATTTAGGCATGAAAAAATAACTATGTATGATTATTTTGTTTTCAAAATGTGAATCACAAGGCGGGTCAGTGAAATGAGAACAGGTCATTAATTTTAAAGTTATTTTTTATCTTTATGGTCATTAAAAATTCACATTAATTTGCAATGCTGGCGGGTTGATTGGATATGACGTCTGAATGGATTCCCCCCTGATGCAGGTGGCGTTGCGCCATTTACGTCATCTCTGTGATGCCAGAATGAGTTTACGAGGCATGCCGGGTAGTGCGCACAGGAAAGCGCCATGCCGATCAGGGTTCAGGTATAATATGTTCCGCGAGTGTGGCCGTTTTTTAGCAGCAAAACGAGGTAGGTATGTCTGTATCCGAAGCTACTACCGGTGGTAAAAGTGTCGCGGCGTTAGTTGAGAGCCTGGAAAAACAGGCGGCAAAACGTTCAGACGCGAACTGGCACGAAGGTCTGAAAAGCAGCACCAAAATCGCACTGGAAAAAATTAATGGTGCGTTTGCTGCAAAATGGATCAGCGCAGACGAGAGCCTGAGCCTTAAGCAGCGCGTTTACAGTGTGCAGGATAAGTTGATTGAGCTGGCTTTATGGTGATTTAAATTGCCCGTCGGCTCGCACGTAAATCGGCAGGGGTAAAAAACTGATATTTCAGCACGCAGCGTCGCCCGGCATTTTGCGCGCTGCGCAGTGAAGGGGTGTTACCGGGCAGAATGGTACCGGTCAGCAGTGCCTTCTCACCATAATGATGATGAAGCTGCTGCAGCAAACGCTGCTGAGCGCGCGCGGCGAGTCCACGGCCCTGATAAGCGGGCATAATCACCTCATCCATAATCTGAAACCCCTCAATAAAGGTCAGTCGCCGGGGGACACAAATCATCAGCCCTGCCACTATTCCCTGCCAGATAATCAGAAACACATGTCCCGCGGCGATATCCTCCCGTAATTCCTGCCTGCTGGTTGCCAGTAGCTGATCGCGCAGATGCGGCAGCGTGTGCCAGCTGGCACGATAGGCGCGGTTAATCGCCGTGATACAGGCGGGATAATCCTTCCGGCGGGCTGTCACCAGTGAAATATCTTCGTCGACAGGAACAGAGAGTGAAGCCAGGTCGCTGAGGAAAAGCAGTTGATCGGTTATACCGATGTCAGGATAAGTCGCAGGCAACAGGATGCGCAGCTTCAGAGGTTTCAGCGGCTGCCATGCCTGCATAATGGCGCTAGCGACCCTGTAATCGATGATGCCGTCACGCGCAACAACCTCAATAAAGGGCTGTGCAGGATCGCCACCCAGATAGCGCGGCCCGGTGAGATAACGCTGGCCGTTTATCGTCAGTTCTCGCTGCAAAAAGGCGTGCTGGGGCAGACCGGTTTCACGCCATGGAAAGGCGGAAGAAAAATGGTGATCGTGGCATCGTGTCTGCTGCTGCGCCAGCCAGCTGGCAAGCCAGTCGCTGAGACGTTCAGATGAGACAGGAACAGTACGGTAGAGCGACACCATATAATCCAGCATAAGATTCCTTATTGCCCGCCGTCAGTGATCTCCTGCCTCGCTCCGCGATACATCTGTACCTTTGCCGGATTGCAGATGAGGCTGATGAGAGTGTAAACGATGTGCTCTGTTTATGACCATCTCAACCTCTCAGCCAGCACCATTACATCCCCTCTGCATGACGGCTCTGGACCTGCCAGACGGTGCAATGCTGACAATGTGAGCAGGTATACGTCATCTTCTGTGATCGCTTATCGTCGCCACCCTCTGAGCTGCATTAAACATGGGTTACGATCTATTCGGGTCTGGCTGGATTTCGTATACATGGTCAAATTAATTGATGAAATAAGGCAGGGTTGCCCAAAAATTTAAATGGGAAATAGATGCGAAATTTTTACGTAAATAATACGGAATCAGATAATCGGCAGCCGATAAATGGATTATGATAAAGAGGCTTTTCAATAATTATAAAATGTTCGATCTTTTTAACACCCGGGGGTTACATGGTTCATATTGATTTATGCACCCAGGAGGGCGTGATGAAAGCTTATGCTTTTCAGACGCCGATGCAGGCAATGACCCTGCTGGAAGAAATTAAAAATGATGAATTTCAGTGGTTTAATCTGGAGTGGGAAGGGCGCCGCTATACCTGTCCGCATCATTTTATTAAAAGGCTCAGCAGCCGCTCTTATATTAAATCTTTCTGGCGTTAAATTCGCTTAAAAGATAAGGCTGATGCACAATTACTTATTATTGATGCAGGTTTTATTTAACTGTTCTACGCATATTTTTAACGTAATGATAAACGGGGCAGAGCCTGCCCCGTTATTTTCAGCGACCATATGGCGTTGTTATCACGGTCAGCGGTAATAATAGTGCGTCATCTGCACAGATACCGGCCTGCTCAGTATCATTATTACCGCTTAATCATTTTCTGCTGTTGCTTATCAGGGCTATCGAAACGCTAAACAATCCTTTATGCAGGGCTGGACGGTTGTGTGCTGCGCCCGGCAATGCGCCGTGATCCTGTGTAAATCATCTTCTGTTCGGCCCTTGACGTGAAACGTCTACTGTTACACTCAGATGACACTTAATCCGGATCCCGACTGCAATGCCCCATGAAAAAATGCGCCTTCGCTCGCTGCTGACTTTGCTTTCCATCGGGGGCGTCATTCTGACCTCCGGTCTGCTGCTGAGTGCGCTGCTGCTGTTTCAGAAGGCCAACATCGAAGACAGTCTGCTTGAAGGGAACATTGCCTATGCCCGCAAGCTGGCTGATACCACCGATCGTTACCTGGCGACAGCACAACGTGAACTGGCCTGGAGTGCGTCGCAGATCAAGGGGCTTAGTGATATTAAACGACTGGAAGGAGAGAGCGATCGCCTGCGAATGCAGTCGGGTTTTTTCAACTCGGTGGTGGTGGTAAATCATGATGCCATTATTGCAGCAACCTCACCCGATAGTCTGAATCTTATTGGCGTGAAGCTGCACTCAGTTGCCAGCCTGCAGGCCATAGCGACTCAAAAGCCTTTTATCTCTGCTCCTTTTACCTCCGCGGCCGGTAACTATGTGGTGTTTTTATCACAACCGCTGTTCAGCGAAGATGGCCGCTATCTGGGCTACATTGGCGGGACTATTTATCTCAAGAAACAGAGCATGCTGAGCGAAATCCTGAGCCAGCATTTCTATTCCAATGGTTCAACGGTCAGCGTGGTCAGCAATGAAGGGCTGATTATTTTCAGTCATGACGCGGCGCGCGTCGGAACAAAGATGCTGCTGAGTCTGGCACTGCAGAAACAGCTCGCCACGACGGAAAGCGGGCATTTCACGCTGGAGAGTGAGGGGCAGCACTATCTGACCGGCTATGGCACACTGCATAAAACCGGCTGGAACGTTTTTATTACCGGCACCTCTGAAACGGTCAGGCATATTCTGATGCGCACGGCAGAAAGCGCCGTCTGGTTCGTTCTGGGCATTATTGCCGTAACAGCGGCCATTATTGCCTTTGTGGCCGGTCGAATCGCCTCTCCACTGGAAAAGCTGGCGGACAGAGTGCGCGATGGCGGCAGCGAAGCCCAGGCGGGATCTCTCGTCACGGTTAAAACCTGGTATTACGAGGCTGATCGGCTCAAAGAAGCCGTGCAGGCTCATCGGCACGCCGTTGCGGGTCATCTTGCCGCGCTAAACGATGAAGCGATGACCGATCCGCTGACCGGGCTCTGCAACCGACGCGGATTTTCGGCGCTGGCGGCGCAGTCAGACAGTGAGCATGAACAGTGTGCCATCGCCATTGATATTGACCATTTTAAGAAGATAAACGACTGGTACGGGCATGACGCGGGCGATGCGGTTCTGGTGAGCCTGGCAGCGTTGCTGCGTCAGGCCTGTCGCACCGGCGATATCGTCAGCCGGTTTGGTGGCGAGGAGTTTATTCTGCTGCTGCCGCATACCACGCTGGCTGATGCCGTCCGCACCGCGGAACGCATCCGTGAGACCGTCAGCGCCACCACCTTCCCGTTTGCCGGAACGATGACGATATCAGCCGGGGTGGCTTCACGGAGCGATCAGGATAGCGATCGCGACTCTCTGCTGCGGCGTGCCGATGAAGCGCTTTACGAAGCAAAAGCCGCCGGGCGTAATACCGTCATCATTGCCGGAGCTGAGGAGTTCAGCGCGTCTGATTCGGCCGGGTAAGATTCCGGGGTGTGTGGGACAGGCTCAGCACTTACTGCGTAATCGCCAGCCGAGCCACTCATCCAGTGCCGCTTCCGGCAGCGGCCTGGAGTAGAAAAAGCCCTGCGCCTGGTCGCAGCCGAACTCGGTCAGCGCCGTAACGGTTTCCGCATTCTCCACGCCCTCAGCCAGCACCATATAATCGAGATCTTTAAGCATCGCAATAATACTGCGGGCGATGACGCGCGATGCGGTGTCAGATGAAATTTCGCTGATCAGTGAACGGTCCAGCTTGATCACATCCAGCGGAATGCGCCGCAGATAACTGATGTTGCTGTAGCCGGTACCAAAGTCATCCAGTGAAATACCGAATCCACGAAGTTTCAGCATCTCAAGCCCCCGCATTGCGGTCGCGCTCTCCAGAATCCGTTCCGTCTCCAGACACTCAATGCCCAGCAGCGAAACCGGGAGCTTCGCCCTGATCATCTGCTCTTCCAGCTCGTCGGCAAAACCGTCACGTGAAAAATCGCTGCTGCTGACGTTAATGGTGATGGGCAACTGAATATAGCTGTTGCGCAGCCGGGAGAGCCGGGCGATTGCGTGCTCTGTCACCCAGGTGGTCAGTTCGCTGAGCAGCTCGGTTTGCACGGCAAAGGGTAAAAACTGTGCAGGAGACAGTTCGCCGCGCTGCGGATGCTGCCAGCGGATCAGAGCCTCCAGGCCAATTGGCTTGCCGCTGTGCAGACAGATTTTAGGCTGATACGCCAGCCATAACCCCTTATCCTGGCGTATCGCGATGGCCAGGTCATGCATCAGGGTGAAGTCCTGCGTATGGCGCGTATCAGTGGCCTCGCTGAAAGGCATCGAGGCGACGTCGCGTGTGATGGCCTCGTGCAGCGCGCTGACCGCACGCCGCAGGATCTCCTGGGCAGGCATCTCCCCGGTATTGAAACTCGCCTCACCGGTGTGGGTCATCAGTGCAACCGACAGCCCATCGCCGAGATCCGCGCTGATCCCGGCCAGCTTGTTTGCCACCCAGTTAGCAGTGAGTCTGCTCTCCTGACGTGTCAGCAGGGCAAAGCGCCCGGTGGCTACGGTGTAGAGCATCTCTCCTGGCGCAGGCCTCAGGCGCAGCGGCAGCAGTGTCGCCACATCTTTCAACAGGCTTTCAACCGGTCCCATGCCCATTGAGCGCGCAAGCTCGTAGGCGCGCGGCATATCGATACAGTCAATCAGCACCAGCCGCCGTGGCGTGGTGTCACCGGAGGCGGCAAGAAACTGCAGGTCGCGAATCAGACGCTGGCGGTTGGGCAGACCGGTTACCGGGTCGGCAAAGCCAGCCGAGTACCAGGCCTCAAGAAATGACATCACCAGTGCCGCCAGCATCTTCAGCATGGCGACCTGATCCGCATTAAAGGGATGAGGCGCGGTGTCAGTCACGCACAGCGTACCCAGTATCAGACCTGTGCTGCTTTTAAGCGGTACGCCGGCATAAAAGCGGATAAAAGGCGCGCCAACAATCAGCGGATGCTCAGCAAAGCGGGTATCCAGCAACGTATCGGGTACTACCACGGTGCTGTCACTGTCCACTGCATGCCGGCAGAGCGAGTCCTGCCGGGAGGATTGAGTGAGTGTGAAATTTTGCGCAGCCTTAACATGCTGCATCTCATCATCCAGTACGGAGATAAAGCTGCCGGGTATACCGAGTGCCTGGCTGGCCAGCCGGACGAACTGTCGCAACACATCGTCACGACTTTCGTCGTTACTGCGCAGCGCGTGCAGGGTTCGCGTGCGGCAATCGTCGCCGCCGCTGAGACTCATAAGCATGGATTCCTCCGCACCGGCTGGTTACGGCGCGAAATTAAACAGAAAAATTGAAGGGTATGATGTCATGACTACAGGCAAATTCTGCAAAAAGAAAGAGTCATGACCATTTATTTTTTATCCCACTGCACGGCATTGCTGGTCAGAATAGCAAATCACTTTTCTTTAACGAAATATTTTAGTAATCACGATTCTATTATTTTGTCGTTAAAAACTTTTAATTTCTTAAATATCCTGCCAGTATACAGAGTATAAACATAGTGCACTATATAATAACGCACTAAAGTAGATGACATAACTTATTTTTGTTTAATTTTAACTACACCAATGACAACATCGGGGAAACCTCATGAATTCACTCAGGCATTTCACTATCCGCCGCGTTGTGCTGTGGATGATGATCGTCTCTCTGGGCATCGTCGTGCTGGCCGGTGGCTACAGCAGCCAGGTCGTGCGCGATATCTTTCGTCAAACCGATCGTTCAGCCGTTCTGACGCAGCAACTGAGCTTTCTGGCGCATAGCGCTATCGTCATGCAGAGCGGTACGTCAGCCGATAAAAACGCGCTCGTCGCCTCAACCCCGGCCGATGCTGACTGGGATAACGTCCGCGCGGCACTTACGACAACCCCCTCAGAATACGCAACGGTTGCACGTGCGCAGCTGGACAAGGTGACGCAGCAGCTGGCACGGAATCAGGCACCCCTGAAGGCTGACCGGCATCGGCTTGAGGGCGTATTGCTGGCAGCACTGCTGGCGGCAGTGGCGTTGCTGCTGTTTTGTGACCGCTATCTGGTCGTCCATCTGGTGCGTCCGGTAGGTAAAATTCGCGGTCATTTAAAAATTATTGCCGATGGCGATCTGACGCGCGAGCCGGAAGATCTGGGGCGCAACTGTGTCGGGCAACTGGTGCCGCTGGTCAAAGAGATGCAGCACAGTCTGTTGCAGACGGTCAGCGCTATCCGAGACAACGCAGCCATTCTTCATCGTGAAGCGGGGGACATTGCTGCGGGTAACGCCGATCTCTCCGACCGGACATCCACTCAGGCTGCTGCGCTGGAGCAGACCGCAGCCAGCATGGAGGAGATTACCGTCACCGTGCGTCACAATGCACAGAATGCCCGCGAGGCACGTGAACTGGCTGCCAGCACCACGGATACGACTCAGCAGGGCGTGGAACTGGTTCAGTTGGTATCGGCAGCCATCACCAGCATCGCTCAGGGATCAGAAAAAATCCGGCAGTTCACCACCACTATTAATGGTATTGCGTTTCAGACCAACATTCTGGCGTTAAACGCCGCTGTAGAAGCTGCCCGTGCGGGTGAGCAGGGCCGCGGCTTCGCGGTGGTCGCCAGTGAGGTACGTTCACTGGCACAGCGAAGTGCTGCTGCCTCTAAAGAGATCGAAGAGCTGATTGCCGATACCGTGGCACGCGTTGACGATGGACGGCGGGCGGCTGAGAGCGCAGGAACCACCATGGAAGCCGTGCTGCGCGGCGTCGGCGGCGTGAATGAACTGATCGGACAGATTGCGCTGGCTTCGGATGAACAGAGCAAAGGGATTGCCCAGGTCACGGTCGCGGTAGCAGAACTTGACCGCGTAACGCAGCAGAATGCGACGCTGGTTCAGCAGGTTTCGGCGACGGCAGGCAGTCTCAGTGGACAGACTGAAACGCTGGGCAGCGTGATTACGCGCTTTACCCTGCCGCACCACCCCCTTGCCGTAGAGCCTAAACGCGTCACGCCTGATGAAAAAGGCGGCTGGGCAACATTTGCTCGGGCATAGCCTGAACAAATATTTTCTGAACTGTAGATAATGTCTGTCCGGCACGGAATAACGATTAATATTCACTCTTTTTAAAAGAGGGATGAAACGGTCATTTTTGTGCGTGTGATTGACGTTGATCATCATTCGATCAACGCCACCATTCAGAATGGCAATTACTATTCTCAGCGGTGCAAAAATTATCCGGGCAGCGATTTAAATATAATTCAGGTTATTTTCTCTGTTTTTACTGGTGCGTTACGCTTTCCTGATAAGTGTAAAACGCCGGGCTGTTAAAACTTAACTCAAATTTATGTTTTGGCCGCAGGCGTGTTCTTCCGCCCGGCCATCTCGCCGGGGCACCGTATGCGGAGCGTTTATATGGGAAATCAAATTTTACAGCGGCCTGTCGCCGTCCAGCACAACGTACGTGAGCTACGCCTTGCGGCCGGTCTCTCTCAGGAGATTGCAGCCGAGCGTTTCGATCTTAGTCAGCGTGTCTGGCAGACCAAAGAAGCATCGAAAAATCCTGTGCTGCTCAGTCAGGGAGAGTATGAACTGCTGATGCTGCTCGCCGGAGAGCATCCGCACTATCAACTGGTACCAAAGCTGAAAAAGTAAGGCGTTCATCCTCTGTTTTCTCTTAAGTAAAGTCATGTCGGGCCGATATAGAGAGCTAAGCGAGGCGCATTACCGCCTGTCTGATCTGCTCTGGCCAGATAATCCTGGGCGGTCCGCCGCACTCTCTCTGGCAGGCATAACGTGTTAACTGATGCCTCGCTGTCTGCGGTGTCAGCTTTATCGGACTCAGCGCGGCAACCTGTTGCTGCCGGGTTTACTGACGGGCCTTTCTTCCGGCAACGGATCGGCAGCGAACTCTGCGCGTTCTGTCTGATTGAACGTGTCCTCTTTATGCTGTGTCAGGCCAGCCACAGCAGATAACACCAGAGGAGAGTTACGCTGAAACGTCCAGTTTATCATGATGCCGAGGCGGCTCGCCTCGACGCACTTAAGCAGTATCATCTGATGGATTCACCGCCGACCGATGCGCTGGATCGCCTCACTACGCTTGCCGCGCGGCTGTTTCGGGTGCCGGTCGCTTTTGTCTCGCTTATCGACGAAAAGCGGCAGTTCTTCGCCTCCCGGTACGGTTTAAATATTTCAGGTACGGCACGCAACGTCGCCTTCTGCCACCATACGCTGGCGCAGGGCGATATCCTCTGCGTGCCCGATACGCTGAAAGATCCGCGCTTCCGCGACAGTCCGCTGGTTCACGGCTACCCCTTTATCCGCTTTTACGCGGGGATCCCGCTTTCGACCCCGGATGGGCATCATATTGGCACGGTCTGCCTGACCGACAGCCATCCTCGTGAGCCGTTAACTGCAGAGGATCGAAAGCATCTGAACGATATTGCTGCACTGGTGATGGATCGCATGGAGATGCATCGTCTGGAGTTATTGCGCTACACCAGCCAGCAGCGACTCGAGGCGATCTCATCCACTTCGCCTGACGCCATTGTCTGCACTGACCTTCGGCGTGGCATAACCTTCTGGAACCCGGCCGCCACCGCGCTGTTCGGCTACAGCGCAGAGGAGATGCGCGGCCAGTATATCAGCGAGCTGATCCCTGCTCGCTGCCAGGCTGACTACCGTAATGAACTGGTCCGGATTACCTCTGACGAAGCGGCTATCTCGCACCCTCGCTCTTTGCAGATATGGGGTGTTACGCGTGAAGGTCGTGAATTTCCGGCAGAGGTCTCTTTTTCGGGCTGGCGTGAAGAGGGCGAACGGCTGGTGGGCATGATCATCCGCGATGTCACGGCCCGCTATGAGAGTGAGGCGCGGCTCTGTGAGCTGGCCTCACTGGATATGCTGACACGTCTCGCCAGCCGCAGCGCGTTTATGGATCAGGTCGGCCAGCTGACCAGGGCGGGCGTCCCCTATACGTTACTGATGACCGATCTCGATGGTTTTAAAGAGGTTAACGATACGCTGGGGCATGCTGCAGGCGATGCGTTGTTGTGCCACGTTGCCGAACAGATTCGTGCGGTCTGCGCCAGTGCCGTGACGGCTGCGCGCCTGGGCGGTGATGAATTTGTGATCCTGTTAGCGGGCGGCAGCGCAGAGGCGGCGATCACGGCGGAGAAACTGATTGCGGCCGTTCAGACGCCGTTCCGCTATCACGACTCACCAGTGGTGGTCGGTGCCAGCACCGGCATCGCCTCCTATCCGGAGCACGGCAGGGATCCCTCTTCGGTGATGTCCGCCGCTGATCTGGCGCTCTATCGCGCCAAAGCGTCGGGTAAAGGCTGCAGCATGCTGTTTATGCCCGCGTTTCGTGAAGCGGAGCAGCAGCGGCGCCGTTTTGAGCGCGAACTGGAAACGGCGGTGCGGCAGCAGCAGTTCACTCTTTACTATCAGCCCCGCTACGACGTTGAAAGCGGAAAGCTTATTGGCTGCGAGACGCTGGTGCGCTGGCAGCATCCGACGCGCGGGCTGCTGTTGCCGGCTGAATTTATCGGCATGCTGGTTAAAAGTCCGCTTTCAGTCACGCTGGGTGAATGGATCATCCGCAGTGCTCTGGCACAGGTCCGGCAGTGGCAGGTTCGCTCTCCTCAGCTTCGCGTCAGCATTAACCTGTTTCCGCGCCAGCTGGCAGGGAACAGCCTGGAGACGGTAATACGTGAGAGTGCCGGAGGCGATGCCGGTTTTGTTGAGCTGGAAGTGGATGAGCCACTGCTGGCCGTGCTGATGCAGGATATGCCGGTTCAGGTTGACGCCGTACGCCGAACGGGAGCCTCGTTCGTTATCGATCATTACGGGCGTACGCTGGGGGCGATTAACCTGCTGCGCTATAGCGTTGTGACGGGTTTTAAAATCGATAAGTCGATGACGCACGAGCTGGGTTCCAGCATGCGGGTGCGTATGATGTTCCGGGCCATTACCGCGCTCGGCAAAAGCCTGGGTATCCGGGTGGCCGCCGAAGGGGTGGAAGACAAAGAGCAGATCGCTTTTGTTACGGCCGCCGGATGCGACATTATGCAGGGCAATGGCCTGTGCCAGCCACTGACGCCGGCGGACTTTGAGGCGATGCTGTGCGGAGAGGAGCACTGTGCGCCCGCTATCGCTATCGCCAGCGGTTATGACGTTACGCCACGCTAATCGGTATGATTGTGGCGAACGGAGCGGAGGATGCCCGACGCTGATAGTCTGCGCCTCAGGGTGAGTGTGCGGGCTGGTATTCCTGTTTCAGCAAGCCGAAGATCCAGTCATCCTGCCACTGGCCGTTGAGGAAGAAGTTCTGCCGCAACGTCCCCTCCTGCACAAAGCCCGCTGAAATCAGGGTCCGGCGTGAGGCCGCATTGCCTGCTGTCACCGTCGCGATCAGTTTGCGGTATTCCTGTTGCTCAAAGCAGAACGTGATAATGGCATGCAGAGACTCGCTGCCGTAGCCTTTGCCCTGCGCATCTGCGGCCAGAATAAAGCCAAACTCCGCAATACCCTCTCCACGATCGATAAACCCGCAAAAGCCAGCCGGAGCACCGGATGTTTTTTCTCCGATAACCAGACAGAGCCAGTGCCTGCAGCCCTTGTACCAGGCGGGCAGGCGGACATCAAATGAGTGGGTTCTGATCTCTTCAGCGCTGCGCGGATCGCTGATGTACTGCATCACCGATCTATCCTGACTGACTGCCAGATAGAAGGGCCAGTCTTCCTGCCGAAGTGGCCGATAAGTCAGGCGCGGCGAGGTGACTTTCAGCGGTATTTCAGCCGGTACTTTAGCAGACTCTTCAGTTGTCATCGTGCAACTCCCTGCGGATCGGATCTCTGTGGCGATGGCGCAAAAATAACACAGAGTGGCTGACTGGCGGGACGCGCTTTTGCCGCTCTGCGAGGTATCCCGCAATCCCGACGCTATCTCAACAGCTCCTGCTCTCGTGCATTGTCCAGCTCCCGCTTGCCACATTTGCTCTTATCGCTGCGCTGTCAGGCCTTCTGTCCACTTCATTGCTACGCTTTTAGCCAGATGGCTGAAAATTGATCCTGATGAGAGTAATCCCCATGGAATTGAAAACGTTTGAAACTGGAGCCTGGGCTGCGCTGCAGGAATCTGCAACCGATCCACAGGGTGGATTTCGTTATCTGATGCTCTGTACGGTCGATGCTCTGCTACAACCTCAGGCGCGCACCGTGGTTCTGCGCAAGTGTGCCGATGACCGCAGGATGCTGACATTTCATACGGATGTTCGCAGCCCGAAGTGGCAGGAGATGGCGGCGAATCCGCAGGTCACCGTGCTGGGATATTGCCATCAGCGTCGCCTGCAGTTACGGCTGGCAGGGCGGGTTGCGTGTTATGCGGCGGGAAGTGATGTTGCCCGGGCAGCCTGGCGTGCGTTACCGCAGCACACGCGGCAGACTTACACCGGCGGACCTCCGGGGGAAGCACGGGCAACGGCTGATGAGACGCCTGACGCGGCAGCAACGGAAACCGGGGAATCCCGCTTTGGCGTGGTGATTTTGCAGGCCAGTGTGCTGGACGCCTATCAGCTTCAGCGAAACGAAAATCAGCGCGCCCTGTTTCGCTATTCGGCTAATGGCGAACTGCAGGAAAGCGAATGGCTTAACCCCTGACCCGATATGCCTGATTCACTTCGGGTCGGGTTAACGCCTGATTGATCCTCTTTCCGCACGCGATAAAAGAGATTTCACTGTCTGCCGCTTCGTTAGCTGTTTTTTATCTGCCGCACCGCTTAATCGATTTTAGCACCACGTTATCTTCATATAATGGCGTTTTTCTGCTTTTTACTGTCTTTTGTCATTGTTTGTGCCAGGCTTTAACTAACCGAAAAGCAGTGACTTATGCTCAAGGTAAAGAAAAGTACAAATGATCGCTCTGTATTACAGGCAGGTTAAACATGAACAATCAACCTCCTGAAAAACCAGGGTCAGAGGGTAGCGACCAGGTGCTAAGCCTGGCGGAGGAAACCGTTGAGGTCTCGAAACAGCGGGTCATCGACGGTCATGTCAGGGTTACCCGACAGGTCACTGAGCATCAGCAGAAGATTGCGCTGATGCTCCGGCACCAGACGGCGGAAATAGAACGCATTCCTAAATCGGAACGGCTGGCTGAGATGCCGGAGATCCGTGAAGAAAATGGCGTTCTGATCATTCCTGTCGTTGAAGAGGAAATCGAGATCGTTCGTCATCTGGTGCTGAAAGAGGAGTGGCATATCCGCAAAGTTGTCAGTGAGGAAGCGACAGAACAGGTCGTCTCCCTGCGCAAACAGCACGCTCACCTGACCCGTACACCCTATTCAGAGCCGTCCGAATCCATCACCGAGGAACACAACATGGCGCGTGAAACAATCGTAACAATGTTCAGCAATATCTCACTGGCAGAGGGTGCAAAGCGTAACCTGATCAAGGCCGGGTTCCTGGATGATGACATTGATATCATCTCCGGTGATCGTTTGCGTACCGAAGGTCAGGAGGCCCGTCACCCTGGCTTCTGGCAACGCCTGTTCGGCAATACGCTGGAGGAGGATCAGGCCGAAGTGTATGAAGACGCGATGCGAACCGGCGGAGTAGTGCTGTCGCTGCGGGCCGATGAAGATGAGTTACCTCGCGCCCTGGGCATCCTTGATGCACATGAAGAACTTACCGAGCGCAGTGCGGCGCTGCCCGATGATTACGCGCCCGGTTACGCGACCAGTGATGGTCTGACTGCACCTGCCAGTGGAACGCTTCAGGATAATGCCGCCGTCGATCCGCTCTCTAACGATCCTGCCCATCGTGGCGCTGCCCGTACCGCCCTGACCGGTGACGAAAGTGACGAGGATGTACTGCGTCTGGCCGAGGAGCGACTGGAAGTGGGTAAACGTCTGGTAAGTGAAGGTTCAACCCGCGTTCGTCGCTACACTGTCACCGATCAGGTCTCAGAAAATGTCTCGCTGCATGAGCAGCACGCCGCAATCTTCCGTCGTCCGGTGAATGAATCAGGTTCACCCACTCATGTTGACTGGTCTGAAAAAACTGTCGAAGTGGAAGAGACGCATGAGCAGCCCGTAATTAATAAGACCGCGGAGATCATTGAAGAGGTGGTGTTACGCAAAGAGACAAGCGATCGGGTTGAAACTATCAACGATTCGGTACGCCGTCAGGAAGTGGATATTGACCATGCCAGTACAGATCCTCTCGGTGCAGACCGGCTGACCGGGAATCGTACTGTGGCCGATCCGTTGCTTGAAAGCACACGTCAGGCCCGCGCTGACCACGACACTCGTCCGGTAACGCCAGGCAGCGAGCCAGCGCATAAAGAGGGTTTTGCTGAGAAAGCTGGTGATAAAATCGCAGAAGCGAAAGAGAAAGTCGAAGACAAGTTTAAAAAGCCGTAATGCCGGAGCGGTGATTGTCGCCTTCTATGCCTGAAAACCCGTCGCAGACGGGTTTTTTTCATAAATCACACTGAAATTCTGTAGGCAATTTAATGGCATCACTTAGACCTGACACCCGTTGACGGAGAATGGCCACATTGAAAGTTGTATAGAGCTCTCGTCTTAAGTGTGTGTACGTTATTCGTGACCTGCCCCTAGTATTAGATACAACGATCAGTTAGTAATGTCGGTTTGTTCACCTTCTGATTTTCCATTTCTCCAGCCTGCTGCAAATTCAGACGGCGTCTGGTAATTCAGCGATGAATGAGGTCTGGACTCGTTATAGTCCTGCCGCCAGTCATTAATGATTTTCCGGGCATGAACAATATCGCTGAACCAGTGTTCATTCAGGCATTCATCGCGAAAGCGTCCGTTAAAACTCTCAATAAATCCGTTCTGTGTCGGTTTACCGGGCTGAATAAGCCGCAGCTCCACGCAATGCTCAAAGGCTCATTGGTCAAGTGCTCTACAGTTAAACTCCGGCCCCTGGTCAGTTCTTATCGTAGCCGGATATCCGCGAAACAGCGCAATACTGTCCAGAATATGCGTGACCTGCACGCCTGAAATCCCAAAGGCAACAGTGACAGTCAGGCATTCCTTTGTGAAGTCATCGACGCAGTTAAGGGACTTGATCCTGCGACCGGTGGCCAGTTCATCCATGACGAAATCCATTGACCAGGTCAGATTGGGCGCATCCGGGCGAAGCAGCGGAAGCCGCTCAGTCGCCAGACCCTTACGACGTCGTCTGCGCTTCACACTCAGGCCGTTAAGGTGATAAATGCGGTATACCCGCTTGTGGTTGACGTGAAGGCCCTCACGACGCAATAACTGCCAGATCCGCCGGTAACCAAAGCGACGGCGTTCAGGTGCCAGCTCTGTGATGCGTAGAGATAGCTGCGCGTCAGCAGCCGGACGCTGAGCTGAATAACGGCAGGTTGAAAGAGACAGACCTGCCAGCCTGCAGGCACGACGTTGCGACAGACCCGTTGCATCACATATGACTTCCACGGCTTCCCGCTTCTGGTCTGTCGTCAGAACTTTCGACCCAAAGCCACCTGAAGCGCCTCCTTATCCAGCATGGCTTCGGCGAGCAGCTTCTTAAGGCGGACGTTCTCCTCTTCAAGTAACTTAAGCCGCTTTACCTCAGGGACTTCCATGCCGCCAAACTTCTTGCGCCAGGTGTAGAAAGTAGCGTCTGAAATAGCATACTTACGGCAGAGTTCCCGTGCAGAAACCCCGGCTTCGGCCTCGCGGAGGATACTGATGATCTGTTCGTAGGAAAACGCTTCTTCATGGGGATGCCCTCATGTGGCTTATGAAGACATTACTAACATCGGGGTGTACTAATCAACGGGGAGCAGGTCATATCAGTCATAGCACCATCGCTTGGCACGGGCTGACTCGATTACCATCCCGATAGTAAGAGGGATGGCCTCGCGCGGGTTTTTTGGATAGTAGAGGCTGAAAGTCACCAGATCAGAATCCATTCCAAACGCATCGAAGACGTTCTGAAGGCATTCCGCAGCGTCCTCCGGGTCAAGCTTCATGTCCTGATTAAGCGACATCTCTGGCGTGAGTGTTTTTTTCCGGAACGTAAGCAGCGATCGGCCGTTCCACGGCTCAATGAGTGCCATTACGCGTGCCTGTGTGTCATCTACCATAACTTATCCTCCCCGCGAGCGATGGCATTGTACAGTCTGACCGAATTGAAACTGATATCGGCAACGTCTCTTGCCAGAATCACCCAGCCCACGACGGGTATCGCCCGACCAACAAAGGTGCTGAGCTTATGCGTAAAAAGGATACGCGCGGTCCGGGGCGGGTATCCCCCTACGATGGTGGGGAGCTGTATGCCGAAAGGAAACTTGGCGTTAGGGAATACTCTGCGTGCTGCCCGTGAGGCATAGGAGGTACCTTTGAGAGCATCGCGCGGTTTGGTGCGGGTAGTCAGGACATTACGTCCAGACAGGATGGCCACGATCGCTCCGAAGTCATCAATGCCCAGCTGTTCAGCGACTTCTTCACAGAAAATCATGAAAAAGAGCTCACCAGCGGTGAGGTTCGGTCTACCTGCGTAGAAATAGGTGTTATTGAGTTCTTCAGTCGTATCCACTGCCAGCTCCCACAAGTTCACTTCATTCATCATCCTGATGCTTTTTAAACAATACCTCGCGCGTTCATGCTTGACAACCTGACGGTCTGGGACAGGATAATAAAAAACGGTAATTTCACCTCATCTCCCTACAGGCACTCGCGGCATCATTTCAGAAATGGGCATGGTTTCGCTATCCTTATGTCTTAAATGATTTTTTATGCCGTCAGCGCGCTGAATAACGGGAGCGGGACGGCACCAGGCACTCTGGAGTGCATACCTGGCCATAGAGAGATAAAGGTTATAGAAAGGTTCGTGGGGTATTAAACATTTCCCATTCTTTATATCCATACCTTACATAGACCTGCATTTATCGATACCACCGGAATCTACATCAGAGTCACATAAGCGATTTGCTAGTGATGGCTTTGCCTTATTTAAGTTTGCTCCAGGGTTTTCTTAAGAGATAAGAAGGCTTCCTGTACATGCTGGTTACCAGTCTGTGCTGCCACGAAGCGATGAACCCCCCTCGCGTTGTGCAGACCGCGATCCCTGACTACCCTTGCTGTTGTTTCTATTCCCAAAGCGGGCCGGATAGCCTGAACGCCGGATTAGCATCTGCAATTTTTAGTCATTAACGGCAGGCGATCGTGAATCTGCCGTGCATTATCAATCAGGGAAATCATGACAGAACAACGCAACGCCGATCATTACCGCGCTGATGAGCACATTGATCCTTATATCTCGGTTCAGGGTGCAAGAACACATAATCTCAAAGATGTTTCACTGCGATTTCCCCGCAACGCCATGGTGGTGTTCACCGGGGTTTCAGGCTCCGGTAAATCGTCCCTCGCCTTTGATACCCTCTATGCGGAAGCCCAGCGCCGGTTTATCGAGTCGGTGTCACCACATGCCCGTCGTCTGATCGATCAGGCTGCTGCGCCGGATGTGGATAATATTGACGGACTTCCACCCGCGGTGGCGCTTCAGCAGAGCCGGGCTGGCGCGCAGGAGCGTTCAACGGTGGGCAGCCTCACCCGAATTTCTGTCACGCTGCGCCTGCTGTTTTCCCGTGCGGGCGTAAGGCCTGAAGGCGTTCCCTTTATGACCGCCGATTATTTCTCGCCTAACAATCCTGAAGGTGCCTGTCCGCATTGCCAGGGACTGGGAAGAGTGCACACCGTTAAAACCGAGTCGATGGTGCCGGATGGCTCACTGAGCATCCGCCAGGGGACTATCGCTTCCTGGCCCAGAGGCTGGCATAACAAAAACCTGCGCAGCATCCTTGAGACGCTCGGCTACGATGTCGATGCGCCCTGGAATACGCTTTCAGCCCGCGACCAGCAGTGGATACTACTGACTGACGAACAACCATCTGTGCCGATTTTTGTCGGTCTGAACGCTGAGCAGCGCGAAAACGCGCTGGCGGCGGGCGAAGAGCCGGCTTATACCGGCACGTACACCAGTGCAGCAAAAATCGTGCTGCAGAGTTATTCGGGTGGCAGCGAGACGACGAAGAAACGGCTGGCGCGCTTTGTGACGGTCACTCCCTGTTCTGAATGCCACGGTAAAAGGCTAAACCGGGATGCGCTGTCCGTGACCTTTGCCGGGCATGACATTGCCAGCCTGAGTGAGCTGTCGGTCTCAGAGCTCGCTGAACTGCTGAAGCCTTATGCGCGTGGCGCATCACCGGACCTGCCGGCAGAGGCGGCACTGCGTGAGGCGGTCATCCGGATGGCGTCGGATATCTGTATGCGGCTTGAGCAGCTGGAAACGCTGGGTCTGGGTCATCTGGCGCCGGGACGCCGTACCACCGTACTCTCATCCGGCGAGCTGCAGCGCGTGCGTCTGGCCACCCAGCTGATATCGCGGCTGTTTGGCGTGCTTTATGTGCTGGATGAGCCGTCAGCCGGACTGCATCCCGATGATGTCAAATCGCTGCTCGCATCCCTGAAGAACCTGGTGCGTGCCGGTAATTCTCTGGTGGTCGTCGAACATAATATTGACCTCATCGCCGAGGCAGACTGGCTCATTGAGGTCGGCCCCGGCCCGGGAACGCATGGCGGCGAGATCGTCTATAACGGCGAACCAGCAGGGCTTGAAGAAGTCAGTGCGTCACCCACCTCGGGCTATCTTTTCTCACGAAACTATACCGGGCTGCGCCAGCGCCGGCCCGCAGAGAGCTGGCTCTGCTTTGAACAGGTCTATTGCAACAATATTGCCGGAGTGGATATCGCCATCCCTCTGGGGAGAATGACGGCCGTCACCGGCGTGTCCGGCTCCGGAAAATCGACGCTGCTGAATCGCGTGCTTCCGGAAATGCTCGGACGTTTTGACAAAACGCCTGACATCGAGGAGGGCGAGGAAGAGGATCTGGTGCCGCACGTTAAGGGTCAGGTTGTCAGCGGAAGTGACGCCATCGGCCGATTGGTCAGAATCGATCAGCGTCCTATTGGCCGGACACCACGCTCAAATCTGGCCACTTACACCGGATTTTTCGATATCGTCCGCAGGCTGTTTGCAGACACCGACGCGGCGAAAGCCAAAGGCTTCAGCGCCAGCCGGTTTTCCTTCAATCTGCCAGCCGGACGCTGTCCTGCCTGTGAAGGGCAGGGACAGATTTCGATTGAGCTGCTCTTCATGCCGAGCGCTACCGCAACCTGTTCCGTCTGCGCGGGAAGCCGTTATAACCCCGAAACGCTGGAGGTGAAATGGAACAACCTGACGATAGCGGATGTGCTTGATCTGACCGTGGACGACGCCACTAAGGTGTTTCATGGACATGACGGGATCCAGCGTTCGCTTAAGGCACTGACGTCGCTGGGGCTGGGATATCTGACCCTGGGTCAGCCCGCCACTGAACTGTCGGGCGGCGAGTGCCAGCGTATCAAGCTTGCCTGGGAGCTGCAGCGGGTCCAGCGTACGCCCACGCTTTATCTGCTTGATGAACCTTCAACAGGATTGCACCCGTCTGACATGGATAAGCTGCTGGTAGTGCTGGATGAACTGGTAAAGCGTGGTCATACCGTAATTATGGCGGAACACAACATGCGCATAGTGGCAGAGGCGGACTGGGTGATTGATCTGGGTCCCGGCTCGGGTCTTAAAGGAGGAAGGGTTGTCTCCTCCGGCTCACCGGAAGAGGTCAGCGCATCTGCAGAGAGTCTGACTGCGCCCTGGCTTTCCGCACAGCTGAAAAAGAGGGCGGGTGATCCGGATTGCGGTGGATGATTACGCCGCTGAAACTGGTGCATTGTAAGGGCTCAGGCGCAAGCTCCTGAGCCCGTCAGTAATGATAACGGCATGAGGCAATCAATAGAGCATCCCCGCTGACAGCGTACACCAGCCGATGTTCTGCCGTGATTCTGCGTGACCAGAAACCTGCAAGATTATGCTTTAACGGCTCGGGTTTTCCTTTGCCTTCAAAAGGCGTCCTGCTGGCATCTTTGAGCAGCTCGTTTATCTTTTTAACGGTTTTTTTATCGGCATCCTGCCAGTAGAGATAATCTTCCCAGGCTTCTGCGGACCAGGTTAGTTTCACTCAATAATATCCCTGTCAGTCCCGTTACCGCTTTGCAGGCTTTCGATAGAATCCATCAACCTGCGCGCATTTTTAGGTGACCGCAGCAGGTATGCCGTCTCTTCCAGTGAGTTATATTCCTCAAGCGACATCAGCACGCAGGATTCACCGTTCTGGCGAGTGATCAATACCGGCGCTTTATCTTCAACTGTCTGAACCATAGTGGCAGACAGATTCTGTCGGGCTTCGCTGTAACTGATTGCTCTCATAGTACCTCCGTAGTAAGTAATACAAATCATTGTACAATGATAAGCTATGACAAGGAAGCTTAAGTGAGAAGACTGGATATGAAATCGCGAAAGCGACAAAGTAACAGGCGCCTGACAAACCATAACCCTGAGTTTTCATCCGGTCACCATGCTGCTCGAATCAGTGAATACGGGTATTTTCTCATCAGCGCAGCGGCGCATTAACCTGTAACGCATCCAGCTCACGGGCGTCGTGACTGCAAAAAAAGGTGATTTCGCCGCCGCGCTGGCAGGAGAGCTCACGCAGTCGCTGCTGATTGTGTCGTCTGGCCACGTTATCCATGCCCATCATCCACTGGTAAAAGCGCAGTCCTGGCGTGCAGTGCCGTGTCTGCTGCCGCATTTCGCCGCGGTAAAACCAGGCATCGCCGCCGTGCAGCAGCCAGCCATCGGGTTGCTGAATCGCGATACCCGCGTGACCCGGCGTATGGCCCGCCAGCGGAACTAACAAGATCTCCGGCGGTAAGTCACGCAGGCGATTAACCGCCTCAAAACCAAACCACTTTTCTCCCTGCGGCTGATAGGTTTCCCAGTTGCTGATCCCACCCCATTGTCCGGGCCGGTAACGTTCCCGTGACAGCCAGCTATGGCGCTGATGCGCGGTATCCACCTCCTGCTGCAACAGATGAATTCGCGCCTGCGGAAAATCGGTTAGTCCGCCAGCATGATCGAAGTCGAGATGGGTCAGAATAATATGACGCACATCCTCAGCCCGGAAACCCAGTGACGTAACCTGTGACAGTGCGGTGAGATTATCGCGGCGCTGAATATTGTTTAATGCACGGAAAAAGCCGGACAGGCGGCTGCCGGGCGTATGGATATCCTGGCGACCAAAGCCGGTATCCACCAGCACCAGCCCGTCGCGATCCGTCTCAATCAACAGACAGTGACAGACCAGATGTGCTTTCAGGCCTTTACTGAATCCATCATAGAACGCGCCGCCCAGCGGACACATACAGCCACAGTTAAGGTGGTGAATTTTCATCGGGCCTCCATAGGGACAATGGGGATATTTCTGAGAGGCTACGCCCTGTCCGGCGCGCAGCACATCAGCCTGGCTATAGAGTGTAGAGAGGGATGACGCAGTAGGCGGAGCGGTGAAGCGGATAACCGGGCAAAATTGCCGGTTATCCGCCAGAAAGCAGAGGATTATCAGGTGTGGAACAGCGGGAAAGCACCGGTCAGCAGACCGCCTGCCATCAGCACCAGACTGACCAGAATCCCCCACTTAATTGCAAAGCGCTGGTGGTCGCCGATGTCGACTTTCGCCAGACCCACCAGCAGGTAGACTGACGGCACCAGCGGACTCAGCAGGTGGAATGGCTGGCCGACAATAGAAGCGCGGGCGATCTCTTCTGCGGTAATGCCGTAGCTAGCCGCCGTCTGGGCGATAACCGGCAGAATGCCGAAGTAAAAGGCATCATTCGACATAAAGAAGGTAAACGGCAGACTGACCAGCGCGGTGAACACCGCCAGGTAAGGTCCGAAGCTGGGCGGGATCACAGCCAGCAGGCTCTTCGCCATGGCGTCAACCATGCCGGTGCCGGAGAGGATGCCGGTGAAAATACCGGCGGCAAAAATTAATGCGGTCACCGCCAGCACGTTACCGGCATGAGAGCTGATGCGGGCTTTCTGCTCCTCCAGCGTGGGATAGTTGAGCATCACCGCTATCGCAAACGCCAGCATAAACAGGATCTGAATCGGCATTAAACCAATCACCAGCAGCACCAGCAGCACGGTGGTCAGGATGAAGTTAGGCCAGAACATTTTCGGACGGCGATTGGCTGCGCACTCTTCGGCATCGCCCAGCCCCAGCTCAATGTTGTCGAGATGATGATCTTTCATGGTCATCACGCCAAGGCGCTTACGCTCACGCAGGCCAAACAGCACCGCCATCGCCACCAGGCTGGCACAGGCCAGCAGCATGGCTGGCAGCATCGGAATAAAGATATCAAGGGCGTCAATGCGCAGTGCCGCCGCTGCACGGGCTGTCGGACCTCCCCAGGGTGAGAGGTTCATGATGCCGCTGGCAAGGTTCACCAGACAGGTCATCATCAGCACGTTCATGCCCAGCCGGTGATAGAGCGGCAGGAATGCGGCAATGGCAATCATGTAAGTGGTAGAGCTGTCACCATCCAGAGAAACCAGCAGCGTTAGTACCGCCGTTCCGACCAGCACTTTCAGGGGGTCACCGCGCACCATCCGAAGAATAAAGCGCACCAGTGGGTCAAACAATCCGGCATCGATCATCAGACCGAAATAGAGAATGGAGAAGGTCAGCATCACGCCGGTAGGGGCCAGCTTTTTGACGCCGTCCAGCATCATGGCACCCAGACCTGCGTAAAAACCGCCAATCAGCGCAAATATGGTTGGTATCAGGATCAGCGCAATCAAGGCTGACATGCGTTTGGTCATGATCAGATACATGAAGCAAACAACCATGGAAAAACCCAGTATCGTCAGCAAATTAACAGCCCTCGCAATGGCGGAAAAGTAATGAAAAAGTTACATACCGGCAGGAAAATTCAGGTAATTACTTAGCGTGGTAATGATTAACCTGTTGTTTTAATTAACCCTGCATTCAAAGATGATAATAAATAGTTGTCAGTATTTAGCATTTCTTTAACAAAGAAGGGTGATCATGATCATCTTTAAACGGTTCTTAAACGAGATTGTGTGACTGAGATCAAAGGGTGTCGAAGTGTAACCGGGGTTTCGGGCCAGCTGAGGCTGAATCAGGCGGGTAGTAGAGTGGTGGAGAAACAGGGTAACCGGCTGAGCCATGATGCTCAGCCAGTTAACGTTATTAGCTGCCTAACAGCTGAATAATCATCTCAGGGGTTTTATTCGCCATTTTGCTGACGGCCGTCTGACCCTGCTGAATAATCTGGCTGCGTGCCAGCTGGCTTGCTTCTTCAGCATAGTCCGCATCCTGTATGCGGCTGCGAGCCGCTGAGGTATCCACGCCCTGCTGCGATAACACATTACGGTTCGATTCGTAACGGTTGATCTTTGCGCCATAGGTCGACTGATAACCGCTGATCTTCTCGAGCGCGCTATCCAATGCTTTCATGGTGGTTGAGATATCGCCCTCTGTAAGCAGCGTTGTGTTGTTCAGCCCCAGCGTTTTGGTATCCGATGGCGTTGCCGGAATAGTATCCGACTGGATCGGCTGACCGTAATCGGCGCTGGTGACCACCTCCATAGGTTCGCTCTTCTTCGGCGGCGTTGCAGGCAGGCTTTTGGGTTCCGGCAGATTTCCCCAGGTCAGATTACCGGTGAAGGAACCATTGCCCACCACCACCACAATCAAATCCTCGCTGACGGTATCCAGCGTGATGCGCTCAAGCCGGTTACTGGTGATGGTGCCGTTGTTGAAATCGCCGCTGGCGACATCCTCATAGCGATCGCCGTCACCGCTGTAAGTGATGTTCATGCCGTTGTAGGTGCTGCTGTTACTGCTTGCCAGCGTCCAGCTCGGGCCGCCCTCCAGCAACTGCGAGCTGTCATAAGCCGCACCGCTGGCAAATCCGTTACTGCTGGTCAGCAGGCGACTATCCGCGGTAGCCGAATTAGTGATGCTTTTGCTGGCCCAGGTGTAATCAGGCGCACTGCCGTCCAGTGGTGTACCGACCAGGTGCTTACCGTCGCGGGTAAAGAGCTGGAGATCGTCATCCATACCCAGCGAATCAATCGTGATGCTTATCGCTGTCGAGCCTGCCGGGATATAGGCCAGCGGGATCACGCCAGAGGTAAAGGAGTAATTCTTGCCCGGCACCGGAAACTTCGTGTTGATAGGGTCAACGTTACCCAGCTTCGCAGGCGGTAGATCGGGATTATTAGTCGCCAGTGGATAGCGGCCAAAAATCTCAGTGTGGTCTGCCACTTCATTGATGCCTGCCATAATCTGCTGATACTGGCCGTTGATGCTCTGTCGATCGGCGTCCGACAGCGTGCCGTTGGCTGCCTGGACCGACAGGGTGCGCGCCTGGATCAGCAGATCGACGATGCTGCCAAGGCCGCCACTGGCGGTCTGGGAATAGCTGATGGCGTCATTGAGGCCACGCGCTACCACCGCATCGGCATTAATATTGGCCGTCATGCGGTTGGCAATCGCCTGACCTGCCGCGTCATCTTTGGCACTGTTAATTCTCATCCCTGATGATAACCGTTCAACCGTTCGTCCCAGAACAGAGTCAGTGCTGTACCGCGTTTTGTTCGTAATCGCGGCGGTTTCGTTATGGTTGATCGTTAACATGGTCGCTTCGAACAGGGAGAGGAGTCTCTGTTTTATCGGCAGGGTGATAAGCAGCTTTAATCTCTGTGGCGACAAAAAGGCAGGAAATACGGGGCCAGACGGTCAAGAGGCTGATGGTTAACCGCTTTTCAGATAAAAAAAATTAACGGTTCAACCCGGTCAGGAAAAACGCCTGCCACGCGATGACGCAGCAGGCGAACGAAGATCAGTTAAACACCATGCCGCCATCAATCAACAGCGACTGACCGGTCATGTAATCGGAGTCAGGACTGGCCAGGTAGGCGACGCAGGCAGCCACATCTTCCGGTTCAGAAAGACGTCCCAGCGTAATGCGTTTCGCAAACTCCTCGGTGCCGTAACCGACGGGCTTGCCGGCTGCTTCAGAGATCTGGCGGTCGATCTCTTCCCACATCGGTGTTCTGACAATGCCAGGGCAGAAGGCGTTAACCGTGATGCCGGCAGGTGCCAGATCGCGCGCAGCGGTCTGCGTCAGGCCGCGCACGGCAAACTTACTGGAGCTGTAAACCGCCAGCTCCGGATTACCGACATGACCCGCCTGAGAACAGGCGTTGATAATTTTGCCGCCGTGACCTTCTGCAGCAAACGCTTTAATCGCGGCCTGCATGCCCCAGATCACTCCTTTGACATTGACGTTGTAGACCTTGTCGACCACCGCTTCGGTGATCTCAGCAATCGGCGTGGAGGGCGCAATACCGGCATTATTGACGATGACGTCAAAGCCGCCCAGCGTGCGGCGCGCCTCTTCTACCGCTTCCATCACCTGATCACGCTGTGAGACATCGACTTTCAGCGCAATCGCTTTGCCACCCTGCTGGTTGATCTTCTCCGCGACCTGGCGTGCGGTCTCCTGATTAAAATCGGCTACTGCAACCGCCAGTCCATCTTTCGCCAGACGCAGGGCGATCGCTTCACCAATGCCCTGGCCTGCGCCGGTCACAAATGCCACTCTGTTTTTCATCATGATTTCCTTTTTGAGAAATTAAAGAAGCTGGCTCAGATGCAGCTGACCCATCAGCAGCGGGTTGTCGGTGTAATCGACCGGCACCGCGACCACGGCGGGTCCCTGAACATCCATCGCTTTACGCAGCGTCGGCTCCAGCTCTGCCGCACTGGTCACCGCAAAGCCCGCTGCCCCAAACGCTTCGGCGTAGGCTTTGAAATCGACCGGCCCAAAATTGACGCCCGAGACGCGGTGATATTTTTTCTCTTCCTGCATCGCCACCATGTTGTAGGCGTTATCGACCCAGACGATGTGCAGAATGTTGGCTTTTAAGCGAACGGCAGTTTCCAGCTCCATGCTGGATTGCAGGAAACCACCATCGCCGGAAACTGAAACCACTTTGCGCTGTGGCTCGACCAGCCAGGCACCAATCGCCCACGGCAGGGCCACACCCATCGTCTGCTGACCGTTGGAGATCATGATCTGACGGGCCCGGAAGCTGTAGAGATAGCGGGCGATCCAGATGTGGAAGCTGCCCATATCGACGGTAAGGCTGACGTCACTGTTAATGATGTCCTGCATGGCGCGCACAATGCGCAGCGGATGCAGAGCAAACTGATTGAGGCTGGCACCCTGCATCGCCAGCAATTTGCGCTGCTGCTGACGATCCTCAAGGATGGTGGCGGCTTCCGGGGTCAGCTGGAGTGGGGCAGTGATGCGCGCGGCGAGTTTACGCACCGTGGCGGCGATATCACCCACCAGTTCTGCATCCGGCAGATAGCGGTTGTCGGTCTCAGCGGGTATTACGTCGATATGAATCAGGGTGGCGTTACCGCTGTTCCACATCGCCGGTTCATATTCCACCGGGCTGTAGCCGATGGTGACGATCAGGTCAGCCTGTTGCAGCAGCCTGTCGCCCGCCTGGTTGTTAAACAGCCCGACGCGCCCGGCGAAGCGTGAGAAGTGATCCTGTCTGACCGCTCCTGCTGCCTGATAGGTGCTGGTAACCGGAATGTGACTGCGTGTCAGCAGCTCATGAATCGCTTCGCTGTTCTCTGTCTGGCTCGCCATTAATCCCAGCAGGATGACCGGATTTTTAGCCCCGGCGATGGCCTCGCTGACGGCGTCGATCATTGAGTCAGGTGCGGCGCCCAGTACCGGGCGGCCTTTGCTGCTCAACGCTTTGCCGGTAACCGGCTGATCGACAATATCCTGTGGCAGGCTGATAAAGGCACCGCCGCCCCGGCCATGTTCGGCGTGGCGAAACGCATTCGACAGGCATTCAGAAAGTGCAGCGGGGTCGGTGACCTCAACCGCATATTTAGTGATTGGGCGAAACATTGAAACCGTGTCCATGCTCTGATGAACCTGCTTGGCGCTGTCGGAGCGCTTCACCTGACCGCCGATAGCCACCACCGGATCGCCTTCGCTGGTGGCGGTGGCCATGCCGGTGATCAGGTTGGAGCAGCCCGGCCCGGAGGTGACCAGCGCCACGCCCGCATTGCCGGTAAGGCGGCCCACTGCGGCGGCCATAAATGCAGCGTTAGCTTCGTGGCGAACCGGGATGGTCTGGATGGAGGAATCCAGCAGTGAGTCGAAGACTTTATCAATTTTTGCGCCAGGAATGCCAAAGACGTGGCGGACGCCCTGTGCCTCAAGTTGCGCCACCACCAGGTCAGCGCCGCAGGTCCAGAGTGTGGTATCGGTTGGAGTTTTCATCGTCATTCCTCTGATTAGCTTTCTACCGCACGAATCGCGGCGTCAAGATTGGCGGGGTTCAGGTCGGCATTGAGAAAATCGCTATCCTGCGGCAAATCCACGACCAGCTTGCTGATGGCACCAAAGGTCAGGGTGCCCTGTTCCAGCGCATAATCGAGAATGTGGCCGCCGCCTTCGCGGTCGTCGGTAATAAAATGTTCGTGATAGCCCGCAACGTTAATGCCCTGCATATATTGCGGTGTACGGAATCCGATCAGTTCGCCCGCGCGCTGGCTGAAGGCAAAGGTCGGCTGATCGTCCAGAACTTCCGGCATTGAGCGATAGGGACGACACTGGCATGGCACGGTGCGGGTCTCGACGCGACTGAAACGACCGCTGATGCGCAGCGCGCAGAACTGGTTATCGGAGGTGATTTCGTTGTCGATCACCTGATGAATCGCCTCACGCGACATCGGCCGGTCAAATTCATACAGATGCTGCGGTTTAAAAAAGGTCATCACGGCGAACGGAGTTTTCTGCGCCGGATCGGCCGGGTGCGCGCTGCCGTCGGCGTGCAGCTGATAGACCTTGCTGTCAAACGCGATCATCTCGCCATCCAGCCGGTTAAAGGTACCCAGGCCGAAATCCCCTTTACGCAGCAGGTCGGCAATACGGACATTGCCGTCGTAAACGCCACTCAGCAGCGCACTCATTAAAGAGGTCTGATAGATAACGCTTTCTGGTGCATCCTGGGAAAGCGTCAGGACAGTATGTTTTAGTTGATCCTCACAGGAACAATCAGTTACACAATTGCTCATTTGATGCCTCATCGATTAACCGTTAAGCCGTGTTAACCTAATGGTGAACCGATTCAGTCGGTGGGTCCAATAGCGAAACCTGTTAACTTTGAGACGTTTTTGATATGGAACTTCGCCACCTGCGTTATTTTGTTGCCGTAGCCGAGACGCTTCACTTCACTCGTGCCGCCGAGATACTGGGCATATCGCAGCCGCCGCTGAGTCAGCAGATACTGCGGCTGGAGCAGGAAATTGGCACACCGTTGCTGAAGCGCCTGACGCGCGGAGTGGAACTCACCGAAGCGGGCGAAGCGTTTCTGGCAGATGCCCGGCAGATTGTGCAACTGGCCGATCAGGCGCTGGAGAACGCACGCGGTATTGCGCGCGGGATCAGTGGTCAGCTGTCGCTGGGATTTGCCAGCTCGGTAGCGTTTAATCCACGCATCTTCACCCTGATCCGCCAGTTTAAAGAACGTTATCCGGCGATGGAGCTGCTGACCCGCGAAGAGAATATGTCTTTGCTGATGCAGGATTTACAGGAGGGATTGCTGGATGCCGCTTTTATCCGGCTGCCGTGTGAAAGCAGCAAGGCGTTTAATCTGCGCGTCATCTCCACCGAAAAGATGCTGATTGCGCTGCCGCGCTGCCATCCCCTTAGCGGCACACCCACCGTGGCGCTATCCGCGCTGGCGGGGGAAACCCTGGTGATCTTCCCGCGCGACGTCTCGCCCAGCCTGTATGAGTTGATTGTCACTGCCTGTCTGCGGGCGGGCTTTTCGCGCCACACTTTTCAGCAGGCTCCGCAGATCACTACGTCGCTGGGCATGGTGGCGGCGGGCTGCGGGATTGCGCTGGTGCCGGAGTCGATGCGCTGCGTCGATAACCCCGGGGTCAGCTTCTGCGATATCGAAAACAACACGCTATTTACCGACGTTGCCTTTGCCTGGCGTCGGCTTCATCCGTCAAAAGCGGTGCTGCACCTGCTGGCGCTGCTGGCAGAACAGCCTGCGGCACCAGGCGAAGCGGGTTGATAAGCGCCAGCTATTGAACTGAAAACAATAACCAACTGGCGGCCAGGGACCGGGATGCCAATAATCGGTGCATGACTACATACCGCGTAAGAGTCGGGTTTCACAACCCGTCAGCCCTGACATTCAGGCAACTGGATGAAATTCTGGAGCCGCAGCGATTCTGGAGAACAGATTCGGCGGGCGGCCAGTTCCGCTATTTCATGGAGTATGAGTACCAGTCTGACGTGCGCGATCTCTGTTCGGTCTGCTCGCTGGCCTACAGTCAGGCCTGCAAAGTCAGAAAGTGCCCGCTGATTCTGGTCGAGGTGATGAACTGATCCTTTCCGGCGATCCCGCCGTTCTCAGCACGGGATCGCCGGGTATTGTTTTAACGTGAACCGCGCTGCATCAACAGACTTAACGCGGCGGGCAGCACCGTGAGCGTTACCAGCGTACCGCTGACCAGACCGCCAATAATCGCCAGTGCCATGGGCCCCCAGAAAACCTGATGGGCGATGGGGATCATGCCGAGTATTGCCGCACAGGCGGTCAGCAGAATGGGACGCGCACGGTGATGGGCAGCCTGCCGGATTGCCTCACCCGCGGGCAGTCCGGCCCGGCTATTCGCATCAACTTCACTGATCATGATCACCGCGTTGCGGATGATGATCCCCGCCAGGGCAATAATCCCCAGCAGTGCCACGAACCCCAGCGGTGTGCCAGCCGGCAGCAT
Source organism: Pantoea sp. BJFS-204 (assembly GCF_049310725.1). Classification (NCBI taxonomy): domain Bacteria; kingdom Pseudomonadati; phylum Pseudomonadota; class Gammaproteobacteria; order Enterobacterales; family Erwiniaceae; genus Pantoea; species Pantoea sp. BJFS-204. Next base: position 36,504 of record NZ_JBMOWE010000004.1, on the reverse strand, counting down.
CGCGGATACGATGCCGGGCAGGCCAAACGGTGCCATGCTCAGCGCCAGCAGCATGCCGGAGAAGCGTTGCAGCTGAATCATCAGCAAGACCAGCATGACGCAGATTGTTACCGGCAGCAGAGCAAACACTGAACCGTTGCCTTTGTCCGATTCGGCCGCCACGCCACCTTCTTCAATACCGTATCCGGCCGTCAGCGAGGCGCGCAGAGCGGCGACGGCTGGTGCGAGCTGCTGCGAGACCTGTTCAGCCCGCTGACCGGGCGCAATATCGGTCTGTACGGTGATGTAAGCCAGCCGCTGACGTCGCCATATCACCGGGTCATCCACTCCCCAGTTCAGGGTTGCCACCTGTCGCAGCGGGATTTTCTGTCCGCTGGCATTGGTGATCATCAATCCTGCCAGTGTGTCAGTGTCCTGCCGCTCCGGGTCATTGCTGCGCAGCACGACGTCGATCAGGCGGTTACGATCGCGCAGGGTGGTCACCACGCTGCCGGACATCAGAGTATTCAGCGAGGTGGCTATCGTTTCGGAAGAGAGTCCGGCTGCGCGGGCTGCGGTCTGGTTCACCGCCAGCGTCATGACCCGTTCTGGCTCTCCGGCGGTAAGATTGACCTCGCGTGTCAGCGATGAGCGGGCGATCAGCGCCGCCAGCCGATCGGCCGCCTGACGCACCCTGGCATTATCCGGGCCGGTGATGCGATATTTCAGCGGCCAGCCGACCGGTGGCCCCAGCTCCAGCGGCGATACCCGGGTAGTGATATCACTGAAATCCACCGCCAGCTTCTGCTCCAGCCTGCTGCGCAGCCGATCGCGTGCCGCCAGATCTTTCGCCACCACCACCAGCTGCGCGATGTTTTCATTATCCAGCAGCACATCCATCGGCAGATAAAAGCGTATCGCGCCCGAGCCAACGTAGCTGGTGTAGTTCGCCACATCCCGATCGTTGCGCAGCATCTGTTCCAGCTGTGCGGTTCGGCGGGTGGTTTCAGCCTGGGCTGCACTGGCGGGAAGCGTCAGGCTGACCAGCAGCTCGGGGCGATCCGACGCAGGGAAAAATTCACCCTGCATAAAAGTGGTGGCGTAAAGGCTGACCAGCAGCACCGCCATCGCTGTGCCAATCGTCACCAGCCGGTGACGCAGAATCACCTCCAGCAGCCGGTGATAGCTGCGCGTCAGCACGCCCGGCGGCTTATCGGCCTTGATGTGCCTGGCCGACAGCAGCCAGCAGCCGGTGAGCGGAGAGAAGATGACCGCGACGACCCACGAGCAGAGCAGCGCCAGGGTAATCACCACAAACAATGAGTAGCAATATTCTCCGGCACTGGAGGCGGCGAACCCGACCGGAATGAACCCGGCGATCATTACCAGCGTACCGGTCAGCATCGGAAATGCGGTGGTTTTAAACGCATAGGTGGCGGCCTGCCACTTGCTGTCGCCCGCTTCCAGTCGCGCCACCATTGCCTCGACGGTGATCATGGCATCATCCACCAGCAGCCCCAGCGCGATGATTAGCGCGCCAAGCGAGATGCGCTGGAGTCCGATGCCTGCCATTAACATGCCGGTAAAGGTCATTGCCAGTACCAGCGGGATCGCCGCCGCAACGACCAGACCGGCACGCAGTCCCAGCGAGACAAAGGAGACGGCTAACACGATGACGACCGCTTCGCCCAGTATCCGGACAAAGCCGCTGACCGCGTTTTTCACCACGGAAGACTGGTCGGCCACGCGGGTCATAGTAATACCGTGCGGTAACTGACTGGCCAGCATCTGCATGCGCTGACTGAGTTGCTGACCGAAATCGAGCATGTTGCCGCTGCCGGCCATGGAGATCGCCAGCCCGATAGCCGGAACGCCGTTAACTCTAAACGTCGGCGCCGGAGGTTCGGCAGGTTGCAGGCTGATGGTGGCCAGATCGGTCAGCGGAATAAAACGCTCACCGATATGCAGGGTAATCGCCCGCAGATTTTCAACCGAAGTCAGGGTGCCGCTGACCCGCAGCGCAATATTCTCGCGGTCGGTACGCAGGCTGCCCGCCGGGACGACATCGTTCTGAGCTTTAATGGCGGCGCTGACCTGCTGTAAATCGAGCCCCATGCCGTTCAGCTTGCGCGGCGAAAAGGCGATAACCACCTGCTGCTCCTGTACACCTAACAGGCTGGTTTTACCGATGTCGGGCAGACTGGCCAGATTGCGACGCAGGTTATCGACCCGGTCGCGTAGCTCTCTGGCGGTAAAACCCTCCGCCGTGAAGCCATAAATGGTGCCGAAGGTGTCATCAAATTCGTCGTTAACGGCCGGACCCTGCACGCCCTGCGGCAGTGAAGGGGCAACATCCTGCATCTTTTTACGCAGCTGGTACCAGATGCCGGCCACCTGAGAGGGCGGCGTGTCATCGCGCAGGTTGACATAGATGACGGTTTGTCCGGCGCGGGTTTCGCTCTCAACCGCATCCAGCGACGGGATCTCCTGCACTTTCTGTTCCAGTACGTCAGTGAGCAGTTGCACCGTGGTGTTCACATCAGCGCCTGGCCATTGGGCTGATATTACGGCGGTTTTGATAGTAAACGCCGGGTCTTCATTGCGTGACAGATGTTCATAGCTCAGCACACCCGCCGCCATGACCAGCAGCATGAAAAAGATCACCAGTTGCTGATGCGCCAGCGCCCAGCCGGAGAGGTTAAAGCCAGACGTTTTTTTCATGGAGCCTCCTGCGAAAGCGCCACTTTTTCGCCAGGTTGCAGGGTGCTGACTCCGGCGGTGACGACGCGCTCTCCCGGCTTGATCCCGGCAGTGACGAAGATTTGCTGCGCGTTAAAGCGGGCCAGCACTACCGGACGAAGCTGCAGGCGTGACGCCGCATCAACGACCAGCAGCGCGGGTTTGTCTGCGGAGCGGGTCAGGGCGCTGGCGGGCAGGGCGATGACCGGCGGCTGCGCATCGGGAAGGGTGACAATGACTGTGGCACCGGGTGCCATCGCCTCAGGCGGCTGATTCAGTGAGATGCGCAGCCGCCATGTGCGGGTCTGTGGATCGGCCTGCGGGCTGATGTCACGCACTGTGCCACTGGCCTGCACGCCGGGATCGGCGAGCAGCGTCACTTTCAGCGGTGTCCGATCATCAGGATGCAGCAGCGCAGGCGTTGTCAGGTCAAACACCGCATCGCGTGCATCCCCTGCTGCCAGCGTCATCACATTTTGTCCGGCGCTGACCACCTGACCTGGCTGAACCGTGATGGCGGTGATCCGGCCTGCTGCAGGCGCAGTCAGCTGAGTCCAGCTGAGGTTATCCTGGGCATTTTTCAGAGCCGCTTCGCTGCTGAGACGGCGGGACTGCGCGCTCTGCCAGTCCGCCTGGGCGCTGTCCAGCTGGCTGCGGGCGATGGCCCCTCCGGGCATCAGCAGCCGCATCCGATGCAGGTTAAGCGCGGCGACCCGTTCGGCGGCGCGTGCGCTGTCGAGATCGGCCCGTGCGCTGCTTAGCTGATTGCGTGACTGATCATTTTCCAGCGCTGCCAGCGATTGCCCGGCGCTGACGCGATCGCCCAGCTCAACCGCACGGCTCACCACCCGGCCATCCAGTCTGAAGGCTAGCGCGACCTCTTCATGAGCGCGGATTTCGCCAGTCAGCACCAGCGATGCATCACTGCTGAGCGGTGGAGCAATCACCGATTTAACCGGGCGGAGCGGGGCGGCAGGCGGAGCAGAACTATTGTCCCGGCAACCGGTCATGATGAATACCCCGAGCAGCACGAAGATGATCGGCGCAAAGATGTGAATACCGAAGAGATGACGCCACACCTGGCGGGCAGCATCCGATAAGAAGTCTGTCATAACCGGGTTCCTTTAATGAGTTGTGCTCATTGAACCCGGCATGTGTCCAGAAACGTTCCATGAACCATCAAGAAATGGTCAAGCCAGAACAATTTATCTCGTCGGCAGCGTTATCCCGATCAGCAGACCGCCGTCGGCGGGCAGTGTGGCGTGAAGCGACCCGCCGTGCGCCTCGACAATCGCTTTGGCAATCGACAGTCCCAGACCGCTGCCGCCGGAGTGGCGGGCGCGTGAGGAGTCAGCGCGGGTAAAGCGGTCAAACAATTGCGGCAGGAAGTCCGGCTCCACACCCTGACCATAATCGCGGAAGGTCATTATGATCGCCTGATCGTTCTGGCTGGCCGTGATCAGCAACGCGCCACCGTCGGCAGCGTAGCGCATTGCATTCTCACAGATGATGGTCACTACCTGGCCCAGCCGGAAGGTATCGGCATACAGCCGCAGATCGTTGGGTGATGTCACGCTGATGGCAATCCCCGCCTGTTCTGCCTGCGGCAGAAGCCAGCCGGAGCGCTCGCGCAGTAACTCGCTGAGATTAAACCACTCGCGGTTCAGGGTAAGCTGCCCGGCATCCGCCAGTGACAAGAGATGCAGTTCGTCTGTCAGGCGACTGAGCTGCGTCAGTTGCTTCATGATCATCGCCAGCTGTTGCGGTTCGGCAGGAAAGACGCCATCCAGAATGCCCTGCAGGCGGCCCATTGCGGCCGTCAGTGGCGAGCGAAGCTCATGCGCCATCGCCACATGCGAGGTGCGCAGCTCACGCTCGTAACGCGCCAGCTGCTGCGTCATCTGATTAAAATCTTCGGTAAAGCGCACCAGCTCCTGTGGGGCTTCTTTTACGATTACCGCCGATCGGCCAAATTCGCCTTTTGAAACCGCTCGCGCCGCGGTAGCCAGCTGGCTGAACTGCGCCGACAGCGGACGGGCGAAACGCAGCGCCATCAGCACCATAAACGGAATCGTTACCACGACCAGCACGATCACGGTAAGCCAGTCCGACGAGGCCAGCGACGGATCGGAGAAGTTGATGCCCCACCACTGGTCCATAATCTGATGAAAGCGTGCCGGATCGCTGGCAGGGTGGTGGCGCAACCGGGTGAACTCCTCCAGCAGCGCGGGCGGCATCCGGTAATAGACCCAGTACGCCTGCACTGCGAAGCGCAGCCACATACAGATGGCGATGAGTACCACGCTGCCAATCGCCAGAAACAGCACCCGGATGCAGATCCAGCGCCACAATGAAGTATGCGTATCGTTCTTCATGGCTGTCTGAACCGGTAACCGACGCTGCGCACTGCCGGTAAGACATCAGAGATGCCCGCGGCTTCCAGTTTGCGACGCAGGTTATAGACGTGGGTATCGACCACCCGCTCAAGCGCATCGCTTTCCGGCAGACAGTGCTCCAGCAGAAACAGGCGGGTAAACGGACGCGTCGGAGCGCGCATCAGGGTGACCAGCAGGGAAAATTCGGTTGGTGTCAGATCGAGGCGGCGCGGTGAAGCACTGTCGCTATCGACCACTGCGGTGAGTGCCACCGGGTCCACCACTAAACCCGCCCAACGCAGGGTTTCTGCCGCGGGCACCTGACTCTGCTGGCTGCGGCGCAGTACTGCCTGAACGCGCGCCACCACTTCGCCCGGATGATAGGGTTTGACCACGTAGTCATCCGCGCCATAGCGCAGTGCGCCGATGCGGTCCGGCGCATCACCCATCGCGGTCACCATGATCACCGGGGTATCGTCACGACGTCGCAGCGCTGCCAGCACTTCAGTGCCGTTCATGCCGGGCAGCATGATATCCAGCAGGATCAGATCGGGCTGCCAGCGTCTGGCGGCATCCAGCCCGCCTGGCCCATCACCGGCAATCATGACCTCATAATTTTCACGTTTCAGGTAGGCCTCAAGTACGCCCGCCGCATCAGCATCATCTTCAATAATCAGTACACGTTTTGACTGCATTTTCGGATCACCTTGACTGTTTCTTCATAAATCCCTGGTCGTTAATTGACACTCGCCTCGCATACTCCGGCCATTGACGCGGCTCTGAACCCCTCAGCTCCGCACCTGATGTGATAATGAGGAAACGTGATGATAACCGGAAAAATAACGCTGCACATGGTCTGTTTTTCGCTGGGATTCAGTGCCGCGACTGCCATGGCTGATGAGACTACGCCGCCGCCAAGCGTCACGCTGGGCATTGCAGGTATCAATGCACCACGCTATAGCGGCGCAGATAAGCAACACTGGCAGCTGATGCCGGTGATCCAGGCACGCGACGGGGCCTTCTTTTTAGACTCACAGAAAGGCATTGGCTATGACCTGCAGGCAGATAATGGACTGTATCTGGAACATACGCTGGGCTACGGGCTGGGCCGTTCTGACCAGAATTCATCCTGGCGAGATGGGGATGACCGGCTCAGAGGCATGGGGAACATCGACGCAACGATGAACACCGCGCTGGCGCTGGGATGGTCGGTAACGCCGTGGCTGGTGCTGGAGGGCAAAGCGACGCTGCCATTAAGTGATAGTCAGGGTGTGCAGTACCGCACTTCCGTTACCCTGATCCCCTGGCAGACCAGTGACGATACCGTGGCACTGCAGGTGGCGGGACTGTTTGGCGACGGGCGTTATATGAATACCTGGTATGGCGTTAACCGCAAGCAAAGTGCGCGCAGTGGATTTGAACGGTACGACGCCGCGGGTGGATTTTATGGCACCGATACCAGCCTGACCTGGAGCCATCAGTTCACGCCTGCCTGGGCTGCCAGTGTGATCGGTGACTACAGCTGGCTGGATAAGCATGCTTCAGATAGCCCCATCGTTGCACGGCACAACGGCGCATCGGCCACCCTGGCATTGAGCTACACCTTCTGAATGGCACCATGAAGAAAAGTGAGATGCGCAGCCACCGCCTTTTGCTTGCGGCACTGATTCTGTTGTATGTCGTGGTCTATACCCTGACAGGCGTGGCGCTTAGCCTGTTGGATGCGCCGGGACGGGGATAGGGAGCGAGCGGTATAAACAGCGTGATCGGGCTGGTTATGCCGTGACTTAAATAGAAAATTAACTTTTCGTAAAGCGGTTCAGACATTAATGGTCAGCGTTAGAATTTTCGGGTACATCCGGATGTTTTAATTATCGCTATATAAATTGATTAAGGTGGTTAATTTAGATTGCGTCATAATGCATCTTGCTAATAAATTTTTTAAAAGAGCATTGGTGTAGTTAATCTATATGGATTGGGCAAGATTTAAATATTATAAATTAAAATGTGATCTATTAAGATAGCCTCTTCGCTGTGGTAGCAGCGCATGGAATTTACAGGGGCTGAACTGATGAAAAATAAAAATAGTGCTACACCTCATGATGCTACTTTTAGACAGTTTCTTACGCATCCGGATGTTGCCAGAGATTTTATGCAGATCCACCTTCCGGAGAAATTGCTTAAAATCTGCGATCTCACCACACTGAAGCTTGAGTCCGGATCATTTGTTGAAGACGATTTGCGTCAATACTTCAGTGACGTTTTGTACAGTCTCAGAACCTCAACCGGTGACGGATATATTCATGTTCTGATTGAACACCAATCCACCCCTGACAGGCATATGGCATTCCGCCTGATACGTTATGCGGTAGCCGCTATGCAGCGCCACCTTGAAGCTGGCCATAAAAAGCTGCCTTTAGTCATACCTGTACTGTTCTATACCGGTAAGCGCACTCCCTATCCGTGGTCGACCCGCTGGTTCGACGAATTTGATGATCCGGTAGTGGCGGAAAGCCTTTATAGAGGCGCCTTCCCGCTAGTGGACATTACGGTCATCCCGGATGATGAGATCATGACTCATCGCAGTATGGCCGCCCTGACGCTTTTGCAGAAACATATTCATCAACGCGACATTGCAAGCCTGACTGACCATCTGGTCACGCTACTCATGGCCGATTATCTTTCTTCACCCCAGGTGATGACGCTGATACACTATTTACTGCAGGCTGGTGAGTCAGCTGACTACGAAGCTTTCGTTCGCGAACTGGCACAGCGGGTGCCACAACACGGAGACGCACTGATGACCATCGCACAGCAGCTTGAACAAAAAGGGATCGAAAAAGGTCGCGCAGAAGGTATCGAGCTTGGTGAACGGCGTGGTATTGAGAAAGGTCGTACTGAAGGACAGCGTGAAGCTACCCTGAAAATTGCGCGCACTATGCTACAAAACGGCCTTGATCGTAAAACTGTCATAGAAATGACCGGCCTGACGTCAGACGATCTGGCGCAAATACGACACTAATATAAACAAGAGTGAACCCGGTCATGACCGGGTTATCGTTTTGAATACCGCACCAGATAAATCATCATAATTATCAGAAAGGTGTAACCTGCATACGTCCTGAACTACAAGCCATTATTTGTCTGGCTGACGCTGCAGGAAATTCCAGGTTGCGCCCAACATGCCGGAGTCGTTGCCGTAGGTCGCGGTATCAATGCGGATATCAAGATCATATTTTGCCAGTTGCTCTGCCAGTTCCTCGAGGAACGGTTCCCGCTCGGTAATTCCACCACCGATAAATATCATCTGCGGATCGAACACGCTGAAGAGGTTATATAAGCAGGCTGCAAGATCCTGGTAGAATTTATTCACCACCTGCTGCGCGGCTTCTTCTTTGCGATCGTATGCGTCAAAGACATCTTTACCCGTGACGTCGTCGGAAGATTTTTCGATGAGCTGGCTGTAATTCTCCCGAAGCGCCGTCATGGTACAACTCTGGCTCATGGTATGGCGTTCAATATTGCTGCTGGTGGGGCGCGAAGTCAGCAGACAGCCAAACTCGCCCGCGCGGTTACGACCGCCCCGGATCAGCGCGCCGTTGCAGAAGGCCGCTCCGCCTAATCCTGTGCCGATAGTTAACATCAGAAAATCACTGAGTTTTTTTGCTTTGCCCAGCCACTGTTCAGCCAGTAAGGCGCAGTGGGCGTCATTTTCGACCGTGGCAGGCAGTGAGGTTTTTTCCGTCAGCCACTGGCTCAGATGAAACTGGTCGAAGTCCCGAATGGTGCCACCCATGGCGATATATCCAGCTTCTGCATCAATATAACCGGGCGTGCTGACGGCGATGCCAGCACAGCCGGGATTTTTCTCCAGCCAGGCCAGGATCTCATCAAGTATTTTGTCGCGTGAATTATGGGAAATATCAGCACTCTCACTGGTCAGAATATTTCCCTGCTCATCAATCACGCCCATTTTTAAAGAGGTACCACCAATATCGAAAGCTGCAATCTTCATTAACGTTCTCTGAGGTTGTTTTCATCCGATTAATTGTAGTGCTGAAAGAAAAAGGGCAGGAGGGCTGGCGGAGGCAATTTTGTCAGGAAAGGTACAGATTTATAAAGCGAGTGTTGTACAGAGGGTGTTTTGATAAACCCCGGCACACAGGGAACAGCTGTGCATGATTTTTCAGGACGTCCGATGTATTACCCGCGCTGAGAGGGTGTCTGGCAGCGCGGGCTTAATCGTCACTCTGAAGTCATTGCCACTTACGCAACAGGAGACTGGCGTTGACGCCGCCAAAACCAAAACCGTTCGACATGGCATAAGTCAGCGCCGTGGGACGTGCATTGAGCGCCACCAGGTCCAGATTGCCTGCGGCTTCATCGGGATGATGGAGGTTCAGCGTCGGCGGAATAAGCTGCTGCCGCAGCGCCATCAGGGTGAATATCGCCTCAACGCCGCCTGCCGCACCCAGCAGATGGCCGGTGGCGGATTTCGTTGAGGCGATCGCGACCTGCGAATCATCGCCAAACACTGCACGAATAGCCGCCAGCTCACCGTGATCGCCAACCTGAGTTGAGGTTGCGTGTGCGTTGATATGCTGCACGTCTTCCGGGCTAATGCCCGCCTGACGCAGGGCGGTTCTCATCGCCCGTGCAGCCCCGCTGCCATCCTCCGGACCCGCGGTTAAATGGTATGCATCGGCGCTGGTGCCATAGCCGACAATCTCCGCCAGCGGTGTCGCGCCGCGTGCTTCGGCATGGGCCAGTGACTCAATCACCAGCAGGCCTGCACCTTCGGCCATCACAAAGCCGTTTCTGTCACGATCAAACGGACGTGAGGCATGGTGCGGCTGATCTTCATAGCCCACACATAGCGCACGTGCAGCCGCGAAACAGCCCAGCGTGACGCGATCAAGCGCCGCTTCTGTGCCCCCACAAATAGCAATGTCCGCTTCACCGCTTCTGATCAACCTGGCTGCATCACCAATTGCCTGAACTCCCGCCGCACAGGCGGTAACGGGCGCACCCAGCGGGCCGGTGAAGCCGTGTTTGATCGAGACATGACCCGCGGCCATGTTGGCCAGAAACGAAGGTGCTGTAAAGGGTGAGAGCCTGCGCGGGCCGCGTGCATCGGTGGTGCGCACCGCGTCGGCAATGGCACCAAAGCCGCCGACGCCTGAAGCAATAATCGTCGCGGTACGTTCACGCGTCGCCTCATCTTCAGGATGCCAGGCTGCCTGATTCAGCGCTTCTTCTGCTGCCAGCAGCGCGAATTCTATAAAGCGCGACATCTTTTTACGCTCTTTCGGCGCAATGAACGCTTCGGGGTCGTAACCTGCCAGCGGATCTTCATCGATGCCCGGCACGCTGCCACCTACTGAAATACCGGTGCCAGCAGTAAGCGTATCGGGAAGGGTACGTATACCTGATTCTCCAGCCGTTAATCGCCGCCAGACGGTTTCAACGCCACAACCCAGTGGCGAAACGATGCCCGCGCCGGTAATGACAATGCGTTGTGATGAGGCTAAGTGACTCATTGGATTACTCCCGTAGAGAGTCCGGACAGTGATTGAAATGCTGCCGCAGACAATGGATACACGCCTTGAGCGCGGAAGGTGAGACCCTGCGTAGAATGGTGCGATGGACGAACGCAGGGATGGAATAGAGCAGAGAGAGATAAGCTTAGCAGCATCAGAATCCTGAGCGATAACCAGACAGAGTGCTATCGTTGCTCTTGTGACTAAATAAGTCAATAGTCACATCATGCGCATTGTTCAGGGCGCAAGGCTACGTAACACCAGCGCTGCCAGTTGTGCAGAGGCTTCTTCAGCGTCATCAAGGCTGTACTGCAGCAGTACCGGACTGGCGTAGGGTTTGATCACCCGATAGATTGCCTCCGCCGCTTCGTCAGCCGGGGTTTTACGCTCAAACTCACCTGCTTCACGCCCCCTGCGCAGGATCTGCTGAATCAGGCTGAGCAGTCGTTCTTCATGCGCCATCGCCGACGGCCAGCGGTCACGCGACGCGACGGCAGCAATATCATAGAGTTTACGTTCGTGAAAAAAGAGTTCAGTGCCGGTGACGGAAAGCGTGCGGAACAGTCGCCGCAGTTGTTCCGATGCTCCAGGCGCATCGGCGATAGCGACTTCGACGTGCTGCATAATCATCGCAAGCCGGGTGGAGCAAATCACTTCGCCAATCGCCTGTTTTGATTCAAAAAATTTGTAGATATACGCTTTGGAAAAGCCGATAGCACGGGCGAGATCGGAGACGGTGGTTTTTTCGTAACCATAATGCGCGAAGTGCTGCATGGCAGCATCGACAATCTGGTCACGCACATTGTGCCCGGCCGGGCCGCGTGTGCCATTTTCCGTTACGGATTGAGTCATTGTCAGAACCTGGCAGATCAAAGGTGGGTGAAAAAATTCAGTGACCACTGTTAAGGGTGGTCACATTTTAGGCCCTGTTGCGATCAAAAGCCATATTTTGAACGGGCTGAATGTATGCTGGTGTTGCTGAGTGCCACCAGCCGGTTATTGGCGCAGCGTATCTATAGAGATATTCCACTGATTGAGCTTGTTATAGAGCGCCGTGCGAGAAATGCCCAGCAGCTTAGCGGACTGCCGCAGATTACCCCCCTGCGCGCGAAGGGTCTGCAGGATGCAGGCTCGTTCATTATCCTGCAACAGGCTGCTGGCCGCTGGTCTGTTTTCGGCTGCGCGCGTCACCATCGCTGGCGGCAAATCGGCAAGGTCGATGATGCTGCTCTGGCAAAGATTAACGATCCGCTCGACCAGATTTTCCAGCTCGCGCACGTTGCCGGGCCAGTGCCATGCCTGCAGGGCGTTCATTGCTTCAATGCTCACCTGCGGAGGCGTTTTATTCAGCCGCTGACACAGGGCGTGAATGAAGGTATTCACCAGATCAGGAATGTCGCTCTGGCGTTCACGCAGGGCAGGGATGGTCAGGGAGATAACATTGAGGCGATAGAACAGGTCACGGCGGAAAGCACCCTGTTCCACTGCACTGAGCAGATCGCAATGGGTTGCCGCCACGATGCGGACATCCACTTTCAGCGGATGCGCCGCTCCGATGCGCAGCACCTCACTCTCCTGCAGCACGCGTAGCAGGCTGGTCTGTGCCTCCAGTGGCATTTCGCCAATCTCATCCAGAAACAGCGTGCCACCGTCGGCCAGCTCAAATTTACCTGCCGAACCGCCGCGCCGTGAGCCGGTGAACGCGCCATCGACGTAGCCGAATAGCTCACTCTGCACCAGGTCACGCGGCAGTGCGCCGCAGTTAACCGCGACAAAGGACTCATGCGCCCGGCTGCTGGCATTGTGGATCGCCTGAGCAAACAGCTCTTTACCGGTTCCGCTTTCACCGGTCAGCAGAACGGTACTGTCACTGCGACTGCTGGCGCGGGCATCCTGAAGAGCCTTCTGCAGCGTGGGTGCCTGACCACGAATCATCTCAAAGGTATAGCTGGCGCTGACGCCGAGCACACGACGGGTAATGGCACGGATGCGCTGATTTTCCCGCAGCGACAGGATGCGACCGCCGTCCGGTGCCGGCATCAGCGAGACCAGGCATGAAACACTGGGTCTGCCATCGGGGCGGAACACCATCTCGCGGTCATTACAGCAGGGCAGTGTGAGCAATGAACCGGACTGGGGCTGCAGCACCTGATCGATCAGGGCGTTGTCGGTATCAATACCGGCAAAGATCTGACGAGCGTAGCGGTTCAGGGTTTTGATGCGCCCGTCGCGGTTGCAGACCACAACGCCCTCATTCAGGGTCTCCAGTATCGACTGCTGCTCGGCCAGCAGACGGCGTAAGGTGAGTTGCTGGCCAATTGCCTCTGCGGCAGCCTGCACGGTGCCCAGCGTATGGGCACTGAAATTGTCAGGCGTGGCGGTCAGCGTCAGTACGCCGGTCATACGACCGCTGGCATCACGGATAGGAGCTGCGGCGCACTGCCGGTTACGTTCACGCAGCGCGATTTTCCAGTTTTCTCCGCTGAGTACATAGACCAGCCGCTGCTCGCGCAGGCAGCGCGCGGTGCAGTTGGTGCCGAGCACCTCCTCACGCAGGATGCTGCCGACCGGAGTCAGGTCGCTGCCGCAAAAACTCAGTACAATGCCTTGCGCATCTGTAAGATTGATATGACCGTCGGGATTGTAAGCCAGCAGGTTCTCCATCACGCTATGCGCCACAGTAATCAGCTCACTGTTATGACGCAGAACGGCGGCCAGCTCCGTTGGATCGGAGGCACTGTACTCAAAAGATACCGGATCGATGCCATGTTCGCGCGAGCGGTTCCATGACTGCAAAATACTGCGGCGGATCCAGCGCGGCTGTTCACCCTGGCTAAATGCCTGCCAGCCCCGGGCAAACCGAGCTTCCCACTGTGCCGCATCACCGCCTTCCGGCAGGCTGAATATGGCATCGCTCTCTTCTTTATTAGGCAGCAAATCATGCAGAGATTGCATTTCACTCTCCCGTGGTCGATGGAATGTCCATTTTAATGACATGTTAAGTTGACATGTAAATTTTATTTTCAATCAGGACGCGCCATCTGCGAGCGCGTTCACATAAAAGCCCGCTTTAAAACTGGCATCCACTTTGCAACGCTGACACTAACTCTCACCTGTCAAAAACAATGGGAAAGTTAAGGTGTTATGCGTAAACATAATCTGAAGTTGTTGCTGTTCATCTGTTCCATCGCCTCATTGAGCGGGGTGATCCTCGGTTATGACGCCTCAGTGATTTCCGGCGTTATTGAGCCATTGACGGAACACCTTGCACTAACGCCGTGGCAAAGTGGATGGGCTGTTTCAAATGTCATCCTCGGCTGTATCATCGGCGCTGGCTGTGTCGGCGCGATCTCAGATCGGATCGGGCGTAAACCTACACTGGTGATCACCGCGCTGTTGTTTTCCGTGTCTGCGGTGGGTTCTGCGCTGGCAGATTCCCTAACCGGTTTTGTGATTTACCGACTGGTGGGTGGCCTGGCGGTCGGGATGGCGTCGGCAATTACGCCGCTCTATATCGCAGAGGTCTCACCTAAGGACTGGCGAGGGCGCATGCTTGGGCTGCAGCAGATGCTGATGGTTGGCGGTCAGGTCACGGTCTATGTGGTGAACTACCTGATTGCACGCGGTATGCCCCATGCCTGGATAGTCAGTGAAGGCTGGCGCTGGATGCTGGCGTCGGGTGTGGTGCCTTGCCTGCTGTTTCTGGCACTGGTGCCCTTTATGCCGGAATCACCACGCTGGCTGGCGTTAAACGGCAAGCGTGAACGCGCGCTGGCAGTGCTGACCCGGCTTTCGACGCCTGAACATGCGCGGCGTCTGCTGACAGAAATCAGTGCGCCGGACGCGGATTCTGTTACCCGTCAGCAGGGAACCCGTCTGCTCCGCGACGCCAGAATGCGTTACATCCTGTTGATCGGCTGCGCGATTGCAATTCTTCAGCAGGTTTCGGGCATCAACATCCTGCTGTATTACGCACCGTCGCTGCTGCAGAACATCTCACCGGATACACAGACCTCCCTCTATCACAGCATTTTCCTCGGACTGGCGCTGCTGGTCGGAGTAGCGTTTTGTCTGAACGCAGTGGATCGCTGGGGACGGACGCGTCTGCTGCGCTGGGGAGCGCTGGGTTGCGCTGTCAGCCTGGTGATTACCGCCTGGGCCTTTATAGCGCAGATCGGTGGCCTGCTGCCGGTTGTGGGCCTGGTGGCGTTCGTACTGATTTTTGGTATGTCATGGAGTCTGGGTGCCTGGCTACTGATCTCTGAAATATTTCCCAACCGGATTCGTGCCGTCGCGATGGGCTACGCCTTTTCTTCGATGTATCTCGCCAATTTCATCGTTACTCAGACTTTCCCGATGATGAACCGTAGCCGTTTGCTGATGGATCACTTCCATGGTGCTTTTCCACTGATGCTCTGCGCCGCTGGCTGCCTGGTGGCCTTCTGGTTTGTAAAACGTTTTCTGCCTGAAACCCGAGGCATCTCACTGGAGCACATCGAGCCGCTGATGCTTTCAAAATCCCGTCGTTTTGCCGCCAAAGCGCAGGCGACATCCGGACACCCTATTCAGCCTGACTGGGCTGACAACAAAAAACAGGAGCAGTTATGAACCTTAAAACAGTACGAGTGGGATTGATCGGTGCTGGCCGCATGGGCAGTTTTCATGCAGAGAATCTGGCGCTGCGGGTGCCTGGGGCACGGCTGACAGCGGTCGCCGACCTGCAACCCGGCGCAGCGCAGAAACTGGCAGACCGGCTGGGGGTGGAGAAAGCCTATACCGATATCCAGGCGTTACTCAATGACAGCGAAATCGATGCCGTTGCTATTGCTACGCCGGCTCGCACTCACGCCGAACTGGTGATCGCTGCAACCCGGGCTGGCAAGCACGTGTTCTGCGAAAAACCGATGGCGGTAACGCTGGATGAGGCAGATCGGGCTATTGCCTCCGCACAGGATGCGGGCGTTGTGTTGCAGGTCGGCTTCAATCGTCGATTCAGTGCAGGCTTCGCCGCAGCTATTGAAGCTGTCAGAGCAGGCACCAATGGCACCACCCAGCTAAGCCGTTCGGTGACACGCGACCCTGGCCTGCGCGATCCGGCCCCGATCCCGCAGTGGACCATCTTCCTTGAAACCTTAATCCATGACTTCGACACCCTGCTGCACTTCAATCCGGGTTCCCGGCCGGTTGAGGTCTATGCGCTGGCTGATGCGCTGGTGCGTCCCGATTTTAAAGATAAGGGATTACTTGATACCGCGGTGGTGACCATCCGCTTTGATAACGGTGCCATTGCCACTGCGGAAGCCAACTTCCAGGCAGTTTACGGTTATGACGTTCGCGGTGAGGTCTTTGGCAGTAAAGGTATGCTGCAGGCGGGCAACATCAATCAGGACAACTGTGTGCGCTATCACGCCGAGGGTATTGCCATCGCAACGTCTCGAATGGATACCGATCTGCTGCGTGAGGCCTATGTTGCTGAAATGGCAGAATTCGCCCGCGCGATTCTGCACGGTGACACGACGCGCGCTACTGGCACTGATGCGCGTAACGCGCTGGAAATTGCGCTGGCCTGTATTGAATCGGTGCAGCAACGCAAACCCATTCTGTTGGGAGAACGCTAATGGCCGGTTATCAGCTTTCAGTCTGTGCGGAGATGGTGTTTCTCGAACTGCCTTTTATCGCGCGTGTTGAGCGGATTCATGCGCTGGGATTTGGCGTGGAGATCTGGAACTGGGCCAACAAAGATATCGACGCGTTGGTGGCGACAGGTGCGCGTTTTACCTCCATGACCGGCTACCTCAACGGTAACCTGACTGATGATGATGAGATTGCAGAGTTGCTGCATAGCGCAGAAACCTCACTGGCGATTGCAGATCGTCTGAACTGCCCGAGCCTGAATCTGCATGGCACCGGGCTGGATGCTCACGGCCAGGCGGTTCGTCCGGTTGAGGTGGTTACCGGTGAGATGTGGCTTAAAGCGGCCGACACCCTGCGGCGTGTCGCTGCGCTCGGCGAGCAGGCCGGGCGGGTATTTACTCTCGAAAACCTGAATCTGGCAGTTGATCATCCGGGTATACCGTTCGCACGGGCTGCCGATACGCTGGCGCTGGTCGAAGCGGTCAACAGCCCGGCACTGAAGATGAATCTGGACCTCTATCACGCCCAGATTGGAGAGGGCAACCTGATAGAGCTGATACGACGCTGCGGCCCCGCTATCGGTGAAATCCAGGTGGCTGATGTGCCGGGGCGCATGCAGCCTGGCACCGGGGAAATTAACTATCGCGCCATTGCCCGTGCGCTGGAGCAGGTCGGCTATTGCGGCGTCGTTGCGCTGGAGGGCTGGGCCGAAGGCGACAGCGAAACAGCCCTGGCACAGTTCCGCGATCACTTTACGTTGTGAGCTCTGCCGCCGGGTATTTGCCTGTTGCCCGGCGGTTCTATCAATAATAAACCCTACAGGATTACGCGATGAAAACCAAAATGTTAGCACTGCTGCTCAGCCTGATGATCAGCGTTACCGCCTGGGCTAAAACACCTAAAATCGGTGTCGCACTGGCTAATTTCGATCTTAACTTCGTATCGATTCTGCGGACGCAGATGGTGGGTGAGATAAAAGCGCTGAAAATGGATGGGCAGTTCGTCGATGCCAAAGGGGATGTAGCTCTTCAGGTACAGCAGGTTGAAGATTTTATCAATCAGGGCGTGGATGCCATTATTCTCAACCCGGTCGATACACAGGGCGTACTGCCGATGGTGAAAGCGGCAGAAGCGGCGGGCATTCCGCTGGTGTTTGTTAACCGTAAACCGGAAGTGAAATTACCGTCCAGTATGGCCTATGTCGGTTCTGACTCTGCCCTGGGGGGTGAGATGCAGATGGAAGCGCTGGCAAAACAGATGAACTATCGGGGCAATGTCGCCATTTTAATGGGCGCATTATCAAATGAAGAAGCGCGGGAACGGACGCGTGCTGTTGAAGCGGTGATCGCTAAATATAAGCAAATGGCGGTAATCGAAAAACAGACTGCACGCTGGCAGCGTAATGAAGCGGTAGACGTAGTTTCGGGCTGGCTGCTTAATCAGCGACCAATCGATGCAATCGCCGCCAATAATGATGAAATGGCTATCGGGGCGATTATGGCGCTGAATCAGGCGAAAAACAGCCACATTCTGGTTGCCGGGATCGATGGCACGCCAGATGGCCAGCAGTTCGTCAAAAATGGAAAGATGACGCTGACTATCTTCCAGGATGCGAAAGGGCAGGCGACAGGCGCTGTGAAAGTCGTGAAAGCGTTACTGGACAAACAGAAAGTCGAATCACTGAACTGGATCCCCTATAAAACCATTACTCAAAGTAATTATGCGGAGTTTGCTGCCGCTAATCAGCCATAAAAATCGCCGCTAACCTTATGATTCTTTGTCGTTTCTTAAATAATTAACCAGCTGCCGGGCAGGGACGCACTCTGCCCGGCCCGTTCTGCTGGCTAATCTGTAAAAATTTCCTTAATCGCCTGATTAACGCGTCTGTAGTGCTTCTTCATATAAGCTGAATTATACTGTCGATAAATGAGCGGAAATTCAGTGATTTCTTAATGATTTACATAATCGATGATCAGGTTTCTTACAATTCTGATGACTGCACGCTTAGCCACATTCCTACTCAGGAATCGCTGAGCCTCAGTATTTCTTCAGGTCGGCTTTTTGAGCAGTTACTGAATTCCGGGGGAGAAATACTGGCGCGTGATACGTTGCTGACCGAGGTCTGGGATAAATATGGCCTGCGTGGATCGAATAGTAATCTGAATCAATATCTGAGTATTGTGCGCAGGGCACTCGCGGCTTATGGCTGTGAAAATCTGATTATCACCATCCCGAAAATTGGTATACGCCTGAATACCGATATTAAAATTGAACGTCAATCAGCCCCGGTCATGGGGGTGACGGAAGTTTTAACTGATGACATATCGGAAGGAAGTATAACTGAAGGGTCTGCTGAAAACGTTGTCCTGCCTGCCACTCCGCCCGGTAATCAGCTGCCAGCTACGTCCGTTAACGTCACCCGGCGATATTGGTTTGCTTCTGTTGCTCTGATATTGCTGGGCATGGTGCTCTGGTATTTCACGGTATCGCGTCCTGACGAGCAAATTATTCCAATGAGTGCCATTAAACTTGAAGGTGGCTGCGAAGCAGTATTATTGCAGGGTCTGGATGAGGTTGAACGACAGGCATTGGGTAAGCAAATAGTACAAATTCTAAGGGAAAATAATCAAACCTGCGATGCGGGTCACCGGATTATTTTTGATAAAAACACCTCTTTTACTACTAAGAATTTCGGAAGAACAATTCTTTCATCGTGTAAAATTAATAGCGATGGTCATATCATCTCATGCGACAATTTTTATTATCTTGACTGGAGAATGGGATGAAGCGGAGCATTGGTATTAATATTATCTTCATGCTGGCTGCGCTATTAATGGTGACTTTTGCAGGGGTTTATTACTTAACACATCAGGCCAAAGATTTTCCTTTTCGCTGCTCAGCATTTAGCCGTTACGATCTCAGTCGTAATGACGATAAACGAATTGAGTTCGCTGTTGCCCAGGATTTACGTTTTGATCAAAAGGATTCAGGCTATCTGTTGCTGAATGGGCAGGCAACGAGCAATGACGGTGTTACTATTCTTAACAGAAGGGTTGCATTAATCAATGGCGCTAAAATTTCCGATGATACTTACCGGTATCAGATCAGCAAAGTTGTCACTTCGAATACTGATACTACCCCTGATGTCATCTTTAATAAGTTGTTAGCAGAGATCACGCTGGATCCAACGCATCTGCAGTTGGATGTCGATAAGATTGATAAAAATACCTATATTATCGGTGGGCCGATCTCCTATCTCTTTACCTGCCAGCGTTACTAAGCTCTGTAAACGGCTAATTTAGCGGTGTTCAGAATGCATGAAACCGGGAAGGGTTTATCCTGCCCGGTTTTTCTTTTAACGTTATGTCGTCAGGCTTTGCTGAGGAAAAGTATCAGGGCCAGCTCTGGAAACTCTTCAGGATATTATTAAACAGCTGAATTTCTTCATCGGTCAGGGGGGCAGCCTTTGACAAAGAGAAAATTAATACATCCTCCAGGTTTAAGGTGAAAATCGCCTGCTTTTGATAAAGCCGGATATTATCCGGGCGCAGAAAATCATAAGTAATCATGATGCCTGTGCTCAGATTATCGCCCAACACCACGGGTTGATTTGCCTGCTGCTGCCAGTCTTTCATTTGTCTCTGCAGAATAGCAAGCTGACTGCTGATATATTCTTCTGGATTGTTGTGATTGGCCAGTTTATCACGAGAAATAGTGACGGGTGGCATCGCTGAACGGGGATCCGCCAGCGTGTTCAGGGTTCGCTCGCAGTAGCCTTCCGGTAAAGTAATCATACCTTCGCTAAACCGGCAAATATTTTTATCCATGTGTAATCTCCATTTCTTTAGTTTTTTCTGTCTGGCCAAATAACTGCTCTGCGGTAACTTCACTGAGCGTACCGTTATTTAACAGGACGATTTTATCTGCACTTCTTATGGTTTCCGGGCGATGTGCAATCATGATTCGGGTGATTTTCATTTGCTTTATTGCATTGTTGATCTGTGCTTCGTTATAGATATCCAGATGACTGGTTGCTTCGTCCAGTACCAGTATTTTTGGTTCGCGGTAGAGGGCGCGAGCTAGCAGAATACGCTGCAGCTGCCCGCCAGAGAGAAACGATCCCATATCACCGACAAGGCTTTGATAGTTCATCGGCATTTTCATGATATCGCCGTGAATTTGCGCCAGGCGTGCTACACGGGTAATTTTTGCGTGGTCAGGATTATTATCAAAGAAGCTAATATTTTCACTGATCGAGCCTGAGAACAGGATGTCATCCTGCATAACACAGCCGATACGGTTACGATGGTGTTCAAGTCCTGTCTGGGTAATGTCCATTCCGCCCACGGTGATTGTTCCACCTTCCGGGTGCAGCAGACCCAGAATGATTTTGGCCATGGTGGTCTTTCCCTGACCTGAAGGGCCGACAATCGCAACGCTTTCGCCAGCCTTAATTTCCAGACTGGCACCATTTACTACCCAGGGTTCGGTAGGTGCATAGCGGAAGCGGATATCCGTTAGTTTGATATCCTGCGGCGTTTCTGTCTCATCATGCGTATCTTTACTCACCAGTACCGGACTGGCTTCTGAGCTGACTTCAGTTTCTGACAACACGATATCGGCCAGTCGTTCACCATGCATACGCAGCATTCTGAAGTCGATTACGGCGTTGATCAGACCTGCACCGCGGCTCATAAACTGATCGGAGAAGCTAATAAAGGCGGTAAGCATACCTGCAGAGAAGTTGCCATCCAGTACTTGCAGCGCAGCCAGCCAGACCAGTACTACCCTGCCTACAGAAGTGAGCAATCCCTGGGCGGAACCAAACAAAATGTTAAGCTTCTGAATCACAATGCCTTTGTTGGTCGTATCCACCAGGAAATTCATATAGGCGGAGAGACGAGGCACCTGCTTGTTATTGGTTTTTACTGCCTGGATACCGCGAAGCGTTTCCAGTAATGAAGATTGCGTGCGGGCTGAACTGATGATTTGCTCTTCGTTAGCGCGGCGAACAGGATCATAAGCCATGAAGCGTAACAGTGCATAGGCGACAAAAAGGCCAATTACCAGCCAGGCAAGCTTAGCGTTATAGATAAACAGCATCACTACTGTCACGATCGACATTACCCCATCCAGCACAGTACTAATGAAGCGGCTGGTCAGCGTACTTTGGATGGTGTTCAGCGAGCCATAGCGGGACAGAATGTCACCAACGTGACGGGATTCGAACCATTCAAGTGGCAGCTTTAACATATGGTGACAGACATTGACCGTCCACTGCACGCTGAGCTGGCTTGAGAACCAGCTCATCACCCATGAGCGCAGCGCTGTAATCATGGTCTGAAACAACGCAATCATGATAAAGCCGATCCCGAGCAAGGAGAGTAGCGAGTAATCTGCGGAGACCAGCACCATATCCATCACCCACTGCATAAAGAAGGGGGAGAGTACGCCGAAAAGTTCCAGAGCGATGGACAGGATAAGCACCTGAGCAAAGGCAGATTTCACCCCTGTCACACTGCCCACCAGCTTCATCATCGAGATGCTTTCTTTTTCTTTTTTGACCTCAAAAGTGGAGGAGGGAACCAGCTCCAGTGCAACGCCGGTGAACGCCGGTGATGCTTCTTTAAATGTCAGTTCCCGAATGCCGCGTGCAGGATCGTGAAGCGTGATCTTATTGCCGCGCACTTTTTTTAGCACAACGAAATGGTTCAATTCCCAGTGCAGAATGCAGGGCATGCGTAATTTAGACAGCTCTTCCATATCAACGCGTAACGCACGGGAACTCATATTGAGTTGTTGTGCCATGGCAATGACATCACTAAGTGTTGCACCCTTAAGCGACGTTGCGAACCTGCGACGCAGGGTGATCATGTCGATTTCATGACCGTGGTAATTGGCAATCATCCCCAGACAAGCAAGACCACATTCCGTCGCCTGTGACTGACGAATCATCGGCAGGCGGTTAAACCATTTAAAATTGAGTTTCTCTAATAACAACACAGAACAGACCTTTTAATCAGAGAGAGATTTTGTGTCCAAGCGCAAAAATTGGCTCCAGCACCCATTCATAAAGACGACGTTTGTCGACGATAAAATCAGCATCCAGCGCCATACCCGGCTTGAGTTTTTCATTCTGCGCATAAGCAGTAATTGATTGTTTATCCAGGGAGACCAGCACGCGGTACTGCTGTTCCTGAATATTGTTTTTGCCGGTTAACGTAGTGACTTCCTGAGGAGACAGAGCGGTGCGTGAAACCTCGATAACTTTTCCATACTGTTGACCAAACTTTTGATAAGGAAACGCTTTATAGCGCAGCACCACCCGCTGTCCCGGTTGGATAAAACCAATGGACTGCGTGTTTACCATGATGCGGGCGACCAGTTCAGTATTGCTTGGCAAAACTGCTATGGCTGACTGACCGGCGGTGAGCATCTGTCCATTTTTGACCATAATCATGCCGACATACCCGCTTTTAGGCGCACGTAATTCAAACGAGCGGCGCGCTTCATTTTCAGCCATCGACTGACGGTTATCAGCCAGTTGGCGCTCGATATCGTTACGCTTTTTCTCGTCATCCAGCGGTTTTTCATGCAGCTGTTGCTCGGTCTGAACAATTTTTTGCGAGATGTCCAACAGCTGACGTTGATATTCCTGGTAGCGCGCCTGGCTATCGAGCAGATTAGACTCCTGCTCTTCCATCTGACGGCTTGAGGCATACCCTTCGTTGTGCATGGCTTCCAGCTTGTCCAACTGCATTTTCGCCAGGGAAACCTGTTTCCGACGGTGTGTCAGTTGCAGCTTCAACTGCTCCTGCTGCAGTTTCAGACTGGCGATAGTGTCGGTCAGGCCCTTCATTTCAACCTGATGAAGCTTTTCAAGTGTCACCAGATCCTGCTGAAGCCTTTCACGCTGGCCTTTCAGATTCTCGGCAATAACCTGACGAGTCTGACCTAACTGTGTAGAAACCTCTGATGACAACACCATCAGCACATCGTCTTTTTCAACATGCTGGCCCTCTTTTACCGGAATATCGACCACCGTAGCGCTTACGGGGGGCGGAATGATCAGCATGCCATTTTTAGGCAGCAGTTCTCCGGTAGAGGATTCATATTTTGTATAGCTGCCAAATATAAAAAACAGCGCTGTCGCGGCAGTGATCAGCACTACAACGGAAATAACTAACCAGCGATAAGGTGGGCAATAGAGCGCCACGATACCCAGGTTTCCACGGTTGGCTGCATCAAGTGCCTCCTGACGGAATAGTGACTGTTCCATTTATATAATCATCATGAGTAAGGGATTAACGGCACTGAAAAAAATTCAGCATGTCGATTGATAGTGATCCGGTACTTTGTGCCAGATTAATGAGGGCGTTCAGGTAATTGAAGCGAGCTTCAGCCTGATCTTTAAGTGCGCTAAAATATTTTTGCTGAGCATCAAGCTCATCATTTACCGTACGGAAACCCATTTCCCGGCCATATTGAACAGACACCACTTTTTCGCGTGAAGACTCGACGGCATTTTTCTGCGCGTTGATTAACGCTTTTCCATTCGTAAGACTAAGCCATGCTGAACGTGTATCTGTAGCCGCTTTGCGTTGTGCTTCCATGGTGGAATATTTCGCTGCCTGACGGCGATAGGCTGCTTCATAAGATTGTGAAATCTGGCTGCCACCCGCGAATAATGGAATAGAAACGTTAACGCCATACTGCAGATTATTACTTTTAGAGTTAGTGCCAAAAATAGCATCATAAAGTAAATTATCGTCGTTATCGTTACGGCTCCAGTTTTTGCCATATCTGGCGTAAAGTGACACGACAGGCATATGTGCGCCATCTGCAGCCAATACATCAGCATCGGCCTGATCATTCTGAAACAGGGCAATTTTGATTTCAGTGTTACGTTGCTGGCTGGCATTAATCGCATCAGTTAAAGAAGCGTAGGGCGAAGCGTTAAGGCACTGAAAGTTTACCGGCTCGACAGTGTCCGGGCTGACACCCGATAAGCGACGAAATGCTTCTCCAGCCAGCAATAACTGACTACTCGCCTCTATTTCTTTGGCCTGAGCAAGAGCGTAATTGGCCTTAGCTTCATCCAGCTCTGTACGAGTGTTTTGTCCATTCAGAATACCGGCCTGCAGTTTTTGCTGCTGTTGTTTGAAGTTGTGACTGGCAGCTTTCGCAGCCTGTAAAACTTCCTGCTGATAGAGCACCGAAAAGTAGGCATTACTGATCGCATTTAATAACTTTTCTTCAGCTTTTTTTGACTGGGCTTCAGCGGTATTGGCAATAGCAACGCCTTTACGCCAGCCAGCATATTTACTCATATCAAACAGGGGTTGTCTGACACTGAGATCGTAACTGTGATTTGTTACACCACTTTGATATTTTTTATCCGGCTGTTCCTGACGATCCCAGTTTCCTTCGAGCGTCAATGTGGGCAACATTCCGGCCATACCCTGCCAGTATTTTTGCTGATCGGCTTCACTGGTCATCTGGCTGGATTGCAATGCAGAGTCATAGGTTAATGCGGCTCGGGCAGCCTGCTGTAAGCTGGTCGCATAAGATCCAAATGGCACGCAGGACAGTACAATAAATGCAATTTTAAAATTATAAAATTTCATGATGCTCGCTGTTTCTTAAAAATTAAGCCCGAAATTAAATGAGTTGCTGGGCAAAGACATATTTAATCAAATCAGTATTAGACTGCAGCTGAAGTTTACGCATGGCGTTATATTTCTGCGTTGCAACCGTACTGATACTACGTTTACGTGCTTTAGCTATCTCCATTAAACTGTACCCGATAGCAAAAAGTCTGATTACTTCAACTTCTGCGGGTGATAAAAGAGTCTGTGCGGGCTCCTCTGAAGCAGAATGCGCCAGATCTTTCATCTTTTCTGAATAAAATATTTCAGAATTCGATGAGCAAACCCAGTGCAAAGCTTCTACCAGATCCCGTATATCATCACGTTTGCTCACTATTGCATTTACCGGAATTTGCAATATTCTTTTCAAAATGGCCGGGCTATTCTGTGCCGTAAAGATAATGATTTTAAGGTTAGCATTATGGTTGTAAATTTCTTCTAGCTTTCTAACGCCGTTCAAATCATTACGTTCAAAGTTAAAGCAAAAATCAGTAATTAATATATCAGGAGGATCGCTATTCATTTTTACAAAAAGATTTTCTGCTTCTACCGGGTATGCTGCAATGTCCAGGTTGTGAAATCCGGTTGAGAGTATTTTTTGTATTGAATAAAAAATAAAAGGACTCTCATCAGAGACACCAACTTTAAACCTCCTTCCTTTTAATGGCCTATCCACTGATAAAATCCTTTCTCAGTTTATAAAGTCTGGTAAAGGGTCCCAAGAGCCCATATGGTTACTGATAACTAATGGTATAGGTAGCAACTGCGTTAGCACTACCAGGGGTTATTGTGGCAGCAGTCTGGTAATAACGTGCATATAAGGGCACTGTTATCAATGCTGACGACAGTGGATAAGCTGCAACTCTGTATGGTGCTGCCAGTGCAACAGGTTGCTGACTTTCATTCAGAATCTGAACACCCACTCCGCTGGCAGTTGAGGTCGAGTTCAGAGAAACTACGCCGACATCCGATAGCCCATCAGCCGCATCCCCATCCAACTGCATCATAACGTCAAAGGTACCTGAAAGAAGTGCCTCACAGTTAAGCTGAAGATTAAAAGCGGTAGATGGGCTGGTTTGTCCAATACCGGAACCCAACCCACTGCTGGTATTCGCTGTGTAACTCCCTAATGACACCCTCGGGTTAACATCGCCTGCTGCTGAGCAGGTTTGATCCCTCACAGTGATGCCGCTTTTAATATATCTGACATAAAGTTTCAGGTCATTTCCTGGTACCAATGAGCCTACATCAAATACGTTGACATAGTCCGGAAGCAAATTGGGGCCAGCCATCGAGTTTGACGTCCGCACAATCTGAAAAGGCACATTCAATGTGACATCAGTATAAGCACCGACTGTACCGCCACTGGTTAACGCGTAAGTAGCGATCTTGTTGCCGGTAGGAATATTGGCAGCGTCGGTGGACATTTCACCACCGTAACCGGTATAAATGGTTAAGCCATAACCGAGTGCATCTTCAGCAATTGTTTTACGCTTTAAGTACACTTCTCCCGTTAAACCATCAAAAAACTGTTGCAGATTATCCAGGGCACATTTGAACGTGACTGTTAAATTGCCACTATAAACGACCGTGCCCACCGGAACAGCTGCCGAAATATTTATCCCCAGTGAGCGGAAATCTAATACCGCATCAGAAAGAGATTTTTTGCACGTCAGTGTGACATCATCTGCCGCGTTCGCATTAATTGGTGCTAGCATGACGAAACCAGATACCATAATCATGATGCTGACTATTCTGGTCAGTGTCCTTCTAAAGTTAATAAACATCATAATGTCACCCGATTAACCCTGATTATCTTTGTTCATTTCGCCGTTAGACACGTAGCGAACAGGTTTTGATTGATCGCTGCTGCATGTTGTTGTGAGCCTTGCAAGGGTGTTGTTTTCACTGGAATTAACAATACCGGACTCCAGGTTAACCAGACACTTATCACTGGCTGCTTTACCCCAGGAAATATGCAGGCGGCTGACATCTTTATTTAACCTCACATAAATCTGACCACCCTGTGAAACAGTGGTGATAAGGTTACCGTCTTCATCATTAACCGTTGCACCAAATGGCAAGGCATTTCCGTTCGGCTGATTAGCCCGAATTAACAGTGGCTTTCCTTTGCTGGTTTTATAATCAAGTCTGACGACTGCACCCTCAACAGGAATAACGCGCTGCTGAGTTGATTCAAGCTCAACATCCAGTGGAATTCCTTTTGGGTCGATGGCCAGTTCGTTTATCCGGTACGGGTTAAGGTTTGGCACAATAGCTTTGCCGCTGCCGTTTAACACAATATTGGGATAGCCGAGTACACGCGCGCCCTCTGCATCTTCTGCGGTAACAACAGCATAAGTCGTAGACTGATAAGCGCTGAAATTAATGCTATCAGGTAAAGCGACTACCGCACCGCTGATACCACCCGAGGCAGAATAATAGTTTTCCCCTTTAGTATAAGACGCCGTCAGCATACTGTAGGGCGAACGGTACTGCCCACTAACTGAACCGGACTTCTCATTATCAGTATCGCGCGCTATTCCAACGTTATAGTTATATTGGTCATGTTCACCCAGAACACCATTAACTGCTGTTTGTGCATTCACACCTTGTTTATTATGTGTCGCACTTCCGGTTACATAACTTTGACTATCGCTGCCAATTGGCACCGAGAAGTCGAGTGACAGTTGAGTGTCATGCCCGCCGGTTGAATATAATAATCGGTTTGCTGATAAAGTATAGGAGACCCGACCAATTGTATTATTGTAACCCAGCTGAAATTGCGTATTTGTTCCGGCAGAATCCCAGTAATTCTGAACAAAACCAGTAAGATAGATATTCCCATATGACTCCCCAAAATTTTGGCTTGCCGTCATAGAAAAACGTTGTTTGGGGCGCGAAAGATAATTTGACGAACTGTTTTTATGATTTTTTTTATAATAGTTATTGATTTGTAATGCATTATCAAAACTGTAATAACCGGATGATGAGAAGCGGTAAGCCGCCAGAGTAAAATTCGTGTTAGTCTGAGAAACCTTCTTACTATAAGTTGCCCGATAACTTACACCTTGCTTTTTCTCATCACCATATTTTGTCTGAGCCCCAGTAATATCCAGTGAGATCGCACCAACAGGTAAACCAAATGCACCTCCCAACAGCACAGAGGTGTAGTTATCTGATCCCAGAATACCTGAGTAACCGGTCAGACTATTGCTAAAACCATGCTGAATAGTGCCCTGATAGACCGAAGGTGTATAAACCATATTGTCTTTTCGGGATACACCACCGGTCAGACTATAAAAAGTCATGCCCGGACGTTTCAGACGCGTCATCGCTGCGTAAGGAACTGAGAAACGGGTCTCACCGCCGTCAGCTTCTTTCACGGTCACGTCTAAATCACCACCGTAGCCTGTAGGATAAAGATCGGTGATATTAAAAGGGCCTGGTGAAACCGTCGTTTCATAAATTTTGTTGCCATTTTGCGATACAGTTACCTGAGCGTTGGTTCGGGCTACGCCGCGGATTTCTGGTGCATAGCCTCGCTGAGAGTCTGGCCACATCTGGTCAACTGTAGATATTTGCGCACCACGAAAAGAAAGCGTATCGAAAATTTCGCCACTGGTATTGCCTTCACCTAATAACAGCCGTGATTTTATTTGCGGAATATCACGCTGGACATAGGTATTAATTGCATCGTAATGATGATACTCGTTGTTTTTTTGACGTTGCCAGCTGAGAGAACCATCGTGACGGAACATCCATCCGCCAAGGTTAAAACCCGCCAGTGCACGGCCATAAAATGAGTCATATGGCTGACCGTGATTTACAGAGCGATAATAGTTGGTGTTATAGGTTAGCGTAAGTGCTGTTTCACCCTTATCCCAGAATTCTGGCGCAACGTAGCCGCGCGCAGATCGCAACAGATAAATTTGCGGAATTGAGATATCCATCTGCATATCGGCAGAATTGATAGCTGCATGACTCTCTTTAACCACCTCCTCCAGCGCCATACACTGTTTACCAGAGCGCAAATTTTCAGCTTGTCCCGGGCTAAAAACTGTGTCCTTAAGTGACAAGCTTTTGACCAGATCATAGGAAAGGCACGCTTTGGTTCCCGCCCCTTCACGAATGACCTGAACATTTTCCCGACCAATCTGACGACCATTCAGGAAAATATCCAGCGTATAAGTACCAGGATCAATAGGGTTACCGGTTGCATAGCGGGCCACATCAACTTTAACGCCCGGTAGATTCTTCACAAATGATTCGTCAAAATCATACGAATTTTCTGCAAATGCGGCGCCTGTTGATGCAGTTAAAAAAAGCGCCAGAAAAGATCGGTAAAATATTTTTGCCGTTGGTTTATTATTTTTAATCATCCTTGCCATCATTATTACCCCTGATGAGTTACCAAAGTTACTGACTAATTTTGGCGTCTACATTGCGTGCAGCGCCATAATCATCCAGATATTGATAATGAAAGTTTGTTTTTATTTGATTTGCGTTCAATCCTTTTAGGGAGAAGCTTTTTGTTTCGCCTGGTGCAAGCATATCTCCCTTTTCACTGACTACTTTTCGCCCCGCGTTATCCTCGGCATTGATCTGTGAAACGTTGACGTAAAACGAAGAGTTATTGGTTGCTGTCAGCTGATTCGCTTTCTCCCCTTGATGCCAGATAAGACCCGACGCTGCTTCTGTTGCTTGCATCGCATCGAACCGGGCTGGGCGAAAGAAAATTTTGATGCGGCTACGAATAGCCATTTGCAACTGATTTTGATTCGCAAGGCTTTTATCGCGAGGAGGGATGTCGAGTACGTTAAGCCAGAATACCGACTCTTTATCTTTGGGCAGGTTTGAACCGGTATAAACGATACGTAATGTCTGTCCTTTGTTAGCCTCCATACGGAAAACAGGCGGTAGCAAGACAAACGGTACGTTTATTTTATCCAGTGCTTCATCAGGATTTCCATTGTCAATCCAGGCCTGTACCAGCGCAGGTTGATTGCCATGGTTATCTAAGCGGACTGTGACTTCTTTTTCTGTTGCGGGGTAGATTACCCGGGTGCCGATAATCGTCACGCTGGCAAAAGCCGATGAGGTCACCGTAAAAGCCAGCAGACAGGAGATCAAAAATTTAAAACTTTTTTTTTTCATGATTTTGACAGAAATGATGATAGAGGAAGGGAGGTGGGAACAGATGCTCCCACCATAATCAATTACAGGTAATTGATTGAATAGTTCACAGCTGATAAGACGGTACCAGCAGTAGCTGCACCAGTTGCATAGTACTGAGCAGAATAGGTCAGAGTACCTGCACCAGCAGTCAGAGCGACAGTTTTTGGAGAGGTGGTCTGCTCAGTGCTACCCGCGTTCAACACGCCATTTCCGCTATCCAGCAGCTGCAGGTCAACATTCGTTGCAGTACCAGTATTGGTCAAACGACCATCAGCATTGACGTTGGCACCTTGTTCAAAGTAAGCGTACACGTCACCAGTCGTAGCTGAGCAATTGCTCAGCGCCATAGTGAAGCGAGTGTTACCTGCAGTCTGACCAGATGTGCTTAAAATACTACTTGCTACTTTAGGCAGTGTAACGGTTGCAGTGCTGCCGCCGCCGTTTACGCTTACAGTACAAGTCTGAGACGCAATATTTCCTGTGAAGTTAATGGTGCCATCTGAAGCTTCAGCAGCATTAACGTGAGCAGCAGCCAGCATCAGACCAAGAGCAACCATAGATAACTTTTTCATATACTTTCCTTTGTATAAAATAATTAATAACATCAATTAATGAACGGTTTAATAATCGTTCACTTCCCTGGAGGATTCATTCCTCACAAGAGAATTAGAAAATCAGCAATCCAAATACGACTGCTGCTGCGACACCAACAATACCCATGCCAAAGGCAGACCCACTAACCGGGTTCGCTGCTGGAATGGAGTCTGGGCGCGTCCATTCAGTTTTCTCTTCTGAGCTTGCGCCTAGCTGCTTAAAGAAATCCAGGATCACCGAAGTTAATGAACCACCGCTAACGCCTTCGATTTCTTTATTGTTCAATTCACGCATGTTGTTTCCTTAAGCTGTAATTACAGATGCATTAGGATCAAACTGGTTTTCAACGACCGCGTTAAACCAGCCTGCCGTGCTATCCCAGCCATTCATAGCACCATATAAAGCACCATCAACAAGACCAAGGACTGCGCCGACAATCAGACCTACACCGGCAGAGACAATACCAACGCCTAACACGCCACCGGTGCTTCCGCCACTCATTCCCCATTTAAGACCAAAAGAACTAATACCCGTAACGGCACCGACAACTACAGCGCCAATAAAGTCAAAAAAACCTGCTCCTGAAACGTTTTGCATTTCAAAAGATGTTAACTCTCTCATCGATATCTCCATGTATCATTTTTTCAATATTATTATTTATGCCGCTTCTAGCGAACGGCGCTATTAGAATGGGTGGTCATAAAAAATGAAATAGTAAAACATCCATAATTCTTCTTTTGTTATCGTAAGCAAGGATATGGCTATTATATTTTTACATAATATTAACTGCTGTTAGTATTCTGGAATTTTTTGAGCGTACATTATTCTTATGCGTGATTTAACCATTAACAGCACTGCTTATGCCTGATGCTTAAAATTATCTGGCATCCGGGAAGCGCATGCCATGAACGCGGTTCAGTGAAACTGATTTATCTATGAATAAGCTTGTGTATAAAGCCATGAGTTAATGATTTCACTTGCCTGAATGTGAAGTCATTTGAGAAGTGGAATTAAAAAGGGAAAAATCCCATTTGCCAGTTTCTGGTGCTTTAAGCTAATTAAATTATATTTATCAGGATAAAAAACTAAATATATAAAGATAATCAATTTAAGTATCTGTTCGATGGGTGCCGTTGTTTAATTCCTTCCATGCAATGCTGCCTGACAGCGTAACTTTAGTAAGGAGCATTAACATTGATGCCAATTTGATTTGTTTCTTTTCAGCCATGCTGGAAAATTGAGAGAGGTGTTTAAATACGGGCTTTTAAAATAGCATGCTCATAACATCATCTTTCAAATGGTAATGGGAAATTCTTTTTTTAGGAAAAAAGTTATAACACTGCCTGTAAGGTGCCACAAAGTAGATTTATGTGCTAACTAAACAGCATTTAAATGGTGTAAGATCTGGTTATTGTTTCTTTTATTAGCCTGAGTGTCTTTATTTGTTTGTATTTGCGGTTTTGAATTTTGTTGGGGCGGTTTTATTATAGTGGAACCGATAAAGACTATTTTTAACTGCCCGAGTTATGGAGGCGAGCTCAGGTAAGCGAGTACACCAGGCGAAAGAGAAAGAGACTATAAAAAACTGATTTTACGAATTGTTGCTAATCACTGACCAATACGTCAGTTAGATTGAGTTAATTAATATGTATAGAGTGACTGAAAATCATGAACGGATCATCGATGCATTAGCAGGATTTACGCAGATTGCTAATCCAGATGAAATTTCAAGAGGCAAGCGCCGTTATCATTTGACTAAAGATAATGTACGTCGCGTTATGTTCATTCTTGACGGCGATTTTTTACTTAAACTTAAAGGCGAGAATAAGGTTTTGAATATCTTATCCGCTCCGTTTGTTGTCGGCGTCACTCCAGCTTTAGACGAGCCGCCAGTCTATCTGGAACGAGTCGATTATGGAAAAGTCAGTTTCATTGACTATGACGTGTTCTGGCGATTGGTTTTTGAGAAAGATCTTTTTAATGACGCAATGTCTATTTTATCAGGACAGTATTCTGATCTGATGAATTACATTCAGTTACCAAAAAGTAACTCATATGATGAAGTTCTTTCTTTGATTGAAAGATGGAAAAAACTGCCGACTCATTTAAAGAAACGATTTTCAGCACTATATCTTATTGAAAATAGTTCTCATTTATCAAAAAGTTCCATTTGCAGAGTGCTCAAGGAACTAAAAGAGAAAGGCGAATTGGTACTGATTAACGGTAAGTTCACCTGAATATAATATTTGTCATCGTGAATTTTGTGATGCTGAAGGGAAAAAATGGATGTTAATGTGGTTTGTACGGATGACAATTACTTCTTCAGACTGGGCATATCAAAGGTAATTGAGGAGGCACTGCTATCTGATGCAGAAGTAAAATTTTTATCAGGTTTTGATAGTCATAACCTGCGGCAGGCTGACTTCATCCTGATCAATGTTTCGCAATGGCGTCTTTATATGTGTCAACCCGCTTATCGCGAGCGAAAGCCTGGCAGTATCATATTGGTATTTACCGATGATTTCGGAGAGAAAATTAAAAACCCGTTACCATTTTGTTATCAATCTTTGCTTGAAGTGTCAAAAAGGGATTCGGTACGTTTAATCACTGAGAAAATAACCAAGGCCTGGTTAAACACTCAGGGAAGAGTTATGGGATATCTGCCTTCAGACTGTTTACGGTGCGAATTTGCACGTATCACCGTGGTGCAACTTCAGGTGCTTAGTTTTTTGAAGAAAGGATACAGTGTAATCCAGACAGCAAAAAGGTTAGATTTGTCAGTTAAAACAATCTATGCACATAAATATAATGTGATGAGAAAGTTCGCTCTGAAAGGAGATAAAGAATTTAATGCATTTATCAATGATGTCTCGTTGCTTGAACTTTACAAAGGAGTTATCAATGTAAATGAGATTTAACGTTATCCAGAGGCGTAGGCTCACCCTTCTGCGCTGTTTAAATTTCCCATTTTTTATTTTTTAAGGAGTTGTCAGCTCCTGTTCAACATCGGATATAAGGTGTTTTAAATATAAAGGTTAAGCACCTTAAGGAGAGTTATATGGAAAATAATTCACGTTTAACATGCAAAGCATCGAATAGTCCCTTTAAATTTATGCAGGGAGCAATGCTGAGTATGGTTTTATTACTTACAGGCTACCTGTACTGCAATTATGTTGAGGCGGCGCCATCGCAGAACGCTCCTGCGCCATCGTTGTTTAAAGAGGTCAACACTGACAAGGCGCCGGAGCAGATACGCGACCCGCGTGCGCACATTATTGTCTACCGTATTGATGAAAAAAATCCTGCCGTATCAAAACGCCTAGTTAACGTATTTATTAATAATCAATACTATACGAGCGTAATGTCAGGTGATAGAGGGACTGAAATTAGTGTGTGCCCTGGCCAGAAAAAACTGGACGTCATGTTCAGCCAGCATGATTTTGTCCAGCCAGCAAAAATTGAAGTATCCACACCAGCGCTGAAATCAGGTGAGCGCTATTACTATCAGTTAGCGGTAAATGATCAGCAGAAAATCACGGCGCGTCTGGTGCCTGCAAAGGAAGCTGAATCTGTTTTAACCAGTCTCAAAGCACAATCACGTACGTTATCGCGTGTAGTAAATGAACGTTCTTGTTCTGAAGCGGGCGAGTCAAAACTATTGAATCACCCGGTGGCTTCTTCACTATTAAATTCTGACAGTAGTCATGCTCAGAGCAATGCTATGAAGATAGCTGATAAAAGCAGTAAAGCTCAGGGCGCTGCATACTCACTGCATTGATGCAATCTGGCACCATATTTTTTATTAATCAGTTCTGATAATGCCGTTCACTGACTCCAGAATCAAGAGTTGTGCTGGAAGCAATGTCAGGATTGCAGATTATCTCGTCATAAAATCACGGTTATTCGAAGTATATGAATATAGAGATTAAGGGTTTGTGAAAGCCTTATTTCTATTGAATTTAATCAATCCTCGTTAATTAAGAAGGTTGTTATGTTGAAAGTGAACTTGCGTGGTGTGAAGGGTATTATCTCTTCATACACTGTTGATACAAAATCTGAAAATCCTACAACGATCAAAGTTCCGCATCAGGGTGCATTAAATATAGAACTGATCGATAGCGCTACAGGACATGCTCCGCAAATGGTTGTAACCAGGCGCGTTGGCAATAATCTGCAGCTTTTCTTTAGCCAGGATGATTCTCAGCATCCTGATATTGTGCTGGAAGATTATTATGATAATGAAAACGTTCATCTGATTGGGCTGGGCGAAAACGGTCAATTTTATGAATATGTGCCGACTTCCGGCGATGTGGCTGAATACCCGCCAGCTTTAACTGAAGGTCAGAGCGGTGAACAGGTATTAGGTGGTGAAGGATATGCCAGTGCCGATCCGCTGACTGCCAGTGACAACAATTTTGGTTGGTTGCCCTTTATGCTGCTGGGCGGCGCGGCAGGCGGCGTTGCTATTGGTGCGTCCGGGCGTGGTAGCAGTGGCCATGACTCTTCCGCTAAGAGTGTATCGGTGACACTTGATCCTGTTGCGGACAGTGATAATGATGGTCGTCCAGAGTTTTCCGGAACATCGAATAGCCCTGACTCACAGGTTGTCATTCAACTGCCTGATGGCACCCAGATCACGACCCAGACGGACAGTGAAGGTAACTGGTATGTGGAAGCACCGACTTCACAACCAAATGGCACCGTCACTGTTACGGTAACTGATAGTGCGGGCAATAGCGGTAGCCTGACTGAAGAGTTTACTGACACCTCTTCGCCAGAAGCGGCGGTTATAAATAGCAATGATGATGAACAAATCTCAGGTAAAGCAGAACCTGGTTCAACTGTGGTTATTTCCGATGGCAGTACCGGTGAAACCACCACGGTTGTAGTTGATGAAAATGGTGACTGGAGTATCCAGCCTAACCCTGTCCATGAAGGGGATACCGACGTAACTATCGTGGTTGTCGATCCTGCGGGTAATGTCTCTCCGCCGTCCAACGGTTCCCGACCGGACATAACTCCTCCAGATAACATCAACTCCGGCATTGTCAGTGACTCAGTCACCCTGACGGACGACGTCGGTGCGATCACCGGCGAGATTGCCAGCGGCTCGGTCACCGACGACGCGCGGCCGACCCTTTCCGGCGACGCAACCGCCGACATCGATCACGTCAACATCTATGACAACGGCGAGCTCGTCGGCAGCGCAGCGGTGGACGCGGACGGCAAGTGGAGCTGGACGCCGGAGCAGGATATGGCGGACGGCACCTCTCACGACCTGACGGTTGCGGCGGTGGATGCGGCGGGCAACGAAGGCCCGCAGGCAGACGGCGACTGGAGCTTTACCGTTGACACCAGCACGGCGGCTCCGGAAATCACGAACAACACCGAGGACGAGCTGGCCGGTAACGCCGAGCCGGGCGCGGTGATCGTGATCACCGATCCGGTCAGCGACAGCGTGACCAGCACGGTGGCGGACGCGGATGGTCACTGGAGCATCCAGCCGAATCCGGCGGGCGTGGACGCCAAAGACGTCGTGGTGGAAGCCACCGACGAGGCGGGCAACAGCAACAGCGTTGTGATCGACGGCCCCGGCGACAGCACGCCGCCGGATAACCAGACCTCGGGCCTGGTCATCGACAGCATCACCCTGACGGACGACGTCGGTGCGATCACCGGCGAGATTGCCAGCGGCTCGGTCACCGATGACGCGCGGCCGACTCTTTCCGGCGACGCAACCGCCGACATCGATCACGTCAACATCTATGACAACGGCGAGCTCGTCGGCAGCGCAGCGGTGGACGCGGACGGCAAGTG
>NZ_JBMOWE010000003.1:0-452462 GCF_049310725.1 Pantoea sp. BJFS-204 | reverse complement strand
CAAGATTTGCCTGGCGGCTTTAGCGCGGTGGTCCCACCTGACCCCATGCCGAACTCAGAAGTGAAACGCCGTAGCGCCGATGGTAGTGTGGGGTCTCCCCATGCGAGAGTAGGGAACTGCCAGGCATCAAATTTAGTGTGCTGATATGGCTCAGTTGGTAGAGCGCACCCTTGGTAAGGGTGAGGTCCCCAGTTCGACTCTGGGTATCAGCACCAGTTAAGACACGAGTTCGGTAAATAAAAGAATTTGCCTGGCGGCTGTAGCGCGGTGGTCCCACCTGACCCCATGCCGAACTCAGAAGTGAAACGCCGTAGCGCCGATGGTAGTGTGGGGTCTCCCCATGCGAGAGTAGGGAACTGCCAGGCATCAAATAAGAGAGAGCCCTTTGCGTATGCGAAGGGCTTTTTTCGTTGTGGCAAACCGCAATAAAACTCCCTCTTCACAGCGTATCTGTCTGTCTATTCATAACAGCAACAGGTCAGTAAGCATATTAAAGCGGCTGTTCAGGCCATAAAAAAACCCGGCACCAGGCCGGGTAGTGAGATAACTGAACGTCTGATCAGTGAATAACCTGCGATAGAAACGCCCGGGTACGCTCCGATTTTGGATTCGCAAAAAACTCCTGCGGTGGCGCGACTTCGACGATCTCTCCCCGATCCATAAAGATCACCCGGTCAGCCACCGTTCTGGCAAAGCCCATCTCATGGGTGACGCACAGCATAGTCATCCCATCCTCAGCCAGACCAATCATCGTATCCAGCACTTCTTTAACCATCTCAGGATCCAGCGCTGACGTGGGCTCATCAA
Organism: Pantoea sp. BJFS-204; assembly: GCF_049310725.1. NCBI lineage: Bacteria > Pseudomonadati > Pseudomonadota > Gammaproteobacteria > Enterobacterales > Erwiniaceae > Pantoea > Pantoea sp. BJFS-204. The sequence goes on along the minus strand of NZ_JBMOWE010000003.1, from coordinate 451,655 downwards.
ACAGCATAATTTTGGGCTTCATACAGAGTGAGCGGGCGATGGCGACACGCTGCTGCTGTCCGCCAGAGAGCTGGCCCGGAAACTTATGTGCATGCTCGGCAATACGCACGCGTTGCAGATAGTGCATGGCCAGCTCATCAGCTTCCTTCTTTGGAATCTTTCTTACCCAGGAAGGTGCCAGCGTGCAGTTTTGCAGTACGGTCAGATGTGGAAAGAGATTGAAGTGCTGGAAGACCATACCGACTTCGGTGCGCACGCGCTCAATGTTACGAACGTCATCATTAAGATGGATACCGTCAACAACAATGCGGCCCTGCTGATGCTCTTCCAGATGGTTGATACAGCGGATCGTCGTCGATTTGCCGGAGCCGGAAGGTCCGCACAGTACGATGCGTTCACGGGGTTTAACCTGCAGGTTGATGTCTTTCAGTACATGGAATTGCCCGTACCATTTATTCACGTTCTCAAGCGAGATCATCAACGCGTCGGAAGAGTGTGTCATAGAGTCAGTCATGTAAAACCTCAGTGCGATGTACGCCCGGTGTGAAAGCGCTTTTCCAGATACTGGCTGTAGCGCGACATGCTAAAACAGAAGATCCAATAGACCAGTGCAGCAAAGACATAACCTTCGGTCGACATCCCCAGCCAGGTCGGATCGACCGTTGCCTGCTGGACGCTGCTGAACAGATCGAATAGACCAATGATGATGACCAGGCTGGTATCTTTAAACAGTGCGATGATGGTATTGACCAGGCCGGGAATAGTGAGCTTCAGCGCCTGGGGCAGAATAACCAGCATCTGCGTCTTCCAGTAGCCCAGCGCCAGAGATTCGGCTGCTTCGTACTGACCTTTCGGCAGTGCCTGCAGGCCACCGCGAACCACCTCTGCCACATAGGCGGACTGGAACAGAATGACGCCGACCAGCGCGCGCACCAGCTTGTCGATGTTAGTGCCTTCAGACATAAACAGCGGCAGCATCACGGATGACATAAATAGCACGGTAATCAGCGGCACGCCGCGCCAGAACTCAATAAAGATAATCGACAGCGTGCGCACGACCGGCATGCGTGAGCGACGGCCCAGCGCCAGCAAAATACCCAGCGGCAGCGCACCGGCAATACCCACTGACGCAATAATCAGCGTCAGCGTTAATCCGCCCCATTGACGTGTTTCGACACGTTCCAGCCCCAGATAGCCGCCATACAGCAGAAACCAGACAATCACCGGATAGATGACGGCCCAGGCAGCAATATAGCGTCCACGATACGGCAGGCTCTTAATGAACATCGGCACAATCGACAGCAGGCCGATCACCAGCGCCAGGTTAATACGCCAGCGCAACTCATGCGGGTAAAGCCCATACATGAACTGGCCGAAACGAGCATGAATAAAGACCCAACAGGCACCCTCTTTGGTGCAATCGGCGCGCGTGGTGCCGATCCAGTTTGCCTGAAAGACCAGCCAGTTCAGCGCGGGCGGAATGACGTGCCAGATAACCCAGATGCAAAAAAGCGTCAGTAGCGTATTAAACCAGCTGGAAAACAGGTTTTTACGAGCCCAAAACCAGGCGCGACTGACCAGAGTCGTCGGGACGGGGGGCGTTTCATGCGTAGTCACAGACATAGTTATCCCGTTCTCTTAACGCTCAACCAGCGCAATTTTGCGGTTGTAGAAGTTCATAAGCATTGATATCAGCAGGCTGATAATCAGGTAAACGCCCATCGTGATAGCAATCGTCTCGATGGCCTGACCGGTCTGATTCAGTACCGATCCGGCAAACAGCGACACCATATCGGGATAACCGATAGCGGCGGCGAGTGAGGAGTTCTTCACGATGTTCAGATACTGGCTGGTCAGTGGCGGAATAATGACGCGCATGGCCTGCGGAATAATCACCTGGCGCAGCGTAACCGGATTAGGCAGCCCCAGCGACCGCGCTGCTTCATGCTGACCATAGGGTACCGACTGGATCCCGGAGCGGATCACTTCAGCAATAAACGACGACGTATAAATCGACAGTGCCAGCGTCAGGGCTGCCAGCTCCGGTATCATCACCGAGCCGCCACGGAAATTGAAACCGCGCAGTTGTGGCACATCCCAGTGCGTGGCTGGGCCAAACCCAAGGTGTGCAAGCAAAGGAAAGAGAATCAGCATCACAACGGCAGCGGGCCATGTGCGACGTAACTGACCGGTTTTCAGCTGATGTTTACGGTTAAAGCGGTACAGGCCATAGCTCACAGCCGCGGCCAGAAGCAGTGCAATAACAAACGGCCAGCTGCCTGCTGCATAGGTCGGCCATGGAACGTAGAGTCCGCGATTACTGACATACGCCAGGTCAAAAGCATTCAGCGCCTGACGTGGGCCCGGTAGATTGCGTAAGACTGCAAAGTACCAGAAGAAGATTTGCAGCAGGGGTGGGATATTACGGAAGGTTTCGATATAGATATTCGAGAGTTTCCGCAGCAGCCAGTTGTCAGAAAGGCGGGCAAGACCGACCGCGAATCCGAGAATCGAAGCGAAAACAATACAGAGTGCAGAGACCAGCAGCGTGTTGGTTAATCCAACCAGAAACACGCGCGCGTAGGTATCTCCCTCAGTGTACTCAATCAGATGCTGAACGATGCCGAAACCGGCAGTGCGCTCAAGAAATCCAAACCCCGATGTAATGCCGCGATTGGCAAGGTTAATAATGGTGTTATGCGCCAGATAACCCACCACACCAAGCACCGCGACGATGGCGATGAGCTGATAAATCCAGGCGCGAACCGTGGGATTACCAAATGAAAAATCCCTTTTCACGGTTGGGCGTTGTGACATGTTGAAACCTCAGTAACGAAAGCTGGGGTAGGGCACCACAGAATAGGGTGCCCGATTAGTGAGGTCTGTTAACGTACCGGTGGTGCGTACTGAATACCGCCGTGGTTCCACAACGCATTCTGACCACGTGCGATCTTCAGTGCGCTGTCTTTACCGACGTTACGGTCAAAGCTTTCCTGATAGTTACCCACCTGCTTGACGATGTTGTAGGCCCACTTGTTATCCAGCTTCAGATCCTTACCAAAATCACCTTCGGCGCCCAGGAAGTGTGCCATGTCTGGTGTGGTTGGCTTGGCCGTCATCTGATCAACGTTCTTCGAGGAGATGCCCATCTCCTCCGCATTCAGCATGGCGTAGAGCGACCACTTCACGATGGTGAACCAGTCATCATCACCACGACGTACCAACGGCCCCAGCGGCTCTTTGGAGATCACTTCGGGCAGAACAATAAATTCGTCCGGTTTGCCCAGCTTAATGCGTAATGCGTAAAGCTGAGACTGGTCAGACGCCAGCGTATCGCAACGTCCGCTATCCAGCGCTTTAGCCGATTCATCAGAGCGGTCAAAGGTCACAGGCGTATATTGCATTTTGTTGGCTTTAAAGAAGTCCGCTACGTTCAGCTCGGTGTCGGTTCCCGCCTGAATACAGACGGTGGCACCATCCAGCTCTTTCGCACTTTTCAGGCCGGCCTTCTGGTGAGTCAGGAAGCCGATACCGTCGTAATAGTTCACGCCCGCAAACAGGAAGCCCATGCCACCATCGCGCGATGAGGTCCAGGTGGTATTACGTGAAAGCACATCCACCTCGCCGGACTGCAGGGCGGTAAAACGCTCTTTCGCGGTCAGCGGGGTATATTTCACTTTGGTCGCATCACCAAACACAGCGGCAGCCGTCGCACGACACACATCCACATCAATACCGGTAAACTTGCCGCCAGCATCTGCATAGGAGAAGCCCGGCAAGCCGTCACTGATACCACATTGAACAAAACCTTTTTTCTTTATCGCATCCAGTGTGGTGCCTGCGTGTGCTTGCTGAGCAACGGCAACCAGCGAGGCAGCAGCGATCAGCGTAGAGAGCATCATCTTTTTCATAAAGCATCCTGTGTGGCGGGATCATGTTGTTATGTTTGCGCACTTTAGTGTGCGTTTTTCCTGTCTGTGGCGGTCAGCCATCCACGACTCTGCAAAGCTGATGCCAGGTTTGCAGGTTCCTGAATTCGTATGAAAGAACGGTTAATAATCGGAAGCACTTAGAAAGTTCCGCTAATATGGCGCACCAAAAGGAAGCAATGCGAGTCGACCCGATCACATTTAGTGCAAATAGTTTCACTATGTGGGAGCAGTGTGAGCATTCACTCAGGCAGAAATGTATGAAGAGATTGCGTTGCTTTTTAATGCGCAGAAAGTCACATACCCAGCAGTGGCGGGGATGTGAAGCAAGGTGAGGGTCAGGCAGGCACTAAGTCAAATCACAGCGGGCGAAAGCGAGAGGGTGAAATATCACGCCAGCGATTGCAACTACAGTTACCATATTACCGGAAACTGTTTCACTATCATTACCGTGGCTTTGTGCGTCGACGCACAAATAAAAACGCCAGCCCGAAGGCTGGCGTGATTTACAGACAGAACTAAAAATCAGTTCATGCCGTATTTTTTCAATTTCTTACGCAGCGTACCGCGGTTGATACCCATCATCAGGGCAGCACGGGTCTGATTGCCACGGGTATACTGCATCACCATGTCCAACAGAGGCTGCTCGACTTCAGCCAAAACCAGCTCATACAGGTCGCTCACATCCTGACCATTCAGTTGAGCAAAATAGTTCTTCAGTGCCTGTTTAACCGAATCACGCAAAGGTTTTTGAGTTACCTGATCCTGTGAGTTAACGGTTGAAACGGTCAGTACGTCAGAATTTACGCGTTGTTCGAACATAGTTCTTTCAGCTCTTTATTTCGTTACGCAAGATTTTCGAAGTATGCCTCCAACGCCTCCAGCTGTTCGCTGGCATCCTCAATGGCGTTGAATGTGCGCCGAAACTGGTCATTCGGGGCGTGCTCCTGCAGGTACCAGGAGACGTGCTTTCGCGCTATACGGTATCCCTTGCCTGAACCGTAAAAGTCGTGCAGCTCACGTATATGCGAAACAAGCAAGCGCTTGACCTCTGCCATCGGCAGCGGGGCAAGCAACTCCCCAGTGTCCAGATAATGCTGGATTTCCCGGAAGATCCACGGTCTTCCCTGAGCAGCACGTCCTATCATCAGAGCATCGGCCCCTGTATAGTCGAGCACCGCTCTGGCTTTATGCGGGTCAGTTATGTCTCCATTCGCGATAATCGGAATGGAGACACTCTGCTTAACTGTCCGAATGCTGTCATATTCAGCTTCTCCGTTGAACAGGCAGGCACGAGTGCGACCATGTATCGTCAGAGCCTGTATACCGCAGCGTTCAGCCAATTGGGCAATCGCGACACAGTTCCTGTTTTCAGGATCCCAGCCAGTACGAATTTTCAGCGTAACCGGCACATTCACTGCATTAACCACTGCGGAGAGAATTGACTCCACCACGGTGGGATATTGCAGCAAGGCTGAACCCGCCATTTTGCGGTTAACCTTCTTGGCAGGGCATCCCATATTAATGTCGATGACCTGTGCACCAGCCTCAACATTAATGCGTGCAGCTTGCGCCATTTCACTGGGATCGCAACCGGCAATTTGCACGGCGCGAATGCCTGGCTCATCGCTGTGAACCATACGTAATCGAGATTTGTCGCTAGCCCAGACTTCCGGGTTTGAAGACAACATCTCAGAAACTGCCATGCCTGCACCCATTTCGTGACACAGCGCCCTGAACGGCCTGTCGGTAATACCGGCCATCGGTGCTGCAATCAGTCGATTTCTCAGCTGGAGGTTTCCAATACGCATGAAGTCAGAATGGCCATACTGTGTCTGCAAGGCGGCGTATATTACGCATTTTTGCAGGAAGATGAAAGGCCAAACTTTGAACAATCAGCAAGAAAGATCAATGAAATCCGGGCCATGATCGATGCGCATATTTATTAATCTTAAATATCAATGAGTTAACAATTTATGCTGAAATTGTGAGCAAAAGTTTTTCCAGAAAAGTACGTCAATTCGCCAGATAAAAAACGTCACATGCCGTGATTAACGATACAAGCATCCATTTCAAATCGGGAAAGCCCGCAACTTACGCTACGGGCTGGCTGAATGTTCTGTTAAGGCACTTTGTTCCGGGCAGCGCGATATCAGAGGGGGCAGACAGGCGCTATATTCAGGATTTAATCCCGGTAATCCGGCACCACTCCTCTTTAACCGCAACCGGGTCGAGCGTGAACTCGCTGACATACGCTTCGCAGACGCTCTCTGCCTGGCTCTCTAACACGCCCGAGAGACCCAGATGACCGCCAGACTTCGGCAGTACGCTGATCAGCGGGGCCAGTTCACGTAGCGGGCCGGCCAGGATATTGGCCACCACCACATCAGCCTGCAGATTTTCGGGTTGCTGGTGGGGCAGATAGAGCGACAGGCGATCAGAGACGCCGTTGCGCTCAGCATTATCCCGGCTGGCCTGAATAGCCTGCGGATCGATATCAATCCCGATCGCCTGAGCCGCGCCCAGCTTCAGTGCGGCGATCGCCAGGATCCCCGAACCACAGCCGAAATCGATCACCGTTTTGCCCACCAGATCCAGCCCGTCAAGCCAGGTAAGGCAGAGTGAGGTGGTCGGATGCGTGCCGGTCCCAAACGCCAGGCCGGGATCGAGCATCACGTTGACGGCATCGGGATCCGGCACATCACGCCAGCTCGGACAGATCCAGAGCCGCTCACCGAAGCGCATCGGATGGAAGTTTTCCATCCATTCGCGCTCCCAGTCTTTATCTTCGATCTGCTCGATCCGGTGACGAAAACCGGCGCCCAGCAACGGATGCTGCGCCAGTTCGGCGGTAATCGCGGCCATATCAGTTTCTGCATCGAACAGGCCGATAACATCGGTATCGCCCCACAGGCGGGTTTCACCTGGCAGCGGCTCATACACCGGCGTGTCGTTGGTATCCTGAAAGGTCACTGAAACCGCACCGATGTCCATCAGCGCATCGCTCAGCGTTTCCGCGTGTTCACCTGAGCTATTAATTTTGATTTGAATCCACGGCATAACGTCTCTCTTTCCGTCAATGTTGCGGCGCGTCGACCGTTTGCGGCGCGCGTCCAAACAGGTTGCCCACTAAAAATGCCAGCAGGCTTAAAAGCAGTGAGGGCACAATGGGATGAAAACCCAGAATCTGCAGGTTCAGGCTCGCCAGAAAAGCGTAGCAGCCTCCACCCACCACCATGCCGGTGATGGCGCCTGCGGCATTAGCGCGTTCCCAGTAGAGACCCAGTACCAGCGGCCAGAGGAAAACCGCCTCAAGGCCGCCAAAGGCCAGCAGGTTGAGCCAGATAATCATATCGGGTGGATTCCAGGCCGCAATCAGCAGCAGGAGACCCAGTGCGAACGTAATGGTGCCAGATAACAGCCGCAGCCGCGTCTCATTTTCCATCTGCTGTGGGGCAACACGCAGATAGAGATCTTTGATCAGCGTAGCCGAAGCCTGTAACAGCTGGGCATTAATGGTCGACATAATGGCGGCCATGGGGGCTGCCAGAAACAGTCCGGCAGCTAACGGTGGCAGCACAGTGATCATCAGGGTGGGTATAACACTATCCGGCACGGTCAGATTCGGCAGTATCGCCCGGCCCAGCGCACCGGCCAGATGCATTCCCAGCATCAGGATCACCACCACAATGGTACCCAGAATAATGGCCCGATGGACTGCCTTGCTGTCTTTATAAGAGATGCAGCGCACCGCAGTATGCGGCAAGCCAATCACCCCAAAGCAGACCAGCACGACAAATGAACTGAGGAAGGTCGGCGTTATAATCTCACCCGGTCCCTGCGGCGACAGCAGAGCGGGATCAATGTCATGTAGTTTCTGCACGGCCGTGCTCAGGCCGCCAGCCTGATGAATCACCGCGAACAGCAGCAGAAATGTGCCAATCAGCATCACGATGCCCTGCATGGCGTCATTGAGAACGCTGGCACGGAACCCGCCAAAAGCGGTGTAGAGCGCAATAGTGCCGCCAAAAATCAGCAGACCCGTGTCATACGGGATGCCTGCGGCGGTTTCGAGCAGCCGCGCGCCGCCAATAAACTGCACCGTCATGGCACCGATAAAGGCAACCAGCAGGCTCAGACTCGCCAGCCAGATCAGCAGCGGGCTCTGATAGCGGGCGTAGAGCATGTCATTCAGCGTCACCGCATTATGCTTACGCGCCAGGATGGCAAACTTTTTCCCCAGCACACCCAGCGAGAGCCAGACGGCGGGCACCTGCACCATCGCCAGCAATACCCATCCCAGCCCATATTTGTAGGCGGCACCGGGACCACCAATAAACGAGCTGGCGCTGATATAGGTGGTGGTGAGCGTCATCGCCAGCACAAATCCGCCCATGGAGCGGCTGCCAAGGAAATATTCAGTGAGGAAGCTACCCTCGCGCCTTTTGCGCACGGCAAACACCGACAGCGCGGCAATCAACACCAGATAAATCAGTAACGGCAGGATAATTTCACTGTTCATTTGTGTCCTCCAGCGGCATGTCGCGGAAAATTAACCGCACCATTATCCAGCACAGGAATATGAACAACAGGGGAGCAAACAGGCAGGAGAGTTCAAACCAGCGCGGCAGGCCGGTGATACCAATTTCACTGCCACCCAGCCAGGCAGAAAGCCCCCAGGCAGCGAGCCAGAGCAGGGTGAGGTAGAGCGACCAGCGCGCCTCTTTATGTGCCTGTATAAAACGAGCATCCATGATTCAACCTTAACGCCAGCGGCAAAAGAAAAAGGCCGGATTAACCGGCCTCTGACTGACTCAGCGTTGCGTTTACTTCTCGTGCAAGCCGAGTTTTTTCTCCAGATAGTGGATATTGGTTCCACCGTGCTGGAAGTTTTCGTCGGACATGATTTTCATCTGCAGTTCAACGTTGGTTTTGATACCGTCGATGATCAGTTCCGCCAGCGCATTCTTCATGCGGGCGATAGCCACGTCGCGCGTTTCGCCATAGGTGATCAGCTTACCGATCATGGAGTCGTAATACGGCGGTACGGTGTAGCCTGAGTAAATATGCGACTCCCAGCGCACGCCAAAACCGCCTGGCGCATGGAAGCGGGTGATTTTACCCGGACTTGGCAGGAAGGTGACCGGATCTTCAGCGTTAATACGGCACTCGACCGCATGTCCGCGAATAACCACTTCGTCCTGTTTGATCGACAGTGGCTGACCCGCAGCAATGCGCAGCTGCTCTTTGATCAGATCCACACCAGTGATCATCTCGGTCACCGGATGTTCCACCTGAATACGGGTGTTCATCTCAATGAAGTAGAACTCACCGTTTTCGTACAGAAACTCGAAGGTACCTGCGCCACGATAGCCAATCTCAATACAGGCTTTGGCACAACGATTGCCGATAAAGCTGCGCTGTTCTTCAGTAATACCTGGGCCTGGCGCTTCTTCAACCACTTTCTGGTGACGACGCTGCATAGAGCAGTCACGTTCGCCCAGATAGATCGCGTTGCCCTGGCCGTCAGCCAGAACCTGAATCTCGATGTGGCGCGGATTCTCCAGATACTTCTCCATGTAAACCATGTCGTTGCTGAAAGCCGCTTTGGCTTCCGCTTTCGTCATGTTGATGGATTGTTCCAGATCTTTGTCGCTGCGCACAACGCGCATACCACGACCGCCGCCGCCGCCAGAGGCTTTGATGATGACCGGATAACCGATGCGCTTCGCAAAGGCACGGTTTTTTTCCATATCATCGGTCAGCGAACCGTCAGAACCGGGTACGGTTGGGACGCCTGCTTTCTTCATCGCATTAATCGCAGAGACTTTGTCGCCCATCAGGCGAATGGTGTCTGCTTTCGGACCGATAAAGATAAAGCCGGAGCGCTCAACCTGCTCAGCAAAATCGGCATTCTCAGAGAGGAAGCCGTAGCCAGGGTGAATCGCCACCGCGCCGGTGATCTCTGCAGCAGAGATCAGCGCCGGGATGTTGAGGTAACTTTTAACTGACTGCGCCGGGCCAATGCAGACGGTTTCGTCTGCCAGCAGCACGTGCTTCAGGTCACGATCCGCGCTTGAGTGTACCGCAACAGTCTTGATGCCCAGTTCTTTACAGGCACGCAGAATGCGCAGCGCAATCTCACCACGGTTAGCAATAACAATTTTATCCAGCATGATCTGCCCCGTTACTCGATGATAACCAGTGGCTCGTCAAATTCGACCGGCTGACCGCTTTCAACCAGGATCGCTTTCACTACACCTGATTTGTCAGCTTCGATCTGGTTCATCATTTTCATGGCTTCGACGATGCACAAGGTATCGCCGGCATTCACTTTCTGGCCGACTTCCACAAAGGCTTTCGCATCCGGGCTCGGCGTACGGTAGAAGGTCCCTACCATTGGTGAACGCACGATGTGACCGCTGATTTCAGCCGGTGCCGCTTCGGCAACCGCTGCAACAGGAGCAACAGCTGTTGCCAGAGCAGGCTGTTGAACCGGCGCAGCATAAGTCTGCTGCATCATCGGGTAACCCACGTTTGCAGGTGCACGGCTGATGCGAACGGACTCTTCACCTTCAGAAATTTCCAGCTCTGAAATGCCAGACTCTTCAACCAGTTCGATCAGTTTTTTAATTTTACGAATATCCATGAGTGGGGTTCCGTACTCAGTTTGATTAATTAGTTTGAGACAGGCGTTTTACTGCCGTTTGTAAAGCCCATGTGTAGCCGTCAGCGCCAAGCCCACAGATCACGCCAGCAGAGACATCAGAAAGATAGGAGTGATGGCGGAAGGGCTCGCGGGCATGCACGTTGGAGAGATGAACCTCGATAAACGGTATTTCTACCGCCAGCAGGGCATCACGTAGTGCGACACTGGTATGGGTAAACGCGGCAGGATTAATAATGATGTAATCCACATTGCCTTTGGCCTCATGAATGCGATCAATCAGCTGAAATTCAGCATTGGTTTGCAGGTGGCTCAATTCCACATTCAACTGGTCTGCCTGACGTGTCAAATCGTCAACGATCTGACGCAGCGTGGTATGACCATACTTCTCAGGTTCACGCGTTCCCAACAGGTTCAGGTTGGGCCCGTTTAAAAGCAGAATATGTAATTTATGCGCCATCGTGCTGCCATCTCCCGCAATCATTGAGGCATCGCGTAAAATACCTTGCGAATCTTCATTTGTCACCTTTGAGAATGAAAAAGAAGACCCGACGAGCAATAAAGCCGGGCATTATATCCGTTTCGTGTCATTTCGCAGCAAAATACTGGTCTTATCTGCGAAGATGATCGGATGTGGCCTGCGGGCCACATCTTTTATCAGAAAAGTGCAGAGGAAAACAACGGGTGAAGCGCTAGCGAGGCCACCATTTGAGAAATTTTTTGTAACGCCAGGCTAACAGTATTGCAGCAAGTAGTGCGTAGATAAGTGGCTGGGGTGACACGGTTTTCACTGACCAGATATAGTGAATCGGCACCAGAATGGCCACCAGATAGACCGCGTTGTGCAGAGTTTGCCAGCGCTTACCGAGCTTGCGCTGAGCGCGCTGAAACGACGTCAGCGCCAGGGTCAGTAATATCAGCCAGCTGATAATCCCCAGTGTCAGATAGGGACGGGAAATCAGCTCGCTGCCCAGCAGACGCAGATTGTCAGCGCCCAGCTCCAGCAGGTAATAGCTCAGCAGATGGAGAGAAGCCCAGACAAACGTCCAGACGCCAAGCAGACGCCGGGTGCGGATTAACAGCGGTTGCCTGCCATAACGTGCCAGCGGTGAGACCAGCAGCGTACCCAGCAGCAGTTTCAGCGCCATGCGGCCGGTAAAATGCTGAATATCTTTTGCCGGATCCGCACTCAGGCCGCCCTGCATCGCGGCAAGAACCAGATAAACCAACGGCAACAGGGCCGCCAGATGCAGAATCACCTTAAGCCAGGTGATCTGTTTTATCGACAGGCGTACCACCTAGTAATTCTCCCGTAAATCCAGGCCACGATAGAGCGACGCAACCTGTTCGGCATAGCCGTTAAACAGCAGCGTTGGCTGACGTTCGACCTTCAGACTGCCGCCCGGGCCAATAAATCGCTCAGTGGCCTGCGACCAGCGTGGATGATTAACATGCGGATTCACATTGGCATAAAAACCATATTCATCTGCGGCGATCTGGTTCCAGGTCGTTGGTGGCTGATTTGCGGTCAGGGTGATTTTGACAATCGACTTAATGCCCTTAAAACCATATTTCCACGGCACCGTCAGGCGAATCGGCGCGCCATTCTGCGGCGGCAGCGCTTTGCCATAGACGCCGGTGGTCAGAATGGTCAGCGGATGCATGGCTTCATCCAGACGTAAACCTTCGACATAGGGATAATTGAGTCCGCCGCCAATAAAGCGATCTTTCTGACCTGGCATCTGCTCAGGATCGTACAGCGTCTGGAAGGCGACAAAACGCGCTTTGCTGGTGGGTTCCGCCAGAGAGATAAGCTTATTCAGCTCAAAGCCTATCCAGGGCACCACCATCGACCAGGCCTCCACGCAGCGCATGCGATAGATTCGCTGCTCCATGGCAAACCGTTTAAAGATGTCATCCATATCCAGGGTCACGGGCTTCGCCACTTCGCCATCAATGGTCAGTTTCCAGGGCTCTGTTTTCAGCGTACCGGCATTGGCGGCCGGATCGGCCTTATCCAGCCCGAACTCATAGAAGTTGTTATAGCCGGAAACTTTATCCGCAGGCGTTAAGGTCAGATCGGCCTGATATTGCGCTGGTTTGGTAAAGTCCAGCGGCCGGCCTGCTGGCGCGGGTGGGCGATCGTTGCCTTTGAACCAGCTGAGAATATCGGCTTGCGCCACGCCCGGCATACCCATCGCCGCTGCGCTCAGTCCCAGCGTTTTCAGCACCTGGCGGCGCTTCATGTTAAAAATGCTTTCCGGCGTTACGTCGGCTTCGGTCAGACGGGGTGTGCGTTTCATGGTGCCCTCTCCAGACAGGATGTCATTAACCAGCATGATGACTATTACTGATATCAGCCAGTTTCGCCCTAAAAATGTGAAATTTCCTGGCTGGCTGGCACGATGAGAATGCACCGAAAAGTGCCAGGATCAACGTCAGCGATGATATCCCGACGATATACTTCGGCTTCATACGTCCCGGCGCTGTCGGCAACGGCAAATTATGCTATTTTTGCTCGCGTTTTCGTCAGGCTGACGGTACAAGGTTGGGTGATCCGGTTATCACCGCAGTAATACAGGCACAGGGATGCGATTAACCACAAAATTATCTGCGTTTATTACCTTTTTAAGCCTGCTGGCCATGTCGTTGATGCTGGCAGGCTGTGCATTCAGTGTTTTCTGGTTCAGTCATCAGCGGGTTGAACATCGGGCGCAGATACTGGCGACCGAAGTGGATCAGGCGATGTTCACCCAGACGCCGGCAGAGCTGCATGTCTGGCTCACGCGTATGATGCCGATAATGAATGCCGAGCAGATTTCTCTTCACAACGGCAGGCAGACTTTCCTTACCCTCTCCCGACACGAAAACCAGATGCTGGAAGACGAACCTAATCGTTTTATCCAGGTCGATGTGCCTTTGATGCACCAGACGGGTTTAGAGCTGCGGGTCGTCACCCTTGATCCTGCCAAAACCTGGCTGCGCTCCATTACCGGCACCTCTACGCTGGGCATCCTGTTTACCGTCATGCTGGTAATGAGTCTGGTGCTGCTGCTGATGCATCGCTGGCTCAGTCGGCAGTGGCGCGGTATGGAGCATCTTGAAGTACGGGCAGAGGCGATTATCAGCGGTGAGCGCGGCGTAATGCCGAAACGCGGTGCGGATGAGTGGCCACCGAGAGCGAGCCGCGCACTGGATGTGTTGCTGGCGGATCTGCAGGAAGCGGGCGAACAGCGTCTGCGTATCGACACGCTGATCCGCACCTTTGCTGCGCAGGATGGACGCACCGGTCTCAACAACCGGCTGTTCTTTGATAACCAGCTCGCCACCCTGCTGGAAGATCAGGAGGCTGTCGGCACCCATGGTGTGGTGATGATGGTGCGCCTGCCCGATCTGGACACGCTGAAGGATTCGCTGGAGCCGGGGCTGGTTGAGGAGTACCTCTTCAATTTCGTCAACATGCTTTCCACCTTTGTGCTGCGCTATCCTGGCGCCCTGCTGGCACGCTATTTCCGCAGTGATTTTGCCGTGCTACTGCCGCATCGCAGTCTTAAAGAGGCAAACAGTATTGCGGATCAGCTGATCAATGCTGTTGATTCTCTGCCGCCGATGCGGCTGGTTAATCGTGATGATCTCATTCATATCGGTATCAGCGCCTGGCACAGCGGGCAGACTGTGCCGCAGGTGATGGAAAATGCCGAAATGGCTACCCGACGTGCGGCACTGCTGGGCGGCAACAACTGGACCAATGGTGCCGGAAATCCGCAGGACGCCGGGCGGGGTAGTGTGCGCTGGCGAACCTTGCTGGAGAACACGCTTAGCCGTGGCGGCCCGCGGCTCTATCATAAACCCACCGTCAATATTGAGGGTAAGGTACAGCACCGGGTGATGCTGACCCGCATCTTCGACGGCGATAAAGAAGTGCTGGCCGCAGAATATATGCCCCTGGTACAGCAGCTCGGCATGGCTGATGGCTGGGATCGCCAGTTAATGACTCGCATTGCGGCACTCTCTGAACTCTGGCCAGAAGAGACGCTGGTGATCCCGGTGACGATTACCTCGCTTCTGCAGCGCTCTTTTGTCCTCTGGCTGCAGAACATGCTGCTGCAGTGCCCGAAAGCGCAAAGAAAACGATTTTTATTTGAACTTGCCGAGGCAGATGTTTGTCAACACATCAACCGTTTAACGCCAGTTTTCCGCGCACTTAAGGCTTTTGGCTGTCGGGTTGCGGTAAATCAGGCGGGTTTAACCGTGGTAAGCAGCGCCTACATACGACAGCTGCCGCTGGAACTGATCAAGCTTGATGCCGGTCTGGTACGCAATATTGAGCGCCGGACTGAAAATCAGCTGTTTGTGCAGAGTCTGCTGGAAGTCTGTAAATGTACGGGCATTCAGGTGTTTGCTACCGGTGTCCGCACTAAAGCGGAGTGGCAAACTTTAGTCGCGTTGGGCGTAGCAGGTGGGCAGGGCGACTTTTTTGCTCCCTCGCTTCCGGTTAACAGTAACGTGAAGAAGTATTCACAACGTTACCGTATTTAATGAATTGCTGTCGTACTGACGGAAATTTACGGTTTTTTTTAATGTTTATCCGCGTCTGAACCTCTGAACTTACTGCCGGAAATGTTAGATTTTATGTCGGACAGGGCGAGGGGAAATAGCGTGAAATGCAGTGCTGATGGCGTCTGGTCGCCATTCTGCTGTTGTGGATCGCCAGTTCAGATGACTTAAACGCAATCAGGCGTCTTTTTTCACCGAAGCAGAACGTTTTTGCGCCTTGTGGCAGCTTCGTGTGGTTGGTAAAGTAAGCGGATTTTATTTTCCGCCCCCAGCTTGCAGGATTACCCCTTAGTATGTTTAAAAAATTTCGTGGCATGTTTTCCAACGACTTGTCCATTGACCTGGGTACCGCGAATACCCTGATTTACGTGAAAGGACAGGGCATCGTACTGAACGAGCCCTCCGTCGTCGCTATTCGACAGGATCGTGCCGGTTCACCGAAAAGTGTTGCGGCCGTGGGTCATGAGGCCAAACAGATGCTTGGCCGTACGCCAGGCAATATCGCAGCGATTCGTCCGATGAAAGATGGCGTTATCGCTGACTTCTTCGTGACCGAAAAGATGCTGCAACACTTCATCAAGCAGGTTCACAGCAACAGTTTTATGCGTCCCAGCCCGCGTGTGCTGGTCTGCGTACCCGTCGGGGCAACACAGGTTGAACGCCGCGCGATTCGTGAATCCGCTCAGGGCGCAGGCGCGCGTGAAGTGTTTCTGATTGAAGAGCCAATGGCTGCAGCAATTGGTGCGGGTCTGCCCGTTTCAGAAGCGACTGGCTCAATGGTGGTGGATATTGGTGGCGGTACCACAGAAGTTGCGGTGATCTCGCTGAACGGTGTGGTCTACTCCTCGTCAGTGCGTATTGGTGGCGATCGTTTCGATGAAGCTATTATTAATTATGTGCGTC
This sequence comes from Pantoea sp. BJFS-204, assembly GCF_049310725.1. NCBI lineage: Bacteria > Pseudomonadati > Pseudomonadota > Gammaproteobacteria > Enterobacterales > Erwiniaceae > Pantoea > Pantoea sp. BJFS-204. The sequence goes on along the minus strand of NZ_JBMOWE010000003.1, from coordinate 435,599 downwards.
GTAACTACGGTTCACTGATCGGCGAAGCGACCGCAGAACGTATTAAGCATGAGATCGGTTCAGCCTATCCGGGTGATGAAGTCCGTGAGATCGAAGTGCGTGGTCGTAACCTGGCAGAAGGTGTACCGCGCGGCTTTACACTGAACTCTAATGAAATTCTGGAAGCGCTGCAGGAGCCATTAACCGGCATCGTTAGCGCGGTGATGGTTGCCCTTGAGCAGTGTCCGCCTGAGCTGGCTTCAGATATTTCGGAGCGCGGCATGGTGCTGACCGGCGGTGGTGCGTTACTGCGCAACCTGGATCGTCTGCTGATGGAAGAGACGGGCATTCCGGTTGTGGTTGCTGAGGATCCACTGACCTGTGTGGCTCGCGGTGGCGGCAAAGCGCTGGAAATGATCGACATGCATGGCGGCGATTTGTTCAGCGAAGAATAATTGCCTCAACCGGCTAAGAACGCAATGATCATGCGAGGGAGTGGCATGTGAACCGGCGCAATCTGTGCCGGTGCAGTGCGTTCAGCCCAGGGAAGCACGGTGTTACGCCGTCGCTTCCTCTCCTGTTGTCGAGGATCACGCAGATTATATGAAGCCGATTTTTAGCAGGGGACCTTCCCTGCAGTTGCGTCTATTCCTGGCGGTTATCGTGGCGATTGCCATTATCATTGCCGACAGCCGTGTGGGTTCTTTCACCCAAATACGCAACTATCTGGATACGTCGGTCAGTCCGTTTTACTTCCTGGCCAATGGGCCACGTCAGTTGCTGGATGGCGTGTCAGAGTCGCTGGCGTCGCGTCAGCAACTCGAGCAGGAAAACAAAGCGTTACGTCGTGAGCTCTTCCTGAAAAACAGTAACCTGCTAATGCTGGGGCAATATAAGCAGGAAAACGCACGCCTGCGTGAACTGCTGGGTTCACCGCTGCGTCAGGATGAGCAAAAGATGGTGACACAGGTCATCTCCACCGGCACCGATCCTTACACCGACCAGGTGGTAATCGACAAAGGCAGCGTTAACGGCGTCTATGAAGGCCAGCCGGTCATCAGTGATAAAGGGGTAGTCGGTCAGGTCATCGCTGTCGGACAACTCACCAGCCGTGTTCTGCTGATCTGTGATGCGTCACATGCCCTGCCGATTCAGGTGCTGCGTAATGACATCCGTGTCATTGCCGCAGGTAACGGCTGTACTGAAGATCTTCAGCTTGAGCATCTGCCGGGTAATACGGACATTCGGGTCGGCGATGTGCTGGTGACTTCAGGTATCGGTGGCCGATTCCCTGAAGGCTATCCGGTGGGTGTGGTTTCCTCGGTAAAAGTGGATACCCAACGCGCCTATACGGTGATTCAGGCGCATCCGACCGCGGGTCTGCAGCGTCTGCGTTACCTGCTGCTGCTGTGGGGCGCCGATCGCAATGGTGATATGCCGCTGCCGCAGGATGAAGTTCATCGCGTTGCGAACGAGCGTCTGATGCAGATGATGCCGCAGGTCTTACCGCCTGCTGGAGAAATGGGCCCGCCTGCGCCTGCCGTACAGATGGGACCGCCTGCACCGTCAGCTACCAGCAGCAGTGGACAAAGCAACTCCTCGCGTTCACGCGGGGGGCAGCCTTGAGTCGATATCGCAGCCAGGGACGTTGGGTCATCTGGCTCTCCTTCCTGGTTGCGCTTGTCCTGCAGATCATGCCCTGGCCGGATGAAATTTATATGTTCCGGCCCTCATGGCTACTGTTGATCCTTATCTATTGGGTGCTCGCACTGCCGCATCGGGTCAATGTCGGCAGCGGATTTGTGCTGGGTGCCATCATGGATCTGATTGCGGGTTCCACACTCGGCGTGCGTGCGCTGGCGCTCAGTATCATCGCCTACCTGATTGCCTTTAAGTTCCAGTTATTCCGCAACTTAGCGTTGTGGCAGCAAGCGTTAATGGTTATGGTGCTGTCGCTGGCGATGGATGTGATTGTCTTCTGGGCTGAATTCCTGGTAATCAACGTTTCATTCCGACCTGAAATTTTCTGGAGCAGTGTCGTCGACGGTATTCTCTGGCCCTGGCTATTCTTATTAATGAGAAAAATTCGTCGTCAGTTCGCTGTTCAATAAGGAAATTTATGGTAACCCTCTATCTTGCTTCCGGTTCACCGCGTCGTCGTGAGCTGTTAACTCAACTTGGGCTGACATTCGAGCGCATCGTGACTGACGTTGAAGAGCAGCGTCAGCCGAACGAAGCGGCGGAAATCTATGTCCGCCGTCTGGCCAATGATAAAGCGCAGGCGGGTGTCAAACTGGCCGCGCAGGATCTGCCGGTGCTGGGCGCGGATACGATTGTGGTGCTGAATGGCGAAGTGCTGGAAAAGCCGCGCGATGCCGCTGATGCCCGCGCGATGCTGTGCAAACTCTCTGGTCATACGCATCAGGTGATGACGGCGGTAGCGCTGGCCGACAGTCAGCAGGCGCTGGATTGCGTCGTAACGACTGATGTGACATTCCGCACCTTAACCGCCACCGACATCGACGACTATATCGCGACCGGCGAGCCAATGGATAAAGCGGGTGCATACGGTATTCAGGGCAGGGGAGGAAACTTTGTCCGCAAAATTAATGGAAGCTACCATGCAGTGGTCGGATTACCCTTGGTTGAGACAGGGGAGTTGATCAGCCATTTCGAGTCACTGCGTGCCGTAAGGGGTCAACATGACGGCTGAATTACTGGTAAACGTCACGCCTTCTGAAACACGTGTTGCCTATATTGACGGCGGCATATTGCAGGAAATTCACATTGAGCGTGAGGCGCGGCGCGGCATCGTTGGCAATATTTATAAAGGCCGTGTAAGCCGTGTTCTGCCCGGCATGCAGGCCGCCTTTGTTGATATCGGTCTGGAGAAAGCGGCCTTTCTGCATGCCTCAGATATCATGCCGCATACTGAATGTGTGGCGGGCGACGAAAAGAAAAACTTTATCGTGCGGGATATCGCCGAGCTGGTGCGGCAGGGACAGGATCTGGTGGTTCAGGTCGTCAAAGATCCGCTTGGCACCAAAGGTGCCCGGCTGACCACTGACATCACGCTGCCTTCGCGTTACCTGGTCTTTATGCCAGGCGCATCGCATGTGGGTGTCTCTCAGCGTATTGAGAGCGAGAAAGAGCGCGATCGGCTTAAAGCGGTCGTGGCTGACTACTGCGACGATCTGGGCGGCTTTATTATTCGTACCGCCGCAGAAGGCATCGGGGAAGAGGAGCTGGCGCAGGACGCGGCTTTTCTCAAACGACTCTGGACCAAAGTCAGCGAGCGTAAAAAGCGCAATCAGACCCGCTGCCTGCTCTACGGTGAGCTGGCTCTGGCCCAGCGTATTCTGCGTGATTTTGCGGGCGCGGCGCTGGATCGCATCCGGGTCGACTCCCGCCTGACCTGCGACATGCTGGTGGAATTTACCGGTGAATATATCCCGGAAATGGCCGGTAAGCTGGAGCTCTACAACGGTAAACAGCCTATTTTCGACCTGTTTGACGTCGAAAATGAGATTCAGCGCTCGCTGGATCGCAAAGTTGAACTAAAGTCAGGCGGATATCTGATTATCGATCAGACCGAAGCGATGACCACCATCGATATCAACACCGGTGCGTTTGTCGGCCATCGTAACCTTGATGAGACGATCTTTAATACCAATGTTGAAGCTACTCAGGCGATCGCACGTCAGCTGCGACTGCGTAATCTTGGTGGCATCATCATTATCGACTTCATCGATATGAGCAACGAAGACCATCGCCGCCGGGTACTGCATTCGCTGGAAAGCGCGCTCAGTAAAGATCGGGTTAAAACCGGTATAAATGGTTTCTCGGCGCTGGGTCTGGTGGAGATGACGCGTAAGCGTACCCGCGAAAGCATTGAGCACGTTTTGTGCCAGGATTGCCCGGTCTGCAAAGGGCGCGGCACGCTGAAAACCGTTGAAACGGTCTGCTATGAAATCATGCGTGAGATTGTCCGGGTTCATCACGCTTATGATTCTGACCGCTTTCTGGTCTATGTTTCACCGACGGTGGGTGAGGCGTTAAAAACTGACGAGTCTCATGCACTGGCTGAAGTCGAAATCTTTGTCGGCAAGCAGGTTAAAGTTCATGTCGAAGCGCTCTACACTCAGGAGCAGTTCGACGTAGTGATGATGTAACGCCAGCCCGGTTACCGGTTTCTTCGGATATCGGGCTGAAAAATCGCCCTTGTTTGAGATAAAATGCGCGTTTTAACGCTTTTATCGGGAGACGGTCGGGTATGAGAACCAACTATCCGTCGTTTACGGAACACAAGGAGAGGCGTGAGTGAGGCAGTTGCCGAGGATTTTGTTACTGCTGGTCGCGGCAATCATCGTGATTGTCGCGCTGCTGGTCAGCGGATTGCGTCTGGTGATGCCGCATCTCGACAGCTATCGCAGCAACCTTCTGCAATACATCTCCGACAGCAGCGGCGTGCCGGTCAACGCCAGCCAGTTACAGGGTAAATGGGAGAATTTTGGCCCAACCCTGCAGGTTCGCGATCTTAGCGTCGATCTGCATGAGAACGGCAAACTCACTATCAAACGCATCAATCTGGCTCTCGACGTCTGGCAGTCCCTGCTGCACTGGCGGTGGCAGTTTCGCGATCTGACCTTCTGGCAGTTGCACCTCGATACTAATCGCCCGCTGCTGGATAACGACAAAGAGAAAAACAGCTTCCGTCCGGCGCAGATAAACGAACTCTTCCTGCGTCAGTTTGACCACTTTGACCTGCGTGACAGCACCATCCGTTTCCGCACCCCTTCCGGTCAGCATGCTGAGCTGGCGATCCCGCGACTCACCTGGGTCAATGAAGATAACCGCCACCGGGCCGAAGGCGAAGTCAGCCTGTCGAGCTTCACCGGCCAGCACGGCGTGGTCCAGGTGCGGCTTGATCTTAACGACAGCAACGGTTTACTCAATGATGGCCGCATCTGGATGCAGGCCGACGACGTCGATATGCGCCCGTGGCTGGGCCGTTGGGTGCGTGACAATACCCGGCTGGATAGCGCCCGATTTAGCCTGGCGGCCTGGGTTAACCTGCGCGATGGCGACATCTACGCCGGTGATCTGCTGCTGCGCAAGGGCGGAGCCAGCTGGCAGGGCGAGACCGGACGACACCGCATTGAGGTCGATGGGCTGACCGCGCATCTGTCACGTTTCCAGAATGGCTGGGTGGTCAATGTGCCACAAACCCGGCTCAGCACCGACGGCCACGCCTGGCCCGCCGGTCACTTCTCTCTGTTATGGCGTCCTGAAGATAAGCAGATGCTGGGACCGGATGGTCAGCCGGAAGTGCGCGTTCGCGCCACACAGCTGGTGCTGAGTCATATTGCGCCGATCGTTCCGCTGTTTGCGCCGCTCTCACCGGCACTGTTTGAAAACTGGCAGACGCTGCAGCCACAGGGCACCATCGATGGCCTGGCGCTGGATATTCCGTTACAGCAGCCTGAAAAAACCCGCGTACAGGTGAAGTGGCGTGATTTCAGCTGGCAGCACTGGAAACTGTTGCCGGGCATCAGCCATTTAAGCGGTGAAGCGCGCGGCAGCCTGAGCAATGGTCAGGTCAGTGTGGATATGGGGGCGGCGACCGTTCCCTATGGCGACATGTTCCAGGCTCCGTTAGAGATTAAGCGGGTGACCGGTGCGCTGCGCTGGCTGAATGATGATCATGGCCTCACGCTGGCGGGCGAAAATCTTGACCTGGAAGCACGCTCGCTCTGGGCGCGCGGCGACTTCAGCTACCAGCAGAACAGCGGCGGTGAGCCTCGTCTGGATATTCTGGCCGGTATCCGGCTTACCGATGCGGGCGATGCCTGGCGCTACTTCCCGGTGCCGCTATTGGGTAACAGCCTGACGCATTATCTGAGTGGGGCAGTGAAGGGTGGCAAGGTGGACAACGCCACACTGCTGTTTGCCGGTAATCCGGCGCTGTTCCCGTTCAAGCATAATGATGGCATGTTCCAGGTCTGGGTGCCGCTTCGCCAGGCAACCTATGCGTTTCAGCCCAAATGGCCAGCGTTGAGCAATCTCGATATCGACCTTAACTTCCTGAATGACGGCCTCTGGATGAAAGCGCCGGTGGCGAAACTGGGCGAGGTGGACGCGCGCAACGTCACTGCGGTCATCCCCGACTACCTGAAAGAAAAACTGATCATTGAGGGTGATATCAGTGGTGAAGGCCAGCAGATCGCGGACTATTTCGGGCAGACTCCGCTGAAACCTTCACTGGGTGCCGCGCTGGAACAGCTGGAAATCAAAGGCCGCGTCGGCGGCCACCTGAATCTGGATATCCCGCTGGATGGTGAGCAGGTTCATGCCCGTGGCAATGTGGACCTGAACAATAATTCGCTGTTTATCAAACCGTTAAAAACCACCATTAACAATCTCTCCGGGCGCTTCCGTTACGACAACGGCAATCTGGCCAGTGAGGATCTGCGTGCGAACTGGTTTGGTCAGCCGATGGGCGTGCGTTTCAGCACCAAAGAGAATCCGGACGATTTTGGCGTGAACGTCAAACTTCAGGGCGACTGGCAGCCTGCTAAAATCAGCCAGCTTCCTGCAGCCGTCAGCAAGCAGCTGGGCGGAAATCTGCCGTGGCAGGGCGACGTCAATATTACGCTGCCCCATCATGGCGGCGCGCGTTATGACGTGACGCTGAACGGTAATGCAAAAGAAGTAAGTAGTCACTTACCTGCACCGCTCGATAAGAAAGCCGGTGAGGCGATGCCAGTCGCAATTAAGGCCAGTGGCGACCTGCACCATTTCGATCTCAGTGGCAGCGTCGATGCAAACCATCGCTTTAACAGCCGCTGGTTGCTGGAGCCGACGCTGCGCGTCGATCGTGGCATCTGGCTGTATGATGCGCAGAAAACACCTGCTCTGCCCGATCATCCCGGCATGGTACTGAACCTGCCCGCGCTGGATGGCGAGGCCTGGGTGGCGATGATGGCCGCAGGGGGAGCATCCGGGGGCAGCGAGTCAGGCGGCGGCCTCAAAACGGGTGGCGTCACGCTGCCCGGCAATATCACGCTACGCAGCCCGGCGGTCACCCTGGCCGGGCAGCAATGGCATGAGGTTGAAGCGACACTGGCTCAGAGTGCGGGCGGCAAGGGCCAGGTCGGCGTCAGGGCTAAAGAGCTGCGTGGTGCGCTGGCAATGGCCCCGAAAGCACCGTGGCAGGTGAACCTGGATTACCTTTACTACAATCCGCAGTGGGATAACGGTGAAGGCAAAGGCGGCAAAGCGCCACCTCAAAAAGCCACGAACATTAACTTCAGCCAGTGGCCCGCTTTACAGTTGCGCTGTAAAGAGTGCTGGGTGCTGGGTCAGAAATATGGTCAGGTCTCCGCGATGCTGCAACCCCGCGGAGATACGTTAGCGCTTACTAACGGAAAAGTGGATACTGGCAGTTCACAGCTGAAAATCAACGGGGAATGGGTTAACCGCCCGGACGACCAGCGCACTTCGCTGAAGGGCACGCTGAAAGGCCCGAATATTAATAACGCGACCAACTGGTTTGGGGTCAACACGCCGCTGCGCGATGCGCCATTTGATATTGCGTATGACCTGCACTGGCGCTCTGCGCCCTGGCAGCCCTCGGCAGAGACGCTGAGCGGTACCCTGAAGACCCACATTGGCAAAGGCCAGATCGCCGATGTGAATACCGGTGCCGCCGGGAAAATCCTGCGGCTGGTGAGCTTTGATGCGCTACTGCGCAAGCTGCGCTTCGACTTCAGCGACACCTTCACCAATTCTTTCTACTTCGACTCGATTAACGGCACCGCCTGGATCGAAAACGGCATGATGCGCACCGATAATCTGCTGGTGGATGGCCTGGAAGCGGACATTGCGATGCAGGGTAATCTCGACCTGGTGAAGCGTCAGATCGACATGGAAGCGGTGGTTGCGCCGGAAATATCCGCCTCGGTTGGTGTGGCGACAGCTTTTGCCATCAATCCGGTGATTGGCGCGGCGGTATTTGCCGCCAGTAAAGTTCTGGGACCCCTGTGGAACAAGATATCGCTGCTGCGTTATCACATCAGTGGCCCGCTGGATAAACCGGAAATCAATGAAGTGCTGCGTAAACCGCGTGAAACTGACAACAAGTGAATTTGACGCCGTACCGGAATTACCGCAGGCTATGATTATCTGAGCACATAATGAGTGAGAAACGATGACTCTGAACCTGGTAAGTGAGCAGTTACTGACTGCTAACGGCATTAATCAGCAGGACCTATTTTCCCTGTTAGGGCAGCTTTCAGAACGTCGTCTGGATTATGCCGATCTCTATTTTCAGTCCAGCTTTCACGAATCCTGGGTGCTGGAAGACAAAATCATTAAAGATGGCTCCTACCATATCGATCAGGGTGTGGGTGTGCGCGCGGTCAGCGGGGAGAAAACCGGCTTCGCCTATGCAGACCAGATCACGCTGAATGCACTGCGTCTCTCCTCTGAAGCCGCACGCAGCATCGTACGCGAACAGGGAAATGGCAAGGCACACACGCTTTCTGCCGTGATGAACCGTTCGCTCTATCAGGCTATCGATCCGCTGAGCAGCCTGACACGTGAAGACAAAATTGCCCTGCTGCATCGCGTTGATAAAGTGGCTCGTGCGGCTGATCCGCGCGTGCAGGAAGTCAATGCCAGCCTGACCGGCGTTTACGAGCAGGTATTGGTAGCCGCGACTGACGGCACGCTGGCGGCAGATGTCCGTCCGCTGGTTCGCCTCTCTATTAGTGTCCAGGTGGAAGATCAGGGCAAACGTGAACGCGGCGCAAGCGGCGGCGGTGCGCGTACCGGTTATGCGTTTTTCCTGGCAGATGAAGATGGCGAAGTCCGCGCTGACGCCTGGGCGCGTGAAGCAGTGCGTATGGCGCTGGTGAATCTCTCCGCCGTGGCCGCACCTGCTGGTGCGTTGCCAGTGGTACTGGGTGCGGGTTGGCCGGGCGTGCTGCTGCATGAAGCGGTCGGTCACGGTCTGGAAGGCGACTTCAATCGCCGTGGCACCTCGGTGTTCAGCGGTAAAATTGGTCAGCAGGTTGCGTCTGACCTCTGTACCGTGGTGGATGACGGCACCCTTGAAGGGCTGCGCGGTTCACTGGCAGTAGATGATGAGGGCGTTCCCGGTCAGTACAACATGCTGATTGAGAATGGTGTACTGAAAGGCTACATGCAGGACAAGCTGAATGCGCGACTGATGGGGGTTAGCCCTACCGGTAACGGACGTCGTGAATCCTACGCGCATCTGCCGATGCCGCGCATGACCAACACCTATATGCTGGCTGGCAAGTCATCGCCGCAGGATATTATTGAAAGCGTTGAGTATGGCCTCTATGCGCCCAACTTTGGTGGCGGTCAGGTGGATATCACCTCCGGCAAATTTGTCTTCTCAACCTCAGAGGCTTATCTGATTGAGAACGGCAAAATCACCAAACCGGTTAAAGGCGCAACGCTGATTGGTTCCGGCATCGAAGCGATGCAGCAGATCTCGATGGTGGGTAATGACCTGGCGCTGGATAAAGGCGTCGGCGTCTGTGGTAAAGAGGGACAGAGCCTGCCGGTCGGTGTCGGTCAGCCGACCCTGAAGCTGAATAAACTGACCATCGGCGGCACCGCCTGATGTGACCCCAACAACCCGCCGCCTGGCGGGTTGTCAGAATGCTGACAAATCCATAGCCGGATGAACCTGGCAGCAATGCAATAGCTGAAAGCGCAGGGAACACGGGCAGAGGAGGAAAGCGTCCCGCGCCACGGATGGCGCGGGCCGAGCGTGTCAGGGATGACGGATTTTGCGTCTTTCCGATCTGACCGTGTTCCCTTCGCTGGCTGGGTCTTACAGCTGGTCGGGACAGATGTTGTCAACAATCTATTGTTAGCTTTTACGATGCTGCTGATACTGTTCAGCCACCTGTTCAAAATAGCCGGTCAGATAATCGATACAGACCTGCACCTTAAGCGGTAACTTATCCTTCTCGGTATAGAGCGCGTAGACCGGGCGCGGATCGGACTGATACTGCGGAAACAGAATATCGATCTCGCCTGCGGTGATCTCATCAATCACCCACATCATCGGCACATAGGCGATGCCATTGCCCGACTTCAGCCAGCGAATCAGCGTCAGGGAATCATTGGTCACAAAACGTCCCTGCGGTGCCAGGCGTGTCACTAATCCTTCCGGCGCAATCAGTTCGAAATTGTTATCGGGCCGTACGCTATATTCCAGCCAAGAAAAATTATCGATATCACCCGGCTTCTCCGGCGTACCATGCTGCGCCAGATAGCTTTTTGCGGCGCACACCACCATCGGCATCGCACCCAGGCGACGCGAAAATAAGCTGGAATCTTTTAACGCTCCCACCCGAATCACCAGATCCAGACCATCCGCGATCAGATCCGGGGCCGGAACGCCGGTGACCAGATTCACACTCAGCCCCGGATATTCCCGCAGCATATCGCTGGTCATGCCAGCTAACACGTTCTGCGCCATGGTAGAGGAGCTGCCAATTCGCAGTACGCCAATGGGCGTATTGTTAAAAGCGTAAAGCTGTTCATGCACCTGCGTCGCTTCGGCCAGCATACGGCGACAGCCCTGATAATAGATTTTGCCCGCTTCGGTCAGCCCGATACTGCGGGTACTGCGATTCAGCAGTTTCACCTGCAATGCATCTTCCAGTTTCGCGACGATCTGGCTGATTGATGAGACGCTCAGATGAAGCTGACGCGCCGCAGCGGTAAACGAACCCAGTTCGACCACTTTAGCGAAGACAGACATGCCTTTCAGTCGTTCCATTATTTACTCTGACTTAAAAGTGATTTAGATCACATTCTGTAGAAAACTTATAGTCAGGCGCGTTATTATAAGCGCGCCGGGGTATTTCCCGGTGATTCTTCATTGCCTGATACCCTTCGATGATACGCTATTATTAAGCCAGCTGCGGTTCGGATAACGCTTCCAGAGGGTTTTCCTGCGACATCTGAAGAGGCATGAGTATCCCGGCAAGGTCGAACTAAGGATTTGTGATGAGTGTGCTTCCGGTATTTGTCATGTTTGGGCTCTCTTTTCCGCCCATTTTCATCGAACTTATTATTTCACTGATGCTGTTCTGGTTAGTGAAACGCGTGCTTACGCCGAGCGGTATCTACGATCTTGTCTGGCATCCGGCACTTTTTAATACAGCGCTTTACTGCTGTGTGTTTTACCTTGTCTCCCGTTTATTAGTCTGAGGTTTAAGTGAAAGCACTCATAAGAAAAATCGCGCGCTACGCGATTACTATCCTGCTGGTCATCATCGCAGTGGTCATTATTTTCCGTGCCTGGGTCTTCTATACCGAATCGCCCTGGACCCGTGATGCGCGTTTCGCCGCTGACGTGGTGGCGATCTCCCCTGACGTCACCGGCCTGATTACCGAGGTTCCGGTACACGACAACCAGCTGGTGAAGAAGGGCGATACGCTGTTTGTGGTTGACCGGCCGCGCTATCAAAAAGCGCTCGATCAGGCGCAGGCGGATGTTGAATATTACCAGGCACTGGTCAGTGAGAAACGTCGCGAAGCCGGGCGCCGTAACCAGCTGGGCACCTCCGCCATGTCGCGCGAGGCTATCGAGCAATCCAATAACGATTTGCAAACCAGCGAGCACCAGCTGGCGAAATCGGTGGCGACACGCGATCTGGCGAAGATTGACCTTGAGCGCACCACGGTGAAAGCGCCATCCGATGGCTGGGTCACCAACCTGAATGTCTACCAGGGTGAGTTCATTACCCGTGGTTCGGTTGCCGTGGCGCTGGTTCAGCAGCACTCTTTCTATGTGCTGGCTTACCTGGAAGAGACCAAACTGCACGGCGTGGAGAAGGGCTTCCGCGCGGAAGTCACCCCACTTGGCAGCAACATCGTGTTGCGCGGCACCGTAGACAGTGTGGCGGCTGGCGTCACCAACAGCAGCAGCTCGGTCGACAGCAAAGGCATGGCAACGGTGGACTCCAATCTGGAGTGGGTGCGTCTGGCGCAGCGTGTGCCGGTTCGCATCCGGCTTGATCAGCAGCCCGGCAATCGCTTCCCGGCGGGCACGACAGCGACAGTGGTGATCACCGGTCAGGCCGATCGTCAGCCTGAACAGGTTTCACCGATGGTCCGACTGTTTAATCGCCTGCGTGAGTTTGGTTAAGAGGGCGATATGATCGAGTTCCTGCGGTTCCCGGTAAAGCTCACCTTTGCGCTGGTGTTAGCGCTGATGGTGGGTTTTCACTTTAACCTTGAAACGCCGCGCTGGGCGGTGATGACCGCCGGTATCGTGGCCGGCGGTACCGCGTTTGCGGCCGGGGGGGACCCCTATTCAGGGGCGCTGCGCTATCGCGGCGTTTTGCGTATTATCGGGACATTTATTGGCTGTATCGCCGCGCTGACCATCATGATCGCCACCGTGCGTGCACCGGTCGTGATGCTGCTGCTGTGCTGCATCTGGGCAGGACTCTGCGTCTGGCTCTCTTCGCTGATCAAGGTAGAAAACTCTTACGCGCTCGGACTGGCGGGCTACACCGCGCTGATTATTGTGGTGACGGCTAACGCCAGCGGCGGTCTGACGCTGGTGCCACAATATGCGGTAGAGCGCTGCAGTGAAATCGTACTCGGCATCCTGTGCGCCATTCTGGCCGACATGATTTTCTCACCCCGTTCGATTAAAAAAGTGATCGACGCTGAGGTCGATTCGCTGCTGGTGGCACACTATAACCTGCTGCAACTCTGCGTCGCTCACGGTGATAAAGAAGAGGTCGATAAAGCCTGGAGCGCGCTGGTACGGCGCACCACGGCGCTGAACAGCATGCGCAGCCAGCTGATGATGGAATCCTCACGCTGGAAGAACAGCAATCGCCGTTTGCAGATGCTCAATACGCTGTCACTGACGCTGATTACACAGGCAGCCGAAACCTTTCTGATCCAGAATTCCCGTCCTGATTACATTCCGCCCCAGTATCGTCTGATGGTTGAAAAACCAGCCTCGACCGTTGAAGAGGTGCATAAGCGGATGAAAGTGATGCGGCGGGTGATTGGTGCCAGCGGCAAATCAACGCCGGTCACGCTGGCCAGCTGGGTAGGCACTGCTACCGAATATCTGCTGCTACTGAAAGGGATCAAAAGTAATAGCCGGATCACCTCGCTGGAAGAGGAGATTCTGCAGCGCGAGGTGGTGATCCAGGCGCGTTCCGCTGAAACGCATCATGCGATGATCAATGGTATCCGTACCTTTGTGGCGACCGCGCTGGGTTCGCTGTTCTGGCTCTATACCGGCTGGACCTCTGGCAGTGGCTGCATGGTCATGCTGGCTGTCATCACCGCACTGGCGATGCGTATGCCCAACCCGCTGATGATGGCAAAGGACTTTCTCTACGGCATGACGGTCGCGGTTCCGCTGGGCGCGCTCTACTTTATGTATGTTCTCCCGGCGACGCAGCAGAGCGCACTGCTGCTCTGCATCGCAATCGGCCTGCTCGGTTTTATCGGTGGTATCTTTATTCAGCGGCGTCAGCTCGGCACGCTGGGGGCGTTGATTGGCACCCTTAACGTTCTGGTGCTGGATAATCCGATGGAATTCCACATTAACGTCTTTCTCGATAACGTTCTGGGCCAGGTCATCGGCTGCTTCGTGGCGATGATGGTGATCCTGCTGATTCGTGATAAATCAAAAGCGCGCACCGGCCGCAAGCTGCTGAACCGCTTTATGTATGCGGCTGTCTCTGCCATGACGACCAATCAGGCGCGCCGGCGTGAAAACCATTTGCCAGCGCTCTATCAGCAACTGTTTCTGCTGCTGAACCTGTTTCCGGGCGATATCAACAAATATCGCATCGCCCTGACGCTGATCATCGGTCATCAGCGGTTACGCGACGCAGAAGTGCCGGTGAATGCCGATCTTTCTGCTTATCACCGGCAGTTGCGTTACACCGCTGACCGGGTGATCTCCGCCAGCAGCGATGACAAGCGGCGTTACTACTTTGAACGTCTGCTGAAAGAGCTGGATGTCTATCAGGAAAAACTGGCCCATTACGAGGCTCCCGCCAGCGTAACGGAACCGGTAAAACGACTGGCTATGATGCTGGATAAGTACCAGAACACGCTCATCCAAATCTGAATCTGGCCGCTGTGACCTGCAGCGGCCTGCGCAATCCCCACCCATCACAAAATCTGTCGCTTTTGCCAACTATACTCTCCAGACGGAAGAGCAAAACTGACAGGAGCGAATCAATGAAATCACTGCAAGAGAGCCAACTGTTCCGGACCGGCTATTTAGCGGACGGCCAGTGGCATCAGGCGGCCTCTACCTTTGACGTGACCAATCCGGCGACCGGTGAGGTGATTGCACAGGTGGCAAAAGCGGGTAAAGCTGAAACGGAACAGGCTATCGCCGCAGCGGAGCGCGCATTTCCCGCCTGGCGGGCGCAGACTGCAAAAGCGCGCGCTGAAATTCTCACTCGCTGGTACCAGCTGATCATTGAGAACAAACGCTGGCTGGGACAGCTGATGACGACCGAACAGGGCAAGCCCCTGAAAGAGGCGGAAGGGGAAGTTGAATACGCCGCCAGTTTTATTCAGTGGTTCGCCGAGCAGGCGAAACGGACCAATGGTGAGATCATCCCGCCAGCTAAACCCGGCTCCCGTATTCTGGCAACCCGCGAACCGATTGGCGTTGTGGCTGCCATTACGCCGTGGAATTTCCCGATGGCGATGCTGACCCGCAAACTGGGGCCAGCTCTGGCTGCCGGCTGCACCGGCATTGTTAAACCTGCCAATAACACGCCACTCTCCGCCTTTGCCCTGCTGGCGCTGGCGAAAGAGGCAGGTGTGCCTGATGGTGTACTGAATGCGGTAGCCGGTGATACCCATGCTATCAGCGATGCCATCATGGCCAGCAAAGCGGTGCGTAAAATCTCGTTCACCGGCTCCACCCAGGTGGGCAAGCTGCTGATGCGTAATGCTGCCGAAACCATGAAAAAAGTGTCGATGGAGCTGGGGGGTAATGCCCCCTATATCGTGTTTGACGATGCCGATATTGATGCCGCCGTGCAGGGCGCCATTGCCAACAAATTCCGTAATGCGGGCCAGGTGTGCGTCAGCGTAAACCGCTTCTACATTCACAATGCTATCTATGATCGTTTTACTCAGCAGCTGGCTGCCGAAGTGAACAAGCTGAAGGTGGGCAACGGCATGGAAGAGGGCGTGATTGTCGGGCCATTAATTGAGGCATCGGCGGTGGAAAAGGTTGAGCAGCACGTCAATGATGCGGTAGCAAAAGGTGGCAAATTACTGGCGGGTGGCGAGCGACATGCGCTGGGTGGCAACTTCTGGCAGCCCACTGTGATTACTGAGGCGCACGAAGGGATGCAGCTCGCGCAGGAGGAGACCTTTGGTCCGGTGGCTGCCTGTTTCCGCTTTGATGATGAAGATGACGTCATCCGTCGTGCTAACGATACACCGTTCGGCCTTGCCGCATACTTTTACACCCAGAATCTGCAGCGGGTGTTCCGTGTTTCAGCCGCGCTGGAAAGCGGCATGATTGGCATTAATGAATGTGCCGTATCAACCGAGCTGGCGCCGTTTGGTGGTGTGAAAGAGTCGGGGCTGGGCCGCGAAGGTTCGGTACTCGGCATGGAAGAGTATCTGGAGGTCAAAGCGCTGCACCTGGGCGGTTTGAGCTAGCGGACAGTAACGGGCGGCGAAGGTCGCCCGCAGACGGAGCATGGGAGCCGTCAGCATGAAAATCGAGCGTTTTGATTTTAATGAAATTGTTGATCAGGCCCATTTCTTCCGCCAGTTCAGCGAGCGATTTGCGCTGGAGGAGCGCCGCATCTGCGATCTGGATGGATTATGGGATGTGGTGACGGGCGATCTGTTACCGCTGCCGCTGGAGATTGAATTTGTTAATCTGGGCAGGGGACAGCGACGGCGTTATGGCGCGCTGATTCTGTTATTTGATGAAGCGGAAGAGGAGCTGGAAGGTCAGCTTCACTTTAATGTCAGATAAAACGTCAGATGAAAAAAGGCCCCGGCGAGCGGGGCCAAAGGGTTCGTCATACATCTGACGAGGAATTATTTATAAAGCTGTGCGGTGATGTGATAGTTATCGCCGGTGCGCGCCTCAATAACTTTATAGGCACTGGCACCCTGTTCATCCGCTTTCTGAGAAAGCTCAGCGCGGTAATCCATTGGCGATCCCGCGGTTCCACTGATGGTCACGGTGCCCGCAGGCTGCAGGTTCTGCGTCTGATCGCCGGTGACCAGCTGTGCGGCTGATGCGCCGAACGCCATAACGGAAAGCAGACTGACTGTAGCGATGGTTGTTTTGATATTCATGATTATCTCCTCAATACATTCAACAACCAGCGGTTTCTCGTAAAGGCGGGTCGTCGATATCTTCTGACGCCCTTCAGGCGTCATCACGGTTAATTATTTATAAAGCTCAGCGGTGACATGCCAGGTGTTATCCTGGTTGTTTTCGATGATGCGATAGTGGCTCGCGCCCTGGGCATCCGCTTTCTCTGACAGCACCTGACGGATATGCGTCTGGTCGCCATTTCGTCCACCAATGCTGATGGTCTGATTCATTGGCTGCAGACCCTGTGCCTGTTCATTGGACACCAGGCTGGCGGCGTTAGCACCTACTGAGAACAGGGATGCCAGACTCAGTGCAGCGATAGCTAATTTCATTTTCATGGTCAACTCTCCTGAAATTTCTGCTTCAGCTCTCCGGAGCGCAAAAGGGCGCGTCAGACAGAGAGCAGATGGCATTATCGGTTACGCCTTAGTTATACAGTGCGGCGGTAGCGTGATAGTTGCCGTTGTTGTATGCCTCAATCACGCGATAGGCTTTTGCGCCCTGCTGATCGGCTTTGTCGCTGAGTTTCTGTTTGATATCCATCGGTGAACCCGCCACGCCGCTGACACTGATGGTGCCGACAGCCTGCAGATTCTGCGCCTGTGACGCATCAATAGATTCTGCTGCCACAGCACCAAATGAGAGTGCGGAGAGAATGCTCAGGGTAGCAATGGTAGTTTTTACGTTCATAGATTTTTCCTCGTCGTCTATTTTTATCTTTTTATTTAGTGTGATTTGCATCACGAAAAGAAGTATAGAACTAATAACGGAAGAAATTAATACCCCGCTAATAATGTTTTTTTGTGATTCTTTATCCTTATGGCTACTTTTAATAACTTAACGTTATAAAAAAAGGATAAAAAGTAACCTTTAAGCCACTTTTAATTGCAAAAACAGTGAGATAGATCACTTTAACTTTTAGTGCGAAAGTTGGAGGTATATCGGGCTGGAGTTTGATCTGGATCTGGGCAATGGTGCCGGTTCAGTGATGTAAAGCAGTGTAAAATAGCGCAGAAAGTGAAGCAGAGTTATCGATCTGACCAACAGCCGGGCGTGTAAAAGCAGGCTTAATACTTATCCAGAGCGGGTGACTATTGTGGAAAGGGGTGAGCAGAGAGAACGAACTGACGATCTGGCACATGATGGCCTCTCGTCAGTCCGCGATCAGAGTTCCTGTTCAAACAGGGTGAGGATGGCGCCGTGCAGCTGCTTAACGGTGAAGTCGCGCGCGCGGGTAATAAAGATTGTGTCATCACCCGCAATGGTACCCAGAATCCCGTGCGACTTACCCAGTGAATCCAGCATACGTGCAATCAGCTGTGCTGCGCCGGGACTGGTATGAATCACCACCAGTGCATCGTTGTAGTCGATATCCAGTACCAGGTTTTTTAACGGGCTGGTGGTGGTCGGCACACCCAGCTCAGCGGGCAGGCAATAGACCATCTCCATCCTGGCATTCCGGGTGCGCACTGCGCCAAACTTGGTCAGCATCCGAGAGACTTTGGACTGATTGATATTTTCAAAGCCCTCGTCCTGAAGCGCCTGAACAATTTCGCCCTGGGAACTGAATTTTTCTTCTTTTAATAAGGCTTTGAAAGCCTTAACCAGATCGTCTTGTTTCGATGGGTTTCGCATAGGTTACCAATAAATAGAGAGAATAACCGCGCATCCGCCCGCGGCAGAGTGGTGATTATGCATTTATATGCATTTTTATGCAATCGTTCGATTGATGAGCAGCGTCCGGGCGGCTAGCGGGCGGCGATAATAGCAAATAAATCCGCTCAGACCAAAACACGCGTCACAGCCCCGGAAGGCGAAGGTTGCAAAGTTGTTATATTATTGGTGGTGTAGTAACAGAAAACGCACGTAGCCGTTCTCTGTCTGACGACGGCAAAGTTGTCGGTCATTCAGGTGCAATGATAAGTAACTTTTGAATCCGGAGATTAAGTGTGAAAACACGTAGAATTAACAACGGATATTTATCATCGCCTGAGCAGTTGATTAAGGTCTGACACAGATAGAATTTCGGCCCATCTCTGCCCCACCTTAATAAGGAGTTAAGAATGAAAGTTGCCGTTCTCGGTGCCGCTGGCGGCATAGGCCAGGCGCTCGCACTTCTGCTCAAAACCCAGCTTCCCGCAGGTTCAGAACTCTCGCTGTATGACATCGCGCCGGTTACGCCGGGTGTTGCCGTTGATCTCAGCCATATTCCTACCGCAGTGGCTATTCAGGGATTCAGTGGAGAAGACGCCACGCCTGCCTTACAGGGTGCCGATGTGGTACTGATTTCCGCGGGTGTCGCACGTAAGCCCGGTATGGATCGCGCCGACCTGTTTAACGTTAACGCAGGTATCGTCCGTAATCTTATCGAACAGGTTGCCACAACGGCACCTAAAGCGTTGATTGGTGTCATCACCAACCCGGTCAATACCACCGTGGCCATTGCGGCAGAAGTGCTGAAAAAGCACGGTGTTTACGACAAAAATCGGCTGTTCGGCGTGACCACGCTGGATATCATTCGCGCCAATACTTTTGTGGCTGCATTGAAAGGCAAGCAGCCTGACCAGGTGGAAGTCCCGGTCATTGGTGGCCACTCTGGCGTAACCATTCTGCCGCTGCTGTCGCAGGTTAAAGGCGTCAGCTTCAGCGATCAGGAAGTGGCTGATCTGACCAAACGCATCCAGAACGCCGGCACCGAAGTGGTGGAAGCCAAAGCGGGTGGCGGCTCGGCCACGCTGTCGATGGGTCAGGCAGCTGCACGTTTCGGTTTGTCACTGGTACGCGCGCTGAAGGGTGAAGCTAATGTGGTGGAGTGTGCTTACGTAGAAGGCGAGGGTGAACATGCGCGCTTCTTCTCCCAGCCGCTGCTGCTGGGTAAAAACGGTGTGGCTGAACGCAGGCCGATTGGTACCCTCAGCGCTTACGAACAGCAGGCGCTGTCAGGCATGCTGGATACGCTGAAGAAAGATATCGCCCAGGGCGAAGAGTTCGTTAAGCAGTAACTGACGGCTCAGACTTGCAATAACGCCCGGCTTTGCCGGGCGTTTTGCATTACAGTCCGCCAGACTTATAGGCGCGGGCAGCGGGTGTACCGTTGCTGGCAGGCAGCTTCTTACCCAGGGTTTCCATACGCATCTGGAACGGCGGGAACGGCATCTCAATACCGTGCTGATCAAATCCGCTGAGAATCAACTGATGCAGTTCGTGACGAAGCGGCATACGGTGTCCCATCTCAGCAGCATGCACACGAAGTTCAAATAACTGAATGCCCTGCTGCAGATCGACCAGGAAGGCTTCCGGTTGCGGCGTGTCCAGGACATAGCTGCAGCGCTCAGCCGCCTGGATCAGAATGGTGGTCACCTGTTCACTGCTGACTTTCGCCGGAGCCGGAATGGTGAGCACCACGCGCGTCACGGAATCGGACAGCGACCAGTTAATAAACTGCTCGGTGATAAAGGCCTTGTTCGGCACGATGATCTCTTTGCGGTCCCAGTCGGTAATAGTGGTCGCGCGGGTATTAATTCGCGTGATACTGCCGGTCAGATCGCGGATCGTCACGGTATCGCCGATACGAATCGGCTTTTCGAACAGGATAATCAGACCTGAGATAAAGTTGGCAAAAATCTCCTGCAAACCAAACCCCAGTCCCACACCCAGCGCGGCAACCAGCCACTGCAGCTTCGACCACTCAATACCAATCATTGAGAAACCAATCAGCCCGCCAATCAACAGCAGCAGATATTTGGTCAGTGTGGTGATGGCGTAACCCGTACCTGGCGTCAGATTAAGATGCTGCAACAGCGCCAGCTCAAGCAGCGCGGGCATATTGCGCACCAGCTGGGTGGTGATAATAAACACCAGAATGGCGATCAGCACTGACCCCAGGGTGATAGGCTGAATCGACTCTACGCCCTGTACTGAGGTACTGACGTCCCACAGCTGAATATTCTCCAGGAAGCCAAAGGCCGAATGGATTTCTGACCACAGCACAATCACAGAGACCAGGGCGATAAGCATCAGGATAGAGCGTACCAGCCGCAGCGACTGCGCACTGATCGCATCCAGGTCAATTACCGGCTCTTCAATTTCAATCGCATCAGTGTTCAGAGAGCCTTGCTCCTTCTCTTCTTCACTGCGCGCACGGTTAGCCAGCATATCGGCACGACGCTGACGGGCGCGATCAAAGCCAAGACGGCGACGCTGAATCAGCATCCAGCGCCGGATAATGTGATAGATAACCAGCAGCAGGAACCAGATGGCGACAGAGGTTTCCAGTCGCGCCAGCAGCGCCTGCGCGGTAGCCAGATAACCCACAGCGGAGGCGAGGGCAGCCATCAGCGGCATAGCGATCATCAGGTTCCACAGCATCCGGTTCACCATGTTCTCGCCATTTCCCTCTTTATCGAGATAGAGCGGAATCCCGGAACGCTTCAGGCTCACGGTGACAATGCTGATTGCCCCGCAGATCAGGATGAAACAGAGACGGCCCAGCGATGAGGAGAACTGCCGATCTTCCAGATTACCAAAGGCGATCAGCAACATAATCAGCGGCACAATTAATCCGATGCTCAGCGAGTAGTAGCGCATGGCGCGCGCCACCCGATTTTGCGGCCAGCGGAAATGCACAATGAACAGGCCGTTAGGACGGGCAAAGGCAGCGCTGATCATAAACGCCCACAGCAGCGGCAGCGTGGCGGTAATGCCATCACCAATCGCTACGGCGATAGGGTAGGGCCAGGCGTTCTGCAGGCCATAACCCAGCGCACCCCATAACACCGGCAGCGGCAGCGCCACCAGGATCGACCAGAACAGGGTACGGATAGTCAGGCGGAAACGATCCTGAGTGACCTTGCCGACTTTGCTGGCGGAACGGTCAAGGAAAGCATTGAAGTGGCGACGCGAACTGATGCTGAAGCCGACCAGCAGCAACGCACCAATAATCGGCAGCACTGAGTTGCGGCTGGTAAACATCATCGCCATCGCTTTGCCGAGCTGACCCAGCGTATCCAGCGACAGCAGACGGGAAAGATCTTTGGCCAGATCCAGCGGATAACTCAAACCAATCGGGTTAACGTCGGCGGTCCAGAACAGATAGCGGTGCGTCGCCTCTTTGACTTCCGTCAGCGCATCCTGCAACTGCGTGTTGCCAACCTTGAGCTTGGTGATCTCCAGAATCAGCGTGTCACAGCCGGAGATCAGCGAATTGAGCAGTTCCCTCTGAGTGCGTAGCTGCGCATCAAGAATACGCTTCTGGTCTGCGGTGAAAGGCTGACCATCGGCCTGCCGTCCCTTGCGCAGCGCCTCCTGGCGCTCCAGCAGATCTTCATAATTGAGACGCTGCACGCGAAGCTGTGCCATCTCATTATCAATCTGCTGCGACTTGGGCATCTCCGGCAGACGCGCGACCTGCGCCCGTAGCGCTTCGCCCAGCAGATTAGAGGCACCCAGCCACTGCGACTGTTCACGCAGGGTAGAGAGCGCCTGACGGACCTGAATAATCTGGTTAGTGGCCAGTCGCTGCTGCGACGCCACCAGATCCATGCGCTGCGCCTGCTGATTCAGGGCAACCGAGAGTTCGCGGTTAACCCGAAACTGATCGCTGATCTCTGGCGGAAGATCGCCACTGTTTTCTGCCAGTTGCTCGGTGCGGGCCAGCGCGACTTCGGCTTCACGTTGCCGCTGATCGTTGAGCTGGTTGCGCAGCGCCTGAAGATAGTTATCGAGCTGAGTTGCTTTGCGCTGGTGGGCTTCAGCCCGCATCCGCGCCAGTTCCTGACGGTTGTTGGCAGAGAGCTGTGCCAGCTCAAGTTCATCGACCAGCGCTTTATTCGCGGCGCTTTCCGCCTGGCGAGCCGCCAGCTGCAGCTGCCCCTGTGGCGAACTGCTGCTGACGCTCTGCAAACGGCGTTCACTCTCCGTCATCGCCCGGCGTGCTTCCGTCTGCTGCTGCGGCAGTTGCGACAGCGAATCACTGATTTCCCGCGCCCGATCCTGCTCCTGCCGTGCCTGACGCCCCTCTTCCAGCAGCTGGCTGCTGACCTGCAGGATCTCCTGATCCAGCTCGGCGCTGCTCATGTTGTTGCGCACGGTTTTCCCGCTGTCACTCAGCGCGGCGATCTGCTGACGCAGTTCGCGCGCCAGACGCGGAAAATCATCAATAACCTGCTGATATTGCGCCGCGCGCTCCAGCGATTCATCGCGTTCAGAGAGAAAGTTTAAGGCGGCTTCAATCGTCTGGATCTGTTCAGCCTGCGAGGGTGAACTTTTGGCCGATTTTATCTCTTCCAGCTGCTGTTTGAGCTGGCTGGCGTCAGGAAGGCTGGCCGCGAAGGCCGGGCTGCTGAGCCACAGGCTCAGCAGCAGGAGGAGAATCGAACGCACAGAGGACACTCAATTTAATCGACGATGACGTCGGAAATGTCTGTCGCGACCGGCAGCGCAATCGCCAGCGGTTGACCCAGACGGGTTTTGCTTTCTGCTTCCAGGCTTTCAGCCAGTTTGACGCGGCCAGGTGCGAACAGATTGATAACGGTAGAGCCAAGCTTGAAGCGGCCCATTTCCTGGCCTTTCAACAGCACCACGGCGCTTTCATCATCCGCTGCCGGATAGTGCCAGCGCTTGATCACGCCTTCACGCGGTGGCGTGATGGTGCCAGCCCAGACGGTTTCGATGCTGCCGACAATGGTGGCACCCACCAGGATCTGCACCATCGGCCCGATATCGGTTTCGAAGTAGCAGATGACGCGCTCGTTACGGGCGAACAGGTTGGGAATATTACGCGCGGTCAGCGGGTTGACGGAGTAGAGGTCGCCAGGCACATAAATCATCTCACGCAGGATGCCGTTGCACGGCATATGGACGCGGTGATAATCACGGGGCGCCAGATAGGTGGTGACGAACTCGCCATCAACAAATTGGGCTGCCATCCGCTCATCACCCGCCAGCAGGGCGTCGATGGTGTAGTGATGACCCTTAGCCTGGAAAATCTGATCGCCATCAATGTGGCCGAGCTGGCTGATAGCGCCATCCGCGGGCAGGGCGATGAGATTGGCATCGGCATCCACCGGACGCGCATCATCTTTCAGCGGACGAACGAAAAAGTCATTAAAGGTGCGATAGCTGGCGGTATCGGGCTTACGCGCTTCCGCCATGTCGACTTTGTAAAACCAGACAAAGATGTCAATGACCAGTTTGGTCAACCAACCACCGCGGCGACTGGCGCCCCAACCGGCAAGTTCAGTCAGCCATTTCTTCGGGAGAATATGATTCAAGCCGAGTTTTAAACGATCAAACACCTTAGCCTCCTGGCTATTTTATGACGTTGTAAAAAAGGGGGCGGATTGTAGCAGCGCCCCGTTCAGATGGCGACTATACCCGAATTCCGGCACGCTGCACGGTCTGGACGCGCGACTGGAATGCACCTCGCAAAATGCCCCGGCTTATCCGTTCAGACGCGGTTATACCGATTAACTTTCACCATCAGGGAAATTTTTACGCGTTTTTACCTGCGCCATGCTCTCCAGGATACGGTGGTAGTTATCAAAACGGGACCTGTTGATTTTGCCCTGTTCGACCGCTTCGCGAATGGCACAGCCGGGATCGCTGCCGTGTTTACAATCGCGGAATTTGCAATCGCCAAGGAATGCGCGGAATTCGACAAATCCGCGGGTAATTTGTTCCGGCTCAAGATGCCATAAACCGAACTCACGCACGCCAGGTGAATCGATCACATCGCCGCCGTCCGGGAAGTGATAAAGGCGCGATGCGGTGGTGGTGTGCTGGCCTAAGCCTGAGCCATCCGAAACCTCGTTAGTCAGAATAGCGACCTGCTCTTCTTTGTCGAAGCCGAGCAGGGCATTCAGCAGACTCGATTTGCCGACGCCAGACTGACCGGCAAAGATACTGATGCGGTCGGTCAGCGCCGCTTTCAGGTCGTCCATGCCGTTTTTCGCCCGGCTGGAGACCATCACCACGCGATAGCCAATATTGCGATAGATATCCATCTGCTTATCGACAAAGGCGCGCGCCTTGTCATCCAGCAGATCGGTTTTGTTCAGTACCAGCAACGGTTCAATGTCCAGCGTTTCGCTGGCAACCAGATAGCGGTCGATGATGTTTAACGACAGTTCAGGCAGGATTGCGGAGACGACGATGATCTGGTCGATATTCGCCGCCATCGGCTTCACGCCGTCGTAAAAATCGGGGCGGGTTAATACGCTGGTGCGCTCATGCACCGCTTCAACAATACCTTTGTTGCCGCTGGTTGCCGGACGCCACAGCACCCGGTCGCCGGTAACCAGCGAACGAATGGTTCGGCGGATATTGCAGCGGTGGGCGACGCCTGCGCTATCCTCAACATCAGCGTGCATGCCAAAACGGCTGACAACGACCCCATCTGCAGCTTCACCAAACAGGTTGTCATCCGCTTCCGGACGCTCTCTGCGTTGGTTGAGACGGCGATCGTGGTTAGCGCTTACGCGGCGTTGTTGGCCCTTCGACAGTTTATTTTTACTCACTCACCCTCACAGCGTTAGCCAGATTTCGCCCGGCTGGGCAAAACGTCTATGATACACCTTATTCATCGTAAATGACGACTACAGCAACCGCAGGAAACAGCATGGCTACTGGAAATGAACAGAATCTGATCTGGATTGATCTTGAGATGACCGGACTTGATCCGACGCACGATCGCATTATTGAAATTGCGACCCTGGTGACTGATGCCAACCTGAACATTCTGGCGGAAGGGCCGGTCATGGCCGTTCATCAGTCTGATGCGCAACTGGCGCTGATGGATGAGTGGAATGTCCGCACTCATACCAACAGCGGTCTGGTTGCGCGGGTGAAGGAGAGTCAGATTGACGATCGCGCAGCAGAGCTGGCGACCATTGAGTTCCTGAAACAGTGGGTTCCGGCGAACACCTCGCCTATCTGCGGCAACAGCATCGGGCAGGATCGTCGTTTCCTGTTTAAGTACATGCCTGAGCTGGAAGCGTATTTCCACTATCGTTATCTGGATGTCAGTACCCTGAAAGAGCTGGCTCGTCGCTGGAAACCCGATATCCTTCCTGGCTTCAAAAAAGGGGGGACGCACCAGGCTCTGGATGATATCCGTGAGTCCGTGGCGGAGCTGGCTTACTACCGCGAACACTTTTTGCAGCTTTAATCGGCGACGGGTGCGCATGAAATCACCAGGTTGCTGATTTAATCAGCAAACGCGCTGAAAGCGAAAATTTTTGCTTTCAGACGCTTGCAGCAGCAACGATTTCTCGTATAATGCGCACCCCGTACCGGTGAAGAATTTATTAACGGTACAAGGCGCGGGAATAGCTCAGTTGGTAGAGCACGACCTTGCCAAGGTCGGGGTCGCGAGTTCGAGTCTCGTTTCCCGCTCCAGTTTTAAAATGTAAGCAGTACCCTCTTTGCGGGAATAGCTCAGTTGGTAGAGCACGACCTTGCCAAGGTCGGGGTCGCGAGTTCGAGTCTCGTTTCCCGCTCCAGTTTTATTTAGCAGTGCCCTTCTATGCGGGAATAGCTCAGTTGGTAGAGCACGACCTTGCCAAGGTCGGGGTCGCGAGTTCGAGTCTCGTTTCCCGCTCCAGATTTAACATCACCCTCATTTCAGTCCGTTATCCGACTGTTTTACGTCGCGTGATTTTGATTGTTTCATGAAGGTTATCCACAGCACTGCACCCCATCATCTGCGCCTGTTACGGCGATCTGTAAATGGCTTTTGAACAGAGTTATCCACAACCTTGCAGGTTAACCGAAGCGATAGCCTCATTATTAAATAAACACAACTTTTATATAAGTTGTTGATATTTATCATTATGAAAATATTTCAATTTGTTATTTAACAGCAAAATCAGCGTTGTTGCAGTTGAATGACAACAGCTTTTTATTTTTATTCACAGCATGTGGAAAACGATAATTCGCGATCAAGCTGTTCAATCACGCATCACGCGGTAAACCCTTCTCTACTGCACGAACCAGGCGCTTCTGCTGGGCAGGTTGCACTTCAACCACGAGTTGCTCGCGTTTCTGCTGCTGCTGCGTGATTGCCCACAGAATATGTTCATCCAGCAGGTCACTTTCACCGAGTCGTTGTTCCAGTACCTGAACGATTTCGGGCGACCAGGGCGCGTTACCCAGCGCCACTGCAATATTACGCAGCCAGCGTACATGACCAATGCGGCGAATCGCTGAGCCTTCAGTGATGCGTAAAAACTTCGCTTCATCCCATTGAAACAGATCGATCAGCTCAGGGGCGTGTAGCGCCGCTCGCGGTGAAAAGTCGCTTTCGTCACTGAGTTGTCCATAGCGATTCCACGGACAGATCAGCTGGCAGTCATCACAGCCATATATCCGGTTGCCCATCAGCGGGCGAAATTCTTCCGGGATCGCGCCTTCCAGCTCAATGGTGAGATAGGAAATACAGCGCCTGGCATCCACGACGTAGGGCTCAACGATCGCGCTGGTAGGGCAGATGGTCATGCAGGCGACACAGCGGCCACACTGCTCCTGCTGCGGTGTATCTATCGGCAGCGGAATATCGATCAGCAGTTCGCCGAGGAAAAACCATGAGCCTGCTTCCCGATTCAGTATCAGCGAATGTTTGCCGGTCCAGCCGAGTCCCGCTTTGGCGGCCAGCGGCCGCTCAAGCAGCGGGGCCGAATCCACAAACGGGCGAAAATTAAGCTCGCCACAATGCTGCTGGATCATTTCTCCGAGCTTTTTCAGTCGATTGCGCAATACTTTGTGGTAATCACGACCTAATGCATAACGGCTGACATAGCCCAGCTGGGGATTTTTCAACGTGCTGGCAAAGGCGGCTTTGGCCGGAAGGTAGTTCATGCGAACGCTGATAACGCGCAGCGTGCCGGGCAGCAGTTCATGAGGACGCGCCCGCATCATGCCGTGTCGCGCCATCCACTCCATCTCGCCATGATACTGCTTATCCAGCCACGCCTGCAGGCGCGGCTCTTCCGCACTGAGATCGGTATCGGTGATGCCGACCTGCTGAAAGCCGAGATCCAATCCCCACTGTTTAATCTGTTGTGCGAATTGATGAAGATCGAGAGGGTATGACATGAGTAACCAGGATTCGAAGAAAAACAGCCGCAGTTTACCATATTCTGTCTGGCCTGCGCAGGCTGTGGCCCGGCTTGAGCAACAGGGGGCCGATGCGCTCGGCATTACGCTGTATGAGCTGATGCTGCGTGCCGGACAGGCCGCTTACGAGCATCTGACTGCGCACTGGCCAGAGGCCAGCCACTGGCTGATTCTGTGTGGTCACGGCAACAACGGTGGCGATGGTTATGTGCTGGCGCGACTGGGACAGGCGGCGGGCAAAACCGTTACGCTGCTGGCGTGCGAAAGTGAAAAAGTGTTGCCGGAAGAGGCGCAGCGTGCACGGGACGCGTGGCTGGATGCGGGCGGTGAAATTCATGCGGCCGATGCGGTCTGGCCAGAGCAGATCGATGTGATTGTGGATGCGCTGCTGGGAACCGGCAGTCATCGTGCGCCCGAAGAACCCTATGCCACGCTGATCCAGCAGGCGAACGCTCATGCGGCGCCGAAACTTGCCATTGATATGCCTTCCGGCTTATCAGCCCGCAATGGCACCGCGCCCGGTGAGGTAATTAATGCCAGCCATACGCTGAGTGTGGTTGCTCTTAAACCGGGCCAGATCACTGGCAAAGCGCGAGATTACATTGGAGAGCTTTACTATGCCGATCTCGGCCTGGCCGCTTTTCTGGCGGGCGAAGGGGCTCCCATCGCGCGTTATGATGCCAGCGCATTAACCCGCTGGCTCAAGCCGCGCAAACCAACCTCGCACAAGGGCAGTCATGGCCGGCTGCTGGTAGTGGGGGGCGATGCCGGTACCGCTGGCGCGGTACGGATGACGGCCGAAGCGGCGTTGCGCAGCGGTAGTGGGTTGGTGCGAGTACTTACTCACAAAGATAATATTATTCCGATCCTGACCGCCCGGCCCGAAATTATGGTCGATGAACTGACCGATGAGCGCCTGACGGAGGCGCTGGAGTGGGCCGATGTCATTGCGATAGGGCCCGGTCTGGGTCAGCGCGACTGGGGAAAGCGTGCGCTGAAGCAGGTCGCGAGCAGTGAAAAGCCGATGCTTTGGGACGCGGATGCACTTAACCTGCTGGCAATCAGTGCGGAGAAACGTCAGAATCGCATTATTACGCCGCATCCTGGTGAAGCGGCGCGTTTGCTGAATACCGAGACCAGTGAAATTGAGAGTGACCGCTTACATGCAGCGCAGACATTGGCGCAGCGTTATGGTGGTGTAGTGGTACTGAAAGGTGCCGGTACGCTGATTGCCAGCGAGCAGGGTGAAATGGCCTTTGCTGACGTGGGCAATGCCGGTATGGCCTCCGGCGGTATGGGCGATCTCCTGAGTGGAATCATCGCCTCGCTGGTGGGCCAGAAACTGACGCTGTTTGATGCGGCCTGCGCCGGCTGCGTTGCACATGGTGCCGCGGCCGATGCGGTCGCTGCGGAACGTGGTACGCGCGGTATGCTGGCAACTGATTTACTGGATCTGCTGTGGCAGTTTGTTAATCCTGAGATGAATAAAGAAGCATGAAGACCTGTGTTATCTCTTTGCCCGATGAGGCGGCTACGCTCAGTTTGGGCGCTCAGCTGGCGCGCGCCTGTGGCAGCGCGGCAGTGATTTATCTCTATGGCGATCTGGGGGCGGGTAAAACCACCTTCAGCCGCGGCTTTCTGCAGGCGCTGGGCCATCAGGGCAACGTCAAAAGCCCTACTTACACGCTGGTTGAGCCTTACACGCTGGACGACCGCACACTTTATCACTTCGACCTCTATCGTCTTGCCGATCCTGAAGAGCTTGAATTCATGGGCATCCGCGACTATTTCAGCGGCGATGCTATCTGCCTGGTTGAATGGCCGCAGCAGGGCGCCGGTTTTCTGCCGCCGCCCGATCTCACGCTAACGCTGCGTTACGTGGGTGAGGCGCGTGAAGCGGAACTGACGGCACAATCCTCGTCGGGCCAGCAATGGCTTGAACAATTTGGTCAGGGCAGGGATCAGGCATGATGTCACGGATGAAAATAGCGCTGGTGACACTGTTGCTGCTGGTCTGTACACCCCTGTTTGCCGCCACCCTGTCGGATATCAAAGTCGCTAATGGCGACAGCCAGGCAACCATCACCCTGAACTTTGCCGGACAACCTGTCTATGGCTTCTTCCCGCTGCGCAATCCTGACCGTGTGGTGCTTGATGTGCGCCAGAGCGGCGTGGTTCAGGGGCTGCCGTTAAATTTCAGCGGCGAAAACATCGTAAAGCGAATTCGCACCAGCACCCCGAAAGATAAACAGAGCGTGCGGCTGGTGTTTGAGCTGACGCAGGCGGGTAAAACCCGGGCGGTCACCCAGCGCAATGGCAACAGCTACAGCGTGGTCTTCACCATTACCGGTAAGCCGCCTGCTGTTACGCGCAGTGTGCCTGCGCCGGTAACGGCCCCGACGCGCGTGCCCACCCAGAGTGCCGCAGCGGCGAACCCCTTTAATTCGAATCCGGTGACGTCCGTGACCAGCACAGCCAGCACCGTGAGTCCTGGCCGGGCCGTCAGCCAGAACGATACCGTGATTGTGGCGATTGATGCCGGACATGGCGGTCAGGATCCCGGCGCTATCGGGCAGCGCGGACTGAAAGAGAAGAACGTCACGATCGCAATTGCACGTAAACTGCGGGTGTTGCTGAATAACGATCCGATGTTCAAAGGCGTCCTGACGCGTGATGGCGACTATTTTATCTCGGTTATGGGCCGCTCCGACGTGGCGCGTAAAGCCAACGCCAACGTGCTGGTTTCAATTCATGCTGACGCCGCGCCGAGCCATGCGGCGACCGGTGCATCGGTCTGGGTATTATCAAACCGCCGGGCCAATAACGAGATGGCTAACTGGCTGGAGCAGAAAGAGAAACAGTCTGAGCTGCTGGGCGGCGCAGGTGACCTGCTGGCTAACAGTCAGGCCGACCCCTACCTCAGCCAGGCAGTACTTGACCTGCAATTCGGTCACTCGCAGCGTGTCGGTTATGACATCGCCCAGAAAGTGTTGCAGCAGATGCGCAGCGTGACGTCGCTGCATAAACGTCTGCCTGAGCATGCCAGTCTTGGCGTGCTGCGTTCACCCGATATTCCTTCTTTGCTGGTGGAAACCGGCTTTATCAGTAATTCCTCGGAGGAGCGACTGCTTGGCAGTAGCGCACACCAGGATAAGATTGCGCAGTCGATCTATAAAGGTCTGCGCACTTATTTCCTGGCGCACCCGCTGCAATCCATCCCAAAGGAGGAAAACCGGCCGCTGGGCTCGTCGCCAGCGGTTAACGTCGCCAGCAACCCGGCGACCGGGGTGACGCAATATACCGGCGTAACTCAGCGCCATACGGTTACGCGCGGTGAGACACTCTCCGGGATTGCCGCGAAGTATGGCGTCAGCATGTCGACACTGCGTGAAATGAACACCCTGAAGCGGGATGTGGTATGGGTCGGACAGCGGTTGAAAGTGCCGGCCAGTGCGGCCGCCAGCCGCACCACGCGCGCCACGCCACGCGGCATTGTGCGTCATAAAGTGGTTGTGGGGGATTCACTGACCGGCATTGCCGCACATTATGGCGTCAGCCCGAAAGCGATAATGCAGACCAATAATCTGAAATCGACCAACGTCATGTTGGGGCAGAACCTGAAAATCCCTGCATCCTGATTGTTTGCCCGACCGCTGCGCCGGGCGACCAGCTAAAAGGAAAACCATGCCGATACAAATTTTACCGCCCCAACTGGCAAACCAGATTGCGGCGGGTGAAGTGGTTGAACGTCCTGCATCGGTTGTAAAAGAGCTGGTGGAGAACAGCCTGGATGCTGGTGCAACGCGCATTGACGTTGATATTGAAAAGGGGGGCGCAAAGCTTATCCGCATTCGTGACAACGGCTGCGGCATCGTGAAAAGCGAGCTGTCGATGGCGCTGGCCCGACACGCCACCAGTAAAATCGCCTCACTGGATGACCTGGAAGCGATCATGAGCCTGGGTTTTCGCGGTGAAGCGCTCGCCAGTATCAGTTCTGTCTCCCGCCTGACCTTAACCTCACGTACCGCCGATCAAACCGAAGCCTGGCAGGCCTATGCGGAAGGGCGTGATATGACGGTAACGGTTAAACCGGCTGCGCATCCCTGTGGGACCACGCTCGAAGTGCTGGATCTGTTTTATAACACCCCGGCGCGCCGCAAATTTATGCGCACAGAGAAAACCGAGTTCGGTCATATCGACGAAGTGATCCGTCGTATTGCACTGGCGCGTTTTGATGTCGCGCTTTCACTGAGCCACAACGGCAAAATGATGCGTCAGTATCGGGCCGTCAGCGAGGAGAGCCAGCGCGAACGGCGACTGGCGGCTATCTGCGGCACCACGTTTATTCAGCATGCGCTGCGAATTGACTGGCAGCATGATGATCTCTCGCTGCGCGGCTGGGTCGCCGATCCCGCCGGTTCGCGCCAGGTCACCGAGTTACAATATTGCTACGTCAATGGCCGGATGATGCGCGACAAGCTGATTAATCACGCTATTCGCCAGGCTTTCCAGACCCAGCTCCAGGATGACCAGCAGCCCGCTTACGTGCTCTATCTGGAGATCGATCCGCATCAGGTGGATGTCAACGTTCACCCGGCCAAGCATGAAGTGCGTTTTCATCAGTCACGCCTGGTGCATGATTTTATTTATCAGGGCGTGGTCAGCGCGTTACAGGCGATAGCGTCACCCATTTTGCCTGCGCTGCAGGCAGAAGAAGCCGCACCGCGCTGGCAGCCGGAAAACCGTCAGGCGGCGGGGGGGAATCATTTTGCGCAGCCTGCAGCGCCCGCCAGCGAGAATCAATCTTCAGCCTCCACGCGGCAAACACCGCCCGCAGCGGCGCCGGCCTGGCAAAACAAAGAGAACGTGTATCGTCAGCGTGAAGGCGCGGTTTATCAGCAGTTGCTGAAAACGCCTGTCAGCGCCACGCCGCCGCCAAAAAACCGTGAACCGGCACCGCGTCCGGCCGAAAAACCCTCGCCGCTGGCCGCGCATGCCCAGAGCTTTGGCCGGGTACTGACCGTGTTGCAAAACCACTATGCGCTGCTGGAGCAGGATCAGAAGTTAATGCTGATGGCGCTGCCGGTCGCGGCGCGCTGGCTGAAACAGGCGCAGCTTGAACCGGGTGAGGAAGGGCTTAAACCGCAACCCCTGCTGATTCCGGTGCGGCTCAAAATCGCCCTGGATGAACGGCAGGCCGCAAAAGAAAAGAGCAGCCTGCTCAATCAGATGGGTATTGATCTTCAGCCCGAAGGTGACCACGTGACCTTACGCGCGGTGCCTTTACCGTTACGAACACAAAATTTACAAATCTTGATTCCTGAGCTGTTAGGCTATCTCGCCCGGCAGCAGGAGATCTCTGCGACGCAACTGGCCCAGTGGCTGGCGCGGCGTCAGGATACAGAGTCCTCCGACTGGAATCACTCACAGGCGATCAACCTGCTGGCAGAGCTTGAACGGCTTTGCCCACAGCTGCTGAAATCGCCGCCTTCAGGCTTATTACAGCCCATAGAGATTGAGAGCGCGATCAACGCGTTGAAGCATGAGTGAATTAAACCAGGCTGGCCGGCCAAAGGCTATTTTTTTGATGGGACCCACGGCTTCTGGCAAGACTGCTTTAGCAATTGAATTGCGTAAGCGGTTACCAGTGGAACTAATCAGCGTAGACTCTGCCTTAATCTATCGTCAGATGGATATTGGTACGGCGAAACCGTCGGCTGAGGAGTTAGCAGTGGCCCCCCATCGTCTGCTCGACATTCGCGATCCCGCTGAAGCCTATTCGGCAGCGGAGTTCCGGCGGGATGCTTTAGCAGAAATGGCGGATATCGTTGAAGCCGGACGAATACCGTTGCTTGTTGGTGGAACCATGCTCTACTTCAAGGCGTTACTTGAAGGATTGTCGCCGTTGCCCTCGGCCGATCCCGACGTTCGTCAGCGGATAGAGCAAACGGCGCGTGAAAAAGGCTGGGAAGCTTTACACCGCCAGCTGTGTGAAATCGACCCGGTTGCCGGCAGTCGTATTCATCCGAATGATCCGCAGAGACTTTCGCGAGCACTGGAAGTTTTTTTTATTTCGGGTAAAACTTTAACGGAACTGACAAAAACATCCGGTGAAGCGTTACCCTACGACGTGCAACAGTTTGCCATCGCCCCCGCGAGCCGTGAATTGCTGCACCAGCGCATCGCGTTGCGTTTTGAGCAGATGTTGGCGTCAGGATTTGAAGCGGAGTCTCGGGCCCTTTTTGCACGAGGTGATTTGCATACGGACATGCCTTCCATTCGTTGTGTTGGCTATCGTCAGATGTGGTCTTATTTATCGGGCGAAATCGATTACAGCGAGATGGTTTATCGGGGAATTTGCGCAACCCGGCAGCTTGCTAAGCGACAGATGACCTGGTTACGCGGTTGGGAAAATGTTCACTGGCTTGACAGTGACGAGCCCCGGCTGGCGCGTGATACAGTGTTACAGGTTCTTAGTGCGAAGCATGGGTGATTGTGTACAATTGATGGGTTATCGTGCGCAAATTTTTACGCAGTTTTTTTCAGAACCATAGGTTCTACTTGCAACAAACAACAAGCATATAAGGAAAAGATAGAATGGCTAAGGGGCAATCATTACAAGACCCGTTTTTGAACGCACTGCGTCGTGAACGTGTTCCGGTTTCGATTTATCTGGTTAACGGTATTAAGTTGCAGGGTCAGATTGAGTCATTTGATCAGTTCGTCATTTTGTTGAAAAACACGGTGAGTCAGATGGTGTATAAGCACGCCATTTCTACCGTTGTTCCTTCACGCCCGGTTTCTCACCATAGCAATAATACCGGTGGCGGCAGCAACAATTACCATCATGGCGGCAGCAACACAACTGCGCAGCCACAGCCACAACAAGACGGTGATAACGCAGAATAACGCGTCACCGTACAGCCAGGAACGGAGAACAGCGGTTTTCCGTCCTGGTCTTTTATTTAGCGAGGTTATAGCTTGTTTGACCGTTATGAAGCCGGTGAGCAGGCCGTACTGGTACACATCTGGTTCTCCCAAGACAAAGAAGTAGAAGATTTGCAGGAGTTTGAAACCCTGGTCTCTTCTGCTGGCGTTGAGGCGCTGCAAGTGGTTACTGGCAGCCGCAAAGCGCCACACCCCAAGTATTTTGTCGGTGAAGGAAAGGCCGTTGAAATTGCCGATGCGGTAAAAACAACAGGAGCATCGGTCGTATTATTCGATCATGCCCTTACGCCCGCTCAGGAAAGAAACCTCGAGCGCCTGTGCGAATGCCGGGTCATTGATCGCACCGGTTTAATTCTGGATATCTTTGCCCAACGCGCACGTACCCACGAAGGTAAATTGCAGGTTGAGCTGGCACAGCTGCGCCATCTTGCGACACGTCTGGTGCGCGGCTGGACCCACCTTGAACGCCAGAAAGGCGGGATTGGTTTACGTGGCCCGGGTGAAACGCAGTTAGAAACGGACCGCCGGCTGTTGCGCGGCCGTATCAGTCAGATTTTGTCTCGTCTTGAGCGAGTTGAAAAACAGCGTGAGCAGGGACGTCAGTCACGCGCCAAAGCGGATGTGCCAACGGTTTCGCTGGTGGGTTACACCAACGCCGGCAAGTCGACCCTCTTTAACGCCATGACCTCCGCCAACGTCTTTGCCGCAGACCAGCTGTTTGCGACGCTCGACCCCACACTGCGCCGTCTGAATGTTGCTGATGTCGGGGACGTGGTACTGGCGGACACGGTAGGCTTTATTCGCCATCTTCCTCACGATCTGGTTGCCGCTTTTAAAGCCACGCTGCAGGAGACACGTCAGGCGACGCTGTTAATGCACGTGATTGATGGGGCTGACCTTCGCGTCACGGAAAATATCGCCGCCGTCGATGCCGTACTGGAAGAGATTGAAGCGGACGAAATCCCGACGTTACTGGTGATGAATAAAATCGATATGCTCGACGGATTCGAACCGCGTATTGATCGTAACGAAGAGAACCTGCCAATCCGCGTCTGGCTTTCCGCCCAGACAGGCGCAGGCATTCCGTTGCTATGGCAGGCGCTGTCTGAGCGTCTGGCGGGTGAAATAGCCCAGCACGCATTACGTCTGCCACCGGAAGCGGGGCGACTTCGCAGCCGTTTCTATCAGCTGCAGGCGATTGAGAAAGAGTGGAATGAAGAAGACGGCAGTGTAGGATTGCAGATACGTATGCCCATTATTGAGTGGATGCGTTTATGTAAGCAGGAACCGTCGCTGACCAGTTACATTGTTTGATATTGCCCAAACGCATTTACCTTAAAAATTGAAGATTGTCGCACTTTCTTTGCAGACCCGAATACGCTGGCGTTACCCGAGTATTTTGGATTTCAGCAAGGCGGCAACTGAGTGAATCCCCGGGAGCTTACGCAGGTAAGTGACCAGGGTGAGCGAAGGCAGCCAACACCGCTGCAATCCGAAAGCTGAAGGGTAAAAATCGTAATTACAATAAATGGAGTAGAAACATGGCGTGGAATCAGCCCGGAAATAACGGACAGGACCGCGACCCGTGGGGAAGCAGCAATAATCAAGGCGGCAACTCTGGGGGGAATAAGGGAGGACGGGAATCCGGGCCTCCTGATCTGGATGATATCTTCCGTAAGCTGAGCAAGAAGCTTGGTGGACTGGGCGGTGGCAAACAGAACGACAACGGTCAGCGCGGCTCCGGCAGCGGTCGCAAAATTGTTGGTATCGTGGCTGTTGCTGCTGTAGTCATCTGGGCTGCAAGCGGTTTCTACACCATCAAAGAAGCGGAACGTGGCGTGGTGACGCGCTTCGGTAAGTTCAGTCATCTGGTCGAACCCGGCCTGAACTGGAAGCCGACATTCGTTGATCAGGTGCGTGCGGTTAACGTTGAATCGGTGCGCGAACTGGCTGCTTCTGGCGTCATGCTGACTTCGGATGAGAACGTGGTACGCGTGGAGATGAACGTGCAGTACCGCGTGACCGATCCGGAACGTTATCTTTATGCTGTGACCAGCGCGGACGACAGCCTGCGTCAGGCTACCGACAGCGCACTGCGCGGCGTGATTGGTCGCTCTACCATGGACCGCATCCTGACCGAAGGTCGTACCGTGGTGCGTAGCGATACCCAGCGTGAAATCGACGAGACGATTCGCCCTTATAACATGGGGATCGCGGTGCTGGACGTCAACTTCCAGGCTGCACGTCCGCCGGAAGAGGTGAAGTCTGCATTTGATGACGCGATTGCCGCACGCGAAAACCGCGAGCAGTACGTTCGCGAAGCCGAAGCTTACGCCAACGAAGTTCAGCCTCGTGCTAACGGCCAGGCGCAACGTATTCTGGAAGAGGCACGCGCTTACAAAGAGCGTACCGTTCTGGAAGCGCAGGGTGAGGTGGCGCGTTTCGCCAAGATCCTGCCTGAGTATAAAGCTGCACCCGAAATCACCAAAGAGCGTCTCTATATCGAGACCATGGAACGTGTGCTGAGCCATACCCGCAAAGTACTGGTTAACGATCGGAGTAATAACCTGATGGTGCTGCCGCTGGATCAACTGATGCGTGGCGGTCAGACTTCATCGGGCCAGAATGGTCAGAAAGGCGCGAATGGTTCTTCGCTGCCTGCGCGCTCCGATAGCAGTGCCAGCCGCAATGAAACGTCGTCATACAGTCCGGACAATATCATGGATCAGCGTCGGGCAAATGCTCAGCGCAGCGACAGCCAGCGCGAAGGGAGAGAGTAATCGATGCGTAAGCCAATAGTATTTTTAATCATTGTCGTGCTGGTGGCGCTCTATGCGTCCCTGTTTGTGGTGCAGGAAGGGCAGCGAGGCATTGTTCTGCGCTTCGGTAAAGTCCTGCGCGACGGCGAAAACAAACCGCAGGTGTTTGAGCCGGGTCTGCATTTCAAGATTCCATTCCTGGAAACGGTTAAAACGCTGGATGCGCGTATCCAGACCATGGATAACCAGGCCGATCGCTTCGTCACCAAAGAGAAGAAAGATCTGATCGTGGACTCCTACATCAAGTGGCGTATCAGCGACTTCAGTCGCTACTACCTGGCCACCGGTGGCGGTGATGTCTCTCAGGCGGAAGTGCTGCTGAAACGTAAGTTCAGTGACCGCTTGCGTTCTGAGATGGGTCGTCTGGATGTGAAAGATATCGTAACGGACTCCCGTGGTCGTCTGACTACCGATGTGCGTGACGCGCTGAATACCGGCTCTGCAGGCAACGATGATGAAATCGCAACCCCTGCGGCTGATGACGCGATTGCCAGTGCAGCGGCCCGTGTCGAGCGTGAAACCAACAGCAGCGAGCCAGCACCGAACCCGAACAGTATGGCGGCGTTAGGTATTCAGGTGGTGGATGTACGCATCAAGCAGATCAACCTGCCGACCGAAGTGTCTGATGCGATCTTCAACCGTATGCGTGCTGAGCGTGAAGCGGTAGCGCGTAGCCAGCGTTCACAGGGTCAGGAAGAGGCGGAAAAACTGCGCGCCCAGGCCGATTACCAGGTCACCCGTACTCTGGCTGAAGCCCAGCGTGAAGCGCTGATTACACGCGGTGACGGTGATGCGGAAACGGCGCGGTTGTTTGCCGATTCGTTCAGCAAAGATCCTGACTTCTATGCCTTTATTCGTAGCCTGCGTGCCTATGAAAACAGCTTCAATAGCGATCAGGATGTGATGGTGTTAAGCCCGGATAGCGACTTCTTCCGATATATGAAGGCGCCCTCTAACGCGACACGCTAAGAACTGATATAACCTGTGGGCCGACAATGTTGTCGGCCCTTTTTTTTGGGTATCAGAATGAAAACAAGCATCTGGATGGCGCTGGCGCTGGTGTTAGTGCTGGAAGGGTTGGGACCAATGTTTATGCCGCGCGCCTGGCGACGCATGATCCTGACGATGACGCGGTTGCCCGATCGTCTGCTGCACCGCTTTGGTGGAGGACTGGTCGTTGCTGGCATGGTGATTTACTGCATGCTCAGCCTGCACGGTAACCTCTGAGGCTGACGTTCAGACCGGCTAAATTGTGCCTTTCAACGCTATTATCCCCAACATGTTGTAGTGATCAAAACTCAGGCAAAAAAGCGCGCAATCGTATGCTAAAAGTGCTGAAAACCACGGGATCAGATGGTAGAATCCTTTTTTAAGCAATCGGTGATTTTGAGAAATGGGTAAGAACGT
Organism: Pantoea sp. BJFS-204; assembly: GCF_049310725.1. Lineage (NCBI taxonomy): Bacteria > Pseudomonadati > Pseudomonadota > Gammaproteobacteria > Enterobacterales > Erwiniaceae > Pantoea > Pantoea sp. BJFS-204. Next base: position 396,932 of record NZ_JBMOWE010000003.1, on the reverse strand, counting down.
CGTCGTACTGGGCACCCAATGGGGTGACGAAGGTAAAGGTAAGATTGTAGACCTTCTGACTGAGCGCGCGAATTACGTTGTGCGTTATCAAGGCGGCCACAATGCGGGCCACACGCTTGTCATCAACGGTGAAAAAACCGTCCTCCACCTGATCCCTTCTGGCATTCTGCGCGATAACGTCACCAGCATCATTGGTAACGGCGTAGTGCTCTCTCCTGAAGCCTTAATGAAAGAGATGAAAGGCCTGGAAGCGCGCGGGATTCCGGTACGTGAACGTCTGCTGATTTCTGAAGCCTGTCCGCTGATCCTGCAATATCATGTTGCGATGGATATGGCGCGTGAACGTGCTCGTGGCGCCAAAGCGATTGGTACCACGGGTCGTGGCATCGGACCGGCTTATGAAGATAAAGTCGCTCGCCGTGCCCTGCGCGTCAGCGACCTGTTTAACAAAGAAACCTTTGCTGCCAAGCTGAAAGAAGTGGTCGATTTCTACAACTTCCAGCTGGTGGAGTACTACAAAGAGCCGGCAGTCGACTTCGATAAAGTGCTGAGTGATGTGATGGAAGTCGCTGACATCATCACTGGCATGGTCGTTGACGTCTCTGAACTGCTGGACGTCGCGCGTAAGCGTGGCGATCTGATTATGTTTGAAGGTGCGCAGGGTACGCTGCTGGATATCGATCACGGTACCTATCCGTACGTGACCTCATCCAACACCACCGCAGGTGGCGTAGCGACCGGTTCAGGCATTGGCCCGCGTTATGTCGACTACGTGCTGGGTATTGTGAAAGCTTACTCAACCCGCGTTGGCGCAGGCCCGTTCCCGACCGAGCTGTTCGATGAAACCGGCGAATTCCTCTGTGCGCAGGGTAATGAGTTTGGCGCGACCACCGGTCGTCGTCGTCGTACCGGCTGGCTGGATGCGGTAGCGGTTCGCCGCGCGGTCCAGATCAACTCCCTGTCAGGTTTCTGCATGACCAAGCTGGACGTGCTGGATGGCCTGAAAGAGGTGAAGATCTGTGTGGCTTATCGTATGCCTGATGGCCGCGAAGTGACCACCACGCCACTGGCGGCAGAGAACTGGGAAGGCATTGAGCCGATCTACGAAACCCTGCCAGGCTGGAGTGAGACAACGTTTGGCGTCAAGACGCTGGAAGGTTTGCCTCAGGCCGCGCGTGACTACATCAAGCGTGTGGAAGAGGTAACGGGTGTGCCGATTGATATCATCTCAACCGGCCCTGATCGTAGTGAAACAATGATTCTGCGCGACCCGTTCGACGCGTAATCATTCAGGCCGGACGCTGTCCGGCCCTTGTTTTTCCATTCTTTGATGCCACTTAACCTCCCTTCGCTTGTCAAACCTTCTGCTGGCTTAAAAAAGCGCACGGCCAGACAGACTCTGGTTTATCATCGTAGCTAATCGAATGGCGATCCGATTTAATCCTGGCATCAATCACAGGGCGAATAAGGTCATGCCGCGCCTGAAGGTTCACTGAGGTTACTGTGCAGCTCACGAGTTTTACTGATTATGGCTTACGGGCACTGATTTATCTGGCATCGTTGCCGGAAGGTCAGCAGACCAATATTACGGAAGTGACGAACACTTATGGTTTGTCCCGTAATCATATGGTCAAAATTATCAATCAGCTGAGCCGGGCGGGCTATGTCGCCGCAACGCGTGGTAAAAACGGGGGCATTCGTCTGGGTATGCCAGCTCGTCAGATTGTCATTGGCGATGTGGTACGTAAGATGGAACCACTACAATTAGTGGATTGCGCGTCCTGTTCCATCACGCCAGCCTGTCGTCTGAAGCAGGCGTTACATGATGCGGTGCAGCGATTTTTGCAGGAGCTGGATAGCTATACGTTGGCAGATCTGGTCGAAGGAAATACACCACTTTATGAGATCATCTTGTCCAGATCGCCGGTGGAAATAAATATTAAATGACATCGGAGGAACCGCTATGTCAAAAGATCCTTTTCAGGATAGAGAAGCTGAAAAATACGAAAACCCTATTCCGAGCCGTGAATTTATTCTGGCTCTGTTAGAAAAACGTGAAAAACCGGCCAGCCGCGAAGAGCTGGCTGAAGAGATGAATCTGCAGGAAGAAGAATACCTTGAGGCGCTGCGTCGCCGCCTTCGCGCCATGGAGCGTGATGGTCAGCTGGTGTTCACCCGCCGTCAGTGTTATGCCCTGCCAGAACGTCTTGATCTCCTGCGCGGTAAAGTCATTGGCCACCGCGATGGCTACGGCTTCCTGCGGGCAGAAGGTCAGAAAGATGACCTCTACCTTTCCGCAGAACAGATGAAATTCTGTATGCACGGTGACGTGATCCTGGCGCAGCCGCTGGGTGCCGATCGCAAAGGCCGCCGCGAAGCGCGCGTGGTCCGGGTGCAGGAACCCCGCAACAATCAGATCGTTGGCCGTTACTTTACCGATGCCGGTGCTGGCTTCGTGGTACCGGACGACAGTCGCCTGAGTTTTGACATCCTCATCCCGCCTGAAGAGACGATGAATGCCCGCATGGGTTCCGTGGTGGTGGTTGAGCTGGTCCAGCGTCCCAACCGTCGCAGCAAAGCGATCGGTAAAATCGCCGAGATTCTGGGCGATGATATGGGTACCAGCCTGGCCGTGGATATGGCGCTGCGTACGCATGAAATCCCGCACACCTGGCCGCCGGAAGTGGAAGCTCAGGTCAGCAAACTGAAAGAAGAAGTCCCGGAAGAGGCCAAAAAAGGCCGCGTCGATCTGCGTAAGCTGCCGCTGGTCACCATCGATGGTGAAGATGCCCGTGACTTTGATGATGCTGTTTACTGTGAGAAGAAGCGCGGTGGCGGATGGCGTCTGTGGGTAGCTATCGCGGATGTCAGCTATTACGTCCGTCCGGGCACCCCACTGGATGACGAAGCGCATCAGCGCGGAACCTCGGTCTACTTCCCGTCGCAGGTTGTGCCGATGCTGCCGGAAGTGCTGTCGAATGGCTTATGTTCGCTTAACCCGCAGGTCGATCGCCTCTGTATGGTGTGCGAGATGACCATCTCGACCAAAGGTAAACTGACCGGCTTCAAGCACTATGAAGCGGTGATGAACTCCCATGCGCGTCTGACCTACAACAAAGTCTGGAACATCCTGCAGGGCGACAAAGAGCTGCGTCAGCAGTATGCGCCGCTGGTTAAAGACCTTGAAGAGCTGAACAACCTCTATCATGCGCTGGAAGCCGCTCGTGAAGAGCGCGGCGGTATCTCGTTTGAAACGGAAGAGGCGAAGTTTATCTTCAACGCCGAGCGCCGTATTGAGCGTGTTGAGCGCGTGTCACGTAATGACGCTCATAAGCTGATCGAAGAGTGCATGATCCTGGCTAACATCGCCTCGGCACGCTTCGTTGAGAAAAATCAGGAACCGGCGCTGTTCCGCGATCACGATCGTCCGACCGACGAAAGCATCAAGAGTTTCCGTACCGTGCTCAACGAGCTGGGACTGAGCCTGCCTGGTGGCAATAAACCGCAGCCAATCGACTATGCGGCGCTGCTGAAGCAGGTTGCCGATCGTCCTGATGCGGAAATGCTGCAAACCATGCTGCTGCGTTCGATGAAGCAGGCCGTTTACGACCCGGAAAACCGCGGTCACTTTGGTCTGGCACTCTCGTCGTATGCGCACTTTACCTCGCCAATCCGTCGTTATCCGGATCTGACGCTGCATCGCGCCATCAAATATCTGCTGGCAAAAGAGCAGGATGAAGGTAAAGGCCTGGTACAGCGCGCCATTAAATACCTGATGCCGAGAGATCGCAGCGTCGCCAAAGATATGACGACAGCAACCGGCGGCTATCACTACGAGATGCCGCAGATGCTGCAACTGGGCCTGCACTGTTCCCTGACCGAACGCCGCGCCGATGAAGCGACCCGTGACGTCGCGGACTGGCTCAAGTGTGACTTCATGCAGGATCAGGTTGGCAACGTCTTCAACGGCGTCATTTCCAGCGTGACCGGATTTGGCTTCTTTGTACGCTTAAGCGATCTGTTCATTGATGGTCTGGTCCACGTTTCGACGCTCGACAACGATTACTACCGTTTTGACCCGGTAGGTCAGCGTCTGATCGGTGAATCGGGCGGACGCACCTATCGTCTGGGTGACACGGTTGAAGTGCGTGTTGAAGCCGTCCATATGGATGAGCGTAAAATCGACTTTGCCCTGATCTCCAGCCAGCGTCAGGTACGTGGTGAAGGCAAAACCGCACGCGACCGGGCGAAGCGTGACGACAAAGCGCCAGCGAAACGCCGTCGTGATGCGAGCAAGAAGTCCAACTTCGAGCCGGACGCCGCTTTCCGGGGCGACAAGGGCAAGCCCGCCGCTGCAAATACCGAGAATAAAAGTAAAAACGTCTCGGAAAAAACCCGTAAAATCGCCGCCGCCACCCGGGCGAAGCGCGCCAGAAAAAAGGCGCAGCCTGACTGATGCGCGCACCCGCCCTTTCTCACTGAGAAAGGGCGGTCATTCATTCATTTCCAAACACTGAGCAGATCGATGAGCGAAATTATTTTTGGTATCCATGCCGTGCAGGCGCTGCTGGAACGTGATCCACAACGATTCCAGGAAGTCTTTATCCTCAAAGGCCGCGACGATCGTCGCCTGCAACCCGTGGTCGCCGCGCTGGAAGCTCAGGGGGTCGTGATTCAGCTGGCCGAGCGCAAGTGGCTCGACAGCCAGGTTGAAGGCGGTGTACATCAGGGTATTGTGGCGCGGGTAAAACCGGGTCGTCAGTATCAGGAAGGCGACCTGCCGGATCTGCTGCAGAGCCTGGAGAAACCCTTCCTGCTGGTGCTGGACGGGGTCACCGATCCGCACAATCTGGGTGCCTGCCTGCGCAGTGCCGATGCGGCCGGTGTTCACGCGATTATCGTGCCGAAAGATCGCTCTGCTCCCCTGAATGCAACGGCCAAAAAAGTGGCCAGCGGCGCGGCAGAAAATGTGCCGTTGATCCGCGTCACCAACCTGGCACGTACCCTGCGTCTGCTGCAGGAGTACAACATCTGGGTTGTCGGTACCGCAGGTGAAGCTGACCATACCGTCTTCCAGAGCAAAATGACCGGTCCGATGGCGCTGGTGATGGGCGCGGAAGGGGAAGGCATGCGTCGTCTGACCCGTGAGCATTGCGATGAGCTGATCAGCATTCCGATGGCCGGCAGCGTCTCTTCGCTGAATGTCTCGGTGGCTACGGGTGTCTGCCTGTTTGAAGCAGTGCGTCAGCGCAACGCCTGATCCCCGATGTGATCCTCGCCACAAATTAGTTTCTGTACCAGGCATAACTGCGCGTCATTCGTATATACCCAAAGGATTTCGGGTTGCATTGAGGCGGCAAGAGAACGAATCCCGATGAGCTTACATGAGTAAGTGATTCGGGTGAGTGAACGCAGCCAACAAAAATGCAGCTTGAAAGACGACGGGTATACTTACTGAGTGACATCCGCGAGGAGTGGTTATGACCTGGACAACACACACCGTTTTTAATCAGCCCCATCCTCTGAGCAACAGCAACCTGTTCCTGTCTGATACGCCGCTCGGCGAGGCACTGTCACGCGAAGGCGCCGGATGGGACCGGGAGTGGCTGGCTTCGGTAGGCCGACAGCTGGGCAGCGCCGAGTCGCTGGAACTGGGCCGGCTCGCCAACGCGGAGCCACCTGAACTGCTGCGCTACGACGGCCGTGGCGTACGGATGGATGAAGTCCGTTTTCACCCCGCCTGGCACCTGCTGATGCAGGGTGTCTGCGCCAGCCGCCTGCATAATCTCAGCTGGCATCCCACAGTACGTGAACAGGCCAGCGTGGCGCGCGCTGCGCGCTTTATTCTGCACGCGCAGGTTGAAGCGGGCACGCTTTGCCCGGTGACCATGACGCACGCGGCCATTCCACTGCTGCAGACTTATCTGCCTGCCGCGTTCGAAGGCTGGCTCGATCCGCTGCTCAGCGATCGTTACGATACCCATGCGCAGCCCGGCGACCAGAAACGGGGTCTGCTGATCGGTATGGGCATGACGGAAAAACAGGGCGGCAGCGATCTGCTCACCAGCACCACCCGGGCCGAGCCGCTGGGCGCGCGCGGCCCGGGTGAAGCCTACCGTCTGACCGGCCACAAATGGTTCTTCTCGGTGCCGCAGAGCGATGCGCATCTGGTGCTGGCGCAGACGCCCGCCGGATTAAGCTGCTTCTTCCTGCCGCGCCTGTTGCCTGACGGGTCACGCAACGCCATCCAGCTTGAGCAGCTTAAAGATAAGCTGGGTAATCGCTCAAATGCCAGTTGTGAGGTGGAGTTTCGCGATGCGACCGGCTGGCTGCTGGGAGAAGAGGGCGAAGGCGTGCGGCTCATCCTTAAAATGGGCGGTATGACGCGCTTCGACTGCGCACTCGGCAGTCATGGTCAGATGCGGCGTGCATTCTCGGTGGCACTCTGGCATGCACATCAGCGCCAGGTGATGGGGAAAAACCTGGTGGATCAACCGCTGATGCGTCAGGTTCTGGCACAGCAGGCGCTGCAGCTGGAGGGACAAACCGCGCTGCTGATGCGGCTGGCGCGCGCCTGGTCACAACCGGCAAAACCGCATGAGGTCACGTTTGCCCGCTTATTCACTCCGGCTGCAAAATATCAGATCTGCAAAGCGGGTGCCCCGTTCGTCGCGGAGTCGATGGAAGTGCTGGGTGGCATCGGCTACTGCGAAGCGAGCGAGCTGCCGCGCCTCTATCGTGACATACCGGTCAACAGCATCTGGGAAGGGTCGGGCAACGTGATGTGTCTTGACGTACTGCGCGTGCTCACCCGTCAGGCAGAGGTTTCGGAGATGCTGAGTCAGGAATTTGAAGCGGTGAGAGGGAGTAATCGTCATTTCGATGCGCGCTGGCGTCAGTTACGGCTGCGAATGAGCAAAGTCCCCGAAGAGCAGGCGCGCGAGGTGACCCGCACGCTGCTGCAGCTTGCGACCGGCGCTCAGCTACTGAAATATGGCGAACCGCCGCTGGCGGATGCATGGTGCCAGCAGTGGCTCGATCGGCGTGGCTCCCGCCCGCTTGAGACAGCAATCACAGACCGTTTACTGGCCCGCGCCTGTGGCAGGTGATGCGCCGTAAAGAATCGCGCTGGCGTACCAGAGACCGGGCATTACCGTTTCACTCAGCGCCACGATCTGATAGTAAGCCGCACCGGCCTGGTTAGCCCGGGTGGCCACGGCCCGCCCGGCATCATCCGGTGAGCCGCGCACGTTAACGGTAATATTGCCCAGCTTCGGCAAACCGCCACTCTGCGCCCGTGAAATCTCCTGCGCCTGTTGCGTCGGCGCGGGCGGTGCTTTTGGCGTGGTATCAAGCGCGGAACAGCCTGCCAGCAGCAGGCTTATCATCAGTAAATAAGCGAAACGCATAGCAAAACCCTCTTTCAGGACGAAGCATTAAGTGTATGTCATCGCCCTGAATGGCGTCAGGATTTAAGGCTGAATACGCTGACCAGCTGGGTCAGGTGATGCCCTTTATCACTCAGGTTCTGCGCGCTGTTTTCCGCCTGTGTCACCAGTTCGCTGTTCTGGTGAGTCGCCTGGCTGATCTGGTTCATCGCCAGATTAACCTGGCCGATGCCTGCCGCCTGCTGCTGCGCCGCGACGTTGATCTCGCCCATCAGCGCCTGCACCTGCTCGATGTGGGTCACAATGTCGCTCATCGCATCGCGCGTCTGCTCAGATAACTGATGGCCTTCCGCCACGTTGCTGATGGAGGTCGCAATCAGTCCATCAATCTCTTTAGCGGCCTGCGCAGAACGCTGTGCCAGCGCACGCACTTCTGCGGCCACCACGGCAAAGCCACGGCCCTGTTCCCCGGCACGTGCCGCTTCAACGGCGGCGTTCAGCGCCAGGATATTGGTCTGGAAGGCGATCGACTCAATCACGTGGGTGATATCCGCAATGCTTTGTGATGAAACCTTAATTGCCGACATGGTGTTGACCGAGCGCACCACCGTCTGGCTGCCGTGACTGACGATATCGCTGGCTTCGGCCACCAGTGACATCGCCTGACGCAGGCTGTCTGCGGTGTGTTCAACCGTCGCGCCAAACTGCTCCATGCTGGCAGAGGTCTGCTCCACGCTGCTGGCCTGACGCCCGATCTGCTCGCTGATGTTATGACTGCTGGCCGCGATGGTGTCCGTGCCGTCGCTGATCTCCTGCGCCGCGCCGCGTACCTGGCTGACGATTTTCTCCAGACCATCGCCAATGCCGTTGATCGCAACGATCAACTGGCCCACTTCATCGCGACGCTGGGTATCCATATGGACCTGCAGATTCCCGGCGGCATACTGCTCCGCCAGATGGATCACCTGCTGCAGCGGACGGGTAATCGCCCGACGGCTGTACCAGACAAACCCCAGCGCAAAGACCACCACCAGAATCAGTCCGGTTATCAGGAACAGGTTACGGCTATGCGTAATCGGGGCGAGCAGGCTTTCACGGTTAACTTCGCCGGCGATCACCCAGTTCCAGCCCGGCAGCTGCTGCCAGGCCAGAATCTGGTGCTCGCCGTTGATCTCTACCTGCAGCATGCCCTGCGGCTGAGTCAGCAGCGGCTGGAGTGTCGCGTCATCCCAGGCGGGTCGTTTTCCTTCGTTGTGCTGATCGAACAGATACTCTCCCTGCGTCTTACCGGGTGTGCCGTTGAGCACAAAGAAATGACCACTATCACCCAGCTTGCGTGCCAGGATTTTTTCACGCATCAGCGCATACTGCTTATCAATGCCAACGCCGACAAACAGGATGGCGACAACCTTGCCACTCTCATCTTTTACCGGCTGATATTGTGTGATGTAGCGATGGCCGAACAGCGTCGCCAGCCCCTGATAGACGTCGCCCTGACGGACGCTTTTCCAGGCGGCGCCGTTGCGGTCAAGCTGCGTACCGATCGCGCGACTGCCATCCTGCTTTTTCAGCGAGGTGGAAATACGGATAAAATCATCGCCGTCGCGCACAAAAATGGTCGCCACGGCGGCGGTGCGTTCGGTGAAATCGTCTACCGCGGTCTGGTCGAGGTTCAGCGTTTTTAACCCGGCGCGCAGCACCGGCGTCGAGAAGGCACCGACCTGCACCCGGGAGCCTTCATCCAGGCTAAAACGCTTAGGCAGGAAACTGGTAAACAGACTGGTGTAGTGAGCCACCTCTTCGGTGAGGGTGGCGTTGAACATGGTGGCCATTTCACTGATGCCCTGCACCTGGTTTTGCATGTCATCGATGGCGAGATTTTCCAGCTGCCGCGAAGCGGTGTGGCTCTGGGTTAGCGTCAGAACCAGCAACAATAACGCTACGCTGAGAGACGTCAGTACAGACAGCTTAACTCCAAGACTCAGGCCGCTGAGAGAGAGACGCTTCATAAATTACCTTTGATCAAGTTAGGGGGACACAACATCAACGGCAAAGCGCGGGAAAAGTTTAGGCCGAAATCTGGCGACTAAACGCAGCAGGGGATTTCGTAAATTAACCCGCAGACGTACACTCAATCGGCACGCCTTGCCCCTTCTCAGGAGAGACCATGATTGAACTCACCACAGAAACGCTGGCCGGTATCGAATGCCTGCACGCCACGCCTGCCGGACAACGGCATCAGCCACTTCCTACCGTGCTGTTTTATCACGGCTTTACCTCTTCAAAAGAGGTCTACGCCTACTTCGCAGTCGCGCTGGCACAGGCGGGGTTCCGGGCGGTGATGCCGGATGCAGATCTGCACGGCGCGCGCTATCACGGTGATGCCGATGCACGCCTTGGCCGCTTCTGGGAGATTCTGAAACAGAACATTGATGAGCTGCCGCAGCTGGAATCGGCGCTGCGCGCTGACGATCTGATCGCCGGCGAGCGCTTTGCGGTGGCGGGCGCGTCGATGGGCGGCATGACGGCGCTGGGCGCGATGGCGCGTTATCCGCAGATTCAAAGCGTCGCCTGCCTGATGGGATCGGGCTATTTTATGCAGCTCAGTCAGTCGCTGTTTCCGCCGCTGGTGGCCGACACGCCTGAGCAGCAAGCGCAGTTTGCTGCCCGCATGGCACCGCTGGCCGACTACGATCCCTGCAACCGGCTGGAGGCCCTGGCAAACCGTCCGCTGCTGTTGTGGCATGGTGAGGCGGATGAGGTGGTGCCCTGGGCGGAGAGCGTCCGGCTGGAGAGGGCGCTGCGTGACAACGGGCTGGCGCAGCATCTGACTTCGCTGTCTGAAAAACAGATTGGACATAAGATCACGCCATCAGCATTGACGGCGCTGGTCAGCTTTTTTAAACAGCAGCTATAAAAATGAGCGGGCGGAGAGTGGATCTGCCGCCCGTAAATTTACCAGCACTTACCAGTGCGCAGACGATTTTTCTGCTGCTCTGGCAGGCGCGTTGACCGGGTTCTTTTGTGGCGCATCCAGCCGATTAACATAGATATAACCCGATGCCGCTTCGCTGCTGTGACTTCTTATCTGCTGCGCACAGTCAGCATTGCTGGCAAGAGCGGGTGGAGACAGGAAGAGACCCAGTAAAGTGGCGATGACGAACGTTTTCATGCCCGACTCCTCACTTCAGGGAACACACTCTGTTAGACGCCGATAAGCCAAACCGTAACGTCTGCATTAAGTTTAGCGACTGTGCACATTATCGCCAGATCGTCCGCCTGAAGCTCTTTATCAGCTTTTTTGAACCTTTCCCGCTTAACGCGCTGTATTCACATGATTAGCACGAAAAGCTACCGTATATGGCACGCCGGATGGCATTTGTTGAAATGTGCGCTTGAGTTTAGCCGTCGCCGCCAGTATGATTACGCGTCAATTTTTCAGCCGCATTCTCAGGCTGTGTCCCACAAACGCTCGTCACAACGAACCTTTGTGGGACACAGCCTATAACGTTCCTTGCTTCCATGGGCCGCGGTTGACCCCGACAGGAGGCTGAATAATCCGTAAGGAGCAATTTCGATGCGTCATTACGAAATCGTATTTATGGTTCATCCTGACCAGAGCGAACAGGTTCCTGGCATGATCGAGCGTTACACTGGTGCTATCACTGGTGCAGAAGGCACGATTCACCGTCTGGAAGACTGGGGCCGCCGTCAGCTGGCTTACCCGATCAATAAACTGCACAAAGCGCATTACGTTCTGATGAACGTTGAAGCGCCGCAGGAAGCGATCGATGAGCTGGAAACGAACTTCCGCTTCAACGACGCCGTTATCCGTAGCATGGTTATGCGCGTTAAAAACGCGGTAACTGAAGCATCGCCGATGGTTAAAGCGAAAGATGAGCGTCGTGATCGTCGCGAAGATTTTGCTAACGAATCCGCTGATGAGTCAGATGCTGGGGATTCTGAAGAGTAATCCATCGTGACGGTTAATCGACTTCGCCTGTCTGGCACTGTGTGCAAGACGCCGGTTCGAAGAGTTAGCCCGTCAGGAATTCCTCACTGTCAGTTCGTGCTTGAGCACCGCTCAGTGCAGGAGGAGGCCGGGTTTCACCGGCAAGCTTGGTGTCGTATGCCGGTTATTATCAGCGGCAGCGCCCATCAGGTGATTACTCAACATATAACGGTCGGCACGCAACTCACACTCGACGGTTTCATTAGTTGCCATCAGGCACGAAATGGCCAGAGCAAAGTGGTGTTCCATGCCGAGCAGATTGAATTGATAGATTCTGGAGACTAGCCTAATGGCACGTTATTTCCGTCGTCGCAAGTTCTGCCGTTTCACCGCGGAAGGCGTTGTTGAGATCGATTACAAAGACATCGCAACGTTGAAAAACTACATTACCGAAAGCGGTAAAATTGTCCCGAGCCGTATCACCGGTACTCGTGCAAAATACCAGCGTCAGTTGGCTCGCTGCATCAAGCGTGCGCGTTACCTGTCTCTGCTGCCGTACACTGATCGTCATCAGTAATCGGCAACTGTCCATTAACGACTTTAAGAGGATAAGGTAATGCAAGTTATTCTGCTTGATAAAGTAGCAAACCTTGGCACCCTGGGTGATCAGGTTAACGTTAAAGCGGGCTACGCTCGTAACTTCCTGGTACCACAGGGCAAAGCTGTTCCTGCTACTAAGAAAAACGTTGAGTTCTTCGAAGCACGCCGTGCTGAACTGGAAGCCAAACTGGCTGACGTTCAGTCTGCAGCAACTGCACGCGCTGAGAAAATCAATGAACTGGGCACTGTAACCATCACGTCTAAAGCGGGCGATGAAGGTAAACTGTTCGGTTCAATCGGTGCCCGCGACATCGCTGATGCAGTGACTGCAGCTGGCGTTGAAGTGGCTAAGAGCGAAGTTCGTCTGCCGAACGGCGTTCTGCGCACTACCGGTGAGCATGAAGTAAGCTTCCAGGTTCACAGCGAAGTATTCGCGAAACTGAACGTGAAAGTAGTTGCTGGTTAATCTTTATTAACTGAGCACGACACAAACGCCGGCCCTGTGCCGGCGTTTTTGTTTTTGTGCCTTTCAATCGCCGCTGTTCACGTTACTGCGCGCGAATAAAGCTGCCGTCTGGCTGACGTGTAAACAGCACCGGACCGTTTGCGCCCTCCACCGTCAGACCTGTTACAGCCCCCTGCGCATCCTGACGGATTTTTACCTGCTGACCACTTTTCAGTGAGCTGAGTGGCTGATCGCTGCCTTCCACCCGCGCCATCGCAAAAACATCATTGACCGGCAGACTATTATCACGAAACAGCTGCGCCAGCGTCTGACCGGAAGCGATGGTCAGATTGCGCCACTCGCCCTGAGAATCGGCTTTTGGCGTCTGCTGAGACGGTGAGGATGACGGCTGGCGGCTACTGTTGTTCTCATAAATATCCGCCTGCATCGGCACCTCTTTCTCCGTCTGGGGTGCGACCGGCTGCTCGACCGGATAGCGCAGCGTGCTGGCGGGCCAGAGAAACGCCACCAGCATCACCAGCAGTGCGGCCACAATGCCACGGCGGTGCGGCGCAGGCAGCGGGTCCATCCAGCGAATGTGGTCGGTAAAATGCCAGATACGCTGAAGCCATGTCGGCAGGCGGGATGACGTGTCTGAAGCCATTCGGGGTTCCTCCTCTCCGGCAGGCTGCTTTAGCCTGCGTGCGGCCAGCCAGGTCTGCAGCCGGGATACAAGATGTTTTGCACGCATCCTGCGGCGTCGTGGGGCTATCTGGCCCATGTTTGCTCTCTTATTCGTGTGCTACAGAGGGGGTGATCCCCCCCGATAGTTATAGTATGGGCAATACCGGCGCGAAGTGCCTGCCAGCATTGATAAAATTGACGGCTCTATTGTTTCTCTTTCCCCGGCAAAAGTCATCTGCGATGCAGGGCATTTTACGCCAGCGGCCTGCGCTGCTATGCTGCCCGTTCGAATTTATCCGAGAGTGAAAGGAACGAAGATGACTACCCCTTCTTTCGACAGCGTCGAAGCACAAGCAAGTTACGGTATTGGTTTACAGGTTGGCCAGCAGTTGCTGGAATCTGGTCTGCAGGGTCTGCAACCAGAAGCACTGCTCGCGGGTCTGCGCGACGCGCTGGAAGGGAACTCGCCGGCCGTACCGGTTGATGTGGTTCATCGCGCACTGCGTGAAGTGCATGAACGCGCTGAAGGCGTGCGTCGTGAGCGCACCGAAGCCATGGCCGCAGAAGGTCAGGCGTTCCTGCAGGAACATGCGCAGCGTGAAGGCGTGAGCAGCACCGAATCAGGTCTGCAGTTCAGCGTGATTACGCAGGGCGAAGGTCCAATCCCATCACGTCAGGATCGCGTACGCGTTCACTACACCGGTAAACTGATCGACGGCAGCGTATTCGACAGCTCTGTTGCCCGTGGCGAACCGGCGGAATTCCCGGTAAGCGGCGTGATCCCAGGCTGGATTGAAGCGCTGACCCTGATGCCGGTTGGCTCAAAATGGGAACTGGTTATCCCACAGAACCTCGCGTATGGCGAGCGCGGTGCGGGTGCCTCTATCCCACCATTCAGCACCCTGATCTTCGAAGTCGAACTGCTGGAAATTCTGTAATTCCGGACGCTGCAACCACTCCGGTTGCAGCGTTTTCTCCCGCTTTATTTCTGCTGTAAATTCACCTGCCACAGAGCAAAGCCGATCGCATCTGTCCCTTTGGGCTGAAGCGGATATTGCGCATGTTGCTTAATAAACCCGGTCGCTCTATCACCCGGTGCCGTTTCAAACTGAATGTCGAGTGGGGTGGATGAGGTAATCGGTGCCAGCCGCCAGTTATTGTCCGCCTTCGGCTGAACTTCACCGTGCGCTTTGGTTTCCGCGCTGATGTAGGCTGCAACCACGGAACGGTTCTCATCCGGCGAGGCAAAGGCAATGTATTTATCTCCGGTGCCGGCAAACTTGCCGCCGTAAGCGCGATAGTTATTGGTCGCCACCAGGAAGGTCGCCTGTGGATCGACGGGTTTACCCTGCCAGCTAAGCTGACGAATACGTGAGGCCTCAGGATGGATCAACTGACACTCTGCGTCGTAGCGTGCGGGCTGGGTCACATCAATCTGATAATTAACCCCGTCAATCACATCAAAGTTATAGGTGCGGAAATCCCAGTTGATCAGCGACTGCGTTTTCGTGCTGTGGGGATCGATCTGATTAAACTGGCCCGCTGAGCACTCCAGCCACTCTTTTACCTGCGCACCGGTGACTTTCATGACCACCAGGGTATTGGGATAAAGATAGAGATCGGCCGCGTTACGGAAGGTCAGCGCGCCTTTCTCCACTTCGACATAGCTGGCCGGATCGTTTTTACGTCCGCCCGCTTTAAACGGCGCAGCAGCAGAGAGCACCGGCAGACGGCCCAGATCCGGATCGCCCTGAATGAAATGCTCCACGTAGGCGCGCTGGGCATTATTGACGATCTGTACCGTCGGATCGTCCTGTACCAGCGACAAGTAGCTGTACATCACATCGGCGGACTTGCCGATGGGCTTCGCCACAAACTCCCGCGTGGCGCGGTGATCGTCAGCCAGTACCTTCACCAGCGCCGGATCCTCTGCCGCCAGCGATTTCTTCGCTGCGGTATCGTAGATTGGCCGCGCCTGTGCTTTGCCGCTGCTCACCTGCCAGCGTCCGCCCTCATTGTTCAGCACCAGGTCAACCACGCCAAGGTGATCGCCCCACATGCCTGGCATCACCGCCGGAATACCGTTCAGGGTGCCGTTGGCGATATCTGCACCCTTGATGTCAGCAAACTCCTTGCCGGGGAAGACCGCATGCGCATGACCAAACAGGATGGCGTTAATGCCTTCCACCTGGCTGAGATAGTAAACCGAGTTCTCCGCCATCGTGTGATACGGCTCGCTGCTCAGGCCGGAGTGGGGAATAGCGATAATCAGATCGGCGCCCTGCGCGCGCATCTCAGGCACGTAGCGGCGAGCCGTTTCGGTGATGTCATCGACGCGTACCTTGCCCTGCAGGTTGGCTTTATCCCACACCATGATCTGCGGCGGCACAAAGCCGATATAACCTATCTTCAGGGTCTGCGTTTTGCCCTCACGATCAACCACCGTAGTGGATTTGATGAGGTATGGGGTAAACAGCGGTTTGCCGCTCTTCACATCAATCACGTTGGCGTTCACATAGGGAAAGCGTGCGCCCGCCAGCGCTTTTTTCAGGTAGGGCAGGCCATAATTGAATTCATGATTACCGAGGTTACCGACGCTGTAATCCAGCGTGTTGAGCGCCTTGTAGACCGGATGGATCTCGCCCTCACGTAATCCTTTGGCCGCCATGTAGTCACCCAGCGGGCTGCCCTGAATGATGTCGCCGTTATCGACCAGCAGGCTGTTTTTCACCTCCTGGCGTGCGGCGTGGATCAGCGTGGCGGTTCGCACCAAACCAAACTTCTCGGTTGGCGTGTCTTTGTAATAGTCGAAATCCATCATATTGCTGTGCAGATCGGTGGTTTCCAGTATCCGCAAATCCACCGTCGCCGCCTGGGTGGCGACGGAAACGCTCAGTGCCAGTAACATCATTCCGGGCTTAAACATGCTTGCTCCTGCTGCAAAATAAATAAGGATCTCAAAATAATGTAAAAGCATGACAGATAGTCATTTTAAATCGTGATGGGTATAACGTTTTGGCGCATCGGTCAGCGACGGATTCTTAAACGATGGAGGCGTAGCGGCACAGGCGTGGCGATAAATGGGTAACTATGATATTGATATATCTATAAATTGAATCGCCAAAGTGCCTGTAAATGGGTACTTCAGGCGGAACTGCTAAAATGTCACTATCTGACGATGAGCTGATCCTGCAGCAGACAGACACAATGAGGTGAAAAATGTTAGAGCAAATCTGCCAACTGGCACGCGAAGCAGGCGACGCGATTATGCAGGTCTATAACGGTGCCGCGCCGCTTGACGTTTCTCACAAATCGGATGATTCGCCGGTGACCGCTGCGGATATCGCTGCACACGAGGTGATCCTCGCGGGCCTCAAAAAGTTAACGCCTGATCTCCCCGTGCTGTCAGAAGAAGATCCGCCAGCCTGGGAAGTGCGTCAGCACTGGCAGCGCTACTGGCTGGTCGATCCGCTGGATGGCACCAAAGAGTTCATCAAGCGTAACGGCGAATTTACCGTTAATATTGCGCTGATCGAAGCGGGCAAGCCGGTAATGGGCGTAGTCTATGCGCCGGTGCTGGGCGTGATGTACTCCGCTGCAGACGGCAAAGCGTGGAAAGAGGAGGGCGGTCAGCGTGAACAGATTCATGTCCGTGATGCGCGTCCTCCGCTGGTGGTGGTGAGCCGTTCACATGGTGACGACGATGAGATGAAAGAGTACCTGAAGCAGTTAGGTGAACATCAGACCGTCGCGACCGGATCCTCACTGAAATTCTGCCTGGTGGCAGAAGGAAAAGCCCAGCTCTATCCCCGTTTCGGACCCACCAACATCTGGGATACCGGCGCGGGCCATGCCGTGGCGATGGCGGCGGGCGCGCATGTGCACGACTGGCAGGGTAAAACTCTGGACTACGCGCCGCGCGAATCCTTCCTTAATCCTGGCTTCCGCGTTTCACTGTTTTAACGCTGTCTGAGCGCTGAGCCTGCTGAAGGCTGAAACCCCGGCGGGCGATGCTCTTCCCACCGGGGCTTCAGCGATTAATCCTTCAGCAGGGAGGTGACCAGCGTAATCACTTTTGTCACTTCATCCTGCGTCAGCGATCCATCCTTCACAAATTTCACCTTACCCTGCTTATCCAGCACCACAATGGCGGAACCGCCCGGCTGTAACTGCCAGGCATGCTGCACATTGCCCTTGCTGTCGACAACAAACTGCGACCACGGATATTGCTGCTTGTTAGTCTCGACGCTGCTGCGCACAAACATGCCCGTACCGGGAATGGCATCATCTGTATTCACGATGGTGGTGGTCTGATAGCGATCATGCGGCAGCTTCGTGGCCTTAATCGCCTCGATCAATGCGGCATTCATCTCTTTAGCGGATGAGCGACCCGCGATGTGCTGAACCACGCGAACTTTTCCGCCGAGCTGCGCGCTATTCCAGTTTTTGTAGCTAAACTTATCCTGCTGCAATAACAGCTCGCCTTTGTCGTTCACGCCAACGGCCGGTACCCGCATATCCTGCCTGAGGTCATGAGCCATCACGCTTGCCGGTATCAGTAAAGACAACGCTACAGCTGCCAGAATTATTCGCATTGCTATTTCCTTGAGTGATCAGACCAGTTAGTCATTTTACTGCAATAGTAAGCAGGGATGATGCGCCTGTCCTGGAAAGGTGTCAGGTTTGTTATGGCCGCCACAATTCCTTAACCAACGAAGGTTTATACTGTGTTGTGTGAGCCTGATAACAGAGTGTTCTGTAATGATGTGTCAATTCAGTAAAAAAAATCACTTTTAGGAACATTAGTAGGTTTGAGTGTTCTATAGTTATCGCGAATTCGCGCTTCATGGGCTGGAACCAAATTTGGAAACGGCGAAGCGTGCTTAAAAATGTACAGGAGTTAGTCAGTATGAAGATCTTCCAGCGCTATAATCCGCTACAAATAGCGAAATATGTAAAAACGCTGTTCAAAGGAAGGTTGTATATCAAGGACGTCGGCGCGTTCGAGTTCGACAAAGGGAAAGTATTAATCCCGCGCGTCAAAGACAAACAGCACCTGAGCGTGATGTCAGAAATTAACCGCCAGGTCGTTCGTCTCAAACTTGAGTTCAACTAATCATAAGGGCGCCGATGGCGCCCTTAGTGTCTGGCCAGTCAGGCCATTTTATTTGTCACTCTGAACCTGAGCAGTGCCAACAATTCTCACAGACTACGTCACATTCCGGTTGTTCCGCGCTGTCCATGTCCAGACTGCTGGTCATTCTACTCTTCTTCGCTTTTTGTCATGCTCAGCACCGGCGGTCGTTCATCGATGCGGGTGACCAGCAACTGATCGATGCGATAGCTATCAATATCCACTACCTCGAACTTGTAGCCAGCAAACTTCACAAAATCGGTACGCTTCGGAATCTTACGCAACATATACATCATAAAGCCGCCGATGGTTTCGTAGTTGCCTGACTGCGGGAAATCATCAATGTCCAGCACGCGCATCACGTCATCAATCGGCGTACCGCCTTCAACCAGCCATGAATTCTCATCGCGCGCCACAATCTGCTCTTCCATACCCTGGCCAACCAGATCGCCCATCAGCGTGGTCATTACATCATTCAGGGTAATAATGCCCACAACCAGCGCATATTCGTTCATGATCACCGCGAAATCTTCTCCGGCGGTTTTAAAACTTTCCAGTGCTTCAGAGAGGGTCAGCGTGTCCGGCACGATCAGCGCCGAGCGAATCTGCAGGCCGCTGTTCAGCGCCATGCTCTGATTACCCAGCACGCGCAGCAGCAGCTCTTTGGAGTCGACATAGCCAACGATATGGTCGATATCGCCGCTGCAGACCAGAAACTTCGAGTGAGGATGCTGGGCGATTTTGGTTTTGAGGCTGGTCTCATCTTCGTGCAGATCAAACCAGACAATATTCTCACGTGAGGTCATGGAGGAGGGAACAGTACGTGACTCCAGCTCAAACACGTTTTCAATCAGCTCGTGCTCTTGCTTACGCAGCACGCCAGCCAGCGCACCCGCTTCAACCACCGCGTAGATATCGTCGGAGGTGATGTCATCTTTACGCACCATCGGCAGCTTGAAAATACGGAAGAAGACGTTAGCCAGGCCATTAAACAGAAACACCAACGGACGCATTATCAGCAGGCAGAAACGCATCGGGTTGATGATGCGCAGCGCGATGGTTTCCGGTGCGACCATGCCGACCCGCTTTGGGGTTAAGTCAGCAAACAGGATAAACAGGCTGGTGACGATGGTGAAGGAGCAGATAAAGCTGAGCTGCTCCGCCAGTTCCGGCGAGACAAACCGGTTAAACAGGCCGCTGAAAACCGGCGAAAACGCCGCATCGCCAACAATACCCCCCAGGATGGCGACGGCGTTGAGGCCAATCTGCACCACGGTGAAGAACATGCCCGGCGTTTCCTGCATTTTCAGCACGCGCTGCGCATTTACGTTGCCTTCATCGGCCAGCAGTTTCAGTTTGATCTTACGGGCGGCCGCCAGCGAGATCTCCGACAGAGAGAAAAAGGCACTGATTACGATCAGTAACAGAATGACAAGTAAGCTATCTAACATATGAGATCCAAAGGGTTATCCACTTGTCATTTTTGGCCTGGGCAGCGTGGGTAAGCGCAAACAGAGTTGGTTTATCCGTGAAACAAAGCTATCCGTGCCAAAAATGTCTGCGCCAGTTCGACAACAAACGACATGTCGGGGCAGAAATGAAAACAGGCGGCATGCCTGTGGTGGCCGATTATAGCAGGAGCGCTCATTGCGCCGCCAGAGGGCAAACCGCTGCTTAAGGGCGCATTAGCAGCCAGAGCGGCCGGTTACAGACTCGGATTTATCTGAGTGAGTCATATCGGACTGATCATTCCGACCCGCAGGAGTTGTATCGCTCACCCCATTTACCGACAATAGCCCCGTTATTTGACTTAGATGTCAGAGTTGCTCCGCCGTTTGCCATAAAGTGCGGCTATGATGAGGATGTTGCCGTTGCGGTAGTGCGGGCAAAGAAGATTAATAAGCGCCCCGCGGAAAAGGGGCCGGCATGATTAACAGGAGTACAGGTGCCACGATTTTATGTTTATTGCATGGCTGGCCTGCTGCTTGCCGCGCCCGCCCTTGAGGCGGCGACAGTGCGATTACAGGTAGACGGCTTATCCGGGGATCTGCAAAAGAATGTCAGAGCGCGTCTGTCCACCATCGGCAGCGATGAGGTCTCTAATGATGGCCGCTTTCGCGCGCGCGTTTCTGTTGCGATAAAAGAGGGGCTGCGCGCGCTCGGTTATTACGAGCCCACCATCGATTTCGAATCCCGCCCCGCGCCTGCGCAGGGTGGACGACCGGTATTAGTGGCACACGTAACGCCTGGTGAACCGGTAAAAATCGGCGGCAGCACGATTGTGGTCGAAGGTGATGCGCGCAATGACGCGGATTACAAAGCCTGGGTGAAGCAGGGACGCCCTGAAGTGGGCAGCCAGCTTAACCACGGGCAATATGACAAATTCAAAAGCGGCTTCTCTAATCTCGCACTGCGTAACGGCTATTTCGACGGCACGTTTAAAAAAAGCCAGCTTGGTGTCTCGGTTGAGCGGCGTGAAGCGTTCTGGGATATCGACTACGACAGTGGCGAACGCTATCGCTTCGGCGACGTTACTTTCCAGGGATCGCAAATTCGCGAAGAGTACCTGCAAAACCTGGTGCCGTTTAAAGAGGGGGACTACTACAGCTCCCGCGATTTAGCCGAGCTGAATCGCCGCCTCTCCGCTACCGGCTGGTTTAATTCGGTGGTGGTCGCGCCGGAATTCAGCAAGGGACGACAGACCAAAGTGCTGCCGCTGAGCGCAGTAATGTCACCCCGCACCGAAAACACCATTGAAACCGGCGTCGGCTATTCCACAGACGTCGGTCCGCGCCTGAAAGGGACCTGGAAAAAACCGTGGATCAACGACAGCGGCCACAGCCTGGCGGCCAGCGCCTACGTTTCCGCGCCGGAACAGCAGGTCGATCTCAGCTACAAAGTGCCGCTGCTGAAAAGCCCGCTTGAGCAGTACTACACCTTCTCCGGCGGCCTGAAGCGCACCGACCTCAACGACACCAAAGCGGATACCACGACGCTTGCGATGTCGCGCAACTGGGACAGCAGCAGCGGCTGGCAGAAGGCGGTCAACCTGCGCTGGAGCCTGGATCACTTTACTCAGGGCAGCGTGACCAACACCACTATGCTGCTCTATCCCGGCGTCAGCGTAAACCGTACCCGTTCCCGTGGCGGCCTGATGCCGACATGGGGCGATTCACAGCGCTATTCGGCAGACGTCTCTGATACCACCTGGGGTTCAGACGTCGACTTCCTGATCCTGCAGGCGCAAAACGTCTGGATCCGTACCCTTGGCGACAGTCATCGCTTTGTGGCGCGCGGCAATCTGGGCTGGATCGAAACCAACGACTTCGAAAAAGTGCCGCCGGATCTGCGCTTCTTTGCCGGTGGTGACCGCAGTATTCGTGGCTACAAATATAAAAACATTTCACCGCGCGATGATGACGGCAAACTCACCGGTGCGTCAAAACTCGCCACCGGATCGCTGGAATATCAGTACAACGTCACCGGGAAATGGTGGGGCGCGGTGTTTGTCGACTCGGGCGAAGCGGTTAACGACATCAAGCAAAGTAACGTCAAAACCGGTGCGGGCGTCGGCGTGCGCTGGTCTTCACCGGTTGGCCCAATCAAATTTGATATCGCCAGACCCATCGGGGATGACGAAGAGCATGGATTACAATTTTACGTAGGGCTGGGGCCAGAACTATGAAGCTGTGGAAAAAGGTCCTGATCGGCATTCTGATCTTTCTGGTCGTGCTGTTGGGTGGGGTGGCATTTTTAATCGGTACCACGCCTGGGCTGCATTTAGTGCTGAAAGGTGCGTCGCGCTGGGTGCCGGGCCTGTCAATCAAGCAGGTCGATGGGGGCTGGCGTAACCTGACCCTTAACGGTCTGCGTTACGAAATGCCTGGGGTCAGCGTCGATGCCGGGCAAATTCATCTGGCGGTGGATCTCAACTGCCTGCTGCACTCCTCCGTGTGCGTTAACGATGTCTCCCTGCGCGATATCAGCGTGGTGGTCGACAGCAAGAAAATGACGCCTGCGGCACCAGCGCCGGAAGAGGAGAGTGGCAACACTAACCTCAGCACGCCATACCCCATCACGCTGCGTCACTTTGGCCTGCACAATATCAATGTCAAAGTTGATGACACCGCAATATCGCTGCTCGACTTCACCACCGGCCTGCAGTGGCAGGATCGTGCGCTGACGCTGAACCCGACCCATATTCAAAGCCTGCTGATTGCGCTGCCGAAAGCGGCGAAAGTGGTCAATGACGAGGTGGTGGAGCCGAAAGTCCAGCAGCCACATCCCGCTGAAAAACCGCTGGGTGAAACGCTGCAGGCGATGTTTGCGCAACCCCTTCTGCCTGAGATGCCTGATTTCCGTCTGCCGCTGGATATTGAGGTGCAGCAGATTCTGGGTGAACAGCTGCGCATTACCGGCGACACCGATATTTCCGTCAGCCGGTTGCTGCTGAAAGCCAGAACCGCCGATCGTCAGATGCAGCTCAGCACGCTGGAGGTGGACTCGAACCTCGGCAACCTGAAGGGTAGCGGTCAGGCGACGCTGGCGGATAACTGGCCTGTCGATTTCTCCCTTAACGGCACAGTGAATACCGATCCGATTAAAGGCGAAAAGCTCGCGCTGAAACTTAATGGCGCGATGCGCGACGAGCTGAAGATGGGGCTGAACTTCTCCGGTCCGGTGAATGCGCAGCTGGACGCCACGACCCAGCTGGCGGTGGCGGGACTGCCGCTGTCACTGAAGCTGACCAGTCCGCAGTTACGCTGGCCGCTGACCGGTCCGGTAGCGTATCAGGCGGATAACCTGGACTATCAGTTCAAAGGCAAAGCCACCGACTATGTGATGTCGCTGCAGACTGCCGTGAAGGGTGAATCTGTACCACCGGCGACGATCTCGCTGACGGGTAAAGGCAACGTTGAGCAGTTCAGCCTCGACCGCCTGCGCGTGGCTGCGCTGCAGGGCAATATCGATCTCACCGCGCTGGTGGACTGGAGCAAGGCGATAAGCTGGCGCAGTGAGCTGACGCTGGCGGGAATTAATACCGCTAAACAGTATCCCGACTGGCCAGCAAGGCTGGATGGCAAAATCACCACCCGCGGCAGTCTGTATGGTGGCAGCTGGCAACTGAGCGTGCCGCAGCTACAGCTGAAAGGCAATGTGAAACAGAACGCCGTGACCGCTGATGGCTCCCTGACCGGTAACAGCTACAACCAGTGGACGGTGCCGGGCATTAAGCTGGCGCTGGGACGCAACCATCTGGATGTTAAAGGCGCGCTGGGCGACAGTCTGGATCTCGATGCCAGTATCGACGCACCCCAGCTCGACAATGCGCTGCCGGGTCTGGGCGGCGTCATCAACGGCACAATAAAAGCGCGGGGTACCCTGAAGGCACCGCAGCTGCTGGCCGATCTTAATGCCCGTGGTCTGCGCTGGCAGCAGATGCAGATCAATCGCGTCACCCTGAATGGCGACGTCCGTTCCGGCGAGCAGGTGGCGGGTAAACTGCAACTGCGCGTCGAGCAGCTGAAGCAGGATGCGCTGAACATCAGCCTGCTGACGCTGAACGCGGACGGCAATGAGCATCAGCATCAGCTGAAGCTCAATGTGCAGGGCAAACCGGTCTCTGGCCAGCTGGCGCTGAACGGCAGCTTTGATCGCCAGACGGAGCGCTGGAAAGGGTCGCTGAACGACACCCACTTTGATACGCCAGTCGGTGAGTGGCGTCTGACCCGCGCCATGGCCATCGACTATCTGAACAGCCGCCAGACGGCCACCATCGGCCCACACTGCTGGCAGAACCCCAATGCGCAAATTTGTGTGCCGGAGCCGGTTGAAGCGGGCCCGGCAGGCAAGGCGCATGTGGTGCTGAATCGCTTTGACCTGGCGATGGTGAAGCCGTTTATGCCGGATGCGACTCAGCTTAGCGGCCTGTTCAGCGGCGACGTGCGCGTCAACTGGACTGCCGATGGCAGCCTGCCGACCGGTACCGTGGCGCTGAAGGGCAACGGCGTGAAAGTGGTGCAGGATGTGCAGGGCAACAATCTGCCGATCGCCTTTGACACGCTGAACCTCAATGCCGCGCTGCGAAACGGGCGCGCCCAGCTCGACTGGCTGATCCGCATCGCCAATAACGGTCAGCTGGATGGCAACGTGCAGATCGACGATCCGCAAAACCGTCGCACGCTGGGCGGTAACGTCAACATCCGCAATGTCTCGCTGGCGATGCTCAATCCGGCACTGATGCAGGGCGAGAAGATCAAAGGCAGCCTGAACAGCAGCCTGCGCCTGGGCGGCAGCGTGCAGCAGCCGCAGGTATTTGGTCAGCTTGGCCTGACGGGTGTGGATGTGGATGGCAACTTTATGCCGGTTGACCTGACCAGTGCCAACCTGAATCTGGTGTTTAACGGCATGAGCTCCACCCTGAACGGGCTGGTGCAGACCGGGCAGGGCAATATCAACCTCAGCGGTAACGCAGACTGGAGCCAGCTCGACAACTGGCGTGCGCGCATTGCGGCGCAGGGCAGCCGGGTTCGCGTGACCGTGCCGCCGATGGTGCGCATGGATGTCTCGCCGGATCTGGTGTTTGAAGCGACGCCAGCTGCCTTTAACCTTGATGGCCGGGTCGATATTCCATGGGCGCGCATCACGGTGCAGGAAGTGCCGGAAAGCGCCACCGGCGTTTCGTCGGATGAGGTGTTGCTGGATAAACAGCTGAAGCCGATTGCACCGCAAACCGCCGCGATTCCGATTAACAGCAATCTGGTGATCCACGTCGGCAACGATGTGCGACTCTCTGCGTTTGGCCTGAAAGCGAAGCTGAATGGCGATCTGAAAATGGTGCAGGATAAGTCAGGACTCGGCCTGAACGGTCAGATCAACATTCCGTCCGGTCGCTTCCACGCTTATGGTCAGGATCTGATCGTACGTAAAGGCGAGCTGCAGTTTGCCGGTCCGCCGGATCAGCCTTACGTCAACCTGGAAGCCATCCGTAACCCGGATGCTACCGAGGATGGCGTCACCGCGGGTCTGCGCGTCACTGGCCTGGCGGATGAGCCAAAAGCGGAAGTCTTCTCCGATCCGGCGATGTCGCAACAGGAAGCGCTTTCCTATCTGCTGCGCGGTCAGGGATTGGGCAGCGATGGCGACAGTAACGCCCTCACTTCAGCACTTGTTGGCTTAGGGGTTGCACAAAGTGGGCAGGTTGTGGGTAAAATCGGGGAGACATTCGGTGTCAGCAATCTCGCTGTTGATACTGCCGGTGTTGGCGACAGCCAGCAGGTGCAGGTCAGCGGCTATGTGCTACCGGGTCTGCAGGTAAAATACGGTGTTGGCATATTTGATTCACTGGCGACGTTAACCTTGCGTTACCGCCTGATGCCTAAACTCTATCTGGAAGCCGTGTCCGGTGTGGATCAGGCTCTCGATTTGCTCTATCAGTTTGAGTTTTAGCAATGCGAATAATTGTCTACGGCAGTTTACGGCGCAAACAGGGAAACAGTCACTGGATGACGAATGCGCAGTGGCTGGGTGATCACCAGATTGAAGGCTTTGAGCTTTACAGTCTGGGCCATTATCCCGGCGTGATTGAGGGCAATGGAGCGGTACATTGTGAGGTGTACCGCATTGATGCCTCAACCCTTGCGGAGCTGGATGCGCTTCGCACCAAAGGGGGAGAGTACAAACGTTATCTGACTCAGACGCCGTTTGGCAGTGCATGGCTTTATGTCTATCAACGCTCAGTGGCAGGACGCCAGCGCATCATGAGTGGTGACTGGCTGAAGCGCGATGAGGAGCCAGAGGCCTGAACAAAAACACCGTCCATCCGGACGGTGTTTTTTTTTTCGACTCACAAACCGGCAGCAGAATTACTTCTTCTGTGCGCGCTCGTAAGAGGAGATGATTTCAGCTTTAGCGGCTTCGGCATTATCCCAGCCATCCACTTTCACCCATTTGCCTTTTTCCAGATCTTTGTAGTGCTCAAAGAAGTGGGTGATCTGTGCACGCAGCAGTTCTGGCAGGTCGTTCACATCTTTGATGTGATCGTACTCTTTAGAGAGTTTGGTGTGCGGAACGGCAACCAGTTTGGCATCTTCGCCAGACTCGTCGGTCATTTTCAGCACGCCAACCGGACGGCAGCGGATCACTGAGCCTGGAACCAGTGGATACGGGGTCGGAACCAGTACGTCAACCGGATCACCATCCAGAGAAAGGGTATGGTTGATGTAGCCGTAGTTGCACGGATAGAACATGGCGGTAGACATGAAACGGTCTACAAACAGGGCACCAGACTCTTTATCAACTTCATATTTGATCGGATCAGCATTCGCTGGGATCTCAATGACAACGTAGATATCTTCTGGCAGGTCTTTACCTGCTGGCACCTGGTTCAAACTCATCTGGCATTCCTTCAGTAGTCGTATGTTGAGTGTCGGCTATTATAGCCAACTGACTCTGAAAGTATGCCCCCTTTTTGGCGTTTCGGAATGCGCCCAAACGCTACTTAGCCGCCACAAACAGCGAAACAATGCCTGCGGCAATCAGTGGTCCTACCGGCACCCCTCGGAAGAACGCCACGCCAATCACTGTACCAATCAGCAGACCACCAATCACCGAAGGCTGGACGCTCATAAAGTTCACGCCACGGCCGCCCAGCCAGGCGACAAAGATCCCCACCAGAATCGCCACAATCGACTTCCAGTTAGCAAACGACTTGATCAGCGCAGAGGCGGGCAGTGAGCCGCTTGCCAGCGGGGCCATCACCGCCACCGTAAGAATAATGATGCCTAAGGTAATGCCCTGTTTTTCTACGTAGGGGAAGAACTGTGCCAGCGGGGTAATTTTAATCGCCAGCAGCACCAGAATTGAAATCGTGACCGCGTTGTTGTGAACGAAATAACTCAGTACGGCAAGGCAAATCAGAATGATGGTCGAGGCGTAAGCAGCCATGGTTTCTCCCTGAAGGTTAATGAGCGCGCTGACTTCAGCCAGCGCTAAAGCCGGTTATCGATCAGCAGTCATCGGGGTTAGCACAGCTGCCTTTACCAAGTGACTGCAACATCAGTGCCTGATTGCGCACCAGGCTCAGGCTCTGAGCGCTCAGCGAAACGCTGCCCAGCGTGCCTTGTGAACTGAGCTGGCTGCGGCTCGCCTCAAGCCAGCTGTCGCGGTAGCTCATCCAGGCGCGTTGCGCGGCACGCAGTTTGTTTTTAGGTTCGCCGGAGAGGGTTTTCATCAGTTTGTTGTACTGCTTATTCATCTCCTGATCCCAGGCCCGATTGGCCGCAGCGTAGCACTGGTTCATGGCAAGGGTAGTCGAGGCGTCATTGAGGCAGCGATCGGGCGAGGCGTCTGTCGGCAGATCCTCTGCCAGCACCGCCGTGCTGAGGCACAGCAGCATCAGAAGTAATCCTGGTTTCATTCTTTTCTCCGGATAACGGATAAGCGGCGATTAGCTTGATGGATGTTCCCGTGATGATCAAGTTGTTAACACTAATCAGGGTTAAAGTTTCGCGCCGTTACTGCCGATACTTCATCCGTTTTAGGGCCGCTGGAAAATTTGCCTTTTCACATACACGGAAACTATCTGGATGAAACAGTTATCACTTCGCACGGGGTTGCTGGCATTGCTGGCATTTATGACACTGCTGCTGTTGGCGGTGAGTTTTATGGGTATCGTGGCAATTAACAAAGGGAATCGCTCGCTGGATGTGATCAACCGCATTCAGGGGATCGAGCTGAACAGTCTTTACCAGAGCAATGCCGATCTGATGCGGGCCCGCGCTAACGCCGCGCTGGCGGTGCGTAAAATTGAAATTGGTTTACTGGAAGAGGGGGCGGCAGTAACAAAACTGTCGCAGGCGGATGTGGTCTCATCACAGCAAAGCCTGAAGCGCTTTGTAGACGCCGGAACGGTGACGGCGCACGGCAAAAAGCTGGCTGATGCAGTTTCGGCCAGTTACAAAGCCTATCTCGACCAGGGCATCAAACCGATGATGAACGCCCTGGATAAGCAATATACCGACGAGTATTACCAGTTGCTGGAAGGCAACCTGGCGACGCTGGCAGCCAGCTACAACAAGGCCGTCACGGACTTCAGCCAGCTGGCCGATCAGATCACCCAGGCCCAGCTGGCGCAGGCGGCCTACAACGAAACCAAAATGAAAATCCTGATCGCCGTGGCGGTGGTATTAACACTGCTGCTGCTGGTGCTCGCCTGGCAACTGCTGCGCCGGATGCTGCTGCAGCCGCTGAACCTGGCCATTCTCCATCTTGAGCAGGTCGCGGCGGGCGACCTCTCGCAGGCGCTGCCACCGTCGGGCAACAATGAGCTGGGGCGGCTTAATCATGCGCTCGCCGGGATGCAGCAGTCGTTGCGTACCTCGGTGAGTCAGGTGCGCGAAGCGAGTATGCAGATCGACATCGGCAGTCGTGAACTGGCCGCGGGCAACGTCAATCTGTCGCAGCGTACCGAAGAGTCCGCCGCCTCGCTGGAGCAGACGGCCGCCAGCATGGAGCAGCTCACGGCAACCGTGCGGCTTAACGCCAGCAACGCCCAGCAGGCGCACCAGCTGGCTAACGCGGTCTCTGATACTGCCGATCGCGGCGCGGAGGTGGTCTGCTATGTGATGGAAAAAATGCATGAGATTACCGACAGTGCCAATCGTATCGGCGACATTCTTGGCGTGATTGATGGTATCGCCTTCCAGACCAATATCCTGGCGCTCAACGCGGCCGTTGAAGCGGCGCGCGCAGGCGAACAGGGCCGTGGCTTTGCGGTGGTGGCAAATGAAGTGCGCACGCTGGCACAGCGCAGCGCTAACGCGGCCAAAGAGATCCGTACGCTGATTAGTGATTCACAGTCGCGGGTCAAAGAGGGCAGCGAGATGGCGACGCGGGCCGGGGAAACCATGGATGAGATTTCTGGTGAGGTCATGCGCGTAACGGCACTGATGAAAGAAATCTCGATGGCCTCCGACGAACAGAGCCGTGGCATTGAGCAGGTCAATCTGGCGGTCACACAGATGGATGCGGCGGCGCAGCAGAACGCGGCGCTGGTGGAGCAGGCAACCGCCGCGACCCAGTCGCTGGAAGCGCAGTCCGATCAGCTTCAGGCAACCATGGCGCAGTTCAGGTTGCAGACGGCGTAAAAACAGCAAGGGCGCGAAAATCGCGCCCTTACTTTTTATATGACTTTTTATACCCCTGCCGGATTAACCCTGACGGCAATCCGGGAACTCGGCCAGGAAACGCTCAACGTCGTTCACCATCGCCTCGTTACCGCAGTAGAACGGACAGCGCTGGTGCAGCGTGACCGGTGGAATATCCAGAATACGCTTCTGACCGTCGCTGGCTTTACCGCCCGCCTGCTCTGCCAGGAACGCCATCGGGTTGCACTCATACAGCAGACGCAGCTTACCCTGAGGATGGCTGGCGGTGCTTGGATAGAGGTAGATGCCGCCTTTCAGCAGATTACGATGGAAATCCGCGACCAGCGATCCGATGTAACGTGAGGTATAAGGACGGTGCGTTGGCAGATCCTCTTCCTGACAGAACTTCAGATATTTCTTCACACCCTGCGGGAAACGAATGTAGTTACCTTCGTTAATGGAGTAGGTGTAACCCGTTGGTGGATAGGTCATACGTTCGTGGCTGAGGCAGAACACACCCAGAGACGGATCGTAAGTAAACGCATGCACGCCTGCACCGGTGGTATAAACCATCATGGTGGAGGAGCCGTAAACCACGTAACCGGCAGCGACCTGCTTGTTGCCTGGCTGCATGAAGTCCGCTTCAACAACCGGCGTACCCGGCTCGCTGACGCGGCGGTAGATAGAGAAAATAGTGCCGACGGAAACGTTAACGTCAATGTTAGAAGAACCATCCAGTGGATCCATTAACACCACGTACTTACCGTTTTCTTCACCTTCAAAGATCACAAACTCGTCTTCTTCCTCAGAAGCGATACCGGCGACGATGCCGCGTGCTTTCAGTGCTGCCTTCAGTTTCTCGTTGGCAAACAGATCAAGTTTCATCTGCTGCTCACCCTGAATATTCTCGACGCCGCTGGCACCCAGAATATCCACTAAACCGGCTTTGTTGATATCGCGGTGGATGATTTTGGCACCCAGCTTAATAGCGGAAATCAGCGCTGTCAGTTCACCTGTAGCGTGCGGAAAGTCATGCTGCTTCTCGACGATAAATTCGCCCAACGTTTTCATAACACATTCCCTGAATCTTCGATGGAGTGGCAGCACGCGTAACAGTCTGCCAACGGATGCGTACGCAGTTTAGCCGATTGAACTTCAAAAACCATAGTCCTAATCCGTTTCTTCCATCTGCGAGCGGCGTTACACTGTGCGCCGAACTTTTGAGTAATGGATCACGTAATGCGCATTCACATCCTCGGGATTTGTGGCACTTTTATGGGCGGTCTGGCGATGCTGGCCCGTTCACTTGGTCATCAGGTGACCGGGTCAGACGCCAACGTTTACCCACCTATGAGTACTCTGCTTGAACAGCAAGGTATTGAATTAACAGAAGGTTACGACGCCAGTCAGCTTGACCCGGTGCCTGACCTGGTGATTATCGGCAACGCGATGACGCGGGGTAATCCTTGCGTGGAAGCGGTGCTGGAACGCAACATTCCTTACCTCTCTGGCCCGCAGTGGCTGCACGATTTCGTGCTGCGCGATCGCTGGGTGCTGGCGGTCGCGGGAACCCACGGCAAAACCACCACAGCCGGCATGGCAGCGTGGATTCTTGAGGCCTGCGGCCTTGAGCCAGGCTTTATTATTGGTGGTGTACCCGGAAACTTCGATGTCTCAGCAAAATTAGGAAAAAGTCCATTCTTCGTGATTGAGGCGGATGAGTACGACTGCGCGTTTTTCGATAAGCGTTCCAAGTTTGTCCATTACTGCCCACGTACGCTGATCCTCAATAATCTTGAGTTTGATCACGCCGATATCTTTGACGATCTGCGGGCGATTCAGAAGCAGTTCCACCATCTGGTGCGGATCGTGCCGGGCCAGGGCAAGATCCTGCTGCCGGAACATGATCCTAACCTCAAACAGGTGATGGCAATGGGCTGCTGGAGCGAGCAGGAGAACGTGGGCGAGCACGGGCGCTGGCAGGCGAAGAAGCTCACCAACGATGCGTCTCACTGGGAAATCTGGCTCGACGGCGAAAAAGTCGGGGAAGTGAACTGGGCGCTGGTGGGTGAACACAATATGCACAACGGGCTGATGGCGATTGCTGCCGCGCGCCATGTGGGTGTGAAGCCGGAAGATGCAGGCCAGGCGCTGAACAGCTTTATAAATGCGCGTCGACGGCTGGAGCTGCGCGGCGAAGTGAACAGCATCAAAGTCTATGATGACTTCGCCCACCATCCGACCGCGATTCTGGCGACGCTGGCTGCCCTGCGCAGCAAAGTTGGCGGCAGAGCGCGTATCCTGGCTGTGCTGGAGCCACGCTCCAATACCATGAAGATGGGCGTCAGCAAGAACGATCTGGCACCGTCGCTGGCGCGTGCTGATGAGGTCTTTCTGTTCCAGCCGCACCATATTCCGTGGCAGGTATCAGATGTTGCAGAAGCGTGCATTCCGCCTGCGCACTGGAGCGCGGATATCGATACCCTGGTGGAAATGGTGGCCAAAGCCGCTCAGCCAGGCGACACGATTCTGGTCATGAGCAACGGCGGGTTTGGTGGCATCCACCAGAAGCTGCTGGACAGGCTGGCATAATGTCACAGGCGCCCGTTTCGGGCGCTTTTTTTTTAAAAGCATTATCTCCGGAAATATTATTCCCTCAATAAATCCCGCATATTTTTGAATTCGATCTACTCACTCTTCCTGCCGTTGCCATATTTTTCTTATTAGTGTCTGAAACAGAAAGGCCGCTCTCGCCGGTTATTTCTAGCATCATCCCTGTAGCGACTGAGGAATAATAATTAACGCGTTAAAGTTAAAGGAATAAATAACAGATTCTCTTTATGCGCGATCTTATATTGATGAGGATTTTAAATATAAGTTAACTATGGGTTAAACGAATGAGTTCGGATAATTCATTGCTCTGATTACCACTAATAAGGATGTTCATATGGGAAATAATAATTCATTGTCGTTTTTGCTGGGCGCCGCGTTGTTATGCAGTTCTGCTGCGGCGCTGGCCACGGCCACCGTTGATTACCGGCATGAGTACCGCCTTCGCGACCGCACGCACTACGACAAGCTGGGTCTGAGCACCACGCTGCCGGACAATATGTTTCTCGGCGTCGAAACCAAATTCAAAACCGGCGGCGCCGATCCAAAAGACAAATATTATAACGACACCGTGTTAAATGTGGTGGAGGTGACCTTTCTGAAATCGTATTACTGGGGGAACTGGACAGTGTCGCCTTTTATTCAGCCAGAGTTTAACTCCTCGCGCACTGAATGGAAATTTGGTGTGGCACCCTGGTATAAATTTAATGATCGCTGGTCTCTCGGTGGCCTTTATCGTCTTGAGCTGACCGATTATGCGCATGACGATCAATGCCGCACCGGCGGTATTGATTATTGCGATACTGACCGGCATCGTACTGCCAACCGTTTTGATCTCTATCTGCGAAATAAAAGCGATCGGCTGACCACTACCTATAAGCTGGTGTATAAGCACGCGGATGCGAAACTCTTTGCCAATAAACATGACGATTACGAACAGGAGTTACAGTTCGATTATGCGCTTGGCAACGATCGCGTCTGGGTGCCTTACGTCACCTTTGGCGATATCGGACGTTCTGCGACATCGAGCGAACGCCAGCTGCGGTTGCGCACCGGTATTCTCTATATCTATCGATAAATGCGCTGCCGGGAGGCGGGCGAGGCTGCCCGCCATGGCGTTACTTCGCTTCGGCCAGTTCGCGCAGATACTGGAAAATCTGACGGGCAGACTTCGGCGGCTTGCTGCCCGCTTTCTCTTTCTGCGCGTTACGGATCATGCTGCGTAACTGCTGACGATCGGCATCGGGATAAAGCGCAATCACGTCGCCCATCGCTTCATCACCCTGTTCAATCAGACGATCGCGCAGCATTTCCAGTTTATGGAACAGCGCAACCTGCTGGTTATGGCGATTATTGAGCTTATCCAGCGCAACGCGGATCGGCTCCACATCAATACTGCGCAGCAGTTTACCGATCAGCTGCAGCTGACGGCGGCGACCCTCTTTCTTGATGCGCTGTGCCAGTTCAACTTCGGTACGCAGGCGCTCATCCAGCGGGATTTTATCCAGCGAGTTTTTACCCAGATCAACCAGTTCGGCACCCAGGCGCTTTAACTCTTCTGCATCGCGTTTAATTTCACTCTTACTGACCCAGATAATCTCTTCATCTTCTTCTTCGTCATTATCTGGCACATCGTCGAGCCACTCATCGGGCTGTTTGGTCATTTCCGGGCTCCCAAAAAAAAGAGGCTAATCCTACCAGTTTATCGGGTGACTGCGAAATTGTTCTCTGACTCTGATAGACTCAAATCATTCACACATAAGATTAGACGGCAGGTCGATGAACGTATCTACTCAGGTTGCAGAACAGCGAAAAGTACTGGAGCAGGCCATTGCGCAGGCACTTGAACTGGCTAAAGCAAGCACTGACAGCGCGGAAGTGGCAGTCAGTAAAACCACCGGCATCGGGGTCAGCACCCGCTATGGCGAAGTGGAAAACGTCGAATTCAACAGCGACGGTGCGCTGGGCATCACCGTCTATCATCAGAATCGTAAAGGCAGCGCCTCATCGACCGACCTCAGCCCGGACGCGATCAAACGCACCGTGCAGGCGGCGATTGATATTGCACGCTATACCTCGCCCGATCCCTTTGCCGGTCCGGCCGACGCAGAGCTGCTGGCCTATGATGCGCCAGACCTGGATCTCTACCATCCGTGGGAGATTGATGCTGACCGCGCCATTGAACTGGCTGCGCAGGCGGAACAGGCATCACTGCGCGCCGACAAGCGTATTACCAACACTGAAGGTGGCAGCTTCAACAGCCACGTCGGCATCAAAGTCTTTGGCAACAGCCACGGTATGTTACAGAGCTACTGCTCAAGCCGTCACTCGCTCTCCAGCAGCGTGATTGCCGAGCAGGATGGCAACATGGAGCGCGACTACGCCTACACCATTGGGCGCGCGTTTGAAGATTTGAAGAGCCCGGAGTGGGTCGGTGCAGAGTGCGCGCGCCGCACGCTCTCTCGTCTGGCACCGCGTAAACTTCCGACCATGAAAGCCCCGGTGATTTTCGCCTCAGAAGTGGCAACCGGCTTATTTGGTCATCTGGTTGGCGCGATCAGCGGCGGCAACGTTTACCGTAAATCGACCTTCCTGCTGGATTCTATGGGTCAGCAGATCCTGCCGGAGTGGCTCACCATCAATGAACAGCCGCATCTGCTGAAAGGGCTCGCCTCCACGCCATTCGACAGCGAAGGGGTGCGTACCCAGGCGCGCGACATCATCAAAGATGGCGTGCTGCAGACCTGGCTGTTAACCAGCTACTCAGCCCGCAAACTGGGCCTGACCAGCACCGGTCACGCTGGCGGCATTCATAACTGGCGCATTGCGGGTCAGGGCCACAGCTTTGACGACCTGCTGAAGCAGATGGGCACCGGGTTAGTGGTGACCGAACTGATGGGACAGGGGGTCAGCGCCATTACCGGTGATTACTCACGCGGTGCGGCCGGGTTCTGGGTCGAGAATGGCGTTATCCAGTACCCGGTCAGCGAAGTGACTATAGCCGGAAATCTCAAAGAGATGTGGCGCAATATGGTTACCATCGGTGACGATATTGAAACCCGCAGCAATATCCAGTGCGGTTCAGTGTTACTGCCTGAGATGAAGATAGCGGGACAATAAAGATGGATTCCTGAAGCAGCCGGTTGGCTGCTTTTTTTTCATCACAATAAAAAGGAAGTAATGATGCGTAAGCATGTGATTGTAATGTTGTCGGCTTCTCTGTTGTTCTCCAGCGTCAGTCTCTATGCGGCGGATCTGGAGCAGGATATGGATACACTGAATGCGAACCTGAAAATCGTCAAAAAAAGTGACAATGCTCAGGAGATGCAGCAGGCGTTAACCAAAATGCGTGCCGCAGCGCAGGATGCGCGACAGGGCACGCCGGATAAGCTGGAAGGCCAGCCGGCTGACAGCCCACAGGTGAAAGATTTCCATGCCGGTATCGACTCGCTGATCGCGCAGATCGATGTGGTCAGCGCGCTGGCGAAAGCCAACAATGTGGACGGGGCGAAACGCGAAGCAGCGAAGTTCGACGACATCCGCAATACCAACCATAAGAAATTCCGTTAATCAGATCGCCGGCCAGCCAGGCCGGCGGTTTTTTACCATCACTTCTGCTTATCACCGTACCCTGAACCCCAGCGCTTCCGGCTTGTCGCCGCACAACATCACCGCTTTTCTCGGTTAAATCCATCAAATTATGCATTCTGCGACGCGTGTCGCACTAAGCATGCAGCCTGCGATCTGACGCACAACCTTCACTTCAATTTCCACTTGCTGCTGGAAATGTTGCCTCTCCACAGCCGGGGCGATGACCGCTAATTTGTTTTTAACGCGAATTATCCGGTTTAACAGGAGTAGCAAGGTGAGTAATAACGGCGTCCCGGTGTATGAAGCGGCACCTGAGAAAGTGCAACAGCTGGCTGACAGCGTGATGACGCAGATTGCTGCGATCTATCAGCAGCAGGGTATTCAGCCCAATGCGGTTCAGCAGCAGATGCTGCAATCGCATGTCGGTGCCATGGCGTCACGCTCGCTGAGCGGTGAGCCGCTGCCGGAAGTGGAAGCGGAGCTGTTTGAGGATATTCCGCCGGAAACGTTAGCGCTGGCGCAGCAGGTCGTCGATCTGTTTGGCAATCTGCCCCGCGAAGAGGCCTGGCTGCTGTCAGTGCATATTGAAGTCGCGCGATCAAACAACCAGAGAGGAACATAAGATGGTAACAGTAGTGATTGGTGATCGTTTAGGTAAAGGACAGAAAGTGGCGGCGGGCATCGAAAAAGCGGGTGGCCGTGCCGTCGTGGTGCCAGGTGTCGCCGCTGACATGAAACTGGGTGACGTGATGAAGGCGGAAAACGCCGATTTCGGCATCTCGTTCTGCGGCAGCGGCGGCGCCGGTGCTATCACCGCTCAGAACAAATATGGCTACAAAGCAAAGCATGGCATGCGTTCTGTCGACGAAGGCGTCACCGCCATTAATGAAGGTGCCACGGTGCTGGGCTTCGGCTTTATGGATAAAGAAGAGTTAGGCGAGCGGCTGGTGCAGGCCTGGAACAAGAAGCACGGCAGCTGATTATGAAAGAACAATACGTTACCCAGGTGACGGTCGAGGGCAAAGGCGACACCAAAGCGAAAGCCTTTGCCGATGCCCTGAGTCGTGTGCAGAACCAGGTGCTGCGCGCGACGCAAAAAATTCTGCTGCGCATTGAACCTCAGGATGTCCGGGTACTGCGCGCGCAGGAGAGCGTCAAAACCGAGAAGTTTCTCTTCTTCTTTCTGGCGCGCCAACGGCGGAGCTTCAGCGTCACGCTGGAGATCACCGTCAGCGTCACCGTTTTCGACACCGAACAGGTGGCGTTCACGGCGGCATCGTAAAGCAGAGCCTGTTAACGCCAGCCAGCCGTTTGCCCGATGCTCTGCTGTCGCGACATCGCGATGATCAGGCGTGGGCGATTCGGCGGCGTGGATAGGGCAGGTAAAAACGACAACAAGGTACAACAACATGTTTTTAATCATTTTGTTTAAGTCGTTGATCATTGGCGGGCTGGTAGGGGTCGGCGTCGGTGCGGGTGCGGCGCGCATGTTCCACGCGCCAACCACTCAGGGCATGGGCGCTTTCCGTACGCTGGGCGAACTGAACTCGTGCGAGGGCGATCCGGCATCCCACTTCTCCTTTGGTCTTGGCTTCTTTTTCAATGCCTGGGCATCGTCGGTTGCAGCCGGTTCATTCACTCAGGATGTGGATCATCGCATCATTCCAAACTGGGGTGCGGCCGCCTTGATGGTGAAGAATCGTAATGTGGCGGAGACGCTGCACGATCCGAAAAAAATGGCCATCGCCTGCGGCATCATCGGCATGATCGTGGTCGCCTTCCTCAACTCCACCGCCTCGGCTGTTCCGGCTGC
This sequence comes from Pantoea sp. BJFS-204, assembly GCF_049310725.1. Lineage (NCBI taxonomy): Bacteria > Pseudomonadati > Pseudomonadota > Gammaproteobacteria > Enterobacterales > Erwiniaceae > Pantoea > Pantoea sp. BJFS-204. The sequence continues at coordinate 359,568 of NZ_JBMOWE010000003.1, read as the reverse complement.
GCTGCAGGTCACGGCGGTCAAAGTGCTGGTGCCCGCCGCTAACCTGCTGGTGAACACCGTCATGCCGGTGATCTTCTGGCTGGCGGCGATCGACGCGGGCAGAAAGTCAGGCTTCTGGGCCACCATTTTTGGCGGTCTGGCGCAGCTGATCATGGGCAACGCCGTGCCGGGGCTGGTGCTGGGTATCCTGATCGGTAAAGGCGTGGAAGAGAGCGGCTGGAACCGGGTCACCAAAGTCATGATGACCGCCATCGTGCTGCTGTTTGTGCTGAGCGGCTTCTTCCGTGGTTTCGACATGAAGCTGCTGCAGTCCTTCCAGCTCGGCATTCCCGGCTGGCTCGACATGATCCACAACTCAGTCAGCGGCAAATAAGAGGCGATGCGATGAACGAAAATAAAGGCTTCTGGTACGCCGACTGGTCTTTCCCGATCTTTGTTGGCCTGCTCTCTTCTGGCGTCTTTGCCGGGACACACATGTATTACCTCTATGGCATCGGCGCGTTCAACGAAGTGGCGTTTGTGTCGATGCTGCGCGCAGGCATGGAGACCGGCGTCTACGGCGCGGTCGCCGCCTTTGGTGCCAGCTTCCTGTTCGCCCGTATCATCGAAGGCTCGCTGGTGGGCATTCTGGATATCGGCGGGGCGATTCAGACCGGCGTCGGGCTGGGCGTTCCGGCACTGCTGCTGGGTGCGGGCATTGTCTTCCCGGTGGCGAACTTCGCTGCCTCGCTGGCGACGCGCCTGGTGATTGGTGTGGCGATTGGCTACCTGATTATTCTGGCGCGTAAATTCACCATCAATCAGAGCGACTCAACCTACGGCGCAGACGTGATGATGGGTGCGGGTAATGCCTCGGGGCGCTTTCTGGGGCCGCTGATCATCCTGTCAGCCATGGCGGCATCCATTCCGATTGGCCTGGGTTCGCTGCTGGGCGCGCTGCTCTTCTATCTCTGGAACAAGCCCATTACCGGCGGCGCCATCCTCGGCGCGATGATCCTTGGGGCACTGTTTCCGATTGCTCTCTGATCTCACCGGCAGCCCGGCAGCGGGCTGCCGTTAAGGAGAAACCATGTACGACTTGATTATTCGCGGTGCGCGTCTCAGCGATGAGCAGGTGGTCGACATTGCGCTGCAGGATGGCCGCATCGCCGCCATAGGCAAGGTGCAGGGCAACGCACAGCGCGAGCGCGATCTGGCTGGCCGTTACTACCTCAGCGCAGGCTGGATCGACTCCCACGTTCACTGCTATCCCAAATCACCGATTTATCATGATGAAGCGGATGCGATTGGTGTTGCGCATGGCGTCACCACGGTTGTCGATGCGGGCAGCACCGGCGCAGAGCACATTGATGACTTTTACCGGCTGACACGCGCGGCACAGACCCAGGTTTATGCGCTGATCAATATCGCCCGCACCGGCATCGTCACCCAGAATGAGCTGGCTGACATGACGCAGATAGATGGCGAGGCGGTGCAGCAGGCGGTGGCGCGGCTGCCCGATTTTATTGTCGGCCTCAAGGCGCGCATCAGCAGCAGCGTGGTGGGCGAGAATGGTGTGCAGCCGCTGATTAAAGCGAAGGCGATCCAGCAGGAAACCGGCGGGCTGCCGCTGATGGTTCACATTGGCAATAATCCGCCCAATCTCGACCAGATTGCGGATCTGCTCACCACGGGTGACATCATCACGCACTGCTTTAACGGCAAACCCAACCGTATACTGACGCCGCAGGGCGAACTCAAAGCGGCGGTAAAACAGGCTATCGCGCGTGGCGTCAAACTTGATGTCGGCCACGGCAGTGCCAGCTTCAGCTTTGAAGTCGCCCGCGCGGCGATTGCGCAGGGCATTCTGCCCGACACCATCAGCTCTGACATCTACTGCCGCAATCGTCTGGCCGGACCGGTTCACAACCTGGCGCATGTGATGTCGAAATTTTTCAGTGTCGGTATGACCCTGCCGCAGGTGATTGACTGCGTAACGGTCAATGCGGCGGCAGGACTGCGCCTGCAGCGCAAAGGCCAGCTGAAAATCGGCTACGACGCCGATCTGACTGTGTTTAGCGTCAAAGAGGAAACCCGGCCATTCATCGATTCAGAAGGTGAACAGGTCGCAGGTGAGAAGCATCTGGTCCCGCTGGCGGCCGTCGTTGCTGGTACGTGGATCGCGACTGAAGAAGGAAAAGCGCATGACCTCGGTGTATGAAAAGTATGGCCTGAAGCCGGTGATTAACGCCTCTGGCCGTATGACGATCCTCGGCGTCTCTACGCCATCGAGTGAGGTGATCGATACGGTGAAATATGGCCTCGATCACTACTTCGAAATGAAAGATTTGGTGGATAAGACCGGTGCTTATATCGCCGGTCTGCTGAAGGTGGAGAACGCGCTGGTGGTCTCCTGCGCCTCGGCCGGTATCGCCCAGAGCGTGGCGGCGGTGATTGTGAAAGACAACGACTGGCTGGTGGATAACCTGCATGCCGCGCCGCTGACCGTCCCGCATCAGATTGTGGTGCCGAAAGGGCACAACGTGAACTATGGCGCACCGGTCGGCAGCATGGTGGCACTGGGTGGCGGGCAACTGGTGGAAGCGGGTTACAGCAACGAGTGCTCACCCGCCCAGCTGGCGGCGGCGATCACCCCACAGACCGCGGCGATCCTCTATGTAAAATCGCACCACTGTGTGCAGAAGAGCCATCTCGATGTGGCGCAGGCCGCGGCCGTTGCGCGCCAGCATGGCGTCCCGCTGATCGTCGATGCGGCGGCAGAAGAGGATCTGCAATGCTACTACCAGGCGGGTGCCGATCTGGTGATCTACAGCGGAGCAAAAGCGATTGAAGGGCCGACCAGCGGACTGGTAATTGGCCGACACCACTACGTTGAGTGGGTCAAGCGCCAGACCAACGGCATTGGCCGCGCGATGAAAGTGGGCAAAGAGGGGATCCTGGGGCTGACCCAGGCGATTGAAAACTATCTGACGCAGCCAAAAATCAGCGGCGCGCAGATGGTAGAAAAAATGACGCCGTTCATTGAACAGCTCAACAGTCTGAATGGCGTGACGGCCCGGGTAGTGTGGGACGCCGCCGGACGCGACATCGCCCGGGCTGAGATCAAGTTTGACGAAGCCGCGATCCAGCAGCGCACCGGCGATCTGGTGCAGGCGCTGAAAAACGGCGACGTGGCGATCTACTTCCGCGGCTACAAAGCCAACGAAGGGATCATTGAGGCAGACGTGCGCAGCGTCAGCGCCGATCAATTGCACACTATTTTCACCCGCATTCAGGCACTGTTAAACGGAGAGAAAAACGCATGACGATGACCCCCAATTTCTATCAGGATCGTCTCTGCCTTAACGTACTGGCGGGATCGAAAGAGAATGCGCGCGCCATCTGGCAGGCGGCAGAAGGGCATGTGCTGGTCGGCGTGCTGTCGAAAAACTACGCCAGCAATGAAGCCGCTATCGCCGATATGCGCGAGTATGCCGCGCTGATCGATAATGCGCTCTCGATTGGTCTGGGTGCGGGCGATCCCAACCAGTCACAGATGGTGAGTGAGATCGCGGCAGTGCTGCAACCGCAGCATGTGAATCAGGTCTTTACCGGCGTCGCCACCAGCCGTGCGCTGCTGGGGCAGTCGAAGACAATAGTGAACGGTCTGATCTCGCCCACCGGCACGCCAGGTCAGGTGAAAATCTCCACCGGACCGCGCAGCTCAAAACAGCGTGACGGGATCGTGCCCGTCGAAACGGCGATCGCGATGCTGCAGGATATGGGCGGCAGCTCGGTAAAATATTTCCCGATGGGCGGTCTGCAGGCGGTGGATGAGTATCGCGCTGTGGCGGAAGCCTGTGCAAAACTGGATTTCTGGCTGGAGCCAACCGGCGGCATCGATCTGGAAAATTTCGGTGAGATCGTGCGCATAGCGCTGGAGTCGGGCGTCAGCAAAGTGATCCCGCACGTCTACAGTTCGATCATCGACAAAGCCAGCGGAGAGACCCGCATTGAAGATGTGAAGCAGTTGCTGGCCATCTGTAAAACGCTGCTGGCTTAGAGATCAACACGATCTGCCTGCAACAGGCAGATCGCGCAACATGGACGTTGCGAGACGATCTCCGTAGGCTGATGTTCCCTATTTCTGTCTGCAAACAGGTAACGCTTGTGAGATTTCCCAATCAGCGCCTTGCGCAACTGTTCGATGCCATGCAAAACGAAACGCTGCCTCAGGATGAGCTGGCGCGGCGTTTCGCCGTCTCGACACGCACCGTGCGTACCGATATCACGGCGCTGAATGCGCTGCTGGCAGAACATGGCGCGCAGTTTGTCCTCAATCGCGGCGCGGGCTATCAGCTGAAGATTGAGGATGCTCAGCGCTTTCAGCATCTGCAACAGCATACCGCGTCGCCGCTGCGGGTACCGCGCACCTCGCCGGATCGGGTTCGCTACCTGCTGACCCGCTTTCTTACCGCCGCTTATTCCCTGAAACTTGAAGAGCTGGCAGAGGAGTGGTTTGTCAGCCGCGCGACCCTGCAGAATGATATGGCGGAGGTGCGCGAATGGCTGGGGCGCTATCACCTCACCATTGAGAGCAAGCCACATTACGGCATGAAGCTGTTTGGCAGCGAAGTGGCAATTCGTACCTGCCTGACCGACCTGTTATGGCAAATTGATCAGGCGCAGCCCGAGAGCCCGCTGCTGACTATCGAAGCGCTGAACAGCGGCATGCTGGAGACGCTGCGCCCGCTGCTGCAAAGCTGTTTTGCTCAGCACAATATTCGGCTCAGCGATGAGGGTGAACGCTATCTGCGGCTTTACTGCGCCGTGGCGGTGCGGCGCATCAGCGAAGGCTATCCGCTTAACGATCCGGGTGCAGAGGAGATTGGTGATGAGGTGCGTGAAGCGGCCCATCACCTGATTAATCTGATGCGTCCGCTGGTCAGCAAACCGATTTCACCGGCGGAAGAGAACTGGCTGCGGGTCAATATCGCCGCGCGACGCATTCAGGCGATTGCTCCCAGCGCCATCAATGCTGATGACGCCGACGTGCTGGTGGATTATCTGCTCAGCTTTATCAACACCCATTACAACTTCAATCTGCAAAACGATCAGCAGCTGCGTGCTGACCTGCTCACCCACATCAAAACCATGATTACGCGGGTGCGCTATCAGATTCATATTCCCAACCCGCTGCTCAGCAACATCAAACAGCACTATCCCATGGCCTATGATGTCACCTTAGCGGCGGTGACCAGCTGGGGAAAATATACCCCTTACGTGATCACCGAGAATGAGATTGGCTTTCTGGTGCTGCATATCGGTGTCGGGCTGGAGCGCCACTATGACGTCGGTTATCAGCGTCATCCGCAGGTGCTGCTGGTTTGCGACAGCGGTAACTCTACGCTGCGAATGATTGAGGCGATGCTGCTGCGCAAATATCCGCAGTTGCAGGTCACGGCCCGCCTGTCCCAGCGCGAGTATGAGGCGCGCAGCCGCATCGACGAAGATTTTGTTATCTCTACCATCCGGCTCAGCGAAAAAGAGAAACCGGTAGTGGTAATGTCGCCGTTTCCCACCGGTTTTCAGCTGGAACAGATTGGCAAGTTGGTGCTGGTGGACCGTACCCGGCCCTATATGCTGGCGAAATTTTTTGATGCCCAGCACTTTCATATCGTCGACAGGCCGATGACCCAGTCTGAACTGTTTCGCCAGCTGTGCGATCAACTGGAGGCGGAGGGATTTGTGGATGCGGCGTTCTATCCGTCGGTTGAAGAGCGCGAAGCGATTGTCAGCACCATGCTCGGCGAAGGCATTGCGCTGCCGCACTCGCTGGGGCTGCTGGCAAAGAAAACCGTGGTTTACACCGTGCTGGCACCGCACGGCATCGCCTGGGGAGACGATACTGCCTATGTCATTTTCCTGCTGGCGATCAGCAAAAGTGAATATGAAGAGGCGATGGCGATATACGATCTGTTTGTGACGTTCCTGCGTGAAAGGGCGATGACCCGCCTGCGGGACAGCACCGATTTCACCCGCTTCAGGGCAGTGGCGATGGATTGCCTGAGCCGCTCGTGGCCCTCGCCCTGAATCAGCGCTTTAGTTTTTCTTCGCCAGCAGGCGCGGGATCTCACGCAGGCACCAGGATTTGGCTTCGCCCATGCTGTCACGCCGCCACGCCATAATAATATCGACCTCACGGGTATATTCCGGACTCACCACCCGCAGACGGCCTTCCGCAATATCCTGTTCTACCAGTGAATAGGGCATGGTCGCCACGCCCAGGCCAGCCAGCAGCGCACGTCGCTTATCGTCCATGCTGCTCACGGTCAGGCGCTGCTGCTTATCCAGTAACTGCACGGTCAGCACCGGACGCTCACGCGCGGTATCTGCGACCGCAATGCCACGGTATTTCACCCGCGTCACTTCAGACTGAGGTTCAGGCTCGTTATGAATCGGGTGATCAGCACTGGCGACGTAGACGCTCATCATGGTGTAGAGCTTGCGGGTATTGATCTCGGTGGAGGCGCGGAAGTGCATATCGGGGGCGATCACGATATCGGCCCGGCCCTGTTCCAGCCGTTCCCACGCGCCTGCCAGCACTTCCGTCACCAGTGAAAATTGCGTATTGGCCTTGTCGGCCAGTCGCGTCACCAGCGGAAACAGCGCATCAACAGGTACCAGTGCTTCGGTGACGATGGTCAGATGGGTTTCCCAGCCACGTGCCAGCGCTTCCGCATCGGTGGTGAGCTTATCGGCTGCTTCCAGCAGCACCCGGCCACGCTCCAGCAGCATGCGTCCCACGTTAGTAAATTTGGTACGGTGACCTGAACGGTCAAACAGCACCACATCCAGCTCCTCTTCCAGCTTTTGCATGGTGTAGCTGAGGGCGGAAGGGACGCGTCCCAGTTCATCCGCCGCCGCGGCAAAACTGCCACGCCGATCAATCGCATCCATAACGCGTAAAGATTCAAGGGTTAACGCACGCTCTTTAGCCATCCCGGTTCTCTGTCAGGAAATTTGAACATGCCCGGCAGATTAACTGGCTAACAATCCGGCGTCCAGACTTTTACCATGGGAGCATATAGTCCGTGGCCGATCCTCGTCACCGGATGCTGGAGGTAAACAATGATAACGACACGCAGTGCGTCCGCATGTGGTCAGGCCGATTTCGGCTGGTTACAGGCGCGCTACAGTTTCTCTTTTGGCCACTATTTTGATCCCAAACTGATGGGGTACGCGTCGCTGCGCGTACTGAACCAGGAAGTGCTGGCGCCGGGTGCTGCTTTTCAGCCGCGCACCTATCCACAGGTTGATGTGCTGAACATCGTGCTGCAGGGTGAAGCTGAATACCGCGACAGCGAAGGCAACACGATCAGCGTGCGGGAAGGGGAGGCGCTACTGCTCTCTGCTCAGCCGGGCGTGAGTTACACCGAAATGAACCTGAGCAAAGATCGACCGCTGACACGCATGCAGCTCTGGCTGGCCGCCTGTCCGGAGCGCGAAAATCCACGGATGCAGAAAATCGCCCTGACGGATGGCCGGTTGTCCCAGCTGATCGCCTCGCCGGATGGCATGGACGACAGTCTGCAACTGCGTCAGCAGGTGTGGATTCATCAGGTCGAGCTGGCACCAGGCGAAAAGCATTCGCTGCGGTTACAGGGGCCGCGTGCCTATCTGCAGTCGATTCACGGTTCGCTGGAAGCGATGTCCGGCACGGATCATCAGGAGAAGCTGGGCTGTGGCGATGGTGCATTTTTGCAGGAAGAGAAGCTGTTGCAACTGACGGCGAAAACCGCGACCCGCGCGCTGGTCATCGACATTCCCGTCTGAACATCGGGCATTAAAAAAGGCGGCCATGGCCGCCTTTTTTGCGTTTTGCGTATTACTTCAGCATGGTGAAGGCCGTGGTGACGTGCTTCACGCCACTGACGCGGCTGGCGACATCAGCCGCTGCCTGCGCTTCCTGCGGTGTCACCAGACCCAGCAGGAACACTTCGCCATTCTCCGTCGTCACCTTCACGTTGGAGGATTTCACCTGATCGCTGCCCAGCAGCTGCGAGCGGATTTTGGTGGTAATCCAGGTGTCTGACGATGTGGTGCCCAGCGTCACTTTCTGGCCGATACGGATCTCGTTATAGACCTCGGTTGCGCCATCAACGCCCATGGTGATCTGTTTGGCACGATTGGCGATCTCCTGTGAAGGCGCCTGACCGGTCAGCAACACTTTGCCCTGATAGGCGGTGGCGACAACGCGCGCATCGGTTTTAATCTGCTGATCTTTTGCCAGCGCGTTAGTCACGCGTAGCTCCAGCGTACCGTCGTCAACCTGCGTACCCACTGAACGGGGATCGGTGGCCGTTTTGGTGGCAACGGCTGCGCCGCCCGCCACAACCGCAACACAGCCCTGCAGCAGCATGGCGGTTAACAGAATAGCTATAGCATTCAATGCTTTCATTCGTGCTCCTTCGGTCATTCCTGATGGGGAAAGAGAGTGTTATCGATCAGATCACATAAGCAATTAACGGTGAGCATATGCATCTCCTGAATACGGGCGCTGCGGTGCGACGGAATGCGGATCTCCACATCCTGCGGACCCAGCAGTCCGGCGAGCTCTCCGCCATCATACCCGGTAAGCGCAACGATAGTCATATCGCGTGTTACCGCCGCTTCCACGGCCTTAACGATGTCACGGGTGTTGCCACGGGTTGAGATAGCCAGTAACACATCGCCTGCGTGTCCCAGAGCGCGCACCTGCTTGGCATAGATCTCATCGTGCAGGCGGTCATTACCAATCGCGGTCAGCATCACATTGTCGGCGCTCAACGCCAGCGCCGGTAAGCTTGGGCGTTCGGTCTCGAAACGGTTGATCATGCTGGCGGCGAAGTGCTGTGCATTGGCGGATGAGGCACCGTTGCCACAGCTCAGGATTTTATTGCCATTCAGTAACGACTGCACCAGCGTCATAGCGGCGCGGGAGATGGCATCGGGCAACGCTTCGGCTGCGGCAATCTGAGTTTGAATACTTTCGGTAAAACACGCTTTAATTCTGTCCTGCACACGACCACCTGGTTCTAAACGTCTGCATTAAAGGCATTCGGCAGCCACTCGAGCGCCGTGCCGGTAATGGCGATGATGTCGAAACGGCAATTCACTGTTTCAAAACTGCCGCCGCGTTGCGCCAGCCAGAGAGCGGCAGCGCGCAGCAGCTTTTGTTGTTTATTCCGGGTTACGCTGGCGAGCGCGCCACCATAACGCGCATCGCGTCGGTAGCGAACTTCAACAAACACCCAACAGTGCCCGTCACGCATTATCAGGTCAAGTTCACCATTGCGAAAGTGAACATTACTGGCGACCCATATCAGGCCAGCCTGCTCCAGATAGCGCCGGGCATCTTCTTCATGCCTGGCGCCAGTCTGACGCCGATTTAGTTGGCCGGTGCTATTTCGCCCCGACGATACTGGTTCCATGTCAACTTCCTGTTGATCACACAATCCGTGTCGGCGCTGAGCTTGCCGGTATTGCCGTCCAGCGTAAAGCCAGGTGACTGACGCATCTGGTTAAAGTGATTCGCCAGCGTCCAGGCATCCATTCCCATGGCATAGAGACGCACCAGCGAATAGTCATTATTGAATGACTTTGATGTCTGCTGCATCAGGCCAGGATTGCTGCCGGAGAGCAGCGGAATATCGCTGAACTGCAGGCCATCCATTTCCAGACGGAAGTCCGGGCCGGCACCGGCTTGCGCGCTGCGCGAACTGGCGTAGAGCGAGATATTGCTACGACTGCCGGTGCGCATGGTAATCATCGGTTTGATCAGCTGCAGTTCGTCCTGCGTTGAAACGATATAGACCGCATCGACACCGCCGCCGCTGCTGGTGCTGACCACATCTGGCGTGTTCTGCTGCGGTGCCGGGATAGTCAGGCCCGCAATCGTAACACCCTGCGGCTCGGCAGGTGCAGCGTTCACCGGCGTACCGGATAAGCTGATGCCCGCGCCGCTGTTAATGCCCTGTTTCAGCTCTGAGGTCGAACCAAAGCGCTGCTGCATCACGGTGCTGCCACCCAGCGTCTGCCACTCCTGAGCAAAGGCGTTGGTGACGCGATCGCCCAGTCCACTGCTCGGAACCAGCAACAGCGGCTGGCGTTTGCCCTGATCCCAGATATGGTGCGCCGCATCGCGCGCTTCGTCTTCAGGAGAAAGCGCAAAGTAGCAAATATTCGGATGGTTCTGGATCTTTTCCGGCTCGTTGAGCGCCAGCACATTCAGTGGCGTCTGGCTGTTGGCGACCTTCTCAACGTTGCTCTTCAGCAGCGGGCCGACCACGATGGTGGCACCATCCTGCTGTGCCTGCTGCATCACCTGTTCAATCGGCTGGCTGCTGGTGTCATAGACCTTGATCTGTGCGTTGCTGGCCGGTTCCGCGGCAGCAGGCTGTGATTGAGGCTGTGGCGTCGCGTCGGCAGGCTGTTGCTGCTGCGGCGCGCTGATTGGATCGGTGGAAGAACCAGCAGCGGCAGCGGGTTGGGTGCTGGCAGTTGCATCAGCAGCGGCGGGCTGAGCTGCCGCAGGCTGAGCGACCGGCGCGGAGATGCCATTCTTCGCATCATTAAAGCCTTTCTGAATCGCGTTGGCGAACACCTGAGCCTGGCCATTCAGCGGCAGCAGCAGCGCGATGATGCTGGTTGAAGCTTTGGTGTAGTTCTGCATCTGGCTCAGCTGCGTCGGCAGCGTTTTGGCCGCCGGGTTCTGCGGATAGCGGGTCTGCCAGTCTTTGATGCCTGACTTGAGCATCTCAGCATCCTGCGTGTTGGCGCGCCAGACCGCGAGCAGATCCAGCCAGCCCTGCAGCACATTTTCATCGGCATTGATGACCAGGTTGCTGACTTCCTGCGGCGACATCTGGGTCAGTGTCTGCCAGGTGGCGTCGATATTGCCCTGATGATCGGTGCCTTTCAGCAGCGGCTCCTGGGCAATATAGTTGCGCAGCAGCGAGAGTGAAGGGCGACCCTGTGCGCTGGCGATCTGCAGGCTGTAGTAACGCGCCAGCTGATCCTGCGACAGTGCGCCGGTTTTCACTGCCGCTAACAGCGGTTCGGCGTCTTTGATCTTCTGCTGTGCAATCAGCAATTGCGCTTTTAGCAGCAGGGATTCCTGTTGCTGCGTCTCAGAGAGCTGCTGCGGCAACTGGCTCAGTTGCTGAGTCGCCTCAGGATACTTTCCTTCCTTCAACAGGGCGCGGATTGCAAGTAATTGCCAGTCGGTCTTGCTATCATCGCTGCTTTGCTGCGCTTGCTGCAGATAGTAAGCGGAGCTGGCTGTGACGGGCCCCTGAATATTGACGGTTGAGGTTTGCGGCCCCTGACCGCTACATGCGGCTAAAATCAGCCCAGCAAGAATGACAGGCAGAAAGCGTCCTGCTTTATGACGAACGACTTTTGAAGGAAGCATACTGTATCCAGTGATGTTTTTTTCAAGATGCTCAATATTAAATCGGCAATTCGGATGAAACAATGAAACAACTCGATCGGGCAGAGATTTCTGCCAGCACGCTCTACATCGTTCCAACCCCGATTGGTAATTTGGGTGATATCACCCAGCGGGCGCTGACGGTGCTTTCGAGCGTCGATCTGGTCGCTGCGGAAGATACACGTCATACCGGACTGTTGCTACAACATTTCGCCATCAATGCGCGACTCTTCTCACTTCATGACCACAACGAGCAGCACAAGGCTGAACTGCTGCTGACGAAGCTGCAGGAGGGTCAAAGCATAGCCTTAGTTTCTGATGCTGGCACGCCGCTGATCAACGATCCGGGCTACCATCTGGTGCGTCGCTGCCGTGAAGCGGGCATTCGTGTGGTGCCGCTGCCGGGCGCCTGTGCTGCCATTGCTGCATTAAGTGCCGCAGGACTGCCATCCGATCGTTTCTGTTACGAAGGGTTTCTGCCCGCGAAAACCAAAGGCCGTTGCGACGCCCTGCGGGCGCTGGTGCAGGAGCCGCGCACGCTGATTTTCTATGAGTCGACCCACCGTCTGATCGACAGCCTGCAGGATATGGTGAGTGAGCTGGGTGCCGAACGCTACGTGGTGCTGGCGCGCGAGCTGACCAAAACCTGGGAGTCGATCTACGGTGCACCGGTCGGCGAGCTGCTGGCGTGGGTAAAAGAAGATGAGAATCGTCGCAAAGGCGAGATGGTGCTGATTGTCGAAGGTTACAAGACCGATGATGAAGATGCGTTACCGGCCGATGCGCTGCGTACGCTGGCGCTGCTGCAAAAAGAGCTGCCGTTGAAACGCGCGGCTGCGCTGACCGCTGAGATCCACAGCGTGAAGAAAAATGCGCTTTATAAGTATGCGCTGGAGCAGCAAGAGGCGTGACAAACGCCGGCGAATGTCCTATTATCCCGCGCCGAAGCTGACCAGACAGTCGCCGCTTTGTCGTCGTCCTCACTTGTGGGGAGACGGGCAGAGGGGAGGAAAGTCCGGGCTCCATAGGGCAGGGTGCCAGGTAACGCCTGGGAGGCGCAAGCCTACGACCAGTGCAACAGAGAGCAAACCGCCGATGGCCCAGAAATGGGATCAGGTAAGGGTGAAAGGGTGCGGTAAGAGCGCACCGCGCGACTGGCAACAGTTCGTGGCACGGTAAACTCCACCCGGAGCAAGGCCAAATAGGGGTTCACAAGGTACGGCCCGTACTGAACCCGGGTAGGCTGCTTGAGCCAGTGAGCGATTGCTGGCCTAGATGAATGACTGTCCACGACAGAACCCGGCTTAACGGTCAGCTTCGACTTTTTATCAAAAACCCCGCTTCGGCGGGGTTTTTGCTTTGTGACGCGCGGTGACAGGATGAATGACTGCCCACGACGCTTTCTATGAAAAGAACGCGGCTTAACGGTCAGCTTCGACTTTTTATCAAAAACCCCGCTTCGGCGGGGTTTTTGCTTTGTGACGTGCGGTGACAGGATGAATGACTGCCCACGACGCTTTCTATGAAAAGAACGCGGCTTAACGGTCAGCTTCGACTTTTTATCAAAAACCCCGCTTCGGCGGGGTTTTTGCTTTGTGACGCGCGGTGGTTTGAAGGTCAGCGGTGAGATCGCGCCTGCAAAGGAAACAGGGTCAGATCGGAAAGTCGCAAAATCCGTCATCCCTGACATGCTCGGCCCGCGCCATCCCTGGCGCGGGACGCTTTCCTCTTCTGACCCTGTTCCCTTCGCGTTTAGATTGTCATTGCGGTCAGATTGTATCTGCTCCCTGCGCGATATGCAGGCAGCTTAACCGCGGCCGTGCGGCTCGTCCCAGTCAAACGCCGGGCCCAGCGAAATGACGCCATTCGGATTGATGGTCTTGTGGCTGCAATAGTAGTGATGACGAATATGCGGCAGATTAACCGTCTCTGCGATACCAGGCATCTGATAGATATCACGCAGGAAACCACTCAGGTTTCTGTAGTCACTAATGCGATGGCGATCGCATTTAAAGTGGGTCACATAGACCGGATCAAATCGCACCAGTGTGGTCCACAACCGCAGATCCGCTTCGGTCAGTTGATCGCCGGTGAGATAGCGATGCTGGCCTAAAATCTGCTCCAGCCGCGACAGCGAATGGAACAGCGCAGTGACTGCCTCGTCGTAAGCGGACTGAGAAGTGGCAAAGCCCGCTTTGTAAACGCCGTTGTTCACGGTGTCGTAGATCCAGCTATTCAGTTCATCAATCTTTTCGTGCAGAGCAACAGGATAATAATCCCCGGCACGGGCACCGACAGCATCAAACGCACTGTTGAACATGCGGATGATATCGGCAGACTCATTGCTGACGATGGTGTTCTGCTGCTTGTCCCACAATACCGGCACGGTTACACGGCCACTGTATTGCGGATCGGCGTGCAGATAGAGCTGATAGAGGAACTCATTCTGGTAGAGCTTATCGCCGGTCGCATCCTGAAAACTATCATCGAACGTCCAGCCATTCTCCAGCATCAGCGGATGCACTACGGAGACATCGATCATGCTATCCAGGCCCTTCAGCTGACGCATCAGCAGCGTGCGGTGCGCCCAGGGGCAGGCCAGCGAGACATAAAGATGATAGCGGTCGCGTTCGGCGACAAATCCCGCTTTACCCACCGGGCCAGCACTGCCATCCGCGGTAACCCAGTTGCGGAAAGCCGACTCTGAACGCTTGAAGCGTCCGCCGGTAGATTTGGTGTCGTACCAGGTGTCATGCCAGACACCGTCAATTAACTGTCCCATAATGGCTCCAATGCAAACAGGGCGGGGAAATGTCCCCGCCCTGCTAAGTATATGTGGCATTACGCTTTATGTGAGATTAGCGCGCAATCGCTGGCTGTGTTTTTCTTTTGCTGATCAGGCGATCAATGCTGTATGCACCAGGACCCACCAGACCTAACACCAGGAAACCACCGGCGATAGAGAGGTTCTTCATGAACATCAGCTGGTTCACGCCTTCGGCAAAGTTACTGTGGAACAGAAACGCGGTCAGGATGGTGAAGCCTGCAGTAAACAGGGCAGTGAAACGGGTCAGGAAACCAAACAGGATAGCCAGACCGCCGCCAAACTCCAGCAGGATAACCAGCGGCAGCATAAAGCCCGGGACGCCCATTGCTTCCATATATTGCTGAGTGCCTGCATAACCGGTGATTTTGCCCCAGCCAGCCGTAATGAACAGGATTGGCATCAGGATGCGAGCCAGTAACAAACCAACGTCTTCGAATTTTTTCATCATTTACTCCAGCGCTATCAGGGATGCAGGGCAAGCTGCCCGCAAGGTTTATGCCCGCTGAAAGCAGTATTGCGTTCATTGGGTTGATAGCTGGAGATGATAGTCGCGGAGTGGAAAGGTTGTAAGCGAGATATACTGTCAGTGTTTTTCAGAAATTCTGATGAAGAAAAGCCGGCCTTTTCAGGACCGGCTTTTAGCAAAATTAACGCGGTGGCAGAGCGGACTTGATCATGCGCCAGGTACTCCAGGCGCCGAATCCCCGTTTTACCCAGCGTAACAGCATGTTGGGACTGCGAACGGAGTAGATAGCCAGCGCACTGCTGCCAATGGCCAGGTAGCGGCGTAAGCTGAGGAAGGTGAACCAGCCGCGATCGTAATGGGCGGTGCCTTCCAGCCAGTCACGCCGCGCAGCGCTTAAATCCAGCCGCTGCTGCTGCACATGCTTAAGCAGTTCATGGATGCGTTCTTCACGCTCGCGGCGGCTCATCAGCGCTGGTCCTCAAGTAAATCCCGGTCTGTTTCCAGCTCCTTGCGCGTGTGGCGCAACAGCGTGGACTGACGTGATTTGTGAAGCGTCCAGAGCCCCAGAATAACCGCCAGCAGTAGCAGCGTGCCGGTCGTGATGCCAATGGCCATCAGACGGTACTGCGCATCCACTGCCCAGATAATCAGAACCATCAGGCTCATCAGACCAAATGCAGTGAACAGCATTGTCAGGCCAACCATCAACAGCAGCTGAATCAGGTTAGCTTTCTCGTGCTCCAGTTCCACCACTGCCAGACGAACGCGTGTCTCGACCATGCCAACCAGCGTGGTAACAATGCGCTGGCCGATGTTAATGACCCCTTTAGCCGGGCCGTGGTTATGCTGTGAGTCAGCCATAATTATCGACGCGAAATGAGCATGCCCAGTGCGACGCCAATCGCTGCACCGATACCCACACCATGCCATGGATTTTCACGCACGTAGCCTTCGGCTTTTTGCGCCGCTTCGCGGGTGGTCGCAGCAATGCGCTCGCTTGATTCGCCCAGACGTTCACGTGAGCTATCCAGCGCCACACGCGCTTTATTGCGAAGTTTATCCAGCTCGCCTTTGGATTTTTCAGTGCTGCTGCTCAGCACCTCTTCCAGGGTATCGGCCAGGTTTTTCAGTTCAGCACGCAAATGTTCCGATGATGTGTCTTTAGACATAAAATACTCCTTTAACATCAGTTGGTTAGTTCCGATTAATAGGGCTCCGCCTGTAACTTTTTCAGCTCCCGGCGCGCTTCATCCAGTTTTTGTTGTCGCTTAGCAATCTTCTCCTTGTCATGGCCCTCTTCACGCTCTTCCCTGAGTGCGTGCTCACGCTCAGCAACTTTCTGCTTCTGAGCGTTAATTCTTTCCAGATGGGCGGCCTCGAGCTTTTTGTCGCTGCAATCGGCCCGGACTTCGGTCAGCGCGCGCTCCAGACCGTTAACCCGGCGCTGGTTGTTATGCTTCTGCGCCATCCCGATTTCACGCTGAATATCCTGCTCTTTCTGCTCACACAGCGATTCTGCCGCCAGCAGCGAACCCGACAGCGAAAACAGCGCGACTCCCAGTAGTACTTGATATTTCATTGGTCCTGGACCCTTCCATTGCGACCTGATCCATCATCACCCGTGTAATCATATGGCTGCGGGTGCTAAGAATCGACTCTCGCTTAAGCATAGACACCCATAGTAAAAAGTTCAAAGAAGACCGGGAGATAGAGCGCCTTTCAGACCGCCGAGCGATGGCGCGTCGGTCTGAAAAGGAGAGGGGAGTCGGGGAATTACGCCAGTGAGAGGTGCTGAGAGTGATCGTGCTGCGCCACAATAAAGCCCTGTGGCAGCAGACGGCGTAACACCTTCTGGGCCGCCAGGCTCTGCTCTTCGCTATCAAAATGGATGATCAGTGCATCACCCGCAGGCGTAATGCTTTTGATACGAATACCCTGCGCACTTAATTGCTGGTAGAGATAAAAACCATCGGGCAGGGTGGCGCCAGCATGGGAAACCCGAATCTGCACCACCGTCTCGTGCTTCATCAGACCGGGGACCACACAAAGCGCGACCAGCGCAAAGACGCCAGCGATCAACCACGGTAACCACCGTTTAGGAATAGCCTGCAGCAGTTTCATTACTCGGCTTTCCCGTTCTGATTCGCCTGACGTTTACGCCATATCACCACCAGCGATCCCACCAGACCAAACACCAGCAGCGCCAGCGGCAGCATCATCAGGAAGAACATCATCTCATCTTCATAACGACGGAAAATCGGGGTTTTACCCAGCGCGAAGCCGATAACGGTCAGAATCACCACCCACAGGAACGCACTTACCCAGTTGAAGAACTGAAAGCGGGCATTACCGAGGCCTGATAATCCGGCGATGGTAGGCAGCAGAGTACGCACAAACGCGATAAAGCGACCAATCAGCAGGGCAGATAAGCCGTGACGATGGAACATGCTGTGCGCGCGCAGATGATACTGGGCAGGAAGATGGGAGAGCCATTTCTGTACCGTGGGCGTGTTACCCAGCCAGCGGCCCTGTAAGTAGCTCACCCAGCAGCCAAGACTGGCACCGGTCGTTAACACCAGAATCGTCAGGGGGAAGCTCATGGTGCCTTTAGCAATCAGTACGCCGACCAGAATCAGCAGACTGTCACCCGGCAGAAATGCAGCGGGAAGAAGGCCATTTTCTAAAAACAAAATCATAAACAGCACGCCGTAAATGGCCCATACCAGCGTGGGATCGGAGAGGGTTTCGTAGTCCTGCTGCCAGAGGGCATGCAGCAACGATTGCAAAATATCCATCAATTCATTCCTGAACATCATTGTTAAACATGTCCCACAGGGACTTAAACGCAGACCGGCATTTCGTTATAAATTTTAGGAGCGCAGCCTGGGCGGGATTTTCCGGATCCTTCCAGAATTGATTGTTAAATCAGCGACTTTATAACCCCCAGTCGCAAAGGGTAATAAAAGGGCGATAACTGTAACAAAAATCGCCTGGCTGAGACAGGAAAACTCTCTGGCGAACAGGAGTTTTACCTTGTGAAACGGCGTGTAAAAAGGAGCTTTACATGACCTGACACTATTGCAGATTAACTGACCATCTCAGGGCATTTTCAGGCACTTTTAGCGGGCGTTATTGGACCCATCAGGCAGGATGACCGGATTCTCACCAAACATGTATCGATCCACGTTAAATTCAAAATCATCCGCCGTCGCGTTAAACAGCATCTGTTTAGTATTTTCCAGATGTTGCCACATCGCCAGTTTGCTGGCGGCGGGATCTTTGCGCATCAGAGCTTTAAGAATCTGATCGTGGTCGTCGCACCAGCTGAGAATGCTGCGCTGGTCGATGTGTTCGTGAAGTTTGAGCCAGTAGGGATTGTGCAGGCGATGCAGCCACATTTTTTCAACGATGGCGGCTAAGGCACTGTTCTGGGTGGATTGCGCGATACGTACATGAAACTGCATATCCCACTCGGAGTCGCGGAAGTGATCCTCCTGGCGGGCTTTTTCCTGAATCGCCATCAGGTCGATAATGTCCTGACGCGTTACCTGCGTCGCAGCGAACTCGGCAACATTACTCTCAATCAGCTGACGAGCCTGAAGCAGTTCGAAGGGGCCAAACGTGGCGAACTCCAGCTGACTGCTGGTGGAAGCGATGCGGTTCTGCTGCTGGCTGGCAATGACGTGGATGCCCGAGCCTTTGCGGACCTCAACATAGCCTTCAACTTCCAGCATGATGATCGCTTCACGTACGACGGTGCGGCTCACTTCCATCTCTTCGGCAATCAGGCGCTCAGCAGGCAGTTTGTCACCCACCGGATAGATTCCGGTTTCAATGCGGCTTTTCAGCTCGCTGGCCAGCTGTTGATAAAGTCGACGGGATTCAGTGAAGTCCATAGCACAATCCTGGTAGCAGACAGATAAGTTGTTATACCACTTCAGGAGGTGCGAGGAAATGGGCTGGCTTGCGCCAGCCCGGCAGATTAACTGCGAACGGCGCTGGCCTGCGGAATAATGGCTTCGGCATTCAGCTCTGAAATGGGTTTATTTTTCAGAACCGTCCAGATAACGACGGCACCCAGCAGATCAAACACCGCCAGCGCGGCAAACAGTGGGCTGAAGCCCAGCGTATCGGCCAGTGCACCGACCACCAGCGCAAACATGGTGCTGGCGGTCCAGGCTGCCATGCCGGTCAGGCCGTTAGCCGTAGCAACTTCATTGCGGCCGAAAACGTCTGAGGAGAGGGTGATCAGCGCGCCAGAGAGGGCCTGATGCGCAAACCCGCCGATGCACAGCAGACCAATGGCGACGTAGGGGCTGGTGAACAGGCCGATGGTGCCCGGCGCAATCATTAACACCGCACCCATCGTCACGACCATCTTGCGGGAGACGATCAGGTTAACGCCGAACCAGCGCTGAAACAGCGGCGGCAGATAGCCACCGAGGATGCAGCCGAAGTCCGCGAACAGCATCGGCATCCAGGCGAACATCGCAATCTCTTTCAGATTGAAGCCGTATACCTTAAACATAAACAGCGGAATCCAGGCGTTGAACGTTCCCCAGGCCGGTTCTGCCAGAAAGCGCGGCAGGGCAATACCCCAGAACTGGCGGTTACGGATAATCTCCAGTGCTGACATTTTGCGGGTGTTGCCGGTCTGATGCTGCGCTTCCTGGCCGGAGATAATATAGTCGCGCTCTTCATCGCTCAGCTTCTTCTGCTGTTTCGGGTGCTTGTAAAACACCAGCCAGCTGAGTGCCCAGGCCATGCTCAGCACACCGGTCATGATAAATGCCATCTGCCAGCTGTGCGCCACAATCGCCCAGACCACCAGCGGCGGAGCCAGCATCGCACCGATAGACGAACCCACGTTAAAGTAGCCCACGGCGACCGAACGCTCTTTAGCCGGGAACCATTCGCTGCTCGCTTTCAGTCCGGCCGGGATCATCGCCGCTTCAGCCGCACCGACTGCGCCACGTGCCAGCGCCAGTCCGCCCCAGCTGCCCGCCATCGCGGTAGCGGCACAGAAAATCGCCCACATAATAGCAAACACCGCGTAGCCGACTTTGGTGCCGAGCAGATCCAGTACATAACCTGCCACCGGTTGCATCAGCGTGTAGCAGGCTGAATAGGCCGCAATTATGTAGGAGTACTGCTGCGTGGTGATATGCAGCTCTGACATTAATGTCGGGGCCGCCACGGCAATGGTGTTACGGGTCAGATACCCTAACACCGTACCGAGCGTCACCAGTCCAATCATGTACCAGCGTAACCCTTTGATCTTACGCATCCTCTACCTCTTCCAGTTCTGTATGCGGTCTTGCCGCTGTTGTTATCTGGAGCGGGACAGCACGTGATGCAGCTCTGCTCACGCCCGCAGGTTCTGTATGAGCAACCCTGTTATGACCTTGCCATTTGTGAGTCGCTAACGACCTCACGATGGGGCGAGAGCCTAACTTGTTATACAACTTTAAAAGTTGAGAGCCATCACAAAAACCCTTTCTGCACTGTGGGATACTGGAAACCTGCGTAATGACAGCCATTTAGCGCGATACGGGCGACAAAAACGTCCATAACGGCAGCCAGCTACCGCCGTTTATGTGAGCAGGATCGCAAATAAATCCGTAACGGACTAAAATTGGTATGATAACTTTGGGCCATCAGTGGTTCAGTCGATGAGGAAGCATGTATGTCACGTTTCATGACCGAAGATTTTTTGCTGGATACCGAATTCGCCCGTCGTCTCTATCACGACTATGCAAAGGATCAGCCGATTTTCGACTATCACTGCCACTTGCCGCCGCAGCAGATTGCCGAAAATTATCGCTTCGCCAACCTTTATGACATCTGGCTGAAGGGCGATCACTATAAGTGGCGGGCCATGCGCGCCAACGGTGTGGCTGAGGCGTTCTGTACCGGTAACGCCAGCGATCGTGAAAAATTTGACGCCTGGGCGCGCACCGTACCGCACACCATCGGCAACCCGCTCTATCACTGGACCCACCTGGAGTTACGCCGGCCTTTCGGTATTACCGATACGCTGCTTTCTGAGAAAACGGCTGACAGCATCTGGCATCGCTGCAATGAACTGCTGGCGCAGGATAGCTTTACCACGCGCGGCATCATGCAGCAGATGAAGGTGAAGATGGTGGGCACTACCGACGATCCGCTGGATGACCTGCGCCATCACCGCGCGCTGGCAGACGATGCCAGTTTCAGCGTTAAAGTGCTGCCGAGCTGGCGTCCGGACAAAGCGTTTAATATCGAAGCGGAAACCTTCCTGCCGTGGATCGAGACGCTGGAGCAGCTGACGGACATCAGCGTGCAGCGTTTTGACGATCTGCGCAGCGCACTGCATCAGCGGCTGGATCACTTCGCGGCGCACGGCTGTAAAGTCTCCGATCACGCGCTGGATGTGGTCTGCTACGCCGAGGCGGATGACGCCACGCTGGATGCGATTCTGGCGCGTCGTCGCAGCGGTGCCGCGCCCAACCCGCAGGAAACGGCACAGTTTAAAACGGCGGTATTGGTCTGGCTGGGCAGCGAATATGCCCGCCGTGGCTGGGTGCAGCAGTATCACATTGGCGCACTGCGCAACACCAATCCGCGCCAGTTCCAGCTGCTGGGGCCTGATGTCGGCTTCGATTCGATCAACGACCAGCCGCTGGCCGAACCGCTGGCACGCCTGCTGGGCGCGCAGAATCTTAATAATGCGCTGCCTAAAACCATTCTCTACTGCCTGAACCCGCGCGACAACGAAGTGCTGGCTACCATGGCGGGCAACTTCCAGGGCGAAGGTCAGGCGGGCAAGATGCAGTTTGGTTCAGCCTGGTGGTTCAACGATCAGCTGGATGGTATGCAGCGTCAGATGACGCAGCTGGCGCAGATTGGTCTGCTGAGCCGTTTCGTCGGCATGCTGACCGACAGCCGCAGTTTCCTCTCCTACACCCGCCACGAATATTTCCGCCGGCTACTGTGCCAGATGATAGGCCGCTGGGTGGAACAGGGTGAAGCGCCAGCCGATGAAGCGCTGTTAGGTCAGATGGTACAGAACATCTGCTTCAACAATGCCCGCGATTACTTCGGCATCGAGCTGGGAGCCTGATAATGAAAAGGCTAAACCGTCACGACTTTCCGGGCGCCGTCTATCGCGACCGGGTGATCCAGTTCGGCGAAGGCAACTTCCTGCGCGCCTTTATTGACTGGCAGATCGACTGGCTGAATGAACATCAGGGCACCGATGCCGGGATCGTGGTGGTGCGGCCGCGCAACCGTGAAGTCAGCGACAGCCTGAATCAGCAGGATGGTCTCTATACCACGCTGATCCGCGGGCTGAACGATCAGGGCGAGCAGGTCAGCGAAACCCGGCTGATCCGCAGCCTCAACCGTGAAATCCAGCCCTGGCAGCAGTTCGGCGAATTTATGGCGCTGGCCCGTAATCCTGATCTGCGCATGGTCTTCTCCAATACCACCGAAGCGGGCATCGCCTTTGTCGGCACGGATCAGCTCACCGATCAGCCCGCCAGCAGTTTCCCCGGCAAACTGACGCAGCTGCTGTGGGCGCGCTATTCCTTCTTCAACGGCGCCAGCGACCGGGGCTGGCTGGTGGTGCCGTGCGAGCTGATTGACCATAACGGCGACACGCTGCGCGATCTGGTGCTGCGCTACGCCGATCAGTGGCATCTGCCCTCCGAATTTAAAACCTGGGTTCATCAGCACTGCGCGTTCTATAACACCCTGGTCGACCGCATCGTCACCGGCTTCCCGGCGGAAAGCGAGCAGCTACAACGCGAGCTGGGTTATGAAGATCGCTATCTGGTGGCGGGCGAAGTCTACTATCAGTTTGTGATTCAGGGGCCGTCGGCGCTGTTTAATGAACTGAAGCTGGCGGCGCTGTCGCCGCAGGTTCGGCATGTGGATGACATTGCGCCCTATAAAGCGCAGAAAGTGGCCATTCTCAATGGCGCACACACTGCGATGGTACCGGTCGCGTTTCTGGCCGGTATTGAGAGTGTGGGAGAGGCGATGGCCGATCCGACTATCGCCGGATTTGTGGATAGCCTGCTGCGTCACGAAGTGATCCCGACGCTGGATCTGCCTGCCGATGAACTGCACGCGTTTGCCGATGCGGTACAGCGTCGTTTCCGCAATCCGTTTATTCGCCACGCGCTGCTGTCGATTGCCCTTAATGGCATGACCAAATTCCGCACCCGTCTGCTGACCCCACTCCTTGCCGCGCATCAGCAAACCGGCGAGTGGCCGACACACATCACCTTTGCGCTGGCCGCGCTGATCGCTTTTTATCGCGGCGAGTCAGCCGGCAAAAGCTGGCCATTGCAGGACGAGCCGCAGTGGTTACAGCGCTACGCCGACGCCTGGAAAGCACTTGATGCGGATCAGCTGTCACCGCAACAGCTGGTGAACGGCGTACTCAGCGACGCGCAACACTGGGGTGAAGATTTAACCCGTCAGCCCGGACTGGCTGCGGCTGTCACCCAACACCTGCAAAATATCATCGCCCACGGAATGCGTGAGGCGCTGAACCAACTGAGATAACGCTATGCAAGACGCAATCAAAATTGATCCCCGCGACAATGTCGCCGTGGCGTTACGTGATTTAGACGCGGGTGCCACGATAGAGCTGCCGCCACTGAGTGTGGCGGTGCAACAGGCGGTCGGACGCGGGCATAAATTTGCCCTGCAGCCTATCGCGCAGGATGAGCTGGTGATCAAATATGGGCTGCCGATTGCCCATGCCACGCAGCCTGTGGCCGCCGGTGAGTTAATCCATTCGCAGAACGCCCGCACCAATCTCAGCGATCTGGATCAGTATGCGTATCAGCCCGAGTTTGTGACGCTACCGCCGCAGCCGGGTGACCGTGAGGTGCAGATCTACCGTCGTGCTAACGGCGAGGTCGGCATCCGCAATGAGCTGTGGATCCTGCCGACCGTTGGCTGCGTCAACGGCATTGCGCGTCAGATCCTGCAGCGTTTCCTGAAAGAGACGCAGGAGGCAGAAGATATCGATGGTGCATTCCTGTTCAGCCATACCTTCGGTTGTTCGCAGCTGGGGCAGGATCACGAAAACACCCGCACCATGCTGCAAAATATGGTGCGCCATCCTAATGCTGGCGCGGTGCTGGTGATTGGTCTCGGCTGCGAAAACAATCAGGTTGATGCCTTCCGTGACACCCTCGGCGCGTTTGAAAGCGACCGGGTCGAGTTTATGGTGTGCCAGCAGCATGACGATGAGGTGGAAGCCGGGCTGGAGCGGCTGCACGCATTGTATGAAAAAATGCGTCACGACCAGCGCGAGCCGGGCAAACTCAGCGAGCTGAAGTTTGGTCTGGAGTGCGGCGGTTCAGATGGTTTGTCTGGCATCACCGCCAATCCGTTGCTGGGACGTTTCTCGGACCAGATGATCGCCAATGGCGGCACGACCGTACTGACCGAAGTGCCGGAAATGTTTGGCGCAGAGCGGATTCTGATGAGTCGCTGTCGCGACGAGGAGACCTTCAGCAAAACGGTGGCGATGATCAACGATTTCAAACAGTATTTTATCGATCACCAGCAGCCGATCTACGAAAACCCGTCACCAGGCAACAAAGCGGGCGGTATCACCACGCTGGAGGAGAAGTCGCTGGGCTGTACTCAGAAAGCGGGGCAGAGCCAGGTGGTCGATGTGCTGAAGTATGGCGAACGGTTAAAAACGCCGGGGCTGAATCTGCTGAGTGCGCCGGGCAATGATGCGGTCGCCACCAGTGCGCTGGCAGGTGCCGGTTGTCACATGGTGCTGTTCAGTACCGGACGCGGCACGCCTTATGGCGGTTTTGTGCCGACGGTGAAGCTGGCCACCAACACGCCGCTGGCGGAGAAGAAACCGCACTGGATCGACTTTAATGCCGGACGGTTGATCGAGGGGATGAGTATGGACGCGATGCTGGAAGACTTTGTCGACAGCATTGTGGCGATTGCCAGCGGTCAGCCGACCAACAACGAGAAGAACGATTTCCGCGAGCTGGCGATTTTCAAAAGCGGTGTGACGCTATAGTTTGTCAGGCAAACAATGGCGATCCTGATGTTGTTATTACCGTCGGTTAATCCTGTGCCCTTCGTGGGTGGCAGAGTCCGATCGCAAAGTCGCTTAAAGCATCCCTGCTCGCTCGGCCCGCGCCTTCCCTGGCGCGGGACGCTTTGCTTTTCGGACTCTGCCACCCACTCTTTGAGCTTTTGAGCTATCTGAAAGGTTAAGCCCGGCTGGTTTCGCGCTCCGCTTCTGCCTGACAGACGGCGGCGGTAAACAGAATATCGGTTGAAGAGTTCAGCGCGGTTTCCGCCGAATCCTGCAGGACGCCGATAATAAAGCCGACCGCCACCACCTGCATTGCCAGATCATTCGGAATGCCGAACATGTTACAGGCCACCGGGATCAGCAGCAGCGAACCGCCCGCCACGCCAGATGCACCACAGGCACAGAGTGATGCCACCAGACTCAGCAGAATCGCCGTCGGCACATCAATGCTGATCCCCAGCGTATGCACCGCCGCCAGCGTCAGCACGGTAATGGTAATCGATGCCCCCGCCATACTGATAGTTGCACCCAGCGGAATCGACACCGAATAGGTATCCTCATCCAGATCCAGACGTTTCGCCAGCGCCATATTTACCGGAATGTTGGCGGCAGAACTGCGGGTAAAGAAGGCGGTCACGCCGCTTTCGCGCAGGCAGGTGAAGACCAGTGGATAGGGGTTGCGACGGATTTTATAGAACACCAGCAGCGGGTTCACCACCAGCGCCATCAGCAGCATACAGCCGATCAGTAACGTCAGCAGATGGGCATATTGCCACAGCGCGCCAAAGCCGGTAGACGCGAGGATCGAGGCCACCAGACCGAAAATACCAATCGGCGCGCAGCGAATCACGCAGCGTACCAGCCACGTCACCGCATGAGAGGCATCATTGAGAAAGGCGCGGGTAGTGTCACTGCTGTGACGGAACGCCAGCCCGAGACCAATTGCCCACACCAGAATGCCGATGTAGTTGGCGTTCATCAGGGCCGTGATTGGATTCGACACCATGCTCATCAGCAGTCCACGTAGCACTTCGGTAATGCCGGAAGGCGGAACGATTTCCGTGGTGCCCACCGCCAGCGTCAGCGTCTGCGGGATCAGATGGCTGAAGACCACCGCGACCACCGCCGCGAAAAAGGTGCTCAGCAGATAAAGCATAATAATCGGCCGGATATTGCTCTTCTGGCCCTGCTGGTGGTTGGCAATCGAGGCGATCACCAGCATCAGTACCAGCAATGGCGCGACTGCTTTCAGCGCACTGACAAACAGTTCACCCAGCAGACCGACCGCGATAGCGGCATCGTGTGAAATCCAGGCGAGCGCCACACCGGCGATCAGCCCAATCATGATTTGCTTCACCAGGCTTCCGGCGAGCAGCGTGCCCAGACGTGCGGAGAGAGTTTTCTGCATAATATTTTCTATATTTTGTCGCGGATGTAGTTTCAGACGCGATGTTTTGCATCGGCTAAAACGGTTTGCCCGGCGGAGTATAAGGAAAAGATCGGACGAGAAAAGAGAAAGTTCTGTCACTGTGGAGCAGGTCAGATTTTTATTATGCTGGATAGTGGAAGTGTGACAGAGGGATGAAATGGCGTGACAGGCTGCCACAAAATAAAACAGGGGCATCGGCTGCCCCTGCAGGTAATTATGGTGCGAGCTTTTTCTGGTCTCTTTTGCGGTTAACCCAGGCATTAATCAGCAGGGTTGATGCCAGAATGGCACCGACCACACCCAGCGAGATACCGACCGGGATATGGTAGAGGTCGACAATCAGCATCTTAAAGCCGATGAACACCAGCACAATCGCCAGGCCATATTTCAGCATCGAGAACCGTTCCGCCACGTTTGCCAGCAGGAAGTACATGGCACGCAAACCCAGGATAGCGAACAGGTTTGAGGTCAGTACGATAAACGGGTCAGTGGTCACGGCGAAGATCGCCGGGATACTGTCTACCGCAAAGATCACGTCGCTGATTTCTACCATGATCAGCACCAGCAGCAGTGGCGTCGCAAACAGCACGCCGTTTTTGCGGGTGAAGAACTTCTCGCCGTCGAGATCATCAGTCATGCGCAGATGCTTACGCAGCCAGCGCACCACAGGTTTTTCGCCCACCGCGCTGTCATCCTCTTTCGCCAGCGCCATTTTCACACCGGTGAACAGCAGGAAGGCACCGAACACATAGAGGATCCAGCTGAACTGCGTGACCAGCCAGCTACCGGCGAAGATCATGATGGTACGCAGCACGATAGCGCCTAATACCCCATAGATCAGCACCCGGCGCTGCAGATTGGCCGGAATAGAGAAGTAACTGAACAGCATCAGCCAGACGAAGACGTTATCCACCGCCAGCGCTTTTTCCAGCACGTAACCGGTCAGGAAGGCGAGCGTCTGCGTGTTAGCGACTTCACGTCCCGCGCTGCCCTCCAGATACCACCAGAAGGCGGCGCTGAACAGCAGTGAGACTGAAACCCAGATCAGCGACCAGACGGCCGCCTGTTTGAAAGACATGGTCTGCGCGCCACGGCGTCCCTGCAACAGCAGGTCGATAGCCAGCATGATAAGCACCACAACCGCAAAGCTGCCCCACAGTAAAGGCGTACCCACAGTTTGCATATTCGTATCCTGTCCGAAAAATAAAAAAAAACGGCTGAAGTCAGAAGACGTCAGCCGCTTATTTTTGTGTAAGCAAACCTCGCCTTCCGGCAAGGTCTCACTTACAACACAGAAATTGATTCCGGGTTGCCTGATGACCGGATGCTTTCGCATCGTAATGACGATCAATCAGCTTACAAGTTACTCCCCTTTGCAGGAGGGTAAGTTACGGTTTAGCCGCACAGGAAGCAACACCTCTCAGACATATTTAGAAATATTTACACAGCAGCCTGGTCGGCCGGGAAGATTACGCCGGTCTGGCGGCGTATCTCAGTCAGCAGCGACGCAGTAATCCGCGAAACCTCAAGCGAAGGGTGGTCCACCTGACGCTGCTCAACCAGCCGGGCAAAAGCGGCGGCCTCATACAGCATGGTGTTGATATGCTGCGGCTGGCTCAGCGTCTGCTTTTCCGCGCCCCGCGGCACAAAAGTCAGCTGCTGGCACTCCGATAACTTCTCTATCACCAGCGCGCCCGCTTCACCCTGAATCTCGCTGGGCAGGCTGGAATCACTCACCTTCGAATGCAGGATCGTCACATCGAAATCAGCGTAACTCAGCACCACCACGCCGTGCGCGTCCACGCCGCTTGCAAGCAAAGTCGCGCTGGCCTGCACACGATCTGGCTCGCCCCACAGCGTCACCGCCGAGGCCAGACAGTAATAACCGATATCCATAATTGAGCCATTCGACCAGCGCGGATCAAAGGTATTGGGGTTCTCACCGTTGAGATAGCGTGGGTAGCGTGAGGAGTACTGGCAGTAATTCAGCAGCGCTTTTCGCAGTTTCCCCACGTCAGGCAGTGCCTGCTGCAGCCGCAGGAAATTAGGCAGGCTGGCAGTTTTAAACGCCTCAAACAGCACCACCTGATGCTCACGGGCGCAGGCGATCATCTGTTCCACTTCTGCCAGATTAGAGGCCAGCGGTTTTTCGCAAATCACATGCTTGCCGTGCGACATAAACAGCAGCGCCTGCTGGCAGTGCAGGGCGTTGGGGCTGGCAAGATAGACTGCATCGATCTCCGGGCTGGCGGCCAGCGCTTCCAGTGAGGTAAAGGTCTGTTTGCAGGGATAATCGGCGATAAAGGCCTCAGCCTGCTGCTGACTGCGTGAATAGACCGCACAGAGCTTCATCGCTCCGGTTTCATGAGCGGCATCAATAAACTGGCGTGTAATCCAGTTTGTTCCCACAATGGCAAAACGAATCACGTCATCTCTCCGGCAGCTGTAAAGCGGCAGAGTAACATCTCACCCACGCTGTGCAATGGTGCTGGGCGGGCAGGGATTGATCCTGCGATCCGCATTCCAATAATATGCGGAAGCGATGATGTTTATGTACCAACCAGGGAGCGCAGGTGAAAGCAAGTAAGCACGCATTAAACTGGACCACACTTCTGATCGCCATTCCGGTCGGGTGTGCGGCGTCGCTGGTGACGCTGGCTTTCCGCGGCGTGATTGAACTGATCAACCATCTGCTGTTTGCCCGCAGTGGCGAAATAACCGAATCCCTGCATCTCTGGCCGTGGATCTTCTGGCCGCTGCTGGTGGGGGCGGGCGGCGTACTGGCGGGCTATTTTCTGCGTTATGCCGTTGCCATCGAGCAGCAGCAGACGGTGAAAACGGATTACCTTGAAGTGATCAACGCCCGGCTGGATGCGGTGCCGACCCGGACCTCACTGTTCCGCGCCTTATCGTCGATTGCCAGTATCGGCAGCGGCGCCTCGATAGGTAAAGAGGGGCCGATGGTGCAGCTCTCGGCACTGTGCGGCAGTGCGATTGGTCGCCTGTTACCGGCCTCACTTAACCTGAAAAACAGTGACGTGGTGGCGATGGCCGCGGCGGCGGGCCTCGCGTCGGTTTACCATGCGCCACTGGCGTCGGCGATTTTTGTGGCGGAAATCGCCTTCGGCATTTCTGCGTTGCAGCGGCTGATTCCCCTGATCATCGCTGCCGCCACGGCGGTGATGACCATGTGGACGCTAGGTTTTCGCAGCGCGCTCTATCCGCTGGCAGACGCGAACTTCGCTATGGATCTCAGCAGCCTGCTGATGACGGTGGTGATTGGTCTGTGCGCCGGTCTGGCGGGCTGGATCGTGATTAAATGCATCGCCCGCAGCAAAGTGCTGTTCAGCCGGGTCGCCTCCCTGCCGCTGCGCCTCGGAGCGGGCGGCTTTGCGGTCGGCTTACTGGCGCTGATCTCCACTGATATCCTCGGCAACGGCTACGAGGTGATCGTCAAAGTGATGGCAGGGCACTACCTGCTGCCGGGTCTGCTGCTGTTGCTGGTGCTGAAAACCCTCGCTACCAGCCTGTCGGTAGGGTCGAACGCCGTCGGCGGACTCTTTACCCCTTCGCTGCTGATTGGCGCGCTGCTGGGGGTGATCATCGCGACGATGGGGGCGGCGTTGCATCTGCCGCTCGGCAATGTGCTGCTCTATGCCGCGATTGGTATGGCGGCGGTGCTGGCGGCGGTCAGTCAGGCGCCGTTGATGGCGATGCTGATGGTGCTGGAGATGACGCTCAACAGCAGCCTGCTGTTTCCGCTGATGATCGCCACGGTGCTGGCGTCGATGGTGGTCTATCGCCTGCAATCCGCCAGTACTTATCCGGTTGTGAGTCATCACTTCAGCCGTTCAGAAGCGAAATATGATTTCGATAACATGCGCATTGCCGAGCTGATTATTGCGGGTGCGGCGTTGCAGCCGGAGGAGTCGGTGGGGCAGGCGCTGGCGGTAAGCTCCCTGAAGCGTGAACGCTATGTTTATGTGATCAACGCCGCGGGCGCTTTCCTCGGCGTGGTCTCGATTCATGAAATTTCGCGCCGGGTGCTGGCCCAGGAGATCACCCTCGACTCACCGGTGCAGTGCGTGATGGATCAGGATTTCCCGGTGGTGTATCAGAATCAGAGTATGCGTGAGGGATGGGAAGCCTTTGCGGCGGTGACGCTGGAGCGGTTGCCGGTGCTCAACAATCCGCAGGAACGGCGCTTTCTGGGCGCGCTGACCAAAACCAGCCTGATTCAGAAAGCGCAGGAGTTTCTTTAAGCCGCGTTGCCGCGCATCGCCTGGTCCGTCATCCACAGTCGCGCATCAAATTCGAGCTGGTGATAATCCGGCTCCATATGGCAGCAGAGCTGGTAGAACGCCTTATCGTGATCTTTCTCTTTAAGGTGTGCCAGCTCATGCACCACGATCATCCGCAGAAACGGCTCTGGCGCGAGGCGGAAAAAGGTCGAGATACGGATTTCCGCTTTCGCCTTAAGCTTACCGCCCTGAATCCGCGAGATGGCAGTGTGCAGCCCGAGTGCATGCTTCATCACCTTAATCTTGTTATCCCACATCACTTTGCTGATCGGCGGCGCATTGCGCATATAGCGATTTTTCAACGCCTGCGTGTAGTCATACAGCGCTTTATCACTCATCACGTCGTGGGTGTCGGGATAACGTTCCTGCAGGAACGCACCTAAGCGCTGATGGGCGATCAACGACTGAACCTGCTCAAGAAGGGGGGCAGGATAACCCTGAAGGTAGATCAGTGAGGACATTAGGGATTCCAGGCGAAAGACAGTATACTGCGCCCCCGATTTTGGGGCGAAAATCAACCAAAGTGTACCACGCCGGAGAATTCATGAGCCAACTTGAACTGAACGATCGCACACTGATCCTGCATCGCTTCCCGCAGATGCGTGACGAAAGTCCATTACAAGCCTGGGATGCGGCTGATGAATATCTGTTACAGCAGGCGCTGCCAGAGGGGCCGGTGCTGGTCTTCAACGACAGTTTCGGGGCCTTAACCTGCGCCCTGAATTCGCGTACCGTCTGGCACATCAGCGACTCCTGGCTGAGCCAGCAGGCCGCCCGTCAGAACCTGACCTTTAATGGGCTGGATGACAGCGACGTTCACTTTGTTGATAGCCTGGCTGAACTGCCTGCTTCACCTGCGGCTGTGCTGATCAAGGTGCCTAAAACCCTGGCGCTGCTGGAGCACCAGCTGCGCGCCATTCGCGAAGTCGTCACGCCTGATACGGTGATTCTGGCGGCGGCGCGCGCCAAAGAGATCCATAACTCTACGCTGCAGCTGTTCGAACAGATCATTGGTGAAACCAAAACCTCACTGGCGTGGAAAAAAGCGCGTCTGATCTACAGCCAGTTCAGCAAGCCTGAACTGCGTGAGGCCACGCCGACGCTGGTCTGGCCGCTGGATGGTACCCCTTATCAGATTCACAACTACGCCAACGTCTTCTCGCGCGCTTCGCTGGATATCGGCGCACGGCTCTTTGTGCAGCATCTGCCGGAAAACATTGAGGGCGAGATTGTCGATCTCGGCTGTGGTAACGGCGTGGTGGGACTGGTGGCGCTGGAGCAGAACCCGCAGGCCGAGGTGCATTTCCTTGATGAGTCTTACATGGCGGTCGCTTCCAGCAAGCTTAACGTGGAAGTGAACCGTCCTGAGGATCTGTCACGCAGTCAGTTCCTGGTGAACAACGTGCTGAGCGGCTATCCGTCAGATCGGCTGCAAGCGGTGCTGTGCAACCCGCCGTTCCATCAGCAGCACGCGGTGACCGATCACCTGGCATGGCAGATGTTCCGCGATGCCAAACGCTGCCTTCAGTATGGCGGCGAGTTGCGTATTGTCGGCAACCGCCACCTCGATTATCACCACAAGCTGAAGAAGCTGTTTGGTAACTGTACGCTGATCGCCTCTAACCAGAAGTTTGTGGTGCTACGCGCGGTGAAAATGCGCTAGTCAGACGGTTAATGCCAGCTGCGTCGCCTGCGCAATCGCACGGCGCGCATCCAGCTCCTGCGCCACATCTGCACCGCCGATGACTGTCACCCTCTGTCCTTTTGCACGCAGCGCGGCTTCCAGTTCGCGCTGCGGCTCCTGTCCGGCACAGATAATCACATTCTCGACCTCCAGCAATAGCGTTTCGCCGTTGCGCCGCAGATGCAGGCCGCTGTCATCAATCGCCAGATACTCAACGCCGCCCCACATCTCAACGCCCTGCGCCTGCAGACTGGCGCGATGGATCCAGCCGGTGGTTTTTGCCAGCCCGGCACCCGGTTTTCCCGATCGGCGTTGCAGCAGCCAGATTTGCCGTAACGCAGCAGGCGGCTCGGGTTTCATCACGCCGCCACGCTGCGTCAGGCTGTGGTCGATGCCCCATTCGGCATAAAACGCCGCCAGATCTTCGTCATGGGATGGCTGTGACAGATACTCCGCCACATCAAAGCCAATACCGCCTGCGCCGATAATCGCCACCCGTTTCCCCACCGGGCGCTTATCGCGCAGCACCTCCAGATAGCTCAGCACGCTGGGGTGGTCGATGCCCGGAATATCGGGCGTACGCGGCTGAATGCCGGTCGCCAGCACCACTTCATCGGCGTCACTCAGCTGATCCGCCGTCACCCGCCAGCCCGTCTGAACCGTCACGCCTGCGGCTGCCAGCTCATGCCGGAAATAGCGCAGCGTTTCGCTGAACTCCGATTTGCCAGGGATCAGCCGGGCAATATTGAACTGGCCGCCTATCTCCGGCGCGGCCTCATAGAGTGTTACCTGATGACCGCGCTGGGCCGCCTGCAGCGCAAACGCCATTCCGGCCGGACCGGCACCCACTACGGCCAGCCTGCGCGGGGCGGTGCTGGCGATGACCGGCATCAGCGACTCATGGCAGGCGCGCGGATTGACCAGGCAGGAGGTGATTTTACCGGCGAACACCTGATCGAGGCAGGCCTGATTACAGGCAATGCAGGTG
Organism: Pantoea sp. BJFS-204; assembly: GCF_049310725.1. Taxonomy (NCBI): domain Bacteria; kingdom Pseudomonadati; phylum Pseudomonadota; class Gammaproteobacteria; order Enterobacterales; family Erwiniaceae; genus Pantoea; species Pantoea sp. BJFS-204. Next base: position 326,352 of record NZ_JBMOWE010000003.1, on the reverse strand, counting down.
TTGATGCTGTCCGGTTCACCGCGCTGTGCTTTAGTGACAAAGGCGGGATCGGCGAGAAAAGGGCGCGCCATCGACACCATATCGGCGCAGCCGGACTGCAACAGCTGCTCGGCAACAGCGGGATGGTTGATGCGATTGGTAGCGATGACCGGCACCTTCACCTGTTCACGCAGGCGCTGCGTCACCCACGCAAAGGCCGCACGCGGCACGCAGGTGGCGATGGTCGGGATGCGCGCCTCATGCCAGCCAATACCGGTATTAAACAGCGTGACGCCGCACTGCTCCAGTTCGCCCGCCAGCAACAGCGTCTCCTCCAGCGTGCTGCCCTCTTCGATCAGGTCGAGCATCGACAACCGGAAGATGATGATAAAGGCGTCACCGGTCGCGGCGCGAACGGCGCGGGTAATCGCCAGCGCGAACTGCATCCGCTGCCGGAAGTCGCCGCCCCAGCGGTCGGTGCGCTGATTGGTGTGCTTCACCAGAAACTGATTAATCAGGTAGCCTTCGGAACCCATGATCTCCACGCCATCGTAGCCCGCCTGCTGTGCCAGTCGGGCGCAGCGGGCAAAGTCCTCAATGGTCTGTTCAATCGCCGCCTCGCTCATCGCCTGTGGCGTAAACGGATTAATCGGCGCCTGGCGTGCTGAGGGCGCAACCAGATCGGGCTGATAGCTGTAACGACCGGTATGCAGGATCTGCAGGGCGATTTTGCCCTGATGCTGATGTACTGCCTCCGTGATCTGCCGGTGCCAGTCACATTGCGTCTCGTCGGTGAGCATCGCGCCATGCGCGGTGGTGACACCCTGGGCATTGGGGGCGATGCCGCCGGTGACGATCAGCGCGACACCTTCACGCGCCCGCTCGCCATAGAAAGCCGCCAGCCGGGCTGCACCATCCGGGTGCTCTTCCAGTCCGGTGTGCATTGACCCCATCAGAAAGCGGTTTTTCAGTCGGGTAAAGCCAAGGTCCAGCGGCGTAAACAGCGCAGGATAGTCAGGATTGACGGACATGATAGTCACTCACGGTAAAGTGGTCGGATGAGTTCACTCTAGCCACTTCTGCGTTAAAAAAAAGTGAAAGAATGTCAGGGTGTGAGTGAAATCATAAACAACGGCAGGGGAGTGAGGTGAGTAACAAAGAGTGGGCGGAGCTAGCCCGTGCCTTGCGCAAAGAAGTTAAGACCGCCATCCGTGGCCCGCGTAGCTTTGCGACAGGCGTCAGCGCCCGTCGCTGTTCAGGTTCCGCTACATGCTGTCAGCGCGGTGCCAGAAAACCCATTAACGTCGACGGATCCACGAATAGCGGGAGTGATAGCCGCTGCCGTGGTGGGTATTGAAGCGGTAGCTTGAACCGCTTTCGGCCATGCAGTAGGTGCAGACATTGACGTTATCGATCTGCGCAGCTGGCACACCCGCGTTTATCAGCAACTGCGTTGCCAGCGCAGGCAGATCGAACCAGACACCCTGCTGGCGGGCAGCGGCCTGTGGACGTTGCGCCAGAGGATTAACCGGCTGGTTCTGGTGCCAGCGCAGCCCGCTGGCCAATGCCGGGTTCTGCGCAATCTCCGCCAGCTGCGGTTCTGCCAGTTCATAACAGCAGGGGCCCATCGCCGGACCGATCGCCACCATCAGGTTCTGCGGCTCACAGCGCTGCTCGCACAGTTTTTCAACCGCGCGGGTCAGCACACCCGCCAGCGTACCTTTGAGTCCGGCATGAACCGCGGCCACGATCCGCTGCTGGCGATCGGCGAACAGCACTGGCAGGCAGTCGGCGGTGTAGACCGCCACCGGGCGCGTCCCGCTGCTAATCACGCCGTCAGACTCGCAGCTTTTGGGTGGGATGTTCTCGATATCGGTGACCACGGTCGCGCTGTGGCGCTGATGTCCATAGGCTGCATCAGCGGGTGGGGGCTCACCGGCTGGCTGAAACGCATATTCGAGCCACTCCAGCGAATCGAGCAATGGCGAGCGCGGGATCACGGCCATAGGAATCTCCTGTTATAACAGCGTGCGTTGGGCTGCCCACAGCTTACGTTAACTGCTACATTTTTGAAGCTTCTCCTCAGACCTTTCTCACCTTAAGGATGAAATGATGAAAACCTCCGCAAAACTGGCTGCATCCGGACTGGTCGCGCTGCTGCTTACCGGCTGCGCCTCGTCGACACATCAGACCGCGCAACAGCAACTCGGCCAGCAATCGGTGCTGGCGGTAAACTGGTTCCAGCAGTCTGGTGAATATCAGGCGCTGACCTGGCAGGCATTTAATACCGCGCGTATGGCGTTTGATCAGGCCCCCTCGCTGACTGGCAAACCCAAAGCGGTGATTGTCGATCTGGATGAGACGATGCTGGATAACAGCGCCTACAGCGCGTGGCAGGCGAAGAACGGCCAGCCGTTCAGCAGCAAAACCTGGTCAGCCTGGACACAGGCGCGGCAGGCGAAAGCGGTGCCGGGCGCGATAGAGTTTGCGCGTCATGTCACACAGAATGGCGGCACGCTGTTCTATGTGTCGAACCGCGATCAGAAAGATTACGCGGCCACGGTCGCTAACATGCAGCAGCTTGGCTTCCCCAACGTCAGCGATAAAACGGTACGTCTGAATACTGACAGCTCCAATAAGCAGGCGCGTTTCGATGCCATTAAAAATGCCGGCTATAACGTGGTGCTCTACGTTGGCGATAACCTCAACGATTTTGGTGGCGCGACCTGGCATCAGGGTAATCAGACGCGTCGTGATTTTGTGAATCTTAACCATCAGCAGTTTGGAACGCAGTTCATCGTGCTGCCGAATCCGCTCTACGGCGACTGGGAGAGCGGAATGGCGGAAAACTACAATAAACTGACGCCCGAACAGCAGCTGTCTGTGCGGGAATCGCGCCTGCAAAGCTGGAACGGTAAATAATTCGTCAAGAAAAAGAGCCTGACCGTGTCAGGCTCTGTTAAAACATGGTCCTGATTTACTTTCTCCCGTCACTATTTTGCTGCAAATTAAATTAATTATCTCTTGCTTCATTCTTATCTAAAATCAGGCATATCTGACTGGCTATCAGCAATTAAGCCGGTTGATCGTGCTAATGGTTAATTTTTTAATTAAGAGTATTCCTGGTAAAAAGCAGGCCGGTTGGTATGGCAGTGAATATCCCCTTGGTTAATGATTGTATTTTTTTGTCAGCAATAACTTTAGTTTATTATCTTTTATATTTTAATCTATTGAAATTATTGAACTTAAAATGATTTCCGCTAATTATTTCACTTCTCTGCTGCTTAATTAAATTTACTCACCCCTGACTCTTACTGACGCCAGATTGACAAATAGCATGATGTTAAAGTGCTGTGAAATATTGCTCGTGCATTGGTAATGGTTAGCGGCTATAACCTTTTTCTGTGACTCAGTTCTTATTTACCTGGCGGCTCACGCTTTATTTGTGAGCCGATACACTTTGTGGTTAGCCAGGATGCGACATCCCGGTAGTAGAGAGAAGATGATTGTGACGACACTTAAACCCTTATTAGCGAAAAATCGCAGTTGGGCATTACAGCGCCGCCAGCGTAATCCAGACTACTTTAAAAAATTCCTTCATCAGCAAAAGCCGCACTCACTCTGGATAGGTTGTTCTGATAGTCGCGTTCCGGCAGAAGTCTTAACTGGCTCCCATCCTGGCGAACTCTTTGTGCATCGTAATATCGCCAACATGGTGATTGAAGACGATGACAATTTACTGAGCGTGCTGCAATACGCGCTCTTCTTTCTCGGTGTAAAACGCATTGTATTAAGCGGCCACTATGGCTGCGGTGGGGTGGAAGCCGCGCAGAATCTGCCGGGCAGCGTGCTGGACGGGCAGGAGAGCGCGCTGGCGAGACGCATTCAGACGTTGCGTCATGACATTCAGCATGGCCTGGCGGAAAGCCCCCCTTCAGACGCGGAGCCGGGTGAACAGCTCGATCGGCTGGTTGAGGCCAACGTTAAGGCGCAATTCGCCAGACTGGTGAAATCTGAACCGGTCCGGCAAATCTGGCAATCGGGCCAGGAACTGGAGGTGTTTGGTTGTGTGTATGACCTGCGCTCCGGCCATCTTAAAGAGCTGATTCATCAATCTGCAGAGGAACCTTCATTATGAACCTCGATACCCTGCGTCGCGACATTCCTGCGGGTCTGGTGGTGTTTCTGGTCGCCTTACCGCTCTGTCTTGGCATCGCACAGGCCAGCGGATTACCGCCGTTTGCCGGTCTGCTGACTGGTGTGATTGGCGGCCTGGTGGTCACATCACTGAGTCCGTCCCGGTTTGCCGTCAGCGGCCCGGCGGCAGGCCTGGTCACCATCGTCGTTGCCTCAATGGCGTCTCTGGGCAGTTTTTCCGCCTTTCTCACCGCGCTGATTATCGCCGGAGCACTGCAATGTCTGTTTGGCCTGCTGCGTGCCGGACGGTTTATTTCGCTGGTGCCGGGCAGCGTCATCAAAGGGATGCTGGCGGCGATCGGTTTGCTGCTGATCATGCAGCAGATCCCGGTGGCGCTGGGAGCCGCGGGCGATGCGGAGCTGGTTTCACTGGTGACCGGTGAGATGACCTTCTCGCTGCCTGCGGTAGCGGTAGCGGGTGTCGGCCTGGCCATTTTATGTCTCTGGACTACCGCACCGGTGAAGCGGATCAAAGCGCTGGCCTGGATCCCTGGGCCGCTGATTGCCGTGCTGATAGGCTGCCTTGCTACCGTCTTGGGTGGACGGCTGTTCCCGGAGATGACCAGCGGTCTGGCGCGTATTTCGTTGCCCGCTTTTGACAGCATTTCCGCGCTGGTAGCAGAGCTGGAAACGCCCGACTGGATGGCCTGGCAGAATCCGCAGGTCTGGGTTGTTGCGGTAACCTTAGCCCTGGTCGCCAGTCTGGAAACGCTGCTGAGTCAGGAGGCGCTGAAAAAACTGCGTCCTCAGACGCCCGCGCCATCGCCTAACAAAGAGATGTTCGCGCAGGGCATCGGTAACCTGGCAGCCGGTTTTCTTGGCGCGATGCCGATAACGGCGGTGATCGTGCGCAGTTCGGTTAACGTCAGTGCGGGCGCGCAGACCAAACTGTCGATCTTCATTCACGGTGTGCTGCTGCTGATTTGCGGTATGTGGTTCAGTGAGATGCTGAACGCCATTCCGCTGGCCAGCCTCGCTGCCGTGCTGCTCTATACCGGCTACAAGCTGGCGACACCCAAACTGTTTATTGAGCAGTTCCGGATGGGCGCCCAGCAGTACGTGCCGTTTCTGGCCACCATCGTCGGTATTATCACGCTGGGCATGCTGGTCGGGATTGGTATCGGCATCGCCACGCAGATCCTCTATAGCATCTATAAGAGCCATCGCAACGCGCTGCAGCTCACCCGCTATGACGACCACTACGTGCTGCGCTTTCAGCAGAACCTGACCTTTATGCACAATCCAAAGCTGCAGGGATTGCTGGATGAGATCCCGGAGAACAGCGTAGTCATCGTCGATAACGACAATGCGGAATATATCGATCCCGACGTCAAAGCGGTGCTGAAAGATTTTGGCGATAATGCCGACAAACGCGGCATTCGCCTGAGTCAGTGGCCGGTTGCCGTAAAATAGCGTTTAGCGCAACGGTAAAGTCGTCAGAACAGCAAAAATCGGATATCTCGGATATCCGATTTTTTTATTTGCGATGCATAATAGAGCCCCAGTTTTTGCTGTCATCTGATGGGTTTAGCCTCAAAACGGTAACTTTTCTGAGTTAGCCCATGAAACGAGGTTTTATCGCCGGATGACATTGAGGAGATTCAGGATTTAATCATTCTGACACCACGCGCCTGTCCAGGCTGGCGTGGACAGCCAGCCTCTCTGTGACAAGGTCCGGATGTATGCGCATACAGCTGTTTGAAGAGCACAACGTTAAGAAGAACGCATTTTCACTGTTTTTAATCACGTTGCTGTTTTGCTTTATCGGCGGACACCTGCGCTTTCCACAGGAGCTGTCGCTGTTCTGGCCGGTCAACGCGATCGTCACTGGCGTGATCGTCCGGAATCCTTTTCTGCATCAGACCCGCTATTACCTGGCCACCTTTGCTGCGATGGTGTTTAACGACATCGTTTTTTCAGGCTGGGCGCTCTCTGCTTTTACCCTCAACATGGCGAATCTTCTGTTTGTGCTGGTGGCGGTGACGCTGCTGGTAAAACATCTTCAGCACGACTCCGGCAGCGAGCGTATAACCAGCGTGCTGCGCATTTTTCCGGCCTGTCTGCTGGCCGGACTGGCCTGCGCCAGCTGGGGGGCGCTGGCGCAGCAGGCCGATTTTAACAGCGGGCTGGTGACGGCCTGGGGCGAATGGTTCAGCGAACAGTTCTCAACCGGGCTGATGCTGCTGCCCTTTTTGCTGACGCGCGACTGGGCGTCGCTGTCGCCCCGGCAGTTTATGCAGATGCGCAAGCTGGCACCGGTTGTCGCCGTGATTTTTTCGCTGATGATTGGCGCGATGATGGGCGGCGCAGGCAGCCTGACGTTCCCGGTTCCGGCGCTGGTCTGGTGCGCCATCGTGCTGCCGATGCCGCTCACCAGTCTGGTGATTTTGCTCACCGGCATTAGCGAAATCATTCTGGTTTCGCACGGTGTGATGAATATCCAGGGCGATGACAATATGCTGCCGATTACCCATCTGACCTCGGCACGGCTGGGCGTGGCGACCATTGCGATCAGCCCGCTGATTGTAGCGGTGAGCATGGATGCGATTCGCCAGCTCAACCAGCGTCTGGCGTTGCGCGCCAACTATGACTTTCTGACCCGGCTGCTGTCGCGTTCCGGCCTCTATGAAAGTCTGCGTACTGAGCCGATCTTCCCGGACCGCCGGGCGGGCGTGATCCTGCTGGATGTCGACTACTTTAAAGCGATTAACGACAATTTTGGTCATGATGCGGGTGACAGCGTGCTGGAAGAGATCGCCCGCCGTATGCAGCGCGTTGTGGATAAAGAGGGGCGCATCTGCCGTTTTGGCGGCGAAGAGTTTGCGGTGGTGCTGTTCGACCAGAATCCGGAAAAGCTCTACTTTCTTGCTGAGAGCATCCGGCAGAAGATGGCTAAAGAGAAGTTCTGGCTGCAGGGCAGTACGGCCACGGTCACTGTCAGTCTGGGGCTGGCGCATGGCAGTGCCGGTGAGGCGACGGAGTGGCACCGCGTCATCAACCGGCTGATCTCCGCAGCCGATAAAAATCTCTATCTGTCGAAACGCAATGGCCGCAATCAGACCTCACCGGTTAACTACCGTGCCATCACCAGCGACGTGGCATAAGGCCACGCCGCCGGGTTCTGTCAGCTGACGCTGCTTTTCAGGGTACTGGCCTGCTGGTGGCGTTCAATCGCCAGGTCGATCAGACGACTGATCAGGTCCTGATAGCTGAGTCCGGCCGCCTGCCACAGTTTCGGATACATGCTGATATTGGTGAAGCCCGGCAGGGTATTCACTTCGTTGACGATAATTTCGCCGTCGGCAGTTAAAAATACATCGACGCGCGCCATGCCAAAGCACTCCAGCGCGGTAAAGGCTTTGATGGCGACCTCACGTATCGCATCGCTGGTTTCCGGTGAAATGGCTGCCGGGACCACCGTCTGCGCACCGCTCTCAGAGATATATTTGGTGTCATACGAGTAGAAAGCGTCATGCACCACCACTTCACCGCAGGGACTGGCTTCAGGGGCATCGTTGCCCAGCACCGCACACTCGATCTCGCGACCTTTGATACCCTGCTCAATCAGCACCTTGCGGTCAAAGGAGAAGGCCAGCGCCAGCGCGGCATCAAACTCTTCAATGCTATCCACTTTGCTGACGCCCACGGATGAACCCTGGTTGGCGGGTTTGATAAACAGCGGCAGGCCAAAGCGGGCAATGACTGCGCTGGCGTCCAGCTGTGCACGCTGGGCCTGGGTGACGCTCACCCACGGCGCGACGTTGAGGCCGGCGTCGCGCAGCAGGCGTTTGGTAAAATCTTTATCCATGCTGACCGCAGAGCCCAGCACGTCGGAACCGACAAAAGGTAACGAGGCCATACGCAGCAGGCCCTGCAGGGAGCCATCTTCACCCAGCGTACCGTGCACGATAGGGAAAATAACGTCGATCTGCGAAAGCGGATGGGCGTTATGACGGGTGATGATCTGCTGCTGAGTCGTGCCGGGCACCAGCGCCACATCTTCAGCGGCGTGATTCAGCGCGATCAGCGCCGGATTTTCAGCGTTAAGTAAGAAGTTTGAAGCATCGTTAAGACGCCAGTGTCCCTGCTTATCAATGCCCAGCAACACCACGTCAAACCTGGTTTTGTCGATCGCCTCAAGGATATTTTTGGCCGACTGTAACGACACCTCATGCTCAGCCGATTTCCCGCCAAACACGATCCCTACCCGCAACTTTGTCATCAATTTTGCCCACTGAAAAAATCAAAACCACAAGATAGCATGGGCTTCGCGAGGGAAAACAGGGCAGGGCGACAGATAATTGTGAGCAGGCGATTAACCCTCGCCATTCACCGGATCGCTGTCGTTGAGCTGCCCGTGCTGACGCGGGTGGCAGCTCAACGGCCCGCTCGCAAAGGCCACTGAATATCCTCTTTAAGCTGATGCAGGCGGGGTGTCAGGTTTAACTTAACCTGATGCAGAGCCCAGCCAGACTTCAACCTGATGTTCCTGGCGATGGCTTTCCAGCGCTATTTCGTCACCGTCACACCGTTTGCCATCCAGCCACAGCTGATAAATGCTGTCACCGCGAGTGACCCGGATGTTGTAGATCCCTTCCCCCTCACGGTAGACAATTTTTATCTCTGACCAGTCAGCGGGAAGATGTGGCCGGACAGACAGCGCGTTGCCGCGCCGGCTTATCCCAAGCAGACTCTCACTGATAAGCTGATAGGTCCAGCCTGACGAACCGGTATACCAGGTCCAGCCACCCCGCCCGCTGTGGCCTTCGGCCGCATACACATCCGCAGCCATCACATAAGGCTCTGCTTTGTAGATCGCCATATCCTGTTGATTGCCACTATGATTAACCGGATTAATCATAGAGAGCAGGGACCAGGCGCGCTCTGTTTCACCCATCGCCGCAAAGGCCATAATCGCCCACAGAGCCCCATGGGTGTACTGACCGCCATTTTCCCTGACGCCCGGTAAATAACCGCGAATGTAGCCCGGATTTGGCCCTGCACCATCGAAAGGCGGAGTGAGCAATTTAATCAGCCGGTTATCCTTATCAACCAGATGCTGATAAAGCGCCTCCATCGCTGACCGGCATCTGGCGTCCTCGCCTGCGCCAGAGAGTACCGACCAGCTCTGGGCAATGGCGTCTATCCGGCACTCACTGTCAGCATGTGAACCGAGCGTCTGGCCACTGTCAAAAAAGCCGCGCAGATACCATTCGCCATCCCAGGCCGCATGGTTAAGCGCGGTTTTGAGCGTCTGCGCGTGCTCCTGACAGTGGCGGGCGGTATCGGTATCGCCGAACCGCACAGCCAGCGCGGCAAAGCGGTCCAGAACCGTATAGAGGAAGAAGCCGAGCCAGACGCTTTCACCCTTGCCGGCAATCCCGACGGTACTCATACCATCGTTCCAGTCCCCGGAACCCATCAGCGGGAGGCCGTGCTGACCGAAAGTAAGGGCGTGGTTAACCGCGCGAACGCAGTGCTGCCATAGCGGTTCGTTAATCTTACTGACGCCCGGAAGCTCATAGACAGACTCTTCGTTCTCTGCCAGCAGGCGACCTTCAAGGTAGCTGACGGGCTGTGACAGCAGCGTAATATCATCGGTTGCCTGCACATAGCGGCACAGCGCATAGGGCAGCCACAGGTAGTCGTCGGAGCAGCGGGTTCTGACGCCACGGCCAGTAGGCGGATGCCACCAGTGCTGTACATCTCCCTCAATAAACTGGCGGGATGCACACAACAACAGCTGATCGCGCAGGCGCTGCGGGGCCGCGTGGGTCAGCGCCAGCGTATCCTGCAACTGATCGCGGAAACCAAAGGCACCACCGGATTGGTAATATCCGCTGCGCGCCAGCAAACGGCTGGCCAGCGTCTGGTACAGCAGCCAGCCGTTTGCCAGTAAATCGACCTCCGTTGCCGGTGTCTGGATTTGCACTTTAGTCAGTAGCTGGTGCCAGTGCTGTTTAACTTTGGTCAGCTCGTTCTGAGCCTCCCCGGTGGAGAGGAACTGCTGCATCAGCGCGGTCACTGCACCCTCATCTTCCCCGACGCCGAGAGCAAAAACAAAGCTGCGGCTGTCGCCGTCAATCAGTGTCGTCAGCGTCTGCAGCGCGGCGCAGGGATCCATTCCTGCCCCGGTGTTACCCGACAGACCACGAACATTCATCATCGCGGGCTGCCGTGTGGTGCCGTTGCGACCCAGACACTCAAGCCGGTTGCCGCTGTACGCAATCCGGGTACCTGTGACGGCAAAAAAAGCGGTCCGTGCAGAGCCCGTGCTGTTATAAAAGTTTCTGGCCAGAACCGCGCTGCCTGTGGCGATAGCGGCAGGGGATGTCACCACATGCCTTGCGGAGCGGCTCGCCAGCTCACCCAGAACCCATTCGACGTATCCGGTAATCGACAGATTACGCGTTTTGCCAGAGAGGTTACTCAGCGTCAGCAGGGAAAGTCTGACCGGCGCCTCCTCTGCCACGAACACCGTTAACGTGCTGCTGATGCCATACTCCGTGTGTTCAAACGTGCTGTAACCGAAGCCATGACGGGTCAGATAATCCCCCTTGCCGCGAACCGGAAGCGGCGTGGGCGACCAGACATCACCCGTCTCTTCATCACGCAGATAAAGCGCTTCGCCAGAGCTGTCACTGACGGGATCGTTGTGCCAGGGCGTCAGACGATATTCATGCGCGTTTTCATACCAGCTATAGCCCTGGCCACTCTCGGAAATGACGGTGCCCAACTGGCTGTTGGCCAGCACATTGCACCACGGCGCAGGCGTCTGCTGCTGGCCGGAAAGAATGATGTGATATTCGCTACCATCTTCGTTGAAGCCACCGGTGCCATTAAAAAACTGCAACCGCTCCGGCGAAAAGGTAACGGCTGCAGGCGGCGGCGTCTTACTGATCGATGGAAACGCAAAAGCAGGCGGGGTGCGCACCGGCTTTAACAGCGTGCTGAGCTGATCGGCGAGGCTACCGTTCCGGCCTTCCAGCACGACAGCCGCGACGCTCAGCAACAGTTGCAGATCGTCAGCGGAAAAACTTTCGGCTTTGCGGATAAATATGCCGCCAGGTTTGTCCGCCTGCTGTCGTTCATCTCCGGCAGGGATCAGGGTCGTGAGCTGATTGAACAGGTTCTGCTGGTAGCCGCCCTGATCGCTGTTCAGGATGAGCAGATCGACCGTCAGCCCTTTTTGTCGCCAGTACTGATGCGCCTGAATGAGGGTGGTGACCAGATCGAGCTGATTAATGTTTTCTATCCGAACCAAAAGAATCGGCAGATCACCCGAAATCGCATGACGCCACAATGACTCCTGGCCCAGCCGGTTCTGCATCAGCGCGTCTGATTCGCCACGCATTTCGGCACTGGAAAACAGCACGGCACTGGCCAGCTGATTAAACAGGCTGGTATCTTCGGTGCGGATATTCAACTGACGCAAGGCGACCTGACTATGAGACCACGCCAGTTCAAACACCCGATCGGCGCTGATGTGGTTACGGTACTTCTCAATCAGCGCAATAGTGGTGTCACGCTGAAGTGTCACACCGTAAAGCATATCGATGGTGACGGCCTCTCCCGCTTTTAACGTCACTGACTGGCGAATTGATAACACGGGATCTAACACCGCTCCCTGCTGACCCGTTAATTCACTGCCCGGCATCAGCGCCTGAGCATCGGCTGGCGTCCTGCCGCGCCCGAGAAAACGAGCCCGGTCGGTTTCAAAAGAGGTCTGGCGACCGGTATTGCCATGTATCGCCATCGCGTGAAACATCCATGCCGTCACTTCTTTCTCTTCACGTGGCCGACGGTGAGCCAGAATCGCTTCCAGCCTGTCAACGATTTCAGTCTGGACGAACAGATTACTGAACGCAGGGTGGGCCATATCGCTGGCTGCTGGCGCCAGTACCACTTCGGTGTAGCTGGTGATATCGAACGGGCGGGTCTGACGGGAACGGTTAGTGACCGTGATGCGTCTGATCTCCACATCATCTTCCGGGGAGACCACGATATGCGTGTGAATGCTGAAGGTGGTGCCTGAAGCGTCAAACTCAATCCCGGCATCATTGAAACGGGTTTTATAATGCGGACGCTCGCAGCAGGTCGGCTGATAGCTGTGAGCAATCACTTCGGCGGATTGCTGATCGGTAACGTAACAGAACGTTCCGTAGTTGTTGCTGGTGCTATCCGCACGCCAGCGGGTGAGTGCCAGCCCCTTCCACTGGCTGTAGCCTGTCCCCGCGTGCGTCACCATCAGATGATAATCTGCATTGGAAAGCAGCTGAAGTTGTGGCTGGCGCGGATCTGAACCACTGAATTCACGCTGGTCGGGAATGCTGCGCTGCTGTTTAGGGTCACTGTTTTCGACAAAACTGCGGCGTGGGGTATAGAGCTCAATATCATCAGGCACTTTTTCCTGAAGCAGCAAACGCGACGACTGAAACAGTGCGCTGGACATAAAGCGCGCGACCATGGGCGCATCCAGCAGCTGGTGAGAGAGCGCAAGCAATCCCATCGCCTGATGATGAGCCATATACGATTTGACGATCGCAAATGGCTGACCGGGAGCCAGTCGATCCGCGGTGAAATCCAGCGCTTCGTAATAACCGTAGTCACCGCTGGCACCCATTTTTTTAAGTCTTATCAGATTAGCCGTCGCCTCCTGCGGCAGCACCATCAGCGCCAGCAGCGTCGCATAGGGCGCAACAACATGATTGTCATTCAGGCCGCGTTTCAGACCCAGTTCTGGCGTACCAAATGCCCGATACTGGTAGTTATGATTGACGTCAAACGCAGCGTAACCCGATTCCGAAACGCCCCAGGGCGTATCGGTGCTGTTACCCGAGGCAATCTGTTGCCTGACCGCCGATAACGCCATCTTTTCCAGCAGCGTGTCGGGGTAAACCGGCATGACCAGGTGCGGCATCAGGTATTCAAACATTGAGCCGCTCCATGACATCACGGCGGGCTGGTTATTAAGCTGAGTAAATAAGCGACCCAGTACAAACCAGCTCTTGGCCGGAAGCTGACTGGTGGAAATAGCAAAGTAGTGCGTCAGGCGGACTTCTGAAGGGAAAAGGTCATATTTGCTGGCGTCCAGCAGACCGCTGTCCATGTTATAGCCCACGCTGAGTAAAGACGTGGCCGGATAATAGAGAAAGCGGAAGTCCATACTGGCGTGATCGCTAAGGCGGCTGTCCAGCTCCAGCAGGGCAGCCATTCGTTCGCGGGCGGCCCATATTGCAGTCTCTGCCTGTTTTTCCGGGAGTCCGGGGCGGTTCAGGTTCAACTCAGCGAGCCACAGCAATGACGGAATGTCGGCAGGCAGTGGCGCATCCGGGGTAACCCAGCTGAAAAGGAGGGCCCACTCCTGAGTGAAATCGACCAGCTGCTGGTGGAAAAGCGCCGGCCAGTTTACCCGCGTTGTCGGAAGATAAGCCTGTTCTGCCACCATGCTTAATGCCAGCAGAGCCTGCATCCCGGCGTGAAAATCGGCGGGCGAAGCGCGCTGCATCAGGCTTAGCTGCGCATCGATTTTTTCCACTATGTCGCCGCGGGTGTCGCTCAGTTGGTCTTTAAGCAGTGAGAAGGTATCGGAGAGACCTTCCAGGATACAGGGAAGAGACATCACCGGCTGGTATTTCCACTGCGCCAGGCCAGCCTGAAGGGTTACAAGGTGAGCCGCCATATTACCGCTGTCTACGGTTGAGACGTAGCTTGGGTTCAGCGGTTTTAACGTCTGGGTGTCATACCAGTTATAAAGATGTCCTCTGAAATGCTCCATTCGATCAAGGGTATCGAGGGTGTCGAGCGTCCGGCTGATGACCCGATTCTGGCTGATATAACCAAAATCCCAGGCCGTCAGGTTTGCCAGCAGCGACAGGCCAATGTTGGTCGGTGAGGTCCGGTTGGCCACCCGCGACTCCGGAATCTCCTGCAGATTATCCGGCGGCAAATGGTTGTTATCACTGCTGGCAAATTCGTTAAACCACGCCCAGGTTTTACGCGCGGTGCGACGCAAAAAGATGCGCTGTTCCGCTGAAAGGCTGCCTGGCTGAGCGCGTTTGGGCTGGCTCATGCGGCTCAGTAACGCGGGGGCGACCGCCCACAATAAAGCGAGCGCCAGTGCGACATGCGTCATCGACGGCATGCTCAGGCTGGTCAGGAATACCAGAGCCGCGCCTGCTACCGGATTAATCCACATGCGGCGGTAGAAATGGCGCACATCAGGCTCGACAGGTTTCTGTGATGAAGCGCTTTTCCACTCGTTCAGAAAGCGGTGGCTGATAGTCAGGCGCCATAAGGTTACGATAATCGCCTTCAGCGACCAGTAACTCTCGTGAGGCAGGATGGCCAGCGCCAGGCCAGCGCGGGAGAGGCGGTTAAAGGCATCAGTAATCAGCATGGATAAATGCTGCCGCCAGGCACGCGTTTTACTTTTCGTCACCCCATCGATCACCAACGCTGGCAGTCCCGGAAGCAGCAGAAATAGCATGATGCACCCGACCCAGAATATTGGATTCGGTACTATCGTACACAGCATAAACACCAGCATCAGCAGGGCAGGCGCCACCAGGCTGCGGCGCAGATTGTCTGTTAATTTCCAGCGGGAAAGCGCACTGAGCGGGTTCTTTTGACGACTGCAATCTTCCTGCCGCACCTGCAACCGTAGCCAGTTAAGGAGCTGCCAGTCGCCCCGCACCCAGCGAAATCGTCGGGCAACATCGCTCAGATAACTATCCGGATATTGTTCATACAGGACGACGTTACTGACCACACCGGAGCGGGCATAGCACCCCTCAAGCAGGTCATGGCTCAGCACCAGATTTTCCGGACAGGTATTGCGTATCGCCCGGCTAAAGGCAGCGACATCGTAAATACCCTTGCCGACAAATGAGCCTTCACCAAACAGATCCTGATAAATATCGGATGAGAGTGAGGAGTAAGCATCATTCCCCGGAATGCTGCTGCACAGCCGGGCATAGCGGCTCTGACCGTTAACCGGTATCTCTTCAGCCAGACGAGGCTGCAGGATGGCATAGCCTTCAACCACCCGATTTTTGACATCGTCGAATACCGGCGCATTGAGCGGGTGGGCCATGACGCCAATCAGCTTATGCGCAGTCTCACGCGGCAGTATTGTGTCGCTGTCGAGAGTAATCACATATTTAACGCTGTGCAGCTGCGTCTGCGTGGCACCTACCGTGACGCTGAAGGCGTTTTCTTCACCCTGAAGCCAGCGATTCAGGGCATGGATCTTACCGCGCTTGCGTTCATACCCCATCCAGACGCCCTGAGAAATATTATGGGTGCGGTCACGGTGTAACAGGGAGAACAGCGCAATATCCGATTTACCCCCGCTGTAGCGCCGATTCAGCGCTTCCGTTTTCAGCACGGCGTAACGGATAAGCGCGGCGTCATGATGATGGTCCTGTTCGGCGCTATCGGTAAAGTCGGTCAGCAACGCAAAACTGATATTCGTTAAGGCGTTACCGAGATAGCAGATTTCCAGAGAGCGCAACAGGGCGTCTGTTCCCTCATTGCTGCTGAGTAAACAGGGGATAACTACCAGTGTGCGGTCATGCTCCGGTACCGCCAGAGAATAATCGAGTCGGGGCAGGGGAAGGGGATGGCGGCTACGGGTGGTTAACTCGCTCAGCAACTGTAAGGCTAGCTGGCTGCTGACAATGATGGCGGGCAGCACCAGCAACCAGAGTAATGACGCCATGCCCGCCTGATGGGTGCTGTAGAGCATCTCGGCGGTAAACGCGGTTGTTAGCAGTAAAAGGCTGCCTAACCAGGAGAGTAAAGGAGTCTGGCTCAGATGCTGCCGGCTCCTGTTCAGCCACGTTACTTTAACGTCAAGCTGCTGTTCCAGTTGCTGAAATCCTTTATCCAGCAGGTAATAGCCGACATGCTGCTGACGCAGGGGAAGATCAGGCTGGCTGGCCAGCGTCAGCACAGCCTGGGCGACTTCACGTTCATCAAACCGACTGTGCCGTGCCAGACGTTCAATCACGTGGCGGTAGTCATCGCGACTGTCAAAATGCATCAGCGGGTATGTCCCGGTGGGATCCTGCTGCAGGACTTTCTCAACCAGGCTGACGGATTCGACAAAGGCCTGCCAGTCAATTTCGCCGAGTTGCCGCAGGCCGGTAATACTATTGCTGACAGAGAGCTGACTCAGGGCCAGCTGCCGGTTGAACTGCTCAATGACTTCCGAGGTTTTCCGGCCGGTATTTTCCAGCTGTTGTTCGACCCAGGTTAACGCCAGAGTATTGTTCTGGCCACTTAATCGCCGTTCAAGTTCAGCGACGAAAGCGCCGGAAACCTGCGGGTTCTGGCGGGCCATATCAGCGATGACCAGAATAACTTTTGACGCATCTTCGGCGGCAGTGGAGAGGATATCGCTGATCCACTGCTCCGCTTTATTACGTTCCTGATGTACCCTGGCCACGTCAGCCGCAATCCGGGCCAGATTGTTGATAAGCGCAAACCGTAACATGGCAGGCATGGCCCACAGTTCGCCGAGCAGCAGGGGCGTAACGCGCTGGTAGGCAGCGATAAAAGGATGCAGGACGCTGGTTTCCAGTCGGCCATCACTGTGCTTAATCATCTCCTCGGCGATAGCCTGGATGCGCAGGTAATGAGCCGACTCCTCCAGCATGGGCAGTCCTTTACCGAATTTTGCCGGTAACAGGTGCCGGACCAGGCGGATCTGCTCTTCAATGATGTAAAAATTATCCAGTATCCAGACGGCCGCCGGTGTCTGGCTGCGCTTATCGCCTTCACTCAGGATCTCTGCGCTGCGCGTCAATGACAATTCATTATCTGCCAGCTGCTGCAACAGTCGGTAGGACCATTTTCCACCCGACAGATTATGCGTTTTCGCTAATTTTTCGCCGTAGTTATCCATTTGTTCAGCCGAAAAAATATCTGGCCGATGGGCCTGATAAATACCTTCTGTCGGGAACAAAGGAAAATGCTCATCGGGTAATTCACTTTCCCGGCTGAACCACGTCGTCAGTTTTATTTTCACACTCATTTCCTTGCGCTTACGCAGCAGATGGATCCGGAAAAAAAGAAAGGATGACAAAAAAGGAGCCAAAAGAAGGGCTGGAGGTGATAAACAGGTGTAGATGATATTGATTATAGTCCTGTTTCCGTTATTCGTAGCTATCCTGATTAACCGTCTGGCGTTCTCTTATGGCGATAAAATAAAGTTAAAAAAAATAAATAGCTGCCTTCTCCTCACCTTAGCCCTTTTTAACATCAGAGCCGACAGATAAAAAAATTAATTTACCTGCACTGTGTTACGCTGATGGCAACATTTCAGAGGATAACGACATGACCTGGTTGAGCTTTCTCTTCGACGCGCTACACAGCAGCGAAACCAATACACAGTGCCCGGTGTGTAAAAAGTTTTCCAGACAGTCTGTAGCTAAAAAGAATAAAGGACAGGCAGTCTTATGCCCTCACTGTAAGTCATTGTATGTTATATAAAGTCCGTCGTCTTTTTATGTTGCGATCAACAGGCAGCAGCAAGTCATACTGTTTAACCTTATCTCTCATTGAGACAATATCTTCGTAACATGTTTTTCAATGTGCTGATAACTCTGCATTATCTTTCGTACTCGGTGAAATAACGCTGTGATTCGCCCTGGTCGAGAAATTCGAATGATGAAAGTTGAATAATATCTGGTCCTGCAGACCACACTTCATTAACTCTTGAGATAATATCGCCTTCCTGAAGCGTCAGAAGGTTATTAATGCGTAACACAGCAAATCTGCCATTTTCAAATTCGACCTGATACAACGCAATTTTCTTCAGCGGCATGATGGTTCTTCCACGAATTACCCGACAGCAGAGTTCAGCACTCGATGAACTTTTCATGATAAACCTCTAATCTATTCATACTCTTCTGTTCAATAAATTAATCTGCATAATTATGAATCTGACCTCAGCGCACACGTTGTGCAGATTTCAATTGGCCCGTTTTGACTGCATTTGTTCATATCCGTAAATATAGCGGGTTTATGAAAATAATCTGATACACCCTCTGCAGGGTTAAAAAGTGACTCTGGGGTATCAGTCGGCCTATCAGAGTGAGCATGAGTGGCGTCTTTTACAGGGAAAATGGTGGGTATGAGAGTGTGAGGTTAATCGGGGAAAGGGTGAGGTGAAACTACTGACGCGGCAATATACTGAAGCCTTCATCTCCCTGACGTAGTTTACCCGGCACGGCCCCGACCAGTAGAGATATGCGCATTAAGGCATCACCACGCTGCCTGTTGAGTTCGCGAAAGGCCGAACTTTCCATCTGATGGAATCGGACATCAATCAGCAGATTTCCGGCCTGCCGGGTTAGCTGTCGGTGGCTTAACAGAAAAATTTCAGATTTTTATAGGAAGAGAGAAACAAGGAAGGGGGATTTGAAGGATAAACAAAAAAGCCACCCTGAAAGCTAGCTTCAATATGCTGATTTAACAGGTAAAATTTGGTGGCCCCTGCTGGGCTTGAACCAGCGACCAAGCGATTATGAGTCGCCTGCTCTAACCACTGAGCTAAGGGGCCAGCGGAGCGGGGATTATAAAGTATCTCTTCAGGGCAATCCAGCACTCAGCCACCGGTTGCTGAAATAAGCAGCAGTGATTTACCTGCTGATTTCTATAACAAATCTGGCGAACCGCGATCCCGAAGTCGCAAACAGGCACGGATAATGCTTCTCCGTGCCTTTAGTGAAACCGGACTTCAGTCGTTATGGCTGATGGCTGACTCAGCGCTGACGATAACGGGATGCTGATTGATTTCGTGAAAGGTGGGGAACCATCGTGCCACGAGCCTGATCGTAGTCGTGCCACATCTGCAGATCCTCCAGTGCCGGAATGGTTACCGTCTCCTTGCTGTCGAGTCCGGCAAGCGCGGCGTCCACCATCTCATCAACGTCCATCAGCATTTCAGCCGGGATGTCATTAATAGACTGGCCTGCGCGGTCGAAAATCTCCGTACGGGTCGCACCGGGTAACACTGCCTGTACCTGCACGCCGCTCTCTGCAAGTTCACGCTGCATCGCACGCGTCAGAGTCAGTACGTAAGACTTAGTGGCGTTATAAGCGCCGTTGAACATCTCATGCACCAGCGACAGCACCGATGCGATATTGATAATGATGCCATTACTGCGCGCTTTGAAAGCCCGGCCAGCCGCCTGTGCCAGACGGGTGGGTGCCAGAATATTTAACGCCAGCATGCTGTTAATGCGTATGATGTCCGCCTCCAGAAACTCACCCTCAACGTTCATGCCCGCGTTGTTCAGCAGCAGCGTAATCTGTGCGTTGTTCGCGAGCTCCGACTCCACGCGTTGCAGATCCTGCTCGTGCGTTAAGTCAGCCGCCATAACCGTCACCCGAATATCGTGCTGCTTTGCCAGTGCGTCAGCCAGGGTGGTGAGCCGCCCCTGATCGCGTGCGACCAGAATCAAATCATAACCGCGTGCTGCAAGTCGTTTTGCATAGGTCGCACCGATACCGCTGGATGCGCCGGTGATTAAAGCTGTGCCTGATTGTGACATCTCTTTTTCCTCGTATGATGGTCGTCATAATTGCCATCAATATGACGACCATCATATCTGCCGTCAAGCTGGAATATGATGACCGTAATAATTACTATAATAGCCAGACGCTACGTAGCAGACACCGCAGGAGATGAGATGGAGAAGCAGAGCAGCAAAGCGCATACGCGGCGGCGTATCCTTGATGAGGCGGCGCGCGTGATGCGTGAAACCGGCACCGAAGGAATTGGTGTAGCGGCGCTGATGAAGCGGGTCGGTCTGACACACGGCGGTTTTTATGCGCATTTTACCTCACGCGAGGAGCTGGTTGAGGAGGTGCTGAAGCATATGTTTGCTGAAGCCGATACCTTAAAGCCCGCGGAGTCCGTGACCCAGCCAGCGCAGCAGCTGGCAGATTTTATTGATAGCTATCTTTCCGAGGCGCATCGCAATGCGCCGGCACAGGGCTGTCCATTAGCCGCTCTGGTGAGTGAAGTGGCTCATCTTCCACAGCCGACACGGCAGATCTTCGCACAGGGCTTTAATGCGATGCATGCCGGTCTGGCGCAGATATTGCGTGAACTGAAGTTGCCGGATGCGGAAGCGCTGGCCTCCAGCATGCTGGCAGAGATGGTTGGCGCGCTGGCGCTGGCGCGCGCCTGTCCGGATACAGAGCAGGCCAGCCAGATGCTGCAACGCAGCCGCGATGCGCTGAAGCAGCGCACGCTGGAGGTGGCGGCATGAGTGAACACGCTATCCGCGACATCATCACCTCCGATCTTGATGTGTTGTTCTGTGGCATTAACCCGGGTCAGTCAACCGCCCATCAGGGGTTTCACTTTGCGCATCCCGGCAACCGGTTCTGGAAAGTCATCCATCTGGCGGGATTCACCCAGCAGCAGCTGAGGCCGGAAGAGGAGCAGCGCTTAACGGAGACCGGCTGCGGCATCACCATGCTGGTTGAGCGGCCCACGGTACAGGCGAGTGAATTAGCGCCTGATGAGCTACGCGATGGCGGCAAACGGCTGATGGAAAAGGTACTGGATTACCAGCCAACAGCGCTGGCGATTCTGGGTAAGGATGCGTTTCGTCGTGCTTTTAAACAGAGCAAAGTCGAATGGGGCAAACAGCCGATATACATGGGGAAAACGCAGGTATGGGTATTGCCGAATCCCAGCGGTCTTAATCGCGCATCTCTGGACGAGATGGTAGAGGCGTATCGTCAGCTTTATGTGGAACTGCATGCGGGGAACGAATGAATCTGCGCAGGGCAGGGGAGAGACAGTAACAGGCAGGCATAAAAAACCCCGGCGAACCGGGGTTTTGTCTGACTTAATCGTCGAGGAAGCTGCGCAGCACTTCCGAACGGCTCGGATGGCGCAGTTTACGCAGAGCTTTGGCTTCAATCTGACGAATACGCTCACGCGTAACGTCGAACTGTTTGCCCACTTCTTCCAGCGTATGGTCAGTGTTCATATCGATACCGAAACGCATGCGCAGCACTTTCGCTTCGCGCGCGGTCAGGCCAGCCAGCACGTCATGGGTCGCAGAACGCAGGCTCTCTGAGGTAGCAGAATCCAGCGGCAGCTCCAGCGTGGTGTCTTCGATAAAATCGCCCAGATGTGAATCTTCATCATCACCAATCGGCGTCTCCATAGAGATCGGCTCTTTAGCGATTTTCAGCACCTTGCGGATTTTATCTTCTGGCATCAGCATACGTTCAGCCAGCTCTTCCGGCGTAGGTTCGCGGCCCATCTCCTGCAGCATCTGGCGTGAAATACGGTTGAGCTTGTTGATGGTCTCAATCATATGCACCGGAATACGGATGGTACGCGCCTGGTCGGCGATAGAGCGGGTGATAGCCTGACGGATCCACCAGGTCGCATAGGTCGAGAACTTGTAACCACGGCGATATTCAAACTTATCTACCGCTTTCATCAGGCCGATATTACCTTCCTGAATCAGGTCAAGGAACTGCAGACCGCGGTTGGTATATTTCTTGGCAATCGAAATAACCAGACGCAGGTTAGCTTCCACCATCTCTTTCTTGGCGCGACGTGCTTTGGCTTCACCGATCGACATGCGACGGTTAATGTCTTTGACCTGTTCAATGGTCAGACCGGTCTCTTCTTCAACCTGCGCCAGTTTCTGCAGGGAACGTGTCACGTCATCCTGCACTTCCAGCAGCTTTTCAGACCACGGCTTGTTCATGGCCAGTGCGGCTTTGAACCAGGTTTCATTGGTTTCGTTGCCGGTAAACAGCGTGATGAAATTTTTCTTCGGCATTTTGCACAGCTCAATACAGAGCTTCATGATCAGACGTTCCTGCGTACGGACGCGTTCCATCATGGTGCGCATGCTGCCTACCAGGTAATCGAACTGCTTCGGTACCAGGCGGAACTGCTTGAAGACATCAGAGAGGTTCTGGATTTCAGCAACGGCGGCAGCATGACTGCGACCTTTGCTTTTAATCACTGCGCGGGTAGTTTCATATTGCTTACGCAGGTCAGAAAACTTCTCGCGCGCCAGTTCCGGATCGATTGAGTTATCGTCGTCGGAGCTGTCATCATCCTCCTCATCTTCTTCTTCATCGTCCTTACGATCGGCTTCAGAAAGTTCAGAGCCCACGTGCGTTGCCGTTGGGGCGATATCTTCTTCTGCGTTAGGATCGACGAAACCGGTGATCAGATCGGAGAGGCGTGATTCGCCTGCTTCAACTTTGTCGTACTGATCCAGAAGATACGTAATCGCTTCAGGGTATTCGGCTACAGAACACTGAACCTGGTTGATACCGTCTTCAATACGCTTAGCGATGTCAATTTCGCCTTCGCGCGTCAGCAGTTCAACGGTACCCATTTCACGCATATACATGCGGACCGGGTCAGTAGTACGCCCGATTTCAGATTCAACGCTGGATAACACCTGAGCGGCAGCTTCCGCGGCATCTTCGTCAGTATCGGAGCTGTTTTCGTTCAGCATCAGATCGTCGGCATCCGGGGCTTCTTCAACCACCTGAATACCCATGTCGTTAATCATCTGGATGATGTCTTCGATCTGATCTGAGTCGACGATATCTTCCGGCAGATGGTCATTGACCTCAGCATAGGTCAGATAGCCTTGCTCCTTACCACGGGTGACAAGAAGCTTGAGCTGTGACTGCGGGTTTTGCTCCATAAGACGGTATCCACACTTCTGTTAAATTAGATTGGTGTCGGTCGGCAGCGAGCCAACAATAGCAGTAAAGGCATTTAATTCTTGCCGCTGCCTTCGTCGCGGCGTGGGCTTTGCCCATCAGTAATCGGCACTTAAGCCGCTTGTATAAACTCTGTGCTAAGGGCCTGGCTTACTTGCCATTCTTGTCCCCGGCAGTGCTCGCTTTCCTCACGTACTTCAGTACGCTCCGGAAGCTGTGCGCTGGCGGTGACCAGACTGGCTTCGACGCCTGCGGCCTTAAAACTATGTGCTGCGGGCCTGGCTTACTTGCCATTCTGCTCCCCGGTAGTGCTCGCTTTCCTCACGTACTTCAGTACGCTCCGGAAGCTGTGCGCTGGCGGTGACCAGACTGGCTTCGGCGCCTGCGGCCTTTAAATTTTGTGCTAAGGACCCGGCTCTACGCCAGAGGCCTTTAAACCTGGTACTGCGGACTATTTCGGTCCCGGCATCACTCACGGTAGCGAAACGGGTGTCCGCGGCACTAAAACAGGCAATCTGCCCTTTCATCTGTCAGAACGGGCAGCGTGCTGAAAACAGTTACTTTCTGGCAAACGCCTGACTGAGAGTCCAGAGTTCCCGGCGCTCATCGGCGCTCAGTCCCTGGGTGCGTTCACGCGCAATCAAAAACTCCAGGCGCTCTTCAAGAGCAGAGTCGTAGATGCTGGCCAGCGAGTCCTGAAACACCGCTTCGGCTTCCTCATCTACTATCATGTGGTTCCAGATCGCCAGTGTTTCAAGCGTCTGACTAAAATTTGTTCCGCGATATAACTCTAGTAGCTGACCGGTGGTCAATCCAGGATTCTCATTACAACGGCCCACTAATTCAATAAATAGCGGTAAACCCGGCATTTTTGACTCAGACAACCCATCAAGCGAAGGCACCAGGGTGGCCAGCTGCGGACTCTGAATCAGCAACGCGATCAGCACGCGCATAGTGGTACGCTTCAGCGGTGGCGCTACCGGCGTCGTTCCGCTTGCGGCCAGCTTCGGCATCAGCTTTTCAAGCTGATTGTCGTCAAGAATACCCAGCTTATTCCCCAGTTCCTGACGCATATAAATACGTAAGGTCTCACCAGGGATCTGCGTAATCAGCGGTAAAGCCAGCGTGCTCAGGCGCGCTTTTCCGTCGCGTGAGCTCAGATCCACCTGCGGCAGCAGGCTATCAAATAAAAACGAAGAGAGCGGCATCGCCTGCTCCATCCTCGCTTCGAAGGCGTCTTTACCCTCTTTGCGTACCAGCGTATCCGGGTCTTCACCATCGGGTAAAAACATAAAGCGTAGCTGACGACCATCATTCATGTAAGGCAATGCGGTTTCAAGCGCACGCCATGCCGCTTCACGACCAGCCCTGTCGCCGTCGTAGCAGCAGATCACTGTGTCGGTACTGCGAAACAGCAACTGAATGTGTTCAGAAGTGGTGGAGGTGCCTAATGACGCGACGGCATAATCTATCCCGTACTGCGCCAGCGCAACCACGTCCATGTATCCCTCAACCACTAACAGGCGGGCGGGTTCAGGATGGTTCTTAACGGCTTCATAGAGGCCATAGAGCTGGCGGCCTTTATGGAAAATAGGTGTTTCCGGCGAGTTCAGATACTTCGGCGTATCGTTACCCAGTACGCGTCCGCCAAAACCTATGACGCGTCCACGCTTATCGCGAATCGGAAACATGACGCGGTCGCGAAACCGATCATAAGTACGGCCTTTGTCATTGCTGACCAGCATGCCCGCTTCCATCAATGACTCGCGATCTTCCGATTGCTTACCAAAACGCTTGAGAACGTTATCCCAGCCGGCTGGCGCGTAACCTATGGCGAAGTGATTGATGATTTCGGCGCTCAGACCACGACGATCAAGATAGTCGCGTGCTGGCTGCGCACTGGATTGCTGCAGACCCTGCTGATAAAAACCGTTCAGGTTCTCCATCAGCTGATACAGGCTCTGGCGCTGATGGCGTTCCATCTGGCTGGGCCCGCTGCCTGCTTCATAAGGCACGTCTAAACCGTGGGAAGTGGCTAACTCTTCAATACTTTCCACAAACTCCAGACGATCAAAGTTCATTAAAAAGTCGATAGCGTTGCCGTGTGCACCACAGCCGAAACAGTGATAGAACTGCTTTTCGCCGTTTACGGTGAAAGAGGGCGTTTTTTCATTATGGAAAGGACAGCACGCATGGAAATTCTTACCCTGCTTTTTCAGCTTAACGCGGGCATCGATAAGATCCACGATATCCGTGCGGGCAAGTAAATCGTTGATAAATACGCGTGGAATTCGTCCAGCCATACGCCCCAGATTTTCAGCTCATAAACGGCAACAAGCCGCGCTTCCTTTCGGAAAGCACGGCCTTTTACTTGACTCTGTCTGCGTGAATCACGCGGTGGAGGCGGACCTCCGGAACGACTTAGTACAGACGAGTGCGGCGTGCGTTTTCGCGAGCCAGTTTCTTGGCGTGACGCTTAACTGCTGACGCTTTAGCGCGCTTACGTTCGGTAGTCGGTTTTTCATAGAACTCACGACGACGAACTTCAGCCAGAACGCCTGCTTTCTCGCATGAACGCTTGAAGCGACGCAGTGCTACGTCAAATGGCTCGTTTTCACGTACTTTAATTACCGGCATGTAACTCTCACCTCGATAAAATTCGGTTTTTGCTGCTGACTGCGGCGCCAGCACATTTCAAAATGGTGCAGCATTTTACTCCAACTCAAGTTGGTTTGTAAAGCACCATGGATAATTTGAAACCAACAGGAGCGTTTGCCTGTGCGGCTGCCGGTTTTTCCAGGGGCGGGAGTATAGCGCACTCTTTAGCCGACAGAAAATGACTTTTTACGGTGGATGCCCGCGCTGCACATCCAATTGCTGTGATAAACTGCGCGCCGCAAGAATGAGGTGATGCAATGCGAATTCTGGGTATTGAAACGTCGTGCGATGAAACCGGCATCGCAATCTATGATGACGAGGCCGGATTACTGGCTAACCAACTCTACAGCCAGGTAAAACTGCACGCCGATTATGGCGGTGTGGTGCCGGAACTGGCCTCACGTGATCACGTGCGTAAAACCGTGCCGTTGATTCAGGCTGCGCTGAAAGAGGCCGGTCTGGAGCCGCAGCAGATCGACGCGGTGGCTTACACGGCAGGCCCTGGGCTGGTCGGTGCGCTGCTGGTTGGTGCCACCATTGGCCGCGCCCTGGCGTTTGCCTGGAAAGTCCCCGCCGTGCCGGTCCACCATATGGAAGGCCACCTGCTGGCGCCGATGCTGGAAGAGAATCCGCCGGAATTTCCGTTTGTCGCACTCCTGGTGTCGGGCGGACATACGCAGCTGATTAGCGTCACCGGCATTGGTGAATACGCGCTGCTGGGTGAATCGATCGATGATGCCGCGGGTGAAGCGTTCGACAAAACGGCCAAGCTGCTTGGGCTGGATTATCCGGGCGGGCCAATGCTGTCGAAGATGGCGCAGCAGGGCACGGCGGGACGTTTTACCTTCCCGCGTCCGATGACCGATCGTCCGGGCCTGGATTTCAGCTTCTCTGGCCTGAAAACCTTTGCCGCTAATACCATCCGCGCCAATGATGATGATGCTCAGACCCGTGCTGACATCGCCCGCGCCTTTGAAGATGCGGTGGTGGATACGCTGTCGATCAAATGTAAGCGTGCGCTGGATCAGACCGGCTTTAAGCGTCTGGTGATTGCCGGTGGCGTCAGCGCTAACCGCACACTGCGCGAGCAGATGGCGATCATGATGCAAAAGCGCGGCGGCGAAGTGTTCTACGCCCGCCCGGAGTTCTGTACCGATAACGGTGCGATGATCGCGTATGCGGGCATGGTGCGGTTAAAAGGCGGAACGCGGGGAGAGTTAAGCGTCAGCGTGCGACCGCGCTGGCCGCTGGCGGAACTGCCCGCCATCTGATGTGAAAAAAGCCGGCTCACAAGCCTGCATCTGGGGGAATCTGGCCGTAACGGATAAGCTCAACGCGCAGGGAACAGGGTCAGAGGAGGAAAGCGTCACGCGCCATGGATGGCGCGGGCCGAGCGGTCAGGGATGACGGCTTTTGCGTCTTTCCGATCTGACCCTGTTTCCTGCGCAGTCGCGGACATAAAGCCAGACTTTGTCGACACCTTCAGGCCGGCTTTTTTTATGGCTGAGATTTCTTTTTGCGCTTCCAGATCTTGCCTTCCTGACCCCGCCACAGCCGCTGAATATTGTCGTGATGACGCAGCAGGATCAGACAGGAGAGCATGGAAACCGGGAAGGTGAACTGCGGTTTGAACCACCACACATAAAAAGGCGCGATCAGCGCGCTGACGATGGCACCCAGCGAGGAATAGCCGCTGAGTAAGACCGTTAACAGCCAGGTGCCGGTGACCAGCCCGGTTAAGTCCCAGCCAATCGGCGCAATCGCGCCAAATGCCGTCGCCACACCCTTGCCACCGCGAAAGTGAAAGAACACCGGATAGATATGACCCAGACAGGCGGCAATGGCGGTCAGGCCGAGATAGAGCGGAGTCACGTGCATCAGATAGGCCAGCCAGACCGGCACCATCCCTTTCAGCACATCAAACACTAATACGCTGGCTGCTGCGGTTTTACCGCCCAGACGCAGGACGTTGGTGGCACCCGGATTGCCGGAACCGTGTGTGCGCGGATCGGGCAGGCCAGCGAGTTTGCAAACCAGAATCGCACTGGAAATCGAACCGCAAAGATACGCGAAAATAATCATACCAAGCGCGAAAGCACTCATAACACCGTACCGTTCCCTTTAGGGTCGTTTTGATCTCTTTAACCGTAGATAATACGCATAATCAGCCGGAAGTGGTATCCGGCTTAGCCAAAAACAGAGACTCTCATCATGGATATCGTATTTATAGAACAACTCACGGTTTTCACCACCATTGGCGTTTACGACTGGGAACAGGGCATACAGCAGAAGCTGGTGCTCGATGTCGAAATGGCCTGGGATAACCGTCTGGCGGCCAGCAGCGACGATGTGAAAGATTGTCTCAGCTATGCGGATGTCTCCTCGGCGATTCTGACGCATCTTACCGGCAGTCGTTTTGCGCTGGTTGAACGGGTTGCTGAAGAAATCGCGGATCTGTTGATGAACCGTTTCAATTCGCCTGGCGTCCGCATAAAGGTAAGCAAACCGGGGGCTGTAGCCCAGGCAGCACAGGTTGGCGTGCGAATTGAGCGCGGGACTATTCCTAAATAAATACGATGTGATTGCCATCACAATGAAACCAAACCAAATTACTGTCTGTCATAGCGTGTACCGTTTCGTTACAGCAGGCGAAATGGTGTAGACCTTAAGGTTTAATTCAGGCTGATAGCGGCATGATTTCAGGCGATAGCCACGCGCTACCGCCTTTTTAATGGTTTTGAAACGGATAGAGGAAACATTTGATGGCAGATATTCATCAGCTTTGGGTAGCTGCAATCCTGGGCGTTGTGGAAGGGCTGACCGAATTTTTACCGGTCTCTTCCACAGGGCACATGATTATAGTGGGTCACCTGCTGGGCTTTGAGGGTGAAAAAGCCGAGACCTTTGAAGTTGTGATCCAGTTAGGATCGATTCTGGCTGTAGTAGTGATGTTCTGGCGCCGTCTGTTTGGCCTGATCGGCATCCACTTTGGCGAAGTCAAACATGAAGGCGTCGGCACTGGCCGTCTGTCGCTGATCCATATCCTGCTGGGTATGGTACCGGCGGTGGTCGTGGGTCTGGTGCTGCACGATCAGATCAAAACGCTGTTTAATCCGATCAACGTGATGTACGCCCTGGTGGTAGGTGGTGTGCTGCTGCTGGCAGCTGAGTACCTTAAGCCAAAACAGCCGAAAGCGGTGGGCGTCGATGATATTACCTATCGTCAGGCGTTTATGATTGGCTGTTTCCAGTGCTTAGCGCTGTGGCCGGGCTTCTCACGTTCCGGTGCAACCATCTCCGGTGGCATGCTGATGGGCGTGAGCCGCTATGCCGCGTCGGAGTTCTCCTTCATCCTGGCGGTGCCAATGATGATGGGTGCGACCGTACTGGATATGTACAAGAGCATCGGCTTCCTGACGATGGCGGATTTCCCGATGTTTGCGGTGGGCTTTGTCACGGCGTTTATCGTGGCGCTGATTGCGATTAAAGCTTTCCTTCAGCTGATCAAACGCATCTCGTTTGTTTCGTTCGCGATCTACCGTTTTATTGTGGCAGCCGCGGTTTACATGGTCTTCATGTAAAGCCCACGCAGCCTGCTAGTCAGGCTGCGTAATCGCCAGACCCTGCGCGACGGCGTCAATCCGTCGTCGCGTCAACTCTTCCCGCACTTCTGCACCTTTAAATCCCGCTTCGACCACCGCTTTGGTCGGCACCGCCTGCGCCAGCGCAAAAGCACGACGCAGATAGTCGCCCTGCGGATAAGGCATGCTCTCCAGTCCGGCTCGCCCGCGCGCATCCGCTTCACTGGTCAGCGCCATCTGCTCAACGCGCTGTGGCTTACGCCAGGCATCGATTCGGTCAAACAGTGCTACCAGCGACGCGGCAGATTGCCGTTCAATGGTGTGCACCACGTCGTGAAATTCGGTCACAATCAGCGCCAGATCGCGAATCGCGTTTGGCACCCGCAGTCGCTGGCACAGCGCCTCGACCAGGGGAACGCCCGCCAGACCATGACCGTGGTGGCTGGGCCACAGCTCAGGCGGCGTCAGCGCCTTGCCGACGTCATGGAACAGCGTGGCGAAGCGCACCTCGATCTCACTGGAGAGGGCGGCGGCCATCGCCAGTGTCATCAGCGTATGGACGCCAGTGTCGATCTCCGGGTGCCACTTAATCGGCGCAGGAATACCAAACAGATTATCCAGCTCAGGAAACAGCACCTGCAACGCACCGCAGTCGCGCAGGACCTGAAAATAGACCTGCGGATTACGGGAACTCAGCGCCTTTTCCGTCTCTTTCCACACCCGCTCAGCAGTGAGATTCGACAGCTCGCCGCTTTCGGCCATCTGCTGCATCAGCAGCTGGGTTTCGGGGGCAATACGAAAGTTGAGATGGGCAAAACGCGCCGCAAAGCGCGCAACGCGCAGTACCCGCAGCGGATCTTCACTGAAGGCGTCAGAGACGTGACGCAGCAGGCGCAGGGCAATATCACGCTGGCCATTATAAGGATCGACCAGCACGCCGTTTTCATCCTGCGCAATCGCATTGATGGTCAGATCGCGGCGCTGTAAGTCCTGCTCCAGCGTCACGTCGGGCGCGGACCAGGTGACAAAACCGGTGTAGCCTTTCCCGTTTTTCCGCTCGGTACGTGCCAGCGCATACTCTTCGCGACTGACGGGATGCAGGAAAACGGGAAAATCGCGACCGACCTGGTGATAGCCCTGCTCAAGCATGGCTTCGGGCGTGGAACCTGTCACCACCCAATCTTTGTCTGTAACCGGCAGATTCAGCAGCGCATCACGCACCGCACCGCCAACAAGAAACGTCTTCACGCAAAACTCCAGAGAAAAAGAAATGGCCTGCACGCCGGGCGCGTCCCGCGCCTGAAATCAGCGGTGCATCTCATTTTATTGTTGCACAGATTCCCCGGATTGCAGACATGCCAAAAGGGGGATCCTGCGATCCCCTGCTCAAATCCGGCTAAATGGTGTCAGTTCATCCAGCGATCGCTTTTCTTACGGCGCGGCAGCATGTGCGGCAGTAACAGGCCCAGCAGCAGGCCGACGCCCAGCACGCCGCCGCCATACATAAACCACTGCATGATGATGGTGCGCTGCTTATCATCCAGCTGAACGTTAGCGGCGCTGACTTTCTTCTGCGCGACGATCAGCTCATTTTTCAGCTTCTGATTCTCGCCTTTCAGCCCGTTGATAACGCCGTCGCTGCTGGCGACTTTGTTCTGCATCTCAGCCGTGCGCTGGTTCCAGCTGTTGTCGATGTTATCCAGTTTGGCGGTCAGATCTTTCACCTGCTGCTCAAGCTGAGGCACCCGGGTGCGCAGGCTCGGATTAGCACTGAGCTGCGACAGGGGAATCCAGGTGGTACGGCCTTCCGAATCACGGATCTGGCCATAATGCGTGTCATTGTTGGTCTGTAACAGCTGCACCTCTTCCCCGGCGTTCAGCTTACCGAGCAGGCGAAACTGATCGCCCGGTCCGCTGCGAACCCAGGTTGAAAGTTCATCAGAAACATAGCGTTTTTCTTCGGCATGGGCAGGTGCAAGGGTGCTAAGGGCCAGCAAAGTGAGTCCAGCGAGAGTAATTTTTTTCATTCGATTTCGTTTGGCTTAGTCTGACTAAAAATTTACCGGCACAGTCTGGAGAGGCCTCGCATAAATCTGAATGAGAACTATCCTGGTCTCATGAGAGTGCGAAAAGGTCTGCGAAAGAGCAAAGAAAGCAGAGACAGCGCGGCTTCTGTGCATTAATCTTCGCCTGATAACCCCTTGCCCTCCAGGCGACAGCGTGAGTAACCTGCTGATAATCGCCTGAAATATGCAGGAAACACCCTCTTAAGTGCCAGCGGCGTAGTGAATAAAAAATTATGACCATCGAAATCGAACTAAAGTTCATTGCAACTCCACAGGCGGCCGGGAAACTGGCTGAACTGCTCTCCACTCTGCCGCATCAGCATCAGGCTGCTCGCGAGCTGACCAACATCTACTTTGAAACCGACGACAACCAGCTACGACGCTGGGATATGGGATTGCGTATCCGCGGCGTAGACCAGCGTTATGAAATGACGCTGAAAGCGGCGGGGCAGACGCTCGGCGGACTGCATCAGCGTCCGGAATACAACGTTGAGCTCAGCGAACCGGTTCTGGACATTGCACGCCTGCCGGCAGAGATCTGGCCGCAGGGCACCGATGTCGCGGCACTGCAGCCGCGCTTGCAGCCCCTGTTCACCACCCATTTCCAGCGCGAGATCTGGCTGATCACCACAGGCAACAGTGAAATTGAAGTGGCGTTTGATCAGGGCGAGGTCACGGCAGGCGATCTCAGCGAACCGCTGTGCGAGATCGAGCTGGAGCTGAAACGTGGCGAACGCCAGGATCTGCTGGCCTTCGCACAGCAGCTGGTGGCGCTGGGCGGTCTGCGTATGGGCAGCCTGAGCAAAGCTGCCCGCGGCTATCAGCTGGCGCAGGGTAATCCGCCGCGCCAGATACAGCCTTTCCCGCTGCTGAAAGCGGGCGCCAAAGCCACCGTAGAGCAGGGCATGGTGGCCGCGATGTCAGCAGGACTTCATCACTGGCAATATCATGAAGAAGTCTGGCTGCGCGGCAATGCGGCGGCCCAGGATGCGGTGCGCGAAGCGCTGGATCTGCTGCGTCAGGCGTTCAGCCTGTTTGGTGCGCTGGTGCCGCGTAAAGCCAGCAGTGCGCTGCGTCAGCAGCTGACCACGCTGGAAGAGACGCTGGTGAATGAAGAGCAGGATGCTGCCACTTTCTGCTTATCTTCCCTCTCGGTTGAGACGCAGCTGGCGCTGACACACTGGCTGGCTGAATCTCAGTGGCGTCAGTGGATCGATGCCAAAGGGGAAGCCAAGCTGCAGGGGTCCTATAAACGCTTCAGCGACATTATGCTGAGCCGCGTCAACGCCGATCTGAGAGAAACGTTCATCACGGTAAAACAACCCAACGAGTATCAGGACAAAGCTACCCGTCTGGCGCGTCAATTGCTTACCGTCCACCTGCTGGCGGGATTCTATCCGTCTGAGGCGGTCGTGAGCTGGCTCGACCCGTGGCAACAGCTGCTGTCGGCAATTCATGAAAAACAGACGTCCGGGTTAGCCTGGCTGGCGATGCAGGCGCTGAAACAGCCTCCGTTCTGGCTCACCAGCGGCGCTGGTCGCTAACGGGTATTCCGTCACGCCATCAAGGAGGGAGTTATGTTGTCAGCACTTCCCGCGTTGCTACGCGACCAGGCCGAAGAGGCCGCCCGACAGATTGGGGTTCCGCTGGCTTCGTTAAGCCCGGAGCAGGCTGCCGGACTGGCTTTCAGCGATTTTGTGCTGGAAAACCTGCAACAACATCCCGACTGGTGGCAGGCGATGCTCGACCAGCCGCCGCAGCCTGATGAGTGGCAACACTACTCTGCGTGGCTCAATCAGGCGCTTAGCGGCATCGACAGTGAAGCGAGCCTGATGCGCGAACTGCGGCTGTTTCGTCGCCGTATGCTGGTACGCATCGCCTGGATGCAGTCTCTGCAGCACGCCACAACCGAACAGAGCCTGCAACAGCTCAGCGCATTAGCCGAAGTGCTGATCAGCCGGGCGCGTGACTGGGTTTATCAGGATTGCTGTCGTGATTTTGGTACGCCCTGTAATGCGGACGGCGACGCGCAGCCGATGCTGATTCTGGGCATGGGCAAGCTGGGCGGCGGCGAACTCAATTTTTCTTCTGATATTGACCTGATTTTTGCCTGGCCGGAAAACGGCACAACGCGTGGCGGACGGCGTGAACTCGACAACGCTCAGTTCTTTACCCGCATGGGACAGCGGCTGATCAAAGTGCTGGATCAACCCACCATGGATGGCTTTGTCTATCGGGTGGATATGCGGCTGCGCCCGTTTGGCGACAGCGGCCCGCTGGTGATGAGCTTTGCCGCGCTGGAAGATTATTACCAGGAGCAGGGACGCGACTGGGAGCGTTACGCCATGGTCAAGGCGCGGCTGATGGGTGATGACCACGATCGCTGGAGCCTGGAGCTGCAGCAGATGCTGCGGCCATTCGTTTACCGCCGCTACATCGACTTCAGCGTGATCCAGTCACTGCGTAACATGAAAGGGATGATCAGCCGCGAAGTGCGGCGACGCGGGCTAAAAAACAATATCAAACTGGGCGCGGGCGGCATCCGTGAAACCGAATTTATCGTGCAGGTATTCCAGCTGATTCGCGGCGGGCGTGAGCGCTCGTTGCAGCTGCGCTCACTGCTGTCGACGCTGGAGGCGATCAAAACCCTGGCCCTGCTGCCCGCGGAACAGGTCGATGCGTTGCGTGTTGCCTACCTGTTCCTGCGGCGGCTGGAGAATCTGCTGCAAAGCCTGGGGGACGAGCAGACCCAGACCCTGCCAGAGGATGAACTGCATCGCGCCCGGCTGGCGTGGGCGATGGATTGTGCCGACTGGCCTGCTCTGATGACCCGGCTCGACGGCCAGATGGCGGCGGTGCGCGCTATCTTCGACGAGCTGATTGGCGAAGATACCCCTGAGATTGGCGATCAGCGTGAGCTGGCAGAGTTTCAGGTGCTGTGGCAGGACCAGCTGGAGGATAGCGAACTGGCGCCGCTGGTGCCGCAGCTCAGTGACGAGCAGCGGCTTACGCTGCACCAGACGCTGGAGGCGTTTCGTCAGGATATCAACCGGCGCACCATCGGCCCGCGTGGCCGTCAGGCGCTGGACCAGCTGATGCCGCGTCTGCTGAGCGAAGTCTGCCCGCGTGAAGATGCGGCGGTGACGCTCGGCCGCCTGACGCCGCTGCTGATCGGCGTACTGACCCGCAGCACCTATCTGGAACTGCTGACCGAATATCACGGTGCGCTGCGCCACTTAATTCGCCTGTGCGCCGCCTCACCGATGGTAGCCAGCCAGCTGGCGCGTCATCCCTTATTGCTGGATGAACTGCTCGATCCCGCCACGCTCTATCAGCCAACCGCCACCGATGCCTATCGCGATGAGCTGCGACAGTATCTGCTGCGCATCCCTACCGAGGACGAAGAGCAGCAGCTGGAAGCGGTGCGGCAGTTTAAGCAGGCACAGCATCTGCGTATTGCTGCCGCCGATATCGCCGGAACGCTGCCGGTGATGAAAGTCAGCGATCATCTCACCTGGCTGGCAGAAGCGATTATCGAATCTGTGGTGCGCCAGGCATGGAATATGATGGTGCAGCGATACGGCCGTCCTTCGCATCTGAGTAATGAACATGAACGCGGTTTTGCCGTGCTGGGCTACGGCAAACTGGGGGGCTGGGAGCTGGGTTACAGTTCTGACCTCGATTTGGTGTTCCTGCATGACTGCCCGGCAGACGCGGTGACAGAAGGGGAGCGCAGCATCGATGGCCGTCAGTTCTATCTGCGCCTCGCCCAGCGCATCATGCATCTTTTCAGTACCCGCACCTCCTCCGGCATTCTCTACGAAGTGGATGCGCGCCTGCGTCCTTCGGGCGCGGCGGGCATGCTGGTCAGTACCTTTGAGGCCTTTGAAGAGTATCAGCGCAGTGAAGCCTGGACCTGGGAGCATCAGGCGCTGGTCCGGGCACGCGTCGTCTTTGGCGAGGCGGCACTGGGTGAACGTTTCAGCGTGATTCGTCAGGCGATTCTGTCGCTGCCACGTGCCGCGGAAGCGCTGCAAACTGAAGTGCGTGAGATGCGTGAAAAGATGCGCGCTCACCTCAGCAACAAACATAAAGGTCGCTGGGATATTAAAGCCGACGCGGGCGGCATCACCGATATTGAATTCATCGCCCAATATCTTGTCTTACGCTACGCCGCTGAGCAGCCTGAACTGACGCGCTGGTCTGACAATGTGCGCATTTTCGAGCTGATGGCGAAGTACCATAAAATGCCCGCCGATGAAGCACAGGCGCTGATGCAGGCTTATGTGACGCTGCGCGACGCATTGCACCATCGCGCCCTGCAGGAACAGCCCGGCCACGTTGAGCCAGAGGCCTATGCAGCGGAGCGGCAGACGGTTCTGAGCAGCTGGCAGCGCTGGCTGATAACGCCTGCGTCTATCCTGGCGTGATGCTGATAGCACAAATCGCAACTGTGCTATCATCCGCGCACTATTTTTAATGCAGTCTGGAGTGTCTGGAATGAAAGTGACTCTGCCCGCGTTCGGCCAAGCCTCAGTGCTGGTTGTTGGCGATGTAATGTTGGATCGTTACTGGTATGGCCCAACCAGCCGTATCTCCCCTGAAGCGCCGGTTCCGGTGGTGAAAGTGGACACGGTTGAAGAGCGCCCTGGCGGCGCGGCAAACGTGGCGATGAACATTGCAGCACTCGGTGCCGCGTCGCGACTGATTGGCCTGACTGGCGAAGATGATGCGGCGCGTGTGTTGAGTAACACGCTGAAAGACGTCAACGTGCATTGTGACTTCGTGGCGGTCAAAAGCCATCCGACCATTACCAAACTGCGCGTGCTTTCCCGTAATCAGCAGCTGATCCGCCTCGATTTTGAGGAGGGCTTTGATCAGGTCGATCCGGAGCCGATTCACCAGAAAATGCGTGATTCACTGGCTGCCGCGGGTGCGCTGGTGCTGTCCGATTACGCCAAAGGCGCGCTCTCCAGCGTGCAGACCATGATTACTCTGGCGCGCGAAGCGGGCGTACCGGTATTAATTGATCCGAAAGGCACCGATTTTGCGCGCTACTGTGGCGCGACGCTGCTGACGCCGAACCTCTCTGAGTTTGAAGCCGTGGTCGGCAAATGTAAAAACGAAGAGGAAATTGTGGCGCGCGGCACCCAGCTGATCGCCGATTTTGACCTCTCCGCGCTGCTGGTGACCCGTTCAGAAAATGGCATGACGCTGCTGCAGCCGGGCAAAGCGCCTCTGCATCTGCCCACCCAGGCACAGGAAGTCTATGACGTGACCGGTGCGGGCGATACGGTGATTGGCGTGCTGGCGGCGGCATTAGCGGCCGGTGATTCGCTGGAAGAAGCCTGTTTCCTGGCCAACGCGGCTGCGGGTGTGGTGGTGGGTAAACTGGGTACGTCCACCGTCAGCACCGTTGAGCTGGAAAATGCGATTCATGCCCGCCCGGAACAGGGTTTCGGCATCATGACCGAAGCGCAGTTAAAAGCCGCCGTTGAGATGGCCCGTCGCCGTGGCGAAAAAGTGGTAATGACCAACGGCGTGTTCGACATTCTGCATGCCGGTCATGTCTCCTACCTGGCAAATGCCCGCAAGCTCGGCGATCGACTGATTGTCGCGGTGAACAGTGATGCGTCAACTAAACGTCTGAAAGGCGAAAGCCGTCCGGTGAATCCGCAGGAAAACCGGATGATCG
Organism: Pantoea sp. BJFS-204; assembly: GCF_049310725.1. NCBI lineage: Bacteria > Pseudomonadati > Pseudomonadota > Gammaproteobacteria > Enterobacterales > Erwiniaceae > Pantoea > Pantoea sp. BJFS-204. The sequence goes on along the minus strand of NZ_JBMOWE010000003.1, from coordinate 289,441 downwards.
TGCTGGGCGCGCTGGAAGCGGTCGACTGGGTGGTGGTATTTGAAGAGAATACGCCGCAGCGGCTGATTGCGGGCATTCTCCCTGACTTGCTGGTCAAAGGGGGAGATTACAAGCCGGAAGACATCGCGGGCAGCAAAGAAGTGTGGGCAAATGGCGGCGACGTTCAGGTGCTGAACTTCGAAGATGGTATCTCCACTACCAACATTATCAAAACCATCCGCGGCAGCTAAAACGCAGCGTAAGCGGGAGCCGCGCTCCCGCTTAAAGGCTTATTCTGGCTTGTTGTCCACAACAGGTTTCACCACGTCCGCAACCGGTGACGGCGAGGCTGCAGGTGAGGTCGCTACGGCGGCTGATGGTGTGGTCGCGGCAGCAGGTGTTACTGGTGCGGTTGCCGTCGGCGGCGTACCGGCTGATGACCCCTGACTTTCCAGCTGCGCCAGACGCTGCTCCAGCGCCGCCAGCTTCTCACGTGTACGCAGTAATACCTGCGTCTGCACATCAAACTCCTCACGGTTGACCAGATCCATCCGGGTCAGCTGCGCCTGAAGAACCTGACGAATTTTCTTTTCGACATCATCACCAAACTCACGAACACCTTTAGGCATCGCTTCGTGAACCTGACGGGCAAGTTGTTCAATTTTTTTCGTGTCGATCATGATGATTTCCTGGTTACGGGGAGCTGTGTCAGCGTGTTTACCAACGTAATAAGTGTTAAGTGTAATGCCAGAAATGAAAAGGATAAACCTCAAATCGGTAACGCAGGAAATGCAAAAGCAATTGCGCTATTGATGATTGCCGCCTCAAACGATCGGCGTTATAGTTAAAGTGCTTATTCTCAGGGCGGGGCGCAATTCCCCACCGGCGGTAAATCAGCTTCGGCTGAAAGCCCGCGAGCGCTTTATCTTGATGAAAAGAGAGGTAAAGGTCAGCAGATCCGGTGTAATTCCGGGGCCGACGGTTACAGTCCGGATGGGAGAGGGTAACGACATCTGTCGGACAATTGTGTCTGCTTCACGTTATTGCCACGTCTTTTTGACGTCACTCCTAAGCACGCCCTGATTCTGGTAACCCATACATTTTAAGGTTTTTATTACCATGAATCAGACGCTACTTTCTGAATTTGGCACGCCTGAACAGCGTGTAGAACGTGCTATCGCCGCCCTGCGTGAGGGACGCGGTGTGATGGTACTCGACGATGAAAATCGCGAAAACGAAGGCGACATGATCTTCGCCGCAGAAACCATGACCGTTGAACAGATGGCACTGACTATCCGTCACGGCAGCGGCATCGTCTGCCTTTGCCTGACCGAAGCGCGTCGCCAGCAGCTCGATCTGCCAATGATGGTGGAAAACAACACCAGCTCTTTCGGCACTGGCTTCACCGTGACCATTGAGGCCGCAGAAGGCGTCACCACGGGCGTCTCCGCGCAGGATCGTATCACCACCATCCGCGCCGCCATTGCCGACAATGCCAGACCCACCGATCTGCATCGCCCTGGTCATGTCTTCCCGCTGCGTGCCAGCGAAGGCGGCGTATTAACCCGTGGCGGGCATACCGAAGCGACTATTGATTTAGTCACCCTGGCCGGCTTTAAGCCCGCAGGTGTGCTGTGCGAACTGACCAACGACGATGGCACCATGGCCCATGCGCCAGAAGCGATTGCGTTCGCCCGTCAGCACAACATGCCGGTGGTGACCATCGAAGATCTGATCGCCTGGCGTCGCGCGCACGAAACACGCCACGCCAGCTAATCTGGCTGCCGCGATAAACAGGCCCCCCGGGCCTGTTTTTCTTCTTGCCGCCCAGGAATGGCGCGGCCTGACCGCTGACTTCTCCTCTTTCCTTCATGCCGAAGGCGCTGTTAAACCTGCCACGTTAGATTTCATTCAAATTTCCTGATGATCACCATCATGGTTATCCGCGTGATAAAGCAGCGGATGCGCGTATCGTAATGGCTATCAAATACTCGATCCCGGGGATCACGAATGAGCCAGTTACGAATGCCAGCGCTGTTTTTGGGTCACGGCAGCCCGATGAATGCCCTTGAAGAGAATCGCTATACCGCCGCGTGGCGTCACCTGGGCGATACTCTGCCACGTCCACGCGCGATTATTGCGGTTTCGGCGCACTGGTATACGCGCGGCACCGCCGTGACGGCAATGGGACAGCCTGAGACCATTCATGATTTTGGGGGCTTTCCGCAGGCGCTGTTTGATACGCGCTATCCGGCACCGGGATCGCCTGAACTGGCGCAGCAGCTGGTGGAGCAGTTAGCGCCCGTTGCGGTGACGCTGGATCACGAGTGGGGACTGGATCATGGTTCCTGGGGTGTACTGATCAAGATGTATCCGGAGGCCGATATTCCGGTGGTACAGCTAAGCATTGATAGCACCAAACCTGCGGCATGGCACTTTGAGATGGGCCAGAAACTGGCTGCACTGCGCGATCAGGGCGTGATGATTGTCGCCAGCGGCAACGTGGTACATAACCTGCGTAAAGTGCGCTGGGATGGCAACAGCGAAGTTTATCCATGGGCCAGCAGTTTTGAACAGTTCGTGCGCGATAACCTGGCGGTGCAGAGCGATGCTGCTTCTCATCCGCTGGTTAACTTTATGGATCATCCTGGTGCGGCGCTTTCTAATCCGACACCTGAGCACTATCTGCCGCTGCTCTATGTACTTGGCGCACGTCAGCCAGATGACGCCATCAGCATTCCGGTTGATGGCATGGAGATGGGGGCGATCAGCATGTTGTCGGTTCAGGTAGGTTAGGGCGAAGCTGACAGCCATAGAAGAGCTTATTGTGCAGGGAACACGGTCAGAAGAGGAAAGCGTCCCGCGCCAGGGACGGCGCGGGCCGAGCGTGTCATGGATGACGGCTTTTGCGTCTTTCCGATCTGACCGTGTTCTTTGCGCAGGCTCGGTCTAACCGCTAAACCAAACGGAGATTATCGCGGTGCATTAACCGATAAAAGCGTGCGGATAGAAACGGGAAAGATCCTGCGTGATCAGGTCGCGATCTTCCCGCAGGCCGATACCGGCCGGTTGATCGTCAATCAGCCAGCTGCCGATCAGCGTATAGCTGTCGCCAAACTTAGGCAGCGGATGGAACTGCTGGACGATCATTCCCTCTTCGCCATACGGCCCATCGACGCGGGCGATCTCCTGACCATTTTCCACGATGCGGATGTTGGCACCTTCACGTGAAAACAGCGGCTTCACCACATATTTGTCCATGTGCGGCACGTCATCTTCCGCGAACCAGGCGGGCAGCAGGTTAGGGTGATTCGGGAACATCTCCCACAGCAACGGCAACAAGGCTTTATTCGAGATAATGCTTTTCCAGGCCGGTTCCAGCCAGCGCACGCCAGCATCGCCCAGCTTGGTGGAGAACATCTCACGCAGCATGAATTCCCACGGATAGAGCTTGAACAGGTTGCTAATCACCTGATCCTGGGCGTCGGTAAATTCCCCTTTTTCGCCCAGTCCAATTTCATCCATGTAGAGAAACTCACTCGGCAATCCCGCTTCGGTGGCGCAATCCTGAAGATATTGCACGGTGCCGCGATCTTCGTCAGTATCACGGCAGCAGGCGAAGTGCAGCCAGTTGAAGCCGTGCTGCTGATGTAACGCGGCGAAGCGTTCAATCAGCTTTTCCTGCAGGCTATTAAACTGATCGCTGCCTGCGGGGAGCTGACCGGCGTTAAGCTGGTCCTCCAGCCACAGCCACTGGAAAAATGCCGCTTCATACAGCGAGGTCGGCGTATCGGCATTGTTCTCCAGCAGCTTTACATCGCCTTTGCCATCCCAGGCGAGATCCAGACGAGAGTAAAGCGAAGGCTGACGCTGATGCCATGAATCGCGCACGAAGTCCCAGGTGTGTTTAGGAATGCGGAATTTAGCCAGCAGCGCTTCGCTGTTAACCACTTTTTCCACCACCTGCAGGCACATTTGATGTAATTCAGCGGTCACATCTTCCAGATGCTCGATTTGCGCCAGCGTGAACTGATAATAAGCATCTTCACACCAGTAGGGTTCACCATGCATGGTGTGAAAACGAAAACCGAACTCGGTGGCTTTTTCGCGCCAGCCTGGGCGCTCTGAAATGGCAATGCGTTCCATCGGGGCGTTAGCCTCCCATTGAGCGGCTGGAAGTGCCGCTGGCGCTGCTACGCTGCATGCTGTTCTGCTTCGCGACGGTTTCACCAAAGCCACCACGGGTAATGGTGGAGGTGGTAGCCGGTTTTGGTGCCAGCGCCGTTTTCGGCACGGTCATGCTTTTGCCGGATGTTGCTGCACCATAATTACGGCCTGATGCATCAACAAACTGACCATTGGCCGGGCTGCGGGCATTTTTCGGTGAGAAGAGCGGTTGCTTTGCAAAGCCCGAACCACCGCCCATCATGCGACCCATCATGTAACCTGCCATCAGTGGCATCCAGAAGCTGCCGCCACTCTGCTGCGATTCGGCATTAGTGGTGCCCACGCCCGCCTGAGCCGGTGTCTGCTGACACTGGTTTTCACCAAATTCAGCGACACAATCTTCACGCGTGGCATATTTTGGCGCGGTGCGTTCCGCCTCTTTTTTCGCTTCATTGAATGCGGTAGTACATTGGGCACTCTGGCCCGGATTGGCTTTTGAACAGTCATCGGCATTCTGGTACATCGAAACTGTTTCGTCGTTCTGTTCACAACCAGCCAGCATAAATACCGCCGAAACGGCGATAGCAACGGGCGTTAAATGGCGTGCCTGCCAGCTTTTGCGAAAAGCGGCATAGCGAATAGATTTTGTGCGTTTCATTATGATTATCCTGTGCCCAAAGGTAGCGCATAGAATAGGGGATGGGGGGGTAAAATTGAAGCTGGAGGCCTGATACAACAGGGATCTTTACTTAGTTATACGTTCAACAGAGAGACGGGCCGCAAAGCAGCCCGTCCGCTCATTAATTACCGAAAGGATTACCGCTGCTGTGGCGAGCCGCAGGACGCGCTGCCTCAGAAGAGCCGGTTGCTGCCGGACCGCTATCCACGCGCGCGGTCTGCTGTGCATTTTCCGGTGCTACCGTTTCCGGTGAGGTCGGGATCTCTTTACCCAGCTGGCTGTTCAGTTTCTGCAGGCTCTGCTCATTGAGCGTACCCAGCGCATAGCTGATATTCAGCTGGTTAATCAGATAGCTATAGCGCGCATCAGAGAGCTGCTGCTTAGCGTTGTAGAGCACGGTGGTTGCATCCAGCACATCAACGATAGTACGCGTACCAACCTGATAGCCCGCTTCTGACGCATCCAGAGAGCTTTGCGCAGAGACCACGGCCTGTTTATAAGCGTTGATGCTGCTGATAGAAGCATTCACGTTGTTAAACGATGAGCGGACTGTCTGAACCGCAGAGCGGTGCGCGCTTTCCAGTGATTCACTGGCGCTGACGAAGCTGTACTGCGCCTGTTTCACCTGAGAGGTGACGCTGCCGCCGCTATAGAGTGGCAGTGAGAAGCTCAGACCCACCTGGTTAGAACCGGTAATGGAGTCAGTAGACCCCTGGCTCTGGTTCGCACGGCTGCCGCCATATTTGCTGTTCGACATGCCGGTAGAGGCCGTCAGACCCAGCGTCGGCATGTGACCAGCTTCAGCGGAGCGGATCTGCTCACGGGCTAAATCCTGGTTCAGACGCGCAGAGAGCAGCGACAGGTTACGGCTTTCCGCCTGCTTAAGCAGCGCGCTGACCGGTTCGGGCTTATCGGTTCTGAAGCGATCAATGCTCAGCGACGCCAGCGACATGTAGTCCATGCCGGTGATCTGACGCAGCGTTTCCACGTTGTTATCGAGGTTATTACGCGCGGTCACTTCGTTAGCCAGCACGCTGTCATATTGCGCACGGGCGTTCTGTACGTCAGTAATGGCAACCAGGCCAACGTTAAAGCGCTGAGTGGTTTGATCCAGTTCGCGATAGATCGACTGTTTCTGCGCTTCGGTGTAAGAAAGGGTATCAATCGCTTTCAGCACGTTGAAGTAGGCGGTCGCGGTGTTCAGAATCAGATCCTGCTGCGCCACCTGATAGGTCACATCCTGAATACCGGCAGCTTTTTCCTGCAGGGTCAGTGCGCGCCATTTCGACATGTCGAAAATAGTCTGGGTTAATTGCAGCGAGCCGCTGGTCGTGTTGGAATGGAGACCGCTACTGTCGCGATAGCCGTTGTTATAGGTGTAGTCTGCACCCAGGCCGAGCTGGGGTAATAATGGGCTACGCGCTTCGTTGATTTTCTCAAAGGCAGAATCGCGATCGGCAGCGGCGCTGCGCAGATCCGGGTTGCTCAGACGTGCTTGTTGATAAACCTGAAGCAGGTCTTCGGCCTGGCTGGCGAAGCTGAAACCGCCCAGGCTCAGCCCAATAAAAAATGGGAGCAGTTTTTTCATTTGCATTCCTTTTGTTGCAGCAAATTGCAGTGGGTGCGCTGCCGGGTAAGCCAAAAAATTATCGCCGATTCTAGCAGAGGGCAACTGTGAGATAAGTTGGCTGAACGTGCCTTCTCCCCCTAATTTACGTAAATAATTCAGAAAGAACCACTTACATGGAGCACGGTTACAGGCTTTTTTCGCTCCACCCCAATCTGCATAAGGAACCCGATGATGCCGGAAGAAAAAAAATCCCCTGTGACTTTCACAAAAAACGATGTAGAAATTATTGCACGCGAAACCGTCTATGATGGTTTTTTTTCCGTCGTACGTTATCGCTTCCGCCACCGCCAGTTTAACGGCGAAATGAGTGGGGAAGTACAGCGCGAAGTTTTTGAGCGCGGACATGCCGCCGTGCTGCTACCTTATGATCCCTTACGCGATGAAGTGGTGCTGATTGAACAGATCCGCATCCCGGCTTATGACAGCAGTGCTTCGCCCTGGCTGCTGGAGATGGTCGCCGGCATTATTGAGCCCGGTGAATCTGTCGAGCAGGTCGTGCGCCGTGAAGCCGTTGAAGAAGCAGGATTAGAGGTCGGCCGGATTAAGCCCATGCTTAACTATCTGGCCAGCCCTGGCGGCACCAGCGAACGTCTGTCGGTGCTGATTGGGGAAGTGGATGCCAGCCAGGCAGAGGGATGCCATGGTCTGGAGGAAGAGAATGAGGATATTCTTGTCCATGTGGTAAGCCGCGAACAGGCTTACCGCTGGGTGGAAGAGGGGATAATTGACAATGCGGCGTCTGTCATCGCCCTGCAATGGCTGGCGTTGCACCATGAGAAACTACGCGAAGAGTGGATACAAAAATGAAACAGCGCTATACCCCTGACTTTCCCGAAATGATGCGGCTCTGCGAAACCAATTTCGCCCAGTTACGCCGCCTGCTGCCGCGTAACGATGAGGCGGGAGAATCGGTGATCTATCAGGTGAGTGGCGCCCGTTATCAGCTGACGATCCAGGAGTCCACACGCTACACCACGCTGGTGGAGATCCGCCAGGTCGCGCCTGCCGTGAGTTACTGGAGTCTGCCCTCGATGTCGGTAAGGCTCTATCACGATGCGATGGTCGCCGAAGTGTGTTCAACTCAACAGATCTATCGTTTCAAAGCGCGCTATGATTATCCTAATAAAAAATTGCATCAGCGCGATGAAAAACATCAGATAAACCAGTTTCTCGCAGACTGGCTGCGCTACTGCCTGGCACATGGGGCGATGGCAGTTCCGGTCTGCTGATGCGTATAATGCAGTAAATGGCGTGGAGACGAAGGAAACGCTTTGGATAGCCTGCTAACTCTTCCTGCAGCGAACGGTTCCGAAATCAGGATTTTGCAAATCACGGATACCCACCTGTTCGCGGGAAAACATGAATCGCTGCTTGGGGTGAACACCTGGTCGAGCTATAAAGCGGTGCTGGATGCGATTATTGCGCAACATCGCGACTACGACCTGATTATCGCCACCGGCGATCTCGCCCAGGATCACTCTATCGAAGCCTATCAGCATTTTGCTGAGGGCATCTCACGTTTGCCGCGGCCCTGCGTCTGGCTGCCCGGTAATCACGATTTTCAGCCCGCGATGTTCGACACGCTTGCAGCCGCTCATATCAATGCCCACAAGCAGGTGCTGGTGGGTGAGCAGTGGCAGATTGTGTTGCTGGACAGCCAGGTCTCGGGTGTGCCGCACGGGATGCTGAGCGATTATCAGCTGGAGTGGCTCGATAACGCGCTGGCCCGCTATCCGCAACGTCATACGCTGGTCCTGCTGCACCACCATCCGCTGGCCTCTGGCTGTACCTGGCTCGATCAGCACAGCCTGCGCAACTCACATCAGCTCGATGCGGTGTTACAGCATTACCCGTTAGCCCGGACGCTGGTCTGTGGTCATATTCACCAGGAGCTGGATCTTGAGTGGCACGGTCGTCGTGTGCTGGCCACCCCTTCAACCTGCGTTCAGTTCAAACCGCACTGCACCAGCTTTACGATCGACACCGTGGCACCAGGCTGGCGCTGGTTCACGCTGTATCCGGATGGCGGCCTTGAGACCGAGGTTAACCGGCTCGACACCGACGCTTTTCGTCCCGATTTAGACTCAGAAGGATACTGACGCGTGGCGGCATTACTCTATCTGCACGGTTTTAACAGCTCGCCGCAGTCGGCTAAGGCGACGCAGTTCCGGCAATGGTTAGAGGCGCAGCATCCGGAGATCGAAATGATCGTGCCCCAGCTGCCGACGTTTCCGGCCGATGCCGCCGCAATGCTGGAAGATCTGGTACTGAGCCGCAGTGGCGAAACGCTGGGGCTGGTGGGCTCGTCGCTGGGCGGTTATTACGCCACCTGGCTGTCGCAATGCTTTATGCTGCCTGCTGTGGTCGTCAATCCCGCGGTACGGCCTTTTGAGCTGCTGGCGGATTTCCTGGGCGAAAATCAGAATCCCTACACCGGCCAGCAATATGTGTTAGAGTCACGCCACATTTACGATCTGAAAGTAATGCAGATTGAACCGCTGGAAGCGCCCGATTTACTCTGGCTGCTGCAACAGACCGGCGATGAAGTTCTCGATTACCGTCAGGCGCTCGACTATTACAGCGCGTGCCGTCACACGGTAGAAGAGGGCGGAAATCATGCATTTACTGGATTCGAGCGCCATTTCCCGCAGATTCTGGACTTTCTCGGTCTGAATCATCCCTGAGTAATGCGGAAATCGCACCCCATTTCACCCTTCTAATCAGACATTTACGATGAGTCAATCTAACTATAACGCGGATGCCATTGAGGTCCTGACTGGCCTTGAGCCTGTTCGCCGTCGCCCGGGGATGTACACCGATACGACGCGACCCAACCATTTGGGTCAGGAAGTGATTGATAACAGCGTCGATGAGGCGCTGGGCGGCCACGCGAAGCGGGTTGAAGTGATTCTGCACGCTGACCAGTCGCTGGAAGTTATTGATGATGGTCGCGGCATGCCGGTGGATATTCACCCGGAAGAGGGCGTGCCTGCCGTCGAGCTGATCCTGTGTCGTCTGCACGCGGGCGGCAAGTTCTCCAATAAAAACTATCAGTTCTCGGGCGGCCTGCACGGCGTTGGTATCTCGGTGGTTAACGCCCTGTCAAAACGCGTCGAAGTCACGGTGCGCCGTAATGGCGAAATCTATGACATGGCGTTTGAGAACGGCGACAAAGTCCAGGATCTCACGGTTACCGGCACGGTGGCTAAACGCAACACCGGCACGCGCGTCCATTTCTGGCCCGATGAAAGCTTCTTCGACAGCCCACGTTTTTCGGTGTCACGCTTATCACATCTGCTGAAAGCCAAAGCGGTGCTCTGTCCTGGCGTTGAGATTGTCTTTAAAGACAAGCTGAACAATACCGAACAGACCTGGTGCTACGAAGATGGCCTGACTGACTACCTGTGCGAAGCGGTGAATGGCTTACCGACGCTGCCGGAAAAACCGTTTGTCGGCAGCTTTGCTGGCGATGTGGAAGCGGTTGACTGGGCGCTGTTGTGGCTGCCGGAAGGCGGTGAGCTGTTAACTGAAAGCTACGTTAACCTGATCCCGACCATGCAGGGCGGGACTCACGTCAACGGCCTGCGTCAGGGGCTGCTGGATGCGATGCGCGAGTTCTGCGAATACCGCAACATTCTGCCGCGTGGCGTGAAGCTCTCCGCTGAAGATATCTGGGATCGCTGCGCCTATGTGCTGTCGGTGAAGATGCAGGATCCGCAGTTCGCCGGGCAGACCAAAGAGCGCCTCTCTTCACGTCAGTGCGCAGCCTTTGTCTCTGGCGTGGTAAAAGATGCCTTCAGCCTGTGGCTGAACCAGAATATCCAGATCGCAGAGCAACTGGCTGAGCTGGCGATCTCCAGCGCCCAGCGACGTATGCGGGCAGCCAAAAAAGTGGTGCGTAAAAAGCTCACCAGCGGTCCGGCTCTGCCGGGCAAACTGGCGGACTGCACCGCGCAGGATCTGAATAAAACAGAACTGTTCCTGGTCGAAGGGGACTCGGCAGGCGGCTCGGCCAAGCAGGCGCGCGATCGTGAATATCAGGCGATCATGCCGCTTAAGGGCAAGATCCTTAACACCTGGGAAGTCTCTTCCGATGAGGTGCTGGCGTCGCAGGAAGTGCATGATATTTCCGTGGCGATCGGCATCGATCCCGACAGCGAAGATCTTTCACAGCTGCGCTACGGCAAGATCTGCATTCTGGCGGATGCGGACTCGGATGGTCTGCACATCGCCACGCTGCTGTGTGCCCTGTTCGTGAAACATTTCCGTTCACTGGTCAGAAACGGACACGTCTACGTTGCCATGCCGCCGCTCTACCGTATCGATCTCGGAAAAGAGGTCTACTACGCGCTGGATGAAGATGAGAAAGAGGGCGTGCTGGAGCAGCTGAAACGCAAAAAGGGCAAACCTAACGTTCAGCGCTTTAAAGGGCTGGGTGAGATGAACCCCTTGCAGCTGCGCGAAACGACGCTGGATCCGAATACCCGCCGTCTGGTACAGCTGACCATCAGTGAAGAGGATATCGACCAGACGCTGCGCATGATGGATATGCTGCTGGCGAAGAAACGCTCCGAAGACCGGCGTAACTGGTTGCAGGAAAAAGGCGACAAGGCCGATATCGAAGTGTAAAAAAACAGGACGCGAAAGCGTCCTGTTCTCTTTGTGCTTCAGCCAGCACATCCCCGGAGAACCCGGCAGATTCAGAGCAGAGACAGTAATCCTTGTGAAAATTACCCTGGAAGAGTTACGTGCCTGGGTGGCGGTGGTGGACAGCGGTTCCATTACCGCGGCGGCATCCCAGCTGGCGCAGACCAGTTCGGGCATCAGCCGGGCGTTGTCCCGGCTGGAGAGTAAGCTGCAGACCACCCTGCTGCATCGCACCACCCGACGGCTGGCGCTGACCGAAGAGGGACAGGTTTTTCTGGAGCATGCGCGCCAGATCCTGGCCTCGGTTGAGCAGGCTGAAGAGCAGATAGCCCTGCGGCGCGAGATGCCGTCAGGGCGGCTGCGGGTAAACGCCGCCACCCCTTTTATGCTGCATGTGATTGTGCCGCTGGTGGACGATTTCCGCGCCCGCTATCCCCTGATCCAGCTTGAACTGAATACCGACGATATCCTGATCGATCTGCTGGAGCAGCAAACGGACATTGCCATTCGCATCGGCGAACTGCGCGACTCTACGCTGCGCGCCCGGATGCTTGGCAGCAGTGCGATCCGGCTGATGGCCAGTCCGGCCTATCTGGCGAAAGCGGGCACCCCGCAGAGCGTGGCCGATCTCGCGCAGCATCAAATCATCGGCTTCAGCCATCTTGAGGCGCACAACGTCTGGCCGATCTGGCAGCCTGATGGCGATTTCATGCGCATTAAGCCCACAATCTCTGCCTCCAGCGGCGAAACCATCCGGCAGCTGGCGCTGGCAGGACAGGGGATCGCACGCCTCTCCGACTTTGTCAGCCGGGAAGATTGCGCGGCAGGCCGGCTGGTGCCGGTTCTCCCCGCTGAAACCCGCGAGCTGCGGTTGCCGGTGCATGCGGTCTATTACCGCAACACCACGCTCTCTTCGCGCATCGGCTGCTTCCTGGATTTTCTCCGCACCGAGATTGATCGGCGTCAGCTGCTGTGATCTCTCCTGGCATAATAAAAAACCCCTGTCATAGGGCAGGGGTTTGGAGATGCTGGCAAGTCTGGCCGGATTCGCTGTGAGATTGTGCTTGCACAGGGAACACGGTCAGATCGGAAAGACGCTCAAGCCAGTCCCTGGTCGCTCTACCCGCGCCATCCCTGGCGCGGGACGCTTTCCTCTTCTGACCGTGTTCCCTTCGCGTTGAGCTAATTCATTGCTGCCAGAGGCACTCAGGTTTGAGGTTGTCAGCAGCCTTGACCCCTTTTACCGAAAAGGGGTAAAGCCTTCAGCACGAATCAGGCGCTGGGTTCCAGCACCAGAATCTTCACATCCACCACATCATCTTTAATGATGGCGCGATGCGCATCCATGTGCGGCATCTGCTGATGCTGCTCCAGATGACGCAGCGTTTCCCACTGTTCCAGCATAAAAATGGAGTCCGGCGAGTTCTGTTTCCACGGCACCTGCGCCTGATGGTCCAGCAGCGCGTCATACTGATGGCAGCCTTCTTCTTCTAAAACCAGCGGGATCAGTTTTTTCACCGCATCCAGCACGGCCTGACGACGACCGGGTTTGACACAAATTTCAGCAACGACTGTTAACATTCGCGAATTCCTCTTTCGTGGGAAAATAGGGGGTATCCCCCAGCCATCTTACGCAAAAACGCGACTAAGATGGGTCCGATAAGCGGCAATATCGCGTGGCACGTCCGGCGCTTTAATCACATCGTTGCAGATAAAGGTCGGCAGCGCTTCCATGCCCAGGAACTGGTTGGCTTTGTGGAAGTGCAGATAAAGACCGTCAACGCCGACACCTTCAAAGAACTGCTCCGGGTCGGTAAAGGCCTGCAGCGGTGCATTCCATGTCAGCGACAGCATATATTTTTTGCCCTGCAGCAGACCGCCGGAACCATATTTCTTCGCCGCATCAGAACGGGTACGGCCATCGCTGGCGTAGAGTGAGCCGTGGCCTTCGGTAAAGACTTCATCGATGTAACGCTTCACCGTCCACGGCTCGCCCATCCACCAGCCTGGCATCTGATAAATCACCACATCGCTATCGACATATTTCTGCACTTCATCGGCGACCACGTAGTCGCTGTCAGCCAGGGTCACAGACACCTCATGCCCCATATCACGCAGCTGGCTGGCCGCAACGTCGGTCAGCGTGTGGTTCAGTTCGCCTTTAGAGTGGGCAAAGGTTTTGCCGCCATCGATAATTAAAATCTTGCTCATGAATAGTTTGCCTCATTTCCTGAATATGGCGCTTAGCTTACGCGCGCTGCGGTCGCAGAAAAATGGGAGGTTGATCACAACACTTTTGCTGTGGAAGCAACAATGCGCCGGTTTATGGCACCATCGGCAGGCAAACTCACCATGAAAACAATTAAAGAAAAACGCAAAATGAAAAAAATTGTCCTTTCTTTGCTGCTGGCCACCGGTGCTGTCCAGGCACAATCTCATCTCGACACCATCCTCAGTTCTAAAACGCTTAAGGTCTGCACCACCGGTGATTACAAGCCTTACAGCTACCTGCGACCCGATGGTCAGTATGAAGGGCTGGATATCAGCATGGCGAACGCGCTGGCTACCTCGCTCGGCGCGAAAGTGGAGTGGGTGCCAACCAGCTGGAAAAACCTGATGCCCGATTTTCTGGCAAAGCAGTGTGATATCGCCGTCGGCGGCGTCTCCGTCACGCTGAAACGCCAGCAGACCGCCTGGTTCGCCCGGCCGCTGGATGTGGATGGCAAAATCCCGCTGGTGCGCTGCAGCGATAAAGATCGCTTCCAGACCATCGAACAGCTCAACCGGCCTGACGTGCGGCTGATTGAACCGGCAGGCGGCACCAACGAAGCCTTTGTGCACAGCCACCTGCCAAAGGCCTCACTGACGCTGTTCCACGATAACGTCACCATCTTCCGGCAACTGGTGGACAACAAGGCGGATGTGATGATCACCGATGCCTCTGAAGCGCGTTTTCAGCAGCAACATTACCCGACGCTCTGCGCGATCAATCCCGACAAACCGCTGCAGTATGGCGAGAAGGCTTACATGATTCCGCGTGACGATATCAGCTGGAAGCTCTATGTCGATCAGTGGCTGCATCTCAGCACCGCCACCGGCGAATATCGTGACATTGCCCGCCAGTGGATGGGTGCAAAGCCCTGAGCCACTTCCACAGACAGGTCAGACACTTGCCGGTCTGAATCCGGCGTGCCTCCGGCACATGAAATCGCGCGGCGGGACGCCTGCTCTCCCGCGCTTCCCCTGTGACTAACACCAGCGAATAAGGTACTATCCTCGCCAAACCACCGCCGGGTGTCCCGCCGTTGTGGGCCACGATGTGAGGATGAGAAATTAATGAGTGAACTGACTCAGGATGGTGCAGAGCGTCTTGCCCTGCACACATTCACCGAGAATGCGTACTTAAACTATTCGATGTACGTCATCATGGACCGCGCCCTGCCTTACATTGGCGACGGATTAAAGCCGGTTCAGCGACGTATCGTCTACGCCATGTCCGAACTGGGACTGAGCGCCAGCGCAAAATTCAAAAAATCGGCGCGTACCGTAGGTGACGTGCTGGGTAAATACCATCCGCACGGCGACAGCGCCTGCTATGAAGCGATGGTGCTGATGGCGCAGCCGTTCTCCTACCGTTATCCGCTGGTCGATGGCCAGGGTAACTGGGGTGCACCGGATGATCCCAAGTCGTTCGCGGCGATGCGTTACACCGAATCCCGCCTGTCAAAATATGCCGAGCTGCTGCTGGGTGAGCTGGGTCAGGGGACGGTCGATTATCAGCCGAACTTTGATGGCACGCTGCAGGAGCCGAAGATGTTACCGGCGCGCCTGCCCAATATTCTGCTGAACGGCACCACCGGGATTGCCGTGGGTATGGCGACCGATATTCCGCCGCACAACCTGCGCGAAGTAGCTCAGGCCGCCATCGCACTGATCGACTCGCCGAAAACCACGCTGGAACAGCTGCTGGATATTGTCCAGGGGCCTGATTATCCTACAGAGGCGGAGATCATCACGCCGCGTGACGAGATCCGCAAAATCTATCAGACCGGTCGCGGCTCGATTCGCCAGCGTGCAGTCTGGAAGAAGGAAGAGGGCGAGGCGGTGATTACCGCGCTGCCGCATCAGGTGTCGGGCGCGCGCGTGCTGGAGCAGATTGCGAACCAGATGCGCAATAAAAAGCTGCCGATGGTGGAGGATCTGCGTGATGAATCGGATCACGAGAACCCGACCCGCCTGGTGATCGTTCCGCGCTCCAACCGCGTCGATCTCGATCAGGTGATGAACCATCTGTTCGCCACCACCGATCTGGAAAAGAGCTACCGCGTTAACCTCAACATGATCGGGCTGGATAACCGCCCGGCGGTTAAAAACCTGCATGAGATCCTGACCGAATGGCTGGTGTTCCGCCGAGATACGGTCAAACGTCGTCTGAATCACCGCCTGGATCGCGTGCTGCGCCGCCTGCATATCCTGGAAGGTTTGCTGGTTGCGTTCCTGAACATCGATGAAGTGATCGAGATCATCCGTACTGAGGATGAGCCTAAGCCGGTCCTGATGTCACGCTTTGGCATCAGCGAAACCCAGGCCGAGTCGATCCTCGAACTGAAGTTGCGCCACCTGGCAAAACTGGAAGAGATGAAGATCCGTGGCGAGCAGGCGGAGCTGGAAAAAGAGCGCGATCAGCTGCAGGCCACGCTGGCCTCTGAACGCAAGATGAATACCCTGCTGAAAAAAGAGTTACAGGCTGACAGCGCCAGCTACGGCGACGATCGTCGCTCGCCGCTGCGTGAGCGTGAAGAAGCCAAAGCCCTGAGCGAAACCGAGCTGGTGCCGTCTGAACCGGTGACCATTGTGCTGTCGCAGATGGGCTGGGTGCGTAGCGCCAAAGGCCACGATATCGATCCAGCCGGACTCAGCTACAAAGCCGGCGACAGCTATCTGGCTGCGGCACGCGGCAAGAGCAATCAGCCGGTGGCCTTTATCGACTCCACCGGCCGCAGCTACACCCTGGATCCAACGTCGCTGCCTTCAGCGCGCGGGCAGGGCGAGCCGTTGACCGGCAAGCTGACGCCACCGCCGGGTGCGGTAGTTGAACAGGTGCTGATGGAGCCGGATGACCAGCGCCTGCTGATGGCCTCTGATGCGGGTTATGGCTTTATCTGTACCTTCAGCGATCTGGTGTCGCGCAACCGCGCCGGTAAAGCGCTGCTGACGCTGCCGGAAAACGCCCGTGTGATGACGCCGATGGCCGTCCATCATGAAGATGACATGCTGCTGGCGATCACCCAGGCGGGACGGATGCTGATGTTCCCGGTCGGGGAGCTGCCGCAGATGTCGAAAGGCAAGGGCAACAAAATCATCTCGATTCCATCCGCGGAAGCGGCCGCCGGTCAGGACAAACTGGCCTGGCTGATGATTTTGCCGCCGGGCAGCGCTATCACGCTGCACGTGGGCAAGCGTAAAATGCTGCTGCGCAGTGAAGAGCTACAAAAATTCCGCGCCGATCGCGGACGTCGCGGCACGCTGTTACCGCGCGGCCTGCAAAAAATTGATCGTGTTGAACTGGATGCGCCTGCGCGTCCGGCGAGCCCGGATAGCGAAGCGTAAACTACCCGGCTGACACCGCGTCAGCCGTGGCTCAATGAGGGAACTATGTTACTGATTCTGCGTGCCATTATTGTCGTCATCTATTCGATCTTAGTCTGTATATCTGGCTGTATCTGGTGTCTGTTTTCACCGCGCAATCCGCGTCATGTCGCCACATTTGGCCATCTGTTCGGCAAACTGTCGACGGTGTTTGGCCTTAAAGTAGAACTGCGCAGACCGGAAGGTGCTGAGAATTATGGTAATGCGATCTACATCGCGAACCATCAGAACAACTACGACATGGTCACCGCGGCTAAAATGGTGCAGCCCTGTACGGTGACGGTGGGCAAGAAGAGCCTGTTGTGGGTGCCATTTTTTGGCCTGCTCTACTGGCTGACCGGTAACCTGTTGATCGATCGCGATGACCGTGCAAAAGCACGCGGCACGATCGGTCAGCTGGTAGATGAGTTTAACAGTAAGCGCATCTCCATCTGGATGTTCCCGGAAGGAACGCGCAGCCGTGGTCGTGGCCTGCTGCCGTTTAAAACCGGTGCCTTTCACGCCGCTGTGGCGGCGGGTGTGCCGATCATTCCGATTGTGGTCTCTAACACGCATGGCAAGATCAACCTCAATCGCTGGAAAAACGGGCTGGTAATCGTTGAGATGCTGCCACCGATTGATGTAAAGGCTTTCGAGTCGTCGTCGGTGCGTAAGCTGGCGACCCACTGTCGCGAACTGATGGCGGCAAAGCTGGAAGAGCTGAACGCCGAAGTCGCAGAACGCGAAAAAAACGGAAATATCTGACCGGCGAACCATTCGCCGAACTATCCTGCAGGGATGCCGCACGGCGGGGCACGTCCGCCCGCCGTGAACGCAGCACAGCAAAAACAGATCAATAAAAACAGGGTCGGCGCCTAGCGCCACGCGTAAAGGGTCAGAAGTTTTATGTCTTTCAGCAGACGTCAGTTCATCCAGCTTTCTGCCGGAGCGGCGCTTAGCGCCAGTGTACTACCTCATGCGGCGCGTGCCGCTTCTTCAGCTAATGGCGATACGCCACTTCCGGTTCCGCCGTTGCTGGAATCCCGTCGCGGCCAGCCGCTGTTCCTGACAATGCAGCGCAGCCACTGGTCTTTTAATGGCGACAACAACAAAGTGCCGGTGTGGGGCATTAATGGCCTCTATCTTGGCCCGACCGTCCGGGTTTACAGCGGCGATGACGTTAAGCTGATCTACAGCAATCGTCTGAACGAGCCGGTCTCCATGACTATCAGCGGCCTGCAGTTGCCGGGTGCGCTGATGGGGGGCGCGCCGCGTATGATGTCAGCCGGTGTCGACTGGTCGCCGGTGCTGCCGATTCGTCAGGCGGCCTCAACCTGCTGGTATCACGCCAATACACCGAACCGCATGGCTCCGCACATCTATAACGGACTGGCGGGGATGTGGCTGGTGGAAGATGATATTGGCAGGCAGCTGCCGTTGCCGAAGCATTACGGCGTCGATGACTTCCCGATTATCATTCAGGACAAGCGGCTCGATAACTTTGCCACGCCGGTCTATGACCCGCCGCAGGATGGTGGTTTCCTGGGCGACACGCTGCTGGTGAATGGCGTACGCAATCCGTTTGTGGAAGTATCACGCGGCTGGGTGCGTCTGCGTCTGCTGAACGCCTCGAATGCGCGCCGCTATGAGATGGTGCTCAGCGACAATCGCCCGTTTATGGTCATCGCCAGCGATCAGGGCTATCTGCCTGCGCCGGTGGCGGTGCAGCGCCTGTCACTGGCGCCGGGCGAACGCCGCGAAGTGCTGGTGGATATGTCGCAGGGCGATGAAGTGTCGATTACCGCAGGTACGGCGGCGGGCATTATGGATCGGCTGCGCGGCTTCTTTGAGCCATCCTCCATTCTGACGTCAACCCTGATCCTGACGCTGCGGCCAACCGGCTTGCTGCCGCTGGTGACGGATAATCTGCCGATGCGGCTGCTGGCCGATCAGATTCTGGATGGCGTGGCGGTTCGCACCCGTGAATTCCGCATCGGTGACAGCATGCCGGGCATTAACGGCGCGATCTGGGATATGAGCCGCATTGACACCACGGCACAGCAGGGCACCTTTGAGCGCTGGATCCTGCATGCTGACCGGCCACAGTCGCTGCATATCCAGGGCGTGATGTTCCTGATTAAAAGTGTGAATGGTGCGCAGCCGATGGGCGAAGATCGCGGCTGGAAAGATACGGTGTGGGTCGATGGCAGCGTGGAACTGATGGTCACTTTCCCGCAAAGTTCGTCAGATCACTTCCCGTTCGTCTACTACAGTCAGACGCTGGAACTGGCCGACCGCGGCACTGCCGGTCAGCTGGTGGTGCAGCCCAGCGCATAACAGCGCGGTCAGGCAGGGAGAGCCCGTCTGACCGCGTTAATCGTTAGCTGCCCCAGCCGCAGGGCAGATAAGGTGAGGTCACCTGGTGACGCCCAGCCTTAGTTAAAGGTTTCCGGATCCGGCCCCAGACGATTGCCGCTGTCCAGCTTCGCAATATCGCTCACTTCATGCTTGTCCAGACGGAAGTCGAACACCTTAAAGTTCTCTTCAATGCGGGCTGGTGTGACCGACTTCGGAATCACCACCAGGCCGCTATCCAGATGCCAGCGGATCACGATCTGTGCCGGCGTCTTGCCATATTTCTTCGCCAGCGACTTGATGATCTCCTGATCGAAGACCCCTTTGCCGCCCTGCGCCAGCGGACTCCAGGATTCTGTCTGGATCTGATGCAGTGCGTTCCACGCATGCAGCGTACGTTGCTGTAGCATCGGGTGCAGCTCAATCTGGTTCACCACCGGCGTGACACCGGTTTCATCCAGCAGTCGCTTCAGATGCGCCTCATGGAAGTTACAGACGCCGATACTTTTAGTCAGCCCCTGCTGCTGCAATTCAATCATCTTCTTCCAGGCATCGACATAATTGTCTTTTTCCGGGCACGGCCAGTGCATCAGATAGAGATCAACCTGCTCCAGTTTCAGTTTCTCCAGGCTGGTTTCCATCGCCTGCTGAACGTTCTGCTGATCGTCGTTCCAGAGTTTGGTGGTCACGAAAATCTCTTCACGCGGCACGTCAGTTTCCTGCAGTGCCTGGCCAATCGCCTCTTCATTCTTATAGGCGGCGGCGGTATCGATTGAGCGATAGCCGACCTCCAGCGCTTTCAGCACCGCATGACGTGCATCTTCAATGCTGGCCTGCCACACACCGAGTCCGAGTTGCGGCATCATATTGCCATCGCGCAGTTTGATAATGGGTTGGTCTGCCATAGTTGCTCCTTTCCGTTGCGGTTAATCCGTGAGATTTCACTGTGCTTAAGTCTAGCCAACAATTCTCAGCCTGCTTAGCTGAGGCAACAACAGTGGTTCTGCCGTCATGCCCGATCCGGTAAATTTCTTGCCTGATTCTCCAGGCTGCTGGTGATTCAGGCATTCGCACGGCACACTGGCTTTTTGCCCGTAAAAGGAGTCGCTATGGCGCACGATGCCCTGTGTCACCGGCTGGCGCAGCAGGTCGTCACATTAATGACCCATGGTCACGACCGTCTTTGTCCGGTCGAAAATGTGTCGCTGATTTACGCTAATCAATATCGTCCCCGTACGCCGATGATGTATCAGCCCGGCATTGTGATCCTGTTTCAGGGCAGCAAAACCGGCTATCTCGGCAGCACGGTGTTTCAGTATGACGCCAGCAAGTACCTGATGCTCACCGTGCCGCTGCCGGTGGAGTGCGAAACCTGGGCCTCGCCAGAGGTGCCGATTGCCGGGCTGTGTCTTAATGTCGATACCGCCAGCCTGCAGGATCTGCTGATTGAAATCGGCGATGACGATCAGTTCCAGCCGCAGCCGCAGACCTCGGGGATCCACTCGGCGTGGCTGACGGAACCGATGCTGTGTGCCGCTGAGCGGCTGCTTGATGTGATGACCCAGCCGCGCGATGCGCGGGTGCTGGGGCCGCACATCGTGCGGGAGATTATCTACTACGTGCTGACTGGCCCGATTGGTGGTGCGCTGCTCTCACTGGTGAGCCGACAGACGCAATTCAGCCTGATCGCGCGTGCCCTGCGACGGATTGAGAATCACTATGCGGAAAACCTCAGCGTCGATGCGCTGGCGGCGGAAGTGAACATGAGCGTTTCAGCCTTTCATCATAACTTTAAAGCGGTCACGCAGACGTCGCCCCTGCAGTATCTCAAGCGATATCGCCTGCATCAGGCGCGATTGCTGATGCTGCACGATGGACTGAAAGCGAGTGCGGCGGCGGTGCGGGTTGGCTATGAAAGTCCCTCACAGTTTTCGCGGGAATTTAAGCGCTATTTTGGCGTGACGCCAGGGGAAGAGGTGAATCGTGTGCGGCAGACGGTAGCGGATCCGTCCGCCTGAGTGGCGGCGGATCCTGATGCTACGCGCTGACGTCAGGCCTGTTTCTGCCGACGCTTTTTCCAGATAACCAGAATGCTGCCGAACAGCCCGAGAAACAGCAACACCATCGGCAGTATCATCAGGATCGCCATCACCTGATCTTCATGACGCTTGATGAACGGCACCTGGCTGATGCCATAGCCAAACGTCACGACGATGCCGACCCACAGCACGCCGCTGAGCCAGTTGAACAGTTGAAAGCGACCATTCTGTAAGCCCGCAATGCCCGCCATGGTTGGCAGGATCGTCCGGATGAAAGCCAGAAAACGGCCCACCAGCAGCGCCATCAGGCCATGACGGTTAAACATATTCCAGGCGCGCTGGTGATACTGCGCTGGCAGATGCATCAGCCAGCTCTTCACCAGCCGGGTATTCCCCAGCCAGCGACCCTGCAGATAGCTCAGCCAGCAGCCCAGACTGGCGGCGGTGGTGAGGATCACCATCGTCGGCACAAAATCCATCACCCCTTTTGCCACCATCGCACCCGCCAGCAGCAGCAGGCTATCGCCCGGCAGGAAAGAGGCGGGTAACAGCCCATTTTCCAGAAACAGCGTCAGGAACATCACGCCGTACACCACCCACACCACATCCGGATTTGCCAGCGCGGCAAAATCCTGATGCCAGAGCGCGTGGACAATCTCGTGTAAAACACCCATTTGCTATTCCATCACGTCACAAGGAACTATCCGTCTGCATTCAGGCAATCGGTCGCGGCGCTGCGCAATAAATGCAGCGACCTCACTGATGACCTGAACGGTCTGGGATAAATTTTAACAATAAATGAGCAGCAGCCCGGCAAACTCTGCGGGTGGCCGCTACCCGGTTCATCTTCTGTTTAGCGTCTGTTTATCTTTTGCCTGAGTTTATTAACGCGTCAGGCGCGCAAAACCGGCGTCCAGGTCAGCCAGCAGATCGTCAACGTGCTCCAGACCAATATGCAGCCGCACCAGCGTACCGGTGAAATCGACTCCACCCGCCGGACGAATCGCGGCCAGCTCTTCCGGCTGATTCGCCAGGATCAGTGATTCATAGCCGCCCCAGGAGTACGCCATGCTGAAATGATGGAAGTGATCGAGATATTCCGCCAGCTGGGGCGCGCTGAGTCTTTCCTGCAGGATAAAAGAGAACAGGCCGCTGCTGCCGTTAAAATCACGCTGCCAGAACTGATGACCTTTGCTCTGCGCCAGCGCCGGGTGATTAACCCGCGCCACTTCGGGACGCGCTGCCAGCCACTCTGCCACCTGAATCGCGCTCTCTTCATGCTGACGCAGACGTGTGCCCAGCGTGCGCAGACCCCGACTCGCCATGTAGGCGGTATCGGCATCGACCATCTGACCCATCAGATAGGAGTTCTCGCGCAGCTGATCGATACAGCGCGCATTGGCGACCGCCGTGCCGATCATCGCATCGCTGTGACCAATCAGATATTTGGTGCCCGCCTGAATCGAAATATCGATGCCGTGCGCCAGCGCATCAAATAAAATACCGGCCGCCCAGGTGTTGTCGATCATAATGATCGCCTCGGGCGCTTTGGCGCGAACCGCCGCCACAATCGCCGGAATATCCTGAACTTCCATCGTGATAGAGGCAGGCGATTCCAGGAAAACGACCCGGGTATTGGGCTGCACCAGCTCACCGATTTCACTGCCGATGCAGTGATCGAACCAGCCCGTTGAAACCTGCAGCTTAGTCAGGATCTTAGTACAGAAATCCTGGGTCGGTTCATAGACTGCGCCACTCATCAGCACGTGGTCGCCCGCCTCGACAAACGCCAGAATCGCGTTCGCCACGGCAGCCGCGCCGCAGGGGTAGAGCACACAGCCTGCGCCGCCTTCCAGCTCCGTCATCGCATCCTGCAGTGCAAAGTGCGTCAGGGTGCCACGACGGCCATAAAAGAGCTCGCCTTTTGCCCGACCGGCAGTGGCGCGTTTCTTCTCCGCGACCGTATCAAAAACCAGCGAGGAGGCCCGTTGAATCACACTGTTCACCGAGCCCTGGGTATAACGCTTGCTGCGTCCTGCACTGACGAGCGTGGTATCAATTTTTCTGGTGGTCATGAGTCGCCTTTGCCGCTTCTGACTAAGCCCTCACGTTACCACGAAACGACCAGCAGGGTTGAGACTCAATGGTGATTATCAGAGTGCTTCGCAGGATGAAAATCGGGTCCGCTACCGGACCCGATTTTGCCGACGCTACATCACGCCCATCAGGCGCGGTAACCAGAGGGAGATGGCGGGAATATAGGTAATCAGCATCAGCACGATAAACAGCATGCCGTAAAACGGCAGCATGGCTCTGACCACCTGCTCGATTTTCTGCTTACTGACCGCACTGGCGACAAACAGTACTGTACCGACCGGCGGGGTGATCAGGCCGATCCCGAGGTTGGTCAGCATGATCATGCCGAAGTGAACCGGATCGACGCCAAGCGCGGTAGCGACCGGCAACAGCACCGGCGTCAGGATCAGGATCAGCGGCGCCATATCCATCAGCGTCCCCACCACCAGCAGCAGGATGTTGATACACATCAGGATCACATATTTGTTATCGGAGAGGCTGGTGAACGCCTCGGTGATAATCGTCGGCAGTTGCATGAAGGTCATCACTGCGCCAAATCCAGCGGCAAAGGCGATCAGCACCATCACGATGGTGACGGTTTTAATGGTGCGGAACAGCAGGATATGCAGCTGGTTCCATTTAAAGTCGCGGTAGATAAACATGGTGACGAAAAAGGCCCAGATACAGGCGATCGCGGCGGACTCCGAGGCGGTAAAGATGCCGGAGAGAATGCCACCCATAATGATCACCACGGTAAACAGGCCCCAGAACGCGTCGAAGAAGATTTTCAGCGCCTGACGAAACGGAATACGTTCTCCTTTGGGATAGCCGCGTTTATGGGCAAAACCCAGGCACATTATCATCAGGCAGCCCCCCAGCAGCAGGCCGGGAAAGATACCGGCAACAAACAGCGAGGAGATGGTCACCATGCCGCCGGTCGCCAGCGAGTAAATCACCGAGTTGTGGCTGGGTGGCGTCAGCACCGCCTGCACTGAGCCGCTGGCGGTGACGGCGGCGGCGAAATCACGCGGATAGCCTTTCTCCTCCATCTGCGGAATCATCACCGAGCCAATCGAGGCGGTATCCGCCACCGATGAGCCGGAAATCGCGCCAAAGAAGGTGGAGGCGACAATGTTCACCAGCGACAGGCCACCGCGGATAAAGCCGACAAAGATATAGGCGAAGTTGACCAGCCGCCGGGCAATCCCGCCCTCCGCCATAATCGCACCCGCGAGAATAAAGAACGGGATAGTCAGCAGCGAAAATTTGTTAATGCCGTTGGTCACCTGAATCACCACCGCTTCCAGCGGCAGATCGATCCACCAGGCGCCAATAAAGGCGCTCAGCCCCACCGCAAAGGCGACCGGAAAACCCACCATCAGCAACACCAGCAAACTGCCTATCAAGATCAATGCATCCATTTTTCTGCTCCGCGTTAGTGGGTGCCGCCCAGCGTGACAATCGGCCGCTGGCTCTGATCGCCGGTCAGCAATCGCTCAACAACAAACAGCAGGGTAAAGATCGCGCCAATCGGAATCGGCAGATACATCTCGCCGTAAGTCACTGCCGGTAATGAAGCGAGCGTCTGCACCCACATCGCTTCGCACAGGCTGTAACTGGCCTGAAAGATCACCAGACAGGTGATGATCATCAGCAGATCGCTGACGCGCAGCATCAGGCGCTGTCGGGCGGGTGACAGGCGATCGGTAACCATGGAAACGCAGATATGCGTTCCGGCCCGCAGTCCGACCGGTGCGCCAATAAACGTAAAAATGATCATGCAGATAATGGCCACCGGTTCCGGCCAGGAGAGCGCGCCGTTCATCACGTAGCGGGCGAAGATCCCGATCGGGATCACCGTCACCATAATCATCAGTGCCACGGCGGCCACCAGCATGCAGAGCAGATAGAGCCCATCCATCAGACGTGTATAAGCAGCCATAATTGATACCTGATTAAGCACGCCACACGGCAGTGTGGCGCGGAAGGGTTATTTCACCTCAGCGATCCGGGTCATCAGATCCTGATATTTGCCGCCAAACTGATCGCGCACCGGCTGGGTCGCTTTGACGAAGTAGTCACGGTCGGTCTGCTGGAAGGTGACGCCACCCGCCTTCATTTTGGCGATCGACTCTTCGGTATAGGTCGCCCAGAGCTGGCGCTCCTCATCCTGCGCCTCTTTGCCGAGCTTCTTCAGCAGCGCCTGATCCTCAGGTTTCAGGCGATCCCAGGCGCGTTTTGAAAACAGGATCATCTCTGGCTGGATAAAGTGGCCGCTGAGGGTGTAGTACTTCGCCACCGGCATATAGTTATGGGCGACAAAGGTCGGTGGGTTGTTCTCGGTGCCATCGACCACGCCGGTCTGCATCGCACTGAACACTTCACTGACGCCCATCGCCACCGGATTCGCGCCCATCGCTTTCAGCGTCGCCAATGAGATGGCGCTGTTCTGCACCCGGATCTTCATGCCTTTCAGATCTTCCGGTTTTGCCAGCGGCTTCTTGGTGATCATGTTGCGCTCACCGGCATCGGTCCAGCCCAGGAACACCATGCGGGCGTTGGGATCTTTATCGAATTTGTCGGCAATCTCGCGGCCTATCTCGCCATCCAGCACTTTGTGCATGTGGTCAATGTCGCGGAAAATGTAGGGCAGGGTCAGCACGCTGGTTTCCGGGGCGATCGAGGTGACTGGCGCCAGCGACACACGGATCATGTCGATTGCGCCCAGCTGCACCTGTTGCAGCGTCTGATCTTCGTCCCCCAGCACGCCACCGGCGAAGAGCTTCATCTCCAGCCGTCCATCGGTGGCCTGTTTGAGTTTGTCGCCCATGTGCTGCAGGGCGACCACGGTCGGATAACCGGCAGGCTGGACTTCAGCCACTTTGATCACCTGTGCCGTGGCGGTGGCGCTCATCATCATCGCCGCCAGGGCACTGGCCAGGCATGTTTTCGTCATTCTCATTATTTTGTCTCCCGCAGAGGTAGGACGGCGTCCGGCGTCGGGGGCTAACCGGAGAGAACCGTGTGGAGCCAGCATAGTGAAAACGCGCGCCAGTAAAATGCGGCAATGCTGATTGAATGAATGCCATCACATTTTGAAACGATGTTTTAATAAATTTTCATGCAACTTCACATTTTCGAAACATCCTTGTCAAAAGTGTTTAAACCTGGTCAATTGCGGGTAAATGGCGGCGATCAGCTTTGTAAATACTAATGAGAACTACTATCAATTCGCCGTCGTTTTGCTATTATTCGCGCTTGTCTCGCATCCCTGAATCAGAAGTTGGAGAAGCAGCGTGGTAGCCAGTGATTTGATGCAAACGGACCTCTCCGTTTGGGGCATGTATCAACATGCCGATATCGTGGTAAAGGTGGTCATGATTGGCCTGTTATTGGCCTCAGTGGTGACCTGGGCGATCTTCTTCGGCAAATATGCCGAACTCAGCGCCGCTAAGCGCCGCCTGAAGCGCGAGCATCTGGCGCTGGGCGAAGCCCGCAATCTGAATGACGCCGCCCGCATTGCCCAGTCGTTTACCGGTCACAGCCACAGTGTGGTGCTGCTGAATGATGCGCAGAATGAGCTTGAACTGTCGGCTGGCGTGGAAGATACCAACGGGATTAAAGATCGCACCAGTTTCCGCCTTGAGCGCCGCGTCGCTGCGTTCAGCCGCCATGCAGGCCGGGGCAATGGCTTCCTGGCGACCATCGGTTCGGTTGCGCCGTTTATCGGCCTGTTCGGCACCGTATGGGGCATCATGAACAGCTTTATCGGCATCGCTAAAACCCAGACGACGAACCTGGCGGTTGTTGCACCGGGTATCGCCGAAGCGCTGCTGGCAACCGCGATTGGCCTGATCGCTGCGATTCCGGCGGTGGTGATCTACAACGTCTTTGCCCGCATGATCGCCAACTACAAAGCCTCGCTGGGTGATGTCGCCGCTCAGGTGATGCTGCTGCAGAGCCGTGATATCGATCTGGGCACCGTCGCCACTGATGTTCCGCGTCCTGCGACGGCTCAGAAACTGCGCTTAGGGTAAGTTCTTATGGCAATGCGATTAAACGACGATCTGGAAACGGATGGTGAAATGCATGAGATCAACGTGACGCCGTTTATCGACGTCATGCTGGTTCTGCTGATCATCTTTATGGTGGCCGCGCCGCTGGCCACGGTCGACGTACGCGTCAATCTGCCCGCCTCAACCAGCGCGCCACAGCCGCGCCCGGAAAAGCCGGTTTATCTGTCGATTAAAGCGGATAAGCAGCTTTACGTCGGTAACGATCAGGTCACGCCGGAGTCGCTGGTTAACGTGCTGACTAACCAGACCCAGGGCAACAAAGAGACCACCATTTTCTTCCAGGCGGATAAGTCAGTCGATTATGAAACGCTGATGAGCGTGATGGATAAGCTGCGCACGGCGGGCTATCTTAAAATTGGTCTGATGGGCATGGAAACCGTGAAGAAATAGCGGGTTATCCGGCTCAGGAAAAAGGCGACTGTTCAGGTCGCCTTTTTTTATGGCTGCTCTCCAGCCCTATAAAATCAGGCAAATCAGGGCCAGGGTAATCACTTATGCTCCTCGAACTGACTTGTTAATTAGTTGTTACTTATGTACATGGGTTTGTAAAGTGCAATGGTGAGCCAGGTCACATTAATCCCGCATCAGGCAGGCTAAAACGGCTAAAAAAACAACAGGAAGCCGTTATGAGTCACACCCCCTCTTTACAAAAGCCGCCGAAAAGTGCCGCCCGAACCATCTTCACCGTCACCAGTGGTAACTTCCTGGAGATGTACGATTTTATGGTGTTTGGCTACTACGCCACCGCCATTTCAAAAACCTTCTTTCCCGGCGATGACCCGTTTGCCTCCCTGATGCTGACCCTGATGACTTTCGGTGCAGGCTTCCTGATGCGCCCGCTGGGGGCGATCATCCTCGGTGCCTACATCGACCATCATGGTCGTCGTAAAGGGCTGTTGCTGACGCTGGGCTTAATGGCGATGGGCACCCTGACCATCGCGCTGGTGCCGGGCTATGCCACCCTGGGCGTGGCAGCGCCGATTCTGATCCTGCTGGGACGGCTGTTGCAGGGCTTCTCGGCGGGCGTGGAGCTGGGTGGCGTGTCGGTCTATCTGGCCGAAGTCGCGCCCAAAGGACGCAAAGGCTTTTTCGTCAGCTGGCAGTCGGGCAGCCAGCAGATTGCGGTGATCTTTGCTGCTCTGCTGGGTCTGATGCTGAATCATCTGCTGGCGAAAGAGGCGGTGACGGAGTGGGGCTGGCGTATCCCGTTTGTGATCGGCTGTCTGATTGTGCCGTTCCTGTTCTATATCCGCCGGATGCTGGAAGAGACCGAGGCGTTCAGCAAACGTAAACATCATCCGAGCATGACGGAAATCATGCGGTCGGTCGCCAGCAACTGGGCGCTGGTGCTGGCGGGGATGCTGATGGTGGTCACCACCACGGTGATGTTCTACATGATCACCGCCTTTACCCCGACCTTTGGTAAAACGGTGTTGATGATGAGTGACAAGCAGGCGTTCCTGGTGACGCTCTGTGTCGGTGTCTCAAACCTCATCTGGCTGCCGCTGATGGGGGCGTTGTCGGACCGCGTCGGTCGCCGTCCGCTGCTGATCATTTTTACCCTGCTGATGATTGTCACCACCTGGCCGGTGCTGCACTGGCTGGTGGGATCGGCCAGCTTCGCCCACCTGCTGGAAGCGGAACTGTGGCTGTCGTTTCTCTATGCCAGCTATAACGGTGCGATGGTGGTCTATCTGGCGGAGATCATGCCTGCGGAGGTGCGCGCCGCCGGTTTCTCCATGGCTTACAGCCTGGCGACGGCGCTGTTTGGCGGCTTTACGCCTGCCATCTCCAGCTACCTGATCCATGCCACCGGTGACAAAGCGATGCCGGGCGTCTGGCTGACCTTTGCCGCAGTCTGTGGGTTAATCGGCACGTTGCTGATTGGCCGGATGGTGAAGCAGTATCAGGCCCGTCACAGCGGCACGCCGGTCAGTGCTTCACTCTAAAACGACAAATCGACCACCACGCTGTCGCTGTAGTTTCCGGCTGGCGGCGTGTTCTGCGTGGTCAGGATGCGCGCGGTGTAGTTAAAACCGCGCGTCAGTCCATCCGTGGATACCGCCGTCGAGGTGGTACTGCTCCAGCGTTCAGTGCCTGCCGATCCCCAGCGATTGCTGGTGGTACTTTTATAAATTTCATAGCTCAGCCGATTCGCGCCGCTCGCCATATTCCTGACGCTGCCCACCGGATAACTGCCATTGCTCAGCCCGACGGTATAGGTGCTGCCTTTGCTGCACAACACATTGATGGTCTGTGACACGGCGGAGAAGCTGCCGACCAGCGGCGCGCTGCCAAAGCTGATATTCGGCGCGGTGATGGTGGTGCAGTCATTGGTAAGAATGGCGGTGATATTAATCGGGATGACACCGCTGCCGTTCTGCTCGCTTAAACAGATATTGCCAATCGCAACGCTGGTGCAGATGCGATAAGTCACGGCCATATTCAGCGTCAGCTGGTAGGTCCCGGCGGCGACCACCTGACCAGGAACGGTGCGCAGATAGACCGGGATGGCGAAGTTAAGGCTGCCCAGCAACCCCGCCAGGTTGATCAGGGTCTGCGAACCATAGACAAATGGCGTGCCGCCAATCGTCAGTTCGGTAGCGCAGGCCGTGTCGGTGCAGAGCCGCACCGGCACATTATCGCTGCCGGTATCACCGCTGCGTTTCAGCGTACCGCGCGTGCCGTTGCTATTGGTCGCGCCCGTCAGCTGAAAGGTGATCTGGTTATTGCCCAGCAGCGACAGCCCGGCACCCGCGCCACAGTTGACGTTGGCATTGGTGGTGGTGGAACTGACGGTGGTGTTAGCCACAAAGGTTGTGACTGAACCGAAACTGGCGGTCGATGCGGGCAGGGCGCAGGCGGCGTAGCCCAGCGACGGCAGTAACAGCAGCAGGCCAGCCAGTATCACAGATTTCATCATGGTCGGTTTCCGGACGTAAAAGATTCAGCGGGAGAGGGGGCGCTGCCTGCGGCAGGAGCGGGCAGCGCACAGGTCAGGGGGCCGTAAGTTTTCAGCGCCTGCGGCTGACCGCTGGCGATGCGCAGTTCGGCTTCGCACTGGCGGCCATCGGGCGTCACCACCTGCATCGGGTTACTGGCGGTGAGATCTTCCATCCAGACGATGCCATCCCAGCCGACATACTCGGTGGGATGATCGGGACGCTGCACCAGGCTTGATACCGGCAGCGGCTGGCCCTGCGCATCGACCAGGATTACGCTGGCTGAGCGCAGTTTCTCCACCGGGAAGTTGAGCAGATAGCCGCTCTGGCGTTTCACCGCAAAGCGCTGCTCAACCCGTGGCGTGGTCATATCTGCCGGCAGGTCGAGGGTGTCGATATCATATTTGGCCGGGTAGTAGCTGCTGATGGCAGGCACCAGCAGATAACCCTGTTGATTGGTGCGTCCCATCGACTGATTCTCGTAGCGCACGTTAACGTCGGGATAGTTGGTCTTCACCAGCACAAAGGCGTCGTTGATCTCGTTAGCGGCAAAGACGCTGTTGTCCATTAACACCAGCGCACCCGAGAGATCGGCCCACTGGGTGAGGTTGTCATCATCGCCATAGAAGCCCGCTGAGGTATCAATCTGGTTGTTGCGATAGCGCAGACTGCCCTGACGATAATCGCCGCTGTCTCCGCTCTGATTCGCCCAGGAGGCATCCCAGGCGAACCCGCCGTCGCTGGGCATGGCGCGTGAGGCATAAACGCGCTGACTGTCGCGGCCACGCTGGTCGCGTTCGTTGCTGAGGGCTACGCTGCCCTGTTCACCAAACGGGATCACCAGCGAGATTGCACCGGTCCAGCTTTTCTCCTGCTGATCGCGGCTGGCCGAGACATACAGACTGCTGTTACCCCACAGATTTTTACTCCATGAGAGGTTCCACAGCCGGGTGCGATCGCCCTGACCGTCGGTGATGTCGATGAAAGCGGCACCGACGCTGCCAAAGCGGTTCAGCGAGACGCTGGCGCTGTACTGAGCACTGCGGCGTGAGAGTGCGTAGCGGCTATCCGCCTGGCTACCGGCACGGCTGCCGACCAGCGCCAGATTGCCGAAGTCGCTGCTGCGCTGGGTCTGTTGAGTGCCGATGTTGAACCAGCGGTTGTTGTACTGATATCCCCAGCTATATTGCCTGCCGCTCTCGCCATCGAGCTGACTTTGCGCCACCGCGCCGTTGACCACGCCCCAGCTGCCGACGCGCAGCTGACCACCCAGCCCGCCCATCGCCAGCGTTTCGCTGCCTTCGGCGTGGCTCTCCAGCGTCAGCCAGTCGGTCATACCGTAACGATAAGAGCCGCTGGCCGCTGCCTCACCATAATCGAAGTTCTTTATGCCATAGTTTTCGCGGATTGCCCCGGCAGAGAAGGCGTAGTCCGACAGCCCCGATTTCAGCAGGTTACTGGAGACGTAAAACGGCATGGTGGTGGTGACGCGGCGGCCAACCGCATCGGTGGTAGTGATCACGGCATCACCCGCGCCGTTAACGAATGGCACATTGGTCATCGACCAGGGGCCAGGCTGCACGTTCGCCTGGCTGGAGCGATAGCCATTAATAAACAGATCGACGGTGGAAGGGACGGCGGCCTGACCGGAAAAAGCGGGCAGCGGATAGGTCACCAGATCGGGACGGACGCTGAAGTCGCGACCGACGCGGATGCCACCGAGCCGCACGCTGCTGCTCCAGGCCAGCGAGTCGGTGACCAGATCGCCGACCCGCCAGCTTACCGCCGCATTCTCATCTTCATTGCTCCACCAGGTGTCGTAGCGGATATAGCCATCATCCTGATAAGTCGTACTGCCTTCCAGCTGCTGTTGCCAGACGCCGTTAGTGGAGAAATGACCGGCATCACCAAACAGCCGCAGTTCGTTCCAGGCGGACAGGCGGGAGCCACTGTTATCCGTGCGGCTGGCGTAAAGATCATAATTAATCAGCGCGCCGCTGCTGGTACGGCCCGGATAGCGCGGTCCGTTCTTCGCCTCGCCAATCACCTGACCGGGCAGCCACTCAGGCGGTACGGTCAGCAGCAGACGCTGTCGCGCAGCGTCATACTCCACTTTGATGGGTTGCAGGCTGCTGACATCGACCTGCGGCTGCTGGCCCAGCTTATCCGCTGGCAGGCCGGCACGCTGCAAATCGCCACTGCGAATCCAGAAATGACCGTCGCGCTGCTCTGCCGGCACAATATTGCCGTTCTCCTGCTGGTTAATCACCAGCTCCAGCATATATTGCTGACCGTTGCTGCTGGTCTGCAGGCTGGGTGGCGGGGGCAGGGATGAGTAAGTCTCCGCCAGCACAGGATCCGGCGTAACAGCGTAAATGACGCTGGCCACGGCCAGCGCGCAGGGATGCAGGGAAAACGGTCTCATTCAGCGCTTACTTCTGGGCAGCGCTGCGCCACTGGCTCTTGTTAACCTCTGCGGTGAGTTCGCCGCTCACCGGCGAGGTGAGCGGCCAGTGGTGATAGCTGTCAGCCAGCACATAGCCGTATAAGCCTTCGCCCAGTTTGCGACCACCAATCGCCACATTGCTCAGCCGGGCGTGACCGCTGCCGCTGTTGGTTAACTGGAGCCAGCGCCTGCCGCCCTCGCTGACCTGTTGCCAGCGCAGAGCCGGGCGAGCGCTGTCTGTGTTCAGCCCGGTACCGTAAACAAACAGCGGCACCGAATAGCGCATCTGGAAGGTCAGCCCGGCCTGATTCTCGCCGGGATTACGCGGGGTCGGGATCTCATCCAGCACCACCCGATAGGCCAGCTCTTTACCGGCCGCAGGCGGCGTCTGTTTAATCAGCCTGACCAGCTGTTTCTGGCCTGGCTCCATCCGCACCATCGGCGGGCTGGCGACCACCTGCTGCTGAGTCTGATACTGCTCCTGGCCATTGTTCTGCTGCCAGCTGAAGACGCGGATCTGCATCATGGTGGTGCTGTTACCGCGATTCTCCAGCCAGAGTTCGCTGGCTTTCTCTTCAGGATTAATGGCGGGATCGATGGGCCAGATCATGACCGAATTCGCGGCGAAGGCCGGGGAGAGGAGGGTGGAACTTAGCAGCAGCAACAGGGCGCGCAGTGGCTTCATGATCATATCCTTGTTTTCTATCACCTCACCAGCTCAGGGTGACGGTCAGCGTGTCGGTATAAACGCCGGCGCGCGCAGTGCCGGGCAGTTGTAGCTGACCGTAGATCGGCAGCGTAATGTTATTGGCATTGCTATAACTCAGCGGCACCGCCTGGTTCACCGGGATCACCGTGGTGCGGCTGGCGTTGCTAAAGAGCGTGTAGGGAACGGTGTTGCTGAAATTGGGCAGCTTCAGGTTACGGGTCGTGGTGAAATTGTTGCCCTGATTAATGCTCATGCTCAGCGTTGTGCCTGGCGTACAGGCGAGATTAATCGAGGTGCTCTGCAGATAGCTGGCGTTGACGGTATTCGCCGCCACGCCAGACTGCGTGCCGAAATTAAGCGTGCCAAAGACGCCGGTATTGGTACCGGATATCACGCAGCCTGCCACAATCGACGCGGTAACCTGGAAGGTGCTGGTTGGCAGACTCCAGGCGCTGATACTCCCTGTCAGCAGGGGCAGACCGCATGCGATCGTCAGGCAGGATCGCCAGAGAACCAACCGTATTTACCTGCGACAGCAGTTAATAGTTCACGGCAACGTTAATCGTGTCGGTATAGGTTCCGGCAGGGATCAGGGGATTGAAGCCGCCGCCGACCACCCGGCCATAGATGGCGTAGTTGGTCCCCAGCGTCGGATCGGTGGTACCGCTGGCGGCGATAGGCGTATTGTTGGCGATCGCCGTGGTAAAGGAGGCATCACTGTAGAGGGTATAGGCGATGCCCTGCGCATTATCCGATCCCAGCACCAGATAACGCGGCGATGCAGAGGCGGTGCCGTAGATGGTCGCCGGTGCAGTATTGCTGCTGGTGACCACCACGTTGTAATCCTGACCAGTGGTGCAGCGCACAAAAATACCGTTACCAGCCGCACCGACCAGTGTGGCGTTCAGGGTATCGAAAGTGGCTGCGCTGCTACCAAAGTTCAGGGTACCGAAGTTAACGCCCGCCGTAGCCGACTGGCCGTTCACCAGACAACCGGTGGTCAGGGTTAACGTGGCATTGATGGTTCCCGAGGTCGTCGCCGCCTGGGTTAATGACGGAATAGCGACAGTTAATCCTGCAGCGGCAAACAGAAAAAGCTTGAGTTTCATAATATTTCCTTACGGATTATCCAGAGTCAGTGCTTTTTCACCCGGTGTTTATTAACGATTCAACCCAAAATAAAGGAAATAAAATAACAAGGGAGGCAGTGCCGCTATCTTAAGAAAAATCTTAGACTTAAGAATGCTGATTTATATCAGTTTTACTTACTATAGATCAGTTAAAGCGTTACGCGAAGCCTTGCTATTTATTTTTGATTAATCAAAACGTCACCCCGGCCGATAACCCAGTAACAGCAAGGCGCGAAGACGAGGCGATAAAACAAAATTCTTTGTTTTTTCGGTATCTGGCATGCTTTCTGCTTCGGTGATATGTTCCTGTACCAATCAGACATAATAACGGTTTACCGGCTTGCTCTGGGGGCGGTTAATAAGATGCAGGTTATAAATTGCCAGCGTCGGCGGGCGCGTTTTGCCTGACCTTCAGGACCAGAAAATACCGAAATTTAATCACTTTCACCCATCGGGTGTTTTCAGATCACTTATCAGACTGTACACAGCACCCGTTTCTCCGCGGGTGGTGAGGAGTTGCACATGTTGCCTGTCACCTGGGATAGCGTCCTGATCTGCGTTTCGCTGATCGTGGTGTTCATTGCCTCTTTTACAGCCCTGGATACCGCCGGACGAGTGGCGGTATCCCGTGGCTGGAGCGCCCGGTTATGGCTGTTGGTGGGCGGCATCGTAATGGGGATTGGCGTCTGGGCAATGCACTTTATCGGGATGCTGGCGATGATGATGCCGATGATGATGCGCTATGACACGCGACTGACGATCCTCTCGCTGCTGGTGGCGATCCTGGCGTCTGTGCTGGCTTTTGGCCAGACGGTGGGTGGCCTGCATCTCACCCGCCAGCGGCTGCTGCGCGGCACGCTGATCCTGGGCGCGGGTGTGGTGGTCATGCACTATCTTGGTATGTATGCCCTGCTGATTGAACCGCAACCGGAGTGGAATGCGCTGCTGGTGGCGCTCTCTGTGCTGATTGCGTTTGCGGCCTCTGGCCTGGCGCTGTGGCTGGCCTTTCATCTGCGCCAGGGCGATCATCATCTGATGCTGATGCGCGGGCTGGCCTCTCTGGTCATGGGCATCGCCATCGCCGGTATGCACTATGTGGGTATGGCGGCAGCAGAGTTCAGCCACAGCAGTATGATGCAGCCGCACGGCGTCAGTAATGCGGGCCTGGCGGTGTGGGTGACGCTGATTACCCTGACTATTCTGGGTGTCACTCTGCTGAGTTCGATGCTGGATGCGCAGCTGCGTGCCGCGCGTCTGGCGACCCGCCTCAATCGCGCTAACCAGGAATTGCGTCAGCTGGCGATGCATGACAACCTGACCACGCTGCCCAATCGTGTAATGCTGGAGCAGCAGCTCGATCTCGCCATTAAACAGGCGATGCTTAATGAGCATCGCTTTGCCGTGATCTATATGGATCTCGATGGCTTCAAAGCGGTCAATGACACATGGGGACATCACGTCGGTGACCGGTTGCTGGTGGCGGTGGCGGAACGGCTGTGCAGCCAGCTCAGCAACACGATGCTGCTGGTGCGTCTGGGGGGCGATGAATTTGTGCTGATGGCTGAGTGCGATATCAGCGCAGCCCGCCAGCTGGCGCAAAAACTGGTTAAAGTCATCAGTTCGCCGTTTGAACTTGACCGCTATGTGCTGCACGTTTCACTCAGCGCGGGCATTGCGATCTTTCCGCTGCACGGTCGCAACCGGCAGGAGCTATTGTTTAATGCTGATGCGGCGATGTACCACACCAAACACAGCGGACGAAACGGCTGGTGCCTGTTTGAACCGGCCATGAGCGCCGCGACGCAACATCAGCTGGAGCTGGCGAACGATCTGTGGGAGGCGATAGAGCGCGAGCAGATGCGGCTGTTCTATCAGCCGAAATTCTGTTCCGGCGGCACCAGGTTAATGGGATTCGAAGCGTTGTTGCGCTGGCAGCATCCGCAGCGCGGTTTACTGACGCCTGAGCTGTTTCTGCCGCGCGCCGAAAAAACCGGTCAGATTATTGCGCTGGGTAACTGGGTGATCGGGGAGGCCTGCCGTCAGCTCAGGATATGGCACAGCCAGGGCCACAGTGACTGGACAGTATCGGTGAATCTCTCCGCGTTGCAGTTTCACCAGCGTGATTTGCTGACTATCCTGACGCAGACCCTGGCGCGTAACCAGTTGCCAGGCAGCGCGCTGATGCTGGAGATCACTGAAGCGATTGCCATGCGCGATCCCGCTTTCAGCCAGCAGCGCATTCGTGAATTGCAGCAGGCGGGTGTCAGCGTCGCGATTGATAACTTCGGCATCGGCTATGCCAACCTGCTGCATCTCAAAGATCTGGATGCCAGTGAACTCAAAATTGATCGCAGCTTTATCAACTGCCTGCGGCCCGGCAGTGAAGATGCGACCGTAGTCAGCGCCATGCTGACCCTGGCGCAGAGCCTCAATCTGCGCATGGTGGCGGAAGGGGTGGAGACTGAAGAGCAGCAGCATTTGCTCACCAGCTTAGGCTTTGATGCGTTGCAGGGCTATCTGCTGGGCAAGCCAACGCCAGCGGATCGGGTTGAGGCGCTGAGTTTTCCCTCACTGCGACAGCCGGTGGCGTCACTGTCCGGCTGATAGCGCTGACAGCAACGATAGATTTCATCACTCAGAATGAGTGGAAGGATGCAGGGTTCGCGGCTCATTAACCGCCGGGCTGTGCCGATAACTAAGAGAATAATTTTAAAACCCTCTGCCCAACCACAAGCTCTGCTTTCGCGGGAATGCACTATGTTAGCGACCTCATACGACTCTTTTATCGTCATCGTCTCCGTTCTTGTCGCGATGCTGGCTTCGTTCACCGCCTTAGATATGGCGGGACGGGTGGTGCATTCAACCGGCAAAGTTGCGCTGGTCTGGCTGTTCGGCGGCGGTTTTTCCATGGGCATCGGCATCTGGGCGATGCACTTTATCGGCATGCTGTCGATGAACATGGAGATGGTCATGAGCTACAACGCCGGGCTCACCGCCTTTTCTGCGGCCATCGCGGTTTGTGCGTCGATATTTGCGCTGTGGCTGGTCTGCAATGGCGATCTGCCTTTGCCGCGCCTGGCGGGCGGCGCGCTGATCCTCGGCAGCGGCGTAGTCGCGATGCACTACACCGGCATGGCGGCGCTGATGTTCTCCCCCGGTATCGTCTGGAAATGGGGCTGGGTAGCGCTGTCGGTGGCGATCGCCCTGGCCGCCTCTGGCACCGCGCTGTGGCTGGCGTTTAACCTGCGGGAAGGACAGACCAGTCGGGTCACCCTGCTGCGCATTGGCGCATCGGTGGTGATGGGCTGTGCGATTGCCGGCATGCACTACACCGGCATGATGGCGGCAGAGTTTCCCGTCCACAGTCATCCGGTCGGGCAGGGCGTCAACAGCAACTGGCTGGCGATTCTGGTCACGGTGGTCACTATTTCAATTCTGGGCATTACCTTGCTGGTGTCGATGCTGGATGCGCGGATGCAGGCGCGTACCTCGATTCTCGCCAGTTCGCTGGCTGAAGCTAATCGCGAGCTGGCACAGCTGGCGCTGCACGACAACCTGACGCGGCTGCCCAACCGCATCCTGCTGGAGGATCGGCTGGAGCAGG
Source organism: Pantoea sp. BJFS-204 (assembly GCF_049310725.1). NCBI lineage: Bacteria > Pseudomonadati > Pseudomonadota > Gammaproteobacteria > Enterobacterales > Erwiniaceae > Pantoea > Pantoea sp. BJFS-204. The sequence goes on along the minus strand of NZ_JBMOWE010000003.1, from coordinate 251,334 downwards.
CGATTAACAAAGCGAACCGTGAGCAGAGGCAGTTTGCCCTGATGTTTATGGATCTCGATGGGTTTAAGGCGGTCAACGACGCGTTCGGGCACCACATTGGCGACAGTCTGCTGGTCGGCGTGACCGAGCGCATGAGCGAGCAGATGACCGGCTACTTCACGCTGGCGCGGCTCGGCGGTGATGAGTTTGTGCTGCTGGTGGAGATCGACGATCCCAATGATGCGGCGGCCATCGCCGATAAGCTGGTCAAAGCGGTGGATCGCCCGTTTGATATCTCACGCTATGAGCTGGTGGTATCGCTGAGTCTTGGCATCGCGGTCTATCCCGGCGATGGCGTGGATGAGCGCGAACTGATGTTCAACGCCGATGCGGCGATGTACCACACCAAAAATAATGGCCGCAACGGCTACACCTTCTTTCAGCCTTCAATGAACATTCAGGCCCAGAGCCAGCTTCAGCTGAATAACGATCTCTGGCAGGCGCTGGATCATGATGAACTGCGCCTGTTCTATCAGCCAAAATATTGCGCGCCGAGCGGTCCGATTCTCGGTTTTGAGGCGCTGCTGCGCTGGCAGCATCCGCAGCGCGGCCTGCTGTCGCCCGATAAATTTCTGCCAATGGCAGAAAAGACCGGAATGATTGTCAATATCGGCAACTGGGTAATCCATGAAGCCTGTCGCCAGCTGCGCCAGTGGCATCTGCAGGGCCATCCGCACTGGTCGGTGGCGGTGAACCTGTCGGCGTTGCAGTTTGAGCAATCGAATCTGGTGAAGACGGTGGTGGATGCGCTGGAAAAACATCAGATTCCGGCCGAACTGCTGACGCTGGAGGTGACGGAAACCACCGCGATGCGCGATCCCGATGAGAGCGTGCGTATTCTGACTGAGCTGACCCAGCTCGGGGTTAAAGCTTCAATTGATGACTTTGGCACTGGCTACTCCAGCCTGCTCTATCTGAAACGGCTACCGGCCAGTGAACTCAAGATTGACCGGGCCTTTGTGAATGAGCTGCAGCATCACACAGAAGATGCCACCATCGTGTCGGCGATAGTGGCGCTGGCGCAGTCGCTGCAATTGAAAGTGGTGGCCGAAGGCGTTGAAACCGCTGAGCAGCAGGCCTTCCTGACCAGCCTGGGCTGTAATACGCTGCAGGGCTATCTGCTGGGCAAGCCGGTTCCCCCGGAGCGGGTGCCGGAGCTGGCTGATTATGTGGTGGCAGAAATTGAAGAGGCGATTGCGGAAGTGAGTCTTAATGCCGAAGCCGAAGCCGAAGCCGGGCAGCCGCTGACGCCGCAGGTCGCTGTGATCTGACCTGCCTGAAGCCGTGAAGAATCAGCGCAATCGGATAAAGCGATTCGCGCCGCCTGTCATTGGTCGCCGTGCGTGGTAAAGTCTCGCGGTCAGACTATTCACGGTCAAACAAGGAGAGGTCACCCGTGGCGAAATACCAGCGATTGATGGATGAGATTCAGCAGCAGATTGAGGCCGGCATCTGGCTGCCGGGCACCCGTCTGCCGTCATTGCGTCAGCAGGTCGCGCAGCAGGGCGTCAGCCTGATGACGGTGCTGCATGCCTATGAGTTGCTGGAGAGTCAGGGCTGGATCGTCTCCCGTCCACAGTCGGGTTACTACGTTGCACCGCGTGCCTTAGCACCCGCGCCGCTGAGCGTGGCGATCAGTGAACAGGTCGATATCAACGACTTTGTGTTTGATGTGCTGCAGGCCACGCGCGATCCGGCCATCGTGCCGTTTGGCTCCGCCTTTCCCGATCCCGCACTCTTTCCGCAGCGCCAGCTGATGCGCTCGCTGGCTAACGTCTCTCATCATCTGACCCCAACCGATGCGCTGCACAATCTGCCGCCCGGCAACGCTACACTGCGACAGCTGCTGGCGCAGCGCTATGCGCGTCAGGGCATCACCCTGTCGCCGGATGAAATTGTCATCACCAGCGGAGCGCTGGAGGCGCTGAACCTCAGTCTGCAATCTCTGACCGAGCCGGGCGATTATGTGGTGATTGAACAGCCGAGTTTTTATGGCGCGCTGCAGGCGATAGAGCGGCTTAAGCTCAAGGCGCTGGCGATTCCGGTCGATGCCAGAAATGGCATCGACCTCGTCCAGCTGGAGGAAGCACTGCAGCGCTGGCCGGTGAAAGCCTGCTGGCTGATGACCACCCTGCAGAATCCGCTGAGCGTAACCTTAACGCCGGAACGCAAACAGCAGCTGGTCGCACTGCTGGCGCGTTATCAGGTACCGATGATTGAAGATGATGTCTATGCCGAACTCTGGGCGGGTGATGCGCCGCCGCTGCCGGCGAAAGCCTGGGATCGCCAGGGGAACGTGCTGCACTGCGGCTCATTTTCAAAGTCGCTGGTGGCAGGATTCCGCGTCGGCTGGGTCGCGGCGGGACAGCATGCGCAGCGTATTCAGCGGCTGCAACTGATGAGCACGCTCTCTACCAGTGCGCCGATGCAGCTGGCGCTGGCCGATTTTCTTGCCACGCGGCGTTACGACACCCATCTGAAGCGGCTGCGGCAGATTCTGGCGAAGCGACAGCAGATGGTGCGCCAGGCGTTAATGAAGGTGCTGCCGCCGCAGGCCACGGTCAGCGAAGCGCGTGGCGGCTATTTTCTCTGGGTGACGCTGCCGGAAAGCATCAATACGACCCGGCTCTATCAGCGGGCGCTGGCTCAGGGGATCAGTATTGCACCGGGGCAGCTATTTTCGGCAGGTGAGCAGTTCAGGCACTGCTTCAGGTTAAATACCGCCTGGCCGTGGGATAGTCGGGCCGAGGCGGCAATCGTGAAGCTGGGTCAGCTGATGGCGGAAGGGCAGGCGGATTAAACCCGCGCCGCTTCCTGATGGCCCCAGGTCAGGTAGTAGACATCATAGAAGTCCACTTCCCCTTTTTGCGTCAGCAGACGCTGGATACCGCTCTTCACGCGTTCTGGTGTCTCAGGCAGCGACAGAATGCGTGAGATTGCCTGTTCGCGCACCGGCTGAATGTAATACCACTCGCCGTTGTAGCAAACGCGCAGATCGAGGGCATCGATATCTTCAAAGCGATATTTCGGGTTGATATCCAGCAGCATCAGCACACTCATCACCAGCACAAACACGGTGGCAAACCAGAAGGCGGGCCAGCCGAGCATCTCTGTGGTGAAAATCAGCGCCACGCACAGGCCGTAGCAGAGATACATTACTGCCCAGAGACCAGGGTGGTTCTTCAGAAACGAGAGGCTGAAACGCGGCAAATTGTCGCGACGTTCTTCGCGGTTAAGCAGGGCGATCTCGTCAATCAGGATTTGTTTAATAGCGTCCATTTGTTACCTCACTGTCATCTGTTAGCTATTACAACAGATAACAGTCAAGCATATCAGAAACAGATCTGTGCTTTTTTTATATAACAGTTTATACGACAGTGCCCGGGGCGTCGGGCTGCTGCGCCTGTGTGACTTTCCGCCTGACATTTTGCAACACTTTGCCGCAGTAAGAACCGCTACCCGCCGTCGCGCAGGCACACTCCGACCCTATAGTTAACGACACATTTGGCTTTAGTCAGCAATATCAGTCAATTATCTCAATTGTGTCGTCTGGCGCACATTGCATTGTGCCGCGGGTTTGCCACACTTAGAAAAACATCGGAGAACCTGTATGCGTGCCTCATCCTCCAGTCTGCTATTAATGATGTCCTTTGCCGCTGGCACCTTCTCGGCCGGGGCTTCTGACAATCCTCAGCATCTGATGCTTGCCAGCCCGTCGGGCGGTGTACCCAATAACCCGTTACCTCTGATTATCTGGCCGCGCGTGGTGCCGGAAGAGGAGGAGATCGCCACGTGGTTTGAAAAAACTTTCGAGGAGAACGGCTGGCCACCCGCCTGGCGCTATCCGATCTTCCCATATACCCATTATCATCCTAATACCCATGAACTGCTGGGCGTCGCTGAAGGCTGGGCGGAAGTGCTGTTTGGCGGCGACAGTGGCCGGATGGTGACCCTGCGCGCAGGCGATGCGGTCCTGATTCCGGCGGGTGTCGGCCATCGGCAGGTCAGCGCCAGCGAAGATTTTATGGTGATAGGCGCCTATCCGCACGGGATGTCGCCGGAGACGCTGCGCGATGAGCCCGCGAAGCTAAAAATGGCCCAGGAGCAGGTAAAAAAAGTGCCGTTGCCGACGCAGGATCCCTTTACCGGCAAAGAGGGCGCATTAACCGAGATCTGGCAGCCGATTGCGGCGCTCACCGCCCAGCAGTAAGCCACGGGGCGAGCACGCCCCGATGCCGCTTCGCCAGCCCGGCTTTCGCGTCCCGTAAGCCTGGCTGTCACCGGGCTGTCATCAAACTGTCGTAGCGTTTTGCCCAGCATGTTAACGGCAAAGGCAGAGTAAGATGGCGGCAATATCGTTAACCGGACTGAGTAAAGCGTTCGGCGCCCAGCCGGTACTGGACGCGATTTCGTTACAGATTAATCAGGGCGAGTTTGTCGCCGTTCTTGGGCCTTCTGGCTGCGGCAAAACCACCCTGCTGCGCCTGCTGGCCGGCTTTGAAACGCTCGACAGCGGTGAAATCCGCATCGGTGAACGCCAGGTTGCCGCAGACGGGCTGCACCTGCCGCCGGAAGCCCGCGAGCTCGGCGTGGTGTTCCAGAACTACGCTTTGTGGCCGCATATGACGGTCGCGGAGAACGTCGGCTACAGCCTGAAGGTGAACGGTGTGGCGTGCGCAGAACGCGAACTGCGCACCACCCAGGCCCTGACGCTGGTCGGGCTGGATCGCTTCGCCGACCGCCGACCCGCCGATCTCTCCGGTGGTCAGCGCCAGCGCGTGGCGCTGGCTCGCTGCCTGGTGGCACGGCCGACGCTGGTGCTGCTGGATGAGCCGCTGGCTAACCTTGATGTCCATCTGCGCGCCACCATGGAAGAGGAGTTCCGCCGCTTCCATCGCCACAGCGGCGCCACCTTACTCTATATCACCCACGATCAACGCGAAGCGATGGCACTGGCCGACCGCATCGTAGTGCTCGAACACGGCAGAGTGATGCAGTTCGCCAGCCCGCAGACCCTGTGGCGCGAACCGGCTAATGAGATGGTGGCGACCTTTATTGATGAGGGGCGGGTGCTGCCGGTCAGCGACATTGAGCCGCTCGATCCGGGTCAGGCTACCGCCACGCTCTGCGGGCTGCGGGTTTTGCTGCGCTGCTCGCCTCACCAGCGCCCGCTGCCACACGGCAAAGCCAGCTTCCACAGCGTCAGTTTTCACCTCGCCGCTGAGGGAGAGCGGCAGTTTGCCGCCCGCGTTGAGCGCATCATCTTTCGCGGTGGCTACCATCAGATCAACCTTCGACCGCTTAATCAACCGGATGTCAGCCTGTCGCTGACGCTTAATGATGCTGCATTACTGGCGGTGGATGACACCGTCGGCGTCGCCGTCGATGACGGCTGGATTCTTCCTGCATAAAGGGTTTCAGAAACCATGAAAACGGCTTTTCGTACTCCGCTTCACGCGCTGTTGTTGCTATCGAGCCTGGCGGCCTCAACCCTGTTGCAGGCGGCCGACGCGCCCGGCGGCAAGCTGGTGGTTTACACGTCGCAGGCACCTGAAATTGCGCAACAGACCATCGATGCGTTTAAGGCCGCGTATCCGGCGGTGGAGGTGGAGTGGACCCGCAACGGCACCACTCAACTGATGAACGTGCTGCGTACTGAAATGATGAGCGGCCAGGTCAAACCCGATGTGCTGCTGGTGGCCGACGCGATCAATCTGGGCGCGCTCAAGAAAGAGGGGCAGCTCTATTCATATCCGGCCGCCCCGGTCAGCCACCTGAAGCCTGCCTATTATGATGCGGATAAAACCTTTTTCGGCACCAAAATTATCGCCACGGTGATCGCCTATAACACCAAGCGTGCGAAGCCGGTCAGCAGCTGGAAAGCGCTGGCAGTAGAAGAAAACAGAGGCCAGATTGCGGTCCCCAGTCCCCTCTATTCCGGTGCGGCGCTCTATAAGCTGCATACCGATATCCATACCCCGTCGATTGGCTGGGCGTTCTATCAGCAACTGGCCGCTATCGGCATTGCGCCACAGGGCGGCAATGGACCGGCGCTGAAAGCGGTTGCCAGCGGCATGGATAAGTATGGCGTGATCACGGATGCCGATATTATCCGCGCCAAAAAGCAGGGATCGCCCATCGATCTGGTCTATCCGCAGGAGGGCGTCTCCTATGTGACCGAGCCGGTGGCGATCATGAAGTCGGCGCATAATCTGCCGGCCGCCAAAGCCTTTGTTGATTTCATGCTGTCGGAAGCAGGACAGCAGCTGGTGGCGAAGCAGGGCAACCGGCCGGTCGATGCCCGCGTGGCGGCACCCAGTGGCTTTGCGCCGATTGAGCAAATCACGCTGCTGACGCCGGATGTGGCAAAAGCGGTGGCCGAGGATGCTCAGGTCCGCGAAACCTTTACTGAACTGTTTGGCGGCTGATCGTGAGCGTGCTGGGCAACGAATGGCGAAGAGGCCAGGCCGCCAGGCATCGCAGATGGCGGGCGGAACCGCTGGTGCTGGGCATACTGGTGCTGGTGATCGGCCTGCTGTCGGTGGCAACCTTTGCCCGGCTGATGGGAACCGCGCTGGCACCGGATGGCATACTGGATAGCGATCGCCTGCTGAGATTGCTGACCAGCCGGCGGGTGCTCAGCGCCACGCTGAATACCCTGGCGATCGGCATCAGCGCAACGCTGCTGTCGCTGCTGCTGGGAACGGTGGCCGCCTGGCTGGTGGCGCTCACCGATTTGCGTGCCAAAGCGGCCTGGGTATTCGCCTTTATCCTGCCGCTGATGATCCCGCCGCAGGTGACTGCGCTGGCCTGGATACAGGCGCTGGCACCGGGCAGTCTGCTGGCCACAGCGGTGAGTGCGCTGGGCGGGACGTGGCTGGCACCCGGTCAGCAACCGCTCTATTCCGCGACCGGCATGGTGCTGCTGCTGGGTCTGCACAATGCGCCGCTGGTGTTCCTCACGGTGCGGGCCGGCCTGCGTCGACTCCCCGCCGAACTGGTGGAGGCGGCCCGTATCAGCGGCGCATCACCCCGGCAGATTCTGTTCACGGTGATCCTGCCGCTGGCGCGCCCCGCGATCTTCGCCGGGGCGGCGCTGGCGTTTGTCGCTGCGGTCGGGAATTTCGGTATCCAGGCGATGCTGGGTATTCCGGCGCGGGTGCCGACGCTGATTACGCTGGTTTATCAGCAGCTCAATACCCTCGGCCCCGGTGCGCTGCCCAATACCGCCGTCTACTCGATGCTGATTGCGCTGATCACCCTCGCCGGAATGCTGATTAGCGGCTGGCTGGGTGGACGGCGCGATGTCCGGGTCAGCGGATCGCCACGACCCTGGCACCGGCCGCTGGGGCGCGCGCGACTGCCGGGCGAAATCATCGCCTGGCTGTGGATGGTGATCACCTTGCTGCTGCCGCTCAGCGCCTTGCTGACAACCGCCTTAACCCGCGGTTTCGGTCAGGCTCTGAACTGGCAAACCCTGACGCTGGAGAATTTTCAGCAGGCGCTGTGGGGCTATCCGGCGATACGGCAGGCGTTCTTTACCAGCCTGTGGCTCACCGGCCTGACGGCGCTGCTGCTCAGCGTCATGGCACTGTTCCTGGCTTTCTTTCTCAGCTGGCATCGTACCCGGCTGGTGCGGGGGCTGGGATTCGCCAGTGAGCTGACCTATGCGCTGCCCGGCATTGTCACCGGCGTGGCGGCGATGCTGTTTTTCCTGCGGCCACTGCCGCTGCTGGGATTTTCCCTTTACGGAACGGTGTGGATTATTCTTGCGGCCTATCTGGCCAATTTCCTGGCGCTGGTGTTAAGGCCGACGCTGGCCGGGTTCGCGCAAATCGAACCGTCACTGGATGAGGCAGCGCGCTTATGCGGCGCGGGTCTGATGCGGCGGATGACTGACATCCTGCTGCCGCTGGCGGCGCCTTCTGTGCTGGCCGGTGCGCTGCTGGTGTTCCTCACCGCGCTGAATGAAATACAGGTTTCAGTGCTGCTGGTTACCGCGCAAACCCAGACGCTTGGCCCGACCATTATTTTCCTGGACGAAGGCGGATCGGCGCCGCTGGCGGCGGCGGTCGGATGCCTGATGATTGGGATCGTGCTGGGCTTAATGCTACTGGCCTCACGACTGACGCGCCGTCTGCCGCAGGGAGTCCTGCCATGGCAAGCCTGACGGTGATCAGCGGCGTCGGCGGAAAACTGCCGGCCGCTTTCCTGCTGGAGATAGAGGGATACCGTCTGTTATGGGATTTAGGTGCCGGGCCGGAGCCGGGCGTCCGGCCCGCAATGGACGCCATCGGCCAGGTCGATGCGCTCTGCCTGACCCATTCCCATGTGGATCACGCGGCGGCGCTGGATAGCTGGGCCGACATCGGTTCACCGCCGGTCTATGCCAGTGAGATCACCTGGCAGCAGCTGGGCGAGGCTGGCGTGCCGGCTCAGGCGCGACGCATCCTGCCATTGCGCGGCCAGTGCGCGCTGGGGCCGCTGAATCTCTTTACCGGTCGCAGCGGGCATTCGCCAGGATCGATCTGGTTTCATCTGCCGATTGCGGGTGGCATCACCTATATGGGCGACTGGAGTCGCGAATCGCTGCTGTTGCCGTTTGATTGCCCGCCACGCGCACGGCTGTTGATTACCGATGGTTCCTATGGCGACCGCAATCAGCGACTGGCGCAGCAGATCGACGCGCTGGCCCTGGCGGCACAAGGGGGCGCCGTGGTCACCGCGCCGCTGCACGGGCGCGGTCCTGAGATGGCGCTGCAGCTCAGCGCTCGCGGGCTGCCGGTGGTGATGTGTCCCCAGGTGCGCGAAGAGGTGGCGCAGTTGCTGGCGCTCAACAGCCTGCCCGCCGCGGCGATGCTGGCACTGGCCCGGTTATTGCGCGTCGCAACACCCGACCACTGGCGACCGGATACGGTAATTGTCGCGGCGGATGCGGTGGCTGACAGCGGGCTGGCGGCGCAGCTCAGCCATCAGCCCGACTTTCGTCTGATCTTCAGCAGTCACGTTTCCAGCGGCACCCGTGCCTTTGAGATGCTGCAATCCGGCATGGCACGCTGGCTGCCGTGGAATGTGCATCCGCCCCTCGACGATCAGCTGGCGCTGATCAGACAGACGGCGGCCCAGAAAGTGATCCCGGCGTTTGTCGCGCCGCAAGAGTGCCAGCAGCTGATGAGCCAAAGTCCGGCAATGCTCTGCTGGCAGCACCGTTATTCGCTCTCCTCGCGCTGGGAGCGGGTCGCCTGACGCGCCGCCGCCACGGAGTCATTGAACATTTACTCGCCGCTGCCGATAAACCCCTTATAAACACTGATTAATCTTCTTAATGCGCTTGTCATCTCAGCTCTTTTCGGCTGTAGTCTGCGCACGCTATTAAGAACATTCCTAAGCCGTCATCCGGCTACAGAGCAGCAGGCTAATCACAATGGATAATAACTCTGAGGTCATCTATCGCATGCTGGTACAAAGCGTGAATGATTACGCCATCACTATGCTAAAACCTGACGGTATCATCGGCAGCTGGAATCAGGGTGCTCAGCGCACGATAGGCTATACGCCAGACGAGATGATTGGCTGCAGCTTTGCCCTGTTGTATAGCGAAGAAGATCGCCGCCGGGGCCTGCCGCAGCGTGGGCTGGATATGGCTGCCACTGCCGGACACCATGAAAGCGAAGGCTGGCGCTATCGCAAAGATGGCAGTGCTTTCTGGGCGCACGAGACGATCGACCCGATACGCAATGACGCCGGTCTGCTGGTGGGATACGCCTGTATTACCCGCGACTGTACTCAGCAGCAGGAGCAGCAGCGCAAAGAGCGGGAGCAGGAGATGCGCTTCCGCCTGCTGGTGGAGGGCGTTACCGATTACGCCATCTATATGCTCGATCATGACGGTAACGTAGTGAACTGGAATGCCGGCGCACAGCGCGCCAAAGGCTATGTGGCGGAAGAGATTGTCGGCCAGCATTTTTCCCGCTTCTACAGCGCCCAGGATCGCCAGAACCGTGTCCCGGAGCAGAACCTGCAAACTGCTTATCGCACCGGCCGTTTTGAAGATGAGGGCTGGCGCTACCGCAAAGATGGCAGCGCCTTCTGGGCGCATGTGGTGATTGACACGATCCGCGACGATCAGGGCAAGCTGCTGGGCTACGCTAAAATCACCCGCGACTGCACCGAACAGCAGCGCGTCCGCAGTCAGCAACGGGAGCAGGAGCAGCGTTTCCGTCTGCTGGTAGAAGGGGTCACCGATTACGCCATCTATATGCTCGATGTCGACGGCGTGGTGGTGAACTGGAATGCCGGTGCGCAGCGTGCCAAAGGGTACAAAGCGGATGAAGTGGTGGGTCAGCACTTCTCGCTGTTTTACAGTTCCCAGGAGCGGCTGAACCGCATCCCGGAAGCGAATCTCGGTATCGCGCTTAAGACCGGCCGTTTTGAAGATGAGGCCTGGCGCTACCGCAAAGATGGCAGCGCCTTCTGGGCGCATGTGGTCATCGACGCGATCCACGATGATGACGGTAAGCTGGTCGGCTTCGCTAAGATCACCCGCGACCGCACGGAACGCCGTGAGCAGGAGCAGCAGGTGCTGCGCGCCAGGGATCTGGCTGAAGCCCAGAGCACCCAGAAAACCGCGCTCTCTAAATTCCTGGATAACATCATCGCCAATATTCCCTCCTGCGTGATCGTTGAAGATGCGATCACCCGCGAGATCCTGCTGGTTAACGACCGCACTCAGCAGCTGTTCGGCCTGTCGAAATCGCTGATCGTCAACAAGCGCCCGCATGAATGTATGTCGCCCGAACTCAGCGATTACTTTAATAATCTGGCGGATGTTGCGCTGCGCAGTGAGGGCATGCATGAGCGTGAGCAGTTGCTGATGACCGCCAGCGGCGAACGCATTCTGCATACCCGCGCCACCGCGATTAACGGTCAGGATGCGCGACGTAACTACCTGATGCTGCTGGTGGAAGATGTCACTGACCAGCGCGCTGCTGATGCCCGTATTCACCATATGGCGCACCACGACAATCTCACCAGCCTGCCGAACCGCATTCTGTTCCGCCAGCGTCTGAGTGAAGCTTTGCGCACTGCCGGTCAGATACAGCGCCAGACCGCCGCGCTCTGCCTTGATCTCGATAACTTTAAAAATGTGAACGATGCGCTGGGCCACCAGATTGGCGACGAGTTGCTGCGCAGTGTGGCTAAGCGTCTGCGTAACGCGCTGCGTGACCAGGATACTCTGGCGCGTATCGGAGGCGATGAGTTCGCCATCGTGCTGCCTTCGGTGGCCAGTAATGAAGAGGCGAGCATTGTGGCGCAGCGCCTGATTGAGGCGATTCGCCCGCCGGTCAACGTTGAAGGCCATAATCTGTCGGTCGGGCTCAGCGTGGGGATTGCGCTCAGCACCACCATCACCAATACGCCGGAGCAGCTGCTGCGCTGTGCGGACATGGCGCTGTATGAAGCCAAACGAAACGGTCGCAACCGCTATGAGCATTTCACGCTGGAGATGGACGATGTGGCGCGCAGTCGACGCCTGATTGAAAACGATCTGCGCGATGCGATTAGCGGCGGGCATCTGCGGCTCTACTATCAGCCCATCACCAACGGTGATAACCGTACCATCATTGGCTATGAGGCGCTGATGCGCTGGCATCATCCGGTTCGCGGGCTGATCATGCCCAACGACTTCATCCCGATCGCTGAAGAGACCGGCCTGATCCATATGCTGGGGGCGTTTGCACTCTACGAAGCCTGTCGCGAAGCGGCGAGCTGGGAAGGGGAGCAGTCGGTCTCGGTCAACCTCTCACCGCTGCAGTTTAAAAACAGCTCGCTGGTGCCGGTGGTGGAAGGCGCGCTGAAAGAGTCGGGTCTCGATCCGGCACGGCTGGAGGTTGAGATCACCGAATCAGTGCTGCTGGATGATTCGCTGGGTAATATCCGTACCCTGCAAAATCTCAAGGCGCTGGGCGTGCAGATTGCGCTGGATGATTTCGGCACCGGCTATTCGTCGCTGAGCTATCTGCGATCTTTCCCGTTCGACAAAATCAAAATCGACAAATCCTTTATCAATGATATGGGTGACAGCCGCGAGGCGCTGGCGATTATCCGCGCCATCACCGGCATGAGTCGCAGTCTTGATATCCAGATTACTGCCGAAGGGGTGGAGAGCGATGAGCAGTTCGCTAAGCTGCGCGATGAGGGCTGTACCCTGTTCCAGGGCTTCCTGTTCGGACGGCCTCAGCCGTCGGAACTGCGGCTGAAAACGCTGGGTTAATCCGCGCCGGGTTAATCCATAGCGTGTTAATCCATACCGTGTTAATCCATACCGTGTTAATCATAGAGGCCATGCTGCTGGACCGGCGCATGGCTGAGATTATCGCGAATGCGCCGCACCGACTCGCGCACCACCAGCCTGCCATTCAGCAGGAGGCTGCCGGTGGGTGTGCCTGGATTCAGTCGCATCTCCTGCAACATTCTCACTGCCGCTGCGCCCAGCTCATCACGCGGCACCTGCACCGAGGTCAGCGGAATATCGTGGATAGCGGCCAGGTTAAAGCCATCCATACTCATCACCGAAATATCCTGCGGCACCCGCAGACCGGCCTGCTCCAGCGCAGTGACGGCGCCCGCCGCAATATAATCACCGCTGGCGAGAATCGCGGTCGGGCGCAGCGCATCAGGGCAGTGGCGCAGATATTCACTCAGCCGCTCCGCCGCTTCATTGCTGCTGAAGCTGTTCAGGGTCAGCAGATGCTGGCGGCTGTCAAACCGCAGGTTCATGGCATGCCAGGCGTCGCGCACCCCCTGCAATCGCTGCTCCATGGTGTAGCGGCGTAAGCAATGCAGCGACAGGATCTGCCGGTGTCCCTGCTCAAACAGATAGCGCGCTGAGAATTCACCAATCAGCTGATGATGGGGCGAGACCGAAGGCAGGCGCATTCGGCGATCGCGGGCGTTAATCAGCACGCAGGGTTTGTTCATCTCCGCCGCCAGCTGATGAATATGCTCATCATCAATGCCGATCAGCAGTGCCGCTTCGGTCTGCTGCATCTTATCAATAAACAGCGCCGCATCACTTTCCACCTCCTCCAGCGGGCAGTAGCGCAGCCGCACCTCATGCGGCTCCACCGCCTGGCTGATCCCCTGAATCACTTTGTAGTAGAAGATGTCACTGCGTACATCAAAGGCGCGCGGCGGGGCAAAAACCATCAGGTTATTCAGCAGCAGGCGACCACTGTGCAGGTTGTTTAGCACGCCCTGTTGCTGCGCCACGGCCAGCACTTTGTCACGGGTGGCGGGCCGGGTATTGGCTTTACCCGCCAGCACCCGCGACACCGTACTGATGGAGACGCCGCTGAGTGCCGCAATCTCGCTTACTTTCAGCCTTTGTTTCATTCTGTGATCGCCTTCAAATCTGCTGATGAAAAATTTTTCATAACCTGCTGAATCGCGTCAGATAAGCGTTTCAGTGCCATTTTCTGCCGGGATTCAGCCTGCCATGAAAAGTGTTGCAAAAAAGTGTCTGTACCCACGTTTCGCACTTTTCTAAGTTCGTTACAGGACACGCGGTACGCCAGCAGGCGGTGTGCGTCATCAATGGCAATCAGGAGTGGCACAATGAGCCTCGAATCAACAACCAAACCCATCAGTGCATCCCGCACGGTGCGCGTGATTAAAAATTTACGCTGGTGGATGCTGGGAATGTTCCTGCTGGGTGTAACCGTCAACTACATCACCCGCAACTCGCTCGGCATTCTGGCACCGGAACTTAAAAACAGTCTGCACATGACGACCGAACAGTACTCCTGGGTGGTGGCGGCGTTTCAGCTGGCCTATACCCTGTTTCAGCCAATCTGCGGCTGGCTGATCGATGTGATCGGACTGAAGATGGGCTTCCTGATCTGTGCGCTGATCTGGTCGGTGACCTGTCTGCTGCACGCCGGCGCGGGAAGCTGGCTGCATCTGGCATTGCTGCGCTTTGTCATGGGCGCCTCTGAGGCGGCGGCAACGCCCGCGAACGCCAAAGCGATCGGTGACTGGTTTCCGAAAAAGGAGCGTCCGGTCGCGGCGGGCTGGGCGGGCGTCGGCTTTTCGATTGGTGCCATGCTGGCACCACCGATTATTTATGTCGCGCACATAACGTTTGGCTGGCAGGGCGCCTTTCTGCTCACCGGCGGGCTGGGCCTGCTGTGGGTTGCACTCTGGTGGTGGGGCTATCACTCGCCTGAGAGTCATCCTCGTCTCTCTGATGAAGAGCGGGCCTTTATTAATCAGGACAACGAAGCGATCGGGGAAAAACTGCCGTTCTTCACCGCGCTGAAAGTGATTGGTAAAGAGAAGAAATTCTACGGCATCGCCATCCCGGCTTTTCTGGCCGAACCGGCCTGGGCGGTCCTGAGCTTCTGGGTGCCGCTCTATCTGGCCAATGAGCGCGGCATGGATCTCAAGCAGATCGTGATGTTTGCCTGGCTGCCGTTTCTGGCCGCCGACCTCGGCAGCGTCGCCAGCGGCTATCTGACCAAAATCTATGTGCGCTGGTTTGGTCTCACCCGCGTCAATTCGATTGTCGCCAGTTCGGTGACCGGCGCACTGCTAATGGTCTCCCTGGCGCTGATGACGCTGGTAAAAGATCCCTGGCTGGCGATCGCCCTGATCTCCGTCGGTGGCTTCGGCCATCAGGTGATCTCCTGCATGCTGAGCGCGCTGGTGGTGGAGCGTTTTGATCGCCGCCAGATGGCCACGGTCAACGGCATGCGCGGCTCCTGCGCCTGGATCGCCAGCTTTATCTTCTCGCTGATTATCGGCGTCACCGCCGATACCATCGGCTTCAATCCGCTGTTTGTGGCGATGGGCTTCTTTGACCTGATTGGTGCCGTTTTCCTGGTGATGCTGGTCGCCGAACGCCGCCAGCGCCCTGCTAACCCATAAGGATATCGCGATGAAAACCCTGAAGAACTGGACGCTGCATCAGCAGGCCGATCACTTTGTTGAACTCAAGGTCGAAGATCGTCATTTCCTGCGGCTTTACGTGCTGGAGGATAAGCTGATGCGCGTGCTGCTGAAGCGCGACGGTGAGCTGGCGCTGAACCGCACCTGGAGCATTGCCCCTGTCAGCGACGTGCCCTGGCAGGGGCGGGATCGTGAGGCGCTGGATGGCTTTATGCTGCCGGCATTTAAGGTTGAACACGATGCGCAGCAGTTGCGCATCAGCACGCAACGGCTGCGTGTCACGGTGCATCAGCCGCTCTGCCTGAGCTGGGAGCAGTTTGATGGTGAGAGCTGGCAGCCGCTGGCCGCCGACCGTCACACCGGTGCCTATCTGCTCAATGCGCACGGTGATGGAGTCGAGCACTATCAGCGTCGCCAGCCGCAGGATCGGGTTTATGGCCTGGGCGAGAAGAGCGGCGACCTGAACCGCGTTAACCGCCGTTTTGAGATGCGTAATCTGGACGCCATGGGCTACAACGCCGCCAGCACCGATCCGCTCTATAAACATATTCCGTTTACCCTGACGCAGCGCGATGGCGTCAGTTTTGGCCTGTTTTATGACAACCTGAGCAGCAGCTGGCTCGATCTGGGGAATGAGCTGGATAACTACCATCTCCCTTATCGTCGCTACCGCGCCGAGGCGGGCGATCTCGATTACTACATGATGCTGGGCCCGACGCTGCTCGACGTCACCAAAGCCTTTGTGCGTCTGACCGGTCGCACCCTGTTTCAGCCGAAGTGGAGCCTGGGCTACAGCGGGTCCACCATGCACTATACCGACGCGCCCGACGCGCAACAGCAGCTGCAATCCTTTATCCGTCTGTGTCGCGAGCATGAAATTCCCTGCGACTCGTTCCAGCTCTCTTCGGGTTACACCTCGATTAACAACAAGCGCTACGTCTTCAACTGGAACTACGACAAAGTCCCGAATCCCAATGCGCTGAGCGACACGTTTCATACTGCCGGAATGAAGCTGGCGGCCAACATCAAACCCTGCCTGCTGCAGGATCATCCGCGCTATCAGGAAGTGGCTGCGCAGGGGCTGTTTATTCGTGACTCTGAGCAGGATCGTCCTGAGCGGTCGGTGTTCTGGGACGATGAAGGCTCGCACCTCGACTTCACTCATCCGCAGGCGGTGCGCTGGTGGCAGGAGAATGTCACCCGGCAGCTGCTGGAAAAGGGCATTGATTCCACCTGGAATGACAACAACGAATATGAGGTGTGGGATGGCGAAGCGCGCTGTCACGGTTTTGGTCAGCCGATCGCCATCAAGCATATCCGGCCGGTAATGCCGTTGCTGATGATGCGCGCCTCAATGGAAGCCCAGCAGCAGTTTGCACCGGACAAACGCCCTTATCTGATCTCCCGTTCCGGCTGCGCCGGGATGCAGCGCTATGTACAGACCTGGAGCGGCGATAACCGCACCAGCTGGCAAACGCTGCGCTACAACATCCGCATGGGACTGGGGATGAGCCTCTCCGGGCTGTTTAACGTCGGGCACGATGTCGGCGGCTTCTCGGGCGATAAGCCGGATGCCGAGCTGTTTGTGCGCTGGGTTCAGAATGGCGTTATGCACCCGCGCTTTACTATCCACTCCTGGAATGACGATCACACGGTAAACGAGCCCTGGATGTACCCGGAGGTCACACCGATGATCCGCGAGGCGATCCGGCTGCGCTATCGCCTGATGCCCTACCTCTATAACCTGGCGTGGCAGGCCAGCGTGGAAGATGAGCCGATGCTGCGCCCGACCTTCCTCGATCACGAGCAGGATCCGCTGACCTATCAGGAGTGTGATGACTTTATGCTGGGGCGCGATCTGCTGGTCGCCAGCGTAGTGGAGCAGGGCGCGCGCAGTCGTGAAGTCTATCTGCCCCGTAACCGCGGCGGCTGGTATGACTGGCACAGCGGCAAGGCGTTTGCGGGCGGCGAGACTATCACACTGGATGCGCCGCTGGATCGGCTGCCGCTGCTGGTAAGGGCCGGTGCGGTGATCCCGCTGGGCGAGTGCGAAAGCACCACCGATGCGCGGCGTGATACGGTGCGGCAATGGCAGCTATGGCCTGCCCCTGAAGGCGTGCAGACTCAAGGCGAAATGTTTGATGACGATGGCGAGAGCCACGGCTGGCAACAGGGTAATGCGCTATGGCTTCGCTGGACGCTCAGCAGCAGCGCCACGCGTATCGACCTGACGGTGGAAAAACGTGGAGATTACCAGCCAGCCTGGCGGGAGATCGCGCTGTTACTACCTGCGGGTGAAAGCCGTGAACTGTGGGTGAATGGCGTGAAAGCCGCGAGTTACCGGCTGGAATAGCGGTGCAGTGGTGTCAGCAAGACGGCAATAAGATCGGCCCCGAAAAGGGGCCGATAAACATTATTCTGCGTGGTTCTCGGTGCTCATGCGGCCCAGATCTTTATCGACCAGGAACAGACCGTTGCCGCTGTTGCTGACCAGCGCCAGTTTATCCAGCACGGTTTTGAACAGTTTCTCTTCTTCATGCTGCTCGGCAACATACCACTGCAGGAAGTTGAAGGTAGAGTAATCCTGTGAGGTCATGGCAGCATGGGCCAGTTCATTGATTTTGCTGGTGATCAGCTGCTCATGCTCCAGCGCCTGTTGCAGAATTTCATTCAGCGAGGTGAAAGAAACTGGCGGCGCAGCGATGGTACCCAGCACCGGCATGCCGCCGGTATCGCTCAGGTAATCAAACAGACGCTGCATATGCTGCATCTCTTCGCGTGAATGCATCTTCAGGAAGGAAGCGGCACCCTCAAAGCCTTTGTCGCTGCACCAGGCACTCATTTGCAGATAAAGATTGGCAGAGAAAAATTCCAGGTTCAGCTGGTCGTTTAAACGCCCAGTCATTTCAGCAGTCAGCATGGCCGAGTCCTTTTAAGAAGATGTTAAATAAACAGGTATAGTCGGTGAATTATGCATCAAATATGTTAGTAAAGCGAAGGCTTTTCCGCAAAAACAGCCAATTTATCTGATTGATTTAAATAGAATTATTTCGCAAATTGAATGCGAGCGATTCTCATTCTGCATCACTCCTTATCGGGCAACAAAATCAGGGTTTCAGCACCATGATAGTGCGCCCGGTCGCTATCCTGCTGGTGCAATCGCCGCTGAAGCTGGAGAAATAGCGGTCATCTGATAACGCGCCGGAAATATCACGTTGCCGTCAGAAAAAGATATTTCGCAGAGCCATAACAGTCATGTCGTGGATTAAACGCCCGGTGGTGGCAGCAGGGCCATTAATCATCGCGCGCCGATCGGCTCTGGCATAAATCATGCTTAGAACTCAGTTCCATATATTGAAACTTGCCATGGCAGGGAACAGGCGGCAAGCCAGGTTATCAGGAGAAAATAATGTCAGATGAAAGTGTTATTAGTCCGGCAAAAATGACGGCGACCAAAGGCAGTTATGTCGCGTTAATTTTTGCCATCCTGTTTTTCTCAGGGCTGTTTTATAACGTCGAGGGTCTTTCATGGCTGGGCGCCTTTGACTTCACCACGCTGGGCGGCAGCTTTGGCACCATGAAAGATCCCGCCAGCAACACCTTTATTGGCGCAGGCGGACTCAGTGCCAAAGCGGGTTTCCTGTTTGCGCTGTCGCTGACGCCCACGGTGATGCTGGCGCTGGGCGTGCTGGAAATCTTCACCCACTACGGCGCGATTCGCGCGGCGCATCGGTTGCTGACGCCGCTGCTTAAGCCGCTGATGGGGCTGCCGGGCCATTGCGGTCTGGCATTAATCACCGACCTGCAAAGTACCGACGCGGGCGCGGCATTAACCAAAGAGATGGCCGACCAGAAACAGATCGGTAAAAAAGAGGTGGTGGTGATGAGTGCCTGGCAATATTCCGGTGCTGGCTTAATCAATAATTACTTCGCCATCGGCTCCGCGCTATTCGCCTCAATGACGCTGCCGATTATTATTCCGCTCTTATTAATGTTCGTGCTGAAATTTGTCGGTGCGGCGATAACGCGCGCTGTGTTAAACAGTGTTTATAAGAAGGATTTCGCCGATGGAAAATAAAATCACGACCAGCAGTAATCCCTTTGATGTGTTTGTGACCGGCGCGCGTAAAGGCTTTCACATCGCCATTCACAACCTGATGCCAAATGTGGTGATGGCCTATGTGCTGGCATAAGTGCTCAATCTGCTCGGCATCATGCAATTTCTCGGGCACGTTTTTGCGCCAGTGATGGGGCTGTTCGGCCTGCCGGGTGAGGCAATTACGGTGCTGCTCACCGCCTGGCTCTCATCGTCGGCGGGTACCGGCGTAGCGGTGAGTCTGCTGACCAAAGGGCTGCTGACCGGCGCGGATATCACGATTCTGGCCCCGGCGATTTTCCTGATGGGATCGCAGCTGCAATATATGGGACGGCTGCTGGGCGTGGCCGATGTGCCAAAAAAATACTGGCCGCTGCTGATGCTGGTGAGCATCATCAACGCGCTGATCGCAATGTCTGTTATGCGTCTGTTTATTCAGGAGTAACGCTGTGTCTAAGGTATTAGAGCATTACCACTATTTGCACGAAATTCCGGAGCTGGGTTTTCAGGAGGTGAAAACGTCGGCCTACATCGCCGATCAGCTGGAGAAAGCGGGCCTGAAGGTGACGCGCAATATCAATAACACCACCGGCATTGTGGCCGAGATCGACAGCGGTGTGCCGGGTCCGGTGCTGGCACTGCGCGCGGATATGGATGCGCTGGGGCACATCATTGATGGCGTGCCGTGTGCGCGCCACACCTGCGGTCACGACGGTCACTCTTCGGTCGTGCTGACGGCGGCGACGGCTCTGCTGCAGGAGGGCGCGGTGAAACGTGGCCGGCTGAAGATCCTGTTCCAGCCCGCCGAGGAGCTGGGCGCCGGTGCGCTCTCAATGATCGAAGGTGGCGCACTGGATGATGTGGAGATGATTCTGGGGTTCCATCTGCGTCCGCTGGAGGAGTGCGTGGTCGGCCAGGCGGTGCCTGCGGTACTCTACTCAGCCTGCAGCACGCTGGAAGCGACCATCAAAGGCCAGCCCGCCCATGCGGCGCGTCCGCACCTTGGGGTAAATGCGCTGGATGCTGCCGTACAGGCGGTTCAGGCGGTCAACGCCATCCATCTCTCGCCCGGCCTTACCTGGAGCGTCAAAGCGACCCGCTTCCTGTGCGATGCCGGTGTCACCAACTCGGTGCCGGATGAAGCCCGCGTAGTGTGGGATCTGCGTTCGCAGGAGAACGGGCCGATGACGCTGCTGAAAGAGCAGGTCACGCGCGCCATTACTCACAGCGTGGCGGCACTGGGTGCCAGCGCCGAGGTCCGCGTATTAAAAGAGATGCCCGCCGCCGAGATTGATGATGAGGCGACGGCGGTGATCCGCGCCGCGATTGTCGAGGTGCTGGGCGAAGAGGGCGCGCTGTCAACCCGGACCACGCCAGGCAGCGAGGACTTTTTCTACTATCCGGTGAAGCGTCCGGGTGTTAAAGCGGGCTTCTGGGGACTGGGCACCAACCTGACGCCAGGATTGCATCATCCCGACATGCATTTTGATCTCGACTCGCTGGAGATTGGTGTGCAGATCTTCAAAGCCTGCGTCAGAAAGGTGCTGGGATAACGGAGGCGGAGCGGGTGCAGACCCGTCCCGCTTTGTTGCGGCATCCACCTTTCCCCGATTCCCCGCCCCTGAAATCCTGCCCCTCTCCCTGTAGGCCGCGCGCGCAAAATATTGTATGCTATGCCGCCTTAAAGCTGACCAGGTAACCGGAATTCACGCCAATGTAACTTCGCGCTGACCCGCCAACGATGAAAGATCGTTTTTGGCACCGTTTACCCGCCGGTAAGGTTCTGCCGGCCACCGTGATTTATCAGCAGCGCCAGTAAGTTGCGCTGCCTATTGAGAAGAATTCCATGTCTAATCCCTTTTTAGAAGAGGTGGCACGCCGCCGCACCTTCGCGATCATTTCGCACCCGGATGCCGGTAAAACCACCATTACCGAAAAAGTGTTGCTGTTCGGACAGGCTATCCAGACCGCCGGTACGGTAAAAGGCCGTGGCTCTAACCAGCACGCTAAGTCGGACTGGATGGAGATGGAGAAACAGCGTGGTATCTCCATTACCACCTCGGTGATGCAGTTCCCCTATCGCGATAGCCTGGTGAACCTGCTGGATACCCCGGGTCACGAAGATTTCTCGGAAGATACCTACCGTACGCTGACCGCGGTTGACTGCTGTCTGATGGTGATTGATGCCGCTAAAGGCGTCGAGGATCGTACCCGTAAGCTGATGGAAGTTACCCGTCTGCGCGATACGCCGATCCTGACCTTTATGAACAAACTTGACCGTGACATCCGCGACCCGATGGAAGTGCTGGATGAGGTGGAAAGCGAGCTGAAAATTGCCTGCGCACCGATCACCTGGCCTATCGGCTGCGGCAAGCTGTTCAAAGGGGTTTATCACCTCTACAAAGATGAGACCTATCTCTACCAGACCGGTAAAGGCCACACCATTCAGGATGTCCGCATCGTGAAGGGGCTGAACAACCCGGACCTCGACACCGCAGTCGGTGACGATCTGGCGGCACAGCTGCGTGAAGAGCTGGAGCTGGTACAGGGTGCATCGCACGAGTTTGAGCAGGAAGCCTTCCTGAGCGGCAAACTTTCGCCGGTCTTCTTCGGCACCGCACTGGGTAACTTTGGCGTTGACCATATGCTGGATGGCCTGGTGGCATGGGCACCGCGTCCGATGCCGCGTGACACCGACACCCGTACGGTTGAAGCGAAAGAAGAGAAGTTCACCGGCTTCGTGTTTAAGATCCAGGCCAACATGGACCCGAAACACCGCGACCGCGTGGCCTTTATGCGTGTGGTGTCCGGTAAATATGAAAAAGGGATGAAGCTGCGTCAGGTGCGCACCGGCAAAGATGTGGTGATCTCCGACGCCCTGACCTTTATGGCGGGCGACCGTTCGCACGTTGAAGAAGCGTATCCTGGCGATATCATCGGCCTGCATAACCACGGCACCATTCAGATTGGCGACACCTTTACTCAGGGTGAAAACATGAAGTTCACCGGTATTCCGAACTTCGCGCCAGAGCTGTTCCGCCGTATTCGTCTGCGCGATCCGCTGAAGCAGAAACAGCTGCTGAAAGGGCTGGTTCAGCTGTCGGAAGAGGGTGCGGTACAGGTGTTCCGTCCGGTGCATAACAACGATCTGATCGTGGGCGCGGTCGGGGTGCTGCAGTTCGATGTGGTGGTTGCCCGTCTGAAAAGCGAATATAACGTCGAAGCGATCTACGAAGCGATCAACGTCTCTACGGCGCGCTGGGTTGAATGCAGCGACGCGAAAAAGTTTGAGGACTTCCAGCGTAAAAACGAAGTTAACCTGGCGCTCGATGGCGGCAATAATTTGACTTATATCGCGCCAACCATGGTTAATCTTAATATTACGCAGGAACGTTACCCCGACGTCCGTTTCCGCAAAACGCGCGAGCACTAATCGCCTGTTTCCGGGCCATTCCAGCTGGGAGTGGCCCTGTTTTCCTCCTTCCAGACTCCTCCTAAAAACCCCGTTTTTCTTCTGTTTTGACGTGTGATCAACCAGTTAGCCAGGCAAATTGCAAAATGCCGTCTATGATTACTCTATCGGACGGCGGAAGAGACTTCTCTTGTCCTTACGTCCTGTAACGCAGCGGCACCTGTGCCTCTGTTGCGCCCACAGTTTTTGGGTGAGTTAACTGATAGAAGGAAGATATCGATGAACAAGACTAAGATTGCTAAAACCCTGATGGCCGCCATGATTGGCTCAGCACTGATCAGCGGCAGCGCACTGGCTGACGAATCAATGTCGCAGAAAGCGTCACAGACAGCCGACAGCGCGGGTTCAAAAATCGATAGTTCTATGAAAAAAGTCGATGGTTATATGGATGACAGCGGCATCACCGCCAAAGCCAAAGCGGCACTGGTAGATGATGACGCAATTAAAAGCACGGATATCTCGGTAAAAACGCATAGCGGCGTCGTGACCTTAAGCGGTTTCGTCACCTCACAGGATCAGGCTGAGAAGGCTGTGGCTGTGGTGCAGAAAATCGAAGGTGTTAAATCCGTCAGCGACAAACTACACGTCAGAGACAGCAAAGCATCATCAATGAAAGGTTATGCGGGCGATACCGCCACGACCAGCGAAATTAAAGCTAAGCTATTAGCGGATGACATTGTTCCGTCGCGCAACGTAAAAGTTGAGACCACCGACGGCGTTGTTCAGCTTTCAGGGCAGGTTGCTAATCAGGCACAGTCAGATCGTGCAGAAAGCATTGCTAAAGCCATTGAAGGCGTGAAAAGCGTTAAGAATGACCTGACGGTTAAATCTTAAGCTTGCGTGCGGTCACTTCTGTGGCCGCACGAATAAAAGATACCCATCCGGGGATGAAATAAGCAGATCGATTTTTAAATATTCGATTTTTAAATAGGGTAAGGAGAGGCTTATGTTTCGTTGGGGCATTATTTTTCTGGTGATCGCACTGATCGCTGCAGCGTTAGGTTTTGGCGGTTTAGCGGGCACAGCAGCATGGGCAGCTAAAGTTGTCTTCGTCGTTGGTATTATCCTGTTCCTCATCAGCCTGTTTACCGGACGTAAAAAGCTTTAGCCGATGAGTCCTGCAGTGTAATGCAACGCAAAGCATAGAGCGGAGACCAGTCATCTGTAGCGACTGACGTGAAGAGAGGGACACCTTCACATCGCTGCAAGGCAAGCCAGCCCTGCTGGCCTGCCGGTTAAAGGAACATATGACTGGTTCTCCGGAATGCTGCCGTCTTTAACGGATCGATCCTCCAGCAGACCCGGAACCCCTTTTTGAGGTTCGTACAGTGGGTATACGCATTCCTGTCACGCTCGGCGCCATTGAACCTCTGGCCCTGACTCCGTTTAAATCTCAGAAAATTGCACTGGTTTGTGAAGGCGGCGGTCAACGCGGCATTTTCACCGCAGGCGTGTTAGATGAATTTCAGCGTGCCCGATTCAACCCCTTTCAGCTGATGCTCGGCACCTCTGCCGGTGCACAAAATCTTTCTGCCTTTGTCTGTGGTCAGCCCGGCTATGCCCGGCGTGTGATTACCCGCTATACCACCAGTAAACTCTTTTTTGATCCGCTGCGCTTTGTGCGTGGTGGCAATCTGATCGACCTTGACTGGCTGATAGATATCACCCGCAGTGAATTTCCGCTGGCGATGAGCAGCGCGGAACAGCTGTTCTCCAGCGGCCGCGAGTTTTATATGTGCGCCTGCCGCAGTGACGACTACACGCCTGGCTACTTCAACCCGACCGCCGATAACTGGCTGGATCTGATCAAAGCCTCCAGTGCCATTCCCGGTTTTTACCGGCTGGGGGTCAGTCTGGAAGGGATCAGCTATCTCGATGGCGGCATCAGCGATGCGATTCCGGTGCGTGAAGCCGCCCGCCGTGGCGCTGATACCATTGTGGTAATCCGCACCGTGCCGTCGCAGATGTTCTATACCCCGAAATGGTTTAAGCGAATGGAACGCTGGCTCAGCACCGGCGCACTGCAGCCGATGATCAACGTGCTGAATAAGCATGAACAGAGCTATCGGGAAATTCAGCAGTTCATTGAGAATCCTCCCGATGATTTGCGCATTATCGAAATCTTTCCGCCGCATGCGCTGGCCAGCAGTGCGCTGGGGAGCCGCATCGCTTCACTGAATCAGGATTATCATCTGGGACGGCGTTGTGGTCGCTATTTTCTTGCCACGCTGGGCCAGTGGCTGAGCGATGCGGAACCGATGACCACGGCGCGTATCGTAACGCCGCCTGCTCCGGCAGCCAATGCACCCGATACCCGCCTCATCATCACACCGCCGCTGGCGGATAATGATGCTGATTACGACAAAGGATCGCTGGCATGAAGTTTATCGATACGCACTGCCACTTCGATTTCCCGCCGTTTGAAGGGGATATCTCTGGCAGCCTGGCACGTGCTGCAGAAGCTGGCGTGGAAAAGATTATCGTTCCGGCGATCGATGCCAGCCGCTTTGAGCGGGTCTGCGCGTTAGCCGCGGCGCAACCGGCGCTCTATGCCGCGCTGGGCCTGCATCCAATCGTCATCGAAAATCATCAGGAGGCCCATCTCGACCAGCTGGAAACCTTACTGCAACAGCGGCCGCGTAAGCTGGTGGCGATCGGCGAGATCGGGCTGGATCTCTATCGCGACGATCCGCAGTTTGATAAGCAGCAACGCTTTCTTGAGGCGCAGCTTAAGCTGGCGAAAGCGTATCAGCTGCCGGTGATCCTGCATTCGCGCCGCACTCATGACAAACTGGCGCAGATTCTGCGTCGTTACGATCTGCCGCGCCATGGCGTGGTGCATGGTTTCGCGGGCAGCCTGCAGCAGGCGCAGGCCTTTATTAAGCTGGGTTATGCGATTGGCATCGGCGGGACCATTACCTATGAACGCGCCAGCAAAACCCGCCAGACTGTGGCGCAGCTGCCGCTCTCTTCGCTGCTGCTGGAAACCGATGCACCCGATATGCCGCTGCAGGGCTTTCAGGGCCAGCCTAATCGTCCGGAGCGGGCGCGTCAGGTGTGGGAGGTGCTCTGCAGCCTGCGAGAAGAGTCACCGGAGGAGATTGCTGATGCGCTGTGGCACAACAGTCAGAAGCTATTTCAGCTCGATCCCGCTTTCCCGGCGCTGCGCAACTGACCGCCCGTGTCTCACCCGACCTGCAGCCTTCGCGCTTAAATGTGATAATAGTAACATTACACCCGCTGGCGTATAATGACCATCAGGTACCGCTATCTGTAACTTTAGTCACAGTAAACGTGGCAATGTTGCACTAATTTCTTATTTCTATGTGACTCCTGGCACATATCAGGCCGCACCAGAGTGTTATTATTATAACATTCCGCCGGCGAGCCGGTGGGTTGCACCCCGATCCTTTGGAGAGCCTCATGACCGATATCAAAGACCTTGCCCTGCGCGCCCTGAAACTGATGGATTTAACCACCCTGAATGACGACGACACCGACGCAAAAGTGATCGCCCTGTGTCATCAGGCCAAATCCCCGGCAGGCAACACCGCCGCAATCTGTATCTATCCGCGTTTTATTCCGATTGCCCGTAAAACGCTGCGCGAGCAGGGAACTCCGGAGATCCGCATCGCCACGGTGACTAACTTCCCGCACGGCAATGACGACATTGATATTGCGCTGGCAGAAACCCGCGCCGCTATCGCCTACGGTGCCGATGAAGTGGATGTGGTGTTCCCGTATCGTGCGCTGATCGCCGGTAACAGTCAGGTCGGTTTCGATCTGGTGAAAGCCTGTAAAACCGCCTGTGCCGAAGCAGATGTGCTGCTGAAAGTGATCATCGAAACCGGTGAACTGAAGCAGGAAGCGCTGATCCGTCAGGCCTCTGAGATTGCCATTGATGCCGGTGCCGATTTCATCAAAACCTCTACCGGTAAAGTGCCGGTTAACGCCACGCCTGAAGTGGCGCAGATCATGATGAACGTGATCCGTGATAAAGGCGTCAGCCAGCAGGTTGGCTTTAAGCCCGCTGGTGGCGTGCGCACCGCTGAAGATGCCGCTATCTATCTGAAAATGGCGGAAGAGACGCTGGGTGCCGACTGGGCCGATGCGCGTCATTTCCGCTTTGGTGCATCAAGCCTGCTGGCGAGCCTGCTCAACACCCTGGGTCATGACAGCGACACCAGCAAAGCGGGTTACTGATCCTTCAGGCGGTCGCTGACCGCCTGTTCCCCATCCTGATTTCCCTGAACCAGGGGGTTACCTTGTTCCTGCCACAAGAAATAATTCGCAAAAAACGTGACGGCCATGCGCTGACTGAAGAGGAGATTCGCTTCTTCATCAATGGTGTGCGTGATAACACCGTTTCGGAAGGTCAGATTGCCGCGCTGGCGATGACCATCTATTTCCACGATATGACGCTGCCTGAGCGGGTGGCGCTGACCATGGCGATGCGTGATTCCGGTACGGTACTTAACTGGAAATCACTTAACCTCAATGGGCCGGTGGTGGATAAGCACTCGACCGGCGGCGTCGGCGATGTGACGTCGCTGATGTTAGGGCCGATGGTCGCGGCCTGCGGCGGATATGTTCCGATGATCTCGGGTCGTGGCCTTGGCCATACCGGCGGCACGCTGGATAAACTGGAAGCGATCCCGGGCTTCGATATCTTCCCGAGCGATGATCGCTTCCGCGAGATCATTAAGCAGGTGGGTGTGGCGATTATCGGCCAGACCAGCTCGCTGGCACCGGCGGATAAGCGTTTCTACGCCACGCGTGACATCACCGCCACCGTCGATTCGATCCCGCTGATTACCGCCTCGATTCTGGCGAAGAAGCTGGCAGAAGGGCTGGATGCACTGGTGATGGATGTCAAAGTGGGTTCCGGCGCGTTTATGCCAACCTATGAGGCGTCAGAAAGTCTGGCGCAGTCGATTGTTGGCGTCGCCAATGGCGCAGGCTGCCAGACCACCGCACTGCTGACGGATATGAACCAGGTTCTCGCCTCCTCAGCCGGTAACGCGCTGGAAGTGCGTGAAGCGGTTCGCTTCCTGACCGGCGAAGAGCGGAATCCGCGCCTGCTGGAAGTGACGCTGGCGCTCTGCAGCGAAATGCTGGTCTCCGGCAAACTGGCCGCCAGCGACACCGAAGCGCGTCAGAAGCTGATGACGGTGCTGGATAACGGCAAAGCAGCCGAGATATTTGGTCGTATGGTCGCTGCCCAGCAGGGACCTGCCGATTTCGTGGAACGCTACGACGCTTATCTGCCCGCGCCAATGCTGAGCAAGCCGGTGTATGCCGACCAGCCAGGCATCGTCAGCAGCATGGATACCCGTGCGCTGGGTCTGGCGGTGGTGGCAATGGGTGGCGGACGTCAGCGTGCCAGCGATAGTATTGATTACAGCGTCGGCTTAAGCGACATGATCACCCTGGGCGAACGTGCCGATGCGCAGCGTCCACTGGCGATCATTCACGCCAGCAGCGAAGACAAATGGCAGCAGGCCGCCGCCGCGGTCAAAGCCGCGCTGGTGCTCGGTAATTTCGCCCCGGCTGAGACGCCGGTTGTCTATCGCCGTGTGAGCGATATCAGCTAACTGACCGGTAACCGGTGCCAGCTGCGATGCATTCGGGTATACTGATCTGATCGCTTTTTTTTGACTTGTCACGCGCCAATGCGCAGGAGACTTGCATGAAACGTGCTTTTATTATGGTTCTCGATTCCTTTGGAATTGGCTCCAGTAAAGATGCCGATAAATTCGGCGACGCAGGTTCGGATACGTTAGGTCACATCGCCGAAGCCTGTTTCAGGGGTGAAGCAGACAAGGGACGTAAAGGCCCATTGCATCTGCCTAATCTAACCGCGCTGGGTCTGGGCAAAGCCGCAGAGCTGTCGACCGGCCGCTTCCCGGCAGGTCTGGATCCTGAGGCGAAAATCACCGGCGCGTACGCTTACGCCAGCGAGCTTTCGTCAGGTAAAGATACGCCGTCAGGCCACTGGGAGATCGCCGGTGTGCCGGTGCTGTTTGACTGGGGCTACTTCAGCGACAAAGAGAACAGCTTCCCTCAGGAACTGCTGGACAAACTGGTCGAGCGCGCAGATCTGCCGGGCTATCTCGGCAACTGCCACTCTTCAGGTACGGTGATCCTCGACCAGCTGGGCGAAGAGCATATGAAAACCGGCAAGCCGATTTTCTATACCTCTGCGGACTCGGTGTTCCAGATCGCCTGTCACGAAGAGACCTTTGGTCTGGATCGACTCTATGCGCTGTGCGAAATCGCCCGTGAAGAGCTGACCGAAGGTGGCTACAACATTGGCCGGGTTATCGCCCGTCCGTTTGTGGGCGACAAAGCGGGTCAGTTCGAGCGCACCGGCAATCGTCACGACCTGGCAGTTGAGCCACCATCCGCCACCATGCTGAAAAAGCTGGTGGATGAGAAGGGCGGTCACGTGATCTCCGTGGGTAAAATCGCCGATATCTATGCTGAGCAGGGCATTACCAAAAAGGTCAAAGCGACCGGTCTGGATGCGCTGTTTGACGCCACGATTCAGGAGATGAAAACTGCGCCGGATCAGGCGATTGTTTTCACTAACTTCGTTGATTTCGACTCAACCTGGGGACATCGTCGTGATGTTGCCGGTTATGCGGGCGGGCTGGAGCTGTTTGACCGTCGTCTGCCTGAGCTGATGGAGTTAGTCGGAGAAGATGACATTCTGATCCTGACCGCTGACCACGGCTGTGACCCGACGTGGGAAGGTACTGAACACACGCGTGAGCACATTCCGATTCTTATCTACGGACCGAAAGTCGAGCCGGGTTCACTCGGTTACCGCGAAACTTTCGCCGATATTGGTCAGACAATTGCACACTATTTTGGCCTGTCCGAGATGGACTATGGCAAGAACATGCTGTAAATCAGCAATTTAACAAGGATTAAACAATGGCAACCCCTCATATTAATGCTGAAATGGGCGATTTCGCAGACGTCGTGCTGATGCCTGGCGATCCGCTGCGTGCAAAGCACATTGCTGAAACCTTCCTGGAAAATCCGGTAGAAGTGAACAACGTGCGCGGGATGCTGGGCTACACCGGCACCTATAAAGGCCGCAAAGTCTCTGTAATGGGCCACGGAATGGGTATTCCTTCCTGCTCCATCTACACCAAAGAGCTGATCACCGACTTCGGCGTGAAAAAGATCATCCGTGTGGGCTCCTGTGGTGCCGTGCGTGCCGATGTAAAACTGCGTGACATCGTGATTGGTATGGGTGCCTGCACCGATTCCAAAGTGAACCGTATGCGTTTCAAAGATCACGATTTTGCTGCGATTGCTGACTTCGACATGGTGCGTAACGCGGTTGATGCGGCGAAAAATCTGGGTGTTGAAGCGCGCGTAGGTAACATCTTCTCTGCCGATCTCTTCTACACCCCGGATCCGCAGATGTTCGACGTGATGGAAAAATATGGCATCCTCGGCGTTGAGATGGAAGCTGCAGGTATCTACGGTGTGGCCGCAGAGTTCGGTGCTAAAGCGCTGACCATCTGCACCGTATCAGACCACATCCGTACGCACGAGCAGACCACCGCTGCTGAGCGTCAGACCACCTTCAACGACATGATCAAGATTGCGCTGGAGTCTGTTCTGCTGGGTGATTAATCAGCGTGGCAGGCATTGACGCCTGCTGCCCGATCCCCCTGCGCAGATCCCCCTTAACCGGGGGATCTGCATTTTCCCGCCTCGCCGTCCCGGTAACATTCACATCAAATGACACACTTTTGGTCAGGCTTGTGCATCTTCGCGCTGGCACGCCCGCGATCGCGCTTTATCATGGTGCGCAATAACAGATAATAATTAATCGCCTGATAATGCCCCCTGATGAACTTTCGTAACTTCGAAGCTGAAGAGAAGCTGTTTGCCCGCCGCGCTGCAATAGCCTTTGCTCTGGTCTGTCTCTGTTTCACCATTCTTGGCGTAAACCTTTTTCGCTTACAGGTGCGCGACCATGGCTATTACCAGACGCGCTCTAACCAGAACGACATCAAAATGATCCCCATTGCGCCGACGCGTGGGCTGATTTATGACCGCAATGGCATTCCGCTGGTGCGAAACGTCAGCTGGTACGCCATTACGCTGACGCCTTACAAAATCAGCGACATGGACGCCACGCTGCGGGCACTGACGCCGATCGTTAATCTGACGCCGGACGAAATCGACACCTTCCGCCATGCGCTGAAGCAGACCAGCCGTTACAAGCCGGTGGTGCTGAAAGAGGAACTGACTGAAGAGCAGGTCGCCCGCTTTGCGGTCAATCAGTTTCACTTCACCGGCGCCAGCATTGAGACCTATCAGGATCGTGAATATCCTTATGGCGCGGATCTGGCGCATGTGATCGGCTATGTGTCGAAAATCAACGATAACGACTATAAACGGCTGAATGCGGAAGGCATCGCCGAAAACTATGCGGCTGACCATAACATTGGTAAGCAGGGGATTGAGGGTTATTACGAAGCGCTGCTGCACGGCAAGCCAGGTTATCAGGAAGTGGAAGTGGATAATCATGGCCGCATTGTGCGGGTGCTGAAAGAGGTACCGCCGGTCGCGGGTAAAAACCTGACGCTGACGCTGGATCTGCACCTGCAACAGTATGTGGAAAGCCTGCTGGCGGGGCAGCGTGCGGCGCTGCTGATTGAAGATCCGCACGACGGCTCCGTGCTGGCGATGGTCTCCAGTCCCAGCTACGATCCCAATCCGTTTGTGAAAGGCATCAGCTATCAGGCCTACAAAAAGCTGCTACAGGATAAAGACCTGCCGCTGATTAACCGCGTCACGCAGGGACTCTATCCGCCTGCCTCCACGGTGAAGCCTTACATGGCGATGTCGGCGCTGCTGACTCATGTGATTACGCCGCAGTCGCAATTCTTTGGCGCACCCACCTGGACGCTGCCAGGCACGGACCGGCGCTATCGCGACTGGAAAAAAACCGGGCACGGCATGCTGGATGTGACGCGGGCAATCGAAGAGTCCGCCGATACCTTCTTCTACCAGGTGGCGTTTATGATGGGCATCGATCGCATTCACACCATGCTCAGCCAGTTTGGCTATGGTAAATCGACCGGTATCGACCTGAATGAGGAGTACAGCGGTTTACTGCCGAGCCGGGAGTGGAAGCAGAAGGTGCATAAAAAGGCCTGGTATCAGGGCGATACGGTTTCAGTCGGTATCGGACAGGGTTACTGGATTGCGACACCCATTCAGATGGTGAAAGCGATGGTGGCGCTGATTAATAACGGTCGGGTCATTGCCCCCCATCTGCTGGAGAAAACCCAGCGCGGCACGCTGGTGGAGAACTATCATCCGCAGCAGCATGAAGCGCAGATTGGCGATCCTCATTCACCTTACTGGTCGCTGGTACGCCACGCGATGTTTGGCATGGCTAACGCACCCAACGGCACCGGTTATAAATATTTCCACACGGCACCCTATGGCATCGCTGCGAAAAGCGGGACGTCGCAGGTGTTCAGCCTGCGCCAGAACCAGACCTATAACGCGAAAATGATACCGGTACGGCTGCGTGACCATATCTTCTACACCGCCTTTGCGCCGTTTAATGACCCCAAAGTGGCGGTAGCGTTAATTCTGGAGAATGGTGGCAACGAAGGTATTACTGCGGCACCCGTAATGCGGGCGATTCTGGATCATATCTTTATCCCGCCGGTGCCAGAAGCGCCGGTTCAGGCAACACCTTAAAAGGGGGCGATTGCCCCCGCAGAGCGTCAGACTTTAAGCGTTTTGGTCACCTGGCCGATGGCGCGTACTACATCCGTTGCGCCTTCACGGATTTCCGCAATCACGCCGCCCGCCTCCTGGGCCAGCTGTACGCCCTGATCGGCGCGCTTCAGGTTGGATTCAATCCCTTTCAGTGCCCGGCTCGCCAGCTGATGGTTTTGCTGTATCCGATTTTCGATGTCGGTGGTGGCGCGATTGATGTTTGCTGCCAGCGTGCGGACTTCATTAGCCACTACCGCAAAGCTGCGGCCATGGGTTCCGGCCCGCGCCGCTTCAATAGCGGCATTCAACGCCAGCAGGTTAGTCTGATCGGCTATCCGGCGGATACCTTCCACAATCGCGCCGATACGCTCTGAGGATTCACTCAGTCCGGTAATATCACCGGAGATCCCCTGCAGTTCACCCGCCAGGGCGTTCATGGTCTGCACGCTGCTGGCGATAACATCGGCACCCAGCTTTGTGCTTTCATCCGTTTGCAGCGCGGTGTGATAAGCCCGCTGTGCCGCATCATGTTCCTGCTGATTCTTTTCCACCTGCGCGGTCACATCGGTGGCGAATTTCACGATTTTGTAGAGCCTGCCCTGTTCGTCAAACACCGGGTTATAGGTGGCGCGCAGCCAGATAGTCTCACCCCGTTTATTGACCCGGGGAAACTGACCTGAGACAAATTCGCCGCGGTTCAGCTGCTGCCAGAACTCGCTATATTCGCGGCTGTCGCGCAGCGCCTGCGAGCAGAAGCGACGGTGGTGAACACCTTCGACCTCCTCACGACGGTAGCCCATGGTTTTCAGGAAGTTATCATTGGCTTTCAGCACTTCACCTTTGAGGTTAAAAGCGATCACCGCCATCGACCGTTCTATGGCGGTGGTGATGGCGCGCTGCTCCTGCGCATCGTTGATATGATCGGTGATGTCGGTTGCCAGTTTGACGATTTTAATCACCCGGCCATGGCGGTTCTGCACCGGCACATAGTTGGCTTCGAGCCATACCGGTCGGCCGTTTTTCGCCACGCGCAGGAACTTATCGCTGAAGCTTTCGCCCCGGTTCAGTCGCAGCCAGAAATCCTGATAGTCCCGCGACTTAAGCTGCTCGGCGGTACAAAACAGGCTGTGGTGCTGGTCTTCGATCTCCGCCAGCGTGTAGCCCATGCGCGCCAGAAACAGCGCATTCGCGCTGAGAATGGAGCCATCGGGAGAGAATTCAATCATGGCGATGGAGCCGTTGAGAGAGCTCAGCGTTGCCGCTGAGTGTGAACGCTTTTGCCAGCTGTGACGGGAAGCGATACCTGATGTAATGGTGGAAAACATGGCGATCCTTATTATTAGTGTTGGTCTCGCATGCTATATCGGCAATTTCGCGTCACAATGCAGACTCTGCCTGCTTTCTGACTAAAATATATCCGGCCAACAGAGAGGTTTATGGCGGCAGGTCAGACCCACTCTTTGGGTTGATGGAAAAGCGGTCAGTCGATTTGATTTTGGTGAAAAGCGTTTGACGCTGCCGGGCCGCTTTGGTTTAATGCGCCCCGTTGCCCGAATAGCTCAGTCGGTAGAGCAGGGGATTGAAAATCCCCGTGTCCCTGGTTCGATTCCGGGTTCGGGCACCATCTTTAAAGAACCCGCCTCTGGCGGGTTTTTGCGTTTATGGGGCGAACCCGTCATCGAAGGTTCGACAGACTCCCGCCATTCCCGAACATTCCGAATTTCGCCTCTCCCGCGCCCATTCCACTTCTCAACCCTGTAGCAACACAAACAGATTTCATGGCGAAACCAATTGCCAGGTTTGCCTCTGTGCTGCGTTGCCAGACTGGTACCGCCTGATATCCTGTCCAGCCTGCAATTGACCGCGGCTAATCGTGTTTTATAAGCCACCCTTTACAGAATCAGCCTGACAGGCACAATACCCCTTTTTCCTCCTCTTACACGGTTATGTCAGAAGAAGCGCTGCGTCTGCAGATACAGAACCTCAAAAAGCACAATGCGCGTCTGAAGCGTATAGCGCATGACGCCCGCACAAAACTCAATGCGGCGCTGGATGGTACCGGGCTGTTCCTGTGGCAGCTGGATATTCCCAGCGGCAAACTGGTGATCTTCAACCGGCGCTGGGGGGCGATGCTGGGCTTCCAGCCGAAAGAGACCGACGCCAACTTTGAATCCTGGAAAGAGAGCCTGCATCCCGATGATGCCGCCGACGTTCTACAGGCATTCAACGACCACATCGCCGGGAAAGCGCCTTATTACGAGGCTCTGCATCGCATGATCGCCAAAAATGGCAGCATTACGTGGGTGCTGGATAGGGGCCGGGTCAGCGAATGGAATGCGCACGGAGAGCCGGTTAAAGTGATCGGCACTCACATCGATATGACCAAAGAGAAGCAATATGAAGAGCAGCTTGCCCTGCTGGCGCTGCACGATCCCCTTACGCTGCTCAACAATCGCCATGCTCTGCAGAATTATTTCGGTGAAATGAAAGCTCAGGGACCGCTCTGCGTGGTCTTTATTGACCTGGATAACTTCAAACACGTCAACGACACCCTGGGGCACCGCAGCGGAGATGAAGTCCTCATCCAGTTAAGTCAGCGGTTTACGGAACTCTCTCCGGCAGAAGTGATCATTGGCCGACTGGGCGGCGACGAGTTTGTGTTGTTAATACCCTGGGCGCTGAACCATCCGCGGGTAAAGAAACTGGCGCACGCCTGTCTTGACGCGGTAATGGCACCTTTTGATATGGCAAACGGGCATGCCCTCATTGGGGCGTCTGTCGGTGTGTCTCAGGCGCAGGACAAAGATGACTTTGATACTGCACTGCAGCGTGCTGATGAAGCGATGTACCGTATCAAGAAAAATGGCAAGCGCGGTGTCGCTTTTGATTCCACTTTTCCCGACTCCCTCTGACTCTGCTGAACAGGGCATATGTTTTGCAAGTCAATAACGCACAATCTCCCTCATGGCTTTGCTCGATCTTACTCATAATGTTGAGTTCCCCTTTTGGCAGGCATGCAAAATTTATGCGTATGCCCGCAGAAAGGACTTTTTAGTACTATTCCGAAAACCCGCTTTTTGCCACCAAATACCTGAATCTTGCCGCTTCGGTTATATTCAGATATCAGTGCTAAATCTGACCTCTCTTTTTAATAAAAATTTTCATCTAACCAGCATAATTGATCGTTTATTGATCGATTCAGGCTATTTTTAACTGGTGCTATCAATGCGTCACGCTTCGCTTATTCTTAACGTAAAAGCAGCGTTTCAGATTTCTAATTAGCGCTTCGCTTGGGGAATTTGATGGTTTGTTGATCATCTTCACTACCTGATATTGATGAAATTATCTCTTTGCCGCTTCGCTTATATTTTTTCAATTGGACTTTTTTTGAAAATGATCGATTAATAGGGCGCGGCGATTTTCGTTATAAATATTTTTCATGCTGCGGCTCTTTTATGAATAGAAAAGAGCGATGGTTGAAATCCGTTATCAATCCGGTTGAGGGTAGGACGGCCAATAAACCAGAACTGTGACGGGTTTTTTATTTCTCTGACTTGATCGGTCCGATTTTCTGTCTACATTTATGTTGCTGAATCGGCCTGATGAAGCGTTAACTGTGCAAATTCCAATTTTTAAAATTCAAAGAGGACGCATATGACTCAATATCGCGGTGGGGCCGGGAATTTTGCGGCCGACAAAGAGCGTGCTGCTGAAGCAGGGCGCAAAGGAGGCCAGAAAAGCGGCGGTAACTTCAAAAACGATCCTGAACGTGCCATTGAAGCGGGGCGCAAGGGAGGTAAGGTTAGCCGCCGGAGCTGAACGTCTTTAACACTGCTGTAACGGCAGGGTTACTCTGTTAGCCGGGCATTTTGAATCTTTTTAGTTCCTCGTGAAGATAATTACACCCTGAATTATGTCATTGCTCCATCATTGGCAATGGCTGGAGTTGTGAATTGAACCGGAAGGGTTTTCCCTTCCGGTTTTTTATTTCCTATCGATTAAAGCTGTACCGTTAAATACAACTTTGTACAGATAAGTTTCGAGTGGTACTTTTTTATGCAGTTAATCTTAAAAAATGTATACAACGATTTATCACTTTGTACAAAATCCAGCACTGCTAGCGAAGCCGCAATCTTAAAAACAATTTTTAGCTAACGCGTTGCTGTAAAAAGGAAAGTGCATTTTACATGCCACTTTTGTCTTAAATTCATACTGATGCAGCGTGCGATATTAAGAATCTCCACTAGACTTTTCAGGTGTCAACGATATGACTGGCGCTGCGTTATTACAGACGCAGCTTTTTAATCAATGAGGCTATCTTATGACAGTGAAAACGTTAAACGACCTGTTCATCCATGACTTATCCGATGTATACAGCGCTGAGAAGCAGATAACCCGTGCATTGCCTAAAATGGCGCGTGCAGCCAGTGACGAAAATCTTATCGCTGCGTTTAATCAGCATCTGGAAGAGACCCGTGCTCAGATTGAACGACTCGACGAACTGGTGGAAGTGACACCTGAAGTCAAAATCAAACGAATGAAATGTCATGCGCTGGAAGGTCTGGTTGAAGAAGCGCAGGAAATTATCGACTCGGTCGAGAAGGGCGAGATTCGCGATCATGGACTGATCGGTGCGGCGCAGAAAGTTGAGCATTATGAGATTGCCACCTACGGTACCCTGCATGCGCTGGCGCTGAAGCTGGGTTACACCAAAGCCGCACAGCTGCTGGAAGAAACCCTGAATGAAGAGAAGCAAACGGATGAGAAGCTCACCTCGGTAGCCGACTCTATTACCGTCTCTTAAGGAGCAACACATGACTGCGATTGAACATTATCACGACTGGCTGCGCGATGCGCATGCGATGGAAAAACAAGCAGAAAGCATGCTGAGCAAGATGTCAGGTCGTCTTGAACACTATCCGGCGCTGGAACAGCGTCTGGCGCAACATCTTGAAGAGACCAAACATCAGCTGACTCTGCTGGAACAGCTGCTCGACAGCCACGGTATCGATCACTCTGTAATGAAAGATGCGATAGGCAAAATGGCAGCCACCGGCCAGGCCGTGGGCGGCATGTTTAACTCAGATGAAGTGGTGAAGGGCGCCATCAGTGGCTATGTATTCGAGAATGCCGAGATCGCCAGCTACACCAGCCTGATCGCTGCGGCTGAGCAGGTTGGTGATGCGCAGGGCGTACGCATACTGAATGAGATCCGCGATCAGGAAGTGGCGATGGCGGAGTGGCTGCTGCAGCACCTGCCTGAAGTGACACAGCAGTTCCTGCAACGTGCGTCACAACCAGGCACTGAAGCGAAGAAGTAGCGCTGAATAGCCTGCATGAAACATGAAAAAGCCGGGAAAACCCGGCTTTTTGCGTTTTAAAGGTTTACCGACTGCGCTACTCAGTCAGCCATTAAATGCCCATACATCGTCATCAGCTTACGTGTGACGCCGTTAGTCCAGCCGAATCCATCCTGTAACGGATACTCACCACCACCGCCTGGACGGGCGCGCTCGCCGCTGATGTCATACTTCTCTACCAGCTTATGGTGCAACTGATAGAAGTTGTTGACCGTGTTGAGCCAGTTCACTGCCACTTCAGTCGCCAGCGTCTCTTCACCGTAATTATTCAGGCCAACAACCGCCATCCACTGCATCGGTGCCCAGCCGTTGGGTCGATCCCACTGCTCACCGCTTTCCACCATTGAGGTCAGCAGGCCGCCGTTGCTCAGTAGCAAATGCCGTAGCGAGATCGATTGCAGGTGCGCCTGATGCGGCGTTGCAAGACCGACAAACAGCGGAACCACGGAGGCGACGGTAAAGGCACCGAAACGCTCCCGACGCCAGTCGTAGTCACGGAACACACCGGCGGTGCTGTCCCAGAGATAACGGGTAATCGCACGTTTGCGCGCTTCCGCTTTTTTCTGCCAGGCCAGCGCGGTCAGCTCTTCGCCTTTCGCGTGCGACAGGGTGGCGATCATCAGCTCCAGCTTGTACAGGAACGAGTTCAGATCGATAGGAATAAACTGCGTGGTACGGATGCTCGACAGCCGTTTCGGGTTACGCAGCCAGCGCGAGGAGTAATCCCAGCCCGATTCCGCTCCGGCACGCAGGTCACGATACACTTCGCTGGCCGGACGTTTCGATTCGCGGGCGGTTTCCACATCTTCTTTCCACGACTCATCACGCGGCGTATCGCGGTCATCCCAGTAGCGGTTCAGCAGTGAGCCGTTTGGCATCCGCACTACGTGACGATAAGCCTGGTTCGGCATCAGTGAACCGGCACCGTCCATCCAGAACTGATACTCCTTCATCAGCTGTTCCTGATAGCGCTTAGCACCGCGCACGCCATCTTCTTCGAACAGCTCAACCATCAGGGCAAACACCGGCGGCTGCGAGCGGCTGAGATAATAGGTACGGTTGCCGTTTGGCACATGACCGTAGTTATCGATCAGCCAGGCAAAGTTATCCGCCATGTGACGCAGCAGATCGTCGCGGCCCGATTCTGCCAGGCCGAGCATGGTGAAGTAAGAGTCCCAGTAGTAGGTTTCGCCAAAACGTCCGCCCGGCACCACATAGGGTTTGGGTAATGGCAGCAGCGATGAGTGCGGCATATGCTGCTGCGGCATTTTGGTCAGAACCGGCCACAGGTCGTCGATATGCTCATTGAGCGTTTTATCCGGGTTGGAGACATAAAAGCTTTCGTTTACGCCAGGCAGATAAAAGTGATCGGCGACAAAACGCGACAGGTCAAAATCACTGCTGCGTTTCTGTCGACGATAGCGCATCAGCACATCCAGCGGATCGTACTTGGGCGAACAGTCGGGGAAGGTTTTGCTGTCCTCGAAAATCCGCGACATCTGAACATGTTCAAACAGTTCCAGATAACGATCGGCAGGGGTCAGCGCATCCGGCGCCGGCAAGCCTTCAATCAGCTCCGGTTCCGGTTCAGAATCCTGCATGCGATCCAGCTTCAGTTCATGGGGATCGTATTGATACTCAACTTCCGCCCCGGCACGAACCTCTTCAAGTGCATTTTGTTGCTGGCGATGGGTATTAATAACGGCCTCCTGAGCGGTCGTGGTTGCACAAAGGACAAATTATAGACCTCTCCTCCCCCGGAACAACAATGCAGAATATCTATGAACGTAATAAATATTGTCGATTAATCGAGGTTTTTGGATAAATTCCAGACAATTCAACCAAATATAACGCTGTTCACAAAAAACGCATTTCAGATGAATCTCTTAGCGACCTGAATAAAAAAATTTAACCTGAAGAAAACTGGCGTTTATTCACATTTTGTAAAAGAAACCGCAGCCGCAAAGAGTGCAGAAAGTGGCATACCCAACGGGAATTCGGCAGGAGAGTGAGGTGAGCGGACCCGATTGCCCGCTCATGAATGACAGAATTAACGATTTGCCAGTGCCGCGCGAATGACCGCCTGCCAGGTGGTGGTGGGGCGACCGATGAGCTGGCTCAGCTGACGGGAGTCATCGAACAAACCGCCTTTCTCTGCACCGGCATCAGAATCCGCCAGCATTTCCGCCAGACCTTCTGGCAGGCCTGCGTTTTTCAGCGCCGCCGCAAACTCACTCTGAGAGAGATTGACGTAATCAACCTTTTCACCGCTCTGTGCGGCAATCTCCGTAGCAAACTGCGCCAGCGTGTAGCTGTCATCACCTGCCAGTTCATACACTTTGCCCGCCTGATCCTCACGGGTCATTACTTCTGCCGCCGCTTCGGCGTAATCCTGACGCGCTGCCGAGGCGATACGACCTTCGCCTGCTGCGCCAATAAACGCATGATGCGCCAGCGCCGGTGGGATGCTCGCTGCGTAGTTCTCGCTGTACCAGCCGTTACGCAGCAGGGCGAACGGGATGCCAGAGGCTTTCAGCAGCGCTTCTGTTGCGCGGTGTTCAACGCCCAGGCCCAGCGGCGAGGTATCTGCATGCAACAGGCTGGTATAGGCGATAAAGCCCACGCCCGCCGCCCGAGCAGCCTCGATGACGGCTTTATGCTGCGCTTCACGCTGGCCCACTTCACTACCGGAGATCAGTAGCAGCTTATCCACGCCTGCAAAAGCGGCCTCCAGCGTCTCTGGCTGGCCATAATCGGCCTGGCGGACAATGACGCCCAGCGCTGCGAGATCGGCCGCTTTGGCAGGCGTACGGACGGCGGCAACAATTTCTCCCGCCGGGACTTTTTTCAGTAATGCATCAATCACGAAACGGCCCAGCTGGCCGGTGGCACCTGTAACTGCAATCATGTTAATACTCCTGTGGCTGTTGGTGAAATTCAGACTAGTGTATAAACTAATTTTTAGTAAGTACTTACAGAATTGTTAGTTTGAGGTGGATAAGTTAAATGTCTGAAAAAATGAGTGAAAAATTTATCCGCGGCGAATTGCTCAACGTCAACTGCCCGTCACGCGACGTGCTGAAACGCGTGACCAGCCGCTGGAGCGTATTAATTCTGCTGGCCCTGCAGGACCAGACGCTGCGCTTCAGCGCGTTGCGCCGGACGGTCGGTGGCGTCAGCGAGCGGATGCTGGCGCAGAATCTGCGCTACCTGGAAGAAGATGGCTTCGTGCAGCGTATCGCCTACGATGTGGTGCCACCGCACGTGGAATATCGCTTAACCCCGCTTGGACGCGAAGTCGGTGAACAGGTTGTGGGGCTGGCTGACTGGCTGGAGCTGAACCTGAGCCGGATTCTGGCACAGCGCGAAAAATCTGCGGCAGAGTAAAATCACCCTGTATCAGCCGTCATAACGTGACGGCATGGGTATACTCGCTGCAAATTTCTGACCCCATTTGTCTGTTATCTCACTTCCTGAAAGCGCGATAACGTAACGGCAGCGCAAATAATCCCGGCGCTCTTTTCGCACGGTTGCTGGTTATTAAATCGTTTTATGAATCTCTGGCCCGGAATAATCGACTGCCCGCAGCGCGCTGTTAATTCATACCTTCTTTTTGACTCATTTTATTAACATCTCTGATGGCGCTTAAAAGCGCCGTTCTGCGTTTTTTCTGTCAGAAGTTATAGCTGCATTAGCCAGGCAAAAGCAAAAAAGCAAACAAAGCGGCAGAGGTAACCATTTACTCTTTTAACCTGTTAAAAAATAAGGGTATTTAATTTAGACGCTCTAAAATTTGACCTTTACTCAATCAGGGTTTATAACAAAATAGTGCCTGAAAACAGCCTGTTGAAGGCAATTTTCGGGCAAGGTTCGCTTTAGCGCGATCGATTTTTAAAGTACAAATTACCGTAACATTAACGACACATAAACACGCTCTGATTAACCTTTAGGCCTTATTTTTAAATAAATAATTCCCGTCAAAAACAATGATCAGAATCAATAAAGACTGTTATAGTTTTCATTAACCCCACTGTTTCTATTTCCTCGCCGCGAATAGTTTTAAATTTGCGGCGGGAATTTCAATAAGCGCAGAGAACCAGGCGCATCAGGCTTAAGTTGTTAATTATAAGTAAATACATGGTGTTCTATGTGGCAAAGAGGTAAGCAATGTTCGGATTAGATGCCTTTCATCTGGCCAGGATTCAGTTCGCATTTACTGTTTCCTTCCATATTATCTTTCCCGCCATCACCATCGGTCTCGCCAGTTTTCTGGCCGTGCTCGAAGGTATGTGGCTCAAAACCCGCGATCAAACCTATCGCGATCTCTACCACTTCTGGTCGAAAATCTTTGCCGTTAACTTCGGCATGGGTGTGGTATCAGGACTGGTCATGGCTTATCAGTTCGGGACGAACTGGAGCGGCTTCTCGGAGTTTGCTGGCAGTATCACCGGTCCGCTGCTGACCTATGAAGTACTGACGGCGTTCTTCCTGGAAGCGGGCTTCCTGGGCGTGATGCTGTTTGGCTGGAATCGCGTGGGTCCCGGGCTGCACTTCTTTGCCACCTGCATGGTCGCCCTCGGTACGCTGATTTCCACCTTCTGGATCCTGGCCTCTAACAGCTGGATGCATACGCCTCAGGGCTACATCATTCAGAATGGCATCGTGGTTCCGCAGGACTGGTTCAAAATCGTCTTTAACCCCTCATTCCCTTATCGCCTGTTCCATATGTCTGTAGCGGCGTTCCTGGCGAGTGCTTTCTTTGTGGGATCGTCGGCGGCCTGGCATCTGCTGAAGGGGAATAACAATCCCGCTATCCGCAAGATGTTCTCAATGGCGTTGTGGATGGCGCTGATTGTCGCGCCGATTCAGGCGATGATTGGTGATGCTCATGGTCTGAATACGCTGGAACACCAGCCTGCCAAAATCGCGGCGATTGAAGGGCACTGGGAAAACCCACCGGGTGAAGCCACACCGCTGATCCTGTTCGGCATCCCCGACATGGAGCAGGAACGTACCAAATATGCGCTGGAGGTGCCTTATCTTGGCAGCCTGATTCTGACGCATAGCCTGGACAAGCAGGTCCCGGCGCTGAAGTCCTTCCCGAAAGAGGACCGGCCTAATTCAACGGTCATCTTCTGGTCCTTCCGCGTGATGGTGGCGCTGGGCCTGCTGATGATTACGCTGGGCGTAGTCAGCCTGTGGCTGCGTTTTAAAGGGCGTCTCTATGAGTCGCGTCCTTTCCTGTGGTTTGCGCTATTGATGGGACCGTCGGGTCTGATTGCGATTCTGGCAGGCTGGTTTACCACTGAAATCGGTCGTCAGCCGTGGGTGGTCTATGGCGTGCAGCGCACGATTGATGCGGTCTCGGCACATGGGGATATGCACATGAGCATCAGCCTGCTGGCCTTTATTCTGGTCTACAGCTCGGTGTTCGGCGTGGGGTATCACTACATGATGCGTCTGATTAAGCAGGGACCGGTTACCGGCGAAGGCCATATCACTGAAGAGGGTGGTCCTGGTCAGAAGAAAACCCCGGCGCGTCCGCTTTCCGCTGCCACCTTTAAGGATGGAGACCACTAAGATGATCGATTATTCCGTTATCTGGTTTGCGATTATCGTTTTCGCAACCCTGATGTATATCGTGATGGATGGCTTCGACCTGGGTATTGGTCTGCTGTTCCCGTTCAATAAAGATGCTGGCGAGCGCGACATGATGGTTAACACCGTCGCGCCGGTCTGGGACGGAAATGAAACCTGGCTGGTTCTGGGGGGTGCTGGCCTGTTTGGCGCGTTCCCGCTGGCCTATGCGGTGATTGCCGATGCGCTGTCGATTCCGCTGACCGCTATGCTGATTGGCCTGATTTTCCGTGGAGTCGCCTTTGAGTTCCGTTTCAAGGCGGTAGAAGGCCATCGGGCGTTCTGGGACAAGTCGTTTATTGCCGGTTCAGTCATCGCCACCTTCAGTCAGGGTGTGGCCGTGGGTGCGTTGCTGGATGGTATTCCGGTTGAGGGACGTCGTTTTGCCGGTTCCGCAATGGACTGGCTGGCACCGTTCCCGCTGTTCTGCGGCGTGGGTCTGGTTGTTGCCTACGCGTTGCTGGGCTGCACATGGCTTATCATGAAGACCGAGAATGAGCTGCACCGTAAAATGTCTGCGCTGGCTACGCCGCTGGTGATTGCGCTGTTAGTGATTATCGGCATCATCAGCCTGTGGACACCGTTTGCGCATGCGGATATCGCGCA
The DNA here is from genome assembly GCF_049310725.1 of Pantoea sp. BJFS-204. NCBI lineage: Bacteria > Pseudomonadati > Pseudomonadota > Gammaproteobacteria > Enterobacterales > Erwiniaceae > Pantoea > Pantoea sp. BJFS-204. Next base: position 207,410 of record NZ_JBMOWE010000003.1, on the reverse strand, counting down.
TCGCTGGTTCAGCAAACCCAACCTGTTCCTGTTCCTGCCGGTTCCGGTATTGGTGCTGCTCTGTTCGTGGGGCATTGTGCGCGCCATTAAACGCGAGGCGCACTATTCACCGTTCCTGCTGACGCTGGCGCTGATCTTCCTGGGCTTCTCCGGGCTGGGCATCAGTATCTGGCCAAACATTATTCCGCCATCAGTGACCATCTGGGCTGCCGCCTCACCGCCGCAGAGCCAGGCCTTTATGCTGGTGGGTAGCCTGCTGATTATCCCGATGATCCTGGGCTACACCTTCTGGAGCTACTACGTGTTCCGTGGAAAAATCAAAGCAGACGCAGGATATCATTGATATGAAAAGCCTCAGCAGCATGAAAGACCACAATCACAATCAAGAAACGAAAGCGCCATGGTGGAAGCGTGTGATGTGGCTGGTGTTTATCTATGCCGCCAGCGTACTGGCGCTGGGCGTTGTCGCCTCGCTGTTCCGCATGATGATGACAGCGGCCGGAATGCGCAGTCATTAGTTGTCGCAGGTTCCATCTTACAGCTATCCGGCGCAGTTTTTATCAATAATCAGAAGGCTGACGACAGTCAGCCTTTTTTAGTTAGTAACCTAAGCAATTAATGCGGAAACGCCCTGAACGAGCGCGCAATGCTTACCCTTTCCTTACACCGATTTGCGATTTTTGTTATCCTTTTGTAACTGAAATCCCAGTCCTAACCCGCGTCGTAAATCGCCATCATGCTCAGTCAGGCCATTAAAAAACAGCACATCAACGATCTGGTCGAGTGGATTGAAGCCAATCTCACCGACGATCTTAATATCGATCAGATTACCCTCAAGTCAGGTTATTCCAAATGGCACATGCAGCGCATGTTTAAGGAGATGACCGGACAGACCCTGGCGGCTTACACCCGTAAACGGCGTCTGACGATGGCCGCTATGGCGCTGCGTCTGACCCGCATGACGCTGATCGATATCGCCGTACGTTTTGGTTTTGATAACCAGCAAAATTTTACCCGGGTATTCAAAGGTCACTTTTCGCTGACGCCTGGCGCGTTTCGCCGTATTCCCCATTTGCCGGTTAAAAACTTCCATGGCCGCATTCTGGTGCGATCGCTGGCAGAGCGTGCAACGCTGGTGGAGCGTGAGGAAGAGCTGCATCTGTGCGGAGAAACGCTGGAGTGGGAGTGTAAGTTTGGCGATTACATTGCCGATCGCGATCACCGGGTGGCTGAACAGGCGCGGCAACTGGTGGCGCTGGCGGGCGGCCGCGTGTCGCAGGGCTGGTTAGGCTTTCAGTATGGGCCCGGCCATAGCTCTGCTGATCAGCAAAATATCAGCCTGTTTCAGGCGCTGGAGCCGCAACATGCCGGGCTGCTGGGTGACAACACCGCCAGCTGGAGCGAGGTTCGTGGACTCTATGCGTCGATCCGCTGGAGCGGCAGCCCGGAGCAGCTGACACGCTTTATCGAGGATATTTACTATCAGCATCTGCCAGCACTGGGTGTGTCACGTCGTCCGGGTAAAGATCTGCTGCGTCTCGATTTTGCGCACTGTAAGCCCGACTGGCTGAGCGGCGTTTTTTCTATTCCGGTGATGCAGGCGTAGCCAGCAGGGCAGGGTGTGTGGCTCCCGACCCTGTTAATGCATAATTCGTGCGGTAAACCGTGACAAACCGCACGATTTTATAAAATAACTCGCCGTTCTGGCGTAAAATCCTCTCCCGAAACCCTGCTATGCCTGAATCATCGTGCATCTGTGCCAGGGCTGGAATATTTACCTGCATTTCAGGCCTTTTCTGGTCAAAAAAACAAACGAAGACAACTATGCGACGCTTAATGATTTCACTGATCCTGGCATTGCCTGTCATGGCGATGGCACAACAGGCTGAACCTTTTTCACCTCCTGCCGGACTGCATCCGCACTCTCAGGCCACCCAGCATGAAATTCTGGGTGATGGTGAGCTGCCGGAACACACCAGCAGCAATCCTTCCCTCTCAGGATTCAACGACACACTGTAAGTGGTCACGCACTGCCAGAATGTGCGGCGCAACATCATGCCCGGCTCGTCAGGAGCCGGACAGTTTCCGCCTTCTCTGCCTGACCCGTAAACACCCCGCACCTGCTGCTTACCTCTCACTGAACGCTCTTATCAGGGCCGCTCTTCGTCTGCACTACGCACACCCGTACAGGCATAAAATATATCTTAAGCCGCTGGATCGCATTTTTCGTTCTTGTAGTGAAGATATATCATAGCTAATCTTGGCACTTCAGATGAGAATGATTGTTATTCCATTATTATCAGCATGCCCTTGAGTCACGGGCATCCATCCCGTTTCAGGAGAGAAATTTTGCCTGTATCAGCCGATCAGCGTGTACCACAGCGCGTCCGTAATGAATTGCGTTTCCGCCATATCCAGGTCGCGAGTAAAACTAACATTGCCGGTAAATTCTGGCGCATCCGGTTCAGCGGTAGCGATCTGGCGGGCTTTACGTCGCCAGGCTTTGATGACCACATTAAGGTTTTCTTCCCTTCCGCTGAAGGGGCCACACTGGCTCTGCCACAAATTACCGATGCGGGGATTGTCTGGCCCGAAGGGCTGCGTCCGCAGGCGCGCGATTACACACCGCTGGAATTCGATGGTGAATCTTCACTGACCCTCGATTTCTATATTCATGAGCAGGGCGTAGCCAGTGACTGGGCAACTCAGGCGCAGCCTGGCGATCGGTTGATTGTCGGCGGGCCACGCGGCTCGCTGGTGGTGCCGACCGATTACGCATTCCAGCTCTATGTCTGTGATGAAACCGGGCTGCCGGCTTTTGCGCGCCGTCAGCGTGACGCCCGGGCGCAGGCGCTGCATCTCTATGCTTTTACCGATGAAGCAACGGGCCGCGACTATTTATCTGATACGGCTGATGTGATGACAAACTGGCTTGGCAGCGGCCAGATGCAGAAAGCGCAGCTCAGCCAGCTGATTGCCCGGCTGGATCAGATCACTATCCCGACGGAAGATTACTTTGTCTGGCTGACCGGCGAAGGTGAGTTTGTTAAAGCGCTGTGTGACTACTTCACGGTGCAGCGCGGCCTCAACAGTGACTTCGTACGGGCGGTGGCCTACTGGCACCAGAAGTAAGCCGCTAAGGCAATTGAGTTTTGCCAGGCGGCGCACTACCATCAATCCCACTTTTTCGCAGCAGGGCAGGCCATGAAACAGCATCCGACTTCCACTTCATCTGACGATCAGACTGCGCGCGCAGGCAGTTGCAGCGGACGGCGCAAGCGACGTGAAAAGATGCTGGAAGCGAGCGAGATTCGCCTGCTGATGCTCCATTTCCTGGCGCAGAATGCCGCGCACGGCTATGAGCTGATCAAGTCTGTTGAGGAGCTGTCAAAGGGAGAGTATTCGCCCAGTCCGGGGATCATTTACCCCAACCTGACGCTGCTGGAAGAGATGGAGGCGATTCAGGTGGTGGATGCGCAGGCAACGCGTAAAGCCTACCGCCTGACGGCAGCGGGAGAGGCGCATCTGGCAGAGAACCGTGAAACGGTCAGCAGCCTGATTACACGTCTCTCTACGCTGGCGATTCTGGTCAATAACCGCAGCATTCCTGCTGTTGAGCAGGCGATTCATGGGCTGAAGGTCGCGCTGAACCGGCGGCTTGCGCAGGAAGATATCTCAGAAGCCGCGCTGCAGACGCTGATTAAAGCGCTGCACGACGCGGCAGAAAAAATCACCCTCAGCTAATCGCGGAGTTAGCTGACTTCAGTTTTGTGTTTGTCGATGTGGCCCAGCGTACGATCCGGGAAGCAGATGTCCCGCACACGCTGTTTCAGCGTGGTTGCATCCGGGAAGCCACCATCCCGCTTACGTTCCCACAGCAGATGCTCATCCAGCGTAATCTCAAAGATACCGCCGGTGCCCGGTTTCAGCGTCACTTCCGCCAGATCCTCAGCGAAGGTATGCAGAAGTTCCTGTGCCATCCACGCTGACCGCATCAGCCAGTTGCATTGCATACAGTAGTGAATAACAACCACAGGTTTTTGCGCCATAACTCCATTCCTTTACGTGTTGATAAATGCCAATGCATTCGGGTTAACAATTTGTGCGCTGTGGTTTATATCTAAATGTAAATAAGATTGATAATGATTATCAGTTGCATTAAATTTCGGGCGATAATTACTACACCAGCATGATGTTCTGACTTTTCACGGCTTTTATGCGGAGCCGTTTTACTGTTGCCAGCAAGCAAGTGAGCGAATACTAACAATTAATCAGGTAATTCGCGCCTATGTCACCACGTTTTCGGAGATTGACGCAACCGCGTCTGACTCAACTGGCGTTGCTCGCCACCTTCATCAATACCACCTGCACTTATGCTGCGGGCAGTGAATCTGCCACGCTAACCCTTTCTGATCGCTATGGCAGCAGTGCCGAACCGGTAATGACGGTGACGGCACCGGAAATCAAAAAAACGGCAGGCAGTAAAACCTCGCTCTCTGCCAGCGATCTGCAACAGCGTGGTGCCACTGACTTTGGATCGATCATGCGCTATGAACCGCTGATCAGTGCTACCGGTACCCGTGGCGGTTCATCAGCCGGTAAGAGCGGTTTTGATCGGGCCGGTTATACCGGCTACAACATTCGTGGCCTCGAGAGCAACCGCGTCGGTCTGGATGTGGACGGCATTCCGTTGCCGCAGGCCACTGGCCGCAGCTATGTAGGACGCGCAGGTCTCGACAGCTTTGGCATTGGCCGCGATTACATCGATCCTTATATGTTTGGCCGTATTGAGATTGAGAAGGGCGCCACAGCAGTGGAACAGCCGAACACCTCGATTGGCGGCAACGTCTCGTTCCGTAATAAGTCTCCCGACGATTACCTGCATCCCGGAAAAGCGACCGCGTTCAGTTATCAGAGCGACTATGACTCATCCAGTCGCAGCTGGCATAACGGCATCACCGCCGCTGCCGGTGACGATGAACTGCGCGGCATCTTTGTTTACAGCCGCCGTGACGGACAGCAGACCCGTAACAACAGCGATACGCTGGATGCGTATCCCGCTAACTGGCACTCCGACGCCTTTATGACCTCCGGCATCTGGCAGCCCAATGATGCTCACAAGCTCAGCGCGACGGTCGATTACTATCACAAAACCCACCACAGCCATTACGACAGCTGGAGCACTTCAGGCAATACAGTCTGGGGGACGGCACAGCAGCAGAGTGATACCCGCCGCTGGGGCATCAGCCTGGCGGATGAGTACACCCCTTACAATGACCTGGTCGACAGCCTGACGACCCGCATTTACTGGCAGCAGACCCAGGCGCATGACAACACCCGGATGCCGTCGAGTGCCACCGCCAGGCAAACCGTCTATTCCGATTACAACAGCGACAGCTACGGTTTTGACACCCGCGCGCTTAAAAGCGTCGGGCGACATGAACTGAGTGCCGGGCTGAATGCGCGCCTGGTGGATACTGAGCGACCTTTCCGTCAGTCACCGCCAGCCAGTGCTTTTACTGCGATCATGCAGCCGCAGGCTAACAGTCGCAGCTACAGCGTGGGTGGTTATCTGCAGGATACCATCAGCTTCGATGCTGACGGACATCGGGCGGCCATCGTGCCAGGCGCGCGCGTGGCCTATCAGAACACCCGACCGCGTGATGTGGCGACGCTGACCACGAACAGTAGCGTGCTCGACGCCAGCGAAGTTTCAGCGCTCTATGGATCGCCAAACAGCGACACGCAGGTATTGCCGTCGATCGCCTTCCAATACGATCTGACACCGAAGCTGATGACTTATCTGCAATATACCCGTGGCGCGCAGTTCCCCAACGATACCCAGCTTTATGGTTCATGGAACCTTGGCTCCAGCTATGCCGGCACCGCGCAGTATGCGCTGATTGGTAATGCAGATCTGAAAACCGAAACCAGCAACAACTACGAGTGGGGTGTAAAAGGAGAAGTGGCAAAAGGCGTCACGCTTAACGCTGCCGCTTTTTATAACGACTATAAAAACTTTATTGCCTTTACCCGCTACAGCCGGGCGGCTAATCCGGGTCAGTTCGTCAATGTGCCCGCCAACATTTACACCACCTATCAGGCGGAGAACCGCGATAAAGCCTACATCTACGGGGCTGAAATCAGCAGTAAAGTGAACTTCGGCAGCTGGTTCAGCGAGGTCGAAGGTCTGAGCGCCAATCTGGCGTTTGGTTACACGCAGGGCGCGGCAAAGTCGAGCTACCTTGGTGACCGCTACATCGACCTTGAGAGTGTCGCCCCGATGAAAGCGATCGTCGGACTCGCCTGGGATGATGAGGCGCGCGGCTACGGTGCCGCCGTTACCGCTACCTTTGTCAAAGGTAAGCAAGCCAGCGCGACTAACCGCGAAAGCTTCGCTAACAACGGCAGCAGCCTGGCCGACTCCAGCACCGATTACATGCGGGTGCCGGGTTATGGCATGGTGGATATGACCGCTTACTGGCGCGTCGCGCACAACGTCAGGCTGAGTGGCGGGCTTTACAACATAACCGATCGCAAATACCGGGATTACCTCAGCAGCCGTGAACTGACCAGCGCCACTCAGCAGGAGCGCAACGATCAGGCGCTGGCCGTGATGCCGGGCCGTACTTTCCAGTTAGGTGTTAACGTCGATTTTTGATAGCCGTAGCCCTGCGCTGATGCAGGGCACTACTAAGAGAGCCTGAGTCATGAACCCGATTTATCAGCACTATCTTGTCCTTAAAGGTGAACAACCGAAGAAATATGCCCGCGACCTGGCCACGCTGATCGGCATCAGCGAAGCGGAATTGTGTGAAGCGCGCATCGGCGTTGATGCCGTGGCGCTGAAACGCGATTTTCCGGCGTTGCTGAAGGCACTGGGCGCAGTCGGCGAAACCAAAAACATTACCCGTAACGCTTATGCGGTACATGAACACCTGGGTGAATACCACAATGTACAGATTGGCGCGCATGGTGGCCTGGTGCTTAATCCCCGTGCGCTCGATCTGCGCCTGTTCGTCGGTCAGTGGTGCAGCGCCTTTGCTCTGCAGGAGCCGACCGGGCAGGGCGTTCGTCACAGCATTCAGATTTTTGATCGTCATGGCGATGCGGTGCTGAAAGTTTACGCCACGGAGCAGACCAGCATGGCAGTGTGGCAGACGCTGATCACCGACTTTACCGACGCCGCGACGACGCCGCTGGTGGTTGAGCCGGTTGCCGCTGCTACCCTGACGGAGGCGATTGATGCCACCGCCATCGACCGTGAATGGCGCGCCATGACCGATGTTCATCAGTTTTTCGCGTTGCTGAAGCGCCACCAGGTGTCACGACCGCAGGCGTTTCGCGCGGTGGGTGAGGATCTCGCCTGGCAGACCGGCAACGACGCGCTTGAGCGCCTGCTACAGATGGCACAGCAGGCGGGCAATGAAATTATGATTTTTGTCGGCAACCGTGGCTGTACTCAGATTTTCACCGGCAGGGTAGAGAAGCTGCAGCCAGTGGAAAACTGGCTCAACATCTTCAATCCGCAGTTCACCCTGCATCTGATGGCTGATCAGATCAGCGAAAGCTGGGTAACACGCAAGCCAACGGGCGATGGCTTTGTTACCAGCCTGGAACTGTTCGCTGCCGACGGCACGCAGATTGCCCAGCTCTACGGTCAGCGCACGGAAGGTACGCCAGAGCAGTCACGCTGGCGCGAGCAGATTGGCGCACTCCGCACGCCGGGAGCGGCGGCATGAAAAGAGCGATGCTGTTATGGCTGCTGATGACGCTGCCATCACTGGCGGCGGAGCGGGTGGTGTCGATTGGCGGTGACGTCACTCAGATTATCTATGCGCTGGATGCCCAGTCACAGCTGGTGGCGCGCGACAGCACCAGTCTGCGTCCGGCGCAGGCCGCCCGACTGCCGGACGTGGGTTATATGCGCCAGCTCAACGCCGAAGGCATTCTGGCACTGAAACCGACGCTGGTGATCGCCAGCGCGCAGGCGCACCCGTCGCTGGTGCTGCAACAGATTGCCCGCGCGGGCGTCAGGGTGGTCACGGTCAACGGCGACAGCAGCCTGCAGGCGATTCCGCAGAAAATTATCACTGTGGGCCAGGCGCTGCAGCGTGAAAGCGAAGCTCAGGCACTGGCGCAGCAGATGACGCAGCAGATTCGCCAGTTGCCGCAGCAACCGCTGCCGGTAAAAGTGCTCTATATCATGGCGAACAGCGGCATGAAGTCGATGGCGGCGGGAAATCAGACTGCGGCCGATGGCGCCATTCGCAGCGCCGGGCTGGAGAATGCTATGGGCTCGGTGCCGCACTATCAGGCACTGTCGCAGGAAGGGGTGATCGCCGCCGCGCCGGATCTGGTGGTAATAGGCGAGGATGGCCTGAAAACCCTGGGCGGCGAAGCGCAGCTGTGGCAGTTACCGGGTCTGGCGCTGACGCCTGCCGGGCAGCAGCATCGTCTGCTGGTGATCGACACCATGGCACTGCTGGGGTTTGGTCTTGATACGCCGCGGGCAATCGTGAAATTGCGTCAGGCGGCGGAATCGCTGAACCATGATTAAGGATAATGCGCTGCGTGGCCTGGTGCTGATGCTGATCTTCCTGCTGGTGGCGATGGTGCTGGCGGCAAATCTGGGGGCGATGTCGCTTTCAGTGCGGGCGCTGTGGCAGGCACCGCTCAGCGATCTTATCTGGCAGATCTGGCTGGATATCCGTCTGCCGCGCGTGCTGCTGGCGGTGGTGATGGGCATGGCGCTGGCAGTCTCTGGCGCAGTGATGCAGGGTGTTTTTCGTAACCCACTGGCCGATCCCGGTCTGCTGGGGATCAGCAGCGGGGCGGGACTGGCGGTGGCGCTGGCAATCATTATTCCGCTGGCGTTGCCGGCACCGCTGGCATTGTGGCTACCGATGATCGCCGCGTTTATCGGCAGTCTGCTGGTTACACTGCTGATCTTCAGTTTCAGTCGGCTGGCGCGCGGCAATCTTTCGCGGCTGTTGCTGGTCGGCATTGCGATTAATGCGTTGTGCGGGGCGGCGGTAGGCGTGCTGTCATGGCTGAGCAACGACCAGCAGCTGCGCCAGCTGTCGTTATGGGGCATGGGAAGCCTCAGCCAGGCACAGTGGCCTGCACTGCTGATCTGCCTGCTGCTGATTCTGCCAGCCTTGCTGCTGTTACAGACTCGCGCCCGCCACCTTAACCTGCTGCAGGCGGGTGAAGAGGATGCGCACTACATGGGCGTTGATGTGAAGCGTACTCAGCATCAGCTGCTGATCCTCAGTGCGTTGCTGGTCGGTACGGCGGTCTCGGTCAGCGGCGTGATTGGCTTCGTCGGACTGGTGGTGCCACACGTGATGCGTTTTTGCCTTGGCGGCGATCATCGCTGGCTGCTGCCCGGCTCAGCGCTGGCGGGGGCGATTCTGCTGCTGCTGGCCGATACGCTGGCGCGCACTCTGGTGGTTCCGGCCGAGATGCCGGTGGGGTTGCTGACCAGCCTGATTGGTGGTCCGTGGTTTCTCTGGCTGATTCTGCGTCAACAGCGAGGGCTGGAGTGATGGACATTTTACAGGCCAGGGGATTGTGTCTCGCGCGCGGCGGCAAAACTGTTATCGATAATCTCGATGTTACGCTGTCAGGTGGCGAGCTGGTGGCGCTGATTGGCCCCAACGGCGCAGGTAAGTCGACGCTATTGCGGATGCTGACGGGATTTCTGTCGCCCGATCGGGGCGAGTGCTGGCTGGGCGATCGACGGCTGACGGCATGGCCGCGTGAGCAGCTGGCACGACGCCGGGCAGTGATGCGCCAGCAGAACAACCTGACGTTTTCACAGTCTGCGCAGTCGGTCGTGGCGATGGGCCGTGCGCCCTGGCCGGAGGCGCAGACGTCGCAGATTGTGGCTGAGGTTATGCGGCTGACCGGTTGTGAAGGGCTGGCGCAGCGCGATTACCGCCAGCTCTCCGGCGGTGAACAACAACGGGTGCAGCTGGCGCGGGTGCTGGCACAGCTCTGGCATGAGGGAAGACCACGCGGCTGGCTGTTTCTGGATGAGCCGACTTCGGCGCTGGATCTCTTCTGGCAGCAGCAAACCCTGCGTTTATTACGCCAGCTGACGCGCGCCGGAGATCTCACCGTCTGTACCGTGTTACATGACCTTAATCAGGCCTCATTGTGGGCCGATCGCATACTGCTGCTGCACGCAGGCCGACTGGTGGCACAAGGCTCGCCGCAGACGGTGATGACGGAAGCGACGCTGACGCGCTGGTACCAGGCCGATCTGCAGGTAGTGGCGCATACCGGGAGTGGACAGCCGCATATCCAGCTGCGTATTTAGACCGTTTCGCTTTAAAAACATCGCCTTGCGCGGTTTTATTCGCTGATTTTGCGCTATACCTGGAGTTCCGGACAGATTCAAGGAGACCATAATGGCAAAATCATTAGATCAGACCGCTGAGCAACTGGGGAATATTTTACTCTCTTCCGGACTTCATCTGGCGACCGCCGAATCCTGTACCGCCGGGCTGATCAGCATGACGCTGGCCGCGGTGGAAAACAGCGGAGACTTTTATACCAGCGGCTTTGTGACCTACAGCGAAAATGCCAAAATCCGTCTGCTGGGGGTGCGCCCTGACACGCTGAAACAGCATACGGCGGTGAGCGAACAGACGGCGCGGGAGATGGTGCAGGGCGCCTGCGCCCGCTCCGGCGAGCCGGTGGGATTATCCATTACCGGCTATGCCGGACCGGATGGCGGCGAAGATGGTACACCGGCGGGCACCATCTGGTTTGGCTGGGTATTGCCCGACGGCAGAGACGAAGCGGAGTGCCATCAGTTCAGCGGCGATCCGAAATCGGTGATGGAGCAGGGGACACAGTTCGCGCTGGAAGGACTTATAAAACGGCTGCAGCGAGCCGATCGTTAAAGGCGCGAAACGCGCCTTTAAACAGGCTTAGCGGCAGTCGACAATCAGACGACCCTGCACTTTACCATCCAGCAATGCCTGCGCACCTTCTCTGGCTTCACTTAGCGGGATCACCCGGCTCAGCTTACTGAGCCGTTCGCTATCCATCAGCTCACCGAGTCGTTGCCACGCCTGCTGACGAAGCGGCTTCGGACACATCACGCTATCGACACCGGCCAGCGTAACGCCACGCAAAATAAAGGGTGCGACGCTGGCTGGCAGGTCGAGTCCCTGCGCCATACCACAGGCGGCCACCGCGCCGTCGCGCTGGGTGGCGGCCAGCACATTCGCCAGGGTGTGACTGCCTACGCTGTCTATCGCGGCGGCCCAGCGCTCTTTTGCCAGTGGCTTGCCGGGTTGGGAGAGTTCTTCACGGTCAATGACCGATGCCGCGCCCAGCGTATCAATCAGATAGGCATGGTCGCTGGTGCGCCCGCTGGAAGCGATCACCTGATAACCCAGACGCGCCAGCAGGCTGACGCTATAGCTGCCGACGCCGCCACTGGCACCGGTTACCAGTACCGGCCCCTGTTCAGGTGTAATGCCCTGTTTTTCCAGCGCCATCACGCAGAGCATTGCGGTCAGTCCCGCCGTACCGATTGCCATGGTTTGCAGCGGACTCAGCGTGGCGGGCGGGCGCACCAGCCAGTCGCCACTGACGCTGGCTTTCTGTGCCAGGCCGCCCCACTGTTTTTCGCCCACGCCCCAGCCCGTCAGCAGCGCCACATCATCCTCTTTCCAGTCGGGATGGCGGCTGGCCGTCACCCGGCCAACAAAATCGATACCTGGCACCATCGGGAAGTGGCGCACAATCGGGCCTTTGTTACAGATAGCCAGGGCATCTTTGTAGTTCAGGGATGAGTAGCTGACGTCGAGCGTGACATCGTGGTCAGGCAGTTGAGATTCGGGGAGATCTTTCAGCAGGGAACGGTAACCTTGTTCGTCATTTTCAATGACCAGTGCCTTGAACATGCAGCCTCCGGCAGAGTGGGAAAGAGAAGATCAGTTTACGCCTGGCAGATGCAATGCGGTAGGGCAATGGCCCCGTCTCCCGGCAATGAAGACGACACGAGCGGAAAAACAGGCTGACAGCGGCAGTGAGTTAAGTGCATAAATCTGCATATAATTCAGATAATTAGTCGTATTGTGAATTTTTTATGATAAATAGGCTATAAAAATCATGTTGTTACATGAGAAGAGGGTGACTGAATAATTACCTGGTTCGGGTTGTCCATGCCTGAAAAAGATGACATTATGACCGCCACTTTTTGACCCTGCTTCTTTGCCACAGAGGACGTCGCCATGTCCGGTTCACCGCGCATCCGCCCGGATTACCGTTCGCTTTTTCCGGCGCTCACCGGGTTTTCCTCTTTTCCAATATCTCCGTTATTCACCATGCGGTGAGGCCAGCCGGGCAGCGGCTATGGATCTGTTCTCCACGGGCTGCGTAACGCCTTCTGACTGTTAAGTATTCGCCGGGGCACTGTCCCCATAATTGTGCCTCTGGCACTTCCTCCCTGACGTTAGGGATTCTGTTATGACTCCACTGAAAATTGCTGCCAGCGCCGCTGTGGCGCCCAGTCTGACCCTGAACACTGCGCGAGACGTGGTGACGCTGGATAACACCGATTTCACCGATGTGGCGGCGGTTGTCGTCTCGCTGGCGGATACCCGTAGCGGCGTGCTGGCGCTGCTGCGTCATACCGGCTTTAATCTGCCGGTATTTGTCGCTAACGCGTTTGAAGAAGAGGTGATGCACCTGCCCGGCGTCAGCGGTGAGCTGAATGGCGATCCGCAGGAGTGGATCGCGCTGGAAGCGGCTGCGCAGGCGTATGAAGCGGCGCTGCTGCCCCCTTTCTTCGAGACGCTGACCCGCTATGTCGATATGCAGAACAGCACCTTTGCCTGTCCCGGACATCAGGGCGGTGCTTTCTTTAAAAAGCATCCGGCGGGCAAACAGTTTTATGACTTCTACGGCGAGAATGTTTTCCGCTCTGATATGTGCAATGCCGACGTCAAACTGGGCGATCTGCTGATCCACGAAGGCTCGGCCAAAGATGCGCAGAAGTATGCGGCAAAGGTGTTCAACGCCGATAAAACCTACTTTGTGCTCAACGGTACCTCAAGTGCCAACAAAGTGGTGACCAATGCGCTGCTGACGCGTGGCGATCTGGTGCTGTTCGACCGCAACAATCACAAGTCGAACCATCATGGTGCGCTGATTCAGGCGGGCGCGACCCCGGTTTATCTTGAAGCGACGCGCAATCCTTTCGGCTTTATTGGCGGCATTGACGCGCACTGTTTTGATGAGGCTTATCTGCGCGAGCAGATCGCGGCCGTGGCTCCGCAGCGCGCGGCTGAAGAGCGGCCTTTCCGTCTGGCGATCATCCAGCTGGGCACCTACGACGGCACGGTCTACAACGCGCGCCAGGTAGTGGATCGCATCGGCCATCTGTGTGATTACATCCTGTTTGATTCCGCGTGGCTCGGTTATGAGCAGTTCATTCCACTGATGGAAGGCTGTTCGCCGCTGACCCTGCAACTGAATGAGAACGATCCCGGCATTTTTGTCACGCAGTCAGTGCATAAGCAGCTGGCAGGTTTTTCGCAGACTTCGCAGATCCATAAAAAAGATAATCATATTCGCGGACAGCGCCGCTTCTGCCCGCATAAGCGACTGAATAACGCCTTTATGCTGCACGCATCAACCAGTCCGTTTTATCCGCTGTTTGCCGCACTGGATATCAACGCCAGAATGCATCAGGGCGAAGCGGGGCGTCGCATGTGGGATGAGTGCGTCACGCTGGGTATTGAGGCGCGTAAAGCGATCCTGGATCGCTGTGAGATGATCCTGCCGTTTGTGCCGGAGACGGTAGATGGCCAGCGCTGGCAGGATGCGCCCACTGAGACGATCGCCCGCGATCTGCGCTACTTCAGCTTTGAACCGCAGGCGAAGTGGCACGGTTTCGCGGGCTATGCGCGCGATCAGTATCGGGTGGATCCCTGCAAGCTGCTGCTGACCACGCCGGGGATTGATGCGGCCAGCGGTGAGTATAGTGATTTCGGGATTCCGGCGACCATTCTGGCGAACTATCTGCGCGAAAACGGCATTGTGCCGGAGAAGTGCGATCTCAACTCAATCCTGTTCCTGCTGACCCCGGCAGAGAGTCCGGAGAAGATGGCGAATCTGGTGGCGATGCTGGCGCAGTTCGAACAGCACGTCAAAGAGGATGCGCCGCTGGCCGAAGTGCTGCCGACCATTTATCGCAAAAATGCCGAACGCTATGCCGGGTATACCCTGCGTCGCCTCTGTCAGGAGATGCACGACCTTTACGTCAGTCACAACGTCAAGGATCTGCAGCGCCTGATGTTCCGCGCCGCAGAGTTCCCGCCGGTCAGGGTGAATCCGCAGGATGCGCATCAGGCTTATATTCGCGGCGAAGTGGAGCTGGTGCCGATAGCCGAAGCGCAAGGCCGGGTTGCCGCGGAAGGTGCACTGCCTTATCCACCGGGTGTGCTGTGCGTCGTCCCGGGGGAAGTCTGGGGCGGCGCGGTGCAGCGTTACTTTCTGGCGCTGGAAGAGGGGCTTAATCTGCTGCCTGGCTTCTCGCCAGAGCTGCAGGGCGTTTACACCGAAGAGGATGACCAGGGACGGAAGTATCTGGTGGCCAATATGATAGTGGGGCGCTGATCTGAGCGTGGGCAGAGGCGGGTAGCGGCCCGCCTGCCTTTTTGTTCGCTGCGCGAACGGGGCTGAGAAGGTTTCGCCTGGCGGCGGTGTACGCTTTGCAGCGAGCTGGCACTTAATGGGTTTTCGCCTGGCAGCGGGCTACGCTTTGCAGCGGGTATGCACTGAGCAGGTTTTGCCCGGCAGGCCATGGGTTCGCTGCGCGAACGGGCTGTGAGAGGTTTTCGTTCGCTTAGCCGCGGGCTAACACTGAGCGGGTTCCGCCCGCCAGGCGATGGGGAGTTTCAGGTTGCCTGAGCAGGCGGACGCGTCAAGGGGCGGACGCCCGCCCCTTAACTATCCCGGCGTCCGGCTGCCTGCGCGCCCCGCTGTGCGGGGTGCCTTCGTCACGCCCTGCGGCCGACGGACCGTCCGGACTCGCCATCCCTGGCTCGTGCCGTCCTTTCGCCGACGTCCTGTCGGCTCATCCTGGCCTGCGGTTGTTCCTCAGCGCTTCGGACGCCTCTGGGAAACCCCCGCCTGTGATTTCTTTATGTTTTCTTTGGTGCACAGTTGCCTGGTGGTCTGAAAGCCAGTCTCAATTCCTGAAGTTCACCGCAACAATCTTAGTTACCTGAAAACGAGATAACAGCGGGTAGGGTTGAATGCCATTCTGTGTGCTGAGCCGAAAGTCAGAGGCAATCCCAAAAAAATACAGCGATAAAGTACCCGGCATAACAAGATGAGATAACAGCGGGTGGGTTGAATAACATTCGGTCTGCTGAGCCAAAAGTCAGAGGCAATCCCAAAAAAACTACAGCGAAAAAGCACTCAACATAAAAGCAGAAATAACAGCGGGCGAGTTGAATGCCATTCTGTTTGCTGAGCCGAAAGTCAGAGGCAATCCCAAACTCACAGCGACAGCGAACCCAATATAAGAAGAAAAGATAACAGCGAGGGGGTGGGGAGGCCGTCAGAGCCGCTGAGCGGATGAGGGATTTCAGGACGAGCGACAGGGATGTCGCGAAGAGGCGGGTTCGCGCCATGGATGGCGCGTCCCGCCGTTCCGTGAGAAATCCTGAAGAGGCGAAGGAACCGCGAAGCGGCGGTGAAGCAGGCCGGAGCCCGGGGTCAAGGGGGCGCGGCGACTGGCGCCCCCTTGTCGGTCGCCTGCAGAGGCGAATCTGAAACTGCCCGGCTAATCAGGCGAACGAAACCTTCTCATAGCCCGTTCGCGCAGCGAACACTCCCAGCTTCAGGCGCTTCACTCCTGATCGCCTGGCGGGCGGAACCCGCTCAGTGCATACCCGCTGCTAAGCGAACGAAACCTTTTCATAGCCTGTTCGCGCAGCGAACAATCCCAGCTTCAGGCGCTGCACCCAAGCCCGTTCGCGCAGCGAACACTCCCCCCGGCTTTAGCGCTGAGCCAATCAGAATCCCCGATAACTCTTCTGCGCGGTACTCACCTTATAAAGATAACGACGCGACTCCGCCGACGGATGCTGGTTCGCCAGGGTCGAATAAACTTTGCTCGGTGACATGCCGTTAATCATCGAAAACGCTCGATCTTTATCGCTGGAGAAGACGCGCAGCACGCTGCCTGCGCCGCCGTTATAGGCGGTGATCACCGCATAACGACGTGACACCGGATCCTGAATGCCGCCCAGATAGCTACGCTGCAACAGCGACAGATAAGCGGTACCCGCATCAATATTGTTCTCCGGATCCAGCAGATAGCTGCGGCTCGGCTTGCCCCATTTACCCTTCATGCGGAACACGTCAACACCGGCAGTATGCTGCACCACCTGCATCAGACCCAGCGCATCAGAATGGCTCACGGCGTAGGGGTTAAAGCTCGACTCGGTCTGCATAATCGCCAGAATCAACGAGGCATCAACACCATACTGATCGGCGGCTTTACGCACCATCGGCAGGTATTTGTGCGCACGCTTATCCAGGTGGTTCGGCACCATCGGAATCGAAATGGTGTAAATCACATGCAGACCCGAGGTGCGGCGCTGCAATTTATTCTGAATCAGATAGTCAGCAAAGGCTTCCGCGCGACCCTGCCAGCGAATCGGCTGACCGGTATTATCCAGCACCTGCCCATACAGCAGCGGCTCTTTACTGATTTCAATATCGTTGGCGTCAGAGTAGAGATCGACATTACCCGGATCTTCGCCAATCAACAGGGTGGTCACGATTGCCTGACGCAGGCTGGCCATAGGATCGGTGCCAGAAATCGTCTCGATGGTCAGCTTACCGCTTTCAAAGTTAATGTGGCTGCGGGTGTAATAGTTGTCGCTATATTTGACGTAATCTTTGGGTCCGGCGATCAGGACCTCATTGATACCCCAGATATTCTCAATATTATGAGCAAACTGCCCCATCAGAATATCAAAGGCGTTGGTATCTTTTACCCACTCCTCGTGGGACTGCTGTTTCTTTGACCCGGAACAGGAAACCAAAAGTGGTGCTATCACCAGCAGGGCGATTAATTTTTTATTCATTGGGAATGCAAGCCTGACCTGGATAACCGGCCTCAGCGATGAGGCCCGGAATGTTTACGCTTCTGGCGGTGTATAGCCTTCGATATGAACGTCTTTACCTTCGAACAGGAAATTGATCATCTCCTTCTCCAGCACTTTACGATCTTCGGGATTCATCATGTTGAGCTTCTTCTCGTTGATCAACATGGTCTGTTTCGCCATCCACTTCTGCCAGGCTTCTTTGGAAATGTCGTTGTAAATGCGCTTACCCAGATCGCCCGGGTAGAGCTGAAAATCCTGTCCTTCCGCGTCGCGCTGTAAAAAAGTACAAAAAATAGTGCGGCTCATTATTCTTCCTCATTAATCTCACAACTGTTCAAAGCCAGTTGTCGGGGATAGCGCAGCTCGTGTAACAGGCGCTCAACGGGTGCGGCTAATCCCACAGATGGTGGCAGCGCTAAGTTATACCAGAGACCGCCTGCTTCATCCATCGCCGCCCCGACAGAAGGCCACGTCAGCCACATTGGCACGATATCGAGATGGAAATGGCTGAAGGTGTGACGGAACGCAGTAAGCTGCTGCGGTTTTGCATGGATGCCGCGGGCCGCCAGCCAGTCTGTCATCGCCGCTTCCGTTGTGAACTGCGGGAAGCAGAACAGGCCGCCCCACAAGCCCACAGGCGGGCGCTGCTCCAGCCAGACATCATCACCATCCTGCATCATCAGGAACCAGCCGCTGCGCTCTGGCAGCACCTGCTTAGGCTTCTTACCGGGATAGCTCGCCCAGCTGCTGCTGGCATACGCCTCACAACCGCTGTTCAGCGGGCAGATTTCGCACTTCGGCTTCGATCGGGTACAGACGATAGCACCCAGATCCATCATCGCCTGATTAAACTGGCTGACGCCCTCGGCGGGTGTGACCTCTTCGCTGATCTGCCAGAGCCGCTTTTCGACCTCTTTCTTACCCGGCCAGCCGCTGACAGCATAGCAACGGGCCAGCACGCGCTTGACGTTGCCATCCAGAATTGGGAAATGCTGCCCCAGTGACAGCGACAGGATCGCGCCCGCCGTGGAGCGGCCTACGCCGGGCAGGGCAGAGACATCATCGAAATTACGCGGGAACTCGCCCTGATGAACCTCGACAATCTGCTTTGCGGCTTTATGCAGATTACGCGCACGGGCGTAGTAGCCGAGGCCGGTCCAGAGATGTAACACCTCATCCAGCGGAGCCGCAGCCAGATCGGTGACCGTGGGGAAGCGCGCCATAAAGCGTTCAAAATAGGGAATAACCGTGACAACCTGGGTTTGCTGTAGCATCACTTCGGAGAGCCACACCTTGTAAGGCGTTTTCTCCAGCTGCCACGGCAGGGTTTTGCGACCAAAGCGCTGATACCAGTCCAGCACCTGTTGCGCGAACTGCGGCGCTTGCATCATAAGAAGGAAATTTTCCGTGTTTACTCTACACTCAGGCAGGAATTCCAGCACATGCGCACCTGGGTGTAAACCGGAAGATTGCAAAGGCTTGCTTCTGCTTATGAACTTTGCATAATGCCCGTTTCCCGGAACAGGCTAACCAGCAGGCTTTTACATGATTAATGACGTCATCACCCCAGAATTTGATGAGAACGGGCGGCCATTACGCCGGATCCGCAGCTTTGTGCGTCGGCAGGGCCGCTTAACCAAAGGCCAGCAGCAGGCGCTGGACACCCTGTGGCCGGTCATGGGGGTGGAATATCAGCCGGAGCCTGTCGATCTGCCCGCGCTGTTTGGCCGCGAAGCCCCGGTGACGCTGGAAATTGGCTTTGGTATGGGTGCTTCGCTGGTAACGATGGCGCAGAACACGCCGCATCAGAACTTCCTGGGTATTGAAGTGCATGCGCCGGGCGTGGGTGCCTGTCTGGCCGCTGCCAAAGAAGCCGATGTGCAGAACCTTCGGGTGATGTGCCATGACGCGGTGGAAGTGCTGGAGAAGATGATTCCGGATAACTCGCTGCGCATGGTTCAGCTCTTCTTCCCCGATCCGTGGCATAAAGCGCGTCACAATAAACGCCGTATCGTCCAGGTGCCTTTTGCCGAGCTGGTGATGCGTAAACTGAAGCTGGGCGGCGTTTTCCACATGGCGACCGACTGGGAAGCCTACGCGGAGCATATGCTGGAAGTGATGAACAGCATCGATGGTTACCGCAACCAGTCAGAACAACAGAATTATGTGCCGCGTCCTGAGACGCGTCCACTGACCAAGTTTGAGCAGCGCGGGCAGCGTTTAGGCCACGGCGTATGGGATTTAATGTTTGAGAGGGTGAAATAATGGCCACACAACGCAGCCGCCGTTTACGTAAAAAACTGCACATTGATGAGTTTCAGGAACTGGGCTTCTCGGTTGCCTGGCGCTTCCCGGAAGGCACCAGCGAAAGCGAAATTGATGAGACGCTGAACCAGTTCATCAATGAAGCGATCGACCCTAATGGCCTGGCCTTCGATGGCAGCGGTTACCTGGTGTGGGAAGGTCTGGTTTGCCTGCAGAAAACCGGCAAATGCACCGATGAGCATCGTGCTCTGGTTCGTAAATGGCTGGAAGATCGCAAGCTGCAGGACGTTCAGATGACTGAACTCTTTGACGTCTGGTGGGACTAAGTCGTCACACAGTGTCGGGCTGAGGCCCGATCAAAGGGTTTCAGACCCGATCTTAGGGAGTAGATATGATGCGTAAAGCGCTTCTTGCTGTGCTGCTGGTGGCAGCAACCCAGGCTCAGGCAGCCTATGAATGCAGCGTTAAGCCGCAGGACGATGTGGTGATTAAGCCGCAGATCGTGCAGGTGGTCGGTGCCAACGGCAATATGGAAATCTCGCCGCAGGGCGACGTGCAGTTCAATGGACAGAAGGTCACGCTCGATACGGCCGGACGCCAGAAAGCGATCGACTATCAGAACGCGCTGCGTCGCGATCTGCCGTGGATCGACAGCGGGGCGACATCACGTCTGGAGAAAGGGCGTGCGGCACTGGATCAGGTCATTGTTGAAAAACTGGGCACCGACAGCAACGTGCGTAATCGCCTGACCACGCTGAATGGTCAGCTGAAACAGCAGATGAACCGCATCATTGAACACCGTGAAGATGGGCTGACGTTCCACCATCAGGCGATTGATCAGGTTCGCGCCGAAGGTGAAAGGCTGGTGCAGTCGACACTGGGCGGCGTGATGCAGGATAGCCTGAACGAGATGGGCAGTAAGCAGGGCAGCGGCGGCAGTAATCCGCTGCAGGCGATTATGGGTAATCTGGGCGGTTTGCAGCAGTCGATTCAGGCTGAGTGGAGCAAGCAGGAGCAGGATTTCCAGAACTTCGGTCACGAGGTGTGTAATCGCGTTATTTCGCTGGAAGATCAGCGTAAACAGCTTACCGGCGCACTGAAAAAATAGGTCAACGCCTCAGCCTGTCGGGCTGAGGCGCTTTTGTTACTCTTCCGCTAAGAACAGCTCCAGCAGCGAATTCAGGAACAGCTTCCCTTTCTCCGTAATCTGCCACTGCTCCGCGGTTTCAGTCACGTAACCCGCGGCAATCGCGGCATCCATCTGCGGACGGATCACCTGCTCTGATAAACCGGTATAGCGGCTGAACTCGTCACGCGGCGCGGCTTCCAGCAGGCGAAAGCGGTTCATGAAATATTCAAACGGCTTGTCGCTATCGGCAACGTCATACTGCTTTTCGCGGTAGTTCCCCTGCATAAATCCACGCGGATGACGGGTTTTCACCGTGCGGACTATGCGGCCATCCGGTTGCGTCAGCTTACCGTGTGCGCCACACCCAATCCCCAGATAGTCGCCAAAGCGCCAGTAGTTGAGGTTGTGCTCACAGCGATAACCCGGCTTCGCGTAGGCGGAGGTCTCATACTGCTGATAACCGGCAGCCTGCAACAGCTGATCGCCCTGTTCGAAAATATCCCATAGCGCATCATCATCCGGCAGCACCGGCGGGCGTGAGCCAAACAGGGTGTTGGGTTCAATCGTGAGCTGATACCAGGAGAGATGCGGTGGATTAAGCGCAATCGCCTGACGTAAATCATCGAGCGCCTCTTCCAGCGACTGATCGGGCAGGCCATGCATCAGGTCAAGGTTAAAACTGCGCAGCGAGAGCGACTCTGCCAGTTCAGCGGCGCGGACCGCCTCTTCCGGGCCGTGAATGCGGCCAAGGCGCTGCAGCTTTTGCGGACTGAAACTCTGTACGCCAATCGAAATACGGTTGATACCGGCGCGCTGATAGGCGCTGAACCGGTCCGCTTCCACGGTGCCCGGATTGGCTTCCATGGTCACTTCCGCATCGGGCGAGAGCGTCAGACGCTCCCGCACACCATCCATCAGCATCTGCATCGCGCTGCTGCTCAGCAGGCTGGGCGTGCCGCCACCGATGAAGATCGTGCGCACTTCCCGGCCATTGATCAGCGGTAAATCGCTCTCCAGATCGCGCAGCAGGTGCTGCACGTATTCAACGTGCGGCACCTCATCTTTCAGCGCGTGGGAATTAAAATCACAGTAGGGACATTTCTGTACGCACCACGGAATGTGGATATAGAGACTTAACGGCGGCAGATTAGGCATTACGCATCGCTTCCAGCAACAGCGTCAATGCTTTACCCCGGTGAGAAACTGCACCTTTCTCCGCTTTACTCAGTTCGGCCGCGGTTTTACCCAGTGCCGGGACAAAGAAAATCGGGTCGTAACCAAAACCACCGGCACCAGCGGCGGCGCGGGTGATCTCACCCTGCCAGCTGCCATGGAACACCAGCGGGGTCGGATCTTCCGCATGACGCAGATAGACCAGCACGCAGTGAAATTGTGCCTGGCGCTGACCGTCCGGCACGTTTTCCAGCGCCTGCAGCAGCTTCTCCAGGTTCTGTTGATCGCTGGCCTCATCACCGGCGTAGCGCGCCGAGTAGATGCCGGGCGCGCCGCCCAGCGCATCTACGGCCAGGCCGGAATCATCGGCAATAGCCGGTAATCCGGTGATCTGTGCCGCGTGACGCGCCTTGAGAATCGCGTTCTCAATAAAGGTCAGGCCGGTCTCTTCCGCCGATTCAACCCCAAGGTCGGTCTGTGCGACGATATCCAGACCAAAGGCGGAGAGTAACTCCGCCAGCTCACGCACTTTGCCGGGATTGCCGGTTGCGAGGACAACTTTTTGCATAACAGTTCCAGTTTGATTCATTTACAGCAGATACCAGAGACCCGGGAACAGGTCCATGCCGAGAAAGTTCAGGGCATACAGCACCAGGATGACGATCATTGCTGAGAAATCGATGCCGCCCATCGCAGGCAGAATACGGCGAACAGGTGCCATCATCGGCTCGGTTAACTGCACCAGCAGATAGTCGACAGGACCCCGGCCCTGGCTGATCCAGCTCATCAGGGAGCGAATAATAATCACCCAGAAGACCAGATAGCCGGCGGATTTAACCAGCGACAGCAGGCCGACCAGCAGATTGGTTGGGTCGACCGAGAAGACGCCCACCTGAATCAGCAATAAAATCGGGTATTTCAGCGTAGTCAGCACAAATGCCAGCAGCAGCGAGGCGGTATCTATCGGTCCCAGTGCCGGCAGTATACGGCGCAGCGGCTTAACAATCGGCTGTGTCACTTTTACGACAAACTGCGCCACTGGATTGTAAAAATCGCAGCGGGACCACTGCATCCAGATGCGTAACAGCAGCACCATGACGTAGAGATCGATCAGCGTTTTTACTAAAAACGTCAGTGTTAACATGAAGTTCCTCTGTTATTGTTGTGAGTTGTGCGCATAATCTCGTGCGCCAAAAATGGCGGTGCCGATACGCACCATCGTACTGCCTGCGGCGATTGCCGCCTCCATGTCATCGCTCATTCCCAGCGAAAGCGTGTCTGCATGCGGATAGTGCTGTTGCAGCTGCCGGAAGGCTTCCGCCATCTGCTGACATACCGCCAGCTGCCGCGCGTAATCACTCTCTGCTGCCGGAATCGCCATTAATCCGCGCAGCCGCAGTTGCGGCAGGGCAGCGATCTGCTCCGCCAGCCCGGAAACGGCCTCCAGCATGATGCCAGATTTGCTGTTCTCGTCACTGATATTTACCTGAATTAACACATTCAGCGGTGGCAGCGAAGCAGGCCGCTGATCGTTGAGCCGCTGCGCGATGCGCTGGCGGTCAATGGTGTGACACCAGGCGAAATGTTCCGCCACCAGACGGCTTTTATTGGACTGCAGCGGGCCGATGAAGTGCCACTCCAGCTCAGGATGTGCGGCCAGTGCCTGGACCTTTTCAACCCCTTCCTGAACGTAATTTTCACCAAAGGCAATCTGGCCAGCGGCAAAGGCTTCTTCGACCGCGCTCGCAGGTTTGGTTTTACTGACTGCAAGCAGGGTAATTTCTTCTGGTGCGCGGCCGCAACTCGCGGCAGCAGCAGCGATTCGCTGCCGCACTTGCTGTAGGTTCTGCTGGATTGAGGTCATAGTCAGGAGAAATTATGAATCTGGATGAAATGGTGGGGCTTAGTGTAAAGCATAATGCCGCCGATCTGCACCTTTGCAGCGGACATTTGCCCTACTGGCGGCGGCAGGGAAGGCTGGAGGCGATTCCGCAGCAGTGCCCGCTTTCTGGTGCATGGATGGCGCAGTTTATGGCCCGCTGGCTAAGTGACCCGCAGCGTCAGGAGCTGGAGCGCGCAGGGCAGCTCGATTTCGCTCTGAGCCTGGCCGATGGTCAGCGTCTGCGCGCCAATCTCTTTATGCAGCGCAACGGCCTGTCACTGGCACTGCGCATCATCGCCACGGCATGCCCGACGCTTGCGAGCCTGCAACTGCCCGCCATTGTCCCGACGCTGCTGGAGCAGCAGGATGGGCTGATTCTGGTGACGGGTGCGACCGGCAGCGGTAAATCAACCACGCTGGCGGCGCTGGTCGATGCGCTGAACCGCCAGCAGGCGCGGCATATCATCACGCTGGAAGATCCGATTGAATTTATCCATCACAGCCAGCAGTCGCTGATACAGCAGCGTGAAATCGGCCTGCACTGCGGTTCGTTCTCGCTGGGGGTAAAGGCAGCACTGCGTGAAGATCCCGACGTCATCCTGCTGGGCGAACTGCGCGACAGCGACACTATTCGTCAGGCGCTGACTGCTGCGGAGACCGGCCATCTGGTGCTGGCGACGCTGCACACCCGTGGCGCAGCGCAGGCGGTGGATCGGCTGGTTGATGTCTTTCCGGCAGAGGAGAAACAGCTGGTGCGTACTCAGCTGGCGGGCAGCCTGAAAGCGGTAATTGCACAGCGGCTGGTGCCATCAGTTGCCGGTTCGCGCATCGGACTGTTTGAGGTACTGATCGCCACACCGGGCATCACCAATCTGATCAGAGAAGGCAAGATGCACCAGATCCCTGCGCTGTTACAAACCGGCGCACAGGCCGGTATGCAGACGTTTGAGCAGAGCAGGCTGGCGCGTCAGGCAGCCGGACTGATTGAGTGAGGATGTCAGTAATGGTTTTCGAACCAGTCCTGCAAAATGATGGCAGCAGACTGTGAGTCGACCGATCCTTTATTGAGCGCACGATAGCCGCCGCGTTCAAACAGGCCAGCACGCGCTTCTACCGTGCTGAGTCGTTCATCCTGCAGCTCCACGCGGATGCCAAAGCGCCCGTGCAGGCGGTTGGCAAATTTACGTGCGCGATCGGTCAGCGGCTGCTCGGTGCCATCCATATTCAGCGGTAATCCCACCACCACAAAATCGGGCTGCCACTCTTTCAGCAGTTTTTCAATTACCAGCCAGTCCGGGATGCCATCCTGCGCTTTCAGGGCGGTCAGCGGACGGGCGCTGCCAGTGAGTTGCTGACCTACGGCGACACCAATACTTTTGGTGCCGAAGTCGAATCCTAACAGAGTTTGAGTTGACATCAGGCGTGTCCGGCGTCGCTGGCCATGTTGTGAATATCGACGCCAATACTGCGCGCCGCTTCGCGCCAGCGCTCTGAAATCGGCGTCTGGAACAGGATGTTGCTGTTAGCAGGCGTGGTCAGCCAGGCATTTTCCATCAGCTCATTCTCCAGCTGATCTTTTTCCCAGGCGCAGTAACCCAGCGCGACCAGCACGTTAGTGGGCTGAGACGCCGTACCGATCGACTCCAGCACGTCACGGGACGTGGTGATGATCGTGTTATCGGAAACACGAATACTGGAGGTAAAGGTGCGTTGCGCGGAGTGCAGGATAAAGCCACGATCTTCCGCCAGCGGGCCGCCGGTAAACACCGGTTTATCCAGCTTGATCGCCGGATCGCGATCGTCAGCAGAGATTTTGAGCTTCTTCAGAATGCCTTCAACCGTCAGGTTTTCCATGGGTTTATTGATGATCAGTCCCATTGCACCCTCTTCATTATGTTCGCAGAGATAGACCACGGAACGTTTGAAGAAAGGATCCTGCAATGAAGGCATGGCAATCAAAAAGTGATGTTGTAAATTCATTCTCACACGATGTACCAAAAAAATAACCGGCACGCGACGGCCGCACCGGTATTGGGTTGATCACGGAGCTTCGCCCCGGCGTCATGCTCAGCCCAGGCGCTTCTCAATGGCATCCATCAACATGCCGGTGATGGAGATCGGGAACGCAGCCTCAATTTCACGAATGCAGGTTGGGCTGGTCACGTTAACTTCAGTCAGTTTATCACCGATGATGTCCAGACCGACAAAAATCAGCCCTTTTGCTTTCAGCGTCGGGCCAACACGGCGCGCGATTTCCCAGTCGCTTTCGCTCAGCGGACGCGCTTCACCGCGACCACCGGCGGCGAGGTTGCCACGCGTTTCACCGCCCTGCGGGATACGCGCCAGGCAGTAAGGCACCGGCTCGCCATCGACGACCAGCACGCGTTTGTCACCCTCGGTGATCGCCGCAATATAATTCTGCGCCATGCAGAAACGGCTCTCATGCTCGGTCAGGGTTTCGGTAATCACGCCAAAGTTAGGATCATCTTTCTTCACGCGGAAAATCGACGCACCACCCATGCCATCCAGCGGCTTCATGATGATGTCGCCATGCTCCTGCCAGAAAGCGCGCAGCTGCGCTTTGCTGCGGGTCACCAGGGTATCAGGCGTAAACTCGGCAAACCAGGCGGTGTAGAGCTTTTCGTTACAGTCACGCAGGCTCTGCGGTTTGTTCACGATCAGCGTACCCAGCTCTTCAGCGCGCTCCAGAATATAGGTCGCATAGATGAACTCGGTATCGAATGGCGGATCTTTGCGCATCAGCACCACATTCAGGTCAGCCAGCGGGATCACCTGCTCGCTGCCGAACTGATACCAGTTCTCAGGGTTCTGCTCGACGGTCAGCAGGCGGGTGCGGGCCGAGGCCACGCCACCGCGCAGGGAGAGATCGTGCATCTCCATG
This sequence comes from Pantoea sp. BJFS-204, assembly GCF_049310725.1. Taxonomy (NCBI): domain Bacteria; kingdom Pseudomonadati; phylum Pseudomonadota; class Gammaproteobacteria; order Enterobacterales; family Erwiniaceae; genus Pantoea; species Pantoea sp. BJFS-204. The sequence goes on along the minus strand of NZ_JBMOWE010000003.1, from coordinate 180,906 downwards.
TAGTGAATTTCATAACCACGGCGCTGTGCTTCCAGCAGCATAGCGAAGCTGGAGTCTTTTTTAATATTGATGGACGAAATAGGGTCCATCACGATGCCAAGTTTAATCATTATTATCTCCTCGGTGAGGCGGTATTTACCGCCTCGTCTGGTTCGGTCTGCAGTGGGCCGATCGGTCAGGACATCATGCCTGCTCTCTTTCCGCTGAAAGTATCGCTTAACCCAGGTCGCCAAACCTCACCTGAAGTGCCGTAATGGCCGTCAGCGCGGTAGTTTCGGTACGCAATACCCGTGGGCCAAGCAGAATGTCAGTAAAATCGTGCTGCGCCGTCATCGCAATCTCGTCCGCAGACAAACCGCCTTCAGGGCCAATCAGCAACCTTACCCGCTCAACAGGCTGGGGCAGCGTGTTGATGCTGTGGCTGGCGCGCGGATGCAGGTTAAGCTTCAGTCCGCTATCTGCTTCTGCGCACCAGGCTTCCAGCGTCATCGCTTCACGAATCTCCGGCACGCGATTACGGCCGCACTGCTCGCAGGCGGCAATAGCAATTTTCTGCCACTGCTGGATCTTCTTCGCCAGACGCTCAGCATCAAGCTTTACGCCACAGCGCTCGGAAAACAAGGGTGTAATGACATTCACGCCCAGTTCGATCGATTTCTGGATAGTGAATTCCATTTTTTCACCTCGCGACATCACCTGACCTAAATGCAGATGTAACGGTGACTCGCGATCGTCCGGCTGGCTCTCTGTGACCGATACTTTTACACGCTTTTTATCTACATGCGTGATCTCTGCTGCAAAAGTCAGATTAGTGCCATCAAAGAGTTCCAGACGCTGACCTGCCGTCATCCGGAGCACCCGGCCCACATGATTGGATGCATCTTCATCCAGGGTAATTTCACTGCCGATGCTTAATGGCCCGGCGTGATAGATGCGAGGTATACGCATAAGGTTCCTGAGACCGGACGCCGCGCTGCAGCGGCGTCATTGGAAAAAGAGCTAGTGTAGGGCAGGGATTTTAGCGCTGGCAAGCCTGCTGCACATAAGGATTGTGATTGCCCTGAACCTTTGCAATGCGCTGGTCGCGTTCGCACTCCCAAATTGTTACGGGATAGAGCTTGTTCCAGGCGGTAAACAGCTGCGTCTGCTGGCGCGAAATACGCAGATGATACTGGTCGCGCATATAGAAATAGGTGCGGGCAATGGCACCACGCGCCCGCGCAGGTGGCTCCGCCTGTTTGAGTTTAAAGTCGATCTTCATCTCACACTGGCCGTACTGCTGCTCGCTGCCGTTCCATTGACTGTAGGCGAAGTTGCCACGGTCGCCATTCACTTCACCCACCGCAGGCTGCAGGTTGTGCAGGTCGGTTTCGATGCGGCGGTAGTCGGGATCTTTGCTGCAGTTTTTACGACCGCCATCCTGCCAGCACTGACGCTGATGGCCAAACTCCCAGGCCGGCATCACATGTTCCCACTCAATGCGTGCGGCGCGATTGGCGTTTTTGCGCACCTGATAGCCACAGCTGTTGAGATCGGGAATCCCCTTTTTTCCCTGCCACTGAATCTTACAGCCACAGTAAAAAGAACCCGGTGCATCGGCGTTGATCGCCGCCGCAAAGGTTTTGGCCTGCTGAAAGTTATTTTGATGATAGTTATTCAGGTTAAGGGCGTCAGCGGCGGGCGCAAACAGCAGCGCAACCGCCAGACTTAGTATGCGAGACATATTCCAGATTTCTACTCAGTACGAAAAAGGGCGGCAGGGTAACAGAATGTGGAATAGGGCGGAATGGGGATTCTTCTCAGGACGCGACAAATTCACCCGCGGTCAGCAGGCTGCCACAGTGCACGCAGCGATATTCACTCTCTTTGCGCAGTATACGATTGTGGCGGCGCACGGTCAGCTGATGCTGCTGACACTGACAGCGGTAGGCAAAGGTGTTGCTGCGTACGGATGCGATCTCAAACTGGTGAGTACGCCGTGCCGGAACGCCCAGCACCTGCTCCATCATCCACTTCCACTCTTTGCCGTGCGGCGCAACGCGACCAAATTGCTTCCAGACCAGCAGATGCGCCAGCTCATGCGGCACCACTTCATCGATAAATGCCTGCTGGTTTTCCAGCAGCAGCACAGGATTGATGCGAATTTCCCAGGACGCCAGCCAGGCGGTGCCCGCCGCCGTACCACGCTGCTGGTAGAGCAGCTTCGGTTCCGGATAACGGGTTTTCAGCGCCTGATTCGCACGTTCAAGCGACTGGCGCAGCGAGCGCATTACGGCTTGCTGCAGGGCAATGGGGAGACGAGGCGTTTTCATGGCGCTCAGAATAATCGCCGCCGCGCAGGAACTCAACGTCGCCAGCGACAAGTGTGGTTCTGGCCGGGGGAAAATTTCTGGTTTAAATATTGTTATGGGCTTTTTTAGAATATTCTATTAATGACATTCACCGCAGAGTGGATGGATGAAAAGCGAACGGCACAGGGCATGGATAAACCAATGAAAAATAATGATAACGTCAGGAAACAACGGATTGTGCTGGTGACGGATCTGATGGCCGGTCGTGGTGGGATGGAAAATGTGACCGGTCAGTTGATCACGGCCCTGAATGCGGAACCCGGTACCGAAGCAGGGCTGTTTATTATCAACAGCGGAGAGGAGAGCCACTCCCGCGCCTGGACCGCCAATGCTGTTCTGGCTGAGAGCGTCTGCACGCTGCGGAATAAGAAAATAAAAAATCTTATTCATACGCTGAGAATGGCTGCCTTCTTTCGTCGTTATCAGCCCGATCATGTCCTGACCCTCAACACCATTCCCTGCCTGATGACGCGCCGGGCAATCACGCTTTCAGGACGTAAAATCGTATTGTCGAGCTGGATGCACCTGCCTCCGCGTGAACGTTATCGTCCCCATTATCTGTTGCGGGCCGATCACCATTTTGCGATCAGTAATCAGATTAAAGAGCAGCTGGTGGAACTGGGCGCACGCGCCACTGACGTTGACGTGATCTATAACCCGATCAAACGCAATGACACGGTAATCGGCAGACCCCAGGCGCTGAAGTTTCTCTATATTGGTCGCGTCCATTATCAGCGGCAGAAACAGCTTAAAGATCTGTTTGATGCCCTGCAGCAGCTGGATGCGCCCTGGACGCTGGAGATAGTGGGTGACGGGGAAGATCTGACGCAATGTCAGCACTACGTGACGCAACTCGGCATTCAGGATCGCATCACCTGGCATGGCTGGCAGGAGAATGCCTGGGAGTATGTCATCCGCCATATCAGACAGGTCACCTGCCTGGTCATGACCTCTAACTTCGAAGGCTTCCCGCTGATCCTGCTGGAGGCGATGTCGCGCGGCGTCTACTGTGTTTCATCCGACTGTATCAGCGGCCCGGCGGAAATTATTCAGAACGGTATTAATGGTCAGCTCTATCCCACCCATGACAGCATGGCGCTGGCCGCGATTCTCAACGCTATGAGCGGGGGTTTCCACTTCCCCGATCATCAGGCTATTAAAGCGAGCATCACCGGTTTTTATGAGGAAAATTATATGAAGCACCTGATGAGTGTGTTTAACCGCCTTACTGAGGTTAAGCATGACGAATAAAATCAGTCGCAATGGATTAACGTTAATGGTTAATTTTTCAGTTATTGCGCTCTGCCTGGCGCTGTCACTGAATATGTTTGTTACCGGCCTGCCGCAAAAAATATTTTATCTGGTCTCTTATCTCTCTATCGCGTCCGTGCTGTATGGCCTGGTGCGCAGGCGGGTGGACTTTAAAGAGAACGGTTTTTATATCGCCCTGTTTGCTGTGCTGATTATCTTTGCCCTGATTCGACTGTTCTGGGCGATTCACGTGAAGGGGATCGAAACCGCGCCCTCAGGCGATGCCATCACTAATATGGGCAACTATCTGCTGGGCGCGAAGCGGCTGTTGATGGGTGCCTTTGTGCTGCTCAGTCTGGCTGTTTATGGGGATCGTGTCTCCCTGACTACGCTACGCGTCGGAAAAGGGCTCATCCTTCTTGGCCTGCTGATTACGCTGGGCTTTGGTATCCACGAGCATCTCTACACTGAGAATATCCGCATCAAGCTCACCACCGAAGCCGCCTCCATGTCCTCCTACATGATTCTGTTTATCTACTGTGCCTGGCTGTGGCTAAGCCGCTATGAGACGCACGCTTACTGGAAGGTTGCCGATATCGCTGTGCTGGCAGTGACCTTTGCCTTGCTCTACCTGTGCGGCACCCGTGTGACCCTGATTGCGCTGATTGCCGTGGGGCTGCTGTTCCTGGTGCAGACCTACCGGCTGTCGCTGCTGACCAACTGGCGGATTAGCGCTCTGCTGGTGGGCGTAATGGCGGTACTGATTCTGATGACCAGCAACCGCTGGGTGGAGGGGGTGCAGGATATTGAGAACTTTGGTTCAAACAGTTCGACCTCGCTGGGCGCACGTGTCGCCATCTGGGGCGGGGCGGTCAACTTTATTGAGCACCATGGCGGTTTTGCGACGCCGGATGCGCGCACCACTGAGGCGCGTCAGTTCATCACTGCGCACTATCCTCTCAATGTTGAAGGCTTCACCAACGTTAAATACAACATGCACAACGAGTTCCTCGAGGTGACGTCATTGCAGGGCTGGCTGGGTACGGCGTCGCTGGCGCTGCTCTATCTGACTGTGCTGGCGGGCTGGATGAAGAAGTGTGATCTGCGCGGCGTGGCGCTGCCGATGGTGGCGCTATTTACCACCGGACTGACCGATTCGGTGCTGCCCTATAATCAGACCGCGACCATTTTCATTATGGCACTGGCGCTCTGCTGCATACGGCGGCCCCTGCCGGTAACGCGGGTAACCACAGCGTAGTGGGGCGTTGAACAAATAAAAACGGCGGGGTTTCTCTGGAAACCCCGCCGTTTTTTTTACCGCGTTTTTTACCGGGTAAAGTTAGTCGCGTGAACCGATGTCGCGCAGTTTTTTACCTGCCATCAGGTTACGTTCGATGTGTTCCAGCGAGACGTTTTTGGTCTCAGGGATCAGCATCACCGTCAGCAGAATGAAGAACAGGTTAAGCAGTGCGTAGACCCAGAAGGTGTTCGCATTGCCCAGCGTATTCAGCATCGTCAGGAAGGTCGCACCTACGATCATGTTCGCGATCCAGTTGGTGGTGGTGGAGACAGTGATACCGAAATCGCGGCCTTTCAGCGGCTGAATTTCGGAACAGAGTACCCAGATCAACGGACCGGCTGACATCGCAAAACCGATGATGAACATCAGCAGCATACCTACCGCAAAGTACTGTGCGCCCGGCGAGTGAATGCCGAAGTGCAGCATCGTACCCAGAACGCCCATACCGGCTGCCATCACCATAAAGCCCAGAATCAGAGTAGGTTTACGACCCCAGCGATCCACCAGGCCAATGGCAATAAAGGTCGCCAGTACGTTAACCAGACCCACAATCACCGTGCCCCACATCTGCTGGGTGGTGTTGGTGAAGCCCGCGATTTCAAAGATTTTTGGCGCGTAGTACATGATGACGTTCATGCCGGTAAACTGCTGCATTACCTGCAGCAGGATGCCGAGATAGACCGCACGACGGAAGTGGCTGCTGCTGGTGAACAGACCCCAGCCAGACTGTTTGATCTTCAGGCTTTCACGGATCTCTTCCAGCTCACGTTTTGCCTGCTCGCTGGTGTCACGCAGACGATCCAGTACGCGTTGTGCATCGCGGAAGTTGCCTCGTGCCGCCAGCCAGCGTGGGCTGTTTGGCAGGAAGAAAACGCCGACCAGCAGCAACAGTGCCGGAATAGTGATGATGCCCAGCATCCAGCGCCAGTTACCGGTAAAGCTGAACGCCGTATCGGACAGGTAAGCACCAAGAATACCGATGGTGATCATCAGCTGATAAAGCGAAATCATACTGCCGCGAATTTTTTCCGGAGCGATCTCAGAAAGATAAAGCGGGGCAGTATAAGAGGCGATACCGACTGCCAGACCCAGCAGAACGCGGGCGCTGATCAGCATTTCCGGGTTTGGCGACATCGCCGACCAGAGTGAACCGATAACGAACAGAATCGCACCGGCCATCAGGCTTTTTTTACGGCCCAGGCGGGATGACATCCAGCCGCTGCCGATAGCACCGACCGCCGCACCAAACATCATGGAACTGACGATCCACTCCTGCTGATGAGGGGTGACGTTAAAGTCCTTTGCGATAAACGGCAGAGCACCGGCGATAACGCCGATATCCAGACCGAACAGCAGACCCGCAAGGGCCGCCAGAAAGCAGACAAATAAGGTCATCGCCTTATTTGAAGTTCTGCTTTTGTGTGTATTGCCAGGCATTTTAGCCTCCAGGTTTATCCATCATTGTTTTTATCAATGTTAAAAAACCTTTTGCGGGAAAAAAGTGAGCCTGATCACATCAGTGTAATCGCTTACACACGCTGAAACCCTGAAATTCAGCATATTTTTCCCGGAAAGATTAATTAACCAGTGAGGTATAGCACTCATTAAGTTTCTGACAATGCTCTATTTACTGGCTATCAGACGACGCTGAAAATAACGCATTTTCAGCAGAATAACTACGTGCGTTAATTCCTAAATATCGGATAAACAAAGCATTTCAATTTGTAATCGTTAACATTTAGTCGTCAGAAAAAGCGAAAAGAAGTGTAGCTGAGAACTGAAAATTTGCTGCAGAGAGAAGAAGATGTCGGGCAGATGCGTTTTTTTGTCGTCACGCGCTCACCAGAATTTGCGCTGGCCTGTCGTTCAGAAGGGTAGCGGGAGCAAAATTGCTCCGGTTAGCAATGGGGCTGAAAAGGCAATAAAAAACCCTGCCGTAGTGGCAGGGTTTTTATCTGCAGTCGGTAACCTTACAGGCCAGCCGCTTCACGCAGCAGGGCAGCTTTGTCGGTTTTTTCCCATGGGAAATGTTCACGACCAAAGTGGCCGTAAGCTGCGGTCTCTTTATAGATTGGGTGCAGCAGATCCAGCATCTGGATCAGACCATATGGACGCAGGTCGAAGAATTCGCGCACCAGCAGCGTCAGCTGTTCGGTAGAGATTTTCTCGGTGCCGAAGGTTTCCACCATGATAGAAGTGGGTTCAGCCACGCCGATAGCGTAGGAGACCTGGATTTCACAACGGTCAGCCAGGCCGGCCGCTACGATGTTTTTCGCCACGTAACGTGCCGCATAGGCTGCAGAGCGGTCAACTTTAGATGGATCTTTACCCGAGAACGCACCGCCACCATGACGTGCCATACCGCCGTAGGTGTCTACGATGATTTTACGACCGGTCAGACCGCAATCGCCCATCGGGCCGCCGATCACAAAGCGACCGGTTGGGTTGATGTGATATTTGGTCGAGGCGCTCAGCCACTCTGCAGGCAGAACCGGCTTGATGATCTCTTCCATCACTGCTTCCTGCAGATCTTTCTGGCTGATGGATTCAGCGTGCTGGGTAGAGAGCACAACTGCATCGATGCCCACGATTTTGCCATCGTCATACTGGAAAGTGACCTGGCTCTTGGCATCCGGACGCAGCCACGGCAGGGTGCCATTTTTACGCACTTCAGCCTGACGCTGTACCAGACGGTGCGCATAGGTCACCGGCGCAGGCATCAGCACGTCTGTTTCGTTAGTGGCATAGCCGAACATCAGGCCCTGGTCGCCCGCGCCCTGTTCCAGCGGATCGGTACGGTCAACGCCCTGATTGATATCCTGAGACTGTTTACCAATCGCGCTTAATACCGCGCAGGAGTTGGCGTCAAAGCCCATATCGGAATGGACATAGCCGATTTCACGTACGGTTTTACGGGTGATCTCTTCGATATCAACCCAGGCGCTGGTGGTGATTTCACCGCCAACCAGCACCATACCGGTTTTAACGTAGGTTTCGCAGGCCACGCGCGCTTTAGGATCCTGTTCAAGGATCGCATCCAGCACAGCATCGGAGATCTGGTCGGCGATTTTATCGGGATGTCCTTCTGATACAGACTCGGACGTAAAAAGGTGTTTAGCCATTCTGTTCTTTACCTTAAATATGGTTTGAGTACGACTGCATAGCGCCAGTGAGGTGGTCTGACCTGACGCCCCTTCAGGCAAAGCCGCGAGCAGTGAGGTTGTGTCAGCAAAGCAGGCCAACACCGCCTGGATAGTAACCTGTTTAGATGGAAAACCATCTGGACGGCTATTTTAGGATAGAGGGTAAACCAATTACCAGCCCTTTTTCTGTTTCAGCATTTAACCTGTCTCTGTTATCGGCATAATTTGCTGACGCTACACGCAATTCCCCGATAATATTTTTGCATTTTAGGGCTGTAAACTGTATAAAACGCCGCTGCTTTGATAGCAGCAGCAAGGATGACGCCACTGTTTGCGTCGCGCCTGTCAGACTCTGGTCTGGCTTTCACCCAGGTTGTTTTCCATGTGCCCCTGGCATATGCGGAGGTGATACAAGTAATGAACCACGCTTTTTCTTCTTCCGGTTCTCTGCGCTGCGGCGCTGCGCTGGCTCTCTCCTGCCTCCCATCTGTTTCTCTTTCCTGCCGACGCGATGTCCGATGCGGTAATTTTACCGACACAGGCGCAGGCTAATCTTTATCTCTGCTCGATCGGTTTTGTCTCTTCTCTGCGCACGCGCAGCGGAACGACGCAGGTTATCCATGGTCAATACAGATCAGTTAAATGTTCTCTGTTTAAACGGAGATGGCCCGGGTGTTTTACACTTAACTCTCATGCGTGAATCGCGCTGACGGCAACGTCAGGTGAACAGGACATTGCGTTTAATGTGGCAACAGGTTTTCAGATTAGCGGCCATAAAGCCGGTTAACAGTTTCATCTTTCAACGGAAAATTGAGGTTCGCGATGTCTGACGACATGAAGAATATCAAAGGTTCGTCAGCTGGCGAACAGGGTACACTCCGCTCCATGCAGGAGGTTGCAATGAACGATCAGGATGCGAGCAAAATGTTGCGTACGTACAACATCGCCTGGTGGGGCAACAACTATTACGACGTTAACGAACTGGGCCACATCAGTGTCTGTCCCGATCCGGATCGTCCTGACGTGCGCGTCGATTTAGCTCGTCTGGTCAAAGAGCGCGAAGCGCAGGGCCAGCGTCTGCCTGCTTTATTCTGCTTCCCGCAGATCCTGCAACATCGTCTGCGTTCCATTAACGCCGCCTTTAAACGTGCGCGTGAATCCTACGGTTACAAAGGCGACTACTTCCTGGTTTACCCGATTAAAGTTAACCAGCACAAACGCGTGATTGAGTCCCTGATCCACTCCGGCGAACCGCTGGGACTGGAAGCGGGCTCAAAAGCCGAGCTGATGGCGGTGCTGGCGCACGCCGGTCAGACCCGTTCGGTGATCGTCTGTAACGGCTATAAAGATCGCGAATATATTCGTCTGGCGCTGATCGGTGAGAAGATGGGCCATAAGGTCTATCTGGTGCTGGAGAAGATGACCGAAGTGCGGCTGGTGCTGGAAGAAGCAGAGCGTCTGAATGTGGTGCCGCGTCTTGGTATCCGTGCGCGTCTGGCTTCGCAGGGCTCCGGTAAATGGCAGTCGAGCGGCGGCGAAAAGTCGAAGTTTGGCCTGTCAGCCACCCAGGTGCTGAAACTGGTTGAGATCATGCGCGAAGCGGGTCGCATCGACAGCCTGCAGCTGCTGCATTTCCATCTGGGCTCGCAGATGTCCAACATCCGCGACATCGCTACCGGCGTGCGTGAGTCGGCGCGCTTCTATGTCGAACTGGCCAAGCTGGGCGTCAACATCAAATGTTTCGACGTCGGCGGCGGTCTGGGCGTCGATTACGAAGGAACGCGCTCGCAGTCTGACTGCTCGGTCAACTACGGCCTGAATGAGTATGCCAACAACGTAATCTGGGCGATTGGTGCTGCCTGTGATGAGCACGGTCTGGAGCATCCGACGGTGATCACCGAGTCGGGCCGTGCGGTAACCGCGCACCACACGGTGCTGGTCTCCAACATCATTGGTGTGGAGCGCAACGAGTTCAGCGAACCTGAAACGCCGGATGCGGATGCGCCGCGCCCGATCCTCAGCATGTGGGAAACCTGGCAGGAGATGCACGAGCCAAGTACCCGCCGTTCGCTGCGTGAATGGCTGCATGACAGCCAGATGGATCTGTTTGATATCCATACCGGCTACTCGTCAGGCACCTACGATCTCAAGCAGCGTTCATGGGCTGAGCAGCTCTATCTGAGCATCTGCCACTATATTCAGCAGCATCTCGATCCGAGCAACCGTGCACACCGTCCAATCATCGACGAACTGCAGGAGCGGATGGCGGATAAGATTTACGTTAACTTCTCGCTGTTCCAGTCAATGCCGGATGCGTGGGGTATCGATCAGCTGTTCCCGGTACTGCCGCTGGAAGGGCTGAACAAGAAGCCGGAGCGCCGTGCCGTGCTGCTCGACATCACCTGTGACTCCGATGGCACCATCGATCACTACGTGGATGGCGACGGTATCGCGACGACCATGCCGATGCCGGAATATGACCTTGATAACCCACCCATGCTGGGCTTCTTTATGGTGGGTGCTTACCAGGAAATTCTGGGCAACATGCATAACCTGTTTGGTGACACCGAAGCGGTGGATGTCTACGCACGCGAAAATGGCGATGTGGAAGTGCAACTCTCCGATGAAGGCGACACCGTAGCGGATATGCTGCGTTACGTGCAGCTTGATCCCAACGAGCTGATGGCGCTGTTCCGCAATCAGGTTCAGGCATCCGATCTCGACGAAGAGCTGCGCGCGCAGTTCCTGGAAGAGTTCGAGAGCGGCCTCTACGGCTATACCTATTTAGAAGATGAATAATCGATCCTGGCGACCGGTAATCGCATATTGCAGTTGCCGTTAACTATGTCGATAATCTGACTCACTCAATCCCTTCCTCGTCGGGCCTAACGACGCGGAGGGGATTTTTTTCATCTCAACCTTAATGGTTTGCGGGCTGGCCCGACTTACGCACATAGAGAGAGCAATTATGTATAACACGCTTGGCAATCAGTACGACAACTCCCTGGTTTCTAACGCCTTTGGTTTCATGCGTTTTCCGCTGAATTTTCAGCCTTACGACAGCGACGCCGAATGGGTTATCACCGGCGTGCCGTTTGATGCCGCGACCTCGGGTCGTCCGGGCAGCCGCCTGGGTCCGGGCGCGATTCGCCAGATCTCCACCAATCTGGCCTGGGAAGGCTGCCGCTGGCCGTGGGATTTCGACCTGCGTCAGCGTCTGAACGTCGTCGATTGCGGCGATCTGGTTTACGCCTTCGGTGATTCGCAGGATCTCTCCGACAAATTGCAGGCCCATGCTGAAAAACTGCTGGCCAATGGCAAGCGCATGATGACCTTTGGCGGCGACCACTACGTCACACTGCCACTGCTGCGCGCCCATGCAAAACACTTCGGCAAGATGGCGCTGGTGCACTTTGATGCGCATACCGACACCTACTCCAACGGCCCGACCTTCGACCACGGCACCATGTTCTTTACCGCGCCGAAAGAGGGTCTGATCGATCCGCAGCACTCAGTGCAGATTGGTATCCGTACCGAATTCGACAAGAGCCTGGGCTTCAACGTGCTGGATGCGGCGCAGGTCAATGACCGCAGCGTTGACGATATCCTCGCCGAAGTGAAACGCACCGTCGGCGATCTGCCGGTCTATCTGACCTTCGATATCGACTGTCTGGATCCGGCGCATGCACCTGGCACCGGCACGCCGGTGATTGGCGGGCTGACCACCGATAAAGCGACCAAGCTGATCCGTGGCCTGCAGGGCATGAACATTGTCGGCATGGATCTGGTGGAAGTCGCACCGGGTTACGATCATGCTGATCTGACGGCACTGGCAGCGGCTACGCTGGCGCTGGATATGCTGCATGTTCAGGCTGTAAACAAAGGCTGATGCCTGCTGCCTGCCGGCTTCAGTCCGGCAGGCGCTGAACGCGGCGTCCTGTCCGTCGGGCGGACGCCGCTGCTGTGATCTTCCTCTCTTTGCCATGATCCGATCGATTCCCTTCTGACCCCGACGGGTAACCGTCAGGCGCGAACCCCTATCTGCAACTAAACTTACAGCGTAAAAATGGCGTAGTGGAGATAATCATGGGCTTTCTTGATGAACTGGCTGGCGCACTGGATGGCAACCAGAGTGAAGGGCATCCGCCGGGACAGTTACAGGCTGTCTGGCATTGGGTGCAGGAGCAGGGCGGTATTGAAGTGCTGCTGCAAAAATTCCAGCAGGGCGGGCTGGGTGAGGTGTTTGGTTCCTGGATCGGCACCGGCGATAACCATCCGGTTGGCCACAGTGAGATTCAGTCTGCTTTTGGTCAGGATGAACTGCAGTCACTGGCCGACAAACTCGGCACCGATGTGAAAGGTGCATCGGGTACGCTGGCCGCGCTATTGCCGCAGCTGATTGATAAAATGTCGCCGCAGGGACACATGGATGAACAGGCGCTGCATGACAACAAGCTGGATCTGGGCTCGATGGTGGATCAGATATTTAAGCGCTAGCGGACTTCGCACGGCTAAGCGCGCACGCCGGATGCATGCGCGCTCAGAGGCGGGATTACTTACTGTCGGCTGCAATTCTCTCACGAATATGCGCGGCGCGCGCTTCAGAGGCGGGATGTGAGTCAAACATCGAACTCTGACGTCCCTGTTCCATCTTCGCCAGCTTTTCAAAGCTGGTGGCCAGGCCCATTGGATCGATATTGCGCTTCTTCATCAGATCATAGGAGAAGTCATCCGCCTGTGACTCCTGCGTCTGGGAGAACTGCGCATTCACCAGTTTTTCACCCATTTCACCCAGCTGCGACTGCGACAGTGAACCAATCACGCCGCCAACCGAGGCGGCTGCGGTGCGGGCCGCGGTTGTGGCATATGCCAGTTGCATTGCCTTGCGCGTATGACCTAACGCGACGTGACCCATCTCATGACCCAGCACGCCTTCCACTTCATTGTCAGTCATCATATCCATCAGACCGCTGTAAACACGAATACAGCCATTTGCCATCGCCCAGGCGTTGACATCTTTGGTCTGATAAACCTTGTAGTTAGCCGGTACACCGTTGATGTTATCGCCCAGCGCCGCCGCGATCTTGTTCAGACGCTGCTGATAATCACTGTTAGCAGGCGCAATCTGATTATCTTTGTCCATCTGCTCACAGGATTTATCGCTCAGCTGTTTTACCTGATCGTCGCTGAGGGTATAAGCCTGATACGCCTGCGCGCCCGACTGCATCAGCGCATTGTTGTCTAAACCCTGACAGCCACTGAGCAGCGTGGTCAGTCCAAGCGCTAACACCATTTTTTTGATTTTCATGCTGTATCCCATTCATAACAAGGTAAGAAAAACAAACACCTGAAACTCAGACAGGTGAATAAACGATTTGGTTATAGCGTGCCAGTCTGCACTTTGCTAGCAGATATGGCTGGAAAAGCCATACGAAGCGGCTGCATTTAGCGTTTTACAGCATGTACTTTTGCCCCGTTTCTCATGTACATTGATGGGCAACTTTTTCCTTGTTTTGCCCGGTAACTCATTAATAACAATAAGTTAAGGTGCGAAGCATTAATCCGACCTGGAGTAGAAAATGCCCTCTCGTAAAGAGCTTGCCAACGCCATTCGTGCGTTAAGTATGGATGCAGTACAGAAAGCGAAATCGGGACATCCGGGTGCCCCAATGGGCATGGCGGACATCGCTGAAGTACTCTGGCGCGGCTACCTGAACCACAACCCAACCAACCCGCTGTGGGCGGACCGCGACCGTTTCGTGCTCTCTAACGGTCACGGCTCAATGCTGATCTATAGCCTGTTGCACCTGACCGGCTACGATCTGCCCCTGAGCGAACTGGAAAACTTCCGTCAGCTGCACTCAAAAACTCCAGGTCACCCGGAATATGGCTACACCGTGGGCGTTGAAACCACTACCGGTCCGCTGGGGCAGGGCATCGCTAACGCAGTCGGTTTTGCCATTGCTGAGCGCACGCTGGCAGCACAGTTCAACCGTCCGGGTCATGACATCGTAGACCACAACACCTATGTCTTCATGGGTGATGGCTGCATGATGGAAGGTATCTCGCACGAAGTCTGCTCACTGGCCGGTACGCTGAAGCTGGGCAAACTGGTGGCGTTTTATGATGACAACGGTATCTCTATCGACGGTCACATTGATGGCTGGTTCACCGACGACACCGCTAAGCGCTTTGAAGCTTATGGCTGGCACGTGGTGCGCGGCGTCGATGGTCACGATGCGGATGCGATTGCGAAAGCGATCGAGGAAGCGAAAAGCGTCAGCGACAAGCCTTCCCTGCTGATGTGCAAAACCGTTATCGGTTTTGGTTCACCGAACAAAGCCGGTACCCATGATTCACACGGCGCACCGCTGGGTGATGATGAAGTTGCACTGACCCGCAAACAGCTGGGCTGGACCCACGCGCCGTTCGTTATTCCTTCTGATATCTACGCTGAGTGGGACGCGAAAGAAGCGGGCCAGGCGAAAGAGTCTGCATGGAATGAGAAATTCGCCGCTTACGCACAGGCTCATCCTGAACTGGCTGCCGAGTTTAAACGCCGCGTCAGCAACGAACTGCCAGCTAACTGGCAGGAAGAGTCGCAGAAGTTCGTTGAGCAGCTGCAGGCGAACCCGGCGAAGATCGCCAGCCGTAAAGCCTCACAGAATGCTATTGAAGCTTTCGGTAAAATTCTGCCGGAATACCTGGGCGGCTCAGCCGATCTGGCACCCAGCAACCTGACAATCTGGTCTGGCTCTAAGCCGATCAACGAAGATGCTGCGGGTAACTACATCCACTACGGCGTGCGTGAGTTCGGTATGACCGCAATCGCCAATGGCCTGGCGCTGCACGGCGGCTTCCTGCCTTACACCGCGACCTTCCTGATGTTTGTTGAATATGCGCGTAACGCAGCGCGTATGGCGGCACTGATGAAGATCCGTCAGATCATGGTCTACACCCACGACTCTATCGGTCTGGGCGAAGATGGCCCGACGCACCAGCCGGTTGAACAGATGGCGAGCCTGCGCACCACGCCAAACATGAGCCTGTGGCGTCCATGTGACCAGGTTGAATCCGCGGTGGCGTGGAAATATGCCATTGAGCGTAAAGATGGCCCGACTGCGCTGATCTTCTCCCGTCAGAACCTGGCGCAGCAGGATCGTGACACGGCACAGCTGGCTAACGTAGCGCGCGGCGGTTACGTGCTGAAAGATTGCGATGGCACGCCTGAGCTGATCCTGATCGCCACCGGTTCCGAAGTTGAGCTGGCTGTCGGTGCCTGGGACAAACTCACCAGCGAAGGCCGCAAAGTGCGCGTGGTCTCTATGCCATCAACGGATGCCTTCGACAAGCAGAGTGATGAGTACCGTGAATCCGTGCTGCCAAAAGCGGTCAGCGCCCGCGTCGCAATCGAAGCGGGCATCGCTGATTACTGGTTCAAATACACCGGCCTGAACGGCGCTATCGTGGGCATGACCAGCTTCGGCGAATCTGCACCTGCCGATCAGCTGTTCGAACTGTTTGGCTTTACCGTCGACAACGTCGTCGCGAAAGCGAAAGCGCTGCTGGCGTAAAACCGGTCAGGCGGGCCTGTTCCCGCCCGGCTGTAAAAACAGAGGGACGAGATTTTCGTCCCTTTTATTTTTTTATTCCTGCAGTAATAACCGCCTTTTGCCTTAATTTGTGACACAGATCCAAATTTAAGCAGCCAGATTGATCACAATCATTCCTGTTATTCCTTCCTTCTATTATTGTAGCTGAACCGTTTCAGTCGCCAGGCAAATCGCCCTGGTTTCGGACAATGCCGGGTAAGAATCTCCTGTACAAAATGCAGTGAAACGCTCAGGCTAACGGCACGTTTTTTTCAGTCTGACGTGGCAGGAGAGAAATGACGGTACGGGTAGCGATAAATGGTTTTGGCCGGATTGGACGCAACGTCCTGCGCGCGCTGTATGAAACGGGCCGACGTGCAGAGATCACCGTGGTCGCGATTAACGAGCTGGCAGAAGCCACCGGTATGGCGCATCTGCTGAAATACGATACCAGCCATGGCCGTTTTGCTTTCGATGTCCGCCAGGAGCGCGATGTAATGTGGGTGGGTGGCGATACCCTGCGCATTTTGCACCGTGCAGCCATTGCCGATCTGCCGTGGCGTGAACTCGACGTGGATGTGGTGCTGGACTGCACCGGCGTCTATGGCTCACGCGCTGATGGCGAAGCGCATCTTCAGGCTGGCGCCAAAAAAGTGCTGTTCTCTCATCCCGGCGGAAACGATCTCGACGCCACAGTGGTGTATGGCGTTAACCAGCAGTTACTCACCGCCAGTGACCGCATCGTCTCCAACGCTTCCTGTACCACTAACTGCATTATCCCGGTGATTAAACTGCTGGATGATGCGTTTGGTATCGAATCCGGCACCGTCACCACGATCCACTCGGCGATGCACGATCAGCAGGTGATCGACGCCTATCACAGCGATCTGCGCCGTACGCGTGCAGCCAGTCAGTCGATCATTCCGGTGGACACTCGCCTGGCGGCAGGCATTACCCGTATTTTTCCGAAATTCAACGATCGCTTCGAGGCGATAGCCGTTCGCGTCCCGACGATTAACGTGACGGCCATTGATCTCAGCGTTTCTGTGCATCAGGCGGTGACGGCGTGTGAAGTTAACACCCTGTTGCGAAGCGCGGCAGAAGGGACATTTCGTGGTATAGTTGACTATACGGAATTACCGTTAGTCTCAGTAGATTTTAACCATGATCCGCACAGTGCCATTGTGGACGGAACACAAACGCGGGTCAGCGGTCAACACCTTATCAAGACCCTGGTCTGGTGTGACAACGAATGGGGCTTTGCTAACCGAATGCTCGACACGACGTTAGCGATGGCCGCAAGCGGTTTCAGGTAAGACGCGGTATGCGTCTGGCAAAACTTATGAGAATCAACGAGAGGATTCACCATGTCTGTAATTAAGATGACCGATCTGGATCTGGCTGGTAAACGCGTTCTGATCCGTGCCGATCTGAACGTACCGGTTAAAGAAGGTAAAGTGACGTCTGATGCACGTATCCGTGCTTCTCTGCCAACCATTGAAGCGGCGTTGAAACAGGGCGCGAAAGTAATGGTTACCTCTCACCTGGGTCGTCCGACCGAAGGTGAATACAATGAAGAGTTCTCGCTGCTGCCGGTAGTTAACTACCTGAAAGACAAGCTTAGCGGCACCACCGTGACCCTGGCAAAAGATTACCTCGATGGCGTTGAAGTCGGCGCTGGCGAACTGGTTGTGCTGGAAAACGTTCGCTTTAACAAAGGCGAAAAGAAAGATGACGAAGCACTGTCTAAAAAATATGCTGCTCTGTGCGACGTCTTTGTGATGGACGCCTTTGGTACCGCGCACCGCGCACAGGCTTCTACCCACGGCGTCGGCAAATTTGCCCCTATCGCCTGTGCTGGCCCGCTGCTCTCTGCAGAACTGGAAGCGCTGGGTAAAGTCATGAGCAACCCGGAGCGTCCGCTGGTGGCTGTGGTAGGGGGCTCAAAAGTCTCTACCAAATTTGACGTGCTGCAATCTCTGGTCAAAATCGCGGACACCGTGATTGTGGGCGGCGGCATTGCCAACACCTTCGTCGCTATCGACAACAACGTCGGCAAATCCCTGTATGAGCCAGATTTCGTTGAAGCGGCTAAAGGCCTGCGCGATCAGCACGGTATTCCGGTTCCAACTGATTCACGCGTTGGCACAGAATTCTCTGAAACTGCGACCGCTACTGTGAAAAAGGTTTCGGAAGTTGCGGATAACGAAGAGATTATGGACTTTGGTGATGAAACCGCACAGGCGATGGCTGCCATCCTGAAGGATGCTAAAACCATCCTGTGGAACGGCCCGGTGGGCGTGTTTGAGTTCCCTAATTTCCGTAAAGGCACCGAGATCGTGGCTAACGCCATTGCAGACAGCGATGCCTTCTCTGTTGCAGGCGGCGGCGATACCTTAGCGGCTATCGACCTGTTCGGCATTGAAGACAAAATTTCCTACATCTCTACCGGCGGCGGCGCGTTCCTTGAGTTCGTGGAAGGCAAAAAACTGCCTGCAGTTGCCATGCTGGAAGAGCGTGCGAAGCAGTAATCCTTTGGGGGCGATGCCTGGCGGCATCGCCTGAAGTCTTGCCCGTCTGGGCGTTTAAATCGACGTTCCTCAAGGGGAACAACGGTCACGAAACAGGACACAATCATGTCTAAAATTTTTGATTTCGTAAAACCCGGCGTTGTCACTGGTGATGACGTACAGAAGATCTTCAAAGTTGCGAAAGAGAACAAATTCGCACTGCCAGCCGTAAACTGCGTCGGCACTGACTCCATCAATGCGGCACTGGAAGCAGCGGCGAAAGTTAAAGCGCCAATCATCATCCAGTTCTCTAACGGCGGTGCTGCATTTATCGCGGGTAAAGGCTTCAAGACTGACAAACCACAGGGCGCGGCAATTTTCGGCGCTATCGCGGGTGCGCACCATGTTCACCTGATGGCTGAGCAGTATGGCGTGCCGGTTATCCTGCACACTGACCACTGTGCCAAGAAACTGCTGCCATGGATCGACGGTCTGCTGGACGCAGGTGAAGAGTACTTCCAGAAAAACGGTAAGCCACTCTTCTCTTCTCACATGATCGACCTGTCAGAAGAGTCACTGGAAGAGAACATCGAGATCAGCAGCAAATATCTGGCGCGCATGGCGAAACTCGACATGACGCTGGAAATCGAACTGGGCTGCACCGGTGGTGAAGAAGATGGCGTTGATAACAGCCACATGGACGCATCTGCACTCTACACCCAGCCAGAAGATGTGAACTACGCGTACGAAAAACTGAATGCTATCAGCCCGCGCTTCACCATTGCGGCTTCATTCGGTAACGTACACGGCGTTTACAAGCCAGGCAACGTGAAACTGACCCCAACCATTCTGCGCGATTCGCAGAAATATGTGTGTGAAAAACATGGCCTGCCGCACAACGCGCTGGACTTCGTTTTCCACGGCGGTTCAGGTTCTTCTGCTGCAGAAATCGAAGAGTCTATCAGCTACGGCGTGATCAAGATGAACATCGATACCGATACCCAATGGGCAACCTGGGACGGCATCCTGCAGTACTACAAAAAGAACGAGGGCTATCTGCAGTCGCAGCTGGGTAACCCGGAAGGCGCTGACAAGCCAAACAAAAAATACTACGACCCACGCGTCTGGCTGCGTTCAGCCCAGGCCTCTATGGTAGTGCGTCTGGAGCAGGCTTTCAAAGAGCTTAACGCTGTCGACGTGCTGTAACTGAAGAGTCGTTACCGTACAAAAAAGGCCCGAAAGGGCCTTTTTTTATGCACAATTTCTGGAAAAACAGGGTTAAACGCCGGTCGGTTTGGCGCTTAAGGAGATAATTGATTACCCTTGATGGCAGGGTGTCGGATGTCATCTGGCAGTTTTTTCATTCCCGGTGGGAATCTAACAACAGGGCTTATTAATGGAAGAGTTACACGTCGTCGACGGCTTAAACAACGCAGGTAACTGGCTGGTTCGCAATCAGGCGCTGATCATCAGCTATGCCGTAAATATCGTTGCAGCTATTGCCATCATTATTATCGGGATGATTATCGCCCGTATCATTTCTAATGCCGTAAATCGCCTGCTGCGCGCCCGTCACATAGACGCTACCGTGGCGGACTTCCTCTCCGCATTGGTGCGCTATGGGGTTATCGCCTTCACCGTTATCGCAGCGCTGGGACGCATCGGTGTGCAGACCGCCTCGGTGATTGCCGTGCTGGGTGCTGCGGGTCTGGCCGTGGGTCTGGCGCTGCAGGGGTCACTCTCTAACCTTGCTGCAGGCGTTCTGCTGGTCACCTTCCGTCCGTTTCGCACCGGCGAGTTCGTCGATCTGGGCGGCGTTATGGGAACCGTGCTGCATGTGCAGATTTTCTCCACCACGCTGAGAACGGCAGACGGCAAAATCGTGGTGGTGCCAAACGGCAAGATCATCAGCGGGAACATCGTCAACTTCTCGCGTGAACCGGTTCGCCGTAATGAATTTATCATTGGCGTGGCTTACGAGGCGGATGTGGATGAAGTGATCGCCTTACTGCAACAGGTTGTTGAAGCGGATAGCCGCGTGCTGAAAGATAAAGGTATCCAGATCGGTCTTAACGAACTGGCAGCCTCCTCTATGAACTTTGTGGTGCGTTGCTGGAGCAATAGCGGCGACCTGCAGGACGTTTACTGGGATCTGCTGAAGAACTTTAAGCGTGCGCTGGATGGAAAAGGGATTGGTATTCCTTATCCGCAGATGGATGTGCATCTGCATCAGAAGCCGACGCCTGAAGCAGAAGCAACCCAGGTTCAGCCACAGTAATCTTTAAGTGGGCGGCGTCTGTCGCCCATTCATTTTGCTAATCGCAGATTAATTCTTTCAATTTCCGCTAATCATCCTCTCTCTTTATACTTCTCCTCCTCTAACGATGTGAGGAAATAATCCTGTGTTATCTCTCTATTTTCAGGGGCTTGCCCTGGGCGCCGCGCTGATTCTGCCGCTGGGACCGCAGAACGCTTTTGTGATGAATCAGGGCGTGAAGCGTCAGTATCATCTGATGACGGCGGCCCTCTGCTCGCTGAGTGATATTCTGCTGATCTGCGGTGGGATCTTTGGCGGCAGTGCCTTGCTGAGCCAGTCTCCACTGCTGCTGATGGTGATCACCTGGGCGGGCGTAGCCTTTCTGTTGTGGTATGGCTGGGGCGCACTGCGTAGCGCTTTTCGCGGCGACGCCGATCTGGCGGATGGTGAGCCATTAAAGCAGAGCAGGGGACGCATTATCGCGACGCTGCTGGCAGTGACCTGGCTCAATCCGCACGTCTATCTCGATACCTTTGTGGTGCTGGGCAGTCTTGGCGGTCAGTTGCCGACCACCACCGCGCGTCAGTGGTTTGCGCTGGGCACCATCAGTGCGTCGATCCTGTGGTTCTTTGGTCTGGCGCTGCTGGCCGCCTGGCTGTCACCACGCCTGCGCACCGCCAAAGCCCAGCGCATCATTAACCTGCTGGTAGGCGCGGTGATGTGGTTTATCGCCCTGCAACTGGCGCGCCAGGGCATTGCCGGATTTTGATCGCAACGTCGATCCGGTGCGGTTATTGCCGCGCGGAGGCCGAACTTTTGCCATAATGACCACTCAAAGCATGGCGCATACCGATGCGCTGTTGGGCTTCGCCGGTTGGAAGCCGTCATAGTACCTTTTCAAGGAGGACTTTCATGAAACTGAAAGCATTGGCTCTGGCCGCAATCATGAGCGCCGGGGCATTGCCTGGCGTACACGCTGATGAGTTACCGAACGGGCCACACGTGGTGACCTCAGGCAAGGCAACGGTCGATGCCCGTCCCGATATCGCCACGCTCTCTATCGTTGTGAACGTGTCGTCAAAAGATGCCGCAGATGCGAAAAAGCAGGCGGATAGCCGGGTTGCACAATATTTCGATTTTCTGCAAAAAAACGACATTGAGAAGAAAGATATTGATGCGGCAAACCTGAGCACCCAGCCTGAGTACGATTACACCAAAGAGGGTAAATCCGTCCTGAAAGGCTACCGTGCGGTGCGTCAGGTGCAGGTAACCCTGCGTCAGCTGGACAAGCTGAATGATCTGCTGGACGGGGCGCTGAAGTCCGGTCTGAATGAGGTGCGTAGCGTCGAGTTAGGCGTGGCAAATCCGGAGAGCTACAAAGAGCAGGCGCGTAAAGCAGCGATTAAAAATGCGACTCAGCAGGCATCACAGCTGGCTGAAGGCTTTAACGCGAAGCTGGGATCGATCTACAGCATTCGTTATCAGGTCGCTAACTATCAGCCGATGCCGATGAACCGTATGTATAAAGCGGCTGCAGCGGCAGATACCTCGGCGCAGGAGACCTACGATCAGCAGAGCATCAACTTTGACGATCAGGTTGATGTGGTGTTTGAGATCAAGCCCAATACGCCATAGTGCAAAACGGGGCTGATGCCCCGTTAAGACTGCCGATGAATCTCAGGATCTGACCGCAATGAATAAATTCAAAGCGAAGGGAACATGGTCAGAGGAGGAAAGCGTCCCGCGCCATGGACGGCGCGGGCCGAGCGGCCAGGGATTGGCTTAAGCGCCTTTCCGATCTGACCTTGTTCCCTGAGCCGATCCATCCTTACAGCCGTTCGGGGCATAATTTGTCAGCAGTAAAAACGGGGCTTTCGCCCCGTTTTTGTTTTCAGGCTGCGACGTCATCCTGACGCAGCACCCGATGTCCATGCGCAATCAGCGCATCGGTCACCCGACGCATTAACCGGCTTTCCGGCGCAAAACGATGCCAGTAGAGCATCCGGCGCTGACACAAGCCTGGCGTCAGATCTATTAACTCACCGCTCGCCAGCTCACGCTCAATCTGCAGATGCGGGATCATACAGCAGGTCGAACCCTGTCGCGCCATCTGCACAAAGGCTTCAGAGGAGTTCACGATGTGGCAGGGCACACTGCCCGGTGAGAGATCAAAGTTCTGTTGCAGGAAGGCCTGATGCATATCATCAAGATGGTCAAACGCCACCGCAGGCGCTTTCAGCAGGGCAGAGCGGGTGACGCCGTTGGGGAAGAAGCGATCGGCAAAGTCACGCGACGCCACAAACAGGTAGTCGAGCGCACCGAGCTGATCCACCAGGCAACTGGGCAGCGGCTGTGGCTGAATACTCACCGCACCCACCACTTCACCACGACGCAGACGCTCCTGGGTGCGGGTTTCATCTTCGACCTGCAGATTCAGGCGTACGGGTGAATCTGCCAGCACATCCTTCAGTGCAGGCAGCAGCCAGGTCGCCAGACTGTCGGCATTGACCGCCAGCGACAGCAGCAGTGGCGTGGTGCCACTGTTCTCATCGCCCAGCCACTCCTCTTCCAGCAGTTCCACCTGGTGCAGCAACGCCAGCAGTTTCTGACCCTGTTCGGTCGGACGTGGTGGCACCGTGCGCACCAGCAGCGGCTGACCAAACAGATTCTCCAGCTGCTTGATACGCTGTGAAACCGCTGACTGGGTGATACATAATTTTTGAGCGGCACGCTCAAATCCGCGTTCGCGGATCACTGAATCCAGCGCCTGAAGCGTTCGATAATCCGGGCGTTTCATTATTCTTCTCTCTCCTTCAGGATGGATGTCACTATGCCACAAAAGTATCACCTGTGATGGCTCTCTTGTTTTTTGTGGGCTGGCTTCCAAAGCGATAAATCCGCGTCGGTCAGCCGAGCATTTTCAGCAAGCCTTGTTTTATACTACGCGCACTTCGTTGTCGCACAGGTTTTAAACATACCATGACCCAGGATGAACTGAAAAAAGCCGTTGGCTGGGCTGCACTTGAGTACGTGCAGCCGGGCACCGTTGTTGGTGTGGGCACCGGATCCACCGCTGCCCACTTTATCGATGCGCTTGCCACGGTCAGGCATCAGATTGAAGGTGCCGTCTCCAGCTCGGATGCCTCAACCCAGAAGCTGAAGAGCCTGGGTATTCAGGTGTTCGACCTGAACGAGATTGACCTGCTGTCGGTGTACGTAGATGGCGCGGATGAGATCAACCCACAGATGCAGATGATCAAAGGCGGCGGCGCGGCGCTGACGCGCGAAAAGATCGTGGCCGCCGTGGCTGAAACCTTTATCTGTATCGCTGACGCTTCAAAAGAGGTCGATGTGCTGGGCCGTTTCCCGCTGCCGGTCGAGGTGATCCCGATGGCGCGCAGTTATGTGGCGCGTCAGCTGGTGAAAATGGGCGGCTTGCCTGAGTATCGTCAGAACGTGGTCACCGATAACGGCAACATTATTCTCGATGTGCATAATCTGCGCATTCTCGATCCCATTGAGCTGGAAAAAACCATCAACGCCTTGCCTGGCGTCGTTACCGTGGGCCTTTTTGCCGCGCGTGGTGCCGATATTGCACTGATTGGCGGGCCTGATGGCGTGAAAACCATCAAAAAATGATCTGTCCGGCGTCGATGCGGCGTCGGTTATTTCTGCCTGCAAATCATCTTTTCTCGCTGCGGTGAAATTTGGTGACTTATGTCACATAACCGTCATCGGCAGCGGGTTCGTTCTCTCTTCCAGTCCGACCTCCTTATTTTGTCCGGCAATGTGCTGCCGTCAGCCGCTGCCGTGCTGGCGGCCGGGCAATCGTTTGTATTGCCCGACGCGATTTTTTTGATATTTTGACAGAAGGCTGGCTTATGGTAGTCCTCATTGAATGCTGAATAGGATCGGGAAATGGCAAAGGTATCACTGGAAAAAGATAAGATTAAGTTCCTGCTGGTGGAAGGTGTCCATCAGAGCGCGCTGGAGAACCTGCGGGCTGCAGGCTATACCAACATCGAATTCCATAAGGGCGCACTGGACTCCGACGCGTTAAAAGCATCGATCCGTGATGCACACTTTATTGGTATCCGTTCCCGCTCCCAGCTCACTGAAGAGATTTTTGCGGCGGCTGAAAAGCTGGTCGCCGTTGGCTGTTTCTGTATCGGCACCAACCAGGTTGATCTGCAGGCGGCTGCCAGCCGGGGTATTCCCGTGTTCAATGCGCCGTTCTCAAATACCCGCTCGGTTGCGGAGCTGGTGATTGGTGAGATGCTGCTGATGCTGCGTGGCATCCCGGAAGCGAATGCGAAAGCACACCGTGGCATCTGGAATAAGATTGCCAAAGGCTCATTTGAAGCGCGTGGCAAAAAACTGGGTATTATCGGTTACGGCCACATCGGAATGCAGCTGGGCGTGCTGGCAGAAAGCCTGGGTATGCATGTTTTCTTCTACGACATTGAAAACAAGCTGCCGCTGGGTAATGCCACGCAGGTACGCCATCTGGCCGATCTCCTCAACATGAGCGATGTGGTCAGCCTGCACGTGCCGGAAACCGTCTCTACACAGGATATGATTGGTGCAGAGCAGCTGGCGCAGATGAAGCCTGGCGCGCTGCTGATTAACGCCTCACGCGGCACGGTGGTGGATATCCCGGCGCTGTGCGATGCGCTGGCCAGCAAGCATGTGGGTGGCGCAGCCATCGACGTCTTCCCGAGCGAGCCAGCTACCAACAGCGAGCCGTTTATCTCTCCACTGAGTGAGTTCGACAACGTGATCCTGACGCCGCACATTGGCGGCTCGACGGAAGAAGCGCAGGAGAACATCGGCATTGAAGTGGCGGGCAAGCTGGCGAAATACTCCGATAACGGCTCGACTCTCTCGGCTGTTAACTTCCCCGAAGTGTCACTGCCGATTCACGGTATCAGCGCCAGTCGTCTGCTGCATATCCATGAGAACCGCCCTGGCGTGCTGACGGCTATCAACCAGATTTTTGCCGAGCAGGGCATCAACATCGCCGCCCAGTATCTGCAAACCTCGCCGTTTATGGGCTATGTGGTGATCGACATTGATGCAGAGCCGGAAGTGGCTGAGAACGCGCTGCAACTGATGAAGGCGATTCCGGGTACCATCCGCGCCCGTCTGCTTTACTAAGCGCTATCAACCTGAACAGGCGCTTAGTCGCGTCTCTTCAGGTAGTTAATACAGGCTCTCCCGATTTGCTGTAAGACCGAGACTGCGAAGAGAACACGGTCAGATCGGAAAGATGCAAAAGCCGCCATCCATGGCATGCCCGGCCCGCGCGATTACGCACCTCATCCCTGAGGTGCGCCCGTAACCGGGCCAACGCGTTGCGTTGTTTAAAAACGCTCCCGGCGTTTTTATCCGGGCGGCGGGACGCTTTCCTCTTCTGACCATGTTCCCTGCGCGTTAAGCTATTTTATTGCTGCCAGATGCGCCCAGGTATGGGTTTTCACTTGTCTGCAAAAGCGACTCTTCTACTCCCACTGCCAGAGTTTTGATGGCGTCATTACCGCCGGCAACGGCACATCCCATTCTGCCACCGGCAGGCTATCGACCTGCTGACAATCGTGTGCCAGGCCCACCGGCAAAAAACCGTGCTGCCGCCAGTTCTGCAGGGTGCGATCATAAAAGCCGCCGCCCATCCCCAGACGCTGTCCATGCTGATCAAACGCCACCAGCGGCACCATCATCAGATCCAGTTGATCAAGGGTGATCACCTGCCGGATATCCAGCGGCGGTTCAGGAATGCGCAGCTTATTTTTGAGCAATGGGGTATCGGGCGAATAGCGCAGAAACAACAAATTACCGGGGGAGAAGGGGTGTAAAACCGGCAGACAGACCGTTTTCTTCAGATGCCAGAGGCGGGCAATCAGCGGACGGGTATTCAGTTCGCCATCCACCGACAGAAACAGGGCGATATTGCGCGCTTCAGTCACCGGGGCGTAGTTGAGCGCATGTTCAGCGAGCTGCTCAGCGGCCTGCGTTTGCTGCTCATCGGTAAGTGCCCGTCGCAGATGTCGCACATGCTGGCGAATCGCCTGACGCTGGGTCATTGAAGGTTCAGACATGGAAGGTTCAGACATGATTTCCCCGCCGGATAAGTCGCTGTTGAGCGACTATAACATGTCAGTCAGGGGAAAAAAGCAGGACTACAGGAAGAGAGATCTCCGAGATGCCGCCGTAGGCTGTAACCCTTGAACCCTTGGTTCAAGGTGAACATGCCGTCATAACCATCAGGCTTCTCGGACGAACCGAGCATGCACACAGGTTACGAGCGTCACATTCTGTTTTTTCGAAATATCGGCTCAGGGGACTGGCCCACATGCAAACATCTCAGAGAAAATTTACCTCACCGTTACTTAAGTATAGCAACCATGAAGTTTTATTCGAACTTCGCACCCTCACGCTCAGAGATGCGACCCTGCTCAACTAATGCCTGTTCAATCGTCTGCTGCAACATACGGATACGCTGTTCCATATTAGCAGCATAATCGCGCGTTTTCACTTTCTCTTGCGCCAGCTCGTGGCAGACGTTTAACGCGGCGATGAACACCAGTTGTTCTGTATTGGTGACTCTAGTGCGAACTTTTAGATCTTGCAACCGTTGATTGAGATCTTCAGCCGCGCTATTGAGCGCATCTTGCTGCTCTGGCGGACAATTTACTCTCAACGAACGACCAAAAATTTGTAAATCTACCGGTTGTGCAGACATGCCACCTTCCTGACTGATTACTTCGCTCGCAACTCCCTTAGCAGTCAATGGCTTGGGAGGCGGGCAACTATATAGACCCACGAAATAAGATACAACCCCTTTTCTGGAAACCTTGAGGCAGCTAGTGGTAGCATAACACGAACTTATTCTGCCAACGACGATGAAAACTTATGTCCTTACAGAACGCAACCCCCGATTACAACGCGCTCGCGGCGGTGCTCTCACAGCAGGGCGTTGGAATGACGCCCGCGGAAATGCATGGCCTGCTGAGCGGGATCCTCTGCGGTGGTAACCAGGACACCAGCTGGAAGACGCTGGTACACGATCTGGCTAACGAAGGCATGGCGTTTTCACACACTCTTGCCGTGCCGCTGGCGGAACTACACGAGCATACGGCGACTACGCTGGAAGATGAAGGCTTCCTGTTTCAGCTGCTGCTGCCTGCTGACGACGACATCACTGTATTTGACCGTGCCGACGCGCTGGCGGGCTGGGTTAACCATTTTCTGCTCGGCCTGGGCGTAACACAGCCTAAACTGGATAAAGTCACCGGCGAAACCGGCGAAGCAATCGATGATCTGCGCACCATCGCACAGCTCGGTTACGAAGAAGATGAAGACCAGGAGGAGCTGGAGCAGTCGCTGGAGGAGGTGATTGAGTATGTACGTGTCGCCGCGCTGCTGTGCCACGATACGTTCACCCGCCCGCAGCCAACCGCGCCAGAAGTGCAAAAACCGACGCTACACTAATTTCAGGTCAACGAGTTTAACCGGTCAGTTTACAGGGAGTGCAGAGATGATTTCACTGGAACGATTCCTGCAGCGTCGTCAGGCGCTGCTGGCGAAGATGGTGCCTGGCAGCGCAGCGTTAATCTTTGCTGCGCCAGAAGTGATGCGAAGTAATGACACCGAATATCCGTTCCGCCAGAGCAGCGACTTCTGGTATTTCACCGGTTTTAACGAGCCGCAGGCGTTGCTGGTGCTGATCAAAAGCGATGAGAATCATAACCACAGCGTGTTGTTTAACCGCGTGCGCGATCCTGCGGCGGAAACCTGGTCTGGCCGTCGCCTGGGTCAGGAGGCTGCACCCGACAAACTGGGCGTCGATCGCGCTTTACCCTGGAATGATATTGGTGACCAGCTGCACCTGCTGCTGAATGGCCTGGATGTGGTTTACCATGCGCAGGGCGAATATGCCCACGCGGACACACTGGTGTTCAGCGCGCTGGATAAGCTGCGTCGCGGCTTCCGCCAGCATCTCAGTGCGCCCGATACCCTCACTGACTGGCGTCCCTGGGTGCATGAGATGCGCCTGTTTAAAGATGCGGATGAGATTGAACTGTTACGTCGCGCCGGGAAAATCAGTGCACTGGCGCATACCCGCGCCATGCAAGCCTGTCGGCCAGGCCTGTTCGAGTATCAGCTCGAAGGGGAAATTCAGCACGAATTTAACCGTCACGGCGCGCGTTTTCCCTCCTATAACACCATTGTGGGTGCCGGAGTTAACGGCTGCATTCTGCACTACACCGA
This sequence comes from Pantoea sp. BJFS-204, assembly GCF_049310725.1. Lineage (NCBI taxonomy): Bacteria > Pseudomonadati > Pseudomonadota > Gammaproteobacteria > Enterobacterales > Erwiniaceae > Pantoea > Pantoea sp. BJFS-204. The sequence continues at coordinate 152,234 of NZ_JBMOWE010000003.1, read as the reverse complement.
AAACGAAAGCGAAATGCGCGACGGCGATCTGGTGCTGATCGATGCAGGCTGTGAGTTCCACGGCTATGCAGGCGATATCACCCGCACCTTCCCGGTTAACGGCAAATTCAGCCCGGCGCAGCGCGCGATTTATGACATCGTGCTGGCTTGCCTCAACCGCTCGCTTGAACTGTTCCGGCCAGGCATCAGCATTCGTGAAGTGAATGATGAAGTGGTGCGCATCATGGTCACCGGGCTGGTGGAGCTGGGCATCCTGGAGGGCGACGTCGATACATTGATCGCCGAGGAAGTCCATCGTCAGTTCTATATGCATGGCCTGGGCCACTGGCTGGGGCTGGATGTGCATGATGTCGGCCACTACGGCACCCCGAGCCGCGACCGCGTACTGGAGCCTGGCATGGTGTTAACCGTCGAGCCGGGTCTTTATATCGCACCGGATGCCGACGTGCCCGCGCAGTATCGCGGCATTGGTATCCGAATCGAAGATGACATTGTGATCACTGAAGATGGCATTGAAAATCTCACCGACAGCGTCGTGAAAGAGGCGGATGAGATTGAAGCACTGATGGCGGCGGCAAAACAGGCATGACGATTCTGATTGCCGGTGGCGGCATGACCGGGGCGACGCTGGCGCTGGCGATCTCCCATCTGACCCAGGGCACACTGCCGGTAACGCTGATAGAGAGCAGCGAGCCCGGCAGCCGGGCGCATCCCGGTTTCGACGGCCGCGCTATTGCGCTTTCTGCCGGTACCTGCCAGCAGCTTGCGGACATCAATCTGTGGCAGCACATCGCCCGTTGTGCCACGCCGATTACCGACATTCATGTCTCCGATCGCGGTCACGCCGGTTTTGTGTCGCTGGCGGCGGCTGACTACGCTATTCCGGCGCTGGGACAGGTTGTCGAGCTGTTTGACGTCGGTCAGCGTCTGTTTGCTGAGCTGAAAAAAGCACCCGGCGTAACGCTGCGCTGTCCGGCTCGTGTTACCCAGGCTAACCGCCGTGAGCAGCAGGTTGAGGTGACGCTGGACAGTGGCGAACAACTCAGCGGCAAACTGCTGGTGGCGGCGGATGGCACGCGCTCTGCGCTGGCGGCTTCGTGCGGCATTCAGTGGCAAAGAGACGACTATGAACAGCTTGCCGTGATTGCCAATGTTTCCACCGCGCTGCCCCATCAGGGCCGGGCATTTGAACGTTTTACCGAACATGGCCCGCTGGCGCTGTTGCCGATGTCCGGCAATCGCCTGTCGCTGGTCTGGTGTCATCCGGTTTCACAGCGTGAACGCATTGAGCAGTGGAGCGAGGCTGAATTCCTCAGCCAGCTGCAGCGTGCCTTTGGCTGGCGGCTGGGTAAATTCACCCATACCGGTCAGCGTGAGTATTACCCGCTGGCGCTGCACCGGGCGATGTCGCCGGTGACGCATCGCGTGGCGGTGGTGGGCAATGCGGCGCAGACGCTGCATCCGATTGCCGGGCAGGGCTTCAACCTGGGCCTGCGCGATGTGATGTCGCTGGCTGAAACGCTGGCAGCCGCCCATCGACAACAGCAGGACCCCGGCAGCTATGCGGTGCTGCATCATTACCAGCAGCGTCGTCAGCCCGACCGCGCTGCCACCATCGGTATCACCGACGGACTGGTTCGCGTCTTTGCGAATCGCTATGGCCCGCTGGTGGCAGGACGTAACCTGGGCCTGCTGGCGATGGATCATCTGCCGTGGTTAAGAAATCAACTGGCTGAGCGCACGCTTGGCTGGGTTAAGCGTTAATAAAGAGGCTCAGATGCAAACTTTTGATGTGGTGATTGCCGGTGGCGGTATGGTGGGACTGGCGGTGGCCTGCGGCTTGCAGGGCAGCGGACTGCGCATCGCCGTACTGGAAAAATCACCGGAGCCACCGCTGGCGCTGAGTGCGTCACCGTCAGTTCGCGTGTCGGCAATCAATGCCGCCAGCGAACGGCTGCTGCAGAAGCTGGATGTCTGGTCGACCATTCTCTCGCTGCGCGCCAGCGCTTATCACGGTATGGAAGTGTGGGATAAGGACAGTTTCGGCTCCATCGCCTTTGATGATGAGCAGCAGGGCCTGTCGCATCTGGGACATATCATCGAAAACCCGGTGATCCACAATGCGCTCTGGCAACGTGCCAGCGCCTGCAGCGACGTGACGATAATGGCACCTTCGCAGTTACAGCAGGTCGCGTTTGGTGACAACGAAGCCTTTGTTACTCTGCAGGATGGCAGCATGTTAAGTGCGCGATTAATGATTGCCGCTGACGGCGCTAACTCCTGGCTACGCAACAAAGCCGATATCCCGCTGACCTTCTGGGATTACGATCACCATGCGTTAGTGGCAAACGTCCGCACTGAGAAGCCGCACGACGCAGTAGCGCGCCAGGTGTTCCACGGCGACGGCATTCTGGCTTTCCTGCCGATGCAGGATCCGCATCTCAGTTCCATCGTCTGGTCGCTCTCGCCGCAGGAAGCGAGCCGTCTGGAAACCATGCCGGAAGCGCTGTTCAATCAGCAGCTCTCGGTGGCGTTTGATATGCGGCTCGGCCTGTGCCAGCTGGAAAGCGAGCGCAAATCGTTTCCGCTGGTGGCGCGCTATGCCCGCAACTTCGCGGCACACCGTCTGGCGCTGGTGGGCGATGCGGCTCACACCATTCATCCGCTGGCGGGTCAGGGCGTTAACCTTGGGTTTATGGATGCCGCCGAGCTGATCGGTGAGATTCGCCGTCTGCATCAGCAGGGCAAAGATATTGGCCAGCACCTCTATCTGCGACGCTATGAGCGCAGCCGTAAGCACAGCGCCGCAATGATGCTGGCGGGAATGCAGGGCTTCCGTGAAATGTTCGCAGGCAATAATCCGGCGAAAAAATTGCTGCGCGACGTGGGTCTGAAACTGGCTGACCGCCTGCCGGGTGTTAAACCCATGATGCTGAAGCAGGCGATGGGGCTAAATGATCTGCCCGCCTGGCTACGCTAAATCCGCCCTTCTGATAAGCCAGCTTCTGCTGGCTTTTTTTACGCCTGACACCGCTCTGCACCACAAAAAGGCAACGCTGCACCAGCACAGGTCTTCGTTTGATTTATTCTAATTTTGCGGGCGAATTCGCATTACTTTTTCTCATTCTTCTGTCCGCTGGGCGCGGGATTTTTTTAACATCCTGAATGCCATCCCGCATAAATTTGCTGCGTATATTTAAATTCCCTGCATTTATTGCGCGATTAATCACAAAATTGCAGTTTTATATCCTGTTGGCAGCCGTTCCTGGTTAGGCTGTGCCTCTGCTTTCGACCCCGGTTTGCTTATGGTTAATCGTCAGATTCGGTGGTAACGTCAGCCCTAAGAGAACGTTTGCGTCGGCACTGAATTCCGGCGCACTTTTGCACTCACTCGCTTCTGCACAGGATGGTTATGACTCAGCAAACACCTCTGTTTGAACAGCATCAGGCCTGCGGTGCCCGCATGGTGGATTTTCATGGCTGGATGATGCCACTGCACTATGGCTCCCAGATGGATGAACATCATGTGGTGCGCACCGACGCCGGTATGTTTGATGTCTCTCACATGACCATCGTCGACCTGACAGGCCCGCGTACCCGTGAATTCCTGCGCTACCTGCTGGCAAATGATGTGGCAAAACTGACCCAGCCAGGCAAAGCGCTCTACACCGGGATGCTGAATGCCTCGGGTGGCGTCATTGACGATTTAATTGTTTACTTTATGAGCGAAGAGTTCTTCCGCCTGGTGGTGAACTCTGCCACCCGTGAAAACGATCTCGCCTGGATCACGCAACACGCGCAGGGCTATGGCATTACTCTGACGGAACGCGACGACCTGGCGCTGATTGCCGTGCAGGGTCCGCAGGCGCAGCAGAAGGCTCAGACGCTGTTCAGCGAGGAGCAACGTCAGGCCGTTGCCGGCATGAAGCCATTTTTCGGCGTGCAGTCAGGAGACCTGTTTATCGCCACCACCGGCTATACCGGCGAAGCGGGATATGAGATTGCTATGCCTGCAGAGGAGGCGGCCGATTTCTGGCAGCGTCTGCTGGCTGCTGGCGTTAAACCTGCCGGACTGGGCGCACGTGACACGCTGCGTCTGGAAGCGGGTATGAATCTGTATGGTCAGGAGATGGATGAAGGCGTTTCACCGCTGGCTGCCAACATGGGCTGGACGGTCTGCTGGGAACCTGCTGACCGCGATTTCATCGGCCGGGAAGCGCTGGAACTGCAGCGTGAACGCGGTACCGAAAAGCTGGTAGGACTCATCCTCACAGAAAAAGGGGTGCTGCGTAACGGCTTGCCGGTGCGTTTCACCGATGACCAGGGGCAGCCGCAGGAGGGGACCATCACCAGTGGCTCTTTCTCTCCGACGCTGGGTTGCAGCATCGCCCTGGCGCGCGTACCGGCCTCAGTCGGCAGCACCGCCATCGTTGAGATCCGTAACCGCCAGATGCCGGTCCAGGTTACCCGTCCCGTTTTTGTCCGCGCCGGTAAACCGGTCGCTCAGTAAATTTTATTCAGGAGAAATGGCCAATGAGCAATGTGCCGAATACGTTGAAGTACCGCGACAGCCACGAGTGGGTGCGCAAAGAAGAAGATGGCAGCTACACCGTGGGTATCACTGAACACGCGCAGGAGTTACTGGGCGACATGGTGTTTGTCGATCTGCCGGAAGTGGGCGCGACGTTTGCCGCCGGTGAAGAGTGCGCGGTCGCGGAATCCGTTAAAGCGGCTTCAGATATCTATGCGCCGATCAGCGGTGAGATTGTGGCGGTCAACGAAGCACTGACTGACTCACCGGAGCAGGTCAACAGCGAGCCTTATGAAGGCGGCTGGTTATTCAAAATCAAAGCCAGCGACGCGTCTGAAATCGACACGCTGCTGGATGCGGATGCTTACAAAGCCTCCATCGACGAGTAGTCGTCAGGCGGCCTCACACAGAGGCCGCAGATTTATGTTTGCTCTCCGGTTCCCCCAGCCCGATTCAGGATTTACTGCTAATGACTCAGACTCTCAGCCAGCTTGAACACAACGGTGCATTCATTGAGCGCCATATCGGTCCTTCACCTGAGCAGCAGGCGCAGATGCTTGACGCTATTGGTGCCCGTTCGCTGGAAGCGTTAATCAGCACGATTGTGCCGGCAGACATTCAGCTGCCAGGCCCGCCAGCGGTTGGCGAAGCCGCCACTGAACAGCAGGCTCTGGCCGAACTGAAAGCGATTGCCAGCCAGAATCTGCGTTACAAATCCTGGATCGGTATGGGATACAGCGCGGTGATCACCCCGCCGGTCATCCTGCGTAATATGCTGGAGAATCCGGGCTGGTACACCGCCTATACTCCGTATCAGCCCGAGGTCTCCCAGGGCCGTCTGGAAGCGCTGCTGAACTTCCAGCAGCTGACGCTGGATCTTACCGGCATGGATATCGCGTCCGCCTCACTGCTGGACGAAGCGACCGCTGCCGCTGAAGCGATGGCGATGGCAAAACGCGTCAGTAAGCTCAAAAATGCCAATAAATTCTTCATTGCCGATGATATCCATCCGCAGACGCTGGATGTGGTCCGCACCCGTGCGGAGACGTTCGGTTTCGAACTGATTATTGATAGCGCGGACAAAGCACCCGATCATGACGACCTGTTTGGTGTGCTGCTGCAACAGGTGGGCACCACCGGCGAAGCGCACGATTACAGCGCGCTGATTGCCGGACTGAAAGCCCGCAAAGTGGTGGTCAGCGTGGCGGCGGACTTTATGTCGCTGGTGTTACTGGAAGCGCCAGGCAAACAGGGTGCGGACATTGTCTTTGGTTCAGCTCAGCGCTTCGGCGTGCCAATGGGCTACGGCGGCCCTCACGCGGCCTTCTTCGCCAGCCGCGACGAGCATAAACGCTCTATGCCAGGCCGTATCATTGGTGTTTCACGTGATGCGGCGGGCAACACGGCGCTGCGTATGGCGATGCAGACCCGCGAACAACATATCCGCCGTGAAAAGGCCAACTCCAACATCTGTACGTCGCAGGTGCTGCTGGCAAACATCGCCGGTCTCTATGCGGTGTTCCACGGCCCGGCGGGCCTGAAACGCATTGCCTCACGCATTCATCGCTTCACCAACATTCTGGCGGCGGGACTGCAACAGGGCGGCCTGAAGCTGCGCCATCAGCACTGGTTCGATACGCTGACGGTGGAAGTGGCGGATAAAGCCGCTGTGCTGAATCGCGCCCTGAGCTTTGGCGTTAACCTGCGTAGCGACATCCATAACGCCGTGGGCATCACGCTGGATGAAACCACCTGCCGCGAAGATATTCTGGCGCTGTTTGCCATTCTGCTGGGTGATGAACACGGTCAGGACCTGGAAAAGCTCGACAGCGAAGTGGCCAGCGAGAGCCACGCGATTCCTGCTGGCCTGCAACGCCACAGCGAGATCCTGACCCATCCGGTGTTCAACCGTCATCACAGCGAAACCGAGATGATGCGCTACATGCACAGCCTGGAGAAAAAGGATCTGGCGCTGAATCAGGCGATGATCCCGCTGGGCTCCTGCACCATGAAGCTCAATGCCGCGGCAGAGATGATCCCGATCACCTGGCCGGAATTTGCGGAGCTGCATCCATTCTGCCCGGCTGAACAGGCTACCGGCTATCTGCAGATGATCGGCCAGCTTTCGCAGTGGCTGGTGCAGCTCACCGGCTATGATGCGCTCTGTATGCAGCCAAACTCCGGCGCGCAGGGGGAATATGCCGGACTGCTGGCGATCCGTCGTTATCACGAAAGCCGTGGCGAGGGCGATCGTCATCTCTGCCTGATCCCAAGCTCGGCGCACGGGACTAACCCGGCCTCAGCCCAGATGGCGGGCATGGACGTGGTGGTGGTGGCCTGCGATAAACAGGGCAACATCGACCTTGGCGACCTGCGTGAAAAAGCGGCTCAGGCGGGCGACAAACTCTCCTGCATCATGGTGACTTACCCGTCAACTCATGGCGTTTATGAAGAGACCATCCGCGAAGTGTGCCAGATCGTGCATCAGTATGGCGGTCAGGTTTATCTGGATGGCGCGAACATGAATGCGCAGGTCGGCATCACCACGCCTGGCTATATCGGCGCGGATGTCTCGCACCTGAATCTGCATAAAACCTTCTGCATTCCGCACGGCGGCGGCGGTCCGGGTATGGGACCGATTGGCGTCAAAGCGCACCTGGCCCCGTTTGTGCCAGGACACAGCGTGGTGCAGATTGACGGTGTGCTGACGCAGCAGGGCGCCGTATCCGCAGCGCCGTTTGGCAGTGCATCCATTCTGCCAATCAGCTGGATGTACATTCGCATGATGGGCGCGGAAGGGCTGAAACAGGCCAGCTCGGTTGCGATTCTGAATGCCAACTACATTGCCCGCCGCCTGCAGTCGGCCTATCCGGTGCTCTACACTGGCCGTGACGGTCGGGTGGCGCACGAATGTATTCTCGACATCCGTCCGCTGAAAGAGCAGACCGGCATCAGTGAGCTGGATATTGCTAAGCGCCTGATCGATTATGGATTCCACGCACCAACGATGTCCTTCCCGGTGGCGGGCACCCTGATGGTGGAGCCGACCGAATCGGAAAGCAAAATCGAACTGGATCGCTTTATCGACGCGATGCTGGCGATCCGCATGGAGATTGATCGGGTGACGTCAGGTGAATGGCCGCTGGATGACAATCCACTGGTTAATGCGCCGCATACTCAGCTGGAAATCGTCAGTGAGTGGTCACATCCTTATAGCCGCGAACTTGCAGTCTTCCCGGCGGGCAGCCACAACAAATACTGGCCGACGGTAAAACGTCTGGATGATGTGTTTGGCGACCGTAATCTCTTCTGCTCCTGCGTGCCGATGAGCGACTATCAGTAATTTCCCCGCAGGCAAACGTTAACCACAAAGGGTCGATTCGTCGGCCCTTTGTACTGGAGAATCAGCATGAAACTGGCACTGGTTACGGGGGGCAGCCGCGGTATCGGGCGGGCCACGGCGCTGTTACTGGCCGTCCGGGGTTATCGGGTTGCGGTGAACTACCGTCAGCGCGAAGCGGAAGCTCAACAGGTGGTGGCGCAGATCCGGCAGCAGGGCGGTGAAGCCTTTGCTGTTCAGGCAGATATCAGTGATGAAGCCCAGGTGATGGCGATGTTTGCGCAGCTCGACCAGCAGTCCGAACCGCTGGCGTTGCTGGTGAACAACGCCGGGATTCTGTTTCAGCAGTGTCGCACCGAGCAGCTGGATGCGGCACGCCTGCATAAGGTCTTTGCCACCAACGTGATTGGGTCTTTTCTCTGCTGTCGTGAGGCGGTTAAGCGGATGGGCACGCATCACGGCGGCCAGGGCGGAGCCATTGTCAACGTCTCATCAGCAGCGTCGCGTACCGGTGCGCCTGGCGAATATGTCGATTACGCCGCTTCAAAAGGGGCGATGGACACGCTGACCAGAGGATTGTCGCTGGAAGTGGCGCAGCAGGGGATTCGGGTCAACGGCGTACGTCCGGGATTTATCTATACAGAGATGCATGCCGATGGCGGAGAGCCAGGCAGAGTAGACAGGCTTGCCAGCGTGATCCCGATGGGACGCGGCGGTGAAGCAGAAGAGGTGGCGGAAGCGATCGTCTGGCTGGCCAGCGACGCGGCCTCTTACGTCACCGGCAGCATCATTGACGCTGCCGGTGGGCGTTAACTCACTTCGCCGCTGATGCGGCGTGATGACTTACAGGTTTTCGCCGTTACTGGCGATAACCTGCTGATACCAGCTGAAACTCTTTTTCTTCCCACGAGAAAAATCGCCGCTGCCATCATCGTTTTTGTTCACATGAATAAAACCGTAACGTTTGTCGTACTGGCCGGTGGTAAACGAGACGCAATCGAGGCAGCCCCACGGCGTATAGCCTATTAATTCAACACCATCGTACGCCACAGCTTTCTTCATCTCTTCGATATGCGCACGCAGATAGTCGATGCGGTAATCATCTTCAATTACGCCATTGGCGTTTGGCTTATCGATAGCACCAAAGCCGTTTTCAACAATAAACAGCGGCTTCTGGTAACGCTCATACAACTCGTTCATGGCGTAGCGCAGACCAACCGGATCGATCTGCCAGCCCCAGTCTGACGCTTTCACATGCGGGTTTTTCACCACACCTTCAAAGCCGGTGATCGGATCGTCAACGCCGCTGGCATCGGTCTTCACTGCGTTGCTCATGTAGTAACTGAAACCGACATAGTCTGCACAGCCCTGGCGCAGCGTCTCGGCATCATCCGCTTCCATCTGAATGTCGTAACCCTTGCGCGCCCACTCTTTCAGGGTGTAGGCCGGATAGTAGCCGCGCATCTGCACGTCACTGAACACATAGCGCTGATGCATCGATTCCTGCGCCAGCACCACATCGTCCGGGTGGCAGGAGAAGGGATAGACCGGCACCATGGCGATCATGCAGCCAATCTGAAAATCAGGATTGATGTCGTGGCCGAGTTTCACCACTTTTGCACTGGCAACAAACTGGTGGTGCATCACCTGATACATCGCCTGTTCAGGTTTCTCATGTTCGGTAAAGATCACGCCTGAACAGCAGTAACCAAACAGCGGATACTGCCAGTTACGCTGGTTGTTGATCTCATTGAAGGTCATCCAGTATTTCACTTTGCTTTTATAACGGTTCAGCACCACTTCGCTGAAGCGCACAAAGAAGTCGACCACTTTGCGGTTGTGCCAGCCGCCATACTCTTTGACCAGGTGATAAGGCATTTCGAAGTGCGAAAGGGTGATGACCGGTTCAATGCCATACTTCAGCAGTTCATCAAACAGGTCGTCATAGAATTGCAGGCCCGCTTCGTTGGGCTGTTGCTCGTCACCGTTAGGGAAGATACGGGTCCAGGCAATCGAGGTTCGGAAACATTTGAAGCCCATCTCGGCAAACAGCGCGACATCCTGTTTGTAGTGGGAGTAAAACTCCACACCCTTGTGGTTCGGGTAGAAATGACCCGGCTGCACGCCGTCGGTGATCACCCGGTCAACGCCGTGTGAACCGCCAGTCATCACGTCAGCAATGCTGACGCCTTTGCCGCCCTGATCCCAGCCGCCTTCAACCTGATGCGCTGCCACCGCTCCGCCCCAAAGAAAGCCTTTTGGTAACTGCAATTCTGCACTCATGCTTCACCCCATTACGGATATTGAAATTGAGCTGAGTGTAGCAAGGCAATAATGAAAGTCACGATATAACAGCGCGGCAATAATTGCGTTTGTTACATCCAAAAAACAGGCTGTTTTATTTCCCCAGCTGGCGGCCGATTGCTTCAATAATATAGGTCACTGGCACCTGAGTCGTAATGTCGGAATTGTCCGCCATACGGATGATGGGCACATGGTAGCAGAGGTTGAAATCACCGATCTTCGCCAGCGAGCAGCTCTCCGTGTTGGTTATCGCAATGATTTTGCACTTATTCAGGCTGAACTGGCTGGCAATGCGCAGGATCTCTTCCGTTTCGCCGGAGACCGATAAAATAATGGCAATGGCGTTTTCATAGAGATCGGGACTGACCGGATAATAGGGATCGTCAATCGCGTGGCTGAATTTACCGAGGTTAGAGAAAAAGCGTGCGCCATATTTTGCCAGACTGCCGGAGGTGCCGACGCCAATAAAGAAGACCCGCTCAGCCTGATTAATCTTCTGCGCGGCCTCAGCGATGAGCTGTTCAAACTCCGGATTATTGATGCTCTTAAAAAAGCTCAGCATTTCACTGACGCCCGCCGTGTTGAGCATTGGCGCACTTTGCTGTTCGTTTAAGCGCAGGCGGATGCGGAATTCCGACCAGCCTTCACAGCCCATCTTGCGACAGAAACGCAGCACGGTGGTGGTGGAGACGCCAGCCTGCTCAGCCAGCTCGCGGATCGTCATGTAGCTGACGCCTTCGCGGTGCTTAATGATGAACTGATAGACCTGCATTTCCAGATCGTTAAGGCGGGCGAGATCGCTATGCGAAAACATGAATGACTCATTGAACAGTTGACTGGCGGCCAGTTTACCAGATTCATCACCCGGTTTAAGGGATAGTGAATTTCACTAGGATAATTTTAGCGTACAAGTGTACACTGAAAAAATTGTTGGCTACGCTGGATAACGATATCACTGCTATGGAGCTGATCAGGAACCTGTTATGACCCCCACACTCTCTCACAAACATCAACACGCTGCGGGCTATTCGTTCGCCGAGGAAATTGCCAACAGTATCAGTCACGGTCTTGGCTGCCTGTTCGGTATCGTCGGACTGGTGCTGATGCTCAATCAGGCAACGGAGAGGCAGGCCGACACCCTCACTTTTATCAGTTACAGCCTCTATGGTGGCAGCATGATCCTGCTGTTTCTGGCCTCGACGCTCTATCACGCTATTCCGGCTGGCCCGGCCAGACCCTGGCTAAAAAAGTTTGATCACTGCGCCATCTATCTGCTGATTGCCGGCACCTATACGCCGTTTCTGCTGGTCGCGCTGAGGACGCCGCTGGCGTATGGATTAATGGCGGTGATCTGGGGGCTGGCGCTGGCCGGTATCCTGTTCAAGCTCACGATTGCGCATCGCTTTAAAGCGCTGTCGCTGGTGACCTATCTCTGTATGGGGTGGCTGTCGCTGATTGTGGTTTATCAGCTGGCGATGATCCTGCCGCCGGGCTGCATCTGGCTGCTTGCCGCAGGCGGGATTATCTATTCGCTGGGGGTGATTTTCTATGTGGCGCGCCGCATTCCGTTTAATCACGCCATCTGGCATCTGTTCGTGCTGGGCGGCAGTCTCTGTCACTTCTGCGCTATCTACTTTTATGTGCGCTGAATTGAGCCTCTGAATTGTGGCACTGGCCCTTCCCTTAGCGGAAGGGCCATACGCTCAATCAGCTTTCATCCAGCGAGTAGGGCAGTGGCTGAATGGTCAGATGTCCGCCTTCATCGCCTTCCACCCGCAGCACGCTGTCCGCCTCCAGATCGTTATTCATCACGACCTGAATCCAGCTAATCCCGTCATCTAACTGCACCGCAGCCAGCACGCTGCCGGTTCGACGCCAGCGTTCACCCATCTGCAACTCCAGCGGGGCATTGGCTTCGGGCAGATGACTTGCCTGACCCGCCAGCCAGTAGAGCGCGCGTTTATTGGCGCCGCGATATTTCGCCCGTGCCACCATCTCCTGACCGGCATAACACCCTTTTTTAAAACTGATAGCATCCAGCGCCTGCAGGTTGGTGGCCTGCGGAATAAACTGCACGCTGGTGGCGGGATCAATCACCGGAATGCCCGCTTCAATATCCAGCGCCAGCCACTGCTGACTGTCATTAAACTGTGCATCGTCATTGAGCTTCTGCTTCAGCGCTTCTGCCTGGGCCAGCGAAGTGACAATCAGAAAACGTTCGGCCGGATGGGCAAACCACAGCAGCGTGGTTTCTCCCTGCTGCACCACCGGTTTTTCGCTGTCGGGCAGGCTATCAAACAGATTTTCCAGCGCGGCGCGCGCCTGGAAACCGGCCACGCCCAGCAATACTGACTCATCATCAGCCACCATCGACACTTTCGAAAACACGGCGTATTTCTTTAACTCGGGCAGCTGGGTGTCGCGCAGCTCACGACGGATCAGATAAGCATAGCCTTCACCGCGATGGAACAGGCGCATATTGCTCCACATTTTGCCTTTAGCATCGCAGTGTGCGGCGAGCGAATGGTGGTCGGCATCCAGCGCGGCGACATCCAGCGTTAACTGCCCCTGCAGGTAAGAGGTGCTGTCGGCACCAGTAATAGAAACCAGCGCCCAGCTATCCAGTGACATCAGGGTTAACGGCAGACGAGACGACGCGGCAGGCTGGCGCGGCGGTAAAGTAAATGTGGGCATGGAGATATCCTGTATAAGAAGGTTCATCCGGAATAATATCTTCAATGTTAAAAGAGCCGACTGGCAATGCAACCTGTTTACGGAAAACGGCGCACAAAAGGCGTGATAACCCTGAAAAGATCCAGCCTGAAATGTGGCAGGTTGCACAGCATGCGACGCTGCGCCTGCGAGCCGCATTAAACCAGGTTACACTAGGCGCCACGTTGTGAATTGTGGAAATTGATGCATGGATATTAATGATAAATCACGCATTCAGTGGGCCTGCCGTCGCGGCATGCTGGAACTGGATGTGGCTATTATGCCGTTCTTCAAATTTGAGTATGAGACGCTGAGCGACACCGATAAGCAGGTCTTTGTGGATTTGCTAAAGAGTGACGATCCCGATCTGTTTAACTGGCTGATGAATCACGGTGAGCCAAAGGATCCGGAGCTTAAGCGGATGGTGAACCTGATCCAGCAGCGTAACCATGCTCGCGGCCCGGTGGCAATGTAAGCTGCGGCCCTCTCGTCTGGCGTGCGGGTTAGTCTGCGCCTGGCTGATAGCAGCCGTGACTGGCGTGGTGCTGATGACGCTGCCTGCAGGCGGCTGGCTGGTTAAAGCGCCGATTATTCTGCTGTTGCTGGCTGAGGGCTGGCGCAGCGTTTGGCGATTGATTCAACGGCACGGTACGTTACAGCGGGAAAGCGTCCATTGCTGGATCTGGCAGGGAAAACGCTGGCGGCCAACTCAGCCACTACGCTGGTTACCCGTTGGCGTGCTGCTGGTGGCGAAGAGCGAACAGGGTGCCACACTGCGCTGGTGGCTGATGCAGGACAATATGCAGCCTGGCGAATGGCGGGCGTTACGCGCCTGCTGCTTCAGCCCGGCGCGGCATTAATGGCAGCAGTGCAGGCAAGAGCGTCTGAAGCCGTTCATCTGCCTGCACTGCGGTTCAATAATGACAGGCAAGAGCGATTAAAGCCGCTCACCTGTTCAGGCCACGGTTCGACACCGGCAGAAGGGCCGTCAGAGCAGTCCGGCGGTTTCGGTTAACACCTGCTCGCACCACTGCTCAACGCGCTCATCGGTGACCTCGAACTGATTCACATCATCAAGCGCCAGACCCACAAACTGCGAGCCATCGGCACTCAGCGGTTTCGGGCTGGTGAACTCATAGCCTTCAAGCGGCCAGTAGCCAACAAAACGTACTCCCATCGGCTGCAACAAATCGTGCAGCATGCCGAGCGCATCTAAAAACCACTCGCCATAGCCAATCTGATCGCCCATGCCATACAGTGCGACAATCTTGTTTTGCAGATTCAGCGCGGGCAACTGCGGCCAGATCGCCTCCCAGTCCTCCTGCAACTCACCGAAATCCCAGGTCGGGATGCCCATGATCAGCAAGTCGTACTGCTCCATCAGGCGTGGGTCGTCATCTTTCACGTTATGCAGCGTCACTAACTCTTCGCCAATAAAATCGCGAATTTTCTCCGCTACGATTTCGGTGTAACAGGTACTGGAACCGTAAAAAAGACCGATTTTCATGCAGATAACACTCTGTAAATACTGACTTTGGCGCAATTGTACCAGAAGCGCTGCTGAATCAGGCATAATGAGCATGATTTTACACCAGACGGCGGAGATTACGTGCAGGACAGCGATCTGACAGAACAGTTTCTTGATGCGCTCTGGATTGAACGCAATCTGGCGCAGAACACTCTCTCCTCTTATCGCCAGGATCTCCAGACGCTGACTGGATGGCTGGCGCATCACCAGCTGACGCTGCTTAGCGTGGCGCCGCTGGATCTGCAGCAGTTTCTGGCTGAACGGCTGGAGGGAGGCTACAAGGCGACCAGCTCAGCGCGGCTGCTCAGCGCCATGCGTCGCCTGTTCCAGTATCTTTATCGCGAAAAGCTGCGCCCGGACGATCCCAGCGCGCTGCTGTCAGCCCCAAAACTGCCGCAGCGTTTACCGAAAGATCTCAGTGAGGCGCAGGTCGAGCGACTGTTACAGGCGCCGAATATCGATATCCCGCTGGAGCTGCGCGACAAAGCGATGCTGGAGCTGCTCTACGCCACGGGCCTGCGCGTCTCCGAACTGATTGGCCTGACGCTCAGCGACATCAGCCTGCGCCAGGGCGTTGTCCGGGTTATCGGTAAAGGGGATAAAGAGCGGCTGGTGCCTTTAGGTGAAGAAGCGGTTTACTGGCTGGAGCAATATATGGAACATGGTCGTCCGTGGCTGCTCAACGGTCAGACGCTGGACGTGATGTTTCCCAGTAATCGGGCGCAGCAGATGACGCGCCAGACCTTCTGGCATCGCATCAAGCATTACGCCACGCTGGCGGGGATCGACAGCGAAAAGTTATCACCGCATGTGATGCGCCATGCCTTTGCGACCCATCTGCTGAACCACGGTGCCGATCTGCGTGTCGTACAGATGCTGCTGGGACACAGCGATCTCTCCACCACCCAAATTTATACGCACGTCGCCACTGAGCGCCTGCGTCAGTTGCATCAACAACACCATCCGCGGGCCTGAACCGCGGCGATAAGGACAAAAATGAACAAGCATTTTGCCATGCTGGCTCTTTTAGCCAGCGCCTTTTCCGGTCTCGCACAGGCCGATGACAGCGCCATTCAGCAATCACTTAAAAATCTCGGTCTGAACCAGACGGAGATCAGCCCGTCACCGCTGCCGGGTTTTAAAACCGTGCTGTCAGAAAGCGGCGTGCTCTACGTGACCGACGACGGCAAACATATGATCCAGGGTCCGCTCTATGACGTCAGCGGCAAACAGCCGGTCAACGTCACTAACCAGCTGCTGGACAAAAAAGTCGAGGCGCTGGTGCCGGAGATGATCGTCTACAAAGCGCCTAAAGAGCAGCACGTGATCACGGTCTTTACCGACATCACCTGTGGCTACTGTCACAAGCTGCACGAGCAGATGGCGGACTACAATGCGCTGGGCATCACCGTGCGCTACCTGGCGTTTCCGCGTGAAGGGCTGAATGGTCAGATTGAACCAGCGATGAAAGCGATCTGGTGCAGCGCCGACCGCAATAAAGCGTTTGATGAGGCGATGAAAGGCAATGCGCCGAAGATGGCCGCACCAGACAGTTGCAAAATCGATATTGCCCAGCACTATAAGCTTGGCGTGCTGTTCGGCATTCAGGGCACGCCCGCGATGCTGACTGACAGCGGCATGATGATCCCAGGTTATCAGTCGCCGCAGGAGCTGAAGCAGGTGCTGGACAATCAGAAGCGTGGTGGTTAATCGGTGGTAAAACAGGATGTGGAACTCCGTCGCCGTGAGGTGACGGTTGATGATGCGCTTCCGGCGACGCTGCCGCCGCTGCTGAAACGACTCTATCTGCAACGCGGCGTGCGCGACGCGGCAGAGCTGGAGCGCGGGGCGAAAAACCTGCTGCCGTTCCAGTCCTTAAGCGGGATTGAGAGCGCAGTGGAACTGCTGCATCAGGCGCTGCTGGATGGGCGTCGCATTATGGTGGTGGGCGACTTTGATGCCGATGGCGCGACCAGTACCGCGCTGACGGTCATGGCGCTGCGCAGCATGGGCGGCGGCAACGTGCAGTATCTGGTGCCTAACCGCTTTGAAGATGGTTATGGCCTCAGCCCTGAAGTGGTTGAGCAGGCGCGCGCGCGCGGCGCGGCGATGATCCTGACCGTCGACAACGGCATCTCCTCCCACGCCGGCGTTGAATGTGCCCATCAGCACGGGATTCCGGTGCTGATTACCGACCATCACCTGCCGGGCGAGACCTTACCAGCCGCTGAGGCGATCGTTAATCCCAATCTGCCGGACTGCAACTTTCCCTCACGTGCACTGGCGGGCGTGGGCGTTGCGTTCTATCTGATGCTGGCGCTGCGCGCCCATCTGCGCACCCAGGGCTGGTTTGGTGCCACCCGCACTGAACCCAATCTTGCAGAGATGCTGGATCTGGTGGCGCTCGGCACGGTTGCCGACGTGGTGCCGCTCGACGTCAACAACCGCATTCTGGTGTGGCAGGGACTCAGCCGCATCCGGGCCGGAAAATGCCGGCCAGGCATCCGGGCGCTACTGGAGATTGCTAATCGCGATGCGCGTCAGATGGCGGCCAGCGATCTCGGCTTTGCGCTGGGGCCACGGCTCAATGCCGCAGGCCGGCTCGACGATATGTCGGTGGGCGTGGCGCTGTTAATGACTGAGGATCTCAGTCAGGCACGGATGTTAGCCAGTGAGCTGGACGCGCTGAACCAGACACGAAAAGAGATAGAGCAGGGCATGCAGAGCGAAGCGCTGGCGCTGTGTCAGGCGCTGGAGCGTGAGCAGCGCGATCTGCCGCTGGGGCTGGCCTTTTATCATCCCGAATGGCATCAGGGCGTGGTGGGGATCCTCGCCTCCCGTCTGAAAGAGCGTTTCCATCGTCCGGTGATTGCCTTTGCTCCGGCGGGCGACGGCACGCTGAAAGGCTCAGGCCGCTCAATTGCCGGTCTGCATCTGCGCGACGCGCTGGAGCGTCTGGATACGCTGAATCCCGGCCTGATGCTGAAGTTCGGCGGTCATGCCATGGCGGCAGGCTTATCACTGGAAACCGCACGCTACGAGGAGTTTCGTCAGCGCTTTGCCGATCTGGTCGGTGAGTGGCTGGATGGCGAATCTCTGCAGGGCATCATCTGGTCAGATGGTGCGTTGCAGCCGCAGGAGTTTTCGCTGCAGACCGCTGAGATGCTGCGCGAAGCGGGCCCCTGGGGCCAGGCGTTCCCGGAACCCGCCTTTGACGGCAAATTTAAGCTGCTGCAACAGCGGCTGGTGGGCGAGCGACATCTGAAAGTGATGGTCGAACCGCTGGACGGCGGTCCGCTGATCGACGGGATCGCCTTTAATGTCGATACCACCCTGTGGCCCGACAGCAGCATTCGTCAGGTCGAGCTGGCCTATAAGCTGGATATCAATGAGTATCGTGGTAACCGCTCGGTACAGCTGATCATTGACCATATCTGGCCGCTTTGATTTTTATAAGGCGCGCGCGTCTCCGGTCACGGCAGAGGCGCGTCAGCCTGTTTTTTCCCTGCGTTAACCTGCTGTGCGAGCGGTTGTCGTCGCAGCCCGATAAGCAAATGCAACGCGTCACGCCGCCCCGGCATCAGCCCGCTGTCTCAGCGCTACAAACTGCCGCCAGTTTCGGGTAAACTTGTGCGTTAAATTTCCTGTCCCATCGAACATAAGAAAGACGCTAAAGCCATGTTTGAAATCAACCCGGTCAAAAACCGTATTCAGGACCTCAGTGAGCGCAGCGACGTTCTTCGGGGGTATCTTTGACTACGATGCCAAGAAAGAACGCCTCGAAGAAGTAAACGCCGAGCTGGAACAGCCCGATGTCTGGAACGAACCTGAGCGTGCTCAGGCGCTGGGCAAAGAGCGCTCCTCGCTGGAAGCGATCGTGCAGACGCTGGATCAGATGTCGCAGGGCCTGGAAGATGTGCAGGGTCTGCTTGAACTGGCGGTAGAAGCGGAAGACGAAGAGACTTTCGACGAAGCGGTTGCCGAGCTGGATGTCCTTGAGGGCAAGCTGGGCGAGCTGGAATTCCGCCGCATGTTCTCTGGCGAGTATGACAGCGCCGACTGCTACATCGATCTGCAGGCGGGTTCCGGCGGCACCGAAGCGCAGGACTGGGCCAGCATGCTGATGCGTATGTATCTGCGTTGGGCTGAAGCCAAAGGCTTCAAAACCGAAATTATCGAAGAGTCTGAAGGTGAAGTTGCAGGCATTAAATCTGTGACCATTCGCGTGTCAGGCGACTACGCCTTTGGCTGGTTACGTACAGAAACGGGCGTGCATCGCCTGGTGCGTAAGAGCCCGTTTGACTCCGGCGGCCGTCGTCACACCTCATTCAGCTCCGCCTTTATCTATCCGGAAGTGGATGACGATATTGATATCGACATCAACCCGGCCGATCTGCGCATTGACGTCTATCGCGCGTCAGGGGCGGGCGGCCAGCACGTTAACCGGACGGAATCTGCGGTACGTATTACCCATATTCCAACCGGTACCGTCACCCAGTGTCAGAATGACCGTTCTCAGCACAAGAACAAAGATCAGGCGATGAAGCAGATGAAAGCGAAGCTGTACGAGCTTGAGATGCAGAAGAAAAATGCTGAGAAACAGGCGCTGGAGGACAACAAGTCCGACATCGGCTGGGGAAGTCAGATCCGTTCTTACGTTCTCGATGATGCACGCATCAAAGATCTGCGCACCGGCGTAGAGACGCGTAACACCCAGGCGGTGCTGGACGGCGACCTGGATCGATTCATTGAAGCTAGTTTAAAAGCAGGGTTATAAGGAACCGACATGTCTGAACAACAACCGCAGAGCGCTGATGCCGCCGTTGAGTTAAATAACGAACTGAAAGCGCGTCGCGAAAAGCTGAGCGTGCTGCGTGCAAATGGCGTGGCGTTTCCTAACGATTTTCGTCGTGACAGCCTCTCAAACCAGCTGCATGAGAGCTATGGCGAGAAGAGCAACGAAGAGCTTGAAGATCTCGGCATCGAAGTCAGCGTCGCCGGACGTATGATGACCCGTCGTATTATGGGTAAAGCCTCTTTCGTGACCCTGCAGGATGTGGGTGGCCGGATTCAGCTTTACGTCTCGCGTGACGATCTGGCTGAAGGCATCTACAACGAGCAGTTCAAAAAGTGGGATCTCGGCGATATTCTGGGCGCGCGCGGCAAACTGTTCAAAACCAAAACCGGCGAACTGTCGATTCACTGTTCTGAACTGCGCCTGCTGACCAAAGCACTGCGTCCGCTGCCGGACAAGTTCCACGGCCTGGCCGATCAGGAAACGCGCTACCGTCAGCGTTACCTTGATCTCATCGCCAACGAGGAGTCGCGTAACACCTTCAGAATTCGTTCGCAGATCATGGCCGGCATTCGCCAGTTCATGGTGGGCCGCGACTTTATGGAAGTGGAAACCCCGATGATGCAGGTGATCCCTGGCGGCGCGTCAGCGCGTCCGTTCATCACCCATCACAATGCGCTGGATATCGACATGTATCTGCGTATCGCTCCAGAGCTTTATCTGAAGCGTCTGGTGGTGGGCGGATTCGATCGCGTGTTCGAGATCAACCGTAACTTCCGCAACGAAGGTATTTCGCCACGTCATAACCCAGAGTTCACCATGATGGAACTCTATATGGCTTATGCGGATTACAAAGATCTGATCGAGCTGACCGAAAGCCTGTTCCGTACGCTGGCGCAGGATGTGCTGGGCAGCACCGTGGTGCCTTACGGCGAGCAGGAGTTTGATTTCGGTAAGCCGTTTGAAAAACTGACCATGCGTGAAGCGATCAAGAAATACCGTCCGGAAACGGATCTGGCCGATCTGGAAGACTTTGATAAAGCGGTGGCGATTGCTCAATCACTGCACATCAAGGTTGAGAAAAGCTGGGGGCTGGGCCGCGTCGTAACCGAAATCTTCGAAGAGACCGCTGAAGCGCATCTGATTCAGCCGACCTTCATCACTGAATATCCGGCTGAAGTCTCTCCGCTGGCCCGTCGTAACGACGAGAACCCGGAAATCACCGATCGCTTTGAGTTCTTCATTGGCGGTCGTGAAATCGGTAACGGCTTCTCTGAGCTGAACGATGCGGAAGATCAGGCTGAGCGTTTCCTGCAGCAGGTGAATGCCAAAGATGCTGGCGACGACGAAGCGATGTTCTACGACGAAGACTATGTCACCGCACTGGAGCACGGTCTGCCGCCAACCGCCGGTTTGGGTATCGGTATTGACCGTATGGTGATGCTGTTTACCAACAGCCACACTATCCGCGATGTGATTCTGTTCCCGGCACTGCGTCCAGGCAGCAAGTAATCGTTATGAGTCGCTGTCAGGCCTGATCTTCAGGCCTGACAGCGTGATGACAAAGCCGAATCAGAGTGAATCTGGCAGCAACGGATAAACCCACGGCACAGGGAACACGGTCAGAAGAGAAAAGCGTCCCGCGCCATGGATGGCGTGGGCCGAGCGGTCATGGATGACAGTTTTTGCGTCTTTCCGATCTGACCGTGTTACCTGTGCAGGCTCGGTCTTACAGCGAACCAGGCCCGACTTTGCCACCAAGCTTAAGGCCGGAAATTCCGGCCTTTTTTACATCTGTTCGTTCAGCAGATATCAGGATTTAATCGCCTGATCCAACCAGGTCTGAAACCGTGCATAGGGCACATAGAGCGCAACGTTCTTATAGAGTGTCTTACCGCTGACATTGTCGTTGATGTTATTGCTGTAGCCAATAATCACACCCGCCAGCGTATCATCAGAGGCGTTATAGACTGCGCCGCCCGACATCCCTTTAACCACCCCCGCATTCGCCGCCACCACGACGCAGTCTGATTTGTTCCAGCTGTTCGCCAGCGTGGTATTGATCAGGTTCTGCCCGCTGGAACTGACCGGCATGGCCGAAATAAAACTGTAGCCGTAGAGATTGACCTGATCGCCGATGTGGCTGTTACGAAAGTTGGGTGGCAGGTTCATTTCGCTGTTTTTGTGGTAGACCACGGCCAGATCGCATTGCGGATGCCAGGCTTTGACCCGGTAAAGCGAAAACTTTGCCACATGTGCGGCGGTCAGGCTGTACTCCGGCGTCAGTGGGATGGTGGTACCGAGCGTGCCTAAACCCAGCACGGTGGGAATGCCGGTCACGGTCATATCCACCCGTTTTTCAGCTTCTTTACTGTACTCATAATGACCCACCGAGCAGCCGGTTAAGCCAAACACCATTAAGGCTATGAGTCGTTGCATTCTCTCTCCCTGCGTCAGAATTTGATCACATCACCTGGCAATTGATTAGGGATATATCGGCAACGTTAAGGATTTATTAATTAAATACGCACTAAAAAGCGTAACGGGTTCGCGGGAAATGACAACCTGACCCTGGGTCATGCGCGCTTTAACGGGCTTTGCCAGCAGGCTGACAAAGCCATTTGTTCTGGCAAAGCGGCAGATTATTGCGCCCCCGGCAATAATCCTTTGCTGCGCGCAGGCTATGTCGCGCATCAGCACTGTGCTGTAATGCTCACCGTGACGCAGATCAAATTTTAATAAGCGTCGAGGGGCTGCACGTCTGTGCAGTTCACCTGCAAATGATATTGGGAGAGTGTTATGCCTGTAGCATTAATGGCGCTGGCGTTGAGTGCGTTCGCCATCGGGACCACCGAGTTTGTCATTATGGGATTGCTGCCGGAGGTGGCGCGTGACCTTCAGGTGTCAATTCCGTCGGCGGGCTGGCTGATCAGCGGTTACGCGCTGGGCGTGGCGATAGGTGCGCCGATTATGGCGCTGCTTACCGCCAGGCTGCCGCGTAAAAAAACGCTGATTCTGCTGATGGTGATATTTATTGTCGGCAACCTGCTGTGTGCGCTGGCTTACAACTATAACCTGCTGATGCTGGCACGCATCGTCACCGCGCTTTGTCACGGTGCCTTCTTCGGTATTGGCGCGGTGGTCGCCGCCAGTCTGGTGCCAGCCGGTCGCCAGGCTTCCGCTGTCGCACTGATGTTCACCGGACTGACCTTAGCCAACGTGCTGGGCGTTCCGCTGGGGACCAGTTTCGGACAGATGTTTGGCTGGCGAGCCACCTTCTGGGGCGTGGCTGTGATTGGCGTGCTGGCGTTTATCGCCCTGATCGTGAGTCTGCCCAACAATAAACAGGAAAAGCCGGTTCACCTGGCGAGTGAAATTGGTGCACTGGCCAACGGGAAACTGTGGCTGTCGCTGCTGATGACGGTGTTCTTTGCCGCGGCGATGTTTGCGCTGTTCAGCTACATTGCGCCGCTGCTGCTAGAGGTGACGGGCATCAGCGATCGCGGCGTCAGCTGGACGCTGTTCCTGATTGGCGCAGGCCTGACGGTCGGTAATATTCTTGGCGGCAAGCTGGCCGACTGGAAAGTCTCCTTTAGCCTGATCCTCAGCTTCTCACTGATCGCCATCTTCTCGCTGCTGTTCAGCTGGACCAGCCATGCGCTGTGGCTGGCGGAGATCACCCTGTTCCTGTGGGCGATGGCGACCTTTGCGACGGTGCCGGGCCTGCAGATCAACGTGGTACGTCACGGCAAAGAGGCGCCTAACCTGGTCTCAACCCTTAACATTTCGGCGTTTAACGTGGGCAATGCGCTGGGTGCCTGGGTCGGCGGTGCGGTGATTGGCCGTGGATATGGTCTGACGGCGGTGCCGGTTGCTGCCGCTGCGCTGGCGGCAATCGGCCTGCTGATCTGTCTGATCACCTTCCGCAAATCGGGCCGCGCAGCCGCCAGGGTTCGCGCTTAAGCCAGGCGGGCGGCGATGCGTGCCGGAAAGTCAGCCACCTGCCGTTGCAGATGGCTGACAAAGGCATCGACCAGCGCCGATGCAGGGCGGTGCTGCGGCCTTACCAGGCTGACGGTAAACGGAACCGCCACGCTGAACTTACGCATCACCACACCGCTGTCGGCGTAATCCAGCGCCGTCAGCGGATTCACAATTGAAATGCCCACGCCCGCTCTGACCATGGCGCACACCGAAGCGGCACTGTGCGTCTCCATCACCAGCCGCCGCTCGACTCCCTGCTCATGAAACAGCGCATCCAGCAGCTGACGATAGCTGTCACTGCGCGACAGGCTCACATACTGTTCGCCCGCAAAATCGTGCGGCGTCAGCTCTGAACGCTGACTCAGAGGGTGATGCTGAGGCAATACGCACACTTCATCGCAGGTGAGCAGGGCGAGACGGTCAGTGCCGGCCGGAGCGTGCTGGGTTTCGGTTAAGCCGATATCGTAGCGCTGTGCTGACAGCCACTCCTCCAGCAGCGGCGACTCCTGCGGAATCACATTCAGGCTCACATCCGGGTAGCGCTGTAAAAAGGGCTGACACAGTGGTGGCAGCAGCGACTGCGAAAAAACGGGCAGGCAGGCGATCGACAGCTCACCCTGACGGAACTGGCGCAGCCCTTCAGCCGCTTCCATGATGCGATCCAGTCCGTACCAGGATCGCTGCACCTCTTCGAAAAGACGCAATCCCTGCACCGTCGGTTGCAGGCGACCACGAACCCGTCCGAACAACTCTAATCCCAGCTGCTGCTCCAGGCGTGCCAGCTCCCGGCTCACCGTCGGCTGTGAGGTGTGCAGCAGTGTCGCGGCCTGAGTCAGATTGCCGCTGGTCATCACCGCATGAAAAATCTCGATATGCCGCCAGTTAATGTTCGCCACGCACCCTTCCTATATCCATTCTGCATAGATGCTATTAAAACAGATATTTTTCGCTATGACACGATTCTGGCTTAATGCAGCTATTGCCACAGGAGAATTGCCATGCCACGTTCCTTACAGAGTACCGAAACCGCACTCAGCGCCGCTAACCTGCTGCCGCTGGCACGCCGCTACGCCGGGCCATTCTGGGCTTATGATGCGCAGATTATTCAGGCGCGTATTGCCCAGCTGCAGGCATTTGATGTGGTGCGCTTTGCGCAGAAGGCCTGCTCGAATACGCATATCCTGCGCCTGATGCGCGCAGCAGGCGTGAAAGTGGACTCGGTATCGCTGGGTGAGATCGAACGTGCGCTGGCCGCGGGTTACCAGCCTGGCGGTGATGAGATCGTCTTTACCGCGGATCTGTTCGATCAGCCGACGCTGGAGCGGGTGACCGCGTTAAAGGTGCCGGTTAATGCCGGATCGATCGATATGCTACATCAGCTCGGTGCGGTCTCACCGGGACATGCGGTGTGGCTGCGGGTCAATCCTGGTTTTGGTCACGGCCACAGTCAGAAAACCAATACCGGTGGCGAAAACAGCAAGCACGGGATCTGGCATGCCGATTTAGCCGAGGCGCTGGCGGCGATTAAGCAGCACGGCTTGCAGCTGGTGGGCATTCATATGCATATCGGCTCAGGCGTCGATTATGCGCATCTGCAGCAGGTCTGTGATGCGATGGTTGAACTGGTGATGGCGTCGGGTCAGGATCTGACCGCGATCTCTGCGGGCGGTGGCCTCTCTGTGCCTTATCGCTATGGTGAAGAGGCGATCGATACCGATCACTATTTCGGCCTGTGGGATGCAGCACGGCAGCGTATTGCCCAGCATCTGGGTCACGCGATAAAGCTGGAGATCGAACCGGGCCGTTTCCTGGTGGCCGAGGCCGGTGTGCTGGTCTCTCAGGTTCGGGCGGTTAAGTCGATGGGCAGCCGTCACTTCGTGCTGGTCGATGCCGGTTTCAGTGACCTGATGCGTCCCTCCATGTATGGCAGCTATCACCATATCTCGCTGATGGCGGGCGATGAGCGGGCCATTGATGAGCAGCAGACTATCGACACCGTGGTCGCTGGCCCGCTGTGCGAATCGGGTGATGTCTTTACCCAGCTGGAGGGCGGCATGGTCGAACCACGCGCGATTCCGGCGGCAAAGGTTGGCGATTACCTGGTGTTCCACGACACCGGTGCTTACGGTGCATCCATGTCCTCTAACTACAACAGCCGTCCGCTGATCCCGGAAGTGCTGTTTGAGCAGGGCCAGCAGCGCGAGATCCGCCGCGCGCAGACTATTGAGTCGCTACTGGCACTGGAAATCAGCTAATCACCTCGCTCAGGCGGCCGGCGCGCCGCCTGTCAGCCATAGATCTCTTTGCGCAGCATGACCAGCTCCTCTGCCAGCTCGCGGCACAGCATTGCATTCATCAGATGATCCTGCGCATGCACCAGAATCAGCGTGACCGGCAATTTTCCGCTTCCCTCGTCTGCACCAATCAACGCGGTCTGAATTTTATGTGCCGCTTTTGCCGCGGTATCTGAAGCAGCCAGCGCCGCGTCAGCCCCGGTCCAGTCGCGTTTGCGCGCACACTGAATCGCCATCATCGCCGACGAACGGGCTTCCCCTGCATTGATCAGCAATTCCATCATGGTCTGTTCGTAATCCATAACGCCTCCGCTATTGGTATGCCAAATTGGCCGTTTTAATCATACTGGAATGCCAATAAGCGTTTCCGGGAGGCTCGTCACAGAAAAAACCGAGGGGATTCGTCATTTTGGTATGCCACTAACAGGGAAGACCACGACGATTACAGGAATACCGATCTTACATCTCTGAGGGTTGATCATGTCTCTACAGGACCGCCTTATCGATTCCCTGGGCAGCTTTGCTACCCGCTTTAACAGTTATCGCTACATCATGGCGATTAAAGCCTCATTCATTACCCTGATGCCGGTGATCATTGTTGGCGCTTTCTCGGTATTGATCTCTAACATGGTGCTGGACAGCAAAAATGGCCTTGCCAGCTTTGCCGCCCTGGCTTTTTTAGCTGACCTCAAGCCCATCACCAGCAGTATCAATTACGCCACGCTCAGCTTTCTCAACATTGGTGCGGTGTTCCTGATTGGTATTGAGCTTGGGCGCATCAACGGTATAAAAACGCTGTTTCCCGGCCTGCTGGCGATCATCTGCTTTGTATCCGTAACGCCGACCACCTTACAGATGATGGTCGATGGGCAGATGCACCTGGTCACCGACGTGCTGGCCAAACAATTCTCCGATACCAAAAGCCTGTTTCTCGGCATGTTTATCGCCATTCTGTCGGTAGAGATCTACTGCCGCCTCGAACAGGTTGAACGGCTGAAAATCAAAATGCCCGACACCGTGCCGCCCAACGTGGCCGCCTCTTTCTCCGCGCTCATCCCCTCAATCATCACCGTGACGCTGATAGCGACTTTTGGCTTTATCTTCCATCGCGTCACCGGCATGTACCTTTACGACGCGGTATACCAGGTGGTGCAGCAGCCGCTGGAGTCGGTGGTGCAGAGCCTGTGGGGCATTCTGATTCTGATGTTCGTTGCCCAGCTGTTCTGGGTGATTGGTATTCACGGCAATCAGATGGTGAAGCCGATCCGTGAGCCGCTGTTGCTGGGCGCGATTATGGTCAACATGACCGCTTTTGAGCAGGGAAAAGAGGCACCGAACATCATCACCATGCCGTTCTGGGATGTTTATATGAGCATCGGCGGTTCCGGCCTGACCATCGGGCTGCTCACCGCCGTGATGCTGGCAACGCGACGCAAAGAGATGCGTGAAATCGCCAAACTGTCGTTCGGGCCAGGCATTTTCAATATCAACGAGCCGGTTATATTTGGTATGCCGATTATGCTTAACCCGATCCTGGCTATCCCTTTCATCATCACACCGCTAGTGACAGGTTCTATTGGTTACTTCGCTACGGTGATGGGATTTGCCGGAAAAGCCGTGGTGATGGTGCCATGGACCACGCCTCCGATTATCAATGCCTGGCTGTCAACGGCCGGATCGATGGGTGCAGTGGTGACGCAGATCGTCTGCATTCTGGTGTCAGTACTCATCTATCTGCCATTTGTGAAAGTCGCAGCCCGCCGCGCGGATGCAGCAGAAGCAGCGGAAGCAAAGAGCCTGCAACCTGAGCTGAACCCCAACCGAACGGAGGTGTTATGAGTCGTCAGACTGTCCACATACCTGAGAATTTCATTCTGGGAGCTGCTGCCTCCGCCTGGCAGACGGAAGGCTGGAGCGGAAAAAAAGCGGGGCAGGACTCCTGGCCTGACGCCTGGTATCAGCAGGATCGTCACGTCTGGCACAACGGCTACGGCCCGGCGGTTGCCACCGACTTTATCAACCGCTTTAGTGAGGATGTGGCGCTAATGAAGGCCAGCGGGCTGACCCACTACCGCACTTCGATCAACTGGTCGCGTTTCCTGATCGATTACGAAACCGCTACGGTCGATGAGGAATACGCGGCTTACTATGACCGGCTGATTGATGAAATGCAGCGCCAGGGCATTGAACTGATGCTCTGTCTGGAGCATTACGAGCTGCCCGCCACGCTGCTGGACCAGTATGGCGGCTGGCAGTCAAAGCATGTCGTTGAACTCTTTATCCGTTATGTCGAACAGGTGTTTAAACGCTATGCCGGTCGGGTCACGCGCTGGTTTGTGTTTAACGAGCCGATTGTGGTGCAGACCCGCGTCTATCTCGACGCGCTGCGCTGGCCTTATGAGCAGAACACCCATAAATGGATGCAGTGGAACCACCACAAGAATCTCGCGACCGCCCGGGTAGTGCAGCTGTTCCGCGCGGCAGGCTATGCTGGTCGCATTGGTACCATACTCAATCCGGAAGTCACCTATCCGCGATCGTCAGCCCCGCACGACCAGAAAGCGGCGCATATTTATGACCTGTTCTACAACCGGGTGTTTCTCGATCCCGCCATTAAAGGCGAGTATCCGGCGGAGCTGCTGGCGCTGCTTGATAAGCATCAGATTGAGTGGGAAACCACCCCGGAAGAGCTGGCGATTATTGCCGCCAATACCGTCGATGAAGTCGGGCTTAATCTCTACTATCCGCATCGCGTGAAGGCACCGTCCCGCGCCTGGCATCCCGAGACTCCCTTTCATCCCGCCTGGTATTACGAACACTTTGAACTGCCGGGGCGACGTATGAACCCTTCGCGCGGCTGGGAAATTCAGCCTGAAATTATCTGGGATATGGCGCAGCGGATGCGCGATGAGTACGGCAATATCCCGTGGTTTGTGGCGGAAAGCGGTATGGGAATTGAGAACGAAGCGCAGTTCAAAAATGCCGACGGGGAGATTCAGGACGATTACCGCATCGCATTTATCAGCGAGCACCTGCATCAGGCGATACGCGCCAGTCAGGCGGGTATTAACTGTCAGGGCTACATGCTGTGGGCGTTTACCGACAATGTCTCGCCAATGAATGCCTTTAAAAATCGCTATGGTCTTATCGAAATCGACTTAGATAAGCAGCGTCAGCGCCGTATGAAGAAATCTGCCCACTGGTTCCGTACGCTGCGCGACACGCAGCAATTTACTCTGTGGCTTGATGATGAGCCGAAATAACGCGAGGAAACGAGCATGAAACGAATTGTTCTGGCCTGTGCTGCGGGCATGTCGACCTCAATGGTGGTGACGCGGATGGAAAAGGAGGCTGCCGCTCGCGGACTGGCATTTCAGATCTACGCCATTCCGGAGCAAAACCTGCGTGAAGAGCTGCAAAACTACGGCAACGAGGTGGTGGTCGTGCTGCTCGGGCCACAGGTGCGCTTCAAACTGGAGGAGAACAGAAAACTCACCGACAGCTATCAGTTGCCCATCGCGGTGATCGATACGGTTGCTTACGGCACGCTGAATGGTGCAAAGGTACTCGATCAGGCGCTGGCTTTGATACACTGAGCCCCAGTTTGCGAGCCAGCCTCTCCGGTTCGCGGGCATTGTCGCGCAGGGAACCGCGGCAATGCCGTTAGCGCATTGATTGCAAAGGGTGACAGTGTGGACAAAGCCGAAGCGCCGCAAGAAAAAAAGCAGTATCAGGAAATTGGTCAGCACCTGCGTCAGCAGATCTGTGACGGGCACTATCCGGTGGGATCGCGCCTGCCGCCTGAACGTCAGCTGGCTGAAACCTGGGGCGTCAGCCGGACCATCGTGCGCGAGGCATTATTGATGCTGGAGCTGGAAGGTACGGTGGATATCCGCCAGAGCTCCGGCGTCTATGTGATGCGTATTCCTTCCGCCAGTGATGATGAAGAAGAGGCCTTCTTCCGCAGCGACGTTGGCCCGTTTGAAATGCTACAGGCACGTCAGTTGCTGGAGAGCAATATTGCAGCCTTTGCCGCAAAAATGGCGACCAAAGCGGACATTGAAAATCTGCGCCGAACGCTGGAACAGGAGCAGCGTGCTATCGCCGCCAACGACAGCAGTCAGGACAACGACAAGTTGTTTCATCTGCTGCTGGCGGGTGCCAGTCAGAATCAGATGCTGCTCGATACCGTCACCAGTATCTGGCGACATCATGACAGCAGCCCGCTCTGGCAGCAGCTGCGCCCGCAATTTGAAACCCGCGCCTATCGCCTGAAGTGGCTCGGCGATCACCAGACTATCCTGGCCGCTCTGCGTCGGCGTGATGTGATGGGGGCCTGGCAATCTACCTGGCAGCACCTTGAGAACGTCAAGAATACGCTGCTGGAGCTTTCCGACGCCGATGCGCCTGACTTTGATGGCTACCTGTTTGATTCAGTCCCGATCTTTCAGGGGAAACTGATGTGATTGAGATTGTATCGCTCAGCGATGCCCCCCATTTTGCCGATCAGATCATCGACTGGCAGTGGCGCGCATTTGGTGAAGCCACCAGCCGGGCGTTCTTTGCCTGTGTGGTGAACAGCAGCCTTATCGGTGCTGATTTTCCGGTGACTTTCGTTGCCGTGGAGGCGGGCAGGGCAGTCGGCACGGTGGGATTCTGGCGCTGCGACCTGATCAGCCGTCAGGATCTTTTCCCCTGGCTGGCGGCGCTCTATGTTGATGAGTCGGTGCGCGGCAAAGGTGTCAGTGAGGCGCTGCAGCAGCATGTCATCGCCTATGCACAGGCGCAGGGCTATCCACAGTTGTGGTTATGGTCAACGTTTGAGGGTTACTACGAACGTTATGGCTGGCTGCCACAGGGCGAAGCGCTGGAGTATCCCGCTAAGCCGGTAAAACTCTATTATCGCGATCTGTAAGAGATGCCAGCCGCCATCGCGGCAGCTGGCAACAGAACGCTCAGGGAGCCGGATAGGTATAACGACGGTGGATCGCCTCAATGCCTTCCAGGATCTCTGCATTTAAGGTCAGATTGAAGCTGTCGATATTGATCTGCAACTGTTCAGGCGTAGTGGCGCCCAGCAGCGTGCTGGCCACAAACGGCTGCTGACGCACATAGGCCAGGGCCATCTGCGACGGGTCAATCTGATGCTGCTGAGCCAGTGCCACATATTCGGCAATCGCCTTTTGTGACTGCTCGCCGCTGTAGCGGGTAAAGCGGCTGAACAACGTGTTGCGTGCGCCCGCAGGCTGCGCGCCATTCAGGTATTTACCGCTCAGCGTTCCAAACGCCAGGCTGGAATACGCCAGCAGCTCTACGCCTTCATGCTGGCTGATTTCGGCCAGACCCACTTCAAAGCTGCGGTTCAGCAGGCTGTAGGGATTCTGAATGCTGATAATGCGCGGCAGCTCATGCTTCTCCGCCAGCTGCAGATAGCGCATCACGCCCCACGCGGTTTCGTTCGACACCCCGATATAGCGGATCTTACCGGCGCGCACCTGTTCGGTCAGCGCTTCCAGCGTCTCCAGCAGCGTCACCTGAGCGGTGGTTTCGCTGTACTGATAGCCGAGCTTGCCAAAATAGTTGGTCTGACGCTGTGGCCAGTGCAGCTGGTAGAGGTCAAGGTAGTCAGTATTCAGGCGTTTCAGGCTGGCATCGAGTGCTGCGCGGATGTTTTTACGGTCCAGCGCCATATCCGGGCGAATCGACGCATCATTGCCACGTGAAGGCCCGGCCACTTTACTGGCCAGAATGATTTTGTCGCGGCTGCCGCGCTGTTTAAGCCAGCTGCCAATATATTGTTCGGTCAGACCCTGGGTTTCCGGACGCGGGGGCACCGGATACATCTCGGCAGTATCAATAAAGTTGATGCCGGAACGGATAGCTAAATCCAGTTGAGCATGGGCGTCGGCTTCGCTGTTCTGTTCGCCAAACGTCATGGTGCCCAACCCCAGCTGACTCACTTCCAGCGTGCTGTGGGGAATACGATGATAGTGCATTGCCAGCTTCCTTTTCTTTATGGAATGGAATGTTGTGTCCTCAGGGACTATAGCGCGAGCAATGGCGGGGAAGGAAGGGGGAAAAGTCGGGGAAATCACCTGCCAGCCGGGAATCGGTGGCAGGTGATTAAATCGGGCACTTAACGTTCAATGATCGTAGAAACCTCATCGCTGTTAATCTGCACCATATGACCCGTCTGGTCAGTGTACTCCACCAGGCCGGTCTCTTTATCAATGCTCGGCTTGCCTTCGGTCATGATCATCCGGCCATCTTTGGTCGCCATGACATAATCAGAACTGCATCCACTTAAGAATGCGGCGGTTACCATCACCAGTGCTACTTCTGCCAACCCTTTCATCACGCCTAATCCTCACAAATGGTCAAGTGCAAACAGTGTAGTAATAAATGGTTTTGCCGGCAGGGTTAATCGTAGAAATCTGAAAATAACCGGGCGAGCAGGCTCGCCCTTGACTTTATCAGGCGTGCTTTTTCTTACTGCGCATCAGGTTAAGACATTCAACCGCCATTGAGAAGAACATAGCGAAATAAATGTAACCTTTTGGTACGTGGACCGCAAAACTCTCCAGGATCAGGGTGAAACCGACCAGAATCAGGAAAGAGAGAGCCAGCATTTTCACTGACGGATGGCGGTCAACAAACTCACCGATCGCGCGCGCAGCGAACATCATCATCAGCACGGCAATAACCACCGCCGCCATCATAATGAACAGATGATCGGAGAGGCCGATGGCCGTGATCACCGAGTCGAGGCTGAAAATAATGTCGAGCATCATGATCTGCACAATCGCACCCAGGAAGGAATGGACGCGGGTGTTGTGTTCGCCTTCGCTGCCTTCGATCGTTTCATGGATCTCCATGCTCGATTTCCACAGCAGGAACAGTCCGCCAAACAGCAGAATCAGATCGCGCGCCGAGAACGCATGATCCATCAGCGTAAAGAGCGGATTAGTCAGACGGGCAACCCACGCGATAGAAGCGAGCAGGCCAAGACGCATCAGCATCGCGCCCATCAGACCAATGCGACGTGCGCTGGCTTGCTGGTGTTTTGGCAGTTTAGCGACCACCAGCGACAGGAAAATGATGTTATCAATACCCAGCACCACCTCAAGGATGGTCAGGGTGCCCAGCGCCAGCCAGGCGTTGGGATCGGAAATCCACTCAAACATACCGACATTTAATCCTAAACGAAAAGTAAACGGCGATTATACGCATTCAATTCGCCGATCTCCCACAAAATTGCGACACATCAACGCGGGTGGCGACGTTCAGAGGAGAAAATGACGCGCCAGCAGGGGCCCGGTGAAGCTTTTCTTCAGGTAGAAACCGCGCGGCAGCGTCATGATTGGCTGGCCCTGATCGCCGATTCCTTCTGTCAGCGCTTTGCTATTGGCGGCTTTGGGCCGGATTTGCAGCCAGGCACCATGTCGCGCGGTAATCTGCTCTACGCGACCCAGCACAATCATATCCATCAGCTCTTCCCAGTCCTGCCGCAGCATCTCATCTTCTTCCGCATCGGGGCTCCATAACAGCGGCGCGCCGACACGGCGTTCCCGCAGCGGAATCTCACGTCCGCCTTCAACCGGGATCCACAATACCCGCGCCAGCTTGTGGCGCACATGGCTGGTGAGCCAGGTCACGCCGCTGTTGCCGGTCAGAGGTGCCACGCAGACAAAGGTGGTTTCCAGCGGCTTACCCTGCGCATCAATCGGGATAGTTTTCAGTTCGATACCCAGATGGGCAAAGTCCTGCTCCGCTTTGCTGCCTGCGCTGGCACCAAGATGCCACTCCAGCAGCATGCCGACCCAGCCCTTGTCGCGTTTGAGATCCGCAGGCATGGGCAGACCGGCGCGCGCGGCCAGGGTTTCCAGGGTCAAACCGGCTAAATCCTGCGCGCGTGCCAGCAGGCTGGCTTCATCTTCAGGTGGTCCTGGCTGGTAACTCATGGTGAATACTCGCAATGATTAAAATTTGTACAGCAGCGGGTGAGTCACGTTTCTCACATAAATAATCCGCGTCAGGGATCGATAATAACATGATAGATCGTGCTTTTTTTAGCGGATTGCACGCTCGCCGCCCCAGGTGCTTCAGGGTTATCCCAGCTTACCCGCAACAATGAACAGGATCTCCAGCCCGGTTATCCACAGAAAAATGGGATAACCACCGTCTGAGTGCGGTACTGGTTCCATTTACAGCCTTGACTTTTCACGATCTGGCCATAATTTCGCCGCTCTGGCCTAACCCTGAGCGATTATCTGTGGATAAAAAGCAGTGTGCTTATATTTTAAGCAATTGTCAGTTACCATGAAAATATTCACTGTTTATAAAAGATTTACTGGTAAGGTTTTTGATTTAATATCATTAAAAATCATACGGATGTGTTGCTGGTTCTTTTTGGCTCTTCAGCGCGCACGGAAAAGGTTATTCAGATAACTCCCGCGTTCTGCACAAAGCTATCCACAGAAAAGGTGAATAAGATCGATCTTTTTCTCGGTCATTGTTTATAACTTTGCCATTTTCTGTGAGTTATCCCGGCGATGATGGCTTAACCCCCCATGAATCCAGTGGTTTACCGCCTGTAAGGAGTGTGAAACAATCAGCTCATTCAAATTTTGCTTTGAGGTAGTCCGGTGATCGATGATGATGGCTACCGCCCGAATGTTGGTATCGTAATCTGTAACCGGCAGGGACAAGTGTTATGGGCCAGGCGCTTTGGACAGCACTCCTGGCAATTTCCTCAGGGAGGCATCAATCCCGGTGAAACCGCAGAACAGGCGATGTATCGCGAACTGTTCGAAGAGGTCGGATTACACCGGAAAGATGTTCGAATACTTGCTTCTACCCGTAACTGGTTACGTTACAAGTTGCCAAAACGTTTGGTGCGTTGGGACACAAAGCCGGTATGTATCGGCCAGAAACAAAAGTGGTTTCTTCTGCAGTTAATGTGTAATGACGCGGATATCAATGTGCAGCACAGCAGCACGCCCGAGTTCGATGGCTGGCGCTGGGTCAGTTTCTGGTATCCGGTGCGTCAGGTTGTCTCCTTTAAGCGCGACGTTTATCGTCGGGTGATGAAGGAATTCGCTGGCGTGGTGATGTCTATGCAGGAGAGTGCGGGGCAGCGAAATAATCCTGCCCATCGACGTAAGAGAGGATAGGCCACGCCCTTTATGCTCACTCAGTTGCGCGAAATTGTAGAAAAAGTGGCGAGTGCGCCGCGTCTCAATGAAGCACTCGACATCCTGGTTAATGAGATCTGTCTGGCGATGGATACGGAAGTCTGTTCCGTTTACCTCGCCGACCACGATCGTCACTGCTACTACCTGATGGCGACGCGCGGACTTAAAAAACCGCGTGGCCGCACCGTGACCCTGGCGTTTGACGAGGGGATCGTCGGTTTAGTGGGCCGTCTGGCCGAACCGATTAACCTTGCTGACGCCCAGAGTCATCCCAGCTTTAAATATATCCCCGCAGTGAAAGAGGAGCGCTACCGCTCCTTCCTCGGCGTGCCGATTATCAGCCGTCGCCAGTTACTGGGCGTGCTGGTGGTACAGCAGCGCGAGCACCGTCAGTTTGATGAAAGCGAAGAGTCGTTTCTGGTCACCCTTGCCACCCAGATGGCGGCATTGCTGTCGCAGTCGCAGATGGCTCAGCTGTTTGGTCAGTTCCGGCAGACGCGGGTGCGCGCAATTGCAGCTGCGCCTGGCGTGGCGGTGGCACCGGGCTGGGTAGATGAGACGCAGCCACTGCTCGATCAGGTTTCGGCTGCCTCAACGCTGGATGTTCATCGCGAACGTGAGCGTCTGTCGCTCGCCATGAGTGAAGCCACCAGTGAATTTCGTCGCTTCAGTAAACGCTTCAGCGCCAGCGCTCAGAAAGAGAGTGCGGCCATTTTCGACCTTTACTCTCACCTGTTAACCGATGCCCGACTGAAAAAAGATCTGTTCGATGAGATCGAACGCGGATCGGTCGCCGAATGGGCAGTGAAACAGGTGATCGAGAAGTTTGCTGAACAGTTTGCCAGCCTGACGGACACCTACCTGCGTGAACGCGCAGGCGATCTGCGGGTGCTGGGTCAGCGCCTGCTGTTTCACCTTGACGATACACTGGTCGGCACCAATGCCTGGCCGGAACGCTTTGTGCTGGTGGCCGATGAGCTGACCGCCACCACCTTAGCTGAGCTGCCGCATGAGCGGCTGGCGGGCGTGGTGGTGCGTGACGGCGCAGCCAACTCCCATGCGGCGATTCTGACGCGCGCGATGGGGATCCCGACGGTCATGGGCGCTGATATCCAGCCCCATCAGCTCAACAAACGTTTGCTGATCGTCGATGGGTATCGCGGTGAGCTGTTGATCGATCCCGAGCCGGTGCTGGTGCAGGAGTACCAGCGTTTGATCAGCGAAGAGAATGCGCTGAGCAAAATGGCCGAAGGCGTGGTCGATCAGCCCGGTGAGCTGAAAAGCGGCGAGCGCGTGCAGGTGATGCTGAATGCCGGCTTAAGCCCGGAGCATGAGCAGACGCTGGGCAACTGGGTGGATGGCATCGGTCTCTACCGCACCGAAATCCCGTTTATGCTGCAGAACGGCTTCCCGTCGGAAGAGGAGCAGGTGGCACAGTATCAGGGCATGTTACAGCTGTTTCACAACAAGCCTGTGACGCTGCGTACCCTGGATGTGGGGGCAGATAAACAGCTACCCTACATGCCTATCAGTGAAGAGAATCCCTGTCTGGGCTGGCGCGGCATCCGCCTGACGCTTGACCAGCCGGAAATTTTCCTGGTGCAGGTGCGTGCGATGCTGCGTGCTAACGCCGCATCCGGCAACCTCAGTATTCTGTTGCCGATGATCAGCCATATCGATGAGATCGACGAAGCGAAAAAGCTGATCGATCGCGCAGGACGCGAAGTCGAAGAGATGCTGGGCTATACGATCCCCGCGCCGCGCATCGGCATCATGATTGAAGTGCCGTCGATGCTGTTTATGATCCCGCATCTGGCGTCGCGGGTCGATTTTGTCTCGGTTGGCACCAACGATCTGACCCAGTATCTGCTGGCGGTGGATCGCAACAACACCCGCGTGGCCAATCTCTACGACTCGCTGCATCCGGCGATGCTGCGTGCACTGAATACGATTGCGCAGGAAGCCCGTCTGGCCAATCTGGAATTGTGCCTGTGTGGTGAAATGGCCGGCGATCCAATGTGCGTGGCGCTGCTGGTCGGGCTGGGGTATCACCATCTCAGCATGAACGGCAAAAACGTACCACGGGTGAAATACCTGCTGCGCCATCTGGATCACGAAGAAGCACAGCAACTCAGCGAGCAGGGGATGAATGCTCATACCGCCACTGAGGTTCGTCATCTGGTCTCGACCTTTATGGAGCGTCGCGGGCTGGGTGGATTAATCCGCGGCGGTCGCTAAGCGCCACTTCAGGCTATTTTATTTGCCATTCTGGTCCCGGGCAGTGCTCACACAGGCTGCTTTAGCAACCTGAACGCCCGTCAGGGCGGCCCTGAAGGGGCGAGCACAGCGAGTAATCCTCACGTACTACGTGTACGCTCCGGTTGTTGCGCGCTGTCCGTGACCAGTCTGGCTGCAACAATGTACGCCTGACGGGTCAGACTCTGGGCGTTATCCGCGTTTACATTTGCGGGACAATTCACAAAACCGGCTGTGCTATGATGCGCAGCCTTAATTTATGTGCCTGACAACACCCCTTTTCAGGGTAGAAAAATAGACGGTGAATGATGAATAACGGCTATATTGCATTTCCGCAGTTCGATCCGGTGATCTTCTCGATTGGACCGGTTTCGCTTCACTGGTACGGTCTGATGTATCTGGTGGGCTTTGTTTTCGCCATGTGGCTGGCTGTCCGCCGCGCCAATCAGCCGGGCAGCGGCTGGAAAAAAGAGGAAGTGGAGAACCTGCTTTATGCCGGTTTCCTGGGGGTCTTCCTGGGTGGACGCATCGGCTATGTGCTGTTCTACAACTTACCGCTGTTCCTGGAAAATCCACTCTATCTGTTCAAAGTCTGGGATGGCGGCATGTCGTTCCACGGTGGCCTCATCGGGGTGATTGTCGTCATGCTGGTCTTTGCCCGCCGCACCCGACGTAATTTCTTCCAGGTGGCTGATTTCATCGCGCCGCTGATCCCGTTCGGTCTGGGTGCCGGTCGTCTCGGCAACTTCATTAACGGTGAGCTCTGGGGCCGTGTCGATCCGGGCTTCCGCTATGCCATGCTGTTCCCTGGCTCCCGCAGCGAAGATGTCGCGCTGGCCGCCACCAATCCGCAATACCAGGCGCTGCTCAACACCTACGGCGTGCTGCCGCGTCATGCTTCGCAGCTCTATGAACTGGTGCTGGAAGGGATAGTGCTGTTTATCATCCTGAATCTGTTTATTCGTAAGCCACGCCCGATGGGCAGCGTCTCTGGCCTGTTCCTGATTGGCTATGGCGCCTTCCGTATTATCGTTGAGTTCTTCCGCCAGCCGGATGCCCAGCTTGGCCTGTTTGAAGGCGGAATCAGTATGGGACAGATCCTCTCTGTGCCGATGATTATTGCCGGTATTATTATGATGATCTGGGCGTATCGTCGTCGCCCGCAGCCACAATTTCGCGAGGAAAAATGAAACAGTATCTGGATTTAATGCAACATGTGCTGCACGAAGGCACGCCAAAAGCTGACCGTACCGGCACCGGTACGCTTTCAATTTTTGGTCACCAGATGCGTTTCAATCTGCAGGATGGTTTTCCGCTGGTCACCACCAAGAAATGTCATATCCGCTCGATTATTCATGAGCTGCTGTGGTTTCTGAAAGGCGATACCAACATCGGTTATCTCAAAGAAAACAACGTCTCCATCTGGGATGAGTGGGCGGATGAGAATGGCGATCTCGGCCCGGTGTATGGCAAACAGTGGCGCAGCTGGGGAACGGCCAGCGGCCAGGAGATTGACCAGTTAAGCCAGGTGATGGAGCAGCTGAAGCGCGATCCCGACTCACGCCGGATTATCGTTTCTGCCTGGAACGTCGGCGAGCTGAGCGAGATGGCGCTGGCTCCTTGCCACGCGTTCTTCCAGTTCTACGTGGCGGACGGCAAACTCTCCTGCCAGCTCTATCAGCGCTCGTGCGACATCTTCCTGGGCCTGCCGTTTAACATCGCCAGCTATGCGTTGCTGGTACATATGGTGGCGCAGCAGTGCGATCTGCAGGTGGGTGACTTCGTCTGGACCGGCGGTGATACCCACCTCTACAGTAACCATCTGGAGCAGGCGCGCCTGCAGCTGACCCGCGAACCGCGTCCGCTGCCATCACTTGTTATCAAACGCAAACCGGCGTCGCTGTTTGACTATCAGTTCGAAGATTTTGAGATTGAAGGCTACGATCCGCATCCCGCGATCAAAGCCCCTGTCGCCATCTGATTCGCGATAAAAGATAACGCCCTGGCACTTCGCCGGGGCTTTTTTTTGCCCGCAAACCGGTAAATCTGCGGCAACGCTCGCACGCTTCTGCCAATTCATGCTGTTGGGGAAGATTCTCTGCGACGTGCTTTCCAGCCTGCCAAACCGCACCTTGTTTCATCTGTTCATCACCCGCATTCTGACGCTATGAAAACAGCATACTTACGCGGTTTTACCCTGCCGGAACTGCTGCTGGTGATGGTGATTGCCGGCATGCTGAGTCTTGCCGCGCTGCATGGCTGGCAGCGCTGGCAACAGCGGCTGCAACTGCGCGACAGCGTCCAGCAACTGCAGGGATTCCTGCTTCGGCTGCGTGCCCAGGCCAACCGGCAAAATAGCGATCTGGTTTTATGGTCACGGCCTGGCGATCCCTGGTGCATCGGTGCCGGAAGTCCCCCCGTTGCAGGGTGTGATAGCCGAAAACGGCTGCAATTCGTGGCGCCGCACGCTGGCGTTTCGCTCTATGGCATCCGGGGTGAACCGGGCTTCTATGGCCGACGTAATGTGGCCCGGGCGGGCAGCATTGAGCTGGGTAACAGCGCCGGACGAATGCGGCTGATTATCTCGGCCAGAGCCCGTATTCGCCTCTGCATGACGGATGAGGAGACGTGTCGTTGAAAATGGCCGGATTCAGCCTGCTGGAGATGCTGATCGCCCTGGCAATCAGCGCCGTCGTGATGTTAAGTGCTGGCCGTTTTCTGCCGCTGCTGCTGGCAGAGAACGCCGGCGTTATGCAACGGGCGCAGCTGCGTCAGGAGTTACAGCAGATGATGGCGACGCTGGAAAAAGCGGTGCGGCGTGCCGGTTATTGTCACGGTGAGTGTGGCAGTGGGGCGCTGCAAATCAGAGAGAACTGCCTGCTGCTGCGCTGGGATGAGAACAGCAACGGTAAATGGGAAGGGGTGAGCCATGCAGAGAGTGACTATTACGGTTATCGCCTGCGACAACAGCAGCTTGAGATGCAGCGAGGTGTTGACCAGTGTCAGTCAGCGGGCTGGGAGCGGCTCTCCGACCCCGCGTTTATGACGCTGGAGCAGTTCAGCGTCAGCCAGCAGGGCACGCAGGTCAGATTAGTGCTGCAGGGACGGGCCGGACGCTGGCTTGAAACGATGGAGAGCTGGATTGAGGCAGAGAACCTGTGAAGCAGCGAGGCAGCAGCGCTCTGGGCATGGTGTTGATGATTATGGTCATTGGCAGCTTTACGCTGCATGCCAGCCGTAAGATGTCTGAGCAGGGAATGCGACTGCTGGCGGATGAGCAGCAGTTTATTCAGGATTTCTGGCGGGCGCAGTCTGCGCTGCAATGGGGCTTCTCCCTGAGCTGGTCAGCCAGTGAGGCGACCAGCTGTCAGCAGGATGATCGCCAGGGCTGGCGCAGCTGTTTACAACGAGGTGAAAAGGATGAAGGTCTGCTTAAAGGGGAGGCCAGCGGCAGTGGCATGGCAGTCTGGCAGTGGGTGCGGTTACGGGGCAATCAGATTATCGCGTTGCCGCACGGCTGGATTGACTACTGCCCGCTCACGCCCCCGGCCACCTGCCAGTAAGCGCGGTGGATTCAGCCTGCCGGAAGTGTTGTTTGCTCTGCTGTTAATGGCATTAAGCAGCAGCACGCTGTTGCACTATCATCGCGCACTGGCACTGGGATTCAGCCAGCAGTGGTATCAGCGTGAGGCATGGCGGGTGGCTGAGCAGCAACTGATGGGACATGAGAGTCCCGGCTGGACTTCAATACTGCAACAGCAGAGCGGTCCTTCAGGCTGCACCCTGGATCGGGCTGACGTGACGGGACCTTATCAGCGCCGTGCCACCCTGACGCGGCTGCGATGTTAACTCTCCCCGGTCGCCCTTTTGATGGGTTTCAACCGCGATACGCGGTAAAGTGACAGAGCCGCAATACCGCAGTCACGTTCTGAGTTATCACAGGAGTTTTCATGTTTCACGTTTATCACTCAAATCAGCTTGATGTGCTGAAGATTCTGGCGGCTGCGGTGATTAAACATGACCCTCTTGATGATCCTTTCGCCTCAGAAATGGTGCTGGTGCAGAGTCCGGGTATGGCGCAGTGGCTGCAGATGGAGCTGGCGCAAACTTTTGGAATTGCTGCCAATATCGAATTCCCGCTGCCTGCCAGTTTTATCTGGGAGATGTTCGTCCGCGTACTGCCCGATATCCCGGTAGAAAGTGCTTTCAGTAAGGCCAGCATGGGCTGGAAGCTGATGCACCGGCTGCCGGAGATGCTGAAGCATGAAGAGTTTACCTCTTTACGCCACTATCTCCATGACGATGGCGACAAGCGTAAACTGTTTCAGCTCAGCTCCCGCGTGGCCGATCTGTTCGACCAGTATCTGGTCTATCGTGCCGACTGGCTCAACAGCTGGGAGCGTGGCGAAACCATTGAGGGGCTGGGCGAGGCGCAGCGCTGGCAGGCCGCCCTGTGGCGCGATCTGGTGAGTTATACCCAGGCCCTGCGCCAGCCTGAATGGCACCGCGCCAACCTCTATGCGCGATTTATCCAGACGCTGGATCAGGCGAAAAGCACGCCGGAAAATCTGCCCAAACGGGTCTTTATCTGTGGCATCTCTGCGCTGCCGCCGGTCTATCTGCAGGCGTTGCAGGCGCTGGGACGTCACATCGACATTCATCTGCTGTTCACCAATCCCTGCCGCGATTACTGGGGCGATATTCAGGATTATGCGTTTCTGGCGAAACTGCAAAGTCGTCAGCGCCGACGTCATGGTGCTGATGAATCACGCGGACTCTTCCGGGATGCAGAGCAGGCACCGGCGCTGTTTAACGACGCCGGTGAACAGCAACTGACCAATCCTTTGCTCGCCTCATGGGGCAAGCTGGGACGTGACAACCTGTTTCTGCTCAGTCAGATGGAGTCAAACGACGACATCGATGCTTTTGTCGATGTGGAGCCGGACAACCTGCTGCACTGTATGCAGCACGATCTTCTTAATCTGCAGGATAACGCCATCATCGGACTGAATGCGGCGGAACTGGCACACAGCGATCAGAAGCGCTGCCTGGATCCGGAGGATCGATCAATCGCGGTGCAGGTCTGCCACAGTGCCCAGCGCGAAGTTGAAGTGTTGCAGGATCATCTGCTGGCGATGATGGAGGCCGATCCGACGCTGAAAGCGCGTGACATCATCGTCATGGTGGCGGATATCGACGCCTACGCCCCTTTTATTCAGGCTGTGTTCGCCAATGCACCTGCCGATCGCTATCTGCCGTTTGCGATTTCAGATCGCCGTGCCAGTCAGGCTCATCCGGCCATTGTGGCGTTTTTGCATCTGCTGGCACTGCCGGACAGCCGTTTTGTCTCGGAGGATGTGCTGGCGCTGCTCGATGTCCCGGCGCTGGCTTCCCACTTTGCCATTGATGAAAGCGGCCTGCGTTTACTGCGGCGCTGGGTCAGCGAATCGGGGGTACGCTGGGGGCTGGATGATGCCAGCGTAGAAGCCCTGTCACTTCCGGTTACCGGCCAGCACACCTGGCGCTTTGGCCTGCAGCGTATGCTGCTGGGTTATGCGATGGAGAGCCACAACGGTGACTGGGAAGGGATTCTGCCTTATGACGAGTCGGGTGGTCTGGTGGGGGAGCTGGCGGGACATCTGGCTGAGCTGCTCTCCCGGCTTAATCACTGGCGGCAGCTGCTTGCCGAACCCCGGCCACTGGCGGCCTGGCTGCCCATGTGCCGGGAACTGCTCAATGCCTTTTTCAGCCCCGATGCAGAAACCGAGGCCGCCTTACTGCTGGTGGAAGAGCAGTGGCAGCAATTGATTGAATATGGCATGGATGCGCGGTTTGAAGAGGCGATTCCGGTGGCGCTGTTGCGTGATGATCTGCGTAGCCGGCTTGATCAACAGCGCATCAGTCAGCGTTTCCTGGCGGGGCAGATTAACTTCTGTACCCTGATGCCGATGCGCTCCATTCCTTTTCAGCTGGTCTGTTTGCTGGGCATGAACGACGGCGTCTATCCACGGACCTTAGCGCCGTTAGGTTTTGATCTGATGCAGCAGCAGTCCCGCAAAGGCGACCGCAGTCGCCGCGATGATGACCGCTATCTCTTCCTGGAGGCGATGATCTCGGCGCAGCAGCAGCTCTACATCAGTTATATCGGCCGGGCGATTCAGGATAATACGGAACGCTACCCCTCGGTGCTGGTCACAGAACTGCTGGATTACATTGGACAGAGTTTTTATCTGGACGGTGATGGCCATCTTGAACTGGATGAGAGTGCCGAACGAGTGCGGATGCACCTGCAGCACCTGCACAGCCGGATGCCGTTTGCTGCCGAAAACTTCCAGCCTGCTGCCAGACTGCAAAGTTTCGCCCGTGAGTGGTTGCCTGCCGCGCGGGGTGCGGGGCAGCCCCAGCCCGATTTTGTGCAGCCGCTGGAGGCGCCGTTAATTGATGCGCTCACGCTGGAGGCGTTCCTGCGCTTCTGGCGACATCCGGTCCGTGCCTGGTTCCACCAGCGGCTTGGCGTGAGTTTCTGGCTGGAGGAGAACGAACTGCCCGACAGCGAGCCGTTTGCGCTCGACAACCTTGAGCGTTATCAGATCAACGCGCAGTTGCTGAATGCGCTGGTCGAAGGCGAGGATACTCAGCGGCTTTATGCGCACCATCGTGCGGCCGGTAATCTGCCTTATGGCGCGTTCGGTGAGCTGTTCTGGCAGGCGCAGCGCGATGAAATGCAGGAAGTGGCGGCAGAAGTGGTCACCCAGCGCAGCGACGGCGAGAGCTGGGAAGTGAATCTGCAACTGGAGCAGGTCAGCTTAACCGGGTGGCTGACACAGGTACAGAGTGATGGATTGCTGCGCTGGCGGCCTGGCGTACTCAACATGAACGACGGACTGCTACTCTGGCTGGAACATCTGGTCTACTGCGCGCTGGGCGGCACCGGCAGTAGCCGGATGTTTGGCCGGCAGCAGAGCCGCTGGTGCTTCCTTGCCGTGCCGCAGGCAGAGGCGATTGCTGCGCTGAATGAGTATGTCACGGGGTATCTCGCGGGTATGCGTCAGCCGCTGATGCTGCTTAATAAAAGTGGCGGCGCATGGCTGACCGCCAGCTACGACAAAAAAAGTCAGCAGTTACTGACTGATGAGGCAACCCAGCTTAAGGCGCGTAATCGCCTGCTGACGGCCTGGTCAGGCAACTATCAGCTTGAGGGTGAAGGCAGCGATCCCTATCTGCAACGTCTTTGCCGGGTGCTGGATGAGCCACAACTACAGCAGATAACTGAGGCGGCACAGCGCTGGTATTTACCGGTGCTGGCTGCACATCAGGATGATGAATAGCCGATCAGAAGGCGTTTTTGCTGACTGACTCATTACACAGAAATTTTGCTCTGCTTTGAGCCGCCGCGTCCGACATTGGCGGTTTATCGGGAAACGAGAGGGGTTTACATGCGGGTACACGCACGCTGGATAGCGGCGCTAATGTTAAGCCTGATGGCTTGCACAGCGCAGGCGCAGGAGCAG
This sequence comes from Pantoea sp. BJFS-204, assembly GCF_049310725.1. Classification (NCBI taxonomy): domain Bacteria; kingdom Pseudomonadati; phylum Pseudomonadota; class Gammaproteobacteria; order Enterobacterales; family Erwiniaceae; genus Pantoea; species Pantoea sp. BJFS-204. Next base: position 107,785 of record NZ_JBMOWE010000003.1, on the reverse strand, counting down.
GCATCATCAGGCTGGCAGCCGGTTAACGACACCATTCGCAAAAGTGAACAGGATCCCCGCCACTATCAGGCTATCCGGCTTGATAATGGGATGACGGTATTACTGGTTTCCGATCCCGTGGCACCGAAATCGCTGGCGGCGCTGACGCTGCCGATAGGATCGCTGGACGATCCCGATCAGCAGGCGGGACTGGCGCACTACCTTGAGCATATGGTGCTGATGGGTTCAAAGCACTACCCGCAGCCCGACAACCTGGCTGAATTCCTGAAAAAGCATGGCGGCAGCCACAACGCCAGCACAGCCTCTTACCGCACCGCCTTTTATCTGGAAGTGGAAAATGACGCGCTGGAACCGGCGGTTGATCGCCTGGCGGATGCGGTGGCTGAGCCGCTGCTGGATCCGGTTAACGCTGACCGCGAGCGCCACGCCGTGAATGCCGAGCTGACCATGGCGCGCTCGCGCGATGGCCTGCGTATGGCCCAGGTCGGCGCAGAAACCCTGAACCCGGCGCATCCGGCGTCACGTTTTTCGGGCGGCAATCTTGAGACCCTGAAAGATAAGCCAGGCAGCAAACTGCACCAGGCGCTGCAGGACTTTTATCATACGCATTACTCCGCCAATCTGATGAAAGCGGTGATCTACAGCAACAAACCGCTGCCGGAGATGGCGTCGATTGCGGCTAAAACCTTTGGCCGGGTACAAAATCATGACGCCAGCGTGCCGGAGATTACGGTGCCGGTGGTGACCGATGCGCAGCAGGGCATCATCATCCATTACGTTCCGGCTCAGCCGCGCAAGCAGCTCAAAATTGAATTCCGCATTGCCAACAACAGCGATCGGTTCCGCAGTAAAACCGACACGCTGATCAGCTATTTAATCAGTAACCGCAGCAAAAACACGCTGACTGACTGGTTGCAAAAACAGGGGCTGGCCGACGGGGTGAATGCGGGTGCTGACCCAATGACCGAGCGTAACAGCGGCGTGTTTGCGATTACCGCGTCACTGACTGATAAAGGGCTGGCGCAGCGCGACCAGGTCGTGGCGGCGATATTCAGCTACATCAATCTTCTGCGTCAGCAGGGGGATGATAAGCGCTATTTCGATGAAGTTTCGCATGTGCTGGCGCTCGACTTCCGCTATCCCTCAATTACCCGCGATATGGATTACATTGAATGGCTGGCCGACACCATGCTGCGCGTACCGGTTGAACATACGCTGGATGCACCCTATCTGGCGGATCAATACGATGCCGCCGCGATTAATGCCCGGCTGGAAGAGATGACCCCGCAGCATGCGCGTATCTGGTACATCAGCCCGCAGGAGCCGCACAACAAAAAAGCCTATTTTGTGGATGCGCCTTATCAGGTTGAGAAGATCACCCCACAAACCTTTGCAGACTGGCAGCAGCGCGCCAGCCAGATTACGCTGGCGATGCCCGTGCTGAACCCCTATATCCCGGACGACTTCACCCTGTTACCGTCAGACGGCAAAACGTATCAGCATCCGGTGAGACTGGATAACCAGGATGATATGCGTATTTACTGGATGCCCAGTCGTTATTACGCCAGCGAGCCAAAAGCGGCGATCACCCTGGCGTTACGCAATAAGCACACCATCAGTGATGCCCGTCAGCAGGTGCTGTTTGGCCTGAATGACTACCTTTCCAGCCTGGCGCTGGACGAGCTAAATTCACAGGCTTCAGTGGGCGGCATCAGCTTCTCAACGGGTGAAGATGAAGGGCTGGTGTTCAGCGCCAACGGCTTCACCCAGCGTCTGCCGACACTGCTGAAGAAACTGGTGGAAGGTTATGCCACTTTCCAGCCGACAGAACAGCAGCTGGAGCAGGCGAAATCCTGGTATCTGGAGCGGCTGGACGCGGCGGAAAAGGGCAAAGCGTTTGAACAGGCGATTCAGCCGATGCAACTGCTGTCGCAGCTGCCATATACCCAGCGCGAGGCTCGCCGCAAGCTGGTAAGCACACTCTCACTTAAGGATGTTACTGACTATCGCGATACGCTGTTCCGCGACGCGACGCCGGAGATGCTGGTAGTGGGCAACCTCAGTGCTGACAGCGTGACGCAGCTGGGGCATGAGCTCAAACAGCAGATGCAGAGTCATGCGACCCGCGACTGGCATAGTCAGTATGTCTCGATTAAAAAACCGCTGAAAGCCAACCTGCAACAAAAAGGCAGCAGCACCGACTCCGCCCTTGCCGCGCTCTATGTTCCACTGGGATACAGTGAATATCAGAGCATGGCGCACAGCTCCATGCTGAGCCAGATTGTGCAGCCGTGGTTCTACAATCAGCTGCGGACCAAAGAGCAGCTCGGCTACGCGGTTTTTGCCTTCCAGATGCCTGTGGGTCGCCAGTGGGGGATCGGCTTCCTGCTGCAAAGTAACAGCAAACAACCGGGCTGGCTGTTGCAGCGCTATCAGGCCTTCTACCCGCAGGCGGAAAAACGTCTGCGCAGTATGAGCCAGGCAGACTTTGCCCAGTATCAGCAGGCGATGATCAATGATTTGCAGCAGCGTCCTCAGACGCTCTTTGAGGAAGCGGATCGCTTTAGCCGCGACTTTGATCGGCAGAATGATCAATTTGATACCCGGCAAAAAATGACAGAGCAGGTTCAGCGGTTAACCCCGGCGAGCCTGGCAGACTTTTTCCGGCAGGCCGTGATCGAACATAAGGGCATGGTGATGACCTCGCAGATTGCAGGCACCGGCAATGGCAAAGTTGAGTTTGCCCGTCAGCCTGGCTGGAAAACCTGGAGTGAAGTGGCACAACTGCAGCAGTCGCTGCCGGTAAAGAGTGAGACCCAATGACGCAGTTACCTCCCGTATCGCTGAATCCTTTAACGCTGCCGCTCAGAGGCGAGCGGCTGATTGAGGCGTCAGCGGGCACCGGAAAAACCTTTACCATTGGTCTGCTCTATCTGCGCCTGCTGCTGGGGCTGGGCGGTGAAAACGCCTACAGCCGGCCGCTCTCTGTCGAAGAAATTTTAGTCGTGACCTTTACCGAGGCCGCGACCGCCGAATTGCGCGGGCGCATCCGCGAGAATATTCATCAGCTACGTCTGGCCTGTATCCGCGGCAAAAGCAGCAATCCGATGCACCAGTTACTGCTGGAGCAGATGCCTGAACTGGCTCAGGCCGCCGCGCAGCTGCTGGCTGCCGAGCGGCAGATGGATGAAGCCGCCATTTTTACCATTCACGGCTTCTGTCAGCGGATGCTGAATCTCAATGCCTTTGAGTCGGGCATGCTGTTCGAGCAGGAGTTGATTGAAGATGAGCAGGCGCTGCTGAAGCAGTCGACCGCCGATTTCTGGCGTCGTCAGTGCTATCCACTGAGTCTGGATGTGGCGCGGGTCATCGCCGCAGAGTGGAGCGGGCCGGACAGTCTGCTGGCCACGCTGCGCCCCTGGCTACAGGGGGAGTCCCCGGGGCTGAAACGTCCGCCTGCCGCCGATGAGACGCTGGCATCACGGCACGCCCGCAATCTGGCGCGCATCGAGGCCATCAAGCAGCAGTGGCAGGCGCTCAGCGCCGATGTTGAGGGCATTATCACTGCATCTGGCGTTGATAAGCGCAGCTACAGCAGTAAACATCTGCCCAACTGGGTCGCCCGCGTCACGCAGTGGGCCAGCAGTGACACGCTGGATTATCAGCTGCCCAAAGAGCTGGAGCGCTTTGGACAGCAGGTGCTGGAGGAGAAAACTAAAAAGGGTGAAGCGCCGCGTCATTCGCTTTTTGAGGCGATCGATCAGTTTCTGGCAGAACCGCTGTCGCTGCGGGATGTCATCATTGCGCAGGCGCTGACCGATGTGCGCGCCACGGTGCAGCGCGAGAAACGGTTACGTGCGCTGTTAGGCTTCGACGATCTGCTTAGTAAACTGGATGAAGCGTTGCAGCAGCCAGGTGGCGTTTTGCTGGCAGAAACCATCCGGGCGCGTTACCCGGTGGCCCTGATTGATGAATTCCAGGATACCGATCCGCAGCAATACCGCATCTTCCGCACGCTCTATATTAATCAGCCTGAACAGGCACTGTTTCTGATCGGCGATCCCAAGCAGGCGATCTATGCGTTTCGCGGTGCGGATATTTTTACCTATCTGCGGGCCAGAAACGAAGTCAGCGCTCACTACACGCTGGATACCAACTGGCGTTCATCACCTGAGATGGTCGGGAGCGTCAACCGCCTCTTTTCTCAGCTCGATTCGCCTTTTCTGTTCTCGGCGATCCCCTTTCAGCCGGTTAAGCCTGCTGCGCCCAATCAGTCGCTGAAACTGATTTTTGACGAGCAGCAGCAACCGGCTTTACGGTTCTGGCTGCAGCCTGGCGAGGGCGTGGGTAACAGCGATTACCAGCAGTTTATGGCACAGCAGTGTGCGGCCGATATCAGCCGCTGGCTGGTGGCCGGACAGCAGGGGCGCGCCCGCCTGGGCAAAGGCGAGGCGCTGCAGCCGGTGCGGGCTTCCGACATCACCGTGCTGGTGCGCAGTCGCAATGAGGCCGGTTTAATCCGCGACGCGCTGAATGCGCTGTCGATCCCTTCGGTCTATCTCTCCAGCCGGGACAGCGTCTACACCACGCCGGAAGCGCGCGAACTGCTCTGGTTACTGCAGGCGATACAGGCACCTGAGCAGGAACGTCTGCTGCGCAGCGCGCTGGCGACCTCAATCTTTGCTATTGATGCAGCAACGCTCGACGCGCTGACACAGAATGAACGCGAGTGGGATGCGCTGGTGGAGCAGTTTGCCGTCTGGCAGCAGCTGTGGCATCAGCGCGGCGTGTTACCGATGCTGCGTGATGTGATGATCAGGCGGCAACTGGCGGAGAATATGCTGGCCTCGGAGAACGGTGAACGTCGCCTGACTGACCTGATGCATCTGGGTGAACTGCTGCAGGAGGCTTCGGTGCAGCTGGAGAGTCCGCACGCCCTGGTGCGCTTCCTGGCGCAGCAGATTGCCCGGCCAAACAGCCAGGCCTCCAGCCAGCAGCTGCGTCTGGAAAGCGACCGCCATCTGGTGCAGATCATCACCATCCATAAATCGAAAGGACTGCAATATCCGCTGGTCTGGCTGCCATTTGCTGCCGGGTTCCGCGAGGCGGCCAGCGCGCTTTATCACGATCGCGACACCTTCACGGCACTGCTGGATGTGCAGGGTGATGCACAAAGTCTGGCGCTGGCCGAAGAGGAGCGCCTGGCGGAGGATCTGCGTCTGCTCTACGTGGCGCTGACCCGTTCGGTCTATCACTGCAGCGTCGGCATTGCGCCACTGATCAAAGGCACCCGCAAAAAAGAGGGCGAAAGCGATCTGCACAAGAGCGCGCTGGGCTACCTGGTGCAGCAGGGTGAGGCGGCGGATGCGCAGCAGCTCAGTCAGCGATTGAATGCGTTAACCGGTGAAGGGATTGCGCTGGTTGAAGAGGCTCTGCTGCCGGGAGAAATGTGGCAGGATGCGCAGCAGGGCGATGAGGTTTTAAGCAGCCGCGACATTACGCGCGCGCTGGCTGACGTCTGGCGGGTAACCAGTTATTCAGGCCTGCAACAGCATCACAGCTCGCCGCTGCTGGATGCGATGCCCAACTTTGATATTGATGCCGCGGGCGAAGAAGAGAAGGGTGAAGAGGCTGCATTAACACCCCACCACTTTCCGCGCGGAGCGGCACCCGGTACGTTTTTGCACGGTCTGTTTGAGTCGATCGACTTTACCGAACCGCCGGACAGCGTCTGGCTGGAAGATCAGCTGCAGCATAATGGCTATCCGCTGACCTGGTTGCCGGTTCTGGAACAGTGGATTGACCGGGTCTTACATACGCCGCTCAATGCTGAGGGGCTGACGCTGTCGGCGATAAAAAGCAGCGAACGCCTGATTGAGATGGAGTTCTATCTGCCGATCAACAATCTGCTGACTGCGGCGGATCTTGACGCTCTGCTGCGCCGGCACGACAGCCTCTCTCAGCAGGCCGCCCCCCTGGATTTTCGTCAGGTGCGGGGCATGCTGAAGGGCTTTATCGATCTGGTCTTCCGCTGGCAGGGAAAATATTATCTGCTCGACTACAAATCGAACTGGCTGGGGGATAGCCACGCCGCTTACACGCCAGAGGCGATGGCGCAGGCGATGATTGGCCACCGCTACGATCTGCAATATCAGCTCTATACGCTGGCGCTGCATCGCTATCTGCAGCATCGCCTGCCGGACTACGACTATCAGCGTCACTTTGGTGGGGTGTTTTATCTGTTTTTGCGCGGGATGGATGGCAGCTCGCCGGACAACGGCATTTTCGCCACACGACCTGCTGAAGCCTTTGTGGAAGAAATTGATGCACTGTTTGGTGAAACCGGGGAGATGTTATGAGTGACATGCTGAGTCTGCTGCTGCAGGCGGTAGAGAAGCGTCTCCTGCGACCGCTGGATATACAGTTTGCCCAACTGGTGGCCCCGGAATCACAGCCTGGGCTGCTGCTCGCTGCGGCCTGCGTCAGCGCTGACGCGGGTGAGGGGCACGTCTGTTTACCGCTGAGCAACCTCTGCGAAGCGAATCTGTTCGCTGGTCGCCAGCCTGCGCTGGCTCAGGCGATCTGGCACGCCGCTGGTGCGCCGGAAGACTGGACAGCACGCTTTGCTGACTGGTCGGCTGTCAGTGATGGCAGCCTGGTTACGCCGCTGGTGCTGAGCAACCAGCGTTTATATCTGCATCGGCTGTGGCAAAGCGAAGGCCGGGTCGCCGACTTCTTCGTTGCGCAGGAAGTAAAAACTGCGTTTGATATGCATGCTGCAGGCGACGTGCTGAACAGCCTGTTTGACGACCAGCCGGAGAACTGGCAGAAAATTGCGGCGGCCGTGGCGCTGACCCGCAAGACTGCGGTTATTTCCGGCGGGCCGGGTACCGGTAAAACCACCACAGTGGCGAAACTCCTCGCTGCCCTGATTCGCCTGAATCCCGGTGCACTGCGGATTCAGCTGGCGGCACCGACCGGCAAAGCCGCCGCGCGACTGACCGAGTCACTGGGCAGTGCACTGCAGGAACTGGCGGTCAGCGACGAAGAACGTCGGCGTTTTCCTGCCGAAGCCACCACGCTGCATCGCCTGCTGGGCGCACAGCCCGACACCCAGCGGCTGCGCTACCATGCCGGTAACCCACTGCACCTTGATGTCCTGGTGGTTGATGAAGCGTCGATGGTCGATCTCTCAATGATGGCAAAACTGATCGCCGCGCTGCCTGCCCATGCCCGCGTCGTGTTTCTGGGCGATCGCGATCAGCTGGCCTCGGTCGAAGCCGGTGCGGTGCTGGGCGACATCTGCCGCTGCACCGAAAGCGGTTACAGCCTGGCACGGGCTGAACAGCTTGCCCTGCTGACCGGCTGCACACTGCAGGGCAGTGACGATGTGCAGGCACCCGCAGTCCGCGACAGTATCTGTCTGCTGCAGAAGAGTTATCGTTTTGATGACTCATCTGGCATCGGCCAGCTGGCAAAAGCGATCAACCGTGGCGATGCAGAGCAGGTCAGAGCGGTGTTTGCTGCGGCTTATGAGGATATCAGTTACCAGCCGCTGAACAGCGCTGACGCTTATCAGGCGATGCTGGATGAGGTAGCCCAGGGTTATCAGCCCTTCCTGCAGCTCATCAGACAGCAGGCGCCGCCCGCAGAAGTGATTGCCGCTTTTGGCCGTTATCAGCTGCTGTGTGCATTACGTGACGGGCCATTTGGCGTGCAGGGTCTGAACCAGCGTATTGAGCAGCGACTGATGCAGCTGCAGCGCATCCGTCGTCCTGGCATGGGCAGCCGCTGGTATGAAGGGCGTCCGGTGATGATCACCCGAAATGACAGCGCGCTCGGCCTGTTTAATGGCGATATCGGCATGACGATGCGGGATGAAGAGGGCAACCTGAAGGTCTTTTTCCCGCTGCCGGATGGATCGATCAAGGCGATTCAGCCGAGCCGGTTACCCTCACATGAAACGGCCTGGGCGATGACGGTGCACAAATCACAGGGCTCGGAGTTTGATCATACCGCGCTGGTGATGCCCACGCAGTTTCTGCCGGTGCTGACCCGTGAACTGGTCTATACCGCGATTACACGTGCACGGCGGCAACTGACCATCTACAGCGAACCCGGCGTATTTCAGCGTGCCGTGCAGCTGCAAACGCAGCGTCGCAGCGGTCTGGTGGAGCGACTGGGGGAATCTGGCTGAGAAGAGAGGGGACAGACCACGCAGGGGGTGCCTGTCCCTTACGGATTGAATCAGGTGAGATCGGCCATCAACACTTTTGAACGGCGCTGATAGTTATACATCTCTTTTTTACTCTCGGGCAGGGACTCAATATCTACCGGCGTAAAGCCGCGTTCCTGGAACCAGTGGATGCTGCGGGTGGTTAACACAAACAGTTTTTCCAGCCCCATCTGGCGTGCCTGAAGTGCCACGCGCTGCAGCAACATCTCACCGCGTGAAGAGCTGCGATAGTCAGGATGAACCGCCACACAGGCCATTTCGCCAATCTTCTCATCCATAAACGGATAGAGTGCTGCACAGGCGATGGTCAGATTATCGCGCTGAATGATGGTGAACTTATCAATTTCCATTTCCAGCTGCTCGCGCGAGCGACGCACCAGAATACCCTGCTGCTCCAGCGGACGGATCAGTTCGAGGATGCCGCCGATATCATTGATATTGGCGCGACGGATCTGCTCTGCCGACTCCATAACGATCTGGGTACCGATACCGTCGCGTGAGAAGAGCTCCTGCAACAGCGCGCCATCTTCCTGATAACTGATTAAATGGCTGCGGCGTACACCACTGCGGCAGGCTTTCACCGCCCCACGCAGGAAGCGGACAGTCCCGGAAAGATAATCGCCTTCCTTTTCAATCTCATCGATACGGGCCTGCGCATCATTCGGGAAAAGCTCGGAGATGATTTCACCTTCGCTGTTCAGCACGCCCTGCTCAGAGCAGAAGCCGATCATTTTTTCCGCTTTGAGTTTAATCGCCAGCTGGGTAGCCACTTCTTCCGAAGTCAGGTTAAAGCTTTCGCCGGTAACAGAAACCGCAACCGGGCCCATCAGCACAATCGCATCGTTATCCAGCTGACGATGAATGGCCTCTTCATCAATACGACGGATACGGCCGCTGTGACAGTAATCCACGCCATCATCCACGCCCAGCGGCTGTGAAATAATGAAGTTGCCGCTGACCACGTTGATATGCGCGCCCTGCAGCGGCGTGTTGTTGAGACTCATTGAGAGGCGGGCCGTGATATCTAACTGCAGCCGGCCGGCGGCCTGCTTCACTAACTCCAGCGATTGCGCGTCGGTGACCCGGGTAAACTTATGATAAACCGGCTCCAGCTGCTGCTGAGCCAGGCTGGCATCAATCTGCGGGCGTGCGCCATACACCACGACGAGGCGAATGCCCAGGCTGTGCAGCAGGCCGATATCATTAACGATGCCAGAGAAGTTCTCATGCTCAATCGCTTCGCCACCCAGCATGATGACAAAGGTTTTACCCCGGTGGGCATTGATATAGGGAACGGTATGGCGAAAACCCTGAACCAGTTCGGTACTACGTTCCTTCACGGCCAACCCTCAGTGAATGTTTATTCGTATTTTTTGTATTTTTATGCTTTTACGCCCGGTTTTGCAAGTCTTAATCCTGACGAAAATTTACGTTTTTCTGGGTGTCAAAGCCGCTAACAGCCTGCATTATTTAGGGTTTCCGGGGTGACATCATGCTGCGGATTGGATAAAGTTTTCGCCGCCATTTTAGTAACTGGCGCTTTTTTAGACATTACACAGCAGCTGGAGCGGCATGTCAGACGTTAATTCCCATTTTTCACGCAGACGATTTTTACAGGGGACGGGCGCCTTACTGCTGTTAAGCGTCAGCCGGACAGGGTTGGCGGCGAAGAACCACATTGTGGCGGTGCGTATCTGGCCCTCATCGACCTACTCGCGGATGACGCTGGAGTCCAATGTTGCGCTGAAGTACAAGCAGTTTGCGCTGAGCAATCCCGAACGCCTGGTGATTGATATTCAGGGCCTACATCTCAATCCGGTTCTGAAAGGGGTAGATAAGCAGGTTCGGGTCGACGATCCCTTTATTAAAAATGCCCGTGTCGGCCAGTTCGACAGCAACACAGTGCGCGTGGTACTGGAATTAAAGCGCAACGTCGCGCCGAAGATCTTTAATCTCTCGCCGGTCGCCGGGATCAATCACCGGCTGGTGGTCGATCTCTATCCGAGCCAGAACCAGGTTGAGGATGATCCACTGCTGGCTCTGCTGAAAGATTATAACCAGGGCGATCTGGAGAAAGATGAAGGGGTGCAGGCGCCCTTACCCGGCAAAGCGGGGCGCGATCGTCCAATCATTATCATGATCGATCCCGGTCACGGCGGGGAAGATCCGGGCGCGCACGGCAAATATAAGACCCGCGAGAAAGATATTGTGCTGAAGATTGGACGGCGACTCAAAGCGCTGATCGATAAAGAGTCCAATATGAAAGCCTATATGACGCGCAATGAAGATGTCTTTATTCCGCTGCGCGTCAGGGTTGCCAAAGCCCGTAAACAGCGTGCCGACCTCTTTGTGTCGATCCATGCGGATGCCTTTACCAGCCGCGCGGCACGCGGCTCTTCAGTGTTTGCCTTATCAACCAGCGGTGCCACTTCGGCGGCGGCTCGTTTCCTGGCTCAGACTCAGAATGAATCAGACCTGATTGGCGGCGTCAGCAAAAGCGGTGACCGCTATCTCGATCACACCATGTTCGATATGATGCAGCGTCAGACGATTCATGACAGCCTTAAATTCGGCAAAGAGGTGCTGCATCGCATGGGGCGCATCAACCATCTGCACAAACGCACCGTGGATCAGGCCGGATTTGCGGTGCTGAAAGCGCCTGATATCCCGTCAATTCTGGTAGAGACAGCGTTTATCAGTAATGTGGAGGAGGAGCGCAAGTTGCGAACCACCCGTTACCAGCATCAGGTGGCAGAGGCGATTCTGAACGGCATCAAAGCGTATGTGGAGAGTGGGGCGGCGCTGGCCCATCGGTAAGGGAGTGCGGGTAGCCGGGCTATCCGCGCGCTTTTCAGGGCAGAGAGAGGCTGAAGCGGCTTTTGGGAACGTCAGAAACAAAAAAACACCCTTTCAGGTGTTTAAATGATTGGTTGCGGGGGCCGGATTTGAACCGACGACCTTCGGGTTATGAGCCCGACGAGCTACCAGGCTGCTCCACCCCGCGTCCGTATCATACTTTTTTCACATTGTGACTTCTGTAAAACAACTGCAGAAGTATTGGTTGCGGGGGCCGGATTTGAACCGACGACCTTCGGGTTATGAGCCCGACGAGCTACCAGGCTGCTCCACCCCGCGTCCGTATTGCTTCTATTACTTCTCACATTGTGACTTCTGTAAAACTGCTGCAGAAGTATTGGTTGCGGGGGCCGGATTTGAACCGACGACCTTCGGGTTATGAGCCCGACGAGCTACCAGGCTGCTCCACCCCGCGTCCGTGGAAGCGCACTATACTCTCCGCGCTAATTCATGCAACCCCTTTTTGCAGATAAAAGCCAAATTAACAGCCAGTTGCTGAAGGATTCAACCATCTGGTTAATTATTAAACTGATATGCGTGACGTCTGAGCGGATGCATTTCATTCTGTCGGGGGCTTTGCTATCGTCGCGGGGCGAACAGTTATAAAAAGAGAAGATAATGAAATCACATTGGGTGAAGTATGCACTCACTGGCGCGTTAATTACGCTGCTGGCGGCCTGTAGCTCCAAACCGACCGATCGCGGTCAGCAATATAAAGATGGCAAACTGGAACAACCGCTGGCGCTGGTGAATCAGCCCAATGCCAAAGGCGCACCGGTTAATGGCAGAGACTTTGGCGAGCAGGTCCGTCAGATTCAGTCCGCCTCATCCGCCCTGTATAGCCGTCAGAACGGCACCTATAGCGCGATTGAGAGCTGGCTGATGGCGGGTGCCGATACCCGACAGCTTCGTCAGTATGGGCTTAACGCCTGGCAGATGGAGGGTACGGATAACTACGGTAACGTGCAGTTCACCGGTTACTACACGCCGGTAGTGGAAGCGCGTTACACCCGTCAGGGTGAATTCCAGTATCCCATCTACCGCATGCCACCGCGCAAACGCGGAGAAAAATTACCGAGCCGCGCCTCTATCTATAGTGGCGGACTCGATGACCGCTACATCATCGCCTACAGCAATTCCCTGATTGATAACTTCATGATGGATGTGCAGGGCAGTGGTTATGTCGACTTTGGCGATGGCCGCCCGATGACCTTCTTTGGTTACGCCGGTAAAAATGGCTGGGGTTATCACAGCATTGGCAAAGAGCTGATCGATCGCGGTGAAGTGAAGCGCGAAGATATGTCGATGCAGGCGATTCGTCAGTGGGCGCAGGAGCACTCACCGCAGGAGGTCCGTGCGCTGCTGGAAACCAACCCATCATTTGTCTTCTTTAAGGCTGAGCCATTTACGCCGGTGCGCGGTGCCAGCGCAGTTCCGCTGGTGGCGAAAGCCTCCGTTGCGTCTGACCGCTCAATTATTCCGGCGGGCACCGTGCTGCTGGCTGAAGTGCCGCAGTTAAATGAGAAGGGCAAATTCAACGGCAAATATGAGATGCGCCTGATGGTGGCACTCGATGTGGGTGGCGCGATTAAAGGCCAGCACTTTGATATCTATCAGGGTATTGGCCCGGACGCTGCGCATCTGGCGGGCTTCTATAATCACTACGGACGCGTCTGGGTAATTAAAGCCGCGCCGGGTGCCGGACAGCCGCTGTTCTCCAGCCCGCAAAACGGTAATAATGGTTCACTGCTTCTCGGCGCTAACTAATTTCTTCTCTGCGGGCCTTCGGGCCCGCACGACGTAACAGGTTCAACTATGAAAGTGTTAAATGACGCCTGGCATCAGCGCTTTGGCGGCACGGCGCGTCTCTATGGCCAGGATGCGCTGCAACGTTTTGCTGACGCACACTTCTGCGTCATCGGTATTGGCGGTGTCGGATCCTGGGCGGCGGAAGCGCTGGTGCGCACCGGGATTGGTAAAATCACCCTGATTGATATGGATGATGTCTGTATTACCAACACCAACCGGCAGCTTCATGCGCTGCAGGGCAACGTCGGCAAAGCTAAAACGGACGTGATGGCAGAACGGCTGCGTGCGATTAATCCTGACTGCGAAGTGATCTGCATTGATGACTTTATTACGCCAGAGAACACCGCCGAACTGATGGCAGCCGGTTTCGACTATGTGATCGACGCTATCGACAGCGTGCGACCGAAAGCGGCGCTGATCGCCTGGTGCCGCCGGAATAAGATCCCGCTGATCACCACCGGTGGCGCGGGTGGGCAGATCGATCCGACTCAGATCCAGGTCGCCGATCTGGCGAAAACCATCCAGGATCCGCTGGCGGCGAAGCTGCGCGAACGACTGAAAAGCCTGGGCGTGGTGAAAAACAGCAAGGGCAAACTTGGCATCGACTGCGTCTTTTCTACCGAAGCGCTGGTCTATCCGCAGGCTGATGGCAGCGTCTGTGCTTCACGCAGCACAGCGGAGGGGCCGAAGAGAATGGATTGCACATCCGGCTTTGGCGCGGCCACCATGGTAACCGCCACCTTCGGCTTTGTTGCCGTCTCGCATGCGCTGAAGAAGTTTCTGGCGCGTGCTGCCCGTCAGGACGCCGTCAGCGCCTGACGCGCGGCGTGCTCCACTGCGGCGGCCAGCGCCTGCAGGCCGCTGCTGCGGGAGGCACTGAGCTGGGCGCGCAGGCCCAGTTCATCAAACAGTTTTAAGGGATCCATCGCCAGCAGCTGTTGCGGCGTCTGGCCCTCAGCGGCGGTCAGCAGCACGGCCAGCAGGCCGCGCACAATACGTCCTTCACTGTCACCATAGAAATGCAGCGTGCCATCTTCGCGTAACTGGCTGCCCAGCCAGACCCGATTTTCACAACCGCTCAGTTCAATTTCTGCTGTTTTCAGTTCCCCGGGTAAGGCAGGCAACTGGCGGCTCAGCTGGATCAGCTGACGATAACGATCTTCCCACTGATGAAAGCGGCCAAAGCTCTCTTTCAGGCTGGCAACGGTAATCTCTTCGCCAAACGGGTGTGGCGCTAACGGCGATGAATGCATAATCAAAACTCCGATAACAGCGAGATGGCGCTCTTCATAGCGCGCACCAGCGCATCAACATCCTGCAGATTATTATAGGGTGCAAAAGAGGCCCGCAGCGTGCCGCTGACGCCCAGCGCCGCCAGCAACGGCTGCGCGCAGTGCTGGCCAGCGCGCAGGGCGATTCTCTGCTCAGCCAGCAGCGTCACCAGATCGCTGTGATGCAGGCCAGCGAATTCAAATGCCAGCAGGCTGGCATTTGAACAGCGGAAGCTGCGGAAACCGGGTAATTCCGCCAGCTGCTCTTCCGCCAGCGTCGCAAGCTGCTGACTCCAGCGCTCCGCTTCGGGCAGATCGTACTGCGCCAGCCAGCTCAGTGCTGCACTCAGGCCCACCACGCCCGCCACATTCGGGGTGCCAGCCTCAAAACGCCACGGCACCGGCTGCGGCGTGAATCCGCTGAAATCGACATCCGTTATCATCTTACCGCCGCCCTGCCAGGGCTCCATCGCCTCCAGCAGTTCCGCTTTGCCATATAACGCGCCAATGCCCATCGGGCCGTAAATCTTATGTCCGGAAAAGGCGTAAAAGTCGATATCCAGCGCCTGTACGTCAGGCGGACAATGCACCACGCCCTGTGCGCCATCGACCATCACTTTCGCGCCCACGGCGTGAGCGAGCGGGATCGCCTGAGCGAGTGCGGGACATCCGCCGGTGACGTTCGACATCTGTCCGACCGCCAGCAGGCGGGTACGGCTGTTGAGCAGGGCGGGCAGCTGGCTGATATCCGGCAGGCGATCCGCGCCTAACGGCCATTTTACGACGCGGGCACCGCACGCCTGCGCGGTCATCAGCCAGGGCACCAGGTTGGCGTGGTGTTCTGCCTCGCTGACCACAATCTCATCACCAGGCTGTAAGCGCGGGCGCAGCCAGCTGTTTGCCACCAGGTTTATCGCTTCGGTGGTGCCGCGCGTCCAGACAATCTCACGATCGTCAGCGGCGTTAAGCCAGCGGGCAACCTGGTTGCGCGCCTGCTCATAGCGATGGGTTAAGGCCTGGGCGGCGGCAAACTGGCTGCGATGGACTGTACCCGCGCTGAGGCTGTAAAACTGCTGCGTGCTGTCAATGACGGCCTGCGGCTTCAGCGTGGTCGCTGCGCTGTCGAGATAAACGCCTGCGTCGGCGAGTGCGGGAAACTGCTGGCGAAATGCGGTGGGATTGAATGCGGTCATGCCTGGTCCATGATAAGAAAAATTAGGACCACACTGAAAGAATGGTCTGCGTCTGGCAAAGCTGGAAAAGCGCGTTATGCTGAATATTGCAAGGTTTGAACCAAACCCGCATAACGATCGGACGTTTACTAGTCGATCTCACTTATCGGCTGCCTCTGGTTAGCGTAACGCGGGTGGTTTGATGCAATCAATCTACAAGGAGATAGCAGATGAAAAAATTAACCGCAGTACTGGCCGTGTGTACCCTGGCTTTTACCCTGAGCGCCTGTTCAAGCAATTACGTGATGCATACCAATGATGGTCGCACCATTGTGGCTGCCGGCAAGCCTAAAGTCGATAACGATACCGGCATGATCAGCTATAAAGATGCGAATGGCAACGAGCAGCAAATCAACCGCTCTGATGTCAAAGAGATGGTAGAGTCTGGCAACTAAGCAGCAAAAAAAAAGCACCGCAATTTGCGGTGCTATTTAAAAATCACTATGGACAGACAGGGTAAATCTACAGGAATTAAGAGTTCGATCCGCAATCGTCGGATCAAAAATTGCAAACACAACATCACGACCACAAGCCAAAAGCTTTCAGAAAATCTGCGAACTCACTCACAAATCTAAAAACTTTTCGTTCCGGCTCAGGAAGTGCGGCAACTATAGGTATTTGCTGGAGGTTCCTCAACGGACAAATTATAATGCCTCGGATTAAAAATTCTAATACGTAAACGCTTTGTATAAGCCAGCGTGTTTTTTGCCGATCCGGATACGGAAAACCATGTCGAAACGCCTTCCTCCTCTCAACGCACTGCGTGTTTTTGATGCAGCTGCACGCCATTTAAGCTTTACCAAAGCCGCAGAAGAGCTGTTTGTCACCCAGGCTGCTGTAAGCCATCAGATTAAATCTCTGGAAGATTTTCTGGGGTTAAAGCTATTTCGCCGGAGGAATCGTTCGCTATTACTGACCGAAGAAGGACAAAGCTACTATCTCGATATCAAAGAGATTTTCTCGGCAATCAACGAAGCGACCCGCAAACTGCAGGCACGCAGTGCCAAGGGTGCGCTGACCGTTAGTTTACTGCCGAGCTTTGCCATTCAGTGGCTGGTTCCCCGCCTCTCCAGCTTTAATATGGCTTATCCGGGAATCGACGTGCGTATCCAGGCGGTTGACCGCGACGAAGAGAAACTGGCCGACGATGTCGACGTGGCGATTTTTTACGGCCGGGGTAACTGGCCCGGCCTGCGGGTTGAAAAACTCTACGCCGAATATCTGCTGCCGGTCTGTTCACCGTCGCTGATGACCGGGGATAATCCGCTGAAAACGCCGATGGATCTGTCGCGTTTTACTCTGCTGCATGATGCCTCCCGCCGGGACTGGCAATCTTATATCCGGCAACTGGGCCTGCAGCATATCAATGTGCAGCAGGGGCCAATCTTCAGCCACAGCGCCATGGTATTGCAGGCGGCGATTCATGGTCAGGGCGTGGCGCTGGCGAATAACGTCATGGCGCAGAGCGAAATAGAAGCCGGGCGATTAATCTGCCCGTTTAATGATGTATTAGTCAGTAAAAACGCTTTTTATCTGGTTTGTCATGACAGTCAGGCAGAACTGGGTAAAATAGCCGCCTTCCGACAGTGGATCCTGGAAAAAGCTGCAACCGAACAAGAAAAATTCCGCTTTCGCTATCAACAATAACATATTGATTTATTTGCATTCAGATGCAAAAGGACTCTGAGGATCGGTTAATGTCCAGTCGTGCCATGTTTGTTTTTTCGGCTATCAGCGGATTTCTGCTGGTGGCTTTTGGCGCATTTGGTGCCCACGTTTTAAGTCAGTCGCTTGGTGCGGCTGAAATGGCCTGGATTCATACCGGGCTGGAATATCAGGCTTATCACACCTTAGCGGTGATGGGGCTGGGTGCTGCGATGTTACGCCGCGCCAATATCTGGTTTTACTGGAGCAGTGCGCTGATGGCTCTCGGCACCGTGCTGTTTAGTGGCAGCCTCTATTGTCTGGCGCTGTCACATCTGAAGTTTTGGGTTTTTATCACACCCGTGGGCGGGGTCTGTTTCCTCGCCGGTTGGGTATTGATGTTGATTGGCGCGCTGCGTCTTAAACGAAAGGCAGAACGCCATGAATAAAGTTTTACTCTATTGTCGCCCCGGTTTTGAAAAAGAGTGTGCGGCGGAAATCAGCGCCAAAGCGGCTGAACGTGAAATCTACGGCTTTCCACGGGTTAAAGATGACTCTGGCTACGTGCTGTTTGAGTGCTATCAGTTTGAAGATGCCGAGCGGCTGGCACGTGAGTTGCCATTTGACGAGCTGATTTTTGCCCGTCAGATGCTGGTCGTCGGCGAAATGCTGCGTGACCTGCCGCAGGAAGATCGCATTACTCCGATTGTCGGCATGCTGACCGGCGTAGTGGAAAAGGGCGGCGAACTGCGTGTTGAAGTGCCAGACACCAACGAAGCCAAAGAGCTGACTAAGTTCTGCCGCAAGTTCACCGTGCCGCTGCGCTCGGCACTGCGGGAAAGCAAAATCCTGTTGAATTATGAGAGCCCGAAACGCCCGGTCGTGCATGTGTTTTTCATCGCGCCGGGCACCTGTTACGTCGGCTACTCCATCCGGGAAAACAGCTCGCCGTTTTACATGGGTATTCCACGCCTTAAGTTCCCCTCCGATGCGCCAAGCCGTTCCACCCTTAAGCTGGAGGAGGCTTTTCACGTCTTTATCCCTGCGGATGAGTGGGATGAGCGTTTAGCCAGCGGCATGTACGCCGTGGATCTCGGTGCCTGTCCGGGCGGCTGGACTTATCAGCTGGTGCAGCGCAGCATGATGGTATATGCGGTGGACAACGGACCGATGGCACCGAGCCTGATGGATACGGGCCAGGTGATGCACGAGAAAGCGGATGGCTTTAAATTCCGTCCGCCACGCACCAACATCAGCTGGCTGGTGTGTGACATGGTGGAGAAGCCGGTGCGCGTGGCTAACCTGATGACCGACTGGCTGGTTAACGGCTGGTGCCGTGAAGCGATCTTCAACCTTAAGTTGCCCATGAAAAAGCGCTATGAAGAGGTGACGCAGAATCTGGCCATGATGCAGGAACGATTCGATGATAATGGTATTAACGTGCAGATTCGCGCTCGTCAGCTTTACCATGACCGCGAAGAGGTGACCGTACATGTGCGCCGAATCTGGGCGGCTGCCGGTGGTCGTCGCGACGAACGTTAATCGCCGGGCTGAGTGCAAGGGCACTCAGCCGGTATAACGCAGCGTATTCAGATTGCCCTGCAGCACCAGATCCCGCTTCAGGGTTGCGACCTGACGGCTGGTCTCTGCCATCTGCCGACCCTCAGCGAGCTTCTCCCGCCATCTGGCTGGCACCTGATCCAGTTGCTGATAGATTCCCTCAAGCGTGTGAAACTCTGTCAGCAGCTGTTTCGCGCTTTTCGGACCGATGCCGGTGATGCCCGGAATTTTACTGCTGCTGATGCCGCACAACCCCCAGTAGTCGGGTAACCGCTGTGGCGCCACACCAAATTCAGCCTCAATAAAAGGCAGATCAAGCCAGCGTTTCTGGAAGTAGTCGCGGATGCGGATCTCGGGTGCCAGCAGCTGACAGTAGCCTTTGTCGGTTGAAACAATGGTGGCCTGATGTCCGGCCTGAGCCATTTTCACCGCCAGCGTCGCCGCTAAATCGTCCGCTTCATCCTCGCCCGCTATCCAGCAGCTTACGCCTGCGGCGCGAAAGGCCTCCTGTAACGCCGGCATCTCTGCCTGTAAATCGTCTGGCATCGGCGGGCGACCACTTTTGTAATCGGGTAGCAGCTGATGACGCCAGCCCTGATGACGTGCTTCGCCATCAAACACCGCCACCGCATGAGTCGGATGGGCGTGACCCAGTATCTGGCGCAGCGCGGCCACGCAGCCTTCGACACAGGGTGAGCCCTGTACCGCATGCAGACGGCGAATCAGATTCAACGCGTCAACAATAACAAGATGAAGAGCCATGAGAGTATGGGCAGCCCGGGGGCTGCCTCCTGGTTTATTTGATAATTTCGTAGCAGGGAATGTAGGCGGTGCCTGGCAGTTTCATGCGTTGCTGTGCAACGAATCCCTGAAGCAGCTCATCCATGCGGTGCATGATGTCGGGGTCGCCATGGAGTTTGTAGCGTCCCTTCTCACGGATTTCGCGGATGCCCATCTCTTTAACGTTACCGGCTACGATACCTGAGAAGGCGCGGCGCAGGTCAGCAGCCAGCTTTTCGGGTGGCTGATTGGTGTAGAGATTGAGATTCGCCATATTTTCATGGGTTGGCAGGAACGGCACCTGCAGATCGGGTTCAATGCGAATCGACCAGTTAAAGCTGTAAGCATCGCCGGTTTCGCGACGATTCTCTTTTACCTGTGGCATCGCTTTCTTCATCAGACGCGCCACTTCGGCTGCATCGTTGATGATGATCTGATAATGCTTACGCGCCTGTTCGCCCAGCGTGTTAACGATGAAATCATCCAGTACGCGGAAGTAGTCGGCGCTCTCTTCCGGCCCGGTCAGGATCAGCGGTAATACCTGATCGCTGTTCTGCGGATTCATCAGGATGCCCAGCAGATAGAGCAACTCTTCTGCGGTCCCTACGCCGCCCGGGAAAATGATGATGCCATGGGCAATGCGCACAAAAGCTTCCAGACGTTTTTCGATGTCCGGCATGATGATCAACTCATTCACCAGCGGATTCGGCGGTTCTGCCGCAATGATGGAGGGTTCGGTCAGGCCGATAAAGCGGCTGTCACGATAGCGCTGCTGAGCATGGCCTACGGCGGCCCCTTTCATTGGCGCTTCCATCACGCCCGGCCCGCAGCCGGTACAGATGTTCAGTTCACGCAGTCCAAGCTGAGTTCCGACATTGCGGCAATACTGGTACTCAACGGCGTTGATCGAGTGACCGCCCCAGCAGACCACGGTGTTGGGATACTCGCCGATATGCAGCGCCCGCGCGTTACGCAGAATGGAAAACACGGTGTTGGTGATAGTGGCGGAGTCATTTTCTTCAGCCGCAGTGAACCGACCCGGCATGTTGAGCTGACCGCTGACAAACAGGATGTCACGCAGCACCGCAAACAGGTTAGCCTGCAGTGAACGGATGATGCGGCCATCCACAAACGCCTCCTCCGGTGGATTGATCAGCTCCAGTTTGACGCCGCGCTCACGGCGCAACACATTGATGTCGAAATTTTCAAAGCGGGAGAGCAGCTCCTGGCTGCTGTCAGTCTGGCTGCCGGAGTTAAGCACGGCAAGAGAGCAGTTGCGAAACAGCTGGTAGAGGTCGCTGCTGGCTGTGCGCTTGAGCATATCGACTTCCAGCTGTGAAAGCAGATCCATTGAGCCAAGAGGGCTGATATGGGTAATCAAATGAACTCCTTTACACCCGCCTGGGTGCGTGTTGGCACTGCAACGGCAGTGACGAAAATCCCTGGTCGGCCACCCGCAGGTAGCCGCCATCACCAGAGTAGCCTTGTCGGCCCGCACAGCTCAAGCGGAACTGCGCTTAGTGCATGCAGCCTGCGAGAAGTCTCGCAAACTACTGACGGACCAGCCGCGAAAAACCGGGCGAGAAGGGCACATTAGTGCGCCATGGATTGATATCCAGTCCGCCACGACGGGTGTAGCGTGCATACACCGTCAGCGCTTCCGGATGGCAGAAACGCATCAGATCATTAAAAATGCGTTCGACACACTGCTCGTGAAATTCGTTGTGCTGGCGGAATGAGACCAGATAGCGCAGCAGCGCTTCACGGTCGATACGCCGGCCTTTATAACGAATCATCACGGAGCCCCAGTCGGGCTGATTGGTAATCAGACAGTTTGACTTGAGCAGGTGGCTGACCAGCGTCTCTTCTACGATTTCGCTGCCCGCAGCATCGGCCAGATAGTCAGCATTGAAGCGGTAATCCTCTATGGCGATATCCTGCTCATCAATACAAACCCCCTCAAAATGGCCGATGGGCTGACCTTCCACTTCATTGAGACGGAACAGCGCGACCCGCGCTTCACCTTCAGCACAGGCACTCAGGTCCCGCTCCAGCGTCTGACGAACCTCGCCCCAGTCGGCAAAGCGGGTCTGGTTGAAACTGTTAAGGTAGAGCTTGAAGCTTTTTGACTCGATAAGGTTGCGGCTCTGCGCATCGAGCACCACTTCGCCAACGGCAACCTGTGGCAGACCTTTGCTGTTGAGCCACGAGAGTTCATACAGGGTCCAGATATCACTGCCGGTAAAGGGCAGGCTGTCGGGAAACAGGCCAAGGGGTTCACGATTCAGGCTGCGCGGTACCGCCTGCAGTAAGCTGTTGTCATAATGATCGTGATAGGCTGTGGGTTTGCCCAGCGTCAGGTTGCTGAGTGCCTGATCCTGTTCGTGAGTAGTCATTGCGGTTACCACCAAAATTAATCAAAGTGGCTAAGTGTAACCCATCAGAAGTGAGAATATGAATGATGCAGCAAACTGCCGCCGCGTTGCGCGACTTTACCACCCGATACTGCCAGCACTGGCTTCAGCAGGCCGGGCATGCGCCGGCCAGCAGCGATCTCTTTGGCGTACCTTCGCCCTGTGCCCTGGAGGATCGCGATCAGCGGGTCGTCTGGCAGCCGCAGCCTTTTACTCTGCCACAGACGCTGGATGCGGTTGAGCGGGCGATCGACATCCAGCTCCAGCCGCAGATCACGGCTTTCTATACCACGCAGTTTGCCGGCGATATGCAGGCCAGTTTTGGTGAGAATCAGCTGACACTCTTACAGGTCTGGAGTGAGGATGATTTCCTGCGTTTACAGGAGAATCTGATCGGGCATCTGGTGATGCAGCGCCGCCTTAAGCAGTCGCCTACGCTGTTTATCGCCACCACCGAGTCAGAACAGGAGATCATCTCGCTTTCTAATCTCAGCGGGGAAATGATTCTGGAGCAGCCCGGCGGTAAACAGCGTGTGAAATTAGCGGAAACGCTTGAGATATTTCTTAAGTCATTACAACCGGTTATCATCTGAGTTGCAGTGATTTGCCTCTGACCTTGTGAGACATCTCTTACATGTGCTGTGAGAGATCGCTATATAACAGGTGAGACTTCCGGAAGGCTGAGATGTAAAAATATTGTGAATCATCAACTTAATGGCGTTTATCTGAATTTACGCCGCACATTTCGTAAAGTTCTGCTGTGAGTACCTTGTGCGCGTAACGAGTTCTGTCAAAATGTTTCGCACTGCAGGAGGCTCAGGAAAAAGATATCGTCAGGATGATGATAAGCCATGAGGCAGGAACGTAACGGAGCTTACGGCACACGGAAGGTTTCAGGACGAAACAGGATCGCTCAGGATTGAGCAAGGGACACCTCCAGGATGGAGAATGAGAACCCCCTCAGAAGAGGTGGTGGGCCAGGATGCTAAGGATACATCAGGACGATGCGCGACAGGAGTTCGCACTGGACAAGTTGTCATGGAAGAGCAGGGAGCATTAACGTGGCGGGATGGCTGCAAACGAACCGGGAGCACTGTTTATACAGTGCTCCCTTTTTTTGTGCCTGTGCCAACAAGTGATATGCTTGCCGCCCATTTTTGACTGCTCGCGGAGGTGGCGCATGACGCCTGAACAATTGATTACGCAACGGCTGGAACAACTGGAAGCGGTGATGCGTGAGCATCATCTCTGGCAGAGTACCCCGCCGGCCGAGGGGGCGCTCGAGAGCCGCGAACCCTTTTGCCTGGATACGCTGGAGCCGCTGCAGTGGCTCCAGTGGGTGTTAGTCCCGCGGATGCATGCCCTGATTGCGGCCCGACATCCGTTACCACAAAATTTTGCCGTGGCCCCCTATTATGAGGTGGCTCTGGTGCCTGACCAGCCGGGTATTGCACCGCTGTTGCTGACCCTGCGTCAACTTGATGCGTTAATCACGGATGCTGCCCACTGATGCTGGAGATACTCTATCAGGATGAGTGGCTGGTTGCCGTCAACAAGCCCAGCGGCTGGCTGGTTCATCGCAGCTGGCTGGATCGCCATGAAACGGTGTTTGTGATGCAGACCGTTCGTGATCAGATTGGACAGCATGTGTTTACGGCGCATCGTCTCGACAAGCCCACGTCAGGGGTACTGCTGATGGGGCTCTCCAGTGAAGTCGGACGTCTGCTTTCCCTGCAGTTTGAACAGCACCAGATGCAGAAAACCTACCACGCTGTGGTTCGCGGCTGGCTGGAGAGCAGCGGGACGCTCGATTATCCGCTGGTGGAAGAGCTGGATAAGATTGCCGATAAACACGCCACGGAAGCGCGCACCGCACAGCCCGCGGTCACCGATTATCAGTCACTGGCAACGGTCGAGATGCCGGTCGGCATTGGCCGTTATCCCACTTCGCGTTATAGCCTGGTTGAACTGGCTCCTAAAACCGGTCGCAAGCATCAGCTGCGTCGTCATATGTCACACCTGCGTCATCCGATTATTGGCGATTCGGCGCACGGCGATCTGCGTCAGAACCGGGGTGCTGCCGAACATTTTGGCGCTAACCGCCTGATGCTGCACGCCAGCAGCCTGGCATTAACTCATCCGGTAACCGGTGAACCGTTGCTGCTTCGCGCCGGACTGGATGGCGTCTGGCAGAATCTGATGAACCAGTTTGGCTGGCAGGATCGCATTCCTGAGGTGCCGCGGGTTGAGTTTGACGCAGCGCCAGGACAGGATAACGTTTCAGAATAAGGGAGAAAGCAGATGGCAAAGATTGGCATTTTTGTAGGTACGGTATATGGCAATGCGCTACTGGTCGCGGAAGAAGCAGAGCCCATTCTGCAGCAGCAGGGGCACAGCGTAACGGTGTTTGACGATCCGACGCTGGCTGACTGGCAAAACTATGCCAGCGACGTGGCGTTAATTGTCACTTCTACTACCGGGCATGGCGATTTTCCCGACACGATTTCAGGTCTGTTCCATGCGATTAAAGATCAGCTCGGTCATCAGCCCGCGCTGCGCTATGGCGTGATTGCGCTGGGTGACAGCAGCTATGACCATTTCTGTGGCGCGGGTAAAACCTTTGACGCGCTGCTGCAGGAGCAGGGCGCTCAGCGGGTTGGTGAGGTGTTACTGGTTGATGCCACTGAAAATCCGGAACCGGAGGCGGTAACCTCGCCGTGGGTTGAAGCCTGGGGCACGCAGCTCTGATTGCAAGGCCAGGCTTATCTCTGCCTTACAGAGATAAGCCTGTAGTGTGCGCACGGCGATGTCCGTTGAGTGCACTGTCAGGTGACAGGCGCCGGGTTAAACACCGCCAGCTGATTACGAATGCCCCAGCGATCGGACCAGGTCTGCTTTCTGCCACTGGCGATATCCAGAATCAATTCAAACAGTCGCCAGCCCACCTGCTCAATACTCTCTTCACCGGTAGCAATCGTCCCGGCATTGATGTCCATCAGATCGTGCCAGCGCTCTGCCAGCGCATTACGCGTCGCCATCTTGATCACCGGAATCGCGGCCAGACCGTAAGGCGTACCGCGACCAGTAGTAAACACCTGCAGGGTGATACCGGATGCCAGCTGCTGTGTACCGCAGACAAAATCGCTGGCGGGCGTCGCTGCGTAGATCAATCCGCGTCGCGTGGGCCGCTGGCCGGGCGAGAGCACTTCAACAATGGCGCTGCGTCCCGATTTTGCGATCGAGCCAAGCGCTTTTTCCACCACGTTCGCCAGCCCGCCTTTCTTATTGCCCGGCGACGGGTTAGCGCTGCGATCGGTCTGGCCCTGGTCGAGGTAATTATCATACCAGGCCATCTCCTCCAGTAAGCGCTTACCGACTTCCTGATTAATCACCCGCGGCGTCAGCAGGTGAATCGCATCACGCACTTCAGTGACTTCGGAGAACATCACGGTGGCACCGCAACGCACCAGCAGATCAGAGGCAAAGCCCACTGCAGGATTTGCCGTCACGCCCGAAAACGCATCGCTGCCACCACACTGCATGCCGACAATCAGTTCTGCTGCAGAGCAGGTTTCGCGCTGGCGCTGATTCAGCCGCTGGAGATGACGCTCCGCCACCTGCAGAATCTCATTGACCATCGCGCCAAAGCCCACCAGCTTTTCATCCTGCAGACGCACGATGTCATGGTCGTCCAGCGAAATCGCCTGCACGTCGGGGGTGCCAGTCAGCAGACGCTCTGGCTGTAACTTTTCACAGCCGAGGCTGACGATCATCACTTCGCCGCCGAAATTTGCATTCAGCGCCAGGTTATGAATGGTGCGAATCGGCACGACCGCCGCCGGTGCGTTGATCGCCACCCCACAGCCATAAAGGTGGTTCAGGGCAACCACACCATCCACGTTCGGATAGCGCGGCAGTAAATCCCGTTCAATGATCTGTACGACATGATCCACCACACCGGCCACGCAGTGGACGCTGGTGGTGATGCCGAGCAGGTTACGCGTGCCTACGCTGCCATCCGCATTGCGGTAACCTTCAAAGGTATAGCCCTCCAGCGGCGGCAAATCAGGCGGAACCTGAGTGGCTAACGGCAGACTCTCCAGCGGAGGGGCTTCCGGCAGCGCAACCAGTGATTCATCAATCCAGCTGCCCTGGGCAATATCCCGCAATGCATAGCCAATGACTTCGCCATAACGCACGATCTCTGCACCCTGATTAATCGCGCTCAGCGCCACTTTGTGGCCCTGCGGCACATGCTCTGTGAGGGTCAGGCCATCCGCAAACTGCGTACCGGCTGGCAGACCCAGGCTGTTAACCACAATCGCCACATTGTCGTGCTCATGGACTTTGATATAGAGCGGTTGTTCATCTGTTTTTGGGTTCATCGCTCACCTTCCCGTCTGTCGTACCGTACTTGTGCGGCACGCTGTAATGATCTGACCTGTCACGCCCTTGTTTGCCAGCTTCAGTATAGGGAGGCGGGGCGGGTCGCGCATTGTGCAAATGACCACCATTAAGGCAATTCGTCTCGCTGTTTTGGGTCGATTATCCAAAAGCAAGTGAAGACCCTCACAAACAGCGTGGGAAAGCGTTATCCGGGGCGGATTTTGCACGGGTATTTGCCACTTTCGTGAGCTATACCGCAGGCTTTTGTGCATTCGCCAGACAATCACTTCTATAAGGCGATTATTCCAGGGCGATGCGCCAATGTGATCGCCTCAGGCTGTTCTTATACTGAGTTCCGTTAGCCAAAGTCAGGTTATCTGTCACGACGTATTATTCATCCGAAAGAGGTTGCCTGGAGTTATTACCGGCCGCGGCTGCCAGACGCCGGATGGATAAATAAAGTTTGCCAAAACAAAAAGATCGCCGTGTTTAACCCAACTTCTCTCTGATACCCAACGCGATGTGTATGCAGTCAGAGCGAATGTAGCTCACGCTATATTTCAGGAGTGCATCATGAATAGTTTCAGCCAGACCGCGGAAACGGTGCAGAAACGCACCAATGCCCGTTACTGGATTGTGGTGATGTTATTTATCGTCACCTCATTCAACTACGGTGACCGCGCAACGATTTCGATTGCCGGTTCGGCCATGTCAAAAGATATTGGCCTCGATTCGGTCGGACTCGGCTATATCTTCTCAGCCTTCTCATGGGCGTATGTTATTGGTCAGATTCCGGGCGGCTGGCTGCTTGACCGCTTCGGCTCAAAACGCGTCTATTTCTGGAGCATCTTTACCTGGTCGCTCTTTACCTTTTTGCAAGGGTTCGTCGATCTGTTCAGCGGCTTCGGCATCATCATGTCGCTGTTTATTCTGCGCTTCCTGGTGGGACTGGCCGAAGCGCCCTCTTTCCCTGGCAACAGCCGCATCGTCGCGGCCTGGTTTCCGGCGCAGGAGCGCGGCACGGCCGTGGCGATCTTCAACTCGGCCCAATACTTCGCCACCGTTATCTTCGCGCCCATCATGGGCTGGCTGGTCTCTTCCGTGGGCTGGGCGCACGTGTTCTGGTTTATGGGCGGCCTGGGCATCATCCTCAGTTTCATCTGGCTGAAAGTGATCCACGATCCCACCGATCACCCTGGCGTGAATAAAGCCGAACTGGAGTACATGGAGCAGGGCGGTGCGCTGATCAACATGGATGTCAAAAAGGATAGCCGCAAAGTGAGCTGGAGCGAGAAGTGGTTCCAGATCAAACAGCTGCTGACGTCACGCATGATGCTGGGTATCTACCTCGGTCAGTACTGCGTTAACGCCTTAACCTACTTTTTTATCACCTGGTTCCCGGTCTATCTGGTACAGGCGCGCGGCATGTCGATTCTCAAAGCGGGCTTTATTGCCTCGATTCCGGCGGTGTGCGGCTTCCTCGGCGGCGTACTGGGCGGGGTGATCTCCGACTGGCTGATGCGTAAAACCGGCTCGCTGAATATCGCGCGTAAAACGCCGATCGTGCTCGGCATGCTGCTCTCTATTTCGATGGTGATGTGTAACTACACCGATACCGAATGGGTGGTGGTGTTCTTCATGGCACTGGCGTTCTTTGGTAAAGGCATCGGTGCGCTGGGATGGGCGGTGATGGCAGATACTGCGCCGAAAGAGATCAGTGGCCTGAGCGGCGGTCTGTTCAACATGTTCGGTAACTTCTCTGGCATCGTGACGCCTATCGCCATCGGTTACATCATCGCCACCAGCGGCTCCTTTGAAGGCGCGCTGATCTATGTCGGTATTCACGCCTTTGTCGCCGCATTCAGCTTCCTGGTGATCGCGGGCGATATCAAACGTGTCGAACTGAAAACCTGGCCCGGTAAGGATGCATTATGAATACGCAAAGTTCGCCGGTGATTACTGAGATGCAGGTCATCCCGGTCGCCGGCTATGACAGCATGCTGCTCAATATTGGTGGTGCGCACAACGCCTGTTTTACCCGCAATATTGTGGTTCTCACCGACAGCGCCGGTCACACCGGCGTCGGTGAAGCCCCCGGCGGCGACACCATCTATCAGACGCTGGTAGAGGCGATTCCGCAGGTGCAAGGCCAGCAGATTGCGCGAATGAACCGTCTGGTACAACAGGTGCACAAAGGCAATCAGTCGGCTGACTTCACCACCTTCGGCAACGGTGCCTGGACTTTTGAGTTGCGGGTCAACGCGGTAGCGGCGCTGGAAGCGGCGCTGCTCGATCTGCTGGGACAGTGTCTGGGCGTACCGGTGGCTGAACTGCTGGGGCCAGGTAAACAGCGTGATGAAGTGACGGTGCTGGGCTATCTGTTCTATCTCGGCGACCGCCGCAAGACCGATCTGCCCTATCTGAGTGGTGAGCAGGCCAGCCACGACTGGTATCACCTGCGTCATCAGGAAGCGCTGACCAGCGATGCCGTGGTTCGGCTGGCTGAGGCGGCTGCGGATAAATATGGCTTCAAAGATTTTAAGCTCAAAGGCGGCGTGTTGCCGGGCGAGCAGGAGATTGCCACCGCGGCGGCGCTGAAGCAGCGCTTTCCCGACGCCCGCATTACGGTCGACCCGAACGGCGCCTGGCTGCTGGACGAGGCGATAGCGCTGTGTAAAGGGATGCAGGATGTGCTGAGCTACGCCGAAGATCCGTGCGGCGCGGAGCAGGGCTATTCGGGACGTGAAGTGATGGCCGAGTTCCGGCGCGCAACCGGCTTACCGGTGGCCACCAATATGATCGCCACCAACTGGCGCGAGATGAATCACGCGGTGATGCTCAATGCGGTCGATATTCCGCTGGCGGATCCTCACTTCTGGACGCTGAGCGGTGCCGTGCGGGTCGCGCAGCTCTGCGATGAGTGGGGCCTCACCTGGGGCTGCCACTCCAATAACCACTTCGATATTTCGCTGGCGATGTTTACCCATGTGGGTGCGGCGGCGCCAGGTAATCCTACCGCGATTGATACCCACTGGATCTGGCAGGAGGGCGATCAGCGCCTGACGAAAAATCCGCTGCAAATCCGCAACGGGAAAATTGCCGTACCGGATGCGCCGGGTCTGGGCATTGAGCTCGACTGGGAGCAGGTAAACAAAGCCAATCAGCTTTATCAGTCACTGCCCGCCGGCGCGCGTAACGACGCCACGGCGATGCAATATCTGGTCCCCGGCTGGACATTTGATCGCAAACGCCCGGCATTTGGCCGTGCAACAGCATAAGGAGCAGGAGATGAGTTCAACACCGAAAGTCACCGCCATGCAGGTTATTCCGGTCGCAGGCTACGACAGCATGCTGCTGAACCTCAGCGGCGCTCACTCGCCATTCTTTACCCGCAACATTGTGATTATCAAAGATAACGCCGGACACACCGGCGTCGGCGAAATCCCGGGCGGCGAAAAAATCCGCCAGACGCTGGAAGACGCAGCGTCGCTGGTGATTGGCAAAACCGTGGGCGAATACAAAAACATTCTCAGCCTGGTGCGCAGCACCTTCGCCGACCGCGATGCCAGCGGGCGCGGCACCCAGACCTTCGATTTGCGCACCACTATTCATGTGGTGACCGGCATTGAAGCGGCGCTGCTCGACCTGCTGGGTCAGCATCTGGAGGTTAATGTGGCCTCGCTGCTGGGCGACGGACAGCAGCGCGACCGCGTTGAGATGCTCGGCTATCTGTTCTACATCGGCGACCGCCGCAAAACGTCCCTCTCTTACCAGAGCCAGGAGAGCGATCCCTGCGACTGGTATCGCCTGCGCCACGAAGAAGCGCTAACCCCGGAGACGGTGGTGCGGCTGGCGGAAGCGGCGTATGAGAAATATGGCTTCAACGATTTCAAACTCAAAGGCGGCGTACTGCGCGGCGGCGAAGAGGCCGAAGCGGTTACTGCGCTGGCTAAACGTTTTCCTGAAGCCCGTATCACCCTTGATCCCAACGGGGCCTGGTCGCTCAACGAGGCGATCATGCTCGGCAAACAGCTCAAAGATGTGCTCGCCTACGCAGAAGATCCCTGTGGCGCAGAGCAGGGCTACTCCGGCCGTGAAGTGATGGCGGAGTTCCGTCGCGCCACCGGCATGCCAACCGCCACCAATATGATCGCCACCGACTGGCGTCAGATGGGCCATACCCTGTCGCTGCAGTCGGTGGACATTCCGCTGGCGGATCCGCACTTCTGGACCATGCAAGGTTCGGTGCGGGTAGCACAGATGTGTCACGACTTCGGCCTGACATGGGGCTCGCACTCCAATAACCACTTCGACATTTCGCTGGCGATGTTCACCCACGTCGCCGCTGCCGCGCCGGGCGCGATCACCGCCATTGATACCCACTGGATCTGGCAGGAGGGCAATCAGCGCCTGACCAAAGAGCCATTCCAGATCAAAGGCGGCATGGTGCAGGTACCGCAGAAGCCCGGTCTCGGCGTCGAGCTGGATATGGATCAGGTGATGCAGGCCAACGCGCTCTATCAGAAGCAGGGGCTGGGCGCGCGTGACGATGCCGAAGCGATGCAATTTTTAGTGCCGGGATGGACCTACGACAACAAACGTCCCTGCCTGGTACGTTAACCTTTTCGGCTCCCCACGGGGAGCCATCGTCACAGGAGTTTAACCATGAGTAATGCAGCCTGGCCAAATGGATTTCGTCGTCGTTTGTTAGCGGGTGAAACCCTGATCGGCAGCTGGTGTGCGCTTGCCAGCCCGATCTCAACCGAGATTTTAGGGCTGGCCGGTTTTGACTGGCTGGTCCTGGATGGCGAACACGCGCCCAACGATATCACCACGTTTGTGCCGCAGCTGATGGCGCTTAAAGGCAGCCACAGTGCGCCCGTGGTGCGTCCGCCCTGCAACGAGCCGGTGATCATTAAGCGTCTGCTGGATATCGGGTTTAACAACTTCCTGGTGCCATTTGTCGAGACCGAAGAGGAAGCAGTGCGTGCCGTCGCCTCAACGCGCTATCCGCCAGCCGGCATTCGCGGTGTCTCGGTTTCGCATCGCAGCAACATGTACGGCACCCTGCCGGATTACAACAGCACCATCAATGACAACATCACGGTGCTGGTGCAGATCGAAACCCAGCAGGCGGTCGACAACATTGACGCCATCGCGGCGGTGGACGGTGTCGACGGTATTTTTGTCGGGCCGGGCGATCTCTCTGCTGCGCTGGGCTATCTCGGTCAGCCCGCCCATCCTGAAGTGCTGAAAGTGATTAAACACATTTTTGAACGCGCCAAAGCCGCCGGTAAGCCGAGCGGCATTCTGGCACCGGTGGAAGCGGACGCGCGTCGTTATCTGGAGTGGGGGGCCACTTTTGTCGCCGTCGGCAGCGATGTCGGTATGTTCCGCAACGCCTCTCAGGCGTTATGCGACAAATTTAAGCGCTAATCAATCAAGGGGAAACGCAATGAAAATTGGATTTATCGGCCTGGGTATTATGGGCAAACCAATGAGTAAAAATCTGGTGAAAGCCGGTTATTCGCTGGTGGTGCGCGATCATAACGCTGACAACGAAGCGGAACTGACTGAACTGGGCGCGACCGTGGCGAAATCGCCAAAAGAGGTGGCTGAGCAGTGCGATGTGGTGATTACCATGGTGCCCAACTCGCCGCAGGTCATCGAAGTCTGTCTGGGTAAAAATGGCATTATCGAAGGGGCGAAGCCAGGCCTGGTGGTCATCGACATGAGCTCCATTGCGCCGCTGGCGAGCCGTGAAGTCCACGATGCGCTGGCAGAAAAAGGGATCAAAATGCTGGATGCGCCGGTCAGTGGCGGTGAACCTAAAGCGATTGAAGGCACGCTCTCTGTGATGGTCGGCGGTGATAAAGCGGTGTTCGATACCTGCTACGACATCATGAAATCGATGGCGGGATCGGTGGTGCATACCGGCGACATCGGTGCGGGTAACGTGACTAAGCTGGCCAACCAGGTGATTGTGGCGCTGAATATTGCGGCGATGTCCGAGGCGTTATCACTGGCGACCAAAGCGGGTGTGAATCCGGATCTGGTCTATCAGGCGATTCGTGGCGGCCTGGCCGGCAGTACGGTACTGGATGCCAAAGCGCCCATGGTGATGGATCGCAACTTCAAACCCGGCTTCCGCATTGACCTGCATATCAAAGATCTGGCGAACGCGCTGGATACCTCGCACAGCATCGGCGCGCATCTGCCGCTAACGGCGGCGGTGATGGAGATGATGCAGGCGCTGCGTAACGACGGACAGGGTAGCGCCGACCACAGCGCGCTGGCCTGCTATTATGAGAAGTTAGCGAAGGTTGAAATCGCCCGCTAAAACCCGGTGTCGGTCTCTGCGGAAACCGGACTGGTTCAGAGCCGTTTCAATTACTCAACTGCGCTCGGATTGCCTATGAAAATCGTAATCGCACCGGATTCATATAAAGAGAGTTTATCCGCCCTGGATGTGGCATCGGCGATTGAAGCGGGTTTCCGTGACATCTTTCCCGATGCGCATTACGTGAAAATACCGGTCGCCGACGGCGGTGAAGGAACGGTAGAAGCGATGGTGGCGGCGACGAAGGGAAAAATCGTCAGTCTGAAGGTGACGGGGCCGCTGGGAACAGAGGTCGACGCCTTCTATGGCCTGTCCGGCGATGAGTCCACCGCCTATATCGAAATGGCAGCGGCCAGTGGACTGGAGCGGGTGCCTGCATCGCAGCGTGACCCGCTGATAACGACCTCATTTGGCACCGGCGAGTTGATCAGACATGCGCTGGATAAGGGGGTCGGCCACATCATCATTGGTATCGGCGGCAGCGCCACCAATGATGGCGGAGCCGGCATGATGCAGGCGCTGGGCGCCCGGCTGCTGGACGACCAGGGCTGCGAGATCGGTCACGGTGGCGGTGCACTCGCCGATCTTGCCAGCATCGATATTGACGCGCTGGACGCCCGCATTCATCAGTGCCGCATTGAAGTGGCCTGTGACGTCACGAATCCGCTGACGGGCAAAGAGGGTGCATCGGCCATTTTCGGCCCGCAAAAAGGGGCGACACCGGCGCTGGTGCAGCAGCTCGATCAGGCGCTGGCCCATTACGCCGCGATTATTCACCGCGATCTCGATATTGATGTGCTGCATATTCCGGGCGGCGGCGCAGCGGGCGGTATGGGGGCGGCGCTGCACGCCTTCTGTCAGGCAGAGCTGCGGCGCGGCATTGAGATTGTTACTGAAGCGCTGGGGCTGGCGGAAGAGGTAAAAGATGCTGACCTGGTAATTACCGGTGAAGGGCGTATCGACAGCCAGAGTATTAATGGCAAGGTGCCGATCGGGGTCGCCAGCGTGGCAAAGCGCTTTAATAAGCCGGTGATTGGCATCGCCGGAAGTCTGACGGCCGATGTCGGCGTGGTGCATCAGCACGGGATCGATGCGGTATTCAGCGTGCTCTACAGCATCTGTACGCTGGATGAGGCTCTCGCCAGCGCCGGAAAGAATGTTGAGATGACGGCGCGTAATGTGGCAGCCACGTTAAAGCTGGCCGGGTTTAACTAACCACCAGCATTACCCGGCCACTCCACATCGGCCGGGTTTAATTCACCGCCAGCCTTATCCAATCCCTAACAGCTGGCGGGCTTCTCGGGCGACGTTCTCCATCTCATCCTGCAGCTCCAGCAGTTCCGGCTCCAGCGCAGCGATATCGCTGGCCTCCAGCAGCTCTCTTTCCAGCTGATGGCAGAGTTGCTTCATGCGCGGCACGCCGCTGTAGCTGGCACTGCCGTGCAACTTGTGAATAATCTCACGCAAGGCGTTGACCTCATTGGTCGACATAAACTGCGCCATCTTCGCATGCACTTCCGGTAAAAATTCCAGCAGCATCCGCAGCAGATCGCGCGCCAGATCGGCTTTGTTCGCCGCCTGTCGCAGCGCCAGTTGCCAGTCCAGCGTGGGTAATATTGGCAGCAGTTCCGGCACGGTGACCACCGGTGGTGGCGTATAGCGCGCCAGCAACTGTCTTAACTTGCTCTCATCAATCGGTTTGGCAAGATAGTCATTCATGCCCGCCTTGATCAATTGCTCACGCTCGCCATCAATTGCATGGGCGGTGACCGCCACAATCGGTGTACTGGCATGATGCGGCATGCTGCGGATAATTTCGCTGGCGCGAATGCCATCGATGTCCGGCATCTGAATATCCATCAGAATCACATCCAGCGACTGCTGACGTGCTTCGCGGATGGCGTGTTCGGCGCTGCTGCACAGCAGGATGTTCTGCACCTGCTCCTCCAGCAGCGCGCCAATCAGCTTGAGGTTGGCGGGATTATCATCCACCGCCATCACCGTCAGCGGCAGCCGGGGTGAAAGCGGCAGTTCACTGATCTGACGGGTATGCAGATCCAGTAACATCGGCAGGAGTCGCGTCAGGGAGATCGGTTTAGCGATGCAACCGTCAATGCCGCGTACCTTCAGTTCATCCGCCAGCAACATCATCGGGCTGGGGAGCGCCATCAGCACGTTGTCGGCCCGATCCAGCAGCGCATTAATCATGCGTTCATTGAGCAGCTCGGGCTGACTGATGTCGACCGGCATCGCCATCAGCAGCAGCGGATAGTGAGACGCTTTTAAACCCTCCAGCGTTTCGCTGTAATCGATCTGCAATGGTGTGGCGCTCAACATCTCCAGTGCTGCGCTGGCAACGTTAGCATCCGCTTCAACATAGGCAATGCGCGCATGTGACAGCGCATCCAGCACGCGTGGCATGCCGGGCGCATTGGGATTGAGATCCAGCTGCACGCGAATCACAAAGGTGGAGCCCTTGTCCGGCTGGCTGCTGAAGGTGATTTCGCCGCCCATCTCCCGCACCAGTTTCTGGGTGATCACCAGCCCCAGCCCGGTGCCGCCATGACGGCGCGAAATGCTGGCGTCAGCCTGACGGAACGCCTGGAACAGCTGTGTCTGTTGCTGCTCAGAGATGCCGATACCGCTATCTTCAACCTGAATCTCCAGCTCGACGCGCGACTGCGTAATCACCCGCTGTCCGACACGCAGGCCGATATACCCTTTCTCGGTAAACTTGATCGCGTTACCGATCAGGTTAATCAGAATCTGTTGCAGGCGCAGCGCATCGCCAATCACGTTGTCCGGCACGCTGCTGTCACACACCACCGTCAGCTCCAGCCCTTTGTCATGCGCCGACGGGGCCAGCAGCACCAGCGTTTCATCCAGTGTGGCACGCAGCGGGAAGGGGATCGCCTCCAGCATCAGTTTGCCCGCTTCCAGCTTCGAGAAATCGAGCACGTCATTGATAATACTAAGCAGGTTATTGGCTGAACGTTCAATGGTCTGCATATAGTCGCGCTGGGTGGTGCGCAGCTGGGTTTTCAGCATCTGCCGGGTAAAGCCCAGCACGCCATTAAGCGGCGTCCGCAGCTCATGCGACATATTGGCCAGAAACTCAGATTTGATACGCGCCGCTTCCTGGGCGCGTTTCTTCGCCAGATCCAGCTCAACGTTCTGAATCTCCAGCTGTTCCAGCGTCTCTCGCAGATCGTAGGTCGCCTGATCGATATTGTGCTGCATCTCTTCGTGATAGGCGGTCAGCGACATCGCCATCGCATTAATCCCGTTTTTCAGAATGCTGAGTTCACCCAGCATGTATCCCTCAACGCGGCTGTCGAGCTGGCCGCGACGGATGCGGTCAACGGTGGTGACCATATTGCGGATCGGGCCGGTGACATCACGCATCAGACGATAGGCAAATAGCA
The DNA here is from genome assembly GCF_049310725.1 of Pantoea sp. BJFS-204. NCBI lineage: Bacteria > Pseudomonadati > Pseudomonadota > Gammaproteobacteria > Enterobacterales > Erwiniaceae > Pantoea > Pantoea sp. BJFS-204. The sequence continues at coordinate 71,832 of NZ_JBMOWE010000003.1, read as the reverse complement.
TGGCCAGGCAGAGGCAGAAGAGCAGCATCAGCGTGGCAACAAACACCTCTTTGTACTGCTGCAGGCGCACCGACTGCAGATCCAGCTCTATCGCCACATAGCCCAGCGGATTGCCCGACGGCTTGGCATCTTCGTCCGGCAATTCATCCACATCGTAACGCTCGGTGGTGATCGGTGTGCGCAGAATCAATACGTTGCCGTGACGCTCCATGGAGACATCGTCGGGCAGGGCGCGGATATCATCCTGCTGCAGCAGGCTGAGGTTCTGCTTGTGATTGGAGGTGACGTAGAGTTGGTTGTGATTATCAAACACCGAGATCGCCCGGACGATGCCCGAATGGCGGCGGTGCAGCAGGCTGACCAGTTCACGCATGGCGTCACGGTTGTGCCAGGTCATGCTGTATTCGCTGGAGATCGCCAGCGGTTCAATGATATTGGCTCCGGCATCGATAACCTGGCGCTGCAGTTCATTGTAGCGGTGCACCACAAAAAATGAGCTGAGCAGCAGGCCAACCATCAGCGTGGGTGCCAGAATTAAAATCATCATTCGCGCCCGCAGGCTGTATTTGGTCATAATAGTCGCCTGGCTACTCCGGCATTAACGTCCCTGTGCATGCTATCGACAAAAACAATGCAGGTCGTTTTCGATAAAGAGAATTAATAACACTATGGCGCAATTTTACGTTGCAAAACAGCGCGTGACGACGCAACAACGGATCACCGTCACCATTGAGGCGCTCGATCCGTTCGGACAAGGGGTGGCGCGTCACAAGGGCAAAACCCTTTTTGTCGCCGGTGCCCTGCCTGGGGAACAGGCGGAGGTCATGCTGACAGAGGATAAACGTCAATTTGCCCGGGCGAAAGTGACACGACTGATTAGCCGCAGTCCGGCGCGCGTCACGCCGCGCTGCCCACATTATGAACGCTGCGGCGGCTGCCAGCAGCAGCATGCCGATGTGGCGCTGCAACAGCAGAGCAAAGCCCAGGCGCTGAGCCGGATGCTGCGTCAGGCCGCCGCACAAGACGTGGCGGTGGATGAGGTGATCGCCGGTCAGCCCTGGGGCTATCGTCGTCGCGCCCGTCTGGGGCTGCAATGGCAAAATAAGGCGCAGCGGTTGCAGATGGGCTTCCGTCAGGAAGCCAGCAACGATCTGGTTGATATTCAGCAATGCCCCATTTTAGTGCCCGAACTTGAGGCTTTACTGGTTCCATTGCACCAGTGTCTCAGTGACTTACGCGCCGTCAGGCGTCTCGGGCATGTGGAGCTGGTGCTGGCAGACAACGGGCCGCTGATGATTCTGCGCCATCTTGATGCGCTGCATGCGGATGACCGTGAAAAACTGGAACAGTTTTCGCATAAGCATCAGCTGATGCTGTTCCTGGATGCGGGCGAGGAAGAGTTGAGTGCGTTAAATGAGTCGACGCCGTTTTATCAATCTCACCAGCTTAAGCTAACCTTCAGCCCACAGGATTTTATTCAGGTTAACGATGGTGTTAATCAGCAGATGGTCGCGAAGGCAATTGCCTGGCTCGATCTGCAGCCGGAAGACCGGGTGCTGGATCTGTTTTGCGGCATGGGAAACTTCACACTTCCTATAGGAATCTTCGTACATAATGTGGTTGGTGTGGAGGGGATTGCAGCATTAGTGCGGCAGGCAGCGTATAATGCTGATTTGAATAATCTTAAAAATGTCAGTTTCTATCAGCATAATCTGGAAGAAGAAGTGTCGCGCCAGCCGTGGGCGGCACAGGGATTTAACAAGGTATTACTCGATCCGGCACGCGCCGGGGCTGCGGGCGTAATGGCGCATGTGGTTAAACTTGCACCAGATCGCGTGGTCTATGTTTCGTGTAATCCCACCACACTCGCCCGCGACAGCCAGACATTGCTGTCGGCAGGCTACCAATTGGAAAGGGTCGCGATGCTGGATATGTTCCCACATACCCGTCATCTCGAATCCATGGTGCTGTTCAGAAAAACATAAGCGATGTATGTCGTTGTGCAGGAGAGGTTATGGTTGCGGTCAGAAGTGCGCATTTAAATACTGAGGGGGATTTCGCCCTCGACCAGTGGATCGCCAGTCTCGGTATTGCCAACCCGCAATCATGTCAACGTGTGGCCGAGACCTGGCGCTACTGCGAAGCGCAGACGCAGGGCCATCCTGATCAGTCGCTGCTGCTGTGGCGCGGTATTGAGATGGTTGAAATCCTCTCAATGCTCAGCATGGATATCGAAAGCCTGTGTGCGGCGCTGATTTTCCCGCTGGCTAACGATGAAGTGGTGAGTGAAGAGGAGCTGGAAACCGCCGTCGGCAAAGGCATTGTCTCGCTGGTACACGGCGTGCGCGATATGGACGCTATCCGCCAGCTGAAAGCGATCCACAACGACTCCATGGCCTCTGAACAGGTGGATAACGTTCGCCGCATGCTGCTGGCGATGGTGGAAGATTTCCGCTGCGTAGTGCTGAAGCTGGCTGAACGCATCATGAACCTGCGCGAAATGAAAGATGCGCCGGAAGATGAGCGGGTACTGGCCGCCAAAGAGAGCACCAATATCTATGCGCCACTGGCCAACCGTCTCGGTATTGGTCAGCTCAAATGGGAGCTGGAAGATTACTGCTTCCGCTACCTGCATCCCGACGAATATAAGCGCATCGCCAAATTACTGCATGAGCGGCGTATTGACCGTGAGCAGTACATCGAAAACTTCGTCAGCAATCTGCGCAAAGAGATGGTCAAAGAGGGCGTGCGCGCCGAAGTCTATGGCCGTCCGAAACATATCTACAGCATCTGGCGCAAGATGCAGAAAAAATCGCTGGCCTTTGATGAGCTGTTTGACGTGCGGGCGGTGCGCATCGTCGCCGATCGCCTGCAGGATTGCTACGGTGCGCTGGGTACGGTGCATACGCTCTATCGCCATCTGCCCAGCGAGTTTGATGACTACGTCGCTAACCCCAAACCCAACGGCTACCAGTCGATTCATACGGTGGTGTTAGGGCCGCAGGGCAAAACGGTGGAGATCCAGATCCGTACCCGCCAGATGCATGAAGATGCCGAGCTGGGCGTGGCGGCGCACTGGAAATATAAAGAGGGGCCAACTTCCAGCAGCGCGCGTGGCGCGGCCGGTCATGAAGAGCGGATCGCCTGGCTGCGTAAGCTTATCAGCTGGCAGGAAGAGATGGCGGACTCCGGCGAACTGCTGGAAGAGGTCCGCAGCCAGGTGTTCGATGACCGGGTCTACGTCTTTACCCCGAAAGGCGACGTGGTGGATCTGCCCGCTGGATCGACGCCGCTCGACTTTGCCTATCATATTCACAGCGACATCGGTCACCGCTGCATCGGCGCGAAAATCGGTGGCCGCATCGTGCCGTTCACCTACCAGCTGCAGATGGGCGATCAGGTTGAGGTGATCACCCAGAAGCAGCCGAACCCGAGCCGCGACTGGCTCAATCCGAATCTGGGCTACATCACCACCAACCGTGGACGCTCGAAGATCCACAACTGGTTCCGCAAGCAGGATCGCGACAAGAATATTATCGCCGGACGGCAGATTCTGGATAACGAACTGAATCAGCTGGATATCAGCCTGCGCGAAGCCGAAAAACTGCTGTTGCCGCGCTATAACGTGACCTCGCTTGAAGAGCTGCTGGCGGCGATTGGCGGCGGCGATATTCGTCTTAACCAGATGGTTAACTTCCTGCAGGCGAAGCTGAACAAGCCGAGCGCCGAAGAGGAAGATCGCGAAGCGCTGCGTCAGCTGACCCAGAAATCGTACACTCCCTCTTCACGCAAAGAGAGCGGACGCGTCGTCGTGGAAGGCGTGGGCAACCTGATGCACCACATTGCCCGCTGCTGCCAGCCGATTCCGGGGGATGATATTGTCGGCTTCATCACCCAGGGGCGCGGCATCTCTATTCACCGCGCCGACTGCGACCAGCTGGCTGAACTCATTTCGCATGCGCCGGAACGTATCGTCGATGCGGTGTGGGGCGAAAGTTACTCCAGCGGCTATTCGCTGGTGGTGCGCGTGACCGCCAACGATCGCAGCGGCTTACTGCGTGACATCACCACCATTCTCGCCAACGAGAAAGTGAATGTCCTGGGCGTCTCAAGCCGCAGCGACACCAAAAAACAGCTGGCGACCATCGACATGGATATCGAGATCTACAACCATCAGGTACTGGGACGTGTCCTGGCGCGTCTGAACCAGGTCTCTGATATCATTGACGCCCGTCGCCTGCACTGATATTCAGGCAGGCACTGAGGCAACCGGCAGCTGGAGGTTGCGCAGGCGTTTTCTGCACCACCAGACACGGCCGGACGCGGTGAATAGCGTCCTGCCGTGTTGTACGCTTTGCCTCTTCGCCCGTTGCCTGTCATCTCACTAATCAAGGATCCTCCTGAATGAACGCTATTGAGCGCCTGCTTGGCATAATGAAAACCCTGCGCGATCCACAACATGGCTGTCCGTGGGATCGTGAACAGACCTTCGCCACCATCGCGCCCTATACGCTGGAAGAGACCTACGAAGTGCTGGACGCTATCCAGCGCGAAGATTTTGACGATCTGCGCGGTGAGCTGGGCGATCTGCTGTTTCAGGTGGTGTTCTATGCGCAGATGGCCAGCGAACAGGATCGCTTTAATTTTGAGGATGTCTGCCACGCAATCAGCGACAAGCTGGAGCGCCGTCATCCACACATTTTTGGCGATGCCACAGCAGAAACCAGCAGCGAAGTGCTGAAAAACTGGGAAGCGATAAAAACCGCTGAGCGGGCTGACAAAGCCCAGCATTCGGCGCTGGATGATATCCCTAAGGCACTGCCCGCACTGATGCGCGCCCACAAGATTCAGAAGCGTTGTCACAATGTCGGATTCGACTGGACCACGCTGGGGCCGGTGGTGGCTAAGGTGCATGAAGAGATTGATGAAGTGATGCACGAGGCACAGCAGAGCGTGGTGGATGGTGAGAAGCTGGAAGAGGAGATTGGCGACCTGCTGTTCGCCACGGTTAACCTGTCGCGCCATCTGGGCAGCAAAGCGGAAACTGCGCTGCAAAAGGCCAACGACAAGTTTGAGCGCCGCTTCCGCGAAGTCGAAGCGATCATCGCTGCACAGGGGTTAAGTATGCCGGGTGCCACGCTGGAGCAGATGGAGGCCGCCTGGCAGCAAGTGAAACGGGGCGAGAAGCGCTGATTATTCCAGCGCTGTGCATAAAGTCACCGCTTTCGCTTACTCGATTCAGCCTGACGGCAACTTTGTGACGCACGTCAACATTTCATTGGCGGCTATCGGCTATGTTAGCCGCAGCAATGCGTTGGAGGATGGCGGTGATTCATCAATTGTGGCTGATAGCGGTTTCCAGTATACTGTTTTCCCGTCCTGGTTATTCCACCGTCTTTAAACCTAAACTCTCAGGTTCAGCATGACAACGAATTATATTTTTGTGACCGGCGGGGTCGTTTCCTCTCTGGGTAAAGGCATTGCCGCAGCCTCCCTCGCAGCCATTCTCGAAGCCCGTGGTCTGAACGTGACCATCATGAAGCTGGACCCGTATATCAACGTGGATCCAGGCACCATGAGCCCGACGCAGCACGGTGAAGTTTTCGTCACTGATGACGGCGCTGAAACCGATCTGGATTTGGGTCACTACGAGCGCTTCATCCGTACCAAAATGTCGCGTCGTAACAACTTCACCACTGGCCGTATCTACTCAGAAGTCCTGCGCAAAGAGCGCCGTGGCGACTATCTGGGCGCAACCATTCAGGTTATTCCGCACATCACCAACGCCATCAAAGAACGCATTATTGAAGGCGGTGAAGGTCATGATGTGGTACTGGTCGAAATCGGCGGCACGGTCGGGGATATCGAATCACTGCCGTTCCTGGAAGCGATTCGCCAGATGGCCGTTGATGTGGGCCGCGAACACACCATGTATATGCACCTGACGCTGGTGCCGTATATGGCGGCTGCCGGTGAAGTGAAAACCAAACCGACCCAGCACTCGGTGAAAGAGCTGCTGTCGATTGGTATTCAGCCAGACGTGCTGATTTGCCGTTCTGACCGTGCCGTACCGGCCAACGAACGCGCTAAAATCGCCTTGTTCTGTAACGTCCCTGAAAAAGCGGTTATCTCGCTGAAAGACGTTGATTCCATTTACAAGATTCCTGGCATGCTGAAATCGCAGGGCCTGGATGACTATATCTGCAAGCGCTTCAACCTGAATGCACCGGAAGCCAACCTGGCCGAATGGGAGCAGGTGATCTACGAAGAAGCCAATCCGGGTGGTGAAGTCACCATCGGTATGGTGGGCAAGTATGTGGAATTGCCGGATGCCTACAAGTCGGTCATCGAAGCGCTGAAACATGGCGGCCTGAAAAATCGCGTCACCGTGAACATCAAACTGATCGATTCGCAGGATGTTGAATCACGCGGTGTCGAATTACTGAAAGATCTGGATGCGATTCTGATCCCGGGTGGCTTCGGTTACCGTGGCGTGGAAGGCAAGCTGATGACCGCGCAGTATGCACGTGAAAATAACGTGCCGTACCTGGGCATCTGCCTGGGCATGCAGGTTGCGCTGATGGAGTTCGCCCGCAATGTCGCCGGGATGCCGGGCGCAAACTCCACGGAATTTGTGCCAGACTGTAAATATCCGGTGGTGGCATTAATCACCGAATGGCGTGACGAAGATGGCAACGTCGAAGTCCGCAGCGAGCAGAGCGATCTGGGCGGCACCATGCGTCTGGGCAGCCAGCAGTGTCAGTTAACGCCGGGCAGCCAGGTTCGCCAGCTCTACGGCTCTGACACTATCGTTGAGCGCCATCGCCACCGCTATGAAGTGAACAATATGCTGTTAAAGCAGATTGAAGCAGCCGGTCTGCGCGTAGCAGGTCGCTCTGGTGATGATCAACTGGTTGAGATTATTGAGATCCCGAACCATCCGTGGTTTGTGGCCTGCCAGTTCCATCCTGAGTTTACCTCGACCCCACGCGACGGCCATCCGTTGTTTGCCGGCTTTGTTAAAGCCGCACATGAGCATCAGAAGCGTTTAGCGAAGTAAGTTTCACAGGCAGCGCGCGAACTTTTCGCGCGTTGCTTGTCTTAGGATTGACTAACTTGTACTGAGGAAAATCGTAATGTCCAAAATCGTAAAAGTCATCGGTCGCGAAATTATCGACTCACGTGGTAACCCGACTGTTGAAGCTGAAGTGCATCTGGAAGGCGGTTTCGTAGGCCTGGCAGCTGCGCCATCAGGTGCCTCTACCGGTTCACGCGAAGCGCTGGAACTGCGTGACGGTGACAAATCACGTTATCTGGGCAAAGGCGTAACCAAAGCCGTTGCTGCAGTAAACGGTCCGATTGCTGAAGCGGTAAAAGGCAAAGACGCGAAAGATCAGGCGAACATCGATAAGATCATGATCGACCTGGACGGTACTGAGAACAAATCTAACTTCGGTGCTAACGCCATTCTGGCTGTTTCACTGGCAGCTGCTAAAGCCGCTGCAGCCTCTAAAGGTCAGCCGCTGTACGAGCACATCGCTGAACTGAACGGCACCCCAGGCAAATACTCTATGCCACTGCCAATGATGAACATCATCAACGGCGGCGAACATGCCGACAACAACGTCGACATCCAGGAATTCATGATCCAGCCGGTTGGTGCTCCGAACCTGAAAGAAGCCATCCGTATGGGTTCTGAAGTGTTCCACAGCCTGGCAAAAGTGCTGAAAAGCAAAGGCATGAGCACTGCAGTGGGTGACGAAGGCGGCTACGCGCCTAACCTGGGTTCCAACGCCGAAGCGCTGGCTGTTATCGCTGAAGCGGTAAAAGCAGCAGGCTACGAGCTGGGCAAAGACATCACTCTGGCGATGGACTGTGCGGCATCTGAGTTCTACAAAGATGGCAAATACGTTCTGGCCGGTGAAGGCGGTAAATCGTTTACCTCTGAAGAGTTCACCCACTTCCTGGAAGATCTGACTAAACAGTATCCGATCGTTTCTATCGAAGATGGCCTGGACGAATCTGACTGGGACGGCTTCGCTTACCAGACCAAAGTACTGGGCGACAAAATCCAGCTGGTGGGTGATGACCTGTTCGTTACCAACACCAAAATCCTGAAAGAAGGTATCGATAAAGGTATCGCTAACTCCATTCTGATCAAATTCAACCAGATCGGTTCTCTGACCGAAACTCTGGCTGCGATCAAAATGGCGAAAGACGCGGGCTACACTGCCGTGATCTCTCACCGTTCAGGCGAAACCGAAGATGCGACCATCGCTGACCTGGCGGTAGGTACTGCAGCGGGCCAGATCAAAACCGGTTCAATGAGCCGTTCTGACCGTGTTGCTAAGTACAACCAGCTGATCCGTATCGAAGAAGCGCTGGGTTCTAAAGCGCCATTCAACGGTCTGAAAGAAGTTAAAGGTCAGTAATGACTGTGCGTTGATGTCGCGCTAAGTGACATCATCGACCCCTGAAGCCCCGCCTTGTGCGGGGCTTTTTGTTGGTGGCGGTGTGCAGACGCAGATGGCAAGGCCCGATCGTATAAGCGGCATCTCTGCCGGCCCGGTCCGCGCGATTACATACCTCATCCCTGAGGTGCGACCATTACCGGGCCAACGCTTTGCGTTGTTCAAAAACGCTCCCGGCGTTTTTTTCCTGAGCGCGGGACGCTTTGCTCTTCGGTCCTGGCCATCCACGTTCTGAGCCTGTCAGCCGTCTGAAGCCCCTCTTTTGTGTTTTGTCCGGCGCGGAGAAAAGGCACAACGCGTGGTTGAGCTGCGCGGCAAATCTGCCATAATCAGCGCCCTGTTTTTTTCAAGCGAGTCCGTAATGCAATACCCGATTAACGAAATGTTCCAGACACTGCAGGGCGAAGGTTATTACACCGGCGTGCCTGCCATTTTCATTCGTTTGCAGGGATGCCCGGTGGGCTGTAGCTGGTGCGATACCAAACACACCTGGGAAAAGCGGACAGATCGGGAAACGTCGCTGGGCGATATTTTGATCAAGACGGTGGAAAGCGACGCATGGGGGGATGCCGACGCGGCGACCCTGGTGAGTGCCATTGCGCAGCAGGGCTGGACGGCACGTCATGTGGTCATCACCGGTGGTGAACCGGCGATTTACGATCTGCGTCCGTTAACCACTGCGCTGGAGCAGCACGGTTTCCAGTGCCAGATTGAGACCAGCGGAACCCACGAGATTCACTGTTCTGAACGGACCTGGGTGACCGTCTCGCCGAAGGTCAACATGCGCGGCGGCTACGATGTGCTGCCCCAGGCGCTGAGCCGGGCCGATGAAATCAAGCATCCGGTGGCGCGCGAGCGTGATGTGGAAGCGCTGGATCGGCTGCTGGCAGGCATTGATGACACCAAAGCGCGTATCATCGCCCTGCAGCCAATCAGCCGCAAAGATGATGCAACCCGGCTCTGTATTGAGACCTGCATTGCCCGTAACTGGCGTCTGTCGATGCAGACCCATAAATATCTCAATATCGCCTGATCCTGATAACGCGGCACGCAATGAGCCGTTAACCACAGGGAAGCGTTGAGCGTCAGAGGCGGGATGGAGAGAAGAGCCGTGTCGGATCGAAGGGTTCGATCCGACAGGGTTAGCCGCGGTAAACGCAGCCTGCGGTGCAGGTTTCTTTGATCATCACCGCGCTAAGCAGCGGCAGTTGCGGCTTCATCTGATCCCAGATCCATTTCGCCAGCACTTCGCTGGTGGGATTTTCCAGGCCGGGAATATCATTCAGATAGTAGTGGTCCAGCCGATTGTAGACAGGCTTAAACGCCGCCTTCAGCTCAGCAAAATCCATAACCCAGCCGGTATGCGCATCCACTTCGCCGGTAATCTCCAGACGAACCAGGAACGAATGACCGTGCAGACGGCCACATTTGTGTCCGGCCGGCACATTCGGTAGATGATGCGCGGCTTCGAACTGGAACTCTTTAAACAAGGTGGTAGACATAATGGTTCTCAGACATTAAAAAACCGCTGAATTCTACCTGATTACCGCTTTTTTCGCACCCGAACCGCACAAACCGATACTTTTCCTGCGCGTTTATACAGTGTCGTCCAGCTAATTAACTGATATATCACCGCTTTGCTTACCACTTTTAACGATTATTCCTACCTGGAAAACCATTTAGTCATTTTGGTTATTTGATATGTCGAAGGTGTATTTAATCGTTAATATACGGACCGGTAACCTACGCACTCTTCCGCCATTTTACGGTCCGGACTTCTGATACTGGAATTTTTAACGCAATGACGACTCAGGCACCTGGTTCAATGCTTCCGCTCTCCCCGGAACAACTCGCTCGCTTACAGGCGGCGACGACAGATTATTCCCCGACTCAACTGGCGTGGCTGTCAGGCTATTTCTGGGGCAGGGTGGAACAGACCCCGGGTAGCGCCGTCGCCAGCACTGCATCTGCTCCGGCTCCGGCTCCGGCTCCGGCCGAAGCGCCCGCCATTACGCTGCTTTCCGCTTCCCAGACCGGCAACGCACGTCGTCTGGCTGAGCAGTTGCGTGATGACCTGCTGGCCGCAAAGCTGAACGTAAACCTGGTGAATGCCGGTGATTACAAGTTCAAACAGATTGGCCAGGAAAAAATGCTGGTGGTTGTAACCTCCACCCAGGGCGAAGGCGAACCGCCAGAAGAGGCGGTGGCGCTGCATAAATTCCTGATGTCAAAAAAGGCACCGAAAATGGAGGGTGCCGCCTTCGCAGTGTTTGGCCTGGGCGACACCTCTTATGAATTCTTCAGCCAGGCGGGTAAAGATTTTGACAGCCGACTGGCGGAGCTGGGCGGCGAGCGTCTGCTGGATCGCGTCGATGCAGATGTTGAGTATGCAGAGCAGGCCGCCGCCTGGCGCAATGCACTGACGGAAATTATCAAGAAACGCGTGCCGACCGAATCCCCGGCGCAGGCTGCGGCGACAGCAGCCGGCAGCGTCAACGAAGTCACCACCAGCCCCTATACTAAAGAGTCGCCGCTCAGCGCGAGTCTGGCGGTGAATCAGAAAATTACCGGACGGGATTCAGATAAAGATGTGCGCCATATCGAAATCGATCTGGGCGATTCCGGTCTGCGCTACCAGCCTGGCGATGCGCTGGGCGTCTGGTATGAGAACGACGCGGCGCTGGTCAGCGAACTGCTGGAGCTGGTCTGGCTGAAAGGCGATGAGCCGGTAGAGGTTCAGGGGAAAACCCTGCCGCTGGCGGAGGCGCTGCAGAAGTATTTCGAGCTGACGGTTAACACCGCGCAGATCGTGGCGCAGTATGCCCAGCTGTCACGCAACGCGGAGTTGCTCTCACTGGTGGATGATAAAGCCAGGCTGCAGCACTATGCGCAGCACTATCCGATTGTGGATATGGTGCGCCTGGCACCGTCCGAACTCAGCGCTGAACAGCTGACCGGACTGCTGCGACCGCTGACGCCGCGACTCTACTCTATCGCCTCTTCGCAGGCTGAAACCGATACCGAAGTGCATATCACCGTCGGTGCCGTTCGCTTTGATATTGAAGGTCGCCAGCGTGGCGGCGGTGCATCGACCTGGCTGGCCGATCGCATCGAAGAAGAGGGCGAAGTCCGGGTCTTCATCGAACACAACGACAACTTCCGCCTGCCGGCTAATCCGGATGCGCCAGTGATCATGATTGGTCCGGGCACCGGCATCGCGCCGTTCCGCGCCTTTATGCAGCAGCGCGACAACGACGATGCCAGCGGCAAAAACTGGCTATTCTTTGGTAATCCGCACTTCACCGACGATTTCCTCTATCAGGTGGAGTGGCAGAAATATGTGAAGGATGGTCTGCTGACCCATATCGACCTCGCCTGGTCACGCGATCAGGCAGAGAAGATTTACGTACAGGATAAGATCCGCGCGAAAGGGGCCGAAGTGTGGCGCTGGATTGAAGAGGGCGCGCATCTTTATGTCTGTGGCGACGCGAATCGTATGGCAAAAGACGTCGAGCAGGCATTGCTGGATGTGGTGGTCGAACACGGCGGAATGGATCGTGAAACGGCCGACGAATTTTTAAGTGAGCTGCGCATTGAGCGCCGTTATCAGCGAGACGTTTACTAATGAGCGATAAACACCCTGGACCGCTGGTTGTAGAAGGCAAATTAGCAGACGCTGAGCGTCTGAAGAAGCAGAGCAACTATCTGCGCGGCACCATTAAAGAAGATCTGGAAGAGGGTCTGACCGGCGGTTTTACCGGCGACAACTTCCTGCTGATTCGTTTTCACGGCATGTACCAGCAGGACGATCGCGATATTCGTGCCGAACGTGCGGAGCAGAAGCTGGAGCCGCGCCACGCCATGATGCTGCGTTGCCGGTTGCCGGGCGGCATCATTACGCCGACTCAGTGGCTGGCCATCGACAAATTTGCCACCGATAAAACCATCTATGGCAGCATCCGTCTGACTAACCGTCAGACCTTCCAGTTTCACGGCATTCTGAAGAAGAACGTCAAGCCGACGCATCAGATGCTGCATGAGGTGGGGCTGGATGCGCTGGCGACCGCCAACGACGTTAACCGTAACGTGCTCTGTACGTCGAACCCGGTTGAGTCGGAACTGCATCAGGAAGCGTATGAGTGGGCGAAGAAACTCTCTGAGCATCTGCTGCCACGCACCCGAGCCTATGCGGAGATCTGGTGGGATAAAGAAAAAGTCGCCACCACCGACGAAGAGCCGATCCTCGGTGAAACGTATCTGCCGCGTAAATTCAAAACTACCGTGGTGATCCCGCCGCATAACGACGTGGATCTGCACGCCAACGATCTGAACTTTGTCGCTGTCGCCGAGCACGGCAAGCTGGTGGGCTTTAACCTGCTGGTGGGTGGCGGGCTGTCGATTGAGCACGGTAACAAAGCGACCTATGCGCGCACCGCCAGCGAGTTTGGCTATTTCCCGGTGGAGAAGATCCTCGACGTTGCCGAGGCGGTGGTCACGACGCAGCGCGACTGGGGCAACCGTACCGACCGTAAAAACGCCAAAACCAAGTACACCCTGGAACGCGTTGGCGTCGAGACCTTTAAAGCAGAAGTTGAAAAACGGGCAGGCGTGACGTTTGAGCCGATCCGTCCTTATGAGTTCACCACCCGTGGCGATCGCATTGGCTGGATTAAAGGCATCGACAACAAATGGCACCTGACGCTGTTTATCGAAAATGGTCGCCTGCTCGACTATCCGGGCCGACCGCTGAAAAGCGGCATCGCTGAAATTGCGAAAATCCATCAGGGCGATTTCCGCCTGACCGCTAACCAGAACCTGATTGTGGCCGGCGTGCCGGAAAGCGAAAAAGCGCAGATCGAAGCAATCGCGCGCGAACATGGTCTGATGGATCACGTTACGGCACAGCGCGAAAACTCGATGGCCTGCGTGGCGTTCCCGACCTGTCCGCTGGCGATGGCAGAAGCCGAGCGCTTCCTGCCTGCCTTCGTGACCAAAGTGGAAGGGATCATGCATGCGCATGGCGTTGGCGATGAGCACATAGTGTTACGCGTTACCGGTTGTCCCAACGGCTGTGGCCGTGCCATGCTGGCTGAGCTGGGGCTGGTGGGTAAAGCGCCAGGTCGCTACAACCTGCATCTGGGTGGAAACCGCAGCGGAACGCGTATTCCCCGCATGTACCGTGAAAACATTAACGAAAGCGAAATTCTCGCCACCATTGATGAGCTGGTGGGACGCTGGGCCACTGAGCGCCAGGCCGCTGAAGGCTTTGGTGACTTCACCATCCGCGCGGGCATTGTTGCGCCGGTGCTGGACCCGGCACGCGATTTTTGGGAGGAAGCAAAATGAGTCACCCCGACCTCGCAGCACTGAATGAGATGTCCAAAGTCCAGCGTGCTATGGCGCTGGCCGCGACCAATGCGCAGCTGGAGAAGTCATCAGCGGAAGAGCGGGTCAGCTGGGCACTGGAGAATCTGCCGGGTGCCTACGTGCTCTCCTCCAGTTTCGGTATTCAGGCCGCGGTGTCGCTGCATCTGGTGACGCGTCAGCAGCCCGATATTCCGGTGATCCTGACCGACACCGGCTATCTGTTCCCGGAGACCTATCGTTTTATTGATGAGCTGGCGGACCAGCTCAATCTCAACCTTAAAGTGTTCCGCGCCGAAACCTCACCGGCCTGGCAGGAAGCGCGCTACGGCAAACTGTGGGAGCAGGGCGTCGAGGGGATTGAGAAATATAACGAGATCAACAAAGTTGAGCCGATGAATCGCGCCATTGAAACCCTGGGCGCACAGACCTGGTTTGCCGGATTGCGCCGCGACCAGTCGGGCAGCCGGGCGAATCTGCCGGTGCTGGGCGTCCAGCGTGGCGTCTTTAAGCTGCTGCCGATTATCGACTGGGATAACCGCCAGATTCATCAGTATCTGGAGCAGCATAAGCTGAAGTACCATCCGCTGTGGGATGAAGGCTATCTCTCGGTGGGCGATACCCATACCACCCGCAAGTGGGAGCCGGGTATGGCAGAAGAAGAGACGCGCTTCTTCGGCCTCAAGCGCGAGTGTGGTCTGCACGAAGGCTGACGCAGGACTTCTCTCCCCGCACACAGGGAGAGAAGTTTTTGGCTGCAGTCAGGCGGAAAGCTAAGCGCCTTTTAATCCGGCAAACGCCTCTGCTGCACGGGTCACATTCACTTTCGTCACCTCATACTCTGCCACCGTGACAAACGGATCTTCCGCTAAAATTGCATCCAGCTCTTCTCGTTCCATCTCCCTGACCAGTAACATGCCGCCCGTGCGCGGATCTTTACGTCCCGCTGCAATAAAAAAGCCCGCGTCAAAATAGCGATCCAGCCATTCGATATGGGCTGCCAGCAGCGCTTCAACTTCTTCTACCGGACGAACGTAATTCAGAAAGACCACGTACATGTCAGATCCTTACACTTTGGGGTTGGTCAGTTCACTGAGCAGCGGCAGTAGCACGCGAACGCTGTCGCGGGTTCGCAAGGTTATCTGCCCCGGCAGCCAGCGGTCGAGATAGCTCAGATTATCCAGGTCAGTCTGATGGCGGGTAACGCCATCAGGAAAGTGGGGACTACGATGACGCTGCAGCGCACCATCTTTATTACCCAGCGTCCAGTTGCTGGCGGTCACATCCAGCAGCGGAAAGCCCGCCTTGTCGAAGGCATTAAGAGCGTCAAAATCTTTACGGTTCAGCTGATGACTGGCGGCGGGAATGCCCTGCTGGCGTGCCAGTAACAGGGCTCGTTCGCTGGTCTGCTTGCGCACCGCCCGGGGCGTATTCATGCCGCTGTTAAAATAGAGATGATCGCCGGTGATCAGGCTATTCAGATCGATGACCAGCAGGGTATTCTTCTTCTCACGCGTGCTCATCCGCTCAACATAATCATCCATGCCGTGCAGATCTGCCTCTCCGGCGCTCAGCGCCACAAAGCGTATGCCGTAGTGCAGCGGTTTGCGGCTCAGCTGCTGCGCCAGCTCCAGCATCACGCCAAGACCCGATGCATTATCATCGACGCCCTGCAGGCGTAAGCCGCCCAGGTTGTGCTGGGCCTGGCTGCTATTTTGCGGCGTCCAGGTATCCAGATGTGCCACGATCAGAATCTCCTGCGGCACGCTGCCTGCACGCGCGGCAATCACCGAGGTTGCCGTGAGCTTATGCCAGCGCTGCGTGCCGTCCTCTTCCTGCCACTTATAGCCGGTCCTGAACTGGCGGGTATTGGTCTTATACCCCAGCGCGGTAAATTGCTGTTGCAGGTAGTCGGCTGCCATCAGCTCAGCCGGGCTGCCGCTCATCCGGCCAGGAAACAAGGTGGCGATGTGCCGGACCTGCTGTTCGGCAAACTGGCCAGGCGGAGTGGCCAGAGCCAGCGGAGAAATGAGTGCGCCAAATAAAATTGTCGCTACCCTCAAGCGGAGGGAATAAAACATAGTGCATCCTTTTTCATTATTCGGGAGCCGTTCCGCATGGGGGCCAGGGCCAGCCATGCCGCGCGCATTATATCCTTTTTGTCCCGTGACTTTGTTAGTGGAATCGGGCGCTGTCACTACCGAAAGGCGTAACGGACCATTATCGCTGGCACTTATCTGCTTTTGCTGCCGCAGGTGTGGCTTTCAATATGTGAGCCTGTTCACGAAAAAGCCATTAAATTTCATCTGTTAAGACCAAATTGTTCTGTGCTTTGCGGCGTCGTTATTCCATTCGGTAACTACTCATTCCAATTCGTAATTTCATCTGGATAAACTCAGCGACGTATAGTCGCGTTAATACAAAGTTAAAACATCAGGGTTAACGTGGACTATTTGCCTCTTTTTGCCGATCTTTCTGGCCGCCCGGTTCTGGTTGTCGGCGGGGGAGATATTGCGGCGCGAAAAATTGAACTGCTGCGCCGTGCACGCGCGCGCATTCTGATCGCATCTCGTGAACTCTGCCCTGAACTGCAGGCACTGCTGGATAAGCAGGAGCTGGAGTGGCTGGCGACCGAATTTGACCCGGCCCAGCTGGATGGCGTTTTCCTGGTGATTGCCGCCACCGACGACAACCATCTCAACAGCCAGGTGTTTGAAGCCGCCAACGCGCGGCATAAGCTGGTTAACGTGGTGGATGACCAGCCAAAATGCACCTTTATCTTCCCCTCGATTGTTGACCGCTCACCGCTGGTGGTGGCGATCTCCTCCAGCGGCACCGCACCGGTGCTGGCACGCATGCTGCGCGAAAAAATCGAAACGCTGCTGCCTGCCAGTCTGGGTCAGATGGCTGAAGTGGCCGGACTCTGGCGCGATAAAGTCAAACAGCGCTTCAGCCGCATGTCTGACCGTCGGCGCTTCTGGGAACGCGCTTTCGACGGCCGGTTCGCCAGTGAGATGTCTGCCGGTAACGTCGAAGAGGCGAAACGCACGCTGGACCGCGAACTGCAGGAAGAGCCGACCCGTCAGGGCGAGATCTTTCTGGTGGGCGCCGGGCCGGGCGACAGCGGTCTGCTGACGCTGCGTGGCCTGCAGGTGATGCAGTTAGCCGATGTGGTGCTCTACGACCATCTGGTCAGCGAAGAGGTGCTGGATCTGGTGCGCCGCGATGCCGATCGCATCTGCGTCGGCAAACGGGCCAGCGCGCACACGTTGCCGCAGGAAGAGATCAATCAGATGCTGGTTTCACTGGCGCTGAAAGGCAAGCGCGTCGTGCGCCTCAAGGGCGGCGATCCCTTTATCTTTGGCCGCGGCGGCGAAGAGCTGCAGGCGGCTCAGCAGGCGGGTGTGCCGTTCCAGGTGGTGCCGGGCGTCACCGCGGCTGCCGGTGCGACGGCCTATGCCGGTATTCCGCTGACCCACCGCGACTACGCGCAGAGCGTGATGTTTATTACCGGTCACTGCCGTCCCGATGGGGATGACATTGACTGGCCATCGCTGGCGCGTGCGCGTCAGACGCTGGCTATCTACATGGGAACCGTTAAAGCCGCTGCCATCAGCGAGGCGCTGATTCAGCACGGTCGCGCGCCATCAACGCCGGTGGCGGTGATCAGTCGCGGCACCCGTCAGGATCAACAGGTGCTGACCGGCACCTTGGAACAACTTGAGGCGCTGGCCGCCTCGGCACCCACTCCGGCGCTGCTGGTGATCGGAGAGGTGGTTAATCTGCACGGGCAACTCGCCTGGTTTAAACATTCAGCACAGCAGGGGGCTCGCGAGTCCGCCGTTGTCAATCTGGCTTGAGGGAAAATCATGGACCAAAAACGACTCACTCATCTGCGTCAGCTGGAGGCGGAGAGTATCCACATCATTCGCGAAGTGGCGGCGGAGTTCAGCAATCCGGTGATGATGTATTCCATCGGCAAAGACTCCTCGGTCATGCTCCATCTGGCGCGTAAAGCCTTCTACCCAGGCACGCTACCCTTCCCGTTGCTGCATGTGGATACCGGCTGGAAATTCCGTGAAATGTACGAATTTCGCGACCGCACCGTGAAAGCGATGGGTGCAGAGTTGCTGGTTCACCGCAACCCGGAAGGCGTGGCGATGGGCATCAACCCCTTTGTTCACGGCAGTGCCAAACACACTGACATCATGAAAACCGAAGGGCTGAAGCAGGCGCTGAACAAATATGGTTTTGATGCAGCCTTTGGCGGCGCACGTCGTGATGAAGAGAAGTCACGCGCCAAAGAGCGTATCTACTCATTCCGTGACCGCTTCCATCGCTGGGATCCGAAAAACCAGCGCCCTGAGCTGTGGCACAACTACAACGGTCAGATCAACAAGGGTGAAAGCATCCGCGTCTTCCCGCTGTCGAACTGGACCGAACTGGATATCTGGCAGTACATCTTCCTGGAAAACATCGAGATTGTGCCGCTCTATCTCGCCGCACCGCGTCCGGTGCTGGAGCGTGATGGCATGCTGATGATGATCGATGACGATCGCATCAACCTGCAGCCGGGTGAAGAGATCACCGAACGGATGGTCCGTTTCCGTACGCTCGGCTGCTGGCCGCTGACCGGCGCGGTAGAGTCCGAGGCGCAGACGCTGCCGGAGATCATCGAAGAGATGCTGGTTTCCACCACCAGCGAGCGTCAGGGCCGCATGATCGATCGCGATCAGTCCGGTTCGATGGAACTGAAAAAACGTCAGGGTTATTTCTAAGGAGACGCCAGATGAATACCGTAATTGCACAACAGATTGCCGACCAGGGCGGCGTTGAAGCCTGGCTGACCACGCAACAACACAAGAGCCTGCTGCGTTTTCTGACCTGCGGCAGCGTTGACGACGGAAAAAGTACCCTGATTGGACGTCTGCTACACGACACCCGTCAGATCTATGAAGATCAGCTCTCGTCGCTGCACAACGACAGCAAACGTCACGGCACCCAGGGCGAGAAGCTCGATCTGGCGCTGCTGGTAGATGGTCTGCAGGCTGAGCGTGAGCAGGGCATTACCATTGATGTGGCCTACCGCTACTTCTCGACCGAAAAGCGTAAATTTATTATCGCCGACACGCCGGGACATGAGCAGTACACCCGTAACATGGCGACCGGTGCGTCAACCTGCGATCTGGCGATCCTGCTGATCGATGCGCGTAAAGGCGTACTGGATCAGACCCGCCGCCACAGCTTTATCTCGACGCTGCTGGGGATCAAACACCTGGTGGTGGCGATCAATAAGATGGATCTGGTGGAGTACAACCAGGAGCGCTTCGAGCAGATCAAACAGGATTACCTCGACTTTGCTGCGCAGCTGCCGGAAGACCTCGATATCCGCTTTGTGCCGATGTCGGCGCTGGAAGGGGATAACGTCGCCTCTGCCAGTCAGACCATGCCGTGGTATAGCGGCCCGACGCTGCTGGATGTGCTGGAGACCGTGGAGCTGAAGCGCGTCGTCGATCATCAGCCGATGCGTTTCCCGGTGCAGTATGTCAACCGTCCGAACCTCGATTTTCGTGGCTATGCCGGCACTCTGGCGTCGGGCAGCGTGCAGGTAGGCCAGCGCGTTAAAGTGCTGCCTTCTGGCGTGGAGTCGACCATTGCCCGCATTGTGACCTTCGATGGCGATCTGCAGGAAGCGGGTGCAGGCGAAGCGATTACCCTGGTGCTGCAGGATGAGATTGATATCAGCCGTGGCGATCTGCTGGTGGATGCCAGTGAAGAGCTGGCAGCGGTTCAGTCTGCCAGCGTTGACGTGGTCTGGATGGCAGAGCAGCCGCTGCAGGCCGGTCAGAGTTATGACCTGAAAATCGCCGGTAAGAAAACCCGTGGCCGGGTAGAGAAGGTGCTGCATCAGGTCGAGATCAACTCACTGGAGACGCGCCAGGTCGATACGCTGCCGCTGAACGGTATCGGTCGCATTGAGATCACCTTTGACGAACCGATGGTGCTCGACAGCTATCAGCAGAACCCGGTAACCGGCGGCATGATCTTTATCGATCGCCTGAGCAACGTCACCGTGGGTGCCGGCATGATCCATCAGCCAAACCATGATGCCCCGGTTAATACCGGCGAGTTCAGCGCGTTTGAGCTGGAACTGAATGCGCTGGTGCGCCGCCACTTCCCACACTGGAATGCGCGCGACCTGCTGGGCGGTCAGTAATGGCTCAGCACGACGATAATGTGGTGTGGCATGATCATCCGGTGACACGCGCCTCTCGCGAACAGCAGCATGGCCATCAGGGCGTGGTGCTGTGGTTCACCGGGCTTTCGGGCTCGGGGAAATCCACCGTTGCCGGTGCGCTGGAGCAGGCGCTGCACCGCATCGGCGTCAGCACCTATCTGCTGGATGGTGATAATGTGCGTCACGGCCTCTGTCGTGACCTCGGTTTCAGCGATGATGACCGTAAAGAGAATATCCGTCGCGTCGGTGAAGTGGCGAAACTGATGGTGGATGCCGGACTCGTGGTGCTCACTGCCTTTATTTCGCCGCATCGCGCCGAGCGTCAGATGGTGCGCGATCTGCTGGAGCCGGGACAGTTTATCGAGGTATTTGTCGATACGCCGTTAGCCGTGTGTGAAGCGCGTGATCCGAAAGGGTTGTATCGCAAAGCGCGGGCCGGTGAACTGCGTAATTTCACCGGCATCGACAGCGTCTATGAGGCGCCCGATAGCCCGGAAATCCAGCTGGATGGCGAACAATTGGTTACAAAACTGGCCGCCCAATTGTTAGACCTGCTGCGTGACCGCGATATCATCAGATCCTGAAGAGACAGCGGCAAATCGTTTCTGATTTGCCGCCCTCGCGCCAACAGGATGCCTATGCAGAACATTACCCCAATGCTCGCCCGAAAAGATGACTCCTCCCCGGATGAGCCGCGCTCATTGCTGCCGGGCGGCGTTATCGGCTTTCTCGCTTACTGGTGCGCGCTGGCGATTCCTTTCCTGCTGTTCGGCTCTAACACGCTGTTCTTCTTTCTTTATACCTGGCCATTCTTTCTGGCGCTGCTGCCGGTTGCGGTGGTCACGGGTATCGCGCTGAATACGCTGCTGAGTGGACAGTGGCTGTGGGCCGCGCTCGCCACGGTGATCATGGTGGTCACGCTCTTCTGGTTAATGTTCTCTTTTCTCTCTGGCTGGTAAGCCCTCAGTGCGCCCGCGCTGATGTGCAAACGCATCGGCAGGTTACAAATCTTTTCCCGTCTGAATCGGTACTGATTCATATTTTGCGCAGACGCGCAGCAAAGCGCGCCATTTTCTCCGCTGGTGTGGAGTCCTGTGCAAAGTTATGGGATGATTGGGCCGTTTTTAGGGGGCGGGATGGGAAAACTGACGTTACTGTTATTGGTGCTGCTTGGCTGGCTGCAATATTCGTTGTGGCTGGGGAAAAATGGCATCCATGACTATACGCGCGTCAATGATGATGTCGCGGTGCAACAGGCAAACAATGCCAAACTGAAATCGCGAAACGATCAGCTGTTTGCCGAAATTGACGATCTCAATGGCGGCTCGGAAGCGATCGAGGAGCGTGCACGCAATGAACTGGGCATGATTAAGCCCGGTGAGACTTTCTATCGTCTGGTGCCTGACCAGAACAAACGCAACGCGCAACAAGCAGCGCTTAACCAACAACGATAAAACATGAACACTCTGGCCTCCCTTGCGGATGTGATTGCCGTGGTGCCCGCTGCCGGGATCGGCAGCCGCATGCAGGCAACCTGTCCGAAGCAGTATCTGACGATTGGTCAGCACACCCTTCTGGAACACAGCATTGCGCGTCTGTTTTCCCATCCCGCTATCAAACAGGTGATTGTCGCCCTCAGTCCTGATGACCAGCACTTCGCTTCACTGCCGCTGGCACGCGATCCGCGCGTGCTCAGGGTGACAGGCGGAGAGACCCGCGCCGAATCGGTGCTGGCCGGATTGCAGGCTGCACAGGGTTCCGCCTGGGTGCTGGTCCATGACGCCGCGCGTCCCTGTCTGCATCCCGACGATCTCCAGCAACTGCTCAACGTGCGTGAAAAGAGCCACGTTGGCGGGATTCTGGCCGCGCCAGTGCGTGACACCATGAAACGGGGCGAGCCGGGCAAAGCCGCGGTGGCCCATACCGTAGAGCGCGACGATCTCTGGCACGCCTTAACGCCGCAATTTTTCCCTCATGCGCTGCTCACCGCCTGCCTGACGCGGGCGCTGGCAGAAGGCGCGACCATCACCGATGAAGCCTCGGCGCTGGAGTATTGCGGCTACCACCCGCTGTTAGTCAGCGGACGCAGTGATAACATCAAAGTCACCCGGCCAGAAGATCTGGCGCTGGCGGCTTTTTATCTGAGTCAGATTCAATTAAAGGAGAGCGCATGATGCGTATCGGTCACGGTTTTGACGTTCACGCCTTTGGCGGAGAGGGTCCGTTAGTGATTGGCGGTGTGCGGATCCCGTTTGAGCAGGGTTTTATCGCCCATTCGGATGGCGATGTGGCGCTGCATGCGCTGACTGACGCGCTGCTGGGCGCAGTGGCGATGGGCGATATCGGCAAGCTGTTTCCTGACACCGATCCGGCCTTTAAAGGGGCGGACAGCCGCGGCCTGCTGCGTGAGGCCTGGCGCCGTATCGAAGCCAAAGGCTATCGCATCGGTAATGTCGACGTCACGATTATTGCTCAGGCACCGAAAATGCTGCCGCACGTGCCACAGATGCGGATCAATATTGCAGAAGATCTGGGCTGCCATATGGATGCGGTCAACGTCAAAGCGACCACCACCGAGAAGCTGGGCTTTACCGGGCGCGGCGAAGGCATCGCCTGTGAAGCGGTGGCGTTAGTCCTGAAAGCTGACAGCCAATGATGCTGAATTACCTGCACGGCACACCCGTGGCCTCCGGCGTGATCAAAGCCAATCCGGAAGATTTCGTGGTAGTTGAAGATCTCGGTTATGGCGCGGATGGTGAAGGTGAGCACCTGCTGGTGCGCATCCGTAAAGTGGGGGCCAATACCCGCTTTGTGGCTGAGGCACTGGCGAAGTATCTCGGTATTCATCAGCGCGACATGAGTTATGCCGGAATGAAAGATCGCCATGCGGTGACGGAACAGACTCTCTGTTTTCGCCTGCCGGGTAATGCGATGCCCGATCTGCGCGGTTTTGAGCTGGAAGGGGTCGAGATTCTGCAGGCAGTGCGTCACAAACGTAAGCTGCGCATCGGCGCACTGGCGGGGAACGCGTTCCGGCTGATCATCCGCCAGATCAGTGACCGTGATGCGGTTGAAACGCGTCTGGCGCAGATTCGCGATGCGGGCGTGCCGAACTATTTTGGTGAACAGCGTTTTGGTCGCGGCGGCAATAACCTGGTGATGGCAGAAAAGTGGGCGAGCAATGAGATCATTATTCGCGACCGCAACAAGCGCAGCCTGATGCTCTCTGCCGCGCGCAGTGCGCTGTTTAATCAGGTGACCAGTGCGCGTCTGCAACAGCAGGGTGGGCTGACTCAGGTGCTCAACGGCGATGCGTTGCAGCTGACCGGACGAGGCAGCTGGTTTGTCGCCCAGCCTGATGAACTGGCAGAGTCACAGCGCCGGGTTGATCAGCATGAGCTGCGCATCACCGCGCCGCTGCCGGGACGGGGCGAGCCTGGCCCGCAGGCTGACGCGCTGGCCTTTGAACAGCAGGCGCTGGCTGATGAGACGCTGCTGCTGGGACTGATTGAACGTGAGAAGGTTGATGCTGCACGCCGTGCCATGCTGGTGGTGCCGCGCGATATGCAGTGGAGCTGGTGGGATGATGTCACGCTGGAACTGGCATTCTGGCTGCCAGCGGGCAGCTTTGCCACCAGCGTGGTCCGGGAGCTGCTGACCCACGCGGACTCGCCCGATCAGATTGATGAGTAATCTTCGCCGCAACCTGACCCGCAGTGTGGGTAATGTTGCGGCAAACCCCCACCGTCGTGTGATTTACGCCTACCACTTCCTTGCGCGCCTCGCTAGAATGCAAAAATCGCCGTCTATTCCTCACCTGTTGCCATGCCGTTAAAACAGGTTCCGTCACGGCGACCAGTCGAATAAAAAAAGGTCAGAACGAAATGCGGATATTGCTCAGTAACGATGACGGCATTCATGCGCCAGGCATTCAGACTCTGGCGAAAGCCCTGCGGCAGATTGCTGACGTGCAGGTTGTTGCCCCCGATCGTAACCGAAGCGGTGCCTCGAACTCATTAACGCTGGAAACGCCTCTGCGCACCTTCACCCATGAAAACGGCGATATCGCCGTCCAGATGGGGACGCCGACCGACTGCGTCTATCTGGGGGTGAATGCGCTGATGCAGCCGCGTCCCGACATTGTGGTGTCGGGCATCAATGCCGGCCCCAATCTGGGCGATGATGTGATCTACTCCGGCACGGTGGCGGCAGCGATGGAAGGGCGACACCTTGGCTTGCCGGCTATCGCGGTTTCGCTCAACGGCCATCAGCATTACGCCACCGCGGCGGCCGTGACCTGCGCGCTCCTCAGGGCGCTGACGCATGAACCGCTGCGCACCGGCCGCATTCTCAACATCAACGTTCCCGATCTGCCGTTGTCAGAACTCAAAGGCATCCGCGTGACGCGCTGTGGCAGTCGCCATCCGGCGGATCAGGTGATTGCGCAGCAGGATCCGCGTGGCAATACACTCTACTGGATTGGTCCGCCAGGCGAAAAACTGGATGCGGGCCCGGATACGGACTTCGCCGCCGTGGATCAGGGCTACGTCTCTGTCACGGCACTCCATGTCGATTTAACGGCGCACAGCGCGCAGAACGTGCTCAGTGACTGGCTGGCTAAAGCTGAGGTGAACCTGGCATGGTGAATCGGCGTATTGAGACGTTGCTGTCACAACTGCGTCAGCAGGGCATCGATGATGAAAACCTGCTGAAAGCCATCAGCGAGGTGCCGCGCGAACGTTTTATCGACGAAGCGTTCGAGCATAAAGCCTGGGACAATGTTGCCTTGCCCATCGGCTCCGGTCAGACGATATCACAGCCCTACATGGTCGCGCGGATGACTGCGCTGCTTGGACTTAATCCGCATTCGCGTGTGCTGGAGATTGGTACGGGTTCAGGTTATCAGACGGCGATTCTTGCCCATCTGGTGGACCATGTTTATTCAGTGGAACGCATTAAAGGGCTGCAGTGGCAGGCCAAGCGCCGTCTGAAACAGCTGGATCTGCATAATGTCTCAACCCGTCATGGTGATGGCTGGCAGGGCTGGCCTTCACGTGGCCCCTTCGATGCCATCATCGTCACGGCTGCACCGCCTGAA
Source organism: Pantoea sp. BJFS-204 (assembly GCF_049310725.1). Taxonomy (NCBI): domain Bacteria; kingdom Pseudomonadati; phylum Pseudomonadota; class Gammaproteobacteria; order Enterobacterales; family Erwiniaceae; genus Pantoea; species Pantoea sp. BJFS-204. The sequence continues at coordinate 46,661 of NZ_JBMOWE010000003.1, read as the reverse complement.
ATTCCGATTGCGCTGATAGCACAACTGGCAGAAGGCGGCATCATGGTGCTGCCGGTTGGTGAAGATCAGCAGGTACTGAAGCGCCTGCGTCGTCAGGGCGAAGAGGTGATGGAAGAGACCATCGAACCAGTGCGTTTTGTCCCGCTGGTGCAGGGCGATCTGGCCTGACCCTCTTCGTATTTCTTCACAACTGTTTCATAGCACCACGTACCTGATGTTGTTACTATCCAGTTTATTCATCGAAAACGCAGATTTTATCGCGCCGCGCAGAGTATCCTGCTGGCAGATACAGTGAAACAGATAGATCAGAGTTGCCATCACGGGGGATTAATGAGCACGGGAAGCACACTTTTTCAGTTACGCCGTCTGGCGGCGCTTTCACTGGTAGGTTTTTGGCTGGCAGGCTGTAGCTCCAGCGACAACTCACAGGCACCCATCAGTCGCGTTGGCGACAATGGTGGCATGAACACTAACCAGTCTGGAGCAGACATGAGTTCAGGCGGCGTTCCTGCCACGCCAGCCCAGGGACAAATGTTAAGCAAAAATTCAGCATCTGCCCCCGCTAGTGGTGGAATGATTAGTACCAACAGCAATGTTGAGACGCAGAATGGCCGGATTGTTTACAATCGCAGTTATCAGAACATTCCTAAGGGTAGCTACTCCGGTGAAACTTATACCGTTAAGCGTGGCGACACATTGTTTTACATCGCCTGGATTACCGGCAACGATTTCCGTGATTTAGCCCAGCGCAACAATGTTCCGGCGCCATATGGCCTGAATGTCGGACAAACTTTGCAGATTGGCAATGGGTCGGGTCAGCCGATTACTGGCGGCAATCCCATTACCGTTGCTGATGCAACGCAGGGCGGCGTTCCGGCGGCGCCACAAATTAAATCGCCTGCTGTTGCACAGCAACCTGTTATTACGTATTCTGATGATTCAGGTAATTCGGGTGGCAGCAAAATGTTGCCTTCGAATGGAGCAAATGTTGCAACGACAACAGCTCCAGTCGTTACCGCACCCCCAACGGTTAGCAGTACAACCAACAGTTCAACGCCGGTCGGAAGCTGGCGCTGGCCGACTGACGGGAAGATCATCGATAACTTCTCTGCCGCCGAAGGTGGCAATAAAGGTATCGATATCGCCGGGACGCGCGGACAATCTGTGGTCGCCACTGCTTCAGGACGAGTGGTTTACGCAGGTAACGCACTCCGGGGTTACGGTAATTTAATCATCATTAAACACAACGATGATTACCTGAGCGCCTACGCCCACAACGATACAATGCTGGTCCGGGAACAACAGGAAGTTAAGGCGGGGCAAAAGATCGCTACCATGGGTAGCACCGGAACCAGTTCAGTCAGATTACACTTTGAAATTCGTTACAAGGGGAAATCCGTAAACCCGTTGCGTTATTTACCGCAGCGATAATCCGGCAGAACAAAACAGGTTTATGTTCTGCCCTGGAATCACGGGTAGGAGCCGCTTATGAGCCAGAATACGCTGAAAGTAAACGAGTTACATGAGAACGCGGAATTCGATGAGAACGGAGCTGAAATTTTTGACGAGAAGGCACTCGTTGAAAATGAAGCCAGTGATAGCGACGTAGCGGAAGAAGAGTTGCTATCACAGGGTGCGACGCAACGTGTGTTAGATGCGACGCAGCTCTATCTCGGGGAGATTGGCTATTCTCCGTTGTTAACGGCAGAGGAAGAAGTCTTCTTCGCTCGCCGTGCATTGCGGGGTGATATCCCTTCCCGTCGCCGTATGATCGAAAGTAACTTACGCCTGGTGGTGAAAATCGCTCGTCGTTACAGCAATCGTGGTTTAGCTCTGCTGGACCTGATTGAAGAAGGTAACCTCGGCCTGATTCGCGCCGTAGAGAAATTTGACCCGGAGCGCGGGTTCCGTTTCTCAACGTACGCCACCTGGTGGATTCGTCAGACTATTGAACGGGCGATCATGAATCAAACCCGTACCATCCGTCTGCCGATTCACATTGTGAAAGAACTGAATGTTTATCTGCGTACTGCGCGTGAACTTTCCCACAAGCTCGACCATGAGCCGAGTGCGGAAGAGATCGCAGAGCAGCTTGATAAACCGGTTGATGACGTAAGCCGCATGTTACGTCTTAACGAACGCATTACCTCGGTTGATACGCCATTAGGCGGTGATTCTGAAAAAGCGCTGCTGGATATTCTGGCCGATGAGAAAGACAACGGACCGGAAGACACCACGCAGGACGATGATATGAAACAAAGCATCGTTAAATGGCTGTTCGAACTGAACGCCAAGCAGCGTGAAGTGCTGGCACGTCGTTTCGGCCTGTTGGGCTATGAAGCGGCAACACTTGAGGATGTGGGTCGTGAAATCGGCTTAACCCGCGAGCGTGTACGCCAGATTCAGGTTGAAGGTTTACGCCGTCTGCGTGAAATCCTGCAGGCGCAGGGCCTCAGCATTGAAGCACTGTTTCGTGAATAATCGTTAACAGTAAATCTGAGTTTGAATGCGAAAAGCGATGGTGAAAACCATCGCTTTTTTTATGTCTGCAGAAAAGTGATTTGCGGGCGAGCAAGCATCGCACCGCGCATTAACGCGGTGCGATGTAAGGGATGTAATATCAGACCAGCGATTTAAGACGATAAATCCAGTCGAGTGCCTGACGCGGTGTCAGCGTATCGGGATCCAGCGCCTCAAGCGCCTCCATGGCAGGCGAGGTCTCTTCAACCAGCAGCGGCAGCTGAGAGCCATCGACCGTCGATGACGCGGAGTGGTTTGAAACGGTCTCAAGTTCCTTCAGCTTATTGCGTGCCCGCTTAATCACCTCTTTGGGTACGCCGGCCAGCGCCGCCACCGCCAGACCATAGCTCTTACTTGCCGCACCCTCCTGGACGCTGTGCATAAAGGCGATCGTGTCGCCATGCTCAACGGCATCCAGATGGACGTTGACCACGCCTTCCATTTTTTCCGGCAGGGTTGTCAGCTCGAAGTAATGGGTGGCAAACAGCGTCATCGCCTTGATGCGGTTCGCCAGGTTTTCGGCGCAGGCCCAGGCGAGCGATAAACCGTCGTAGGTGGATGTTCCGCGTCCAATCTCATCCATCAGCACCAGGCTGTTTTCGGTGGCGTTGTGCAGGATGTTAGCGGTTTCGGTCATCTCAACCATAAAGGTCGAGCGCCCGGAGGCGAGATCGTCAGCGGCACCGACACGGGTAAAGATGCGATCCAGCGGGCCAATCAGCGTCTCATCGGCAGGAACAAAACTGCCAATCCATGCCATCAGCGCAATCAGTGCCGCCTGGCGCATATAGGTACTTTTACCGCCCATGTTGGGGCCGGTAATAATCAGCATTCTGCGCTGGGATGCCAGTGACAGTGGGTTGGCAATAAACGGCTCTTTCAGAACCTGTTCCACCACCGGATGGCGTCCGCCGCTGATTTTAATCCCGGCTTTATCCTGCAATACCGGGCGGCAATAGTTCAGGGACCAGGCACGTTCTGCCAGGTTGCTTAACACATCCAGCTCTGCCAGCGCGGCGGCACTCAGCTGCAGCGCTTCAAGATGCGGCAGCAACTGATCGAACAGCGCTTCATACAGGCTTTTTTCCAGCGACAGCGCTTTACCCTTGGAGGTGAGTACTTTGTCTTCGTACTCTTTCAGCTCCGGAATGATATAGCGTTCAGCATTTTTCAGGGTCTGACGACGGACATAGTGCATCGGTACCTGATGGCTCTGTCCGCGGCTCACCTGAATGTAATAACCATGCACGCCGTTAAAGCCGACCTTCAGGGTATCCAGTCCCAGCTTCTCGCGTTCGCGGATCTCCAGCCGGTCAAGATAGTCGGTTGCGCCATCTGCCAGTGCACGCCACTCATCCAGCTCCGCGTTGTAGCCGGGCGCAATCACTCCGCCGTCGCGGATCAGCACCGGCGGTGACTCAATCACCGCCTGTTCCAGCAGCTCACGTAACGCAGTGAACTCGCCCATCTGCGTGCGCAGCTTCTGCAACTGGGGCGCCTCAACATCGGCCAGCAGCTGGTTAAGTTCCGGCAGTTGCTGAAACGCATGACGCATGCGAGCCAGATCGCGCGGACGTGCGGTGCGCAGGGCCAGGCGAGCCAGGATTCGCTCCAGATCGCCGACCTGACGCAGCACCGGTTGCAGCACGTCGCTGAGATTTTGCAGCTCAGCAATCGACTCCTGACGCTGGTTAATAATGCGCGCATCGCGCAGCGGCATATGCAGCCAGCGTTTCAGCATCCGGCTACCCATCGGGGTGACCGTTTTATCCAGCACCGCCGCTAAGGTGTTGTCGGTGCCGCCTGCCAGGTTCTGGGTGATCTCCAGATTACGGCGGGTGGCCGCATCCATGATGATGCTGTCCTGCTGCCGCTCCATGCTCAGCGAGCGGATGTGGGGCAGCGTGGTGCGCTGGGTATCTTTAACATACTGCAGCAGGCAGCCCGCCGCGCTCAGTCCGAGGTGCGCATTCTCCACGCCGAAGCCATTGAGATCGCGGGTGCCGAACTGCAGGTTCAGCTGCTGGCGTGCGGTGTCGATCTCAAACTCCCACAGCGGACGGCGTCGCAGGCCGCGTCGCTGATCGATCAGCGACATCGCCTGGAATTCTTCGGGGTAGAGCAGCTCCGCCGGATTGGTGCGCTGCAGTTCTGCCGCCATGGTTTCAGCATCGGCAGGTTCGCTGAGGCGAAAACGGCCTGAGCTGATATCCAGCGTGGCGTAGCCAAAACCGCGCGGGCTTTGCACGATCGCCGCCAGCAGATTGTCGTGTCGCTCCTGCAACAGCGCCTCATCACTGATGGTGCCCGGGGTAACGATGCGCACCACTTTGCGTTCGACCGGGCCTTTGCTCAGCGCCGGATCGCCTATCTGCTCGCAGATGGCAACGGATTCACCCAACTGCACCAGTTTAGCCAGGTAACCTTCAACCGCATGATAGGGCACACCCGCCATCGGGATCGGTTCGCCCGCTGACGCACCGCGCTTGGTGAGTGAAATCTCCAGCAGCTGCGAGGCACGTTTTGCGTCGTCATAAAACAGCTCGTAGAAGTCACCCATACGGTAAAACAGCAGAATGTCAGGATGCTCCACCTTGAGGCGCAGGTACTGCTGCATCATCGGCGTATGGGAAGGAAAGTCCTTTTCGGTTGGCTCTTGCATAAGGTTTTAGCTCATTTTTAATGCGGTAAATTTCTGGCGGTCAACGCCCATGAAACCGAAAGGGATTCCAGGCGCGCAGGATAATCAGATGATAACGAATAGGGCAGGGCATATGCCAGCGTGATGCACAACCGCAATCCTGACCGGGTGTAACCTGACAGGCATCCTGGCAAATGTGGCGGCGGCTGGCGACAAAAAAGTGCCTGTTCTCATGACGCTGATGCGGGGCTGCGAGGCGGCTCGCGATTTCTGCGGCAGTTTATGGCCGGCAGGACGGCACTGCGCCGCATCGGGAAGGGGGAAAAGTCAGTGCAGCCCGTTCTGCAGCGCCCAGACGGCGGCTTCAAGTCGGGATTTAAGGTTCATCTTTTTCAGCAGATATTTAACGTGAACCTTAACCGTGCTTTCACTGATGGCCAGCTTGCGGGCAATCGCTTTATTGGTCATCCCGTCGCTGATCAGTTGCAGAATATCGCGTTCGCGCCGGGTCAGCTGATTGATGTCGCGCGTCTGAGCAGGCTGCGCTTCACGCAACCGGGCGACCAGAATCGGGGTTAACGCCTCGCTCAGCACGATCTGACCGGCAGCAGCCTGATGCAGCGCTTTCAGTAAGGCTTCCGGTTCCATATCTTTCAGCAGATAACCATCAGCGCCGCGCTTCAGCGCGCTGACCACATCCTCTTCATTATCTGAAACGCTGAACACCACCACCCGGCCAGAAAGGGCTATCTCACGCAGCTGGGTCAGGGTATCCAGTCCGTTCAGACCTGGCATATTAAGATCAAGCAGGATCAGGTCGGGATCATGCTGCTGTGCCAGCGCCAGGCCATCAATGCCATTACCCGCTTCGGCAACCACCTGCAGCCTTTCATCCAGCGCAATCAGCTGCTTCAGGCCATTGCGCAGCATGGGATGGTCGTCGATCAATAAAAGCGTAAATTTCTCTGCCGTCACAATGGCTCCTGTTCCTGTCACATACGCCAGCCCTGAGCGGGCGGAGAGCCTATCTTACCGGTGAAGCGGGGTCGCTATATACCCCCAATGGACTACTCCTTTATTTCCAGTCGGACACCCTTTTACAGAAGGCATTCGCGGCCGCGTTTAAACCCTATGATTTATAAGGGTTATCTGAATTCAGTCAACTACTTAACCGGGGTGAAGAGAGGGCGCCGCGCCTCTGTAACCTGCATTGCCGTTGATTTGTATCAAGCCCGACACCACGGCGGATGCGCAGGATACGCACAATTATTATTCTGCTGATGAGAGATTTATGACCCAATCCACCTCTTTGCAAACCCCGACGCGCGGCGCGTTAATTCAGGACTGGCAACCGGAAAACGACGCGTTCTGGCAGGCGCGTGGTAAACGTATCGCCAGCCGTAACCTGTGGATTTCTGTCTTCTGTCTGCTGCTGGGCTTCTGCGTCTGGATGCTGTTCAGCACCGTTGCGGTTAACCTGAATAAAGTTGGCTTTACCTTCAGCACTGAGCAGCTCTTTTTACTGACCGCACTGCCGTCGGTTTCTGGCGCGTTGCTGCGTGTGCCTTACTCTTTTGTTATTCCCATCTTTGGAGGACGTCGCTGGACCGCCTTCAGCACCGGCATCCTGATCATTCCCTGCCTTTGGCTCGGCTTTGCCGTACAGGACAGCCAGACCTCATTCACCACTTTTATGGTGATTTCCCTGCTGTGCGGTTTTGGTGGCGCTAACTTCGCGTCGAGCATGGGCAATATCAGCTTCTTCTTTCCCAAAGCCCGTCAGGGCGGCGCGCTGGGTATCAACGGCGGCCTCGGTAACCTTGGCGTCAGCGTAATGCAGTTTGTCGCCCCGCTGGCGATCTCCTGTGCCATTTTTGGTTTTGCCGATGTGGGTCAGACCACCATCACCGGCGACAGCATCTGGCTGGAAAATGCCGCCTGGATCTGGGTGCCGTTCCTGGCGATCGGCACGCTGGCGGCCTGGTTCGGCATGAACGACCTGGCGGCGGCGAAATCCTCGCTGCGTGAGCAGTTACCGGTGCTGAAACGTCCCCACCTGTGGGTTATGGCGCTGCTCTATCTGGCCACCTTTGGCTCATTTATCGGTTTCTCTGCCGGTTTTGCCATGCTGACGAAGACGCAATTTCCTGATGTCGTGATAATGCATTACGCCTTTTTCGGCCCCTTTATTGGCGCGCTGGCCCGTTCAGGAGGCGGCATCATTTCTGACCGCTTCGGCGGTACCCGCGTCACGCTGATCAACTACGTGCTGATGGCGCTGTTTGCTGCGCTGCTGTTCCTTACCCTGCCGGGTGCCGGACATGATGGCTCGTTCGTGGCCTTCTTCGCCGTGTTTATGGGCCTGTTCCTGACGTCCGGGCTGGGCAGCGGCTCCACCTACCAGATGATTGCGGTGATCTTCCGTAAGCTGACGCTGGAACGTATCAAAGCTGAGGGCGGCGACGATGCGCTGGCACAGCGCGAAGCGGCAACAGAAACCTCTGCTGCGCTCGGCTTTATCTCCGCCATTGGCGCGCTGGGCGGTTTCTTTATTCCGCAGACTTTTGGCCTGTCGCTCGCCATGACCGGTTCACCCGCCGGCGCGATGAAAATCTTCCTGGTCTTTTATCTCTGCTGCATCGCGGTGACCTGGCTGGTTTACGGCCGAAAATCACGCGCCTGATAACGACAAAGCCGGTGTGGCGCACCGGCACAATTTCACTTTCTGTGTCGGGACAGATGCAGAGTCAGCAATGTCACATTAAGCCTTCAGGAGTATTCCGGATGAGCAAGTTTCTTGATCGGTTTCGCTATTTCAAACAGCTGGCCGAACCCTTTTCTGGCCAGCATGGCCAGACGTTAAACAGCAACCGCGACTGGGAAGATGGCTATCGCAGTCGCTGGCAGCACGATAAAATCGTGCGCTCCACGCACGGCGTTAACTGTACCGGCTCATGCAGCTGGAAAATCTACGTCAAAAATGGACTGGTCACCTGGGAGACCCAGCAGACCGACTATCCGCGTACCCGTCCCGATCTGCCAAACCATGAGCCGCGTGGCTGCCCACGCGGTGCCAGCTACTCGTGGTATCTCTACAGCGCTAACCGCCTGAAATATCCGTTAATGCGCAAGAAGCTGATTCAGCTCTGGCGCGACGCGAAAGCGCAGCACAGCGACCCGGTGGACGCCTGGGCATCCATCATCAGTAATACTGAAAAGGCCAGAAGCTACAAACAGGCGCGTGGACGCGGCGGCTTTGTCCGCTCCAGCTGGCAGGAAGTCAACGAGATGATCGCCGCCGCGAACATCTGCACCGCGAAGACCTACGGCCCTGACCGCATTATGGGATTCTCACCGATTCCGGCGATGTCGATGGTCTCTTACGCTGCGGGCGCACGTTACCTGTCACTGATTGGCGGAACCTGTCTGAGCTTCTACGACTGGTACTGCGATCTGCCGCCGGCCTCACCGATGACCTGGGGCGAGCAGACCGACGTGCCGGAATCGGCTGACTGGTACAACTCCTCCTACATTATTGCCTGGGGCTCTAACGTGCCGCAGACCCGTACCCCGGATGCGCACTTCTTTACGGAAGTCCGCTATAAAGGGACGAAAACCGTGGCGATCACGCCGGACTATGCTGAGGTCGCGAAGCTGTGTGACCAGTGGCTGAGTCCGAAGCAGGGCACCGACAGCGCGATGGCGCTGGCGATGGGCCACGTGATGCTGAAAGAGTTTCATCTTGATCGCGAAGTTGGCTATTTCCGCGACTATGTGCGCCGTTACACCGATATGCCGATGCTGGTACTGCTGGAACCCCGTGAGGGCGGGTTTTACGCCGCCGGCCGTCAGCTGCGCGCCAGCGATCTGGTGGATGGGCTCGGTCAGGAGAATAACCCGGAGTGGAAAACCGTCGCGATTAACGAGGCGACCGGGGAACTGATTGCGCCGCAGGGATCTATCGGCTTCCGCTGGGGCGAAAAAGGCAAATGGAACCTCGAGCAGCGTGATGGGGCATCACATCAGGAAGTTGAACTGCAGCTCAGCCTGCTCGGCAGCCATGATGAGGTGGTGGAGGTCGGTTTCCCTTACTTCGGTGGCATTACCAGCGAGCATTTCAACAGCGTTGCGCTGGACGAAATCCTGCTGCATAAGCTGCCGGTGAAACGCCTGCAACTGGCGGATGGCAGTGAAGCGCTGGTCACCAGCGTCTACGATCTGACGCTGGCGAATTATGGTCTGGATCGCGGTCTGGATGATGCCAACTGCGCGCAAACCTACGACGACATCAAAGCGTACAGCCCGGCCTGGGCGGAGCAGATTACGGGTGTCTCCCGTCAGAACATCATTCGCATTGCCCGTGAATTTGCCGAAAACGCCGAGAAAACCCGCGGTCGTTCGATGATCATCGTCGGTGCCGGTATGAACCACTGGTATCACATGGACATGAACTATCGTGGCCTGATGAACATGCTGATTTTCTGCGGCTGCGTTGGTCAGAGCGGCGGTGGCTGGGCGCACTATGTCGGCCAGGAGAAACTCCGTCCGCAGACCGGCTGGACCCCGCTGGCCTTTGGCCTGGACTGGCAGCGTCCGCCACGCCAGATGAACAGCACCTCCTTCTTCTACAACCACTCCAGTCAGTGGCGCTATGAAACCCTGGCCACCAGCGAATTGCTCTCCCCGCTGGCGGATAAAAGTCGCTACAGCGGCAGCCTGATTGACCTTAACGTCCGTTCCGAACGTATGGGCTGGCTGCCTTCAGCGCCGCAGCTTAACGTCAACCCGCTGCACATCGCGGCGCAGGCGAAAGCCGCCGGTCAGTCGCCGCTGGATTACACCGTGGAAAGCCTGAAGCAGGGCACCATGCGGTTTGCCGCTGAACAGCCGGACGATCCGCAGAACTTCCCGCGTAACCTGTTTGTCTGGCGCTCCAATCTGCTCGGCTCATCCGGTAAAGGGCATGAGTACATGCTGAAGTATCTGCTGGGCACGGAAAACGGCATTCAGGGCAAAGATTTAGGCCAGCAGGGCCGCGTGAAGCCGGAAGAGGTGGAGTGGCTGGATCAGGGCGCCGAAGGCAAACTGGATCTGGTGGTCACACTCGACTTCCGCATGTCGAGCACCTGTCTCTACTCTGATGTCGTGCTGCCAACGGCGACCTGGTATGAAAAAGACGATATGAATACCTCGGATATGCATCCGTTTATTCATCCGCTTTCGGCGGCCGTCGATCCTGCCTGGGACTCAAAAAGTGACTGGGAGATCTACAAAGGTATCGCCAAAGCCTTCTCCGATCTCTGCCCGGGTCATTTAGGCGTTGAAACGGACGTCGTTACTCTGCCGGTATTGCATGACTCGCCCGCGGAACTGGCGCAGCCTTTTGAGGCGAAAGACTGGAAAAAAGGCGAATGCGATCTGATTCCGGGTAAAACCGCGCCACACATTATGGTGGTGGAGCGCGACTATCCGGCGACCTGGGAGCGCTTTACCTCGCTGGGACCGTTGCTGGAGACCCTGGGTAACGGCGGCAAAGGTATCAGCTGGAACACCAGCAAAGAGGTCGATTTCCTCAAGCAACTGAACTATGTCAAAGCCAATGGCCCGGCAGCGGGGCGGCCGAATATCGACACGGCGATCGATGCGGCAGAAGTGATCCTGGCGCTGGCACCGGAAACCAATGGTCAGGTGGCGGTGAAAGCCTGGCAGGCGCTGGGCGTAATTACCGGTCGTGACCACACCCACCTGGCGCTCAATAAAGAAGATGAGAAGATTCGCTTCCGCGATATCCAGGCGCAGCCGCGCAAAATTATCTCCAGCCCGACCTGGTCAGGGCTGGAAGATGAACATGTCTCTTACAACGCCTGCTACACCAACGTTCATGAGCTGATCCCGTGGCGAACCCTGAGCGGCCGTCAGCAGCTCTATCAGGATCATGAGTGGATGCGCGCCTTTGGCGAGAGCCTGATGGTCTATCGTCCGCCAATCGATACCCGTGCGGCGAAGCCGTTGCTGAACAGCAAACCCAACGGTAACCCGGAGAAGGCGCTGAACTTCCTGACGCCACACCAGAAGTGGGGCATTCACTCCACCTACAGCGACAACCTGCTGATGCTGACACTGTCGCGCGGCGGACCGATTGTCTGGATGAGTGAAGATGACGCTCGTGAGCTGGGTATTGTGGATAACGACTGGATCGAGGCGTTCAACGCCAACGGTGCGCTGACTGCACGTGCAGTAGTGAGCCAGCGCATCCCGGCCGGTATGACCATGATGTACCACGCGCAGGAACGTATCGTGAATATCCCTGGCTCGGAGATCACCAGCCAGCGCGGCGGGATCCATAACTCGGTGACGCGTACCTGCCCGAAACCGACTCATATGATCGGCGGTTATGCGCAGCTCTCCTGGGGCTTTAACTACTACGGCACCGTTGGCTCTAACCGCGATGAGTTCGTGGTAGTGAGAAAAATGAACAACGTTAACTGGTTAGATGGGGAAGGCAACGATGCCTGCCAGGGCAGCCAGCAGGAGGTAAAACCATGAAAATTCGTTCACAGGTCGGCATGGTGCTGAACCTCGACAAATGTATCGGCTGCCACACCTGCTCGGTAACCTGTAAAAATGTCTGGACCAGCCGCGAGGGCATGGAGTACGCCTGGTTTAACAACGTCGAAAGTAAACCGGGCGTTGGTTATCCGCACGCCTGGGAAGATCAGCAGAAGTGGAAGGGCGGCTGGATCCGTAAGATCAATGGTAAGCTGGAGCCGCGCATGGGCAGTCGCATCGGCCTGCTGTCGAAGATTTTCGCCAACCCGGATGTGCCCGCGCTGGATGATTACTACGAACCGTTCGATTTTGATTATCAGCATCTGCACAATGCGCCCGCCGGTAAGCATCAGCCGATTGCGCGTCCGCGCTCGCTGATCACCGGTCAGCGGATGAAAAAGATCGAAAACGGCCCGAACTGGGAAGAGATCCTCGGCGGCGAGTTTGCCAAACGTTCGCAGGATAAGAACTTCGATAACATCCAGAAGGAGATTTACGGTCAGTTTGAGCACACCTTCATGATGTACCTGCCGCGCCTGTGTGAGCACTGCCTCAACCCGGCGTGTGTGGCGACCTGCCCAAGCGGCGCGATCTACAAACGCGGCGAAGATGGCATCGTGCTGATCGACCAGGATAAATGTCGCGGCTGGCGGATGTGCCTCACCGGCTGTCCGTACAAGAAGATCTACTTCAACTGGAAAAGCGGCAAATCAGAAAAATGCATTTTCTGTTATCCGCGCATTGAAGCGGGCCAGCCCACCGTCTGTTCAGAAACCTGTGTCGGCCGTATCCGCTATCTCGGCGTGTTGCTCTATGACGCTGACCGCATTGAACAGGCGGCCGCAGCGGAAAACGAGAAAGATCTCTATCAGAGCCAACTGGATATCTTCCTTGATCCCAACGATCCGGCGGTGATTGCGCAGGCGCTGAAAGATGGCGTTGCGCAGAGCGTGATCGATGCAGCACAGCGTTCACCGGTCTATAAAATGGCGATGGAGTGGAAGCTGGCGCTGCCACTTCACCCTGAATACCGCACGCTGCCGATGGTCTGGTATGTGCCACCACTGTCACCGATTCAGTCGGCGGTGGATGGCGGGGCGCTGGCGCACACCGGCGTGCTGCCGGATGTGGAGAGCCTGCGCATTCCGGTTGAGTATCTGGCGAACCTGCTGACCGCAGGCGACACCGCACCGGTGCTGCTGGCACTGAAGCGGATGCTGGCAATGCGTCATTACAAACGCGCAGAAAGCGTGGACGGTGAGCATGATATCCGGGCGCTGGAGCAGGTCGGCCTGACCGAAGCGCAGGCGCAGGAGATGTACCGCTATCTGGCGATCGCGAACTATGAAGATCGCTTTGTGGTGCCTTCCAGCCATCGCGAACTGGCGCGTGAAGCCTTCCCGGAAAGCAAAGGCTGCGGCTTTAGCTTTGGCGATGGCTGTCACGGCAGCGACAGCAAATTCAACCTGTTCAACAGCCGCCGTATTGATGCCATCGACGTCAGTAAGAAAACCATTCGTCCGGAGGATGCCTCATGATGACGTTACGGATTCTTTCGCGGCTGCTGGACTACCCGGACGAGGCGCTGTTTACCCACTCTTCCGACCTGATCGCGGCGCTGGATGACGCCACTGAACTCAACCTGCAGCAGAGCGCACGGCTGGTGCGTTTTATCAATCAGCTCTGTGCCCGGCCACTGCTCGACGTGCAGGCTGACTACTGCGAACTGTTTGATCGTGGCCGCGCCACCTCGCTGCTGCTGTTTGAACACGTGCACGGTGAGTCACGCGATCGCGGTCAGGCGATGGTTGATCTGCTGGAACAGTATCGTGCCGATGGTCTGGAGCTGGACAGCAAAGAGCTGCCCGATTTCCTGCCGCTCTACCTGGAGTATCTCGCCTGTAAAAGCGATGAGGCCGCGCGTCAGGGACTGGACGACATCGTGCCTATCCTGGCCTTGCTGGCGGCGCGGCTTGAAGAGCGTCAGAGCCCCTACGCCGATCTCTTCACAGTATTACTGACGCTGTCCGGTAGCGCGGTTGATCCTGCGGCCCTCAAGCCACAGGTGGCGCAGGAAGCGCGCGACGATACGCCGGCAGCACTGGATGCTGTCTGGGAAGAGGAGCAGATTAAATTTCTCGGCGAGCAGGGCTGCGCCTCGGCGCAGCAGGCGATGCATCAGCGTCGCTTCGCCGAGGCGGTCGCGCCGCAGTATCTGGACATCGCCGCGACGACGGCGCGTACCACAGGAGAATCAGCATGAATTTTATTAACACTTTCTTCTTCGATATTTACCCCTATCTCGCCGGAACGGTCTTCCTGGTGGGAAGCTGGCTGCGCTATGACTACGGGCAGTACAGCTGGCGTGCCGGTTCCAGTCAGATGCTGGACAAAAAAGGGATGCGTCTCGCCTCCAACCTGTTTCACATCGGCATCATCGGTATTTTCTTCGGTCACATCGTCGGGATGCTGACGCCGCACTGGATGTATGAATCCTTCCTGCCGATCGACGTGAAGCAGAAACTGGCGATGATTGCCGGTGGCCTGTTCGGGGCGATGACACTGGTGGGCGGTGGACTGCTGCTGAAGCGCCGTCTGACCAATCCACGGGTGCGGGCGACCAGTAGCGTCGGTGATATTCTGATCATGACCCTGCTGGTGGCTCAGGCGACGCTGGGCCTGCTGACCATTCCCTTCTCCGCCCAGCATATGGACGGCAGTGAAATGATGAAGCTGGTGGGCTGGGCGCAGGCGGTGGTGACCTTCCACGGTGGGGCTTCGCAGCATCTCGACGGCGTGGCGTTTATCTACCGCGTGCACATGGTGCTGGGAATGACGCTGTTCCTGCTGTTCCCGTTCTGCCGGCTGGTGCATATCTGGAGCGCGCCGGTTGAGTATCTGACCCGTCGCTATCAGCTGGTGAGAAACCGCCGCTAAGCGCATGATGGCTGCGGGGCAGAGAGAGCCCCGCAGCCATTTTAGCCCACGGCTGCCTTGACGTTTTTTTAAGATTTTGCCCTGTATGTCATTGCGCTGAACGTCTACTATTACCGCATCTGAAATTACCCCTCGTTTATGGATAACCGATGCGCCTCAAGTTAGCCTTCCTTGCGTTCATCCCGCTTCTGGCCTCCTGCAGCAGCAAACCTGAAGTCCAGTCCCAGCAGAAGATGCTGGCTGCGCCACAGGGCGGTTTTTTACTGCAGCCGTCGCACAGCGGACAGGCGATGTTTGGCGACTTTGCCGGTAACCCGGCAGCAGAGCAATTTATCGATAAGATGGTGGAGAAGCATGACTTTGACCGTCAGCAACTGCACAACATCATCGGTCAGGCCAAACGACTGGATTATGTGCTGCGACTGATGGACCGTCAGGCACCAAGCTATACGCCAGCGCCAGGGCCTAATGGCGCCTGGATCCGCTATCGCAACAAGTTCATTACGCCCGATAACGTGCAAAATGGGGTGGCGTTCTGGAATCAGTATCAGGATGCCCTGCAACGCGCACAGCAGGTTTATGGCGTGCCACCGGAAATTATCGTGGGCATCATTGGCGTGGAAACCCGCTGGGGTCGTGTGATGGGGAAAACGCGGATTCTGGATGCGCTTGCGACCTTATCCTTTAACTATCCGCGCCGCGCAGAGTACTTCAGCAGCGAGCTGGAAACCTTTCTGTTGATGTCGCGCAAAGAGCAGGATGACCCGCTGGCGCTGAAAGGCTCCTTTGCCGGGGCGATGGGCTATGGTCAGTTTATGCCCTCCTCTTACAATGATTATGCGGTTGATTTCAACGGAGACGGTCATGCAAACCTGTGGGATCCGGTGGATGCTATCGGCAGCGTGGCGCACTATTTTCAGAAGCATGGCTGGCGCAGCGGCGAAAATGTGGCGGTACCGGCCAGCGGTCAGGCACCGATGCTGGAAGATGGCTTCAAAACCCGTTACAGCGTGAGCATGCTGGCGGCGTCAGGATTGTCACCACAGGGCTCGCTGGACGGTAACGATCAGGTCAGTCTGCTACGCCTGGATTTGGGCACCAGCTACCAGTACTGGTACGGCTTACCCAATTTCTATGTCATTACCCGCTACAACCACAGTACCCATTATGCGATGGCGGTGTGGCAGCTGGGTGAGGCGGTGAGCAAGGCGCGCCAGGGCGGCCTGTTATAAAGGCTATCCTTGTTAACTGTAAGGTTATATGATGACACCCTTTTTCAGGCCACACAGCCACTGATATTTCTGGAGTCATTATGTCTTTACCTGCCTGCCCGGCTTGTCACGCCGATTACACCTGGCAAGATGGCGATAACCTTAACTGCCCCTCCTGCGGTCACATCTGGACCGAGGGAGAAGGTGACAGCAGCAACGCATCACTGGAAGTGCGTGATGCCAACGGCAATCTGCTGGCAGATGGCGACAGCGTCACGGTGATCAAAGATCTCAAGGTGAAGGGCAGTTCTTCATCGCTGAAGATCGGCACTAAAGTGAAAAGCATTCGTCTGGTTGAAGGGGACCACAACATCGATTGTAAAATCGACGGTTTTGGCCCGATGAAATTAAAATCTGAGTTTGTGAAAAAGAACTGAGATCGGGGGCGCAGGGATGCGCCCGCTTTCCTGCTTAGCTGAACAGCTTATCAATTGCGGCACACTGTTCCGCATTCAGCGTGCCACCGTAGTTTCGTGAGCCGCTGCTCATCGAGTCATAGCGCCGTGCCACGGCCGTTTTAATTGTCGTTACGAAATCATCTCCGATATTGTAAATCGCCATCAGACGGCCGATCTGCTGCTGCAGGCGCGTCAGCTCCGGCAGATTGCCACTTCGCCATGCCGTCATCATCTGCGCAAAGTACTCCGGCACAATATTATTCAGTCCTGAAATTACACCGGCACCGCCCGCCAGCAGGTTCGGGAGCAGGTACTCGTCATACCCCGACAGTACGGCGAAATCGCTACGCACCTTGCGGGTCTCTTCAATCATCATCCGGTTATGCGACAGGCAATCCACCGTATCTTTAATGCCGGCGAAGTTGGGCAGCTTTGCCGCCAGGGCGGCAATCAGCGCGGGCGTCAGATCGCAGCCGGTGCGGGCCGGAAAATTGTAGGCAAACCATTTACCACCCAGTTGGGCGTCCAGTGCTTCGAAGTAGTGCATCAGCTGGTTTTGCGTCTGGCCATAATAGTAGGGCGGCAGCACCATCACCGCGTCAAAGTCATTTTTCCAGGCGGCTTCAGCCAGCTCCAGCATGTCAGGGATGCAGGTTGCCGAGACGTTCGCGACCATCTTCAGCGATGACAAGGGTCTGGCTTCCTGAATCAGTTGTAAGCGTTCCTGCTGCGTCAGTGAGGCGAACTCGCCAATGCTGCCCATTACCAGTAAGGTATCGATACCGGAGTCATTGAGGCGGGAGAAATGTCGCCCGAGCGCATCAATATCGACCGCACCCTGCGCATTAAACGGGGTGACTGAAGGGCACCAGACACCGGCAAAGGGCGATTTTTCACTCATAAATGACTCCTGAATCGGATGTTAAAAAAATGAAACAGCGTTTTAACTTAATGACTCCGGCCGGTCTCTGCCAGCGCATGATTCAAAAATGAGCAACGGGTCGCACTTTTTCCTCTTTCATCCGTCTCAGTAAGCGGATGCATCTGATAACTGAGCGAGAGGTCATGATGAAAGAGTGGGATCCTGTGCTGTACCGTAAGTTTGAAGCAGAACGAACCCGTCCAGCCCGCGAACTTCTGGCGCGCCTCAGCCTGGAACAGGTTGAGCAGGTGACCGATCTGGGATGCGGGCCCGGTAACAGCACCGAGCTGCTCGCTGATGCCTGGCCACTGGCGCAGATTACCGGGCTGGACAGTTCCGCCACGATGTTAACTCAGGCCGCTGAACGCCTGCCGCACTGTCGTTTTATCCAGGCGGACATCCGCAACTGGCAGGCCGATGTGCCGCAGCAGGTGGTCTACGCCAACGCGTCTCTGCAATGGCTGAATAATCACGCAACGCTGTTTCCCCATCTGGTCAGCCAGCTGGCGCCCGGTGGCGTGCTGGCGATCCAGATGCCTGATAACCTCAATGAGCCGTCGCACCGGCTGATGCGCGAGGTGGCGGCAACGGATCGCTGGCGTTCACGCATCAATGCCGATGCCGCTGAACGTACACAGCTGCTTTCCACGGGCGAGTATTACGATCTGCTGACGCAGGCCGGCTGTGAGGTGGATATCTGGCGTACCACCTATTATCACGTGATGGCCGATGCGCAGGCGATTATCAGCTGGCTGCAGGCGACCGGTTTACGGCCTTTCCTGGCAACGCTGGATGAGACCGAACAGACGGCGTTTCTGACCGATTATCATCAGCGTTTGCTCGCGGCTTATCCGGCTCAGGCCGATGGTCAGGTGTTGCTCGCCTTCCCGCGTCTTTTTATGGTTGCGGTGAAAAACCGGTAAGCGCAGTGGAAAGCTGGCCGCAAAAACAGCGTAATAATGGTGAGTGACCTTGAAAAAGCGGTTTTTCTGCACCACCTTCAACCCACAGCCAAAGGGAGAGTCGCAATGGATGATCAGCAATTGCAGGCGCTTAGTGCGCAGATAGGTGAGAAGCTGAAGCAGCGCAATGCCACCGTAACCTGTGCGGAATCCTGCACGGGGGGATGGATTGCCAAAGTCTTTACCGATATCAGCGGCAGCTCCGCCTGGTTCGAGCGGGGTTTTGTGACCTACAGTAACCAGGCCAAACAGCAGATGGTCAGTGTTCAGGCTGCTTCGCTGTTGCAGTATGGTGCGGTAAGTGATGTGGTGGTGCGGGAGATGGCGCTGGGTGCCCGCAGGGCGGCCCATGCTGACTACGCGATCTCCGTCAGCGGTATTGCCGGTCCGGATGGCGGCAGTGAAGAAAAACCGGTGGGCACGGTGTGGTTTGGCTTTGCCGGGCCGCAGGATAACGTATTGACTTTTCAGCAGCATTTTAGCGGCGATCGTGATGCCGTACGCCGCCAGTCGGTGGCATGGGCCCTGCAGAAACTGTATGGCGAATTTCTGACAAATTAAACTTGATACTGTATGACTATACAGTATAATTGTCGGCAACAGAAAGAGTACAGGCACCCTGAGTGCGTGTTTACCCGGCTTGATTAGGAGTTGAAATGGCGATTGATGAAAACAAACAGAAGGCTTTAGCTGCCGCGCTTGGCCAGATTGAGAAGCAATTTGGTAAAGGCTCCATCATGCGCTTGGGTGAAGACCGCTCAATGGATGTGGAAACTATCTCTACCGGCTCGCTGTCGCTGGATATCGCATTAGGCGCAGGCGGTCTGCCAATGGGCCGTATCGTTGAGATCTACGGACCCGAGTCTTCAGGTAAAACCACGCTGACTTTGCAGGTTATCGCATCTGCACAGCGTAAAGGTAAAACCTGTGCCTTTATCGATGCCGAGCATGCGCTTGATCCGGTTTACGCCAAGAAACTCGGCGTAGACATTGATAACCTGCTCTGCTCTCAGCCAGACACTGGTGAGCAGGCGCTGGAAATCTGTGATGCGCTGGCGCGCTCTGGTGCCGTTGACGTGATCATCGTCGACTCCGTCGCGGCGCTGACGCCTAAAGCGGAAATCGAAGGTGAAATCGGTGACTCACACATGGGCCTCGCGGCACGTATGATGAGCCAGGCGATGCGTAAACTGGCCGGTAACCTGAAGCAGTCCAATACCCTGCTGATTTTCATCAACCAGATCCGTATGAAAATTGGTGTGATGTTTGGTAACCCGGAAACCACCACTGGTGGTAACGCGCTGAAGTTCTACGCCTCTGTCCGTCTTGATATCCGCCGTATCGGTGCAATCAAAGAGGGCGATAACGTGGTCGGCAGTGAGACCCGCGTTAAAGTGGTGAAAAACAAAATCGCCGCGCCATTCAAACAGGCTGAGTTCCAGATCATGTACGGCGAAGGTATCAATACCTTTGGTGAGCTGGTCGACCTGGGCGTGAAGCACAAGCTGATTGAAAAAGCGGGTGCATGGTACAGCTACAATGGCGACAAGATTGGTCAGGGTAAATCGAATGCCGGCAACTTCCTGAAAGAGAATGCTGCTGTGGCAAACGAGATTGATCTGAAGTTACGTGAGATGTTGCTCAACGGCGCGGATGAAAAACTCGCAGCAGCCGACAAGGCTGCTGAGAAAGAAGACGCGGCTGAAGCGAACGAAGACTTCTAATCTCTGATGCGGGAGGGGCGAAAGCCTCTCCCGTAGTTTTTATCCCCCTCTATTGCCTTTCTTGCCTTCCCTCTGTCCTGTTCTGTCGCCATAATCTCCCTCTGTTTGTACAAGGTGCGCAGTATGACTGAACCCTCTCAGCCCCAACCTAATGTCGTCTCTTACTCTCGTCTGCTTGACCGTGCGATGCGTATTCTGGGTCAGCGCGATCACAGCCGTGCAGAGTTAGCGCGTAAACTGCAACAATCAGCGCAGCGTGCTGCGTGGGCGCAGAAAAAAGAGCCCGAAATTGTTACCGAAGCGTTGCTGGAACAGGTTCTTAACTGGTGTCAGGAAAGCGGCTGGTTAAACGACGAGCGTTTCACCGAACGATTTATTCAGAGCCGGAGCCGTAAAGGCTTTGGATCGCAGCGCGTGCGCCTTGAACTGGGCCAGAAAGGCATCGACCGTGAAGCCATTGATCTTGCAATGGAAGAGACTGAGGTAGACTGGGCGGCGTGCGCGGCTCAGCTGGCTGAACGAAAATTCGGACACCCGCTGCCCACAGAGTGGAAAGAGAAAGCGAAAGTACTACGCTATCTGCAGTCAAAGGGTTTTATGAGCGAAGATATCCAGTCCATTTTCAGAAATTTTGATGACTAAAAGCCGATGTAATTTTACTTCCCACTGAAGAAAATTTATCTTATTCCCACTTTTTGTTCCGCTAATCAGGCACCACCAGAATGTGGTCGCGCCGATCAGAGGGAACGTTCGTTAGCGTGATTCCAGGATATATATGAGCAAGAGCACTGCTGAGATCCGTCAAGCGTTTCTCGACTTTTTTCATAGCAAGGGACATGAGGTTGTAACCAGCAGCTCCCTCGTACCGAATAACGATCCAACGTTGTTGTTTACTAACGCCGGGATGAACCAGTTTAAAGATGTGTTCCTCGGTCAGGACAAACGTGACTACACACGTGCGACCACGTCACAGCGCTGCGTACGCGCAGGCGGCAAACACAACGATCTTGAAAACGTCGGTTACACCGCACGTCACCACACCTTCTTTGAAATGCTGGGTAACTTCAGCTTTGGTGACTATTTCAAGAGAGAGGCGATTGGTTTTGCCTGGGAACTGCTGACGAGCGAGCAGTGGTTCAGCCTGCCAAAAGAGCGTCTGTGGGTGACGATCTATGAAACCGACGATGAAGCCTTTGATATCTGGGCGAATGAAATCGGTGTGCCACGTGAACGCATTATTCGCATCGGCGACAACAAGGGCAGTGCGTATGCGTCAGATAACTTCTGGCAGATGGGCGATACCGGTCCTTGTGGTCCGTGCAGCGAGATTTTCTACGATCATGGCGATCACATCTGGGGTGGCCCGCCGGGCAGCCCGGAAGAAGATGGTGACCGTTACATTGAGATCTGGAACATCGTCTTTATGCAGTTCAACCGTCAGGCTGATGGCACCATGCTGCCGCTGCCAAAACCGTCGGTTGATACCGGAATGGGCCTTGAGCGTATTTCTGCCGTTCTGCAACACGTCAACTCCAACTATGAAATCGACCTGTTCCAGAAACTGATTCAGGCCGTGGCACAGGTTACCGGTGCCACTGACCTCAGTAACAAATCGCTGCGTGTCATTGCCGACCACATTCGCTCCTGTGCATTCCTGATTGCCGATGGCGTCATCCCGTCTAATGAGAACCGTGGCTACGTGCTGCGTCGTATCATTCGTCGTGCCGTGCGTCATGGCAACATGCTGGGCGCCAAAGAGGCCTTCTTCTATAAACTGGTTGCGCCACTGATTGAGGTCATGGGTGCCGCAGGTGAAGAGTTACAGCGCCAGCAGGCTCAGGTTGAGCAGGTGCTGAAAAGCGAAGAAGATCAGTTTGCCAGAACCCTGGAGCGCGGACTGGCGCTGCTGGACGAAGAGCTGGAAAAACTGCAGGGCGACACGCTGGATGGTGAAATCGTCTTCCGTCTCTACGATACCTTTGGTTTCCCGGCTGATTTAACGGCTGACGTCTGTCGCGAACGCAATCTGAAGATCGACGAAGCCGGCTTTGAGCGGGCGATGGAGCAGCAGCGTCAGCGCGCACGTGAAGCGAGTGGCTTCGGCGCTGACTACAGCAACGTTATTCGTATTGATGCCGCCTCATCCTTCAAAGGCTACGACCAGCTCGATTTAGCTGCCACGGTGAAAGCGCTCTATGTTGCAGGCGAGGCGGTTGATGAAGTGACCGCGGGTCAGGATGCCGTGGTCGTGCTGGATGAAACGCCATTCTATGGCGAATCGGGTGGCCAGGTAGGCGATACCGGTCTGCTGAAAGGGAAGAATGCTGAATTTAGCGTCCAGGATACACAAAAATATGGTCAGGCAATCGGTCATGTCGGTAAGCTGACCGCAGGGCAGTTGCGTATCGGTGATCACCTTGAGGCGCAGGTTGATGCGGCACGCCGTGCGCGCATCCGTCTTAACCACTCTGCTACTCACTTACTGCATGCCGCCTTGCGTCAGGTTTTAGGTGAGCATGTGGCGCAGAAAGGCTCGCTGGTTAACGACAAGTACCTGCGTTTCGATTTCTCGCATTTCGAAGCGATGAAACCTCAGGAGATTCGTCAGGTCGAAGATATCGTCAATGCGCAAATTCGTCGCAACCTGCCGGTTGAAACCGAAGTGATGGATCTGGATGCGGCGAAGTCTAAAGGGGCAATGGCACTGTTTGGCGAGAAATATGATCAGCGCGTGCGTGTTCTGACCATGGGTGATTTCTCTGTTGAGCTGTGTGGTGGTACCCATGCTGCGCGCACGGGTGACATCGGGCTGTTCCGTATTCAGGCGGAGTCAGGTACCGCAGCCGGTATTCGTCGTATCGAAGCGATTACGGGTGAAGGCGCGCTGGCGCAGGTCAATGCGCAGAGCAGCCAGCTGCAGGATCTTGCGCAGCTGGTAAAAGCGAACAGCAGCAACCTGAATGAGAAAGTGCGTGGTCTGGTCGATCATGTACGGGCTCTGGAGAAAGAGTTGCAGCAACTGCGCGATCAGCAAGCCGCGCAGGAGAGCGCTTCACTGAGCAGCAATGCTATCGACATTAAGGGAGTGAAACTGTTAGTCAGTGAGCTCAACAATGTTGAACCTAAAATGTTGCGTACCATGGTTGATGATCTTAAGAATCAGCTGGGGTCGGCGATTATTGTGCTGGCAACGGTTACTGAAGGTAAGGTGTCGCTGATTGCGGGTGTGACCAAAGATCTGACTGACCGTGTTAAAGCGGGTGAGTTGATTGCCGGTCTGGCTCAGCAGGTTGGCGGTAAGGGCGGTGGCCGTCCTGATATGGCACAAGCTGGTGGTAACGATGCGGGTGCTCTGAAAGGCGCATTAGCAGGGGTTGAGGACTGGGTCAGCAGCCGTCTGTAAGTGAATTAAAACAAGGCATCGTAAAAAGCGTCAGAACGGTTGTTCCGGCGCTTTTTAATACGATGCTAAAGCAGCAAATGACAAAGTCAGGTTGATGTAGTGTATTTCGGCTAAACTAACTATCAGCAGAATGTATTGGCGCATCGATGTGCATTGGTGTATTTCTCATACACATTGTGCAGCGTTAAATGATGGATAATGCCGGGAGCCTGTACAAGCCCGACTCTTTTAATCTTTCAAGGAGCAAAGAATGCTTATTCTAACTCGTCGAGTTGGTGAAACCCTCATGATCGGTGATGAGGTAACTGTAACGGTGCTGGGTGTTAAGGGTAACCAGGTTCGTATCGGTGTTAACGCGCCGAAAGAAGTGTCTGTGCATCGCGAAGAGATCTATCAACGCATCCAGGCTGAAAAAACGCAACAAACCAGCGTTTAACGGATTCAGCGTCTCGCACCTGTGCGAGGCGCTACCGCTTTCTGTAAAAATCCTGCCTTTTCTTTCTACCTGTTCCTCCTCTGTTTTGTTAACGCCATCATCTTTCATTGTTGATAATTCACTCTTTTTGTCGCCATTTTGTCCCAATTGTGTGTGATTTGCTCAATCAAACAAAGTTTCGGAAAAATTGTTTGACTTAAAAGTCCGGGAAAGTAATATGTGCGCCACGCAGTGCCGATGAGCAGAAACAACGTTCAGACGCACAGTTCGAAAGAAAGCGTAAGGTGAGGTGGCCGAGAGGCTGAAGGCGCTCCCCTGCTAAGGGAGTATACGGTCAAAAGCTGTATCGAGGGTTCGAATCCCTCCCTCACCGCCATTTTCGATGCATCCATAGCTCAGCTGGATAGAGTACTCGGCTACGAACCGAGCGGTCGGAGGTTCGAATCCTCCTGGATGCACCATCGAAACAAAGCGAATTAGCAATTCCTTTCATGGTGAGTAGTTAGCACCCTGCGTTGTACAAGAATTTGTTTTATGCATCCATAGCTCAGCTGGATAGAGTACTCGGCTACGAACCGAGCGGTCGGAGGTTCGAATCCTCCTGGATGCACCATTCTTTGTAACATCCTTAGGTTGGTTTCTGTAAGTCCATAAAAAGTTGTACCTCAAAAGATAGACCCCAATGCATCCATAGCTCAGCTGGATAGAGTACTCGGCTACGAACCGAGCGGTCGGAGGTTCGAATCCTCCTGGATGCACCATCTTCTTCTTTAGCCTCAAAATCCCTCAAAGTATCATGGCGCGATGATCGCTAAGACCTCACTAAACACGATAGCGTTACTTCCGTAACCGCCCGTACAGCAAACGCTGAGTGAGTATCCTGAAAAACCTCTGCAGTTTCCCTCTGGCTTCACACGCACTCTTTTCCTGTTTAATCTGCCCCATTGATTCATCATCCTGACTTAAGCGATCCGAAACGCCTGTTTCCCGCATCAACGCCTTCTGTTTTGCTGCCCATGCCCGTCCGCCGCCGCTTGTCTGCCAGAAGAATGTTAAAAAAACGCTGGAATTTCGTACGTTTATCGCTGGTCGTGCACGATCACCTTTATCTGAAAACAAAAATTGTTAATGCTTTCAAAGCATTTGCTGTTCATCCCCCCTGGCGACAACCTGTCCACATTAGGCTAAAGTAATGTCTCATTTGATGAATGTCCGGAGTGACAATGTACGATCAATATGACGCCCTGATTTTCGATATGGACGGCACGATTCTTGATACTGAGCCGACACATCGAAAAGCGTGGCGTCAGGTACTGACGCGTTATGGATTAACGCTGGATGAAGCACGTATTATCGACTTCAATGGCGCACCAACCTGGCGGCTGTCGCAGTTCATCATTGAATCCAATCAGTCGTCACTCGACCCTCATCTTCTTGCCGCAGAAAAAACCGCTGCCGTGAAAGCGATGCTGCTGGAAAACGTGAAGCCACTGCCTTTAATGGAGGTGGTGAAAGCGTATCACGGGCGTCGTCCGATGGCGGTCGGTACCGGAAGCGAACACAGCATGGCAGAGGCGTTACTGACGCAGCTGGGCGTACGTGAGCTCTTTTCGGCCGTCGTCGGTGCTGACGACGTACAGCGTCATATACCTGAGCCTGAAACCTTCTTACGCTGCGCTGAGCTGATGGGTGTGACGCCGGCACGTTGTGTGGTGTTTGAGGATGCGGACTTTGGTATTCAGGCAGCGAAGGCGGCAGGTATGGCTGTGGTGGATGTCCGCTTACTGTGAGTGACGTTCTTACCTATGCCTCGATGTTCGGCAGCAGCTTTTTAAGTGCAACGCTCCTGCCGGGAAGTTCTGAAGCACTGCTGATAGCACTATTGATAGCAAAAAAGACATCAGTTTACGGGTTGCTTTTGGCCGCATCACTGGGAAACACCTTGGGCGGCTTAACCAACATTCTTATTGGTCGCTTGCTGCCGTTAAAACGTCAGGGGCGATGGCATGACACAGCAATGACGTGGTTGCACCGACTGGGACCTGCAGCACTGTTATTCAGCTGGCTGCCAGTGATAGGTGATCTGCTCTGCGTTCTGGCAGGCTGGTTACGTTTCGCCTGGCTACCCGCGATGCTGTTTCTCGCTGTCGGCAAAACACTGCGTTATATCGTTATCGCGACTGCCACATTACAGGGTATGCAATGGTGGCATTGATTCGCACAGATTCGAGGCTACGGTTAACATTATGCTGAACAAAAATAAATTATTATCACAGCGGGGGGGTAATGTGATCCCGGACGTATCTAAAGCGCTCTCCTGGCTGGAAGCGCATCCCAATGCCCTTAAAGGTATTGGCCGTGGCATCGAGCGTGAAACGCTGCGTGTACAGGCAAATGGCGAGCTGGCAAAAAGCGGCCACCCGGAATCTCTGGGTTCGGCGCTGAAACATGACTGGATCACCACTGACTTTGCCGAAACGTTGCTGGAGTTTATTACGCCAGTGGATCACAGCATTGATCATATGCTGGCATTCCTGCGCGATATTCATCGTCACGTTGCCCGTGAACTGGGTGATGAACGCATGTGGCCATTTAGTATGCCATGCGTGATTGACGATGCGGACAATATTGAACTAGCGCAATATGGCACGTCCAATATTGGTCAGATGAAGACGCTCTACCGCGAAGGACTGAAAAACCGCTACGGCGCGTTGATGCAGACCATCTCCGGCATTCACTATAACTTCTCACTGCCACTCTCATTCTGGCAGGAGTGGGCTGACGTGAAAGATAAGGAAAGCGGAAAAGAGACGATCTCGGCGGGCTATCTGCGGCTGATCCGCAACTATTATCGCTTCGGCTGGGTGATCCCCTATCTGTTTGGCGCATCGCCTGCTATCAGCTCCAGCTTCCTGCAGGGCCGTGAGAGCGCGCTGCCATTCGAAACCAACGACAAAGACACGATGTGGCTGCCGTATGCTACCTCACTGCGTCTGAGCGATTTAGGCTACACCAATAAATCGCAGAGCTCTCTGGGCATCACGTTTAACTCACTGGAAGGCTATGTCACTGCGCTGAAGAAAGCGATTAAGACGCCGTCAGAAGAGTATGCAGCGATGGGCACTAAAGATGCCGACGGTAACTGGCTGCAGCTCAACACCAACGTGCTGCAGATTGAAAACGAGCTCTATGCGCCAATCCGGCCTAAGCGTGTGACACGCTCGGGTGAAGCGCCCTCTGATGCGCTGCTGCGTGGTGGTATTGAGTACATTGAAGTGCGTTCGCTGGATATCAATCCGTTCTCTGCGATCGGCGTAGATGAGAATCAGGTTCGCTTCCTCGACCTGTTCCTGATCTGGTGTACCCTGGCCGATGCGCCGGAAATGAGTGCAGATGAGTTGCAATGCACCCGTATAAACTGGAACCGGGTTGTGCTGGAAGGGCGTAAACCGGACCAGAAAATTGCCGTAGGCTGCGGAGAAGCGGAACATTCGCTGGTTGAAGTGGGCAAAACCCTGTTTGCCGATCTGCGTCGGGTTGCTGAAGTGTTAGACAGTCATAATCAGGACAGCACGGAATATCAGCAGGTTTGCGATCAACTGGTAGCATCGTTCGACGATCCTGAGCTAACCTACTCGGCGCGCATCCTTCAGGCAATGAAGGACAATGGTGTAACCGGAACCGGCGTGGCGCTGGCTGAACAGTATCGCCATCTGCTCTGCGAAGAGCCGCTGGAAGTGCTGACAGAAGAAGATTTCACGCGTCAGGCGCAGGCGTCTGTTGCTGCACAGCAGCAGCTGGAAGCAAATGATAAGCTGGATTTTGAAGCGTATCTGGCGAGCCGGGAAGGGTAGAAAAGAAAAAGGCCACATCAATGTGGCCAAATTAACATCTCTGTTGTCAGGGATGATGATAACAAATGCGCGTCTTTCATATATTCAGACGTTGGGCGAACAGAAAAGTTTCATCGTTTTAAAAAAAAATTCTCAGAACAGGAGGTGACGTATGCCACTACTGGACAGTTTTACCGTTGATCACACCATCATGGGCGCACCGGCAGTTCGCGTGGCGAAAACCATGAAGACTCCGCATGGCGATACGATTACCGTTTTTGACCTGCGTTTTTGCCGCCCGAACATTGATATTCTCACTGAGCGTGGCATTCATACGCTGGAGCATCTCTTTGCCGGCTTCATGCGTGATCACCTGAATGGTGATGGTGTGGAAATCGTCGATATCTCGCCAATGGGTTGCCGCACCGGCTTCTACATGAGCCTGATTGGTACACCAGACGAGCAGCGCGTTGCCAAAGCGTGGAAAGGGGCGATGGAAGATGTTCTGAAAGTGAAAGATCAGAACCAGATCCCTGAGCTGAATGAATACCAGTGCGGCAGCTACAAGCTGCACTCACTGGATGAAGCGCAGCAGATCGCCCGCAATGTGCTGGCGCATGAGATCGGTGTTAACCGCAACGAAGATCTGAAACTGCCTGCTGAAAAGCTGAAAGAACTGCACATCTAGTCAGGGCTTTGCTGCTAAAAAAAACGCCGCATCATGTCGATTGCGGCGTTTTTTTATCGCTTCAGGAACCTACCGATTTTTTCAGTGGCGTCTTCGGCGTGATGCGCACTTGTTTAATCATGTTGTCCTGCACGTCCAGAATATCGACGTTGTAGTGGCCGATCTGAACACGGGTGGCGATGGCAGGGATCTCTTCCAGCGCTTCCAGCAGCATGCCGTTGATGGTGCGCGCTTCCTGCTCTGGCAGTTGCCAGTTAAACGCCTTGTTAATTTCACGCACACTGGCGCTGCCTTCAATCAGCACGGACCCATCATTCTGCGGCATCACTTCTTCTGCCAGTGATGGTGACATGGAGGTGGTGAAGTCACCCACGATCTCCTCCAGAATGTCCTCTATTGTCACCAGCCCTTTGATGTCGCCATACTCATCCACCACCACGCCCGCTTTCTCTTTGTTGCGCTGGAACTTCACCAGTTGGGTGTTCAGCGGTGTCCCTTCCGGGATGTAGTAGATCTCATCGGCGGCGCGCAGCAGCGTCTCTTTGGTGAACTCTTTTTTCTCCGTCATCATGCGCCAGGCTTCGCGCACCCGCAGCATGCCGACGCAGTCATCCAGCGAGTCCCGGAACAGCACAATGCGGCCGTGTGGCGAGTGGCTCAACTGGCGCACCACCGACTTCCAGTCATCGTTGATATTAATGCCGACGATCTCGTTACGCGGAACCATGATGTCATCAACGCTGACTTTCTCCAGGTCGAGCACGGAGAGCAGCATGTCCTGATTACGGCGTGACATCAGGCTACGTGACTCATAGACGATGGTACGCAACTCCTCTTTGCTCAGCGCGGAGTTAATGGCACCGTCAGCGCGGATACCCGCCATCCTCATCAGCAGACGCGTAATGGTGTTCAGTAGCCAGACCAGCGGCAGCATGATGTATTGCAGCGGGACCAGCAGCAGGCTGCTGGGAAAGGCGACGCGTTCGGGATAGAGGGCCGCCACTGTTTTTGGCAGCACTTCAGCAAATACCAGCACCACAAAGGTCAGGATACCGGTTGCGATCGCGACCCCTTCGTCACCGTGAATACGCATGCCAACAATGGTGGCAAGTGCGGAAGCCAGAATATTCACCAGGTTATTGCCGATTAATACCAGGCTGAGCAACCGGTCAGGGCGACGCAGTAACTTCTCCACCCGGCGTGCGGGGCGGCTGCCGTTTTTAGCCTGATGGCGCAGCTTATAGCGGTTAAGCGTCATCATTCCGGTTTCCGACCCGGCAAACCAGGCGGAAACCAGTACCATGACGCAGAGAATAATAATCAGCGTGGTGGTTGAAACATTCTCCAACGCAGAACTTCCTTTTTAACGAGAGGTGGGGACAAGCAGATGCTGCAGGATGCGACTGCCGAAGTAAGCCATGGTTAACAGCACCGCACCGCTGCAGTTAAACCAGACGACGCGGCGACCACGCCAGCCTTCATGATAGTGCCCCCAGAGCAAAACGATATAAACAAACCACGCGATGATGGAAAGCACGGCTTTATCGACGTTTTCTGCGCTGAAGAGATCCTGCATATAAAACAGACCGGTGCAGAGCACCAGCGTCAACAGCACGACGCCCACCTGGGTGATGTGAAACATCTTACGTTCAATGGTCAGCAGCGGCGGCATATCCTGTGTGAACGCCAGGCGCTTGTTTTTTAACTGGTAATCGATCCACGCCAGCTGCAGTGCATAGAGCGCGGCAATAATCAGCGTCGCGTAGGCGAACAGCGACAGGCCGATATGGATCATCATGCCTGGCGTGGTTTCCAGATGGGTGATAAACGCATTGGGCACAAAAGTGGCGAAGGCCAGATTGATCAGCGCGAAGCTGTAGACAATCGGCAGTAGCAGCCAGCCACGGTTGCGTGACGCCACAATGGTCATGATGGCGCAAATCAACAGGCTGACCAGCGAGCCTATGTTGAGCAGGCTTAAATTCTGTCCGCTATCAACAGCAAATATGCGTTGCTGCAAGGCCACCGCGTGTGTCACCAGCGCCACACAGGCAGAGAGCATCGCCATTCGCCGCCAGCCGCCGTTACGTTTCAACAGGCTGGGAATGATCAGGGCAAGACTTAAGGAGTAGGCGAATAGCGCCACTATCGCGAAAACGAACATAGATCCTTTCAGGTTCAGTCAGATAAGGAAAAAGGCAGTATAGCGCCAGCCGAAGCAGGCTCCAAACGATCTGAGGGGCAATTGCAGAGATCGCTGAGGCTTCGTGTTATAATCCGCCGCATTCTGCCGATCAGGCGCCTCGCGATCTTTTTTTTAGTGAGAGACCATGTTTGATAATTTAACCGATCGTTTGTCGCAAACCCTGCGAAACATCAGCGGCCGCGGAAGGCTGACTGAAGAGAACATCAAAGAGACCCTGCGTGAAGTGCGCATGGCACTGCTTGAGGCTGACGTTGCGCTGCCGGTGGTGCGTGACTTCATCAACCGTGTGAAAGAGAGCGCGGTCGGCCATGATGTGAATAAAAGTCTGACTCCAGGTCAGGAATTTATCAAAATCGTTCGTAACGAACTGGTTACGGCGATGGGTGCAGAGAACAATGCTCTCGACCTGGCTGCTCAGCCGCCAGCCGTGGTGCTGATGGCGGGTCTGCAGGGTGCCGGTAAAACGACCAGCGTCGCTAAGCTGGGTAAGTTCCTGCGTGAGAAGCACAAAAAGAAAGTCTTAGTGGTTTCTGCCGACGTCTATCGTCCGGCGGCAATCAAACAGCTGGAAACGCTGGCACAGCAGGTGGGTGTGGATTTCTGCCCATCCGATCTCAGCCAGAAGCCGGTCGATATCGTTAACAATGCGCTGCGTGAAGCTCGCCTGAAGTTCTACGATGTACTGCTGGTGGATACCGCCGGTCGTCTGCACGTTGACGAAGCGATGATGGACGAAATCAAACAGGTTCATGCCGCGATCAATCCGGTAGAAACGCTGTTTGTGGTCGATGCCATGACCGGTCAGGATGCGGCAAACACGGCTAAAGCTTTTAATGAAGCGCTACCGCTGACCGGTGTTATCCTGACCAAAGTCGATGGTGATGCACGAGGCGGTGCGGCGCTGTCGATTCGTCATATCACCGGTAAGCCGATTAAATTTATGGGTGTCGGTGAAAAAACCGATGCACTTGAGCCGTTCTATCCGGAGCGTATTGCTTCGCGTATCCTCGGCATGGGTGACGTGCTGTCACTGATCGAAGATATCGAAAGCAAGGTTGACCGCGATCAGGCTGAGAAACTGGCTAAGAAGCTGAAAACCGGCGACGGTTTTGATCTCAACGATTTCCTTGAGCAGCTGAAGCAGATGCGCAACATGGGCGGCATGGCCAGCCTGATGGGCAAACTGCCTGGTATGGGACAGTTGCCTGACAATGTGAAGTCACAGATGGATGACAAAGTGCTGGTGCGCATGGAAGCGATCATCAACTCGATGACACGCAAAGAGCGTGAAAAACCAGAGATCATCAAAGGCTCACGCAAGCGCCGCATTGCGACCGGCTCCGGTATGCAGGTGCAGGACGTTAACCGCTTATTGAAGCAGTTTGACGACATGCAGCGTATGATGAAGAAAATGAAGAAGGGCGGCATGGCGAAAATGATGCGCGGCATGAAGGGTATGATGCCGCCAGGTTTTCCTGGCCGCTAAAGCGTTCCACAAAAAAGCCCGAAATGGCACGGTTTAGGTTGCTTTTTTCGCCAAAATGAGTAAAATTTTCGGGCTTTTTATACAGCACCCGGACCCCGTTCCTCGATGGGGGCCGGGTGTTTTATTAACTGAAGAGGATGTTATGGTAACAATTCGTTTGGCACGTCACGGCGCTAAAAAGCGTCCGTTCTATCAGGTCGTCGTCACTGACAGCCGCAATGCACGCAACGGTCGTTTTATCGAGCGCGTTGGTTTCTTCAACCCGATCGCATCTGGTCAGGCTGAAGGTCTGCGTCTTGATCTGGATCGTATCGAGCACTGGGTTGGCCAGGGCGCAACGCTTTCTGATCGCGTTAACGCGCTGGTCAAAGAAGCTAAGAAAGCAGCTTAATCTGTCACGGTGGTGAGCATGAGCAGACAAATTGCCGCACAGCCTCCTGTTAACCCGATTGTATTGGGTAAGATGGGAGCCGCCTACGGTATTCGCGGCTGGCTCAAAGTGTTTTCCTCCACTGAAGACGCTGAAAGCATCTTCAACTACCAACCCTGGTTCATCCAGCGCGCCGGTAAATGGCAGCAGGTCGAACTGGACGGTTGGAAGCACCACAATCAGGACCTGATCATCAAAGTCAAAGGCATTGAAGATCGGGATGCGGCGGCTCAGTTAACCAATTGCGAAATTCAGGTTGACTCGACGCAGTTGCCATCGCTGGAAGAGGGCGACTACTACTGGAAAGACCTTATGGGCTGCCAGGTAGTTAACCTTGAAGGCTACGAGATGGGTAAAGTCATCGATATGATGGAAACCGGCTCGAACGACGTTCTCGTCGTTAAGGCAAACCTGAAGGATGCATTCGGTGCTCAGGAGCGGTTAATTCCGTTTCTTGATGAACAGGTTATCAGGAAAGTCGATCTCTCTACTGGCATCATTGAGGTAGATTGGGATCCTGGTTTTTGATCTCCGAATCGAACGGTAACGTAACGGCGAATACAATGTGGATTGGTGTTATTAGCCTGTTTCCAGAAATGTTTCGCGCTATTACCGATTACGGGGTAACTGGCCGGGCTGTAAAAAACGGTCTGCTCAGCATTCAGAGCTGGAGTCCTCGTGACTTCACGCACGACCGGCACCGTACCGTGGATGATCGTCCTTACGGCGGCGGACCGGGAATGCTGATGATGGTACAACCCTTACGGGATGCCATCTCCGCAGCGAAAGCAGCGGCAGGTGATGGGGCCAGGGTGATATATCTTTCACCTCAGGGTCGCAAACTGGACCAACAGGGCGTTTGCGAACTGGCGGCACGGGACAAGTTAATTCTGGTCTGTGGCCGTTATGAAGGGATTGATGAGCGCGTAATCCAGACCGAAATTGATGAAGAATGGTCAATCGGTGATTACGTTCTCAGCGGCGGGGAACTGCCAGCGATGACGATGATTGACGCAGTCGCCCGGTTTATTCCTGGCGTGCTCGGCAAGCAGGCGTCAGCCGATGAGGATTCGTTCTCGGAAGGTTTGCTGGATTGTCCGCACTATACCCGACCTGAAGTGTTAGACGGCGTGGAGGTCCCGGCAGTATTACTGTCAGGCAACCATGCTGATATTCGCCGCTGGCGTCTGAAGCAGTCGCTAGGCCGTACCTGGCTGAGAAGACCTGAACTTCTGGAAAACCTGGCTCTGACTGAAGAGCAAGCAAGGTTGCTGAATGAGTTCCAGCGGGAATCTCAGCAGCAACAAAACGATGATGTGGAAGAGTAAGCTCTTCCCCGACTATCAGTTTACCCAGGATATGAGATTTAATTATGAGCAACATTATCAAGCAAATTGAACAAGAGCAGATGAAACAGGACGTACCTTCCTTCCGCCCGGGTGATTCCGTGGAAGTGAAAGTATGGGTCGTTGAAGGTTCTAAAAAACGTCTGCAGGCATTCGAGGGCGTGGTTATCGCTATCCGTAACCGCGGTCTGCACTCTGCATTCACTGTTCGCAAAATTTCTAACGGCGAAGGCGTTGAGCGTGTATTCCAGACTCATTCACCTGTAATTGACAGCATCGCTGTTAAACGTCGTGGCGCTGTGCGTAAAGCCAAACTGTACTACCTGCGTGAGCGTACTGGTAAGTCTGCTCGTATTAAAGAGCGTCTTAACTAAGGTATCGCTAACGCGACATCTAAAAGTTAATAGCAAACAAGGGGTTGGCATCTGCCAGCCCCTTTTTTATGTCACTGCCAACCTTGCTGCCTACAGTTAAC
The DNA here is from genome assembly GCF_049310725.1 of Pantoea sp. BJFS-204. Classification (NCBI taxonomy): domain Bacteria; kingdom Pseudomonadati; phylum Pseudomonadota; class Gammaproteobacteria; order Enterobacterales; family Erwiniaceae; genus Pantoea; species Pantoea sp. BJFS-204. The sequence goes on along the minus strand of NZ_JBMOWE010000003.1, from coordinate 12,434 downwards.
CGTCGTCCGGCCGCTGAAAATGATAAATCGCGGTATTAACCGGCCCTTCCTCTAAGACGATCAGGCCATAGCGACAGCCAATGAACTGACCACCGCACTTCTCAGCCACGCCCCGACTGGCCAGGTTATCCTCTGCTGCCAGAATCTCAATCACCCGGGTCTCTGGGCGTGAAAACCCCAGCGGCAGCAACGCGGCCACCGCGCGGCTGGCGATTCCCTGACGCTGGGCATCACTGCGAACCCAGTAGCCAATTGCGCTGGTGTCACCCGGATGACGGGCAAAGCGTATTCCTGCGCCCCCCAGCAGCTGGTCATGCTGATCAACGATGGCAAACTCTTCCGCTTCCTCTTTCATCCGTTGCCAGTGGGTAAAGCGGATCCAGCTTTCTGCTTCATGAGGCTGATAATCGTGATGCGCCCAGACCATCCATGGGATAAGGCTATCCAGCGAGGCATTAACCGCAGTGGTAAACGCAGATACGTCGCTGAGCTCAAAAGGTCGCAGATAAATATTTTGTGGTGATGGGTACATAACTCTCTCAGCGCGAACAGAATGATTCTTTTATTCTGCCTGTGGGTAGAAGAAAGGCAATAACCTTAACTGTAAACTTATTTGTACAATTGTCTTTGGTTTTTTGTGGTTGAGGTTTTTATTATATGCATGATTTTATTGTTTATTTTAAGTATATTTCGCACCCTTCTTCATCCGTGGTAATAAAACTGTACATATAATATTGCGCTATGTATTGCCTGTGATACAGTATTTGCATTCCTCAGTGAGGAGTCCATGACTGCCAATACGAGCCAAAGGATCGCCATCATGCAAAAAGACGCGCTGAACAATGTGCATATCGCCGGTGAACAGGTATTAATCACGCCTGAAGAGCTGAAAGCGAAGTTTCCACTGACCACTGAACAGCAGGATCAGGTCGCGGCGTCGCGCCAGACTATCTCTGACATTATTGCCGGCCGCGATCCGCGTCTGCTGGTGGTGTGCGGACCCTGCTCAATTCACGATACCGAAGTGGCACTGGACTATGCACGTCGTCTGCAAACCCTTTCTGAACAGCTGAAAGATCAGCTCTTTATCGTGATGCGCGTCTATTTTGAAAAACCTCGTACCACCGTCGGCTGGAAAGGGCTGATCAACGATCCTTTCATGGATAACTCGTTTGATATGGAAGCGGGTCTGCACATTGCGCGCCAGCTGCTGGTGAACCTGGTTGAAATGGGTTTGCCTCTGGCCACTGAAGCGCTGGATCCCAATAGTCCGCAATATCTGGGCGACCTGTTCAGTTGGTCTGCCATTGGCGCACGTACCACTGAATCTCAGACGCACCGTGAAATGGCCTCGGGCCTGTCGATGCCGGTAGGCTTTAAAAATGGCACCGATGGCAGTCTGGGAACGGCAATCAACGCCATGCGTGCAGCCGCAATGCCACACCGTTTTGTCGGGATTAATCAGGCCGGTCAGGTCTGCCTGCTGCAGACTCAGGGCAATCCGGATGGTCACGTGATCCTGCGTGGCGGCAAAGCGCCGAACTACGGTCCTGAAGATGTCGCGCAGTGTGAAAAAGAGATGCTCAAGGCGGGACTGCGTCCAGCCTTAATGATAGATTGCAGCCATGGTAATTCGAACAAAGACTACAGCCGTCAGCCTGGCGTAGCGGAATCCGCTATTGCGCAGATCAAAGACGGGAACCGTTCAATCATTGGTTTGATGCTGGAAAGCCATATCAATGAAGGTAACCAGTCTTCTGAGCAGCCACGCAGCGAAATGAAGTATGGCGTTTCCGTAACCGATGCATGCATCAACTGGGAAGTGACCGAAACGTTGCTGCGTGAAATGCATCAGGATCTGCAGGGAGTGCTGTCGGCGCGTCTGTCACAAGAGGTGTAAGAGCAATGGTGGCTGAACTGACCGCGTTACGCGATCAAATTGACAGTGTTGATAAAGCGTTGCTGGATCTGCTGGCTAAGCGACTGGAACTGGTGGCCGAGGTAGGTGAGGTGAAGAGCCGTTACGGCCTGCCTATTTATGTGCCTGAGCGTGAAGCGACGATGCTGGCTTCCCGTCGTAAAGAGGCCGAAGCGCTCGGCGTCCCACCGGATCTGATTGAGGATGTGCTGCGTCGCGTGATGCGGGAATCCTATACCAGCGAGAATGACAAAGGCTTTAAAACCCTCTGTCCTGAACTGCGCCCGGTGGTGATTGTCGGTGGTAAGGGCCAGATGGGCCGGCTGTTTGAAAAAATGCTCGGGCTATCAGGCTACACGGTTAAAACGCTGGATAAAGAGGACTGGCCTCAGGCTGAGACTCTGCTCAGCGATGCCGGAATGGTGATCATTAGCGTGCCGATTCACCTGACCGAGCAGGTGATTGCCCAACTGCCACCACTGCCGGAAGATTGTATTCTGGTCGATCTGGCGTCGGTCAAAAACCGGCCTCTGCAGGCAATGCTGGCTGCCCATAACGGGCCTGTGCTGGGTCTGCATCCGATGTTTGGCCCGGACAGCGGCAGCCTGGCAAAACAGGTGGTGGTCTGGTGTGATGGAAGACAACCGGAAGCGTATCAGTGGTTCCTGGAGCAGATTCAGGTCTGGGGTGCGCGTCTGCATCGTATCAGCGCTGTTGAGCATGACCAGAACATGGCATTCATTCAGGCGCTGCGTCACTTTGCTACCTTCGCTTATGGTCTGCATTTAGCCGAAGAGAACGTCAATCTGGATCAGCTGCTGGCGCTCTCGTCGCCCATTTACCGGCTTGAACTGGCGATGGTGGGGCGGTTGTTCGCTCAGGATCCGCAACTCTATGCGGATATCATCATGTCTTCAGAGAGTAATCTGGCGCTGATAAAACGCTATTACCAGCGGTTTGGTGAAGCGATTGCGCTGCTGGAGCAGGGCGACAAGCAGGCGTTTATCGCCAGCTTTAACCGGGTTGAACAGTGGTTTGGCGATCACGCAAAACGCTTCCTGGTCGAAAGCCGAAGCCTGTTGCGATCGGCCAATGACAGCCGCCCATAAATGACAGCCATCCATCAATGAAAAAGGCATCCAGTTGGATGCCTTTTTTCTTCTTTTTATTCGCCAGGTTCAGCGGGCACCACATTTTCGCTGGGGTAACAGCCCAGTACCTTCAGAGAGCGGGTCATGGTCTGTAATTCCTGCAGCGCCTGCTGCATCCGCTCTGATTGCAGGTTGCCCTGCACATCAATGTAAAACATCTCTTCCCACGGATTACCATTAATCGGGCGGGACTCCAGCTTGCTCATAATCAGGTTGTGCTGACGCAGTACCAGCAGCGCGTCGACCAGCGCACCCGCCTGCTGGCCGGTTGCCATAATCAGCGTGGTTTTCGCTGGCACCTGGTCAGAAACCTCGATTGCTTTGCGGGCCAGCACGATAAAGCGGGTGTGATTCTGCTGCTGATTCGCCAGATTACGTTCCAGCACCTGCAGCTGATACAGTTCGCCGCCGGCCTCACTGCCCAGCGCCGCCACCTTAGGTGAGTTGAGCGCAGCCACTTTCTCCATCGCTGCCGCGGTACTCTCGGTGTATTCGATTTTCCAGTGCGGGAAACGATTAATAAACTGGCTGCACTGCTGGAACGGTTGAGGATGGCTGTAAACCGTCTCAATCTGCTGAAGATCGGTGGGGCCATTCACCAGCACGCAGTGGTCGATAGGCAATGTCAGCTCGCCCACGATTGAGAGGCTTGTCTGTTGCAGCAGATCGTAGACATCGTTGATCGAGCCTGAACTGGTATTCTCAATCGGCATCACGGCGTAATCAGCTACGCCATTTTCGACCTGTTTGATGATGTCGTGAAACTTCAGGCAGCCACACTCCACCATGCTATCGAAATGGCGCGACGCGTAGTTGCGTGCTGCAAGATGCGAATAAGAGCCTTTCGGGCCCAGGAAGGCGATACGGGCGGCATGCGCATGGGGATGGTTGAGGTTTTTTTGCAGCAGCGCTTGCTGAGTCAGCACGGAATCTTCAATTACCAGCTGGAACAGACGGGTGATGTAGTGCGCATCCAGGTTGTGTGCCTTACCCAGTACGATGAGATTCTCCAGTAGCGCGCGTTCGCGCTCCACATCCCGAATCGGGCGATGCGTCGCCAGTTTCGCTTGTGCAACTTCCACTGCCAGCAAACGACGCTCGGCCAGCAGCGTCAGAAGTTTTTTATCCACGGCGCTGATTTTATCGCGTAGCGCCAGCAATGGATTATCGGGATTCATAGGGCTCACCTGTATGCTATCCAAAAAAAAGCCTCCCGGTTGGGAGGCTTCGGTGTTCGTCTTCGCTTTCATTTTCACACGACGAATGGCCTCCCGTTCAGGGGAAGGTAAAAAAGAAAGCGAAGAAAAACAGATCAGGTTTCATTGTCATGTCCGAAAAGAGAGTGACCTGAGAGTAACCGTACTGCTTAAAAGCTGTCAATAAAAAACGCGCCCGCAGGCGCGTTAAGAAACAGCGTTAAGAAAATCAGGACTCTTCGTCGGCGGGAATGATGTCTTTCACGCTGGCACTGGCGCGGCGTGCTTCAGACTTATGCTGAACTTTATTCAGCTGACGCTCGAGCTTGGCAATCAAATCGTTGATAGCGGTATACATATCATCGTGCTTGGCGCTGGCCACCAGAGTCCCGTTAGGTGTGTTAATAGTGGCGTCAGCCACGAATTCTTTGGGCTCTTTGGAAAGGACAATATGTGGATTAATCAGGTCGGTTTGCCATTTTTCGAGCTTGGCGAGACGGTCTTCAACATGGCTTCGGATTGCCGGAGTGATGTCCATTTGTTTACTGGTAATGTTCAGAATCATCGTTCTTACCTCTCTGTCATTTCCGTCTTGGTCTTCTCAGCATAGCGCGAAAAAGCGTTCAATGTGGGATTTCGATCACGAAAAAATGTCACTTTTTGTCAGTCACAACATTCTGTGAGAAAGGCAGAGAAACTGGCCGAAATGGCTTGAAGCGAAACGATTAACACGGCATGCTTGATGAGTTAGCTCGCTGAGAACAGATCCAAATCTGACTGTTCTGTGAGCAAAAAAAAGCAGCCCTGAGAGGCTGCTTTTTTTATGGCTGAAAATCCTTCGAACGATCAGCTTTTGTTAGCTGCAATGATTTTCGCCACTTTATCGGCTTCAGCGTTCAGCTGCAGATTGCGGTAAGCATTCTCCATCAGCGGCAGGGCATCGTGTGTTGCCTGCGTATCCGGATAATCGCGCATCATACCTTCGACACGGTTAACAACCGCGACATAAGCCTCACGCTTAGTATAGAATTGCGCCACTGACAGCTCATATTTAGCCAGACGGTCTTTCAGATAGACCAGGCGTTTCTGAGCATCAGCCGCATACTGGCTGTTCGGGTAACTCCGCAGCAGCTGAGAGAAGTCGCGGAAAGCATCACGAGCGTGCGTCGGATCGCGGTCAGAACGATCAATACCAAAGAAGCCCTGCAGCGCGGAGTCATCCAGCGCCATGTCCGTCAGACCTTTCATATAGATGACATAGTCAATGTTCGGATGCGTGGGGTTCAGACGCATAAAGCGAGCAATGGCAGCCTGCGCCAGGGGCAGATCGGCATTTTTATAGTACGCGTAGATTAAATCCAGCTGCACCTGCTGCGAATAAGGACCGAACGGATAACGATTATCCAGCGCTTCCAGTTGCTTAATCGCAGCTTTAAAGTTACCGTCCTGCAGCTTTTGCTGCGCTGTAGCATAGATTTCAGAAGGCGGGCTGTCCGGTACCGCGTCATTTGAGCCGGAACAACCAACAAGTGCCAGGCTCAGTGTGGCAGCAGCCACCAGATGTTTCATACGCGTCATGACGAAGTGATTATCCTCAAATGTTATGGCGGAAGCTGTCCGTATAGCTCCCGGTAATGACCAGGTACGATAGCACATTATATTAAACGGCATCGCCGTGAAAACCCAACGTTAACGAAGAAGCTGTATATGGCACAACAAGTTCAACTCACCGCAACGGTATCCGAATCACAACTCGGACAACGCTTAGATCAGACTTTGGCGGAATTGTTCCCTGATTATTCACGTTCTCGCATAAAAGAGTGGATCCTCGATCGTCGCGTTACTGTAAACGGCGTCATGGTCGATACACCCAAAGAAAAAGTGCTGGGCGGCGAGCTGGTCGCGATTGACGCTGAGATCGAGGAGGCGCAGCGCTGGGAACCGCAGAATCTGCCACTCGACATCGTTTATGAAGATGAAGACATTATTGTCATCAACAAACCACGCGACTTCGTGGTTCACCCTGGCGCCGGTAATCCGGATGGCACGGTATTAAACGCCTTACTTCATCACTATCCGGCGATTATGGATGTGCCGCGCGCGGGCATCGTACACCGCCTGGATAAAGACACCACCGGTTTAATGGTGGTCGCGAAAACCGTTCCGGCTCAGACGCATCTGGTGGACTCGCTGCAGCGTCGCGAAATCACCCGCGAATATGAAGCGGTTGCGATTGGCAACATGACTGCGGGCGGCACCGTTGAGCAGCCTATCAGCCGTCACTCAACCAAACGCACCCACATGGCGGTACACCCAATGGGTAAACCGGCGGTCACTCATTACCGCATCATGGAGCACTTCCGGGCCCATACCCGTCTGCGCCTGCGTCTGGAAACCGGTCGTACTCACCAGATCCGTGTGCATATGTCTCACATCAGCCATCCGCTGGTGGGCGATCCGCTTTACGGTGGCCGTCCGCGTCCACCAAAAGGCGCGTCTGAAGCATTTATTACTACGCTGCGCGGTTTCGATCGTCAGGCACTGCACGCCACGATGTTGCGCCTCTATCACCCCATCAGCGGTATTGAAATGGAATTCCATGCTGCGCTTCCGCAGGACATGGTTGATCTCATCGCGGCGTTAAAAGCAGACACTGAAGAATTTAAAGACCAGTTGAATTGGTGATGAATCTGATGACTCCTCAATGGCCCGCTCCGTCACGCGTTCGGGCCTGCTCGACGCAGCGACAGGGCGGCATCAGCACATCGCCCTGGGATGCACTGAATCTCGGCGGGCATGTGGGAGATAATCCGGATGCGGTGGCGCGTAACCGGCAGTTGCTGTTGGAAGAGGCGGGTTTAACTGCCATGCCGCAGTGGCTGGATCAGGTTCATGGCACTGAGGTTGTGCGTCTGACTGCAGGGGGAAGTACGCCATTACCTGCTGATGCCTGTATTACCGATCAGCCCGGCGTCGTCTGTGCCATCATGACCGCTGACTGTCTTCCGGTCCTGTTCTGTTCGCAGGATGGCACGGAAGTGGCGGCGGCACATGCAGGCTGGCGCGGACTTTGTGCGGGTATACTGGAAAATACGCTGGCGCAGTTTCGTTCGCCGCCTGATCAGATTCATGCCTGGCTTGGACCGGCAATCGGACCTGATGCGTTTGAGGTCGGCGAAGAAGTCCGTCAGGCCTTTATGGCTCAGGATCCCAGGGCTGTGCAGGCTTTCCGTCCATCAGGTGACCGCTTTTACGCCGACATCGGCCTGCTGGCGCAGATGCGACTACAGGCAGCGGGCGTGAATTCAATCAGCGCCAGCAGCCGTTGTACCTTTACGCAGCGCGACGATTTCTTCTCTTTCCGCCGCGATGGGATCACCGGGCGTATGGCAACTTTGATCTGGCTGTTATAACCTTACGCCATAAGACGGTCCAGTTAGCGTATTTTTTACTCAAATCTCAGGTCATTAACCTTGAAATTTTGAGGGATGACCTCATTTAATCTCCAGTAGCATTTTGACCTGTAATGGGAGGAATTATGCGTCTGGATCGTCTTACTAATAAATTTCAGCTGGCTCTCGCCGACGCTCAGTCCCTCGCTCTGGGACACGACAATCAATTCATCGAACCTCTGCATCTGATGAGCGCATTGCTCAAACAGGAAGGCGGATCGGTTTCACCTTTACTGACTTCGGCCGGTGTCGACGTTACGCCATTTCGCGCTCAGGTTGAGCAGGCTATTGATCGCCTGCCACAAGTTGAAGGCAGCGAAGGCGATGTACAACCCTCATCTGACCTCGTCCGGGTATTAAACCTGTGCGACAAGCTGGCACAGAAGCGCAACGATAACTTTATTTCATCCGAATTATTTGTTCTGGCCGCCCTGGAATCGCGGGGCTCACTGGCCGATCTGCTCAAAGCAGCGGGCGCAACGCGTGAAAAAATCACCAGTGCGATTGAACAGATGCGGGGAGGAGACAACGTGAACGATCAGGGGGCTGAAGATCAGCGCCAGGCTTTAAAAAAATACACTATCGACCTGACCGAGCGGGCAGAGAAGGGCAAACTCGATCCGGTCATCGGTCGTGACGAAGAGATTCGCCGCACCATCCAGGTTCTGCAGCGCCGTACCAAAAACAACCCGGTACTGATTGGTGAACCTGGCGTGGGTAAAACCGCGATTGTCGAAGGGCTGGCGCAGCGCATCATCAATGGTGAAGTGCCTGAGGGTCTGAAAGGACGTCGGGTACTGGCACTGGATATGGGTGCGCTGGTGGCCGGGGCGAAATATCGCGGTGAATTCGAAGAGCGTCTGAAAGGCGTACTGAGTGACCTGTCGAAACAGGAAGGCAACGTCATTCTGTTTATCGACGAGCTGCACACCATGGTGGGAGCCGGTAAAGCTGACGGTGCGATGGACGCCGGCAATATGCTTAAACCTGCGCTGGCGCGTGGTGAACTGCACTGTGTGGGTGCCACTACGCTTGACGAATATCGCCAGTACATTGAAAAAGATGCCGCGCTGGAGCGTCGTTTCCAGAAAGTCTTTGTGGCTGAGCCAAGTGTGGAAGATACCATCGCCATTCTGCGTGGTCTGAAAGAGCGTTATGAACTGCATCACCATGTGCAAATCACTGACCCGGCGATTGTCGCGGCGGCGACCCTGTCTCATCGTTATATTGCTGACCGGCAGCTGCCGGATAAAGCGATTGACCTGATCGATGAGGCAGCTTCCAGCATTCGTATGCAGATGGACTCGAAGCCGGAGTCACTGGATCGCCTTGAGCGCCGTATCATTCAGCTGAAGCTGGAGCAGCAGGCGCTGAAGAAAGAGGCGGACGATGCCAGCATCAAGCGTCTTGAAATGCTGGAAACCGAGCTCAACCAGAAAGAGCGCGAATACGCCGAGCTGGAAGATGAGTGGAAGACAGAGAAAGCCTCGCTGTCCGGCACGCAGAACATTAAAGCGGAACTTGAGCAGGCGCGTCTGAATTTAGAGCAGGCACGTCGCCAGGGTGACCTCGCTCAGATGTCAGAGCTGCAGTACGGTAAAATTCCGGCACTGGAAAAACAGTTAGCCGCAGCGACTCAGGCGGAAGGCAAGACCATGAAGTTACTGCGTAACCGGGTAACCGATGTGGAGATTGCCGATGTTCTGGCACGCTGGACCGGTATTCCGGTCGCACGAATGATGGAAGGTGAGCGCGATAAGTTACTGCGCATGGAGCAGGACTTACATGGCCGGGTCATCGGACAGGATGAAGCGGTTGAGGCGGTATCAAATGCTATTCGCCGTAGTCGCGCAGGCCTTTCTGATCCAAACCGGCCTATCGGTTCCTTCCTGTTCCTGGGGCCCACCGGGGTCGGTAAGACGGAGTTGTGTAAAGCGCTGGCTAACTTCCTGTTCGACAGTGACGATGCGATGGTTCGTATCGACATGTCTGAATTTATGGAAAAACACTCAGTATCACGGCTGGTGGGTGCACCTCCGGGTTATGTCGGCTATGAAGAGGGCGGTTATCTGACCGAAGCTGTGCGCCGTCGGCCTTATTCGGTCATCCTGCTGGATGAAGTAGAGAAAGCGCATCCTGATGTCTTTAACATTCTGCTGCAGGTGCTGGATGATGGGCGTCTGACGGATGGGCAGGGCCGGACGGTCGATTTCCGTAACAGCGTGGTGATTATGACCTCTAACCTGGGATCAGATTTAATCCAGGAGCGGTTCGGCAATCTCAGTTACCCGGAAATGAAAGATATCGTGATGGGTGTGGTCGGACAGCATTTCCGTCCTGAGTTCGTCAACCGTATTGATGAGGTGGTGGTGTTCCATCCGCTGGCTGAGAAACATATTGCGTCTATTGCGCAGATTCAGCTGCAGCGGCTGTACAAACGTCTGGATGAACGGGGTTATCAGCTGCACATCTCTGATGATGCGATCAAACTGCTGGCGGAGAACGGATATGATCCGGTCTACGGTGCACGTCCGCTGAAACGTGCGATACAGCAGCAGATCGAGAACCCGCTGGCTCAGCAGATCCTTGCTGGTTCACTGGTGCCAGGCAAAACCATCGAAATGGATGTGGAGAACAACATCATTACTGCACATCAGTAAGGGTGTGGAATGAAAAACGGGCCTCTGGCCCGTTTTTTTTGCCCTTTTGAGGGGTTTTTGCTTATTTAATACTCCTTTTGAGTGCAAAATGAACGGTCAGTAAAAAAGTCTCAATTTGCACTTGCGCTATCTGAGCCGTTCCCTATAATGCGCCTCCACTGACACGGCAAACCGGAAACGGAAAACGGGTCAGGAGGCACAGGAGACTGCGCCGCCGGAGAAAAACTTCTGAGAAAGAGGTTGACTCTGCAGGAGGAAAGCGTAATATACGCCACCTCGCGACAGGACGCTAACGCACTGTTCGCACTGCTCTTTAACAATTTATCAGACAATCTGTGTGGGCACTCGCAGGATTGATATCAGCGTCTCCGGACGTAAAAAAATATCAAGCCTCACGAGTGAACACATAATGAAATTCATTATGACGTTTTACAGATGAGCACCGCTTAACTTGTTTAAGCAAATCAAACTTAAATTGAAGAGTTTGATCATGGCTCAGATTGAACGCTGGCGGCAGGCCTAACACATGCAAGTCGGACGGTAGCACAGAGAGCTTGCTCTTGGGTGACGAGTGGCGGACGGGTGAGTAATGTCTGGGGATCTGCCCGATAGAGGGGGATAACCACTGGAAACGGTGGCTAATACCGCATAACGTCGCAAGACCAAAGAGGGGGACCTTCGGGCCTCTCACTATCGGATGAACCCAGATGGGATTAGCTAGTAGGCGGGGTAATGGCCCACCTAGGCGACGATCCCTAGCTGGTCTGAGAGGATGACCAGCCACACTGGAACTGAGACACGGTCCAGACTCCTACGGGAGGCAGCAGTGGGGAATATTGCACAATGGGCGCAAGCCTGATGCAGCCATGCCGCGTGTATGAAGAAGGCCTTCGGGTTGTAAAGTACTTTCAGCGGGGAGGAAGGCGATGCGGTTAATAACCGCGTCGATTGACGTTACCCGCAGAAGAAGCACCGGCTAACTCCGTGCCAGCAGCCGCGGTAATACGGAGGGTGCAAGCGTTAATCGGAATTACTGGGCGTAAAGCGCACGCAGGCGGTCTGTTAAGTCAGATGTGAAATCCCCGGGCTTAACCTGGGAACTGCATTTGAAACTGGCAGGCTTGAGTCTTGTAGAGGGGGGTAGAATTCCAGGTGTAGCGGTGAAATGCGTAGAGATCTGGAGGAATACCGGTGGCGAAGGCGGCCCCCTGGACAAAGACTGACGCTCAGGTGCGAAAGCGTGGGGAGCAAACAGGATTAGATACCCTGGTAGTCCACGCCGTAAACGATGTCGACTTGGAGGTTGTTCCCTTGAGGAGTGGCTTCCGGAGCTAACGCGTTAAGTCGACCGCCTGGGGAGTACGGCCGCAAGGTTAAAACTCAAATGAATTGACGGGGGCCCGCACAAGCGGTGGAGCATGTGGTTTAATTCGATGCAACGCGAAGAACCTTACCTACTCTTGACATCCAGCGAACTTAGCAGAGATGCTTTGGTGCCTTCGGGAACGCTGAGACAGGTGCTGCATGGCTGTCGTCAGCTCGTGTTGTGAAATGTTGGGTTAAGTCCCGCAACGAGCGCAACCCTTATCCTTTGTTGCCAGCGATTCGGTCGGGAACTCAAAGGAGACTGCCGGTGATAAACCGGAGGAAGGTGGGGATGACGTCAAGTCATCATGGCCCTTACGAGTAGGGCTACACACGTGCTACAATGGCGCATACAAAGAGAAGCGACCTCGCGAGAGCAAGCGGACCTCACAAAGTGCGTCGTAGTCCGGATCGGAGTCTGCAACTCGACTCCGTGAAGTCGGAATCGCTAGTAATCGTGGATCAGAATGCCACGGTGAATACGTTCCCGGGCCTTGTACACACCGCCCGTCACACCATGGGAGTGGGTTGCAAAAGAAGTAGGTAGCTTAACCTTCGGGAGGGCGCTTACCACTTTGTGATTCATGACTGGGGTGAAGTCGTAACAAGGTAACCGTAGGGGAACCTGCGGTTGGATCACCTCCTTACCTGAAGATACCTTCCCGCGCAGTGTCCACACAGATTGTCTGATA